>CAVQCX010000010.1:0-213732 GCA_963711095.1 uncultured Gammaproteobacteria bacterium | reverse complement strand
CTAGCCTGGAAGGCCAGGCAAGCACACCATCGGGTGACGATTAGGGTCGCGGGGACTGGGTGCGAAACACATAGCGACCTTGAGCACGCGGAGCAATTCCCATGCGGGCGACCGCCCAGTCAGCCATGTCCGTTTCGACCGCGCTAATCGCACGATAGCAAGAGAGCGGTGTGTAGAGCCGGAGAGCGCATTCCGGGCAGGCCATCTCGGTCCTTTTTCCTCCTGTCCCGCGCAGCCGGGAGCGGCCGTGGAGTCGATCGCGTTTCAAGACTATGGATAGCATGGGCACAGGCTCACAGACTGAGCTTGTCGCGAAAAAGGCTGGCCTTGCGAGGCACCGGGCAGCGCTGGGCGGGCCACGGCCGGTGCGGGCCGAGATCGGCGGTGGGGGCGCAGCGCCCCACCATCGCGAGGGTCGGAGCGGGGCGCGGACGGGGCCTGCCCTCGGGTGATGGTCCATGGCTTTGCCCTCCTGGTGTCGCTTTGAAGGAAAGCCAACGTGCCTGGAGAGGGGGCACCACCGCCGGCTCGGTACGGTGGTTGGTCGCCGAGAGGGCTCGGCTCCTACGGGGGCGGGCGGGGCCGGGGGGACCTGTGTAGGAGGCCAGCCCTCTGGCCGATGGGGGCTCCGATCGTGCTCCGGTCGCCGAGAGGGCTCGCCTCCTACGGGAGCGGGCGGGGCCGGGGGGGACCTGTGTGGGAGGCCCGCCCTCTGGCCGATGGGGGGCTCTGGTCGTGCTTCGGTCGCCGAGAGGGCTCGCCTCCTACGGGAGCGGGCGGGGCCGGGGGGGACCTGTGTAGGAGCCAGCCCTCTGGCCGATGGGGGCTCTGGTGCTCCGGTCGCCGAGGGGCTCGCCTCCTACGGGGGCGGGCGGGGCCGGGGGGGACCTGTGTAGGAGCCAGCCCTCTGGCCGATGGGGGGCTCTGGTCGTGCTCCGAGTCGCCGAGAGGGCTCGGCTCCTACGGGAGCGGGCGGGGCCGGGGGGGCCCTGTGTGGGAGGCCAGCCCTCTGGCCGATGGGGGCTCCGATCGTGCTCCGGTCGCCGAGGGGCTCGGCTCCTACGGGAGCGGGCGGGGCCGGGGGGGACCTGTGTAGGAGGCCAGCCCTCTGGCCGATGGGGGCTCCGCTCGTGCTCCGGTCGCCGAGAGGGCTCGCCTCCTACGGGAGCGGGCGGGGCCGGGGGGACCTGTGTGGGAGGCCCGCCCTCTGGCCGATGGGGGCTCCGATTGTGCTCCGATCGCCGAGGGGGCGCGGCTCCTACAGGGCGGCCCAGTCGGGACCCGGCGGGCGAAGGGTCATCAGTGCGACTGCTTGCTCATGCAGCACTTCTTGTATTTCTTGCCGCTGCCGCACGGGCAGGGGTCGTTGCGGCCGACCTTCGGGGACTCGCGGAGGGAGGTCTCCACGGGCTCCATGTCGGCCAGGTCCGCCCAATCGTCGGAGAACGGGTCGTCGTCTTCACCGTCGGCCTCGGCCGCCCAGCGGCGCCGGCGCTCGATGATCTGGACCGGGTCGTAGAGCTGCTCCCAGGGGTCGGCAAAATTCTCCCACTCGGGCCTGTCACCCTCCCTGAAGGCCAGCTCGACGTCCTCGGGGGCGAAATAGACCGCGATCAGCCCCATTTCGGCCTGCCTTGCGGCCATCTCCTGGAGCAGTCGCCGGTGGCGGGGACGGGGCAGATCGAGCAGGTGTTGCGCGACGGCGAAGCGCAAGCTCTCTTCCTCGCGCTCGTCGGTGCAGATTCCGGCCACCCAGTCGATGGCCTGCTCGAGGGAGGACGCGCCCGCCTGCTGCGCCGCGCTCAGCGCGCAGCCTAGGGCCTCGATCCGCGGCTCCCAGTGCAGGCGTTGGTCTTCGGCGATCCGGCGCATGGGCTCAGCGGTGTGCGCCGTCTTGTTTCGGCACAGTGCCGGCCAGTAGCCCGAGAGCCATTCGACTACGTCCGCGTCTTGCTCATGCACGCGGGTGAAGACCTCGACTAGCGCCTCCGCCGCCCGCTCGCCGCTCATCAGGCCGAGGATCATGGGGGCGTGCAGCAGGACCCACCAAGCCTGCCCTTCCAGGTCGGCCTCGCCGATCCGCGCCAACTCGCTCACCAATGGCTCCAGCAGGGTGTCGCCGCGCTTCGCGCACTCCTGAACCGCGCCCAGGGGCAGCAGATCGCCTTCGCCCCAGACGAGATCGAGCAGCTCATCATCCGACATCCCGGCGAGCATCTCGGGCGGGTACTCGGGCAGGTCCGATAAATCGAGGCCGGGCTCCGAGCGGTACTCTCGATAGATCCCGCCGAGCAGCTCGGGGATGTTCTCCGGATGCCGGCGAAGATCCCACTCAAGGCTGTCGCGCAGCCCGAGCCCTTCGGCGAGCGCGTCATCGTTGTAGCTCTGCAGCGCCACCAGGGCGAATGCGGACCCCGGGTGCCGATCGTTGAGATCGGTGAAGTCCTCCTGATACAGCTCGATGCCCGCGCGCAGACCGTCGATCCAGTCGCGGACGGCAGGAATGTCGCCCGGAGCGTACGGGACTCGGGGCTCGCCCCCATCAAGACCCTGGGCGATCTCGCGCTGCAGATGCAGCAACCGGCGCATCGTCGAGGGGTGATCGCCGTAAGCCGCCCACAAGGGGGCCAGGTCGGCGTCCGGCAAGAGGCTGGCTGCGCTCAGCATCCCGTGGGTGAAGCGCTCGCGCCGCTCGGGCTCGCGGGGAAAGTCGATCATCTGGGGGTCTGACTCGCCGCGGGATCAATGACTGGCGGCCGTGCGGTCCGGAGTTGCCGCCCGCGGGGATGCGCCCATGACGATCTAGCCGAGGCCAATGCGGTGAGCCGGACATCGCCGATCAGGGTGCGCACCGGACGCAGCCACCGCAACTCTATAGACGCGCCTGATCGTGCCGGCTGCCTCGCTCGCCGGTGCCATCGGACGTTGACGTACGAGATGAGGCCCAAAATGCAACCTGATGCGACCATGTATGACGTTCTATACCAGCAGACCGGGAAACGAGTGGCCTTGCGGCTGAGTCGGGCGAGAAGATAGACGGAACGCTCACCCCGGTCGGCAACGGGCTGGTGCAGATCAGCCGAGTTGCGGGGCGCGAGCTCTTCGACGCCCTGGTCAACATCGAGCGAATCGGCGCGGTGATCATGGGCGCCCACCAGTGAACCTAGAAGCGGCAGTTGAACGGCTGCCAGGGTGCGTGCCGCGTGGTCTGGCAAGGCATAACGAGGCGGAATAGTAGATCTATGCCAACGAGTTATAACGCAGCCAGGCGCCGCGCGGTGCGTGCCCTGGTGGTCGTAGCGACCATCACCCAATGGGTGAGTATCGAGTTTGTCCATGACCTTGGTCCAACCCATCACTCGATCGCTGTTCGGAGCGGTCAACTGCCGTTTCTAGGGTGAACAGCACCGGGGTCCGCAATTGCGGCAGGGGCAGTAGCTCATGGCCGGCGAAGAATACGGAAAACCACAGCGCCGGCACCAGCGCGGCCGGTCAGCCGCTGTCGCGAGCGACCGGCTCCCTGGCCGTGGCGGGCGCCGCATCCACCGACCAGAGACGCTCTATCTGGTAGAAGTCGCGCACCTTGGGGAGCATGACGTGGACCACCACGCCGTTGAGATCGATCAACGCCCACTCGCCCTGCTCAATGCCTTCGGTGCCGAGGGGGGGCTCCCCGGCCTGTTTGGCCTGGAAGGCGACTGCCTCGGCGACGGACTTCACGTGGCGATCGGAGGTGCCGCAGGCGATCACCATGAGGTCGGTGATGCTCGTCTTGCCACGCACATCGATCACCACTACGTCGCGGGCCTTCATGTCGTCCAGAGCCTTTAGAACCAGATCGCGCAACGCTTCAAGCTGCATCCAACTACCTGTCGTTTGGGGAAAACCTGCCGTCATCATACCCGATTCGATGGGATCGGCGGATCAGCGCGCGCCGTAGAGCCGTCCGCCCAGGATGATCTCGCGGACCGGCTCGGGCAAGAGGAACGCGGGACTGCGCCCCGCGGCGACGCGTCGGCGGATGTCGGACGCGGAGATAGCGAGCTGGGTAACCGGATACCGGATCACCCTTCCGGCCGGGGCCGCACGCAGCGCCTCTGGATCGCTTGCCAGGCGCGCCTGTACCAGCGCCCGGAGTCCGGCATCGGCCGGGAGCACCGCGCCCGGGCGCTGCATCACCACCAGATGGGCCAGGGCGCAGATCCGCTCGGGCTCGTGCCACTGGAGAAATCCGTTGAAGGCGTCGGCGCCGATCAGCAGGCAGAGCGGCCGCTCGCCGAGCTCGGCGCGCAGGGACTGCAGGGTGTGCAGGGTGTAGGAGGGACCGTCGCGGCGCAGCTCCCGGTCGTCGGCCACAAGCCCGGGATGGCCAGCCACGGCGGCCCGCACCATCTCGAGGCGGATCTCGGCGGGGGTGACCGGCTGCTCGCGGTGCACGGCCAGACGCAAGGGCACGAGGCGCAGCTCCTGCAGGCCCAGGCCCTCGAAGACATCCAGGGCGGGGCGCAGGTGCCCGAAGTGGATGGGGTCGAAGGTGCCGCCGAGGATCCCGATCATGGGAGCATTGTAGCCGGCGCTACGCGCCCATCCTTTCCCTGTCTACTGTCTACTGTCTACGGTCCACCGGCGTCTCAGCTCCGGACATGCCCGTCGCCGAGCACGATGAACTTCACCGAGGTGAGCCCCTCCAGACCCACCGGGCCGCGGGCGTGGAGCTTGTCGGTGGAGATGCCAACCTCAGCGCCGAGACCGTACTCGAAGCCGTCAGCAAAGCGTGTGGAGGCATTGACCATCACCGAGCTGGAGTCCACCTCGCGCAGGAAGCGCCGGGCGCGGGTGAAATTCTCGGTGACGATGGCATCAGTGTGCTGGGAGCTGTAGCGGCGGATGTGGTCTATCGCCTCGTCCAGGTCCTTGACCACGCGCACGGCGAGGATCGGCGCCAGGTACTCGGTCGCCCAGTCCGCCTCGGTGGCGGGCACGCAGCCGGGCAGCAGGCGGCGGGTGGTCTCGCAGCCACGCAGCTCGACGCCCTTCTCCCGGTACATACCCCCCAGCACCGGCAGCACCTCCTCGGCGATGCCCTCGGCCACCAGCAGGGTCTCCATGGTGTTGCAGGTGCCGTAGCGCTGGGTCTTGGCGTTGAAGGCCACCTGGACCGCCTTCTCCAGGTCCGCCTCATCGTCGATGTAGACGTGGCAGATGCCGTCCAGGTGCTTGATCACGGGCACCCGCGCCTCGCGGCTGATGCGCTCGATCAACCCCTTGCCGCCGCGCGGGATGATCACATCCACGTACTCCGGCATGCTGATCAGGGCCCCCACCGCGGCCCGGTCGGTGGTGGCAACCACCTGCACCGCCTCGGCGGGCAGACCCGCCCCCTCGAGCCCGCGGCGGATGCTTGCAGCAATGGCCTGGATGGAGTGGAAGGCCTCGGAGCCGCCCCGCAGCACCGTGGCGTTGCCCGCCTTGAGGCAGAGTGCCGCGGCGTCCGCCGTGACGTTCGGGCGCGACTCGTAGATGACCCCCACCACGCCCAGGGGCACGCGCATGCGCCCGACCTGAATGCCGCTGGGACGGTAGCTCATGTCGAAAATCTGCCCGATCGGGTCTGCCAGGGCGGCCACCTGGCGCAGCCCCTCGACCATGGCGGCCACGCGCGCCGGGGTCAGATCGAGACGGTCGAGAAGCGCCGCATCCAGTCCTTTGGCGGCCCCTTCAGCGAGGTCCCGGCCGTTCGCCTCGAGCAGCGCAGCCTGCTGGGCCTCGATGTCGTCGGCCACCGCGAGCAGGGCGCGATCCTTCTGCGCCGTGCTGGCCGCGGCCAGGGTCCGGGAGGCCTGGCGGGCCCGTCGGCCCAGGTCGCGCATGTAGGCGGTGACGTCGGTGATGGTCTCGGACATGGGGCTCTTCGCGCTGGGGAAACGGCGTCATTCTAGCAGCCCGATAGAGACAGGGCGTCGGGTTGCTGCTCACCCCGACCTGCCCCTCCAGGGCCCTGCCGGGAATGGGCTCTTGCCGAAACCTGTCCCGTAGCCAGAAATGAATCTCTCAAGACCGGGCCAGCAGATTTCACCCGGGAATGGGCTCAACAACCAAGGATCCAGCGTCATGGCCGATTACCAGACGGCGGCAGCCCAACCTGGTGTCCTGTCTGGACGCCGGCCATACCCAGGGCGATCTCCCCCAGGACCCGCCAGGCATCGCCGGTCTCCCGCCCCTTGATCACCCGGTCGGCCTGGGCGCACGCCTGGAGCAGGCGCTGCCAGCGCGCCAGGGGCAGGCGATCGAGGCCGGCGCGCACGGCTGGCTTGCGCTTGTCCCAGACCCGGTGGGCCGCCAGTACCCGCTCGGCGTCTCCGCCCGCCGCCATCTGGTACGCCATACCGGCCAGCTCGCGGATCTCCCGCGCCAGGGCCCAGAGCACCACGGGCTCGGGCACGCCCTCGGCGTTGAGCACGTCCAGCATACGCAGGCAGCGCGCCGCCCGGCCTTCAAGGGCTGCATCGACCAGGGCGAACACATCGAAGCGAGCGCTGTCGGCCACCGCGTCGGCAAGCACCTCGGCGCTCACCACGCCGGGGCCGTTGAGCAGCAGAAGCTTGTCGATCTCCTGAGCTGCCGCCAACAGGTTGCCCTCGATGCGCTCGGCGAGCATCGGCACCACGCCGGCCTCCGGGACCAACCCCCGGGAGCGCATGCGCTGCTCGATCCAGGGGCCCAGACGCGCTCTCTCCACGGGCCAGACCTGCACCAGCGCGCCCAGCCCATCCAGGGCCTTGACCCAGCGCAGGGCCGCCTGTTTCTGATCCAGGCGCGGGCAGCTGACCAGCATCAGGGTGTCCGGTGGCGGATTGGCGGCGTAGGCGCTCAAGGCATCGCTGCCCGGTGCCCCGATGGCGGCGCTGGCAAGCCTGAGGTCGAAGACGCGCCGCTCTGCAAACAGGGACAGGCTGTCTGAGGCCATGCGCAGGACTGTCCAGTCGAAGCCTGCGCCCTGAACGTCGAAGACCTCGCGCTCGGTGTAACCCGCATGGCGGGCCGCGCGGCGCACGGCATCCGCCGCCTCGCCGGTCTGCAGAGGCTCGTCGCCGCTGATCAGGTAGGCCGGGGCGAGTCCCCGGGCCAGATGCGCCGCCAGCTGATCGACCCGCAGCCGCACGGCTCAGTGCAGCTGCGCCCTCAGGCGCTCCAGGATGGCCACCGCCAGGTCCTCGCGCATGGCCCGGCGGGTGTCCTCTTCCTCACGCTGCTTGCCCAGGGTCTCGATCTCCGGGTTGAGCACGACCCGCTGGCTGCTGACCCGCTGGGGACCCACCAGCTGCTTGCCCGCGGCGTCGAGCAGCTCGAACTGGGCGCTCTCGATGAGCTCGAATTCCAGGGCCTTGCCGCGGCCGTCGACCGAGACCAGGCGCCGGTCGGCGTCGTCACTCAGCAGGTGCAGCACGCTAGCGGCCTCGCCGGCGTGTTGGGCGACGCGCGCCCCCGAGGCCGCGAGCGCGCGCTCGACGGCCTTGGCCATGGGCGAGAAGTCCGAGGCCCCCCTGACAAACACCGGGGAGATCCGCTGGGGCAGATCCACGGAGCCTCGCAGCTGCCAGCCGCAGCCGGACAGCATGAACATCAGCACCAGCCACAGAGGCAGGCGGGAGCGCAGAGGGCGTTGGACGGGCTTTATCATGGGCTGTTCCAGGGTTGATCAGCGCGGACCTCGATTCCGGGGATTCTCTCATGCCCCCGGGACCGCTCGGATGTCTGTCTCTATCGGGCGACGATATTCACCAGTTTGCCGGGCACGATGATGACCTTGGCGACCTGCAGGCCCGCGAGATGGCGCTGCGTGTTGGGCTCGGCCAGGGCGGCGCGCTCGATGGCGGCCGTCTCGGCGCTGGCCGGCACCTGGACCTTGCCGCGCAGCTTGCCGTTGACCTGGACCACGTATGCGATGCTGTCCTGGGCCAGCGCCGCTTCGTCCGGCGCCGGCCAGCCGGCGTCCAGAATGTCGGCGCCGTAGCCGAGGTCGCGCCAGAGCTGATGGGTCAGGTGCGGGGCGATGGGCGCGAGCAGCCGGAGCAGGATACCAAGCCCCTCGTGGAGCACCGCGCGGTCGCCCGCTGCGACGCCCAGCCGGTTGAGACTGTTGACCATGGTCATGCAGGCGGAGACAACCGTGTTGAGCTGCTGGCGCTCATAGTCGTAAAGAGCCTTCTTCAGGGTCTCGTGGATCTCGCGCCGAGCCCGCTTCTGGGCCGCGTCCAGGGCGGAAAGATCACCGGGACCCGAGGTCGAGGCGCTCCCCGCCGCCAGAGCCCAGAGCCGCTTCAGGAACCGGTGGGCCCCCTCGACCCCGTCGTCGGACCACTCCAGGGATTGGTCGGGCGGGGCGGTGAACATAGTGTAGAGGCGCACGGTGTCGGCCCCGTAGCGGTCGATTAGGGTTTGGGGATCGACGCCGTTGTTCTTGGACTTGGCCATCTTCTCCATGCCGCCGATCACCACCGGCTGACCGTCGCCGGCCAGGCGTGCGCTCAGCGGGCGGCCCCGCTCGTCGCATTCCACCTCGACCTCGGCCGGGTTGTACCAGTGTCTGTGACTCGCGTCGTCCTCCCGGTAATAGGTCTCGGCGACCACCATGCCCTGGGTGAGCAGCCGGGTGAAGGGCTCGTCGCACTTCACCAGCCCGGCGTCGCGCAGCAGCTTGTGGTAGAAGCGGGCATAGAGCAGGTGCAGCACGGCGTGCTCTATACCGCCGATGTAGTGGTCCACCGGCAGCCAGTAGTCGGCGCGGGCGTCCAGCATGGCCTTGCCGTTGTCCGGACAGGCATAGCGGGCGTAGTACCAGCTCGACTCCATGAATGTGTCGAAGGTGTCGGTCTCGCGCCGGGCCGGCGCACCGCACTCGGGACAGGCCACCGCCGCGAAGTCTGCATCTGCCTTGATCGGGTTGATGGTGTGCTTGTCGTAGGCCACGTCCTCGGGCAGCACCACCGGCAGATCCTTGTCCGGCACCGGCACCACGCCACAGTGCGCGCAGTGGATCATGGGGATGGGCGCCCCCCAGTAGCGCTGGCGCGAGACGCCCCAGTCACGCAGACGGTACTGAACGGTCTTACGGCCGCGGCCGCGCGCCGCGAGCCAGGCAGCGATGGCGTCAAAGGCCTGCTCGGAAGCTTAGACCGTCGAAGGGTCCGGAGTCGAAGAGCACGCCCTTGTCGACGAACGCCGCTGCATCGATGGCGACCGCCCCTGCGTCGGCTGGTCGGATCACCTGGCGGATCGGGATCCCGTACTTGTGCGCGAAGGCATGGTCGCGCTCGTCGTGGGCGGGCACCGCCATCACCGCGCCGGTGCCATAGCCCATGAGCACGAAGTTGGCGGCGTAAACCGGCACCCGATCCCCGCTCACCGGATGGACGGCGTGGATGCCGAGCGCCATGCCCCGCTTCTCGGCGGTCTCCAGCTCGGCCTCGGAGGTGCCTCCGTGACGGCACTCCTCGATGAAGGCGGCGAGCGGTGCGTCTCTCCGAGCAGCCTCCAGGGCGAGCGGGTGCTCGGCGGCCACCGCCAGATAGGTTACGCCCATGAGGGTGTCGGGACGGGTGGTGAACACCGTCAGGGCGCCCTCCCGGCCGTCCAGGGCGAAATCCAGCTGCACCCCCTGGGAGCGGCCGATCCAGTTGCGCTGCATGGTGCGCACCCGCTCCGGCCAGCCCTCCAGGCGGTCGAGCTCCTCCAGCAGCTCGTCGGCGTAGGCGGTGATGCGCACGAACCACTGGGGGATCTCGCGCCGCTCGACCGGCGCCCCGGAGCGCCAGCCCCGCCCGTCGATCACCTGCTCGTTGGCCAGCACGGTCTGGTCCACCGGGTCCCAGTTGACCAGCGAGCTCTTGCGGTAGACGAGGCCCTTGCGATAGAGGCGCGTGAACAGCCACTGCTCCCAGCGGTAGTAGTCCGGATCGCAGGTCGCCAGCTCCCGGTCCCAGTCGTAGCCGAAGCCCAGGCGCCTGAGCTGGGCCTTCATGTATTGGATGTTGTCGTAGGTCCAGCGCGCCGGGGCGACCCGGTTCTTCAGCGCCGCATTCTCGGCCGGCAGCCCGAAGGCGTCCCAGCCCATGGGCTGGAGAACATTGCGACCCAGCATGCGCTGGTAGCGCGCGATCACGTCGCCGATGGTGTAGTTGCGCACGTGCCCCATGTGCAAGCGCCCGCTGGGGTAAGGGAACATGGACAGACAGTAGAATTTCGCCTTCTCCGGGTCCTCGGCGACCCGGAAGCTGCGCTCGGCCTCCCAGTGCGCCTGGGCGGCCCGCTCAATGGCGGCGGGATCGTAATCTTCCTGCATGGGACGGTCGGTGGCGGCTGTTGCGGAATCGCGAAAGGATACCGCAGCGGTTGCGCTTCTGCGACTGCGAGCCGATGCCGGCGACAGCGGATTTGGAGCCGCGCCCGGCCTGGTCCAAACTGTATGGACAAGCGCGTGCTGTCACTACCCTGCGAGGTCAACGTCCATGACCCAGAACAACCAGAAGCCGCCGAGCCCCGATCTGATCGACCGCCTGGTCAACGCCTACGACACCATGCTCGAGCGGGTCGATGACACGCTGCACCGGATCGAAGACCGGGGAGTGCCGGCGCTCAGGCACAGTATCGACCAGGCCCGCGAGCGCGCCGTGGAGCTGGGGGAGCTTACCCGGGAGGAGGCGGAGCGGCTCGGCCGGTATATCCAGCGCGACATGGAGGATGCGGCCCACTACCTTGCCGCGACCGGGGAGGAGATGCGCAGCTGGATCGGGTTCGACCTGCGCCTGGTGGAGACCAGGCTGCTCGACATGTTCGCGAGCGTCGCGGACCAGACCAGCCTGCAGCTTCGCGAGCTCGCCGAGCGGGCGCTGCACGCCGAGCTGTATCGCACCGGCGAGGTCACCGGCCCGGGCACCCTGGTCTGCACTAGCTGCGGCAAACAGATGCACTTCCACAAGGCGGGCCACATCCCGCCCTGCCCGACCTGCAAGAAGACCGAATTTCGCCGGGAAGGGAAAGGCACGAAAGCGAGCGAGCCGGCCGGGGACATCAAGAAAGCGTAGCGGCGGCATTCCTGCCGCAATCAGGTGCTAGGTGCCAGGTGCTAGGTGCTAGGTGCTAGGTGCTAGGTGCTAGGTGCTAGGTGCTAGGTGCTAGGTGCCAGGCAGGGAAACCCACGAGATCCGATGACGCAAGGCCGTAGCGCTCAGCGCAGGAACAGGGTTGCCAGACCCAGGAAGGCCATGAATCCGACCACGTCGGTGACGGTGGTGAGCAGCACGCTGCCGGCCAGCGCCGGGTCGATGCCGATGCGGACCAGGGCCAGGGGCAGCAAGGCCCCGGAAAAGGCGGCGAACAGCAGATTGATGGTGATGGCCACGGCAATCAGCAGCGACAGCGCGAGGCTGTCGAACCAGAGACCGGTGACCAGCGCCACCACGGCGGCCCAGATCAGGCTGTTGAGCAGGCCGACCGCCAGCTCCTTCAACAGCAGAGATCGCACATTCTTGGCCGAGAGCTGACCCAGCGCGAGACCGCGGATGGCCAGGGTCAGCGTCTGGCTGCCGGCGATGCCACCCATGCTGGCGACAATCGGCATGAGCACCGCGAGTGCGACGACCCGGTCGATGGTCGCCTCGAACAGATCGATCACCCAGGACGCGAGAAACGCCGTGAGCAGGTTCACACCGAGCCAGAGCGCCCGGCGCCGGGCGCTGAGCAGCACCGGGGCGAACATGTCCGCGTCCTCGGACAGGCCCGCGTGGCCCATGAAGGCATGCTCGCCCTCCTCGCGGATGACGTCGACCACATCGTCGATGGTGATGCGCCCGACCAACCGCCCCTGCTCGTCCACCACCGGCGCCGAGACCAGGTCATAGTGCTCGAACCGGCTCGCCACCTGACGGGCGCTGTCCCGGGCGAGGATCGGCTCCAGGTCCAGACTCATCACCTCGGCGACCGTGTCTTCGGGGTCATGGGTCAGCAGCTCGGTGATCGAGAGCACCCCCAGGTACCTGTTTTCCCGGGTGACGACGAACAAGGCATCGGTGGCCTCCGGGATGCGATCGCGCAGACGCCGCAGATAGCGCAGCACCGCGTCCAGGGGTACCTCAGGGCGCACCGTGATGGGATCGGTGTTCATCAGGCCGCCGGCGGTATCCTCGCCGTAGGACAACACCCGCTCCAGACGGCCCCGGCGCTGTACGTCGAGGGAATCGAGCACCTGCCCGGTAATGGTCAGAGGCAGATCCTGGACCAGGTCGGCGAGGTCGTCGGTATCCAGTCCTTCGACCGCGGCGAGCAGCTCTGGCAGGTCCATCTTGCGGATGAGATCGGCCCGGACCTCGTCGTTGACGTGCAGCAGCACCTCGCCGTCCTTGTCCTCGCTCACCAGGCCCCAGACGATCTCCCGCTCGGCGTACGGAAGGGACTCCAACAGGTGGGCGATCTCGGCCGGTTGCAGGGCGTTGAGCAGCTTGGCCGCATGCTTGAGAGCACCACGGTCGAGGATCTCCTGGAGCCGTTCCAGGCGATTTCGGGGAGAAGCTGTCTGCAGGGTCTCAGCGGACATGTAGCGGGCGTTTCCCGGACCGAGCAAGGGACGCCGGGCGACGCCTGCAGCGCCACCCGGCGGCAGAGTGTATCAGCCGGCTGCCGGAAACCGGAAATCCCGGGCGCCGACTCGCCCTTCATCGGGGAGACAGGGGTCAAGTCGGCCCCCTGGGAGATACGCTTGTCGGAGACGCTCCGGGTTGCCGAGAGGGCGCCCACTATCGGCGGGGAGTGAGGCACGCCGGGTCACAGGCCCGGTAGCCCGTGCTGCAGGTCCGCAAGCAGTGCGCCGAGGTCGTCCTGCTGGTCGATGACGAGAAACAGCTTTTCGGCCGCCTCTCGCAGGCGATGCACGTCACAAGACAGAATCACACGCTTGGCCTCGAGCAGGGCGCGCGGCTGGATGCTGAGCTGGCGCAGCCCCATGCCCAGCAGCAGCGGGATGTAACGCGGATCGCCGGCCATCTCGCCGCACATGGAGACCGGGATGCCCGCCTGGTCGGCGGCATCAATGGTCTGGCGGATGAGCTTGAGCACCGCCGGATGCAGGGGGTCGTACAGATAGCTCACCTCTTCGTCCACCCGGTCGATGGCCAGGGTGTACTGAATGAGGTCATTGGTGCCGATGGAGAGGAAGTCCAGATGCCGGGCAAAGCTCAGCGCCGAGAGTGCCGCTGCGGGCACCTCGATCATACCGCCGATGGGCGTGCTCGGATTGAAATCGGCGCCTTCGCGGCGAAGCTCCTCTTTGATGCTGTCGATCAGGGCCATGACCTGGTGCAGCTCCGAGATCGAGGAGAGCATCGGCAGCATCATGCGCACCGGCCCGAGCGCCGCGACCCGCAGGATGGCACGCACCTGCGGCCGAAACAGCGCGGGCTCCTTGAGACAGAGGCGGATCGCACGCAGCCCGAGGGCGGGGTTGCAGGTCGGCATCATGCCGGCGGCGCAGCTGTCCACACTCTTGTCCGCGCCCAAATCCAGGGTGCGGATATGGATCGGCAGCCCGTCCAGATCCTCCACCACCCGGCGATAGGTCTCGTAGTGCTCCGCTTCCTCGGGGACGGTGGGTCGGTTCATGTACAGGAACTCGGTCCGGTACAGCCCGACCGCATCGGCGCCGACCTCGCGCGCCGCCTGGATATCCTCGGGAAGCTCGATATTAGCCATCAGGGTGACGCGCTGGCGGTCCAGGCTGAGCGCGGGCTTGCTCGCCAGGGCGGCGAGATCGTGGAGATGGAGGAGCTGCAGCTGCACCCGCCGCTGGTACTGGGCGACGATGCGCCGGTCCGCGGCGGCGAGCACTACGCCCAGCTCGCCGTCGAGGATCAACGGCTCGTTGTGGCGCAGGCAACGCGTGGCGTGGCGCACCCCGACGACCGCGGGCAGCCCCAGGCTGCGCGCCAGGATGGCGGTGTGCGACATGGGTCCGCCGTACTCGGTCACGAATCCGGCGATCCCGCTGTTGCGCAGCAGGATGGTGTCGGCCGGGCTGAGATCCTGGGCGAGAACGATACGCCCCTCCAGCGTGGGCGGCTCCTCGGTTCCGGTGTCTGGCACGCCCACGAGATGCTTGAGGATCTGGCCGATGACGTGATCGACATCATCGCGTCGGGTGCGCAGATAGGGATCGTCCATCTCCTCGAACACCCGAACCAGCCTGTCGCGTCGCTGGCGCAGGGCCCATTCGGCGCTGTAGCGGTGCTCTCGGATCATCTCCGCGGGCGCGGTGATGAGCGCCGAGTCCTGCAGCATCAGCAGATGGGTGTCGATGAACGCGGCGATGTCGCTCGGAGTGTCGGGAGGGATGTTCGCGCGCACCGCCCCCAGATCGATGCGCGCGGCCTCGACGGCGGCGTAGAAGCGGTGCACCTCGGTTTCCACCGCCCCCGCCAGCACCGAGCGGGGCACGACCTCCAGGGGATCGCGGCCGGTGAGCAGATAGGCAGGCCCGATGGCGATGCCCGGCGCGACCCCGATGCCGTAGCAGGCCAGCGTCATTCGCCCTCCCCGAAGCGCTGCCCCACCAAGCTCTCCAGCGCATCGATGGCATCGGCCTCGTCCTCGCCGGCGGCCGAGAGGATGAGCTGGGAGCCCTTGCCTGCGGCCAGCATCATGACGCCCATAATGCTCTTGCCATTGACACGCTGACCGTTGCGCTCGAGATGGATCTCGCTCGCGTAGCCGTTGGCGCAGGTCACGAACTTGGCTGCGGCGCGCGCGTGCAGGCCCAGTCTGTTCACGATCAGGATCGGCCTGGTGATCATCTCCCGCCCAGGCCCTCCCGCTCCGGGCGGCGGCAACAGAGCACCCCGCGATTGCCGCCGCTGACTGCCTTCTCGACCAGGGCCTGCAGGTCCAGGGTCGGGTAGTTGAGGACGCGCACCAGCATCGGCAGGTTCAGCCCCGCCACCACCGCCACCCGCCCGGGACGACGTAGGCCGGTGGCGATGTTGCTGGGCGTGGAGCCGAACATATCGGTGAGCACCAGCACGCCGTCGCCCTGATCCAGGTCCTCCGCCATGCCCTGGGCCTGCTGCAGCACCAGGTCGGGGTCAGCATCGGGGGTCACCGCCAGGGTCTCGGTGTGCAGGGGACAGACCCCAAGCATGTTGGTGGCAGTCTCCAGCAGCGACGAGCCGATGCCATTGTGGGTGATGATCAGGATGCCGATGCTCACGAGAAGCTCCCGGTGCCGGGTGAGCACGCTGCGCCCCAGGCTGCGCAGATGCCCTGCAAGCGCCTCGATCATGTAGACCGAGCGGTGTTGGCCGCCGGTGCAGCCCACGGCCACCGTCAGGTAGCTGCGTCCGTCCGCCTCGAAGCAGGGTATCCAGCGCTCCAGGAACGCCGCCAGCAGATTGCGCATGTCCCGGACGTCGCCATGGCTCTCCAGAAAGGCCACGACTTGCGGGTCCCGGCCGCTCAGCGGACGCAGCTCGACGCGCCAGTGGGGGTTGGGCAGGCAGCGCACGTCGAACACGAAGTCGGCATCCGCCGGAATCCCGTGCTTGTAGCCGAAGGACTGCAGCAGCGTCGATACCTTGCCGGTTTCCCGTGCGGACACCCGATCCCGGACCAGATCCCGCAGCTGGTGGACGTTGTAATGGGTGGTGTCGATCTGCAGGTCGGCGAGACTGCGCATCGAGCTCAGCAGCTCGCGCTCACGCTGGATGGCCTCGGCGAGGGAGACCCTCCCATCCGTGAGCGGATGCTTGCGACGGGTCTCGCTGAAGCGCTTGATCAGGGTCTCGTCCTCGGCCTCGACGAACAGCACCTCGCAGGTCGTGCCGCGCTCGCGCAGATGGTGCACCACCTGGGGCACCCGCGAGAGCAGGTCGGCGCGGCTGCGTGCGTCTATGCCCACCGCGGTCCATGCGTAATTCGGGTCACGATCACCGACGAGGTGCTCGGCCAGGGCCTCCAGCAACGGGATGGGGAGGTTGTCGATACAGAAATAGCCCTGGTCTTCGAGCGTGTTGAGGGCGATGCTCTTGCCGGAGCCAGACAGACCCGTGACGATGATCAGTCTCATGGAACGGAGCAATCCCCGTGCCCAGGGTTGTGTGACCAAACACCCATTATAGACAGGCGGGGGTTGGGCGCGAGGCGCGCTGGCGAATCAGCCGCCCTCGGGGTCGAGGCTTCGTCGCTGGCGCTCGACCAAGTCGGCGCTGGCATCATAGCCCTTGAGCCGCAGGATATGGTTGCGCACCGCCGTCTCCGCCAGGATCGCCATGTTGCGCCCCGGCGCCACCGGCACCAGCACTTCGGGAATCTCCAGACCCAGTAGAGTGCGCGTGGCATTGATGCCCGAGAGCCGATCCAGGCGCCCCAGCTCCGGCTCGCTCAGACGCGCCAGATGCACGATCAGGCGCAGATACTTCTTGTCCTTGATCGCCGTGTCCCCGAACATGGCGCGGATATTGAGCACCCCCAGCCCCCTGACCTCCAGGAATTCGCGCAGCACGCTCGGGCAGCGTCCTTCGACGATGTCGGGCGCGATGCGCGAGAACTCGGGGGCGTCGTCGGCGATCAGCCGATGGCCCCGGGAGATCAGCTCGAGCGCCAGCTCGCTCTTGCCCACGGCGGCGTCGCCGGTGATCAGCACGCCCATCCCGAGGACCTCCATGAACACCCCATGCAGGATGGTCCGATCGGCCAGCACGCGGGTAAGAAAATACTGTAGCTCGTTGACCAGCTCCCGATCCGCCAGGGGCGAAGCCAGCAACGGAGTCTGGCTCACCTCGGCATGCTCGGCGATCAGCGGGTCCGCCTCGATCGCGTCGGCCACCACCAGCGCGGCCGGCTCGCCGCACAGCAGCTTGCCCATGAAGGCGCCGAGCTCCTGGTCGGCGAGCCCGGCCAGATACACCTGCTCGGCATGCCCGATGACCTGGATGCGGTTGGGATGAATGCAGTTGAGGGGACCGACCAGGGTCTGGCCGGCCGCACCCGGAAAATCCCCGCGCAGACTGCGATGCCCCCCGCTGCGCCCCGCGACCCACTGCAGCGACAAGCGCTCGCGCATCGCATCGAACAGGTCACCGGTGGTAGTGGGGGCGATCATCCCGGGATCACGCCGCGCCGGTCTCGGGGCCCGCCATGGTGGAGAGCACCAGCGCCGGGGCGCATGAGCGGCGCAGGCGGGCACACAGCTCGGCATCGCTGAACAGCCGGGCGAGAAACCCGAGCAGGTCCAGATGCTCCTGGGTGGCCTCCTCGGGCACGAGCAGGCCGAACACCAGGTCCACGGGCGCGTCGTCGATGGCGTCGAAGTCGACTCCGGCCTCCAGCTTGATGAACGCGCCGAGCGCCCGTTCGACGCCGGCCATGCGCGCATGGGGCAGGGCCACGCCGTGTCCGAGCGCGGTGCTGCCGAGCCGCTCGCGCTCCAGCAGCCGATCAAACACCCCTTCCTGGGTGAGCCCCGGGGCGCCGCTCGCCAGCAGGCGCCCGACGGTCTCGAGGATGCGTTTCTTGCTCGCCGCCTGGACCTCGCAGCCGATGCGCTCCTCGACGATGAGCCCCGCGGGAAGATGTGGCAGCGTCATGGCAAATCGGCCGCTTCAGGCCGGACTCTTCTGGCCGTTGCCGCCCCGGTGGTTGGTGAGCTTCTCCTTATGCCGTTTCACTTGCCGGTCGAGCTTGTCCACCAGACCGTCGATCGCGGCATACATGTCCTGGTGCACGGCATCGGCAAACACGCTGGCGCCGTTGAGCTGGATGGTCGCCTCGGCCTTCTGGTCCAGCTTGTCGACGCTCAGGATGACATGCACGTCGATCACGTGATCGAAGTGGCGCTCCAGACGATTGAGCTTGCTGTCGACATAGCCACGCAGCGCGTCGGTGATGTCGACATGGTGACCGGTGACACTGATCTGCATCGGATTGCTCCTCGGTTGTTATCGCTCAAATCAAGCGCTTCCGCTCATTGGAAGGCGGAATCGCCATCGACTCCCGGTACTTGGCCACCGTGCGACGCGCTACATCTATGCCCTGCTCCACGAGGATCTGGGCGATCTTGCTGTCGCTGAGCGGCCGTGCCGGCTTCTCTGCGGCGATCAGCTTCTTGATCAGCGCCCGGATGGCTGTCGCCGAGCATTCGCCGCCCCCGGCCATGCTCACGTGGCTGGAGAAGAAATACTTGAGCTCCAGGGTGCCCCGGGGGGTATACATGTACTTCTGGGAAGTCACCCGGGAGATGGTCGATTCGTGCATTTCCAGCGCCTCGGCCACGTCGCGCAATACCAGCGGGCGCATGGCCTCGTCGCCATATTCGAAGAATCCCCGTTGGAATTCTACGATGCTGGCAGCCACCTTCAGCAAGGTCTCGTTACGGCTCTGCAGACTTTTGATGAACCAGCGCGCCTCCTGCAGGTGGTTGCGCAGGCAGACATTGTCATCGCTCTGGTCGGCCCTTTTCACCAGCCTGGCATAGTAGGGGTTGACCCGCAGCCTGGGCGTGGCCTCGGCGTTGAGCTCCACCTGCCAGTGGCCGTTGTGCTTGCTCACGATCACGTCCGGGATGACGTACTGGGGCTCGGGCGAGGCAATCCGGGTGCCGGGACGCGGGCTCAGGGAGCGGATCAGCTGCATGATCGCCTGAAGCTGGAGGTCGTCGATGCCCAGGCGCCGGACGAGCTGGCGCGTATCACGCGCGGCCAGCAGCTCAAAGTGGTCGCGTACCGTCTCCAGGGCCCGATCCCGCGCCGGCGTGTCCTCGGGCAGCTGTCGGAGCTGGATCAACAGGCACTCGCGCAGATCGCGTGCCGCCACCCCGGCGGGGTCGAAGGACTGGATCCGGTGCAGCACCGCCTCGACCTCTTCGATGCTCAGCTCCGGGTCACCCAGGCCGGCGCGGATCTCCTCCAGCGGGACGGTCAGGTAGCCGTCCTCGCTGACCGCATCGATGATGGCCCCGGCGATCACCCGGTCGATCTCTCCGAAGCGACTAAGATTGAGCTGCCAGTGCAGGTAATCGGCCAGGGTCGGGGCCTTGCTGCGCTGGGCGAGCAGGTCCACATCCTCGCCATCGCCCTGGGCGGCACCGCCGCCGGGCGCCATCCCTGGGTCGTACAGGTCGTCCCAGCGGGTGTCCACCGGCAGCTCGTCCGGCATGGTCGGGCGCTCGACGTCGAGCTCGCGGTCGGTATCGGACTCGGGCGCGGGCGCGGCGTCGGGCGCCGTCTGATCGAAGCCGAGCTCTTCCTCGGTCTCGAGCATCAGGTTTGAGTCCAGGACCTCCTGGACCTCCTGGCGCAGGTCGAGCGCCGAGAGCTGTAGCAGCCGGATCGCCTGCTGCAGCTGCGGCGTCATGGTCAGCTGCTGCCCGAGCCGAAGCTGGATCGACTGCTTCATAACCAAATATCGGCTAGGAGTTGGTACGGTATTTGTATGGGGAATCTTGACACCATTCTAGTCCAACTGGACACCGATGGGGCAAGGACATTGCGGAGCTCAGGCGCGCCACCCAGGCTCCAGCACGTGCCTACATGGTGAAGTGATCACCCAGGTAGACCGAGCGCACCTCGGGGTGCTCCAGAATATGCGCCGGATCGCCCTCGGCGAGGACCACCCCTTCGTTGATGATGTAGGCGCAATCGCAGATACCAAGCGTCTCGCGCACGTTGTGATCGGTAATCAGCACGCCGATACCGCGCCCGGCCAGCGCCTTGACGATCTTCTGGATCTCGAGCAGGGAGATCGGATCGACGCCGGCAAACGGCTCGTCAAGCAGCACGAAGCGCGGCTCCACGGCGAGCGCGCGGGCGATCTCCAGGCGACGGCGCTCGCCTCCCGACAGGCTCATCGCCAAACTGTCCTTGAGGTGGCTGAGGCCGAGGTCGGCCAGCAGCCGGTCGCCGAGCTCCCGGCGCCGCTCGCGCCCCAGGTCGCGGCGCAGCTCAAGGATCGCCCCGACGTTGTCGCGTACCGAGAGCTTTCTGAACACCGATGGCTCCTGGGCCAGATAAGACAGCCCCAGGCGGGCGCGCGCGTGCATCGGCAGGTCGGTGCAGTCGTGCCCTTCGATGGTGACGCGCCCACCATCGACCGGGATCAGACCGACGATCATGTAGAAGCAGGTGGTCTTGCCGGCCCCGTTGGGACCGAGCAGTCCGACAATCTCGCCGCTGGCGACCCGCAGAGACACCCCGGCGACCACCGTCCGACCGCGGAACCGCTTGACCAGCGCCTCCGCCGACAGCGTGCTCATGGCTTGTCGGGCGGGCTGGGGTGCGGCTTTATGGTCATCTGCACGCGCTGCTTGCCCTGGGCCGCCGCGCCAGCTTTGACCAGGGCGTGCCCCCGGTCATAGATGATCCGGTCGCTCTTGAAGTTGTCGCTACCCTGGGTGAGCACGGCATCGCCGAGCAGATACAGCAGCTCGCTGTCGATGGAATACTCGGCCCGCTTGGCGGTTCCCTTGACCAGCTCGCCCTTGTCCGGCTGCTGCTGGAAGCGCACCGGAGCGCCCTCCGCGGTGACCTTCTCCGAGCGCGAGCCCTTCTGCCGGACGCTCACCCGGTCGGCCTCGATCCGGATGCTGCCCTGGCGGATGACCACGTGCCCCTCGTAAGTGCTGACGCCCTTGCGCTCGTCGATCTCCACGCTGTCGGCCTCCACCTGGATCGGCTGCGCGCGGTCGGATTCCAACGCCCTGGCGCCGGTCGTCGGCGCTGCCAGCAGCCAGACGGTGACTGCCGCCTCCAGCAGCAACCGGGCCTTGCCAATCTCACTTGACTTCATAGCGGCCTCTTACTTTGGACAGAAGCTTCAGGCGCACCGGCCCATCGAACCACATCTGCATGCCAACGGCCTGCACCCTGTCGGTCCCGCTGCGGGCGTCCACCGGCTGGTCGGTCTCGGCGTAGCTCGCCTTGGGCTGGACCCGCAGGTCGTGGGTCAGGATCTCGACCGCTCGGACGTCCTTGGCCGCGGCTCGGTCGATGTGCACCTCCCCCTGCAGCAGCACCAGCTCACCATCGCCGGACACCCAACCCTGGGCGGAGCGCACCTGCCAGGGAGGGCGCCGGCTGTCGAACACCGTCAGACGCGGCTCGGTCAGCGCGGTACTGTCATCGTCGGCGTAATGTACCATGCGGTCCGCGGCCAGACGCCGACGCGGCGCCCCGTCCAGTCCCATGGTCGTGAGCTCCAGGGTGTCGAGCTCGTAGTCGGGCGCATGGGCGGGCGGCTTGGCCGCGCGCTCGCGCTGCTGCAGCCAGGTCGCCAGACCCCAGCTCCCGGCGGCGAGCACGACCAGCAGCAGCAACGGCCGGAGATCTTCTCGATTCACTGCCGGGCGTTCAGCGCAGGTAGTGCTGGAAGCGTTCCTCCAGCGTTCCCTGGGCCTCCATCAGCAGCTCGCAGACCTGACGGGCCGCCCCGCGCCCGCCCGGCGCGGGGGTCTGCCAGTGGGCATGGCGCAGCACCAAGGGGTGGGAGTCGGCCACCGCAATGGCCAGACCTACCCGGGTCATGATCGGCAGGTCCACCACATCGTCGCCGACATAGGCGATCTGCTCATCGCCCAGGCCGGTCTTGCGCTTGAGCTCCTGGTAGGCAGGCAGCTTCTCCTGCTGCCCCTGGAAGACGTGGGCTATGCCCAGGCTGGCCATACGCAGTTGCACCACCCGGGAGGTGCGCGCGGTGATGATCCCGATCTGCACCCCGGTCGACTGGAGCATCTTCATGCCATGCCCGTCCTTCGAATGAAAGGCCTTGTACTCCTGGCCATCGTCTCCGTAAAACAGGCTGCCATCGGTCAGGACCCCGTCCACGTCGAAGATCACGAGCCGAATCCGGGCGGCTTTCTCGATGATGTCCTGCATCTGGAGGTCTCGCGATTGAAGGCTCGGAGGCATACGGCGAGCGGCTCAGACGACACCCGCTCGCAGCAAATCGTGCATGTTGAGCGCCCCTATCAAACGCTGCTCGTCGTCGATCACCAGCAGGCCGTTGATCTTGTTGCGCTCCATGATCTCGAGGGCCTCGGCGGCCAGCGCACCGGCGGAAGCGATCTTGCAGCTGCGGGTCATCAGGTCTCGGGCGCGGCTCGAGTGGATGTCGGTGCCCCGGTCGAGCGCCCGGCGCAGGTCGCCATCGGTGAAGATCCCCAGAACTCGGCGCGCGGGATCCACAACTGCGGTCATACCCAGGCCTTTGGCGGTCATCTCCATGAGGGCATCGCGCAAGGATGCCTCCTCGGAGACTGCGGGGATCGCATCGCCGCGGTGCATGATATCACCGATGTGCAGTAGCAGCCGCCGCCCCAGGCTACCCCCCGGGTGGGACCGGGCGAAATCCTGCTCGGTAAAACCGCGGGCCTCCAGCAGCGCCACCGCCAGGGCGTCGCCCATGGCCAGCGCTGCCGTGGTGCTCGAGGTCGGGGCGAGCCCCAGCGGACAGGCCTCCTTCTCGACGCTCACGTCGATATGGATGTCCGCCTCGCGCGCAAGATTGGAGCCTGGCTTGCCGGTCATCGCGATCAGCGGCACTCCCAGCCGCTTGATGAGCGGCAAAATCGTGAGCAGCTCGTGGGTCTCCCCGGAGTTCGAGAGCGCGAGCACCACGTCACGGTCCGTGATCATGCCCAGATCGCCGTGGCTGGCCTCGCCCGGGTGCATAAAGAAGGCCGGGGTGCCGGTGCTCGCCAGGGTGGCGGCGATCTTGCCGCCGATGTGTCCCGACTTGCCCATTCCGGTGACCACGATCCGCCCGGTGCACTGCAACATGAAGGCACAGGCCCGGGCAAACTCCTCCTGCACGCGCCCCGCGAGCGCCGCCACCGCAGCCGCCTCATTGCGGATCACCGCCAGGCCAAGCGCCTGCAGCTTTCGGGATTCGTCCTGCGACAGCTCAGCGTTGGATCGTTTCGTCATGGCAATTCGCCCTGTCGGCTGCGCGGCGATGGCGCCGCTCAGCGCAGCGTCGTCCCCCCGGTCTGGACGAACAGCGTGGTCTGGTAGGCGACGAACGCGCCCAGCAGCACCAGGCCTGCGAGCCGGCCGATCCGCCCGGCGCCTCTGAAACCGTAGCCCATAACGAACAGCGCCAGGGTGAGTCCGATCATGACCGGCATGTCGCGCATCAGCACCGCCGGATCGAGCCGCCCCGGGGCGAGCAGGGCGGGCACGGCCAGCACGGCCAGCAGGTTGAAGATATTCGAGCCAATGACGTTGCCGATGGCGATGTCGTGCTCCTGCTTGAGCGCGGCGGCCACCGCCGCCGCCAGCTCGGGCAGGCTGGTGCCCACAGCCACCACAGTCAGACCAATCACCAGGTCGCTGACCCCGAAGGCGGTCGCCAGGTTGGTGGCGCCCCAGACCAGCAGCCGCGAGCCCCCCAGCAGTGCGACCAGACCCAGCGCGAGCCAGAGCGCGGCCGCCCGAGCCGGCATGTGCTCGGGGATCGCGGCGGCGTACTCCTCGACCATCGGATCGGAGCTGCGCTCGCGGATACCTAGACGCACCATGCCGACCATTACCAGGACCAGCGTCGCAAGCAGCGCCGTCCCATCGAGCCGAGTCAGCGCTCCGTCGGCCATCAGCAGCTGGGTAACCAGAGTCACCGCCAGCAGCATGGGGTACTCGCGCTTCAGCGTCTCGGACTGCACCTGCAAGGGGGCAATCAGGGCGGTTACGCCGAGGATCAGAGAGATGTTGGCGATGTTGGAGCCCAGCGCGTTGCCGATGGCAAGCTCGCCGTTGCCCTGGGCGGAGGCCATGACCGAGACCAGGAGCTCGGGGGCCGAGGTGCCGATGCCCACGACCGTGAGGCCTATCAGCATCGGCGAGACCCCGAGATTGCGCGCTGTGGCGGCGGAGCCGGTCACAAAACGATCGGCCCCCGCCACCAGCAGGGCGAGACCGGCGGCGATCGCTGTTACATTGAGGAGCATGAGGCCATCAGCCAGGAGCAGGCGGCGAGATCGGAGGCGGGCATTCTTTCAGACGGCCCAGCCCGGCGGCAATCGCGTCGCACAGGCGAGCGGGTCGCTCATGAGGCACGGACGCGGGTCAGCCCGCAGCGCACACAGCGCACGAGGGTGACCAGCCGGCCCAGTTTTACATCGAAGCGGGTCTCTTTCACAGGCGCCCACTTGTGGTGGTTGTGGCGACACAGCGTGGCCCCTCTATGGCGCTCGGACGCCTTGGGGCGCTTGAATTCGAGAATATCGGCCATATTCGCTCCTAGGAGCCTGTCGGACTTTGGATGCCCTACTGCGGAAAAGCGGATATCGGCCGGATTTCCCGCTCGATCTCGTCAAATAGAGCTGGCTATTCTCCTCAATCGAGCGAAAAATCCGCCTCGATCCCGCTTTCCCTCGCTACGGACCCCAAAGTCCGACAGGCTCCTGGTGCCGAACAGTATGAACGAGCGCCGGGAAAACCACAGCGCCTCAACGTTCCGAGCCGACGTCCGCGTCGGAGGCCACCGAGCTCGGCAAAGAGACCTGCGACCCGCATGAGCAGGCGCGCCAGGCGCCCGATGGCGGCGCCCGCGCCCGCGCGGTGGGCCGCCTGGGGTGATGATCCCGGCAACGGCAGTCGACCGCCGCGTGCAAGCTCCAACTCAAGGTTGGTCCATGCGGACACCGGCCGATGCAGGTGTCGGCTCGCGGCCGCGCCGCTACGTACCGAACCGCCCGGCCAGGGCGCTGACTCTCACGGGCAAGCCGCCGGACCGGGCGCGGCTGGCACGCCTCGGGACCCCGGTGCAGTGCAGGGGGCTCGCTTGACGGTCCGGGGGACCCGGGGGAGAATCTGCGCCTTGCGTCACCAGGCTCGGCCAGACCGAGCCATCGTCGCCCCTGAATGGACGGGCCCCTCACACTCGGCGGCGTGGATGCCCAGCCGCCCCCCGGACAGCAACCGCATCATGGCTGCGAGATCGAGCGCTGACAAAGAGCCTCTGGTGAAGATTCGCGGACTTCGCTTCAGCCGTGGCGAGCATGTGGTCTTCGACGGCGTGGACATAGATATCCCGCGCGGCAAGGTCACCGCTATCATGGGTCCCAGCGGCACCGGCAAGACGACACTGCTGAAGCTGATCGGCGGACAGCTGCGGCCCGACGCCGGCACCGTCGAGGTCGATGGGCAGAACATACATGCCCTGGGCACCCGAGAAGCTCTACCGGCTGCGCACCCGAATCGGGATGCTGTTCCAGAGCGGGGCGCTGCTGACGGACCTCAGCGTATTCGACAATGTCGCCTATCCGCTGCGTGAGCACACCCGGCTGCCCCAGACGATGATCCGCAAGCTGGTGCTGATGAAGCTCGAGGCCGTGGGGCTGCGGGGCGCGCAGGCGCTGATGCCGAGCGAGCTCTCGGGGGGGATGGCAAGGCGCGTAGCGCTGGCGCGCGGTATTGCGCTCGACCCCATGATGATCATGTACGACGAGCCTTTCACCGGCCAGGACCCCATCTCCATGGGGGTGCTGGTGCAGCTGATCCGCACGCTCAACGACGCGGCCCACATGACCAGCGTCATCGTCTCGCACGACGTGGGCGAGACTGCACAGATCTCGGATCTGGTCTACCTGATCGCCAACGGCAAGGTGACCGGCCGGGGCACGCCCCAGGCCCTGGCGTCCTCGGGCTCGGAGTGGGTGCGCCAGTTTCTCCAGGGGCTGCCCGACGGCCCGGTGCACTTCCATTACCCGGCTCCGCCACTGGCTCAGGACCTGCTGGGCGCGAGCGGGCGCGAGCGCGCCTGAGCGGGACCGGGGGAGAGCTGCCAATGTTCGAGGGGCTGGCACAATTGGGCAGGGTCGGCTTGCGCGTGATCGAGCGGCTGGGGCGCGCCCACCTGCTGCTGCTCGGCATTCTCGGGGGTCTGGGCTCGCTGCTCGCTCGTCCCGGCCTGTTGTTCAGGCAGCTGTTCGCCGTCGGCGTGCTGTCGGTGCTGATCGTCGCTGTGTCGGGGCTGTTCGTCGGGATGGTGCTGGGGCTGCAGGGCTACTACGTGCTCTCCAAGTTCGGTGCCGAGCAGACGCTCGGCGTGATGGTGGCCGCCTCCCTGGTGCGCGAGCTCGGACCGGTGGTCACCGCGCTGCTGTTCGCCGGGCGGGCGGGCTCGGCGCTGACCGCCGAGATCGGTCTGATGAAGGCCACCGAGCAGCTCTCGGGACTGGAGATGATGGCGGTGGACCCGGTCAAGCGGGTGCTCACACCGCGCTTTTTTGCCGGATTCATCTCCATGCCGCTGCTGGCTTCCATGTTCAGCGCCATCGGTGTGATCGGGGGTTACTTTGTCGGGGTCGGGCTGCTCGGAGTGGACGACGGAGCCTACTGGTCCCAGATGCAGCATACCATCGACCTGCACGAAGACGTCTTCAATGGCTTGATCAAGAGCCTGGTGTTCGGCGCGGCCTGTACCTGGATCGCCCTGTTCCAGGGCTACGACGCCGTACCCACCTCCGAGGGGGTCAGTCGGGCGACCACCCGGGCGGTGGTTCACTCGGCGCTGGCGGTGCTTAGCCTGGATTTCGTTCTGACTGCGCTGATGTTCGGGGAGTAAGAGATGCTGCGAATGCGAACCGTCGAGCTGACCGTCGGTGCCTTCATGGCCGCCGGACTGGTCGCTCTGTTCTTCCTCGCCATGAAGGTGAGCAACCTGAGCGTGCTGTCCAACGCCGACGGGTATCACATCACCGCCCGCTTCGACAACATCGGCGGGCTCAAGGTTAAGGCACCGGTAACCATGGCGGGGGTGCGCATCGGGCGGGTGACCGACATCGGCTTCGACAACCAGAGCTATGAGGCCGTGGTGACGCTCACCATCCAACGCGCCTACGATAAGATCCCGAGCGACACCTTCGCCAAGATCTTCACGGCCGGACTGCTCGGAGAGCAGTATGTGGGCCTCGACCCGGGCGGCAGCCAGACCTACCTCAAGGAGGGCGACCGGATCGCCCTGACCCAATCGGCGCTGGTGTTGGAAGATATCATCGGCCAGTTCCTTTTCAGCAAGGCGCAGGGCGCCACGGGCGCGGCCTCCCCGGCCGGAGCCGGGTCCGGCGCCGGCGGGCCAGGGCTCTGACTGCCATGGGACGCCGCCGCGCCCCCAAACGGCGCCCCAGGCCGGCGCCAGCCCCCAGCAACGCCGCACCGGCGGGTCGCTCCAGCCTGGTCCGGCGGGGCTCCAACCTGTACCTGAGCGGTGAGCTGGGGTTTGCCACCGCTGCCGGGCTGCTGCGTGACATGTCGCCTCTGGTAACTCCGGGCGACGCGCTGGTGCTCGACCTGCAGGGCGTGACCCGCACCGACAGCGCTGGACTAGCGCTGCTGCTGCAATGGATCGAAGACTGCAGGCGGCGCGGCATCGACCTGCGCTACCGCCACGTGCCCGAGTCCCTGATCAACATCGCCCGCTTCAGCAATTGCCTCGACCTGCTGCCCCTCGATCCCTGAATCGCACTCCCCTCGCTGGAGAAGTTTCGGTAGCATAAGCGGTTCTCCGGCGACAGGCGGGGCCCCCGCCGGCGCATCAGCCACCACAGAACCGGCCACCCGCGCATGGACAGACTCCACATCATCGGCGGCGAGCCCCTCTCGGGAGAGGTTCGGATCGCCGGCGCGAAGAACGCCGCGCTGCCGATCCTCGCCGCGACCCTGCTGGCCGATGGCCCGATGGTGGTGGGCAATGTCCCGCACCTGCACGATGTCACCACCACCATGGAGCTGCTCGGCAGGCATGGGCGTCGAGCTGGCCGTGGACGAGCGCATGCGCGTCGAAGTGGATACCGCGGCCATCAGCAACTTCTCTGCGCCCTACGAGCTGGTCAAGACCATGCGCGCGTCGATCCTGGTGCTCGGCCCGCTGCTGGCGCGCTTCGGCGAGCGCCGACGTCTCATTGCCCGGTGGCTGCGCCATCGGCTCGCGCCCGGTGAACCTGCACATCGACGGCCTGCGCAGCATGGGCGCCGAGATCCGCGTGGAGAACGGCTACATCCGGGCCACGCTGCGAAACGCCTGCATGGCGCGCGGCTGGTCATGGATCTGGTCACCGTGACCGGCACCGAGAATCTGATGATGGCGGCTACCGCTGGCCGCGGGCGAGACGCTGATCGAGAACGCGGCACGCGAGCCCGAAGTGGTGGATCTGGCGAACTGCCTCAACGCGCATGGGCGCCAGGATCGACGGCGCCGGCACCGACAGCATCACGCATCCAGGGCGTGCAGCGGCTGCGAGGCACCGAATACAACGTGCTGCCCGACCGGATCGAGACCGGAACCTACCTAGTGGCCGCCGCCATCACCGCGCGGCTCGATCCGGCTGCGCAACACCAACCCCGCCCTGGTGGACGCGGTGCTGCAGAAGCTCCCCAGGCTGCGGCGCCGAGATCCAGACCGGGACCGGACTGGATCGCTCTGGACATGCACGGGCGTAGACCCCGGGCCGTGGATATGCATACCGCCCCCTATCCGGCCTTCCCCACCGACATGCAGGCCCAGTTCACGGCACTCAACGCCGTGGCCGAGGGCGTGAGCACGATCACCGAGACGGTGTTCGAGAACCGCTTCATGCATGTGCAGGAGATGCAGCGGATGGGGGCCAACATCCGCCTGGAAGGCAATACCGCCATCAGCAGCGGCGTACAGAAGCTGACCGGCGCCCCGGTGATGGCCACCGATCTGCGGGCCTCGGCCAGCCTGGTCCTGGCCGGACTGATGGCCGAAGGCGAGACGGTGGTCGACCGCATCTACCATATCGACCGCGGCTACGAGAACATCGAGGAAAAGCTGGCGAGCCTGGGCGCGCAGATCCGGCGCGCCACCAACTGACCGTCCTCCCCATGACCATGATCCCAGGATGATGCGCTTCGACGCCCCGATCACCATCGCCCTGTCGAAGGGCCGGATCTTCGAGCACAGCCTGCCGCTGCTCGCCCACGCCGGCATCGAGCCGACCGAGGACCCGGAGACCAGCCGCAAGCTGATCCTCGGCACCAACCACCCCCAAGTGAAGCTGGTGCTGATCCGGGCTGCGGACGTGCCCACCTACGTCCAGTACGGGGCCGCAGACGCCGGCGTGGCGGGCAAGGATGTGCTCATGGAGCACGGCGGCGAGGGTCTCTACGAGCCGCTCGACCTGCGCATCGCCCGCTGCCGGATGATGGTCGCAGGGCTGCCCGGGGCGGACCTCGGGAGGCGGACGCCTGCGCGTCGCGACCAAGTACGCCAACAGCGCGCGCCGACACTTCGCGGCCCAGGGCAAGCAGGTGGAGGTGATCAAGCTCTACGGCTCCATGGAGCTCGCTCCCCTGGTCGGGCTTTCCGATCTGATCGTCGATCTGGTGGAGAGCGGCAACACGCTCAAGGCCAACGGGCTGGTGCCTCTGGAGCACATGGCGGATATCAGCTCGCGGCTGGTGCTGAACAAGGCCGCCTGGAAGATGAAGCACCGCACCCTGGCCGGGCTGCTCGAGGCCCTGCGCAACGCGGTGGACAGCGCCGCGCAGCGGACAGCGCCCGGGGAACGCCAACCATGACCGAGATTCGCACGCTCGACACCCGGGATGGAGATTTTCGTGCCCGGCTCGGCGAGCTGCTGGCTTGGGAGGCGGTCTCGGACGCGGCCGTCAATGCCACCGTGGAGCGCATCATCGCCGACATCCGCGCGCGCGGAGACGCCGCCCTGCTGGAGCACACCCGGCGCTTCGACCGCTGGGAGCCCGCCGACGCAGCAGACCTGGTGATTCCCCCGCAGCGCTTGGACCAGGCCTGGCGGAGCATCCCGCCCCCGCAGCGCGAGGCCCTGGAGCACGCCGCCGAGCGCATCCGCGCCTACGCCCAGCGTCAGAAGCTCGAAGGCTGGAGCTACACCGACGCGGACGGCACCCTGCTCGGCCAGCAGGTCACCGCACTCGACCGGGTGGGTCTGTATGTCCCCGGCGGCAAGGCGGCCTATCCGTCCTCGGTGCTCATGAACGCCGTCCCCGCCAAGGTGGCAGGCGTGCCCGACCTGATCATGGTGGTACCCACCCCGGGCGGCGAGCTCAACGAGCTGGTGCTCGCGGCGGCCCATTGCGCCGGGGTCGACCGGGTGCTCGCGGTGGGCGGCGCCCAGGCGGTGGCGGCGCTCGCCTACGGCACCGACTCGGTGCCGGCGGTGGACAAGATCGTCGGCCCCGGCAACATCTACGTGGCGACCGCCAAGCGCGCGGTGTTCGGGCAGGTCGGCATCGACATGGTCGCCGGGCCCTCCGAGATCCTGGTGATCTGCGACGGCGGCACCGACCCGGACTGGGTGGCCATGGACCTGTTCTCCCAGGCCGAGCACGACGAGGACGCCCAGGCGATCCTGCTGGCGCCGGACCGGGCCTTCATCGCGCGGGTGCGCGAGAGCATCCGCCGGCTGCTGCCCCAGCTGGAGCGTCGCGAGATCGCCGGCAAGGCATTGCGCACCCGGGGCGCGCTCATCGCCTGCCGCGACCTCGACGAGGCGGCCGAGGTGGCCAATCTGATCGCGCCTGAGCACCTGGAGCTTCTCCGTGGCGGAGCCCCAGGCGCTGGCGGCGAAGATCCGCCACGCCGGCGCCATCTTCATGGGCCGCTACACCTCCGAGCCCCTGGGTGACTACTGCGCCGGACCCAACCACGTGCTGCCCACGTCGCGCACAGCGCGCTTCTCCTCGCCGCTGGGCGTCTACGATTTCCAGAAACGCTCGAGCCTGATCATGGTCACCCCGCAAGGCTCGTGCATCCTCGGCCATACCGCCTCGGTCCTGGCCCGGGGCGAAGGACTGACCGCGCACGCGCGCTCCGCCGAGTACCGCATGAAGAAGGGCTGAGCGGCGGGCATCGCCCAGGCCGACGCGCCAGGGCGAGCACCCCCCTGTGACTGAGAGAGCCGCCCGTATGTCCGAGCTGCCGCTGGATGATCTGATCAAACACTGGGTACGCCCCGAGATCCAGGCGCTGTGCGCCTACCCGGTCCCGGACGCCTCCGGGATGATCAAGCTGGATGCCATGGAGAACCCCTATGACTGGCCGGGGGAGCTTCGGGGGGCATGGGCCGCCGCGCTCGGCTCCGTGGCCGTGAACCGCTACCCCGATCCCCAGGCGAGCCGGCTCAAGGCGCGCCTGCGTGAGGCCATGGGGATCCCCGGGGAGATGGGACTGCTGCTCGGCAACGGCTCGGACGAGATCATCCAGATGATCGCGCTGACGCTCGCCGGGCCGGGGCGCGCCCTGCTTTCGGTGGAGCCGGGCTTCGTGATGTACCGGATGATTGCGACTTTGTGTGGGATGAAGTACCTGGGGGTGCCGCTGCGCGACGAGGACTTCGGCCTCGACATGCCGGCCCTGGTGCAGGCGATCGAGGAGCATCAGCCGGCGGTGGTGTTTCTGGCCCACCCCAACAACCCCACCGGCAACCTGTTCGACGAGGCGGAGATGCTGCGGGTCATCGACCAGGCACCGGGGTTGGTGGTCGTGGATGAGGCCTATGCCCCGTTCGCCGACCGTAGCTTCATGCCCCGCCTGGGCAAGCTCGACAACCTGCTGGTGATGCGCACAGTCTCCAAGATGGGGCTGGCGGGCCTGCGCCTGGGGATGCTGGTCGGTGCGCCGCGCTGGATCGAGCAGATCGACAAGACCCGCCTGCCCTACAACGTCAATGTGCTGACCCAGGCCGCTGGCGAGCACGCCCTGGCCCGCCTGGACGTGCTCGACGCCCAGGCCAGGTCGATCCGGGAGGAGCGCGCCAGCCTGCTCTCCGCCCTGCAGGCCACCGCCGGCATCAGGGCCTACCCGAGCGCGGCCAACTTCCTCCTGCTCCGGGTGCCCGAAGGACGCGCCCGCGAGATCTTCGAGGGCCTCCGGCGCCGCCGGGTCCTGGTCAAGACGCTGGACGGCTCTCACCCGCTGCTGCACGACTGCCTGCGGGTCACCGTGGGCAAGCCCGAGGAAAACAGGGCGTTCGTCGAGGCGCTGCGGGCCGCGCTTTGACGGGGCGCCAAGGCCTCAGCTGATAGCTCAGACTCTCACGCATCCAGGTCCGGGATCAGGCCGCTCTCCAGACGCTTGATCGCGTCCCGGAGATAGAGCTTGCGCTTCTTCAGGCGGCGCACCTGCAGCTGGTCGATGTAGGGGCCCTCTTCGAGCCGCTCGATGACCGCGTCCAGATCCCGGTGCTCCTGGCGCAGCTGCGCCAGGCGCTCGCGGGTGTTGAGGTGCTGATCGTCTCCCAGGTACATAGTGGTGGCTTCAAGATCGGACCATCGGGCACTATCCTAGAAACGGCAGTTGACCGCTTCGAGTAGCGTCCAAGTGATTGATTGGACCATGGATCAGGACAAATCTGATGCTCACCGGTTTGGCGATGGCCGCTACGACCACCAGGGCACGCACCGCGCGGCGCCTGGCTGCGTTATAACTCGTTGGCATAGATCTACTATTCCGCCTCGTTATGCCTTGCCAGACACCACGCGGCACGCACCCTGGCGGCCGTTCAACTGCCGCTTCTAGGATTATCCGTTTCGCGCGCCGGGCTCAGCGCACCTTGGCCGGCCGCTCCTCCACCACCGCATCCAGCTTCAGCTCGTCATTGCCGCGCCATCCGTAGACTGTGACGCGCACACCCGGGGGCTGGATGGCGATCGCATTGAGGATGTCATAAGCACTGTTGGTCGGGACGTCGTTGACCCGGGTGATCACGTCCCCCGGGCGCAGTCCGGCGCGATCCGCCGGACCGTTGCTCAACACCCCCGAGACCAGCACGCCCTGGCTGCCGTGCAGGCCGAAGGACTCGGCCAGATCGGGCGTGACGTCCTGGGCGGTCACGCCCAGCCAGCCCCGCACCACCCGGCCCTTGGCGATGATCTGCTCCATGACCCCATCGGCCAGCTCTATGGGAATGGCGAAGCCGATGCCCTGAGAGCCGCCGGTGCGCGAGAAGATCGCGGTGTTGACTCCCACCACCTCGCCCCGCGAGTTCACCAGGGCCCCGCCGGAGTTGCCGGGATTGATCGCCGCGTCGGTCTGGATGAAGTTCTCGAACGCATTGATGCCCAGCTGGGTACGCCCGGTGGCGCTGACTATACCCATGGTCACGGTCTGACCGACCCCGAACGGATTGCCGATGGCGAGCACCACGTCGCCCACTTCCAGCCCCTGGGAGCGGCCCAGCAGCGCCACCGGCAGATGCCCGTCCTCGGTGCGCAGCACGGCGAGATCCGTGTCCGGATCGGTCCCTACCAGCTTGGCAACCAGATCCCTGCCGCTCGGGAGCTGGACCTGGATCTCGTCAGCCTCCGCGATCAGGTGGTTGTTGGTGAGGATGTAGCCATCATGGCTGACGATCACACCCGAGCCCAGACTGGTCTCCAGACGCCGCCTCGGATGCGCAGACAGCTGGTTGCCGAAGAAGCGGCGCAGCACCGGGTCGTCGAGCAGGGTGGAGCTGGACTCGGTGCGGATCTTGGCCGTATAGATGTTGACGACCGAGGGTGCGGCCTGCTTGACGGCGCCCGCGTAGGAGGCGGGGCCTTCGGCCCGGGCGACGCCCGGCGCGCTGGCCGTCTGTGTCGCGCGGAGAGCAGGCGCCGGCAGCCGCTCGCGCTGCATCTCCGGGCGCATCACGAGCAGCACCACGGCCGCCGCGAGCCCGGCGGTCACCGAGGTCAGAAGAAGAGACGCCAGGCGCTGGAGCTTCATGGGGTCAATAACCTACCATGGGGCTTCGATGGCTGTCAGCGAAGCATCCATGGTTGAGCTGCGTGAGCTGGAGACCTACTGCAACAGCCTGCTCGACGCCGAGGCCTTCGCGGACTATTGCCCGAACGGCATCCAGGTCGAGGCGGCGGACCGGGTGCGCCTGCTCGTCACCGGCGTCAGTGCGAGCCTCGCCCTGGTGCAGGCCGCGGCCCAGGCGGGTGCCGACGCCCTGCTGGTGCATCACGGCTATTTCTGGAAAGGCGAGCCAGCCGCCCTGCGCGGCATCAAGGCGGCCCGGATCCGCCTGCTGTTCGAGCACGGCCTGAGCCTGCTGGCCTACCATCTGCCCCTCGACGCCCACCGCGAGCTCGGCAACAATGCCCAGCTGGCGCTGCGGCTCGGTCTGGGTGGTGCCGCGCCCCTGGAAGCGGACGGTCTGCTCTGGGGGGCCGACATCGAGCGGCCCCTGGACCCCCAGGCGCTGCGTCGGCAGATCGCCCAGGCGCTGGAGAGAGAGCCCCTGCACATCGATGCGGGCCCCCGGGCGATCCGCCGACTGGCCTGGTGCACCGGGGCGGCCCAGGCCATGATCGAGCGGGCCGCCGCCCTGGGCTTCGACGCCTACCTCACCGGTGAGGTATCCGAGCCGACGGTGCACCTGGCGCGCGAGTATGGCCTGCATTTCTTCGGCGCCGGACATCATGCCACCGAGCGCTATGGGGTACAGGCTTTGGGCCGGCACCTGGCGGAGCGCTTCGGCCTGGAGCACCGATTCATCGACGTGCCCAACCCGGTCTGAGCCACACCCGGGACGACTGACCCGGCACTCATCGCGCACCGGCCTGGCCCCGGCTGCAGGCCCGAGTGCGCGATGTCCGGACACCTCCCGGGTTTCCGCTCGCGCTAGCCGCAAGAAATACGGGCGCGGCCCTGCGGATCGCCTTTTTCCCCGGCACATCCGCATTTCCCTTGACCCAAATACGCGCTTATTGGAAAATACCCGGCTACCGCAGGGAAATCAACATATTCTCATATACCTGGCGCATCGACCGGCGCCCTGCGGGGCGCGCCGGGTTGCGCGGCACCGGGATTCCGAGAAACCTTCCGGCCTGATCGGGGAGTCAACGCATGAGTGCAGAAGGCGTGGATCTGAAAAGGCGGCGGGTCCTGACCGCCGCAACAACCGTAGTCGGTGCCGTCGGCGTCGCCTATCTCGCCGTTCCCTTCATCTCTTCCATGGAGCCCAGCGCCAAGGCCAAGGCCGCGGGCGCACCGGTGGAGGCGGATATCGGCAAGTTGGAGCCCGGGCAACTGATGCGCATCAAGTGGCGCGGCAAGCCGGTCTGGGTGGTGTACAGGACCGAGCAGAACCTCAAGGACCTGCCCGCCCTTGACGACCAGCTGCGCGACCCGAAATCGGAGGAATCCGAGCAGCCTTCCTACTGCAAGAACGAGCTCCGCTCGATCAAGCCCAAGTACCTGGTGGCCGTGGGCATCTGCACCCACCTGGGCTGCTCGCCGACCTACCGGCCCGATGTGGCACCGGCGGACCTGGGCTCGGACTGGAAGGGGGGATTCTTCTGTCCCTGCCACGGCTCGCGGTTCGACCTGGCCGCCCGGGTGTTCAAGAGCGTCCCCGCCCCGCTGAACCTTGTGATTCCCAAGCACCAGTATCTGTCCGAGACCAAGCTGCTGGTCGGCGAAGACGGAGGAGCCGCGTGATGACTAGTCTGCTGAACTGGATCGATGAGCGATTCCCGCTCACCAAGGTGTGGAACGAGCACCTGGCGCAGTACTACGCGCCGAAGAACTTCAATTTCTGGTACTTCTTCGGCTCACTCGCGCTGCTGGTGCTGGTCAACCAGATCGTCACAGGCATCTGGCTGACGATGAACTACAAGCCCGACGCGGACCTCGCCTTCGGCTCCGTCGAGTACATCATGCGGGACGTCAATTGGGGCTGGCTGATCCGCTACATGCACTCCACCGGGGCGTCGGCGTTCTTCGTCGTCGTCTACCTGCACATGTTCAGGGGCCTGATCTACGGCTCGCACCAGAAGCCCCGCGAGCTGATCTGGATCTTCGGCATGCTGATCTACCTGGCCCTGATGGCGGAGGCCTTCATGGGCTATCTGCTGCCCTGGGGTCAGATGTCCTACTGGGGCGCCCAGGTCATCATCTCGCTGTTCAGCGCCATCCCGGTGGTGGGCGACGACCTGGCGCTATGGATCCGCGGTGACTTCGTGGTCTCCGACGCGACCCTGAACCGGTTTTTCGCCTTCCATGTCATCGCCCTGCCCCTGGTGCTGGTGATGCTGGTGTTCGTGCACATCGTCGCCCTTCACAAGGTCGGCTCCAACAACCCGGACGGCGTGGAGATCAAGAAGAAAAAGGATGCCAACGGGATTCCCCTGGACGGCATCCCCTTTCATCCGTATTACACGGTGAAGGATATCGTCGGCGTGGGCGTCTTCCTGATGCTGTTCGCCCTGGTGATCTTCTTCATGCCCGAGCTCGGCGGCTGGTTCCTGGAGCCCGACAACTTCTCCCCGGCCGACCCTCTGAAGACGCCACCGCACATCGTGCCGCTCTGGTACTTCACGCCCTTCTACGCGATCCTGCGGGCGATTCCCGACAAATTGTTCGGGGTCCTCGCCATGTTCGGGGCGATCGCGGTGATGTTCCTGCTGCCCTGGCTGGATCGCAGCGGGGTACGATCGGTCCGCTACAAGGGGCCAATCTTCAAGATCGCCATCGGTATCTTCGTCGTGAGCTTCGTCATGCTCGGCTTCTTCGGTACCCAGCCGCCGAACCCGAGCTATACCCTGTTCTCCCGGATCTTTGGGGTGCTCTACTTCGGCTTCTTTCTGCTGATGCCTCTGTACAGCAAGATGGACAAGACCAAGCCTGTTCCGGAGAGGGTGACCAAATGAAAAAGCTCATTTCGACACTGCTGATGTTGTTGCTACCCCTGGGGGCGATAGCCTCCGAGGGGGCCATGACCCTTGACCACGTCGACATCGACCTCAAGGATCAGGCCGCCCTGCAGCGGGGTGCGAAGTACTTCGTCAATTACTGCCTGAGCTGCCACTCTGCCCAGTACATGCGCTATGAGCGCGTCATGAAAGACCTGGGGCTCACCGAGCCCGAGGTGCGCAACAACCTGATGTTCGCCGGCGAAAAGATCGGCGACCGGATGACCGTGGCCGCCAGGCCGGCGGACCAGGAGGTCTGGTTTGGCAAGGCCCCGCCGGACCTGTCGCTGGTCGCCCGCAACCGCAAGAACGGGCCCGACTGGCTCTATACCTACCTGCGCAGCTTCTACCTGGACGCCTCGCGCCCCATGGGCGTCAACAACCTCGTGTTCCCGGACGTGGGCATGCCCCACGTCCTCTGGGACCTGCAGGGCTTCCAGACCGCCGCGTTCAAGGAAGAGACCAACGAGGAGGGCTACACCCACAAGGTGTTCGAGCGCTTCGAGGCGCCTGCCGACGGCATGAAGGGCAAGCTCTCCGGTGCGCAGTACGACCAGGTCGTGCGCGATCTGGTGACCTTCCTCACCTACACGAGCGAGCCGGTGCAGGTCGAGCGCCGCAGCCTCGGCACGAAGGTGATCATCTTCCTGCTGATCTTCACGATCATCGCCTACCTCCTGAAGAAGGAATACTGGCGCGACATCCACTGAGACCGCCAGCATCACCAGCAACCGGGGGGGCGCGCAGTTTTTGAGTTATACTGTGCGCCCCTTCTTCGTTGGATGGGAGCCGAACCGACTCACGAGTCCGCGGCGCTCGCGCCGGTGCGGCTCCGCCGCCCGTTTCGCGGTGGCGTTCGGCCGCCCTTAGCTCGGCACCCGGAGCCGTGTCCGCCGCCCCGGTGCAGGCTCGACGACGGAAGAAGTCTTTGGCGGCAGCTGCGAGCAAGCCATCAGTGATGACCCTGTACTCCAATTCCAGGAGTGCGTACAGCCACCGTGTACGCCTGGTCCTGGCGGAAAAGAACATAACGGTGGACGTGGTCGATGCGGACCCCCAGGATCTGCCCGGCGATGTCATGGACCTCAATCCGTACGGCACCCTGCCGGTGCTGGTCGACCGGGAGCTGGTCCTGTATGAATCGCGCATCATCATGGAGTACCTGGACGAGCGCTTCCCCCATCCTCCCCTGTTGCCGGTAGACCCGGTGTCGCGGGCCAGCGCCAGGCTGTACCTGTTTCGCGTCGACCACGACTGGTACCGGCTGATGAGTCTCATTCTCGCCGGCGGCAGGGAGGTGCAGACTGCCCGCAAGCAGCTTCGGGAGAGTCTGATCCGCAGCGCGGGGATCTTCGGTGCCAAGGCGTTCTTCATGAGCGACGAGCTCGGCTTGGTGGATTGCAGCATCGCCCCTCTTCTGTGGCGGCTGCCGTCGCTCGGGGTGGAGCTGCCACCGCAGGCAAAGGCGATCCAGAGCTATTGCGAGCGGATGTTCAAGCGCGACTCCTTCGTGCGCAGCCTCACCGAGCCCGAGCGGGAGATGCGAGGCTGAGCCACGGACCTCCGACAGGCGCCAACGAGCCGCAATGACCCCGACCCGCCCGTACCTGATCCGCGCCTTCTACGAATGGATCATCGACAACGGTCTGACCCCTCACCTGATGGTGGACGCCAGGGCCGAGGACGTCGTCGTGCCGCAAGCCTACGTCGAGGACGGCCGGGTCATCCTCAACGTGGGCCCCACCGCGGTCCACGGGCTCGACCTGAGCAACCAGCTGATCACCTTCAGTGCGCGCTTCGGCGGGGTGCCCATGGCGGTGCGGGTGCCTCCCAAAGCCGTGCTTGGCATCTACGCCCGGGAGAATGGCCGCGGCATGCTGTTTCCGGAGGAGCCTGCGGAGTCCGGCGGTTCGCCGGACGACGAGCCGGAGCCGCCCAGGCCCGGCGGCGAAGGCCGTCCCAGCCTCAAGGTGGTGAAATGATCAGGGCTCCCGGCGCCGGAACGGGATGACCTTGGGGTGATCGCGTGGCGAGGCACTGTCCGCGGGCGCGCCATCGGCTGTCCCTGCGGGCGCACTCGGCAGTCCCAGGCTGAATTCTTCCACGGCGGTGCCCAACATGACCAGGTGTCCGGTATGCCGCCCGACCCCCTCCTCGCTGTAGTCGAAGCGATAGACGCGGCGCAGACGCAAGCCCCGGGCGCTGCGCCCGAGTCCGAAGCGAGCCAGCGCCACGGTCTGGTCGAGAAACTGCAGGTCTCGCCGTCCGCACATCGCGGCCGCGACACCGGTCGCCAGCTCCCGCGCGCGCAGACTGTCCAGCCAGAACCAGGCGACAGCGAGCAGCAGCGAGATCAGCAAAAGACTGGTCAAGACAAAAGGGCCATTTGCATCCTCGGGCGGCTCATCCTAAGGTCTTGGGAGGCAGGGGACAATCCGCGACGGCCATGGGACGGATACGCATCGTGCTCGGCGACATCGCCAGCCTGGCGGTCGATGCCATCGTCAACGCGGCCAACCCGGGCCTGCTCGGCGGCGGCGGCGTCGACGGAGCCATCCACCGCGCCGCCGGCCCGCAGCTTCGCGAATACAATCTGCGGCTCGGTGGCTGCGCGCCCGGCCAGGCCCGTATCAGTCCCGGCTTCCGTCTGCCCGCCCGCTGGGTCATCAGCACCGTGGGGCCGGTCTGGCACGGTGGCAACCAGGGTGAGCCCCAGACCCTGACACGCTGCTACCAGAGCTGTTTCGAGCTGGCCCGCCGGACAGGCCTGCGAAGCATCGCCTTCCCAGCGATCAGCACCGGGGTATACGGCTATCCCGCGGAGGCCGCCGCAGCGATCGCGCTGGCCGCCATGAGGGCTGCCGCCGCGGATTTCGACAGCGTCGTCGCCTGCTGCTTCGGCGCCGAGGACGCCGAGCTCTACGCTAGGCTCTGTCCCGACTGCCCCCGGGAGCCCTGAGTCCATCGGTGGCGGGAAACGGTGGGCCGCGCTCGCGGATCGTTTCGACACGCCGGCATCGCGGGCGCCGACCACCGGCGACTTGCGCCGCAGCTTCGACCTGGACCCTCTGACCGCGCTGTTAGAAACCTTGACATGGCGCACAGCGCGCACTTGCCATTTCTGAATGAAGCGGTCGATCCGGGCTAATTGAAAGCGTCCGGGCCCGGGTTATTATACGCGCGCCTGTAACAAAACCCCGGGCGGTCAGGGCCTCGGTCAAGACATGCCAAGGGGCTCGGGGCGTGGCCGAAACAAAGCTCCGTCGTATCAAGCGCTCCGCGTGACCATCGCGGAGCGTTTCATGTGCGTGATTGATAGAGGACTGAAAAATGAAGCTTCGAAAGATGAGTGCTGCGGTCTGCGGTCTGTTCCTGGCAGGGGCGGTGGCCCCGGCGATGGCCGACCTGAGCGGAAATATCGGACTGACCACCGATTACGTCTGGCGCGGGGTGTCCCAGTCCAACGAGGACTTCGCGGCCAGCTTCGGCCTGGACTACAGCCATGCCAGCGGGATCTATGTGGGGGTCTGGGGCTCGAATGTGGATTTCGGCTCGGCGGCCGATGTCGAGGCCGACGTCTATGGGGGCTACTCGGGCAAGGCGGCCGGGCTGAGCTACGACCTCGGCTACATCGAGTACACCTACCCCGGCGAGACCAGCCTGAACTTCGGGGAGGGCTATGTGGGCCTGGGCTACGGCCCGGGCTCGGTGAAGGTCTCCCACGACTTCGACAACGACAACACCTACTACGAGGGCGCGCTGAGCTTTGACATCGGCGGGGGCTTCGGGGCGGGTGCGCACCTGGGCTACTACGACTTCGACGCCGGCACCGACTACACCGACTGGAAGCTGGGTTTGACCAAGAGCGTGGGTCCCGTGGACCTGGAGCTGGCCTACACCGACACCGACCTCAGCAAGAGCGAGTGCACCGACGTGTGCAGCGCCCGGGCCCTGCTGTCGGCCAAGTGGACCTTCTGATCGCGGGACCATCTGGCGGGATGCCCCCGCTGCGGCGGGGCATCTCCTTACCCGCCCCCCGTGACCCGCGGCCCGCACGCGCCCAGCAAGGCCCTGCCCCCGCACCGGCGCGGTCGAGCCGTCACGCAAGCGAACGATCAGCTCTCCCGGCACGAACGCGCTGCTCAGACGGTACCCGGAGGGCAAGTCTGCTCCGCTGGGTGCCCCGACGCTCAGCACGTAATTGGAGCGCCCGGCATACGCATCGACGCGGATGTCGTAGACCCCGTCGGCGGGGGCAATGAGCGCCTCGCTGTCCCCGAAGCCCAGGGAGAAATCGACCCAGTCCGTGGAGCCGGGCGGATCGAGATAGAGATCGAGATCGAGATCGTTGGCGTTGTTGCTCCAATCGGCTATCTGCAGCCTGATCGCCTGGCCAGCTGTCAGCGTGACCCGGTAGCGGTCATCGCGGTCTGCGGCATTGGCAAAGCGGTCGCCCCGGGAAGCCCGCCCAGTGGCGGAATCGGTGACATAGCCGCCGACCACCACAGGATTGGGGAGGGCCTGCTCCTCGCCGACGCTGTTGTTCGGGGCGTAGGGGGCGTAGGGGGCGAGGGGGTCGTTGGTATCCGAATCCATCGCGGTGCCGTTGGCGGCGGTGATGGTACCGCCGAGGCTGAGCGTGGCGCGCCCGCCGGCTGGGTTGGGCCGCAGGGATCTCCCTCCCAGGCGCCCCCCATCACGGCGCAACGCACTGGCCCCAAGGCGTCCGGGATCGTAGCATGGGGCGCGGCTTACCCTCGACACTATAGCGTCCACCCGGATCCGTATGAATCCCATCTTTCTCGGCATCGTTCTAATCGCCTTTGCGGTCAGCGCCTATCGCGAGCTGATCTGGGTCCCGCTGACAACAGCCGCAGAGGCCCCCATGCAAGCCCTGTCCGCAGCGATGATCACTGGGGCCAAGGACTCGGTGACCCTGGCCCTGGGCCTGGTCGGGGTGATGGCGCTGTTTCTCGGCCTGATGAAGGTCGCGGAGGCCGGCGGCCTGCTGAGCATCATCGCCCGGCTGGTGCGCCCGCTCATGGTCCGGCTGTTCCCCGATGTGCCGCCCGACCACCCGGCCATGGGGGCGATGATCATGAACATGTCGGCCAACGCCATGGGGCTCGGCAACGCCGCGACCCCGTTCGGCATCCGGGCGATGCAGGAGCTCGAGCAGCTCAACCCGCACAAGGGCACGTCGAGCAACGCGATGGCGCTGTTTCTAGCGATCAATACCTCAGGGGTGACGCTGCTGCCCACCGGGGTGATTGCGCTGCGCGCCTCGGCCGGGTCCGCCGATCCCGCCGGCATCCTGCCCACCACGCTGTTCGCCACCTTCTGCTCCACCGCCGTGGCCATCCTGGCGACCAAGCTTTACCAGAGGTTCTCTCCGTTGCCCGCGAGCGCGGGCGACGACCGGGTGGACGACGAGCCCGCGTCGGTGGAGGAGCACCCGGCGCTCCCCGAGGACGCCTCCCGCGCCTACCCGGCCTGGGTATCCTATGCCAGCTTGCTGGCCATCGCCGCCCTGATCCCCGTGACGGTCGCCTTCGGCACGGTCATAGGCCCCTGGGTGGTGCCAGGACTCATGATCGCGCTGCTCGGCTTCGGCGCGCTGCGCGGGGTACGCGTCTATGAGGTATTCGTCGAGGGCGCCCGCGATGGCTTCCAGGTGGCGATCCGCATCATTCCCTACCTGGTGGCCATCCTGGTGGCCGTGGCCATGTTCCGGGCGAGCGGGGCACTGGATCTGCTGGTCGGCGCGATTGGGCGCTACACGGCCCTGGTGGGACTGCCGGCCGAGGCCCTGCCCATGGCCCTGCTACGTCCGTTGTCCGGATCCGGGGCCTACGGCGTGCTGGCGGCCACGATCCAGAATCCGGCCATCGGGCCGGACAGCTATGTCGGCTATCTGGTGAGCACCCTGCAGGGATCGACCGAGACGACCTTCTACGTGCTGGCGGTCTATTTCGGCGCCATCCAGGTCCGGCGCTTCCGCCACGCCCTGGCAGCGGGCCTGACTGCCGACCTGGCCGGCATCGCCGGCGCCATCATCGCCTGCTCTCTCCTGTACGGACACCCTTAGCGGCACGGCGCCATGAAGTTCATCCGCTTTCTGGACGCGAGCAGAGCGATCCGGCATGGGACCCCGCTCGGCTCCGGATCGCGTGCAGCGCTGCTGACCGGCTCATGGCTCGGTGGTTTTCGCCCGACCGGCGTCGAGACAGTGGTCGAGCGGCTGCTCGCGCCGATCGACCCGGTCAACATCTTCTGCATCGGGCTCAATTACCGGGCCCACGCCGAGGAGACCGGGGCCGCCCTGCCGGCCAGCCCGGTGGTGTTCATGAAACCGACCACCACGGTAATCGGGCCAGGCGAGCCCATCGTGCTGCCGGCGGCCTGCGAGCGCGGACCCGAGGTGGATTACGAGGCCGAGCTGGCGGTCGTGATCGGGCGCACCGCCAGGGACCTGTCCGAGGCCCAAGCGCTGGACTGCGTGCTCGGCTACACCTGCGCCTGCGACATCTCAGCCCGGCGCTGGCAAAGGCACGGCGGGGGTGGTCAGTGGGTTCGGGGCAAGAGCTTCGACAGCTTCTGCCCGCTGGGGCCGGCCCTGGTGACCCGGGACGAGATGCCGGACCCGCAGGCTCTGGCGGTGCGCTGCCAGATCAACGGCCAGTCGATGCAGGACGGCAATACCGCCGACATGATCTTCCCGGTGGCGCGCCTGATCAGCTTTCTGAGCCGGGACACCACGCTGCTGCCGGGCACCCTGATCCTGACCGGCACACCGGCCGGGGTGGGCTTCACCCGCCGGCCCCCGGTGTTCCTTGCACCCGGGGATCGGGTCAGGGTCGAGATCGAGGGCATAGGCGCCCTGGAGAATCCGGTCCGACAAGCTGGCTCCGGAACAGTCCGGACCCCGGGGGAGCCCCCGGGATTCGATCCCGATTACTCACCTCGGTGTTTGTCCGGCCACGACTGACCCAGAACAGGCGGGCATCCAATGCCGCGTCCCGCGACGTGCTGCTGGTGCGGGTGGGACAGTGAGCAGACGCGGAGACCCGCCGTAGCGGGCCCCGCGTGCCGGGAACGGGGCGGACGGCCGCCCGGCGGCTACTTGCCGGTATCGGACGACTTGCTGTGTTCTTCCTGAATCTGCTTCATCCGCTGGTGGAGCTCGTTGGCGAATGTTTCGACCTCGGCCTTATCCACCCCACCGTTGTGGTCCTTATCCATGTACTGGAACTGCTTGTCGATCTGGTGCTCCATGGCATCCAGCTGGGGCTTCTTGAACTCGTCGGCGCTGACCTTGCCGTCCTTGTTGGTATCGAACTGCTTCATGAAGCCGTCCGCGACGTCCGGGGTCTGGGCTTCGGACGCGGCGAGGGCCGGCAGCGGCAGCAGGGCGGCGAGCAGCAGGGCGGGCACGAGATTTTTCATTCACATCTCCTCTGGTGTAGTCGCTTGTATAGGGACCGCCGGAGACGCTCCGGGTGGGAAATTCATCCGCGTGGGGGGTCGAGCACGGCGGGCGATCCAGGCGAGATCCTACCGCCACGCAGCGGATTTGTCTTGCATCCCAGGCAAGCGGGCATTCCGGAGCCATTTGACCCCGGCACGCGGGGCATCTCACCCGCCGGCTTCAGGCACGGTATCTGGCCCGCATTTCCCGCCAAGCTCCTGCTTGCAGCGCCCGACCCGCCCCGCGTCGCCAACATCGTGCTCGGCGCGACGGCCCGACCGACGCCCAAACGCGCGAGGCGCAGAGTGTGAAGGCACGGGGATTGCTGGCATACTGAGCCGTCCCGCCGGGGCGGCAGTGCACGGGCCATCGTTGGGACAGCAACGGATCAGAAGCGCAGCGAGCTCTCGGGGAGGAACGTATGGCGGCTACCGCTTCGGGCGGGAAGAAGATGCGGGTGCTCTATGTCCTCTGGACCTTCCCGCAGCTGTCCCAGACCTACATCAAGAACGAGGTCGAGGCGCTGGCCGGCGACTACGAGATCGACGTGGTGGCGCTCAAGAAGGCGAATCTCCCCTACCAGACCCGCCAGCACTACCACACCGAGCCACGACTGGGCGCTATCGTCGAGCGGATCCGCTCGTTCAAGCCCCAAGTGCTGCACACCCATTGGCTCAACATGGCCCCCGTGATGCACCGGCTCGCCACCAAGACCGGCGTGCCCTACACGGTGCGGGGCCATTCGTTCGACATCCTCGGGACCGACGAGCGGCTCAGCCGGGTGGACGCGCTCATCAAGTGGATGAAAGGCCGCCCGAACTTCCGGGGCTTCGCGCCCGAGCAGGTGGTCAGCCAGATCAACGCGCCCGAGTGCCTGGGGGTGCTCACCTATCCATTCGCCCGCGCGCGCCTGGAGCAGGCCGGGGTTGCTGCGGACAAGATCCACGACTGCTTCCCGGTCGTCGCCTTCGATCGCTTCTACGACCCGGCGCCCAACGGCGACGGCGTGATCAATATGGGGGCCTGCATCCCCAAGAAGCGGATGGAGGACTTCGTCGATCTGGGCGAGATGGTGCGCGAGCGGCCTTTCAGGCTATACAGCATCGGCTACCAGACCGAAACGATCCAGGCCTACAACGAGCACAAGGGCCGCCCGATCGAGATCCTGCCCACCGTCGAGCCCGACCGCATGCCGGCCGAGTACAAGCGCCACCAATGGATGGTCTACACCGGCAGCAAGGCCTATAACACCGTGGGCTGGCCGATGGCAGTGGCCGAGGCCCAGGCGGCAGGGCTGGGCGTGTGCGTCCCGAATCTGCGTCCCGACCTGCGCCAATACGTCGGCGCGAGCGGTTTTCTGTACGATTCCCTGTCCGAGGTCGTCGACATCATCCGCGCCGACGTGCCCGAAGAGATGCGTGAGCGTGGCTTTGAGCAGGCGAGAAAATCCGACATTAACACCCACAAGCACCTGCTCCGGGCACTCTGGGAGCCTCGGCGCCTCCCCTGAGCATCTGGATCAGAACCCCTGGATGCGGCTGTACTGCTCGCCGGTACGCCCCGCCAGCCCCGCGACATGGCCTACCGCGGACGCCAGGGAGCGCAGCCCCTTGAGCCCGAGGCGCCGACTCAATGGCGTCAGCGGCACCAGGGCAAGTCCCGCGATCACACGCCCCAGGACCTTCGGGACGGTACGCGCCAGGGTCGGAGCCAGTCCGTGGATCCGGCACCTCGAGTGGGTGGTGCCGGCGGCAGAGCGGAATGCCCGTTGCAGCTGAAAGCCCAGCGAGAGGCGCGCCGCGGGAATCATCTCGGTGACCAGCGCGCGATTGGTCCAGAGATTCTTCGCCCCGAGCAGGTGCGCCCGGTAGAAGAAGTCGATATCGCTGCCGCCGCTCAGGGCGAAGCTCTCGTCGAAGCGCAGTCCGAGCTCGGACGCCAGACGTGTGGACATCAGCAGGTTGCGCGTGGACAGCTTGGCTTTGGGCGAGGCCTCGCGCCTGCGGGTCATTCGGCAACTGCGCGCATCCAGATCCTCGGTCAGCCAGCGCGGGGTGCCCGCCTGGGCGACATAGCGTACCGGCCCCTGGAGCGCATCGGCACCGGCCTCCCGGGCTATCCGGTGGAGCGACTCCAGCCAATCCTCAGCCGCTGTCTCATCATCGTCTATGAACGCGATCCAAAGCGCCTGTCGCTCGAGTCCGTGCTCCAGGACGCGGTTGCGTGCGAAGGGGATGCCGCGCCTGGGCTCGCAGAGGTAGGTCACAGAAAATGGCAGGCCGGGTGTCTTGGCGTCGACCACGACGGCAGCGCTGCGCTCGGCATCATTGTCGACCACGCAGAGCTCGATGGACGGTCCCTTTCCGACCAGCGACTGGCTAGCAAGGCTGTCCAGCAGCATCGCCAGCATGATCGGGCGGCGGAAGGTCACCACACCGATCAGGATGTCCAGCGACTCTGGGTCCTTGTGGGCGGCGGTCATGACCGATTCCGGGGCGAGAGTGGGCGTAATCTACCGGAATCCTGCGTCGGCGTCGCCGGCAGATCGCCTTGATGCCCCGCGACCGGCCCTCTATTTTGAATGGGCGGCTCCACAACCGCGTGCCAATCGGAGGATCGTCCGTCATGACCCCCACGAACCGACCCGGACTTTACGCCTTGACCACCCTGATGCTGATCGGCGCCGGGGCGCTGACCAGCGCCTCCGCGGCCGATCTGGGGATCGACCAGATCGAGCCGGCGATCAAATACCGGCAGAACCTGATGAAGGCGATGGCCGGGCTGGCCGGCGCCAGCGTCGGACAGATCCGAGACGGGCTGGGCTTCGGCCCCGATCTCAAGACGCTGGCCCAGGCCCTGCAGTCGCTCTCCCGGGACATCCCGGCGCTCTTCCCTACAGGGACGGATTTCGGGGAGACCGAGGCCAAGGCGGAGGTCTGGTCCAAGCCCGACGACTTCAAAGCGGCTGCGGGCAAACTGCACGACAGCGTGGATGCCTACCTGGCCGCCGTGGAGCAGGGCGACCGGGGAGCGATCGACAAGGGCTTCAAGGCGGTGGGCGATGCCTGCAAGGGCTGCCATAAGCATTTCCGCGAGGAGCACGAGCACTGAGTGCGGAGGCAGCCGCTAAGTCGCCGCGCAAGGCCCGAGGGGCGCACCCCTCGGGCCCGTCGACACAAACAGCGTCACCCCCGACAAGCCCCAGGGCACCGGCAGCCGGAGCGCGTGCATGCTGGCGTGACATCTTGAGACGGAGATGAGATTGGGCAGGTAGCCTGCCGACAGCCTGGCACTCGCGGAGCGCCCGCTACCGCGCCCGCCTCGGACATTGCGCCCGGCCCGGGGGCTGAAGCTACCGTCGAGCACGCCATCTCAGGCGTGATCCTCGGCCTCGCCATCGGCTACGAGCGACGCCGAGATCAGGGCTGCCCGTCGGTCTCGTGCGTGGCGTCCGATCCCGCACTCGCGATCGCGTCGTCGAGTAGCCGGAGGGCCGCTTCGAGCTCTTTCCGGATCAGCTCGGGCAGGTCGAGGGGCGGATCCTCCTCGATCGGCTCGTCTTCCAAAGCATCGAGGAACGGCTCATCGCCCAACGAAGACAATCGGACTACCTCCTCGCACAACATGAGATGCCCCGGATCGTCCGGTCTCAGTGACTTGAGCTGAATACCCCGTTTCTTCCATTCCACCCCTGCAAGCCCCCGAGCGATCGGGCCGGGTCGGGCCCCCCGAGCGGCCCCTGCGGCCGCCCCCAGTGCTGAGCGAGAGCTTACCTCAGCAGATCGGGCGCTGACCAGACCGGCGCGCCCGGAGGTCCGACCCTGAAAGATAGCGCGGCGCGATCCGGTCAGGATACTGGCAACCGCCTTGCTCCTCAACCGCTTGGAGATCTGGATATGAGACCTGCTATGCTGGGGTGCTTGCTGGGACTCTGGGTCTGCATAGCGCAGGCCGAGCCGGTGGTGCTCGAGAGCGGCCCGCAAGCGGTCAGCTCGGTGGAGTTGTTTACCTCCGAAGGTTGCAGCAGCTGCCCCCCCGCCGAGCGGTGGCTAAGCGGGCTCGTCGCCGATCCGGGGCTCTGGCGCGACTTCGCTCCCATGGCCTGGCACGTGGCCTATTGGAACGATTTGGGCTGGCAGGATGTCTTCTCTTCGCGCCGATTCGACGCCCGGCAGGAGGACTACCGACGCGCCGGCGCGCTGCGGGTCGTTTACACGCCCGGGGTTCTGGTGGCGGGGAAGGAGTGGCTCGACTGGCGGCAGGGCGCCGCGCTCCCGATCGCTACAGGCGTGCCCGGTAAGCTCCGTATTGAGCTGAACGGGTCCGAGGCTCGGGTTCGATTTGTGCCGGGAAGGGGCGCCGGAGCCGGGCCCTGGCAGGCGCACCTGGCACTGCTCGGCAGCGGCATTCACACCGCGGTCCGCGCCGGCGAAAACCGCGGGCGCTCCCTGGCCGAAGACTTTGTGGTGCTCGGCTGGGCAGGCGCCCCCCAGGCACGGGCAGGGGACGCGCCCGAGTGGACCCTCGCCTTGCCCCGAGTCCGGCCGGAGCCAGCGCGTGGCGCGGTGGTTGCCTGGGTCCAATCGGCAGGCACACCCGCGCCGGTTCAGGTGGTGGGCGGCTGGCTGCGCTGAGCGGTCCGCCAATCCCGGCGTATCCTCGTAATCCTGATGGTTTAAATCCCGTCGGTCGGCCTAATTCTGCTTGGATCAATACCTTATTCTTCAACTTGGTTTTGTGGGAGTGTGGTGATGAGCGTGCAGATACCAGACAGAGACGGAGACGGTTACCTGGTCAACATGGGCGATTGGACGCCCGAGATCGGGCGCGCCATGGCGGAGGCCGACGGCGTGGCGATCGACGACGCCATGTGGGGCCAGATCGTCAAGGCCCGGGAGTACTACGATGAGGAGTCGGTGGTACCGCCGATTCGCAAGTTCGCCAAGTATCTGGGCGAGGACCAGAAACTGCTCTTCAAGATCTGGAAGACCGGGCCGATGAAGCCTATCACCAAGTATGGCGGCCTGCCCAAGCCGACCGGGTGCGTCTGATCCATCGCGCCAAGCGGCGGGCCGATTGCGGGCACCCCCAGGGGAGCCAGCCCCGGCCAATCGTCCTCGACGCACGGCGGCCTGCCCCGGCCCAGAAAAACCTGTGTTGCCAGCTCATTAGTCCGATATACTCGCGAGGCCGTCCGGGGTCGGCGCTCGACTCGGCCTCCCGGCGGAAAGCCGGATTTGCGCTAAGCAGACGTGATGAGCCGTATTAGCTGGGGCCCTCGGCCCGTACCTGCGTGCCCATGGATGCCTGGCCCCCCCCTGGGGTCGCCGTGAGACACGTGACGCGCGGCTCGTCCCGGATAGTCCTCTCTTCGCCAGCTGGAGAGCGGGCAGCCAGCGTCTCCCGCCGGGAGATTCTGTTCGCGGAATCTTGTCAATTCGACCTCTATAGCAACAGGAAGGGTAATATGACCAAAATGATCAAAACCGCAGGTCTTGCGGCACTGGTCGGCCTCGCCGGCGTGTCCTTCAACGCCAACGCCTGGTGGGGCGGTGGCCCCTGGAACAATGGTGGGGGCTACGGTGACGACTGGATGGGCGACGGCTGGGGCAGCGGCGACTTCGACATGTCGATGAGCGGCCACGGCTCCGGCTCCGGCTACGGGCGCGGCTATGGCCGGGGCTACGGCTACGGCTACGGCGGCTATCCGTACGGCGGCTGGGGCGGCCCCTACGGCGGCTACCCGGGCGCCTACGGCGGTTATCCGGGCGCCTACGGCGGTTATCCGGGCGCCTACGGCGGTTATCCGGGCGCTTACGCCGCGCCCGCTGCTCCCGCGGCCCCTGCGGCCCCTGCCACCAAGTAAACAGAGCGCGTCCGGCAGCGTCCGGACGTGATTCGATGGCAGGGAAAGGCCGGGCCGAAACGATTCGGCCCGGCCTTTTTTGTTGCGCCCCCAGCGAGGCGCCTCAGGTGTCGGGGTACAGCTTCGGGGATGGAGCGTTGCAAACGCTCGACCGATCAGGCGGCGGGCGCGCTATTTCGACCGCTGGGGCGCCCAGGGCGAGCGCCGCTTGCCGCTGGAGCGCTCGTTGAGCTCATCAGCGCAGCGTCCAGCGTAGGCCTGGACCTCATGGAGGGTGCCCCGTCGCCAGCCCCTGATCGGGGAGCGTCCGCCTTTGAGCACGTAGCAGTACCAGTCGTCGCCGTCCGAGCCGGCCGGCCCCGCCGTCTTGTCCACGGACGCGACCTGGTAGCGCAACCCGGTGCTGCTCGGCTCTGCGACAGTACTCTCGGCAATATCCAGGATCTTGAGCTGTGTGGCTTGCATACCCGCGATGTCTCCGTGGTGGTCGTGACTGCTCGAAATGCGCCGGCTCGGGCGCCGGTCTGTCGAAAGCGGCTTGGCTCGGCTGCTGCGCCCCTGACCTCCGGGCCTGAAGAGCCCAGGCGAGCCTGAAGCGCCCCGGAATGACTCGTCTCGGGACGCATCTGATACAAAATAACCGCCAGAGTAACACGGATGGGGGGGCACCCCCAACCGTGCGGCCCAGGAATGGGGACCGCCGCCCGGCTGGCAAGGGGCATGCCTGGTCAGAGCCGTCCCGCGCCCCCGCGGAGCGCACTTTCGATGCGCGCCCGCCGCGCCGCCTCCTCCTCGGGCGTGGGCGGCGGCGCCGAGCTGCTCTCCCCCGCAGCCCCTGGCGCTGCGGGGGAGCCATAGGTCGTCGGTCGATCGGGGCTGCACCGCCATAGCTGCCATGCGATCACTGCAGCGACAATCAACAGCAACAAGCCGGGGCCCTTTTTCATCGACGGCTCCTGTTAGACCCTGCGGGGGATGAGGTCGCGCCATGGCGCGAGCCCGGGCGGCTCGGCAATCCGTCGCCCCGTGGCGCAGGCGGCGCACCCCGATCGACCAAAGCACTCTATGACCCAAGGCGCCGGCGTGCTCCGAGACACAGTCGAGCGGCGCCGCCGCCGCGCCGGTCGGGGGCCGGCCCCGTTTCGCGCCCTCGCCCCCGAGCTCGGGTCCGCCAGGGGCGCTCAGCGGGCCCCGATGAGCTCAACGGGATAGCCGTCCGGATCCTGCACCAAGGCGATGATCGTCGTGCCGGCGTTCATCGGCCCCGCCTCACGGACCACCTTGCCACCGCGACGCTTGATCTCCTCGGCGGCCCGATAGACATCGTCCACCTCCAGAGCGAGGTGGCCGTAACCGGTGCCCAGATCGTACTGCTCCACGCCCCAGTTATACGTGAGCTCTATCGCGGCCTGCTCTGACTCCGCGCCATAACCGAGAAAGGCCAGCGTAAAATTGCCCTCGGGGTAGTCCTTGCGGCGCAGCAGCCTCATGCCCAGGACCTCGGTGTAGAAGTGGATGGAGCGCTCGAGGTCGCCCACGCGCAGCATGGTATGAAGGATTCGCATGGTCTACACCCTCGGGATACAGGGAGGCCGGCTCGGCCGGGGCGGGCCCGCGCTCATAGCCTGCTGACGCCGCGCGCCGATGAGCGGATCTCGGCCAGGAGCACCATGGCCAGCGCAATCAGGTAGGCCACGAAGATGCCGACCATCCACTGAGACATGCTCAGGCCCAGAAACTGCCACTGGATCTCGTCGCAGTACCCGGTCGGGCGAAACATCCAGGGCAGCCACTGGTCGAGCTTGGCCCAGCTCGGAAAGTCCGCGTCGAAGCTGCAGCCGAGCGCCGGCTTGATCACCCCGAGCTGGATGCCGGCCTGCTTCGCCGCCAGAGACAGGCCCCAGCCGGCACTGACGCCCCAGAGCGCGTAGGCCAATGCACGCAGCCAGCGCCGAGCCAGGGCGATCAGGCCGATCAGAGCGGCGATGAGCAGGCCAAGAACGGCCGTGCGCTGGTAGATGCACAGGACACAGGGCTCGAGATGCAGGCCATATTGGAAATACGCCGCGGCACCCTCCAAGCCCAGGGCCGAGGCCGCGAATGCCCCCCATGCAGATCGTGACGTAATCATCTGGCTGTTGACCTCGGATCGACGAAACCTTCGCCGCGGGAGCCGGTGGACTTCCCCCCGCGTCGCATTTGGCTGACCATATGGCGGCTGCTCCTGTATCCTAGGCGTACCCGCACGCAACCTCGGAAACGAGCGCAGTATAGAGCCTCCGACAGGAATCGTTCATGCCACAAGCGAGCCTTCCACCCACAGCCGCCCAGCGACTGCGCTGGGCCGTCGCCCGCATCCTCTTCATCGCGTATATGGTGCTTTCGGTCCTGACCCTGGTTGGCGGCTTTGTCACCGCGCCGCTGATGACCTGGTGCTTCTTGGGTGACTGGCGTTTCTGGAGACATCTGAAACCGGGACTGGGCCTGCTGCCGCATGGTCTGAAGCTGTTCTACGCCATGCTGAGCACCGGCAAGGCGTTCATGTTCGCCGTCCCGCTGACCGCCGAGCCACGCTGCGCCCCGGACCCGGCCCTGGCTACCCGCCGCAGCGACTGGCCGCACGGGCGCTCGTGCGGCGACTGCGCCAACTGCTGCAAGCCCCTGGGCCACGCCTGCCCCATGCTGAGCAGCGAGAACGGCCACTGCCAAGGCTACGGCAGCTTCTACTGGCGCTATTTCAACTGCGGGCGCTTCCCTTCAGTGCCGGAGGAGCTGGACTTCTACGGCTGCAGCAAGTGGAGCCTGGCCGCGCCGCCCAGCTTCAGCGTCAGCGTCGCCCAGCTGCGCGCCACCGCCGAGCCGGCTCAGCCGATCCCCGTCGAGATACGCGTTTCCGGGGGGACGCTAGGGCCGGCCCGCCGCTCGGCCCCCGGGTGATGACCGCTGGCATCGGCGCGCCGCAGGCGCGCTAATAGTGCTTTGCGGTCCACTCCTTGAAGCCCGTCCCCTGTATCCAAGCCTTCACACGCCAGCGCGCGTCCGGGCCGGACCGCCGCTCCAAGACCCGGCCCTGGTAGGCGGCGGGCTGCTCATAGATGATGAGATCCTTGAGCGGGAGCGGTAGGTCGCCCCGCAGCGGCCCGTCCTGCAGGACCGCCATGCTGACCTCGACCCGGAGGCTCCCGTTGTCGGCAGTGAGCCGGGACTCAGACGGATAGAAGAGGCGATTCTGCGGGTCCCAGGCCCAGCGCGTGTGACTGAGCCGGTATTGATCCGGGCCGAAAACACTGCGCTCGCCGTCGAGGGCCAGGCTGACTACACCGACCGGCTTGCCGATGAAGTCGCCGACCTCCAGATCGAGACGCTCGTCGGAGAATTGGGCCCAGTTCCACAGCCCGTCGGTCGGAATCCACTCGCCCCAGTTGTGGTCGTGGTAGCCGGGTGCGTCGATGGCGTAGCGGCGGCCATCCACACTGAGCTCGCCGACGACCCGGGCGCGCGGCATCTCGACCAGCCAGGACATCCGCTCCCAGGGAAGGCGCCCGACAGTCAACCGATCGGCAGCGGGCCAGGGCGCGGACTCGGGCGTGTAAACGAGATTCCACGCAAGGCGCTGGTCCCGGCTGGCCCCGGAGATCAGGTAGCTGCCATCGTTCTGAATATGTGCGGTGTTGGTGCCTATAGCGACGTCCGCCTGGGCGGCACTCGCTGCGAACGCGCTCAGGGGGTAGAGATCGATGGCGCTGACGACACCGTCTGGCGTGTACGCCGAGGCGACCATCTGGACCTGTCCCAGCCCCCGCAGATCCGTGGGGTTGCTGATGAAGTAGCTGAAGATCGCCTGCACCCCGCTCCCGGCGTCGCAGACGTTGAAGTACCACCATTCCGTGTACCAGCTGTCGTGCCGGCCGTCCACCCACAGCGCCCGGTGGTAGCCGTCGTCGGCCGGAGTGCCCGCTGCGACCCCGGGCGGCGCGGCGCCGGCGGAGACCGCCAGCACCAGCAGCAGGACCCGGGTCGTGAACCGCCAGGCCTGGCGTAGGGGGCCCATGGGATCTCGACCCTCCATGACTCGATTTATTGTGTGAAGTATAGGTGCCGGACGCCCGGGCCCGGGTGCCGGCATCACAGCAGCACGCGCTCAACCCCGCCGCGCTTCACCCGCTCGAGAAAGCTTGCCTGCCAACCCTCCCCCAGGCGCTGTCGGGCCAGCTCGACCACGATGTAGTCGGTCCTGACCCCGGTCTCGTCCGTGTAGCGCGAAAGGCCCTGCTGGCAGGCTGGACAGGAGGTGAGCAGCTTGACCTCGCCGGATCGCGCCTTGTCCTTGCCGGTGAGCGCGCGGATACCGGCGTGCAGCTCCTCGGCCTTGCGAAAACGCACCTGATTGGCGATGTCCGGACGGGCGGTGCCCAGGGTACCGGCCTCGCCGCAGCAACGATCGGACAGCTGCACCGGCTTACCGACCAGTTTCGAGGCGACCTGGACCGGGTTGTAGGTCTTCATCGGGGTGTGACAGGGATCGTGGTAGAGGTACTGGACACCCTCCACCGCATCCATGCCTATGCCCTTCTCCATGAGGTACTCGTGGATGTCGAGCAGTCGGCAACCGGGGAAGATCTCCCCGAACTCGTACTCCAGCAGCTGGTCCATGCAGGTACCGCAGGAGACGATCACGGTGCGGATATCCAGATAGTTCAGGGTGTTGGCCACGCGGTGGAACAGCACCCGGTTCTCCAGGGTGATCTGACGCCCGCGCTCGGCCTGGCCGGCCGAGGTCTGGGGATAGCCGCAGCACAGATAGCCGGGCGGCAGCACGGTCTGGGCGCCGGTCTCGAACAGCATGGCGATGGTGGCGAGCCCGATGTCGCTGAACAGGCGCTCGGAGCCGCAGCCGGGGAAATAGAACACCGACTCGGCCTCCTCGGCGGCGCCCCGGGGGTCGCGCAGGATCGGCACCGTCTGGCCATCTTCCACTCCGAGGGCAGCCCTCAGGGTCTGCCTGGGCACATCCACGCGCAGCGGCCGGCGCACCAGCTCGATCACCTGCTCGGGCACCGACAACCGCCCGGTGGTTGCCCCGGGGACCTGCCGGGGCCGGCCGAGCAGCCCCAGGCGGCGGGCGACGTCATGAGCGAGGTTGATGCCGCGAAAACCCCACTCGGCCAGCACCTTGCGCAGCAGCCGCACGGTGCGCGGATCGCTGACATTGAGAAAGCCCATAGCCGCCCAGGTGCCCGGGTTGAAGCGCTTCTTGCCCCGCTCCACCAGGATCTTGCGCATGCGCATGGTGACATCGCCGAAGTCGATGTCCACCGGGCAGGGATTGGCGCACTTGTGGCAGACGGTGCAGTGATCCGCCACGTCGTTCATCTCTTCGAAGTGGCGCACGGACAGTCCGCGGCGGGTCTGCTCCTCATAGAGGAAGGCCTCGATGATCAGTCCGGTACCGAGGATCTTGTTGCGCGGCGAATAGAGCAGGTTGGCCCGGGGGACATGGGTCATGCACTTGGGCTTGCATTTGCCGCAGCGCAGGCAGTGGCGCACATCGTCGTTGAGCGCCCCCAGCTCGCTCTCCTCCAGGATGATCGCCTCCTGCTGCACCAGCCGCAGCGAGGGCGTATAGGCATTGGCCAGCCCGGAGCCCGGCATCAGCTTGCCGCGGTTGAAATGGCCCTCGGGGTCGACCCGGCGCTTGTAGTCGGCGAAGGCCTCGATCTTCTCGGCGTCCAGGTACTGCATCTTGGTGAGCCCGATGCCGTGCTCACCGGAGATCACCCCGCCCAGGGAGCGGGCCAGCGCCATGATCTGGTCGACCACCCGGTCGGCCTCGTGCAGCATCTCGTAGTCCTGGGAGTGCACCGGGATGTTGGTGTGGACGTTGCCGTCGCCCGCATGCATATGCAGCGCCACGAACAGGCGCGAGTCGCGGATGCGGGCATGGATCGCGCGCAGGCGCTGGCGTACCGGGGCCAGGTCCTGGCCGCGGAAGATCTCGGCCAGGCGGTCGCGCACCTCGCGCCGGTAGGAGATCACCAGATCGCGTCGCAGCAGCAGGTCGAGCAGGCTGTCGCCGGGGCGGATCAGCGCGGTCTCGTCGCCCGAGAGCAGCTGGGTGTGGTCCTCGGCCGGGGCGTCCAGGTGCTCCAGCACCAGCTGCCAGCGGCCCCTGGCCTGGGCCACGGCCTCGCGCGCCGCATCGCGCTTGGCCTCGAGGATGGCGGTGCTCTCCGCGCTCGCCTCGTAGTCGGGGCTCTGCCGGGCCTCGGCCAGATCGCCGGCCAGGCAGGCCAGCAGCTCGTCGGCGACTTTGAGCTTGTTGCGCATGGACTGAACGATGTTGATGCGCTCGACCCCGCGGCTGTAATCGGCCAGGCGCTCCAGGGGGATGACCACGTCCTCGTTGAGCTTGAAGGCGTTGGTGTGGGCGGAGATCGCCGCGGTGCGCGCCCGCTCCTGCCAGAAGCGCCGGCGCGCCTCGGGGCTGACGGCGACGAAGCCCTCGCCGTCGCGGGCGTTGGCCAGGCGCACCACCTGGGAGGCCGCCTCGCCCAGGGCGCGCTCGTCATCGCCCGCCAGGTCGGCGAGCAGAACCATCTTGGGGCGCTCCCTGCGCGCCGCCTTGGTGGAATACTGGATCGCCCGCAAATAGCGCTCGTCCAGGTGCTCCAGGCCGGACAGCAGCACGTCGGGGAGGCTATCCAGGTAATCCTTGATCTCCACGATCGCCGGCACACTCCGGGCCAGGTCCGTGCCGAAGAGCTCCAGACAGACGGTGCGCAGGTGCGCGGGCATGCGGTGAAGCACGAAGCGCGCCGAGGTGATCAGGCCGTCGCAGCCCTCCTTCTGGACGCCCGGCAGGCCGGCCAGGCACTTGTCGGTGACGTCCTTGCCCAGCCCGGCGCGACGGAAGATCGCCCCCGGCATCTCCAGCAGCTCGGGCTCGCCCTTGGGCGTGTGCCCGTCGGGGCCGTAGCGGGTGACCCGGAAGCGCACCCGCGCCTGCTCGTGGATCTTGCCCAGGTTGTGGTCGAGACGCTCCACCTCCAGCCAGTCCGCCTCGGGGGTCACCATGCGCCAGGAGGACAGATTGTCCAGGGTGGTTCCCCAGGCCACCGCCTTCTTGCCGCCGGCGTTCATGGCGACATTGCCGCCGATGGTGGAGGCGTCCTGGGAGGTGGGGTCGACGGCGAACGCCAACCCCTGGCGCTCGGCAAGCTCCGAGACCCGTCGCGTGACCACACCGGCGCCGGCGCGCACCGTCGCCACGGCGCCTTCGACCCCCGGCAGCACCAGCTGCTCGACCGGTCCCAGGGTCTCCAGCTTCTCGGTGTTGATCACCGCCGAATTGGCGTCGAGCGGCACGGCGCTGCCGGAATAGCCGGTGCCGCCACCGCGCGGGATGACGGTCAGCCCGCAGTCGATGCACGCCCGGACTACTGGAGCCACCTCCTCCTCGGTATCGGGGGCCACCACCACGAAGGGCATCTCGACGCGCCAGTCGGTGGCATCCGTGGCGTGGGAGACCCGCGCCAGGCCGCCGAAGTCGATGTTGTCCCGGCGCGTGACCCGACCCAGGGCGCGCGCGACCCGGCGCCTGAGCTCGGTCTGGCCGCCCAGCCAGTCCTCGAAGCGCTGCACCGCCCCGCGGGCGGCGGCGAGCAGCTCGAGGGCCATTAGGTTGGCGTTGGCACGGGCCTCGAACTGGTCGAGCCGGTGGCGCAGGGCGCCGATCAGCCCCGAGCGCCGGGCGGCATCGTGCAGCAGGTCGTCCTGCAGGTAGGGGTTGCGGGTGATCACCCACATGTCCCCGAGCACCTCGAACAGCATCCGCGCCGAGCGGCCGGTGCGCCGCGAGCCGCGCAGCTCCTCGATCAGCTGCCACATGGGCTCGCCCAGGTAGCGGATCACGATCTCGCGATCGGAGAACGAGGTGTAGTTGTACGGGATCTCGCGGATGCGATGGGGGTGCTGTGCGCTCATGGTGCGGAAACGGGGCTTGACCTGAAGTGCCCCCGGGAAGGGCAAACTCGAAGGCTCCGATTCTACTCCGAATTGCCCGGGCCGGCGGACTCTCGGCAGCCCGGGGCGGGCGGCGGTGGGCGGAGCGGTCGCCGGAGGCTATGATCAGCCCTGCCAGCTATCGGAGGACAGGGCGGTGTCGGACGACGGGCGACAACATGCGGCCTTCCTGGATCTGGCCACCACCGACCGCGGGGATCTGGATCTGGAGCCGCTGCGGGCGGCCTGGCCGCGCTGGGACCTGTATCGCGCGACCTCCCCCCAAGAGACGCCGGGGCGCATCGCCGAAGCGGATCTGGTGGTGGTCAACAAGGTGGTCCTGTCGGCGCAAGTGCTGCAGCAAGCCCGGCGTCTGCGCCTGATCTGCGTCGCCGCGACCGGGACCAACAACGTCGATCTCGGCGCGGCCCGGGAGCTTGGCGTCGCGGTCGCCAACGTCACCGGCTACGCCACCGCCTCGGTGGTCCAGCACGTCCTCGCGCTGATCCTGGCCCTGACCACGCGGCTCGCCGAGCTGCGCACCGCCCTGGCCGACGGCGCCTGGCAGCGGGCCGACCAATTCTGCCTGCTGGACTTTCCGGTCCGGGAGCTCGACGGGCTGAGTCTCGGCATCCTCGGCTATGGCGAGCTGGGGCGCGCCGTGGCACGCGTGGCCGAGGCGCTCGGGATGCGCGTGCTCATCGCCCAGCGCCCCGGCGGTCCGCGCCAGCCGGACCGGGTCCCGCTCCAGCGGCTGCTGGCCGAGGTGGACGTGCTCAGCCTGCACTGCCCGCTCACCGAGTACACCCGCAACCTGATCGGCGCCCCGGAGCTGGCTCTGATGAAGCGTGACGCGCTGCTCATCAACACCGCCCGGGGCGGCATCGTCAACGAGACCGCCCTGGCCGATGCCCTCAGGCAGGGCACGATCGGCGGCGCGGGCTTGGACGTGCTGAGCCGGGAGCCTCCGACCCAGGGCAACCCGCTGCTCGCGCCCGACATCCCCAATCTGATCCTCACGCCCCACTGCGCCTGGGCAAGCCGCCAGTCGCGCCAGCGCCTGATCGAGGAGATCGCGCGCAACATCCAGGCCTTCAAGCGCGGCGAGCGGCGCAACCGGGTGGTTTAAGATCGGGCGTACCGCCAACGGAGGATGCAGTGAGCGTGCGAATTGCATCGTTCGCGGTCTTTGAAACACACGAGCTCGCTGCGCTACACCTCGCGTCCTCCTATGCGTGCGTCGCCTCGACCGGGGACATACCCTGGAACGGCCGTGCGCTCGCGCGGACCATGCCGCCGCCAGGCGACAACCGAATCGCGTAGCCGCTCGCACGCTCCCAAAGGCTGAGGCTCCGAAGGGGCGTCGGGCGGCCATGCCATTTCCCGCACCTGCTGTTCGTCGTATACTGCCTCTTACCGTGTAAGAGGTTTGCGCCTGATGTCCACTGTCACCGTGTCCGACAAGGGCCAAGTGGTTATCCCCGCTGCGATCCGCCACCGGCTGGGCATCGCCCCCGGCAGCAAACTGGACTTCGAGCTGGAAGGCGACAGCATCCGCGTTCGGCTCTGCAAGTCCATTCCCCCGTCGCGTACGGAAGACGGGTACGGACTCTTGCGCTGCGAACGGCCCGGAGAACGTCGGTTGGCGGATTTCGATGTCGCCGAAGCGATGCGGAATCAGGACGATGATCGCCCTTGATACCAATATCCTCGCCCGGTTCTACGTCGACGATCCGGGCCATCCGCAGGCCGCCAAGCAGCGCCCAATCGCGCGTCGGGTCATGGCCGAGAGTCCCAGTCTGTTCGTGCCCATCACCGTGATCCTGGAGCTTGAGTGGGTGCTACGGGCCTTTTACGGCTTCAAAGCCCCGCAGATCGTGGGCGTCTTCGAGCACCTGCTGGGACTGGCGCACGTGAATACGGAGGGGGCCGAGCGCCTTGCGACCGCGCTGTCCCTTGCCGCCCAAGGGATGGACTTCGCGGACGCTTTGCACCTCTCAGGCAGCGCACATTGCACGGCTCTGTACACCTTCGACGACCGGCGATTCGCCCGGCGTGCCCAGCGGCTTCCCGGTGGCACGCGGGTGATCATCCCTACCGACGAGATCTTGGCGGAACGAGCCGAGCGCTGACCGACCCCAACAGGAGGTGGCCCCGGAGAATCCGAGCGTTCGCGCGAGGTGAGCGGCGCAATCCGGTGGTTTGCGGCCGCGCACGAAGTTGATTGCAGAGCGCCTCAAGCGGGCGCAAGCCGATTACGAACGAGCCAGACCATGACCACGATCACCCGCGGAACGACCAACGTCTTTACCGATCTCGGCTACCCAGACGCTGCCGAGCGCCAGCTCAAGACCCGGCTTGCCCTGGCGGTCAATGAGCTGCTCAAGGCGCGCAACCTCAAGCAGCGCGAGATCGCCTCTCTGTTGGGCGTACCGCAGCCCAAAGTCTCGGCCCTGAAACATTATCGGCTGGAGCAGTTCTCGGTGGAGCGTCTGCTGGAGTTTCTGACCGCGCTCGATCAGGACGTTGACATCATGATCCGGCCGAGCCCTCACCCCGGCGAGGCCGGTCATATCTCAGTGCTGGCGGTACGATAGTGAAAAGCGAGGAAGCCGTGGCGGCACACCGCTCAAATCGGTCCTCTTTATGAAGTGGGTCAGCCCGTCATAGCATCAAGGAAAACCCTCTTGCGCTGGATCGCACCCGCTAAGAAAGACGCCGCCACAGTCACCCTCGAAAAGCGTCTTTCGGACGCGGCCGACCAGTTCCGCGCCAACTCGGGGCTCAAGGCGCAAGAGTACTCCGGCCCCATCCTCGGCCTGATCTTCTTGCGCTTCGCCGAGGTACGTTTCGTCGCCCAACGCGCGAAGCTGCACAAGGCCGGCGCCTCGTCCCGGCGCGGCAGCCGGGTCGAAGAACCTGCCGCCTACCACGCGGACGGCGTCCTCTATCTCGCGCCTGGGGCGCGCTTCGACTACCTGCTGACCCTGCCCGAGGCGGCCGACGTCGGCGCCAAGGTGAACGCGGCGATGCGTGAGATCGAGAAGCACAACCCGCAGCTCGCCAGCGTGCTGCCCAAGACCTACAACCTCTTCACCGGCACGCTGCTCAAGGAGCTGCTCAAGAAGGTCTCCGAGATCCCGGCCAGCGTGGATTTCGACGCCTTCGGCCGCATCTACGAATACTTTCTCGGCGAGCTCGCCCGCACCGAGGTGCCAGAAGGGCGGCGAGCTCTACACGCCGGCGAGCATCGTCAGGCTGCTGGCCGAGATCATCGAGCCCTTCCACGGCCGCATCCTCGACCCCGCCTGCGGCTCCGGCGGCATGTTCGTGCAGTCGGCGCGCTTCGTCGCCGAGCACCAGAAGAGCCCCGCCGCCGAGCTCGCTATCTGTGGCGTCGAAAAGACCGACGAGACTGGCCGCCTGTGCCGCCTCAACCTCGCCGTGCACGGCCTGGAGGGCGACATCCGCCACGGCGGCAACGTCAACAGCTACTACGACGATCCGCACAACGCCACCGGCCAGTTCGACTTCGCCCTCGCCAATCCGCCGTTCAACGTCAACGCGGTGGACAAGGAGCGGCTCAAGGACATGGTCGGCCCCGGCCGCCGCTTCGCCTTCGGCCTGCCGCGCACCGACAACGCGAACTACCTGTGGATTCAGCTCTTCCACTCGGCGCTCAACGCCACGGGGCGCGCCGGCTTCGTCATGGCCAACTCCGCCTCCGACGCCCGCTCCTCCGAGCAGGAGATCCGGCGGAAGCTGATTGAATCCCGCACCGTGGACGTGATGGTCGCCGTCGGCCCCAACATGTTCTACACGGTGACGCTGCCCTGCACGCTGTGGTTCTTCGACAAGGGCAAAGCCAAGACGAAGCGCGCCGACACCGTGCTGTTCATCGACGCCCGCCACGTCTACCGCCAGGTGGACCGCGCGCACCGCGAATGGACGCCCGCGCAGATCAGCTTCCTCGCCAACCTCGTCCGCCTCTACCGCGGCGAAGCCCTCGACCTCACCATCGGCGGCGACGAGGCGGAGGCCAAGCTCAAGGAAGTCTTCGGCAAGAAGCCCAAGTACGCCGACGTGCCCGGCCTCTGCCGCGCCGCCACGCTCAAAGAGATCGAAGCCCAGGGCTGGTCGCTCAACCCGGGCCGCTACGTGGGCGTCGCGCCGGGCGAGGAGGTCAGCGACGAGGACTTCCGGGAGCAGTTCGAAACGCTGAGCGAGGAGCTCGAAACCCTGAACGCCCAGGCCCGCGAGCTGGAAGAGACCATCGCCCGCAACGTGGCTGAGATCCTGGAGGCGTGAAAATGGGCAGCGGATGGCGAAGAGCGAAATTGGTCGATGTAGCGGCCAAGAAACGCTGGGCACTGAACGGTGGCCCCTTCGGCTCAAAGCTCTCCAGAAAGCATTACAGCGAATCGGGCGTTCCGGTGATTCGGGGAACGAATCTACCTGCAGACAGTAAGTTCTCGTTCGACGACTTCGTCTTCGTCACTGAAGAGAAGGCGGACGAGTTGCAGGCGAACAACGCCCAGCCCGGCGACTTGGTTTTCACGCAGCGAGGAACGATTGGCCAAGTTGGCCTGATACCAACGGGTGCTCCCTTCCGCCGATTTGTGATCTCGCAAAGTCAAATGAAGCTCACCGTGGATCCCGCCGTGGCTGACGCGCTGTTTCTCTATTACTTCTTCTCGGCTGGTGACACGGTCCAGAAGATAAGAAACCTCGCGTTCGCAGCCGGTGTTCCGCATATCAACCTCGACATTCTTCGCAATTTTGAGGTGCCGCTTCCCCCGCTCCCTGTGCAACGCCGGATTGCGGCCATCCTGTCGGCCTACGACGAGCTGATCGAGAACGGCCAGCGGCGCATCCGGATTCTGGAGGCGATGGCCCGCGCCCTCTACCGTGAGTGGTTCGTCCACTTCCGCTTCCCCGGCCACGAAAACCATCCCCGCGTCCCTTCGCCGCTAGGGGGGATTCCGAAAGGCTGGGGCGTGGCAAGTCTCGACGAGGTCAAGGCAGAACAGCCCCACGCGATTGACGGTGGGCCATTCGGGTCGAAGCTCGGACGAAAGGACTATGTCGCCGAGGGTGTCCCGGTAATACGCGGAAGCAACCTGTCTGAATCCGGTCGGTTCGACCCTACTTCGTTTGCGTTTGTGTCCGATCAGAAGGCAGATGACCTGCGTGCGAACCTCGCCAGGCCGGGTGACATCGTAGTTACTCAGCGAGGAACTCTCGGCCAGATCGGAATGATCCCGCCGGGAACTGCAAAGGACCGTTTCGTGATCTCACAGAGCCAAATGAAGATTACGCTCAACCCGGAGAAGGTGATCCGCGAATACGTGTTCTTCTTCCTCCGCTCCGACGACGCCAGACAACGGATCAAGAATCTGGCGAGTTCTTCGGGTGTGCCTCATATCAATCTGGCCGTTCTGCGTGAGTTCCAGATTCTTCTCCCGCCCATTGAGCTTCAGAGGAGGTTCGGCCGGTTCGCGCTCGGCACGGAGGCAGCGATCGAAGTGCTGCAGGGCCGAATCCGGACCCTCCGCCGCACGCGCGACCTTCTGCTGCCGCGTCTGCTGTCGGGCCAGATAGAGCTGGAAGTGGCCTGAGCCATGACACCCCACGGCTACACCGAAGACCAGCTCGTCGAGCAGCCCGCCATCGGGCTGTTTGCGGATCTCGGCTGGCAGACGGTGTCGGCGATGGAGGAGACCTTCGGCCCCGGCGGCGCGCTCGGGCGCGAGACGAAGGGTGAGGTGGTGCTGGCGGGCCGTCTGCGGGCCGCACTCGTCAAGTTCAACCCCGCGCTGCCGCACGAGACGATCGGCAACGCCGTCGACGAGCTGACCCGCGACCGCTCGGCAATGAGCCCGGCGGCGGCCAACCGCGAGATCTACCGCCTGATGAAGGACGGCATCTCGGTGTCGGTGGCCGACCGCGAGTACGGTGGCCAGAAGACCGAGCGCCTGCGCGTCATCGACTGGGCGAGTCCCGAGCAGAACGACTTCCTGCTGGTCAGCCAGCTCAGTGTCGTCGGCAGCCTCTACTCCTGCCGGCCCGATCTCGTCGGCTTCGTCAACGGCCTGCCCTGGGTGGTGGTGGAGCTGAAGAAGCCCGACGTGCCGGCACGCACGGCCTTCGACGAGAACCTTACGCACTACAAGCACGAGATCCCCCAGCTCTTCTGGTTCAACGCGCTGCTCATCGCCAGCAACGGCACCGACCGCCGCGTCGGCTCGCTCACCGCCGACTGGGACCGCTTCTTCGAGTGGAAGCGCGTCGAGCGCGAGGACGAGCCGCGCCGCGTGTCGCTGGAAGTGATGCTGCGCGGAACCTGCGACCGCACCCGGCTGCTCGACCTCGTGGAGAACTTCACGCTGTTCTCCGAGCACAAGGCGGGGCTGGTCAAGGTCCTCGGCCAGAACCACCAGGTGCTCGGCGTCAACAACGCCATCGCCTCGATGCTGGAGGCCCGCAACTTGGGCCACGGGCGGGGCGGCGTCTTCTGGCAAACTCAGGGCAGCGGCAAGAGCTTCTCGATGGTGTTCTTCGCCCAGAAGGTGCTGCGCCGGCTCGCCGGCAACTGGACCTTCGTGGTGGTCACCGACCGCGTCGAGCTGGACGACCAGATCGCCAAGACCTTCAAGACCGTGGGCGCCGTGTCCGAGACTGAGGGCGATCAATGCCACGATCCGCGCCAAGCTGGAGAAGCTCGTGCGCCTGAACCGCACCCGCGCCGACTTCGCGGAGAAGTTCGAGGCGCTGAGCGAGAGCTACAACGCCGGCAGCCGGAACATCGAGCAGCTCTTCGAGGAGCTGCTTCAGCTCTCCAACAGCCTGGACGAGGAGCAGGAGCGCCACGTCCGTGAGAACCTAACCGAGGAGGAGCTGGTTATCTTCGACATCCTCACGCGGCCTGCGCCGGAGCTGAGCACCGAAGAGCGGGCAGAGGTCAAGAAGGTGGCCCGTGAGCTCCTAGAGCGCCTCAAGCAGTTGCTGGTGCTCAACTGGCGGCAGAAGGCCGCGGCGCGTTCTGCGTTGAGGTTGGCGATAGAGGACACGCTCGACTACGGGCTGCCGCGCGCCTACACGCCGGAGGTCTACCGCCAGAAGTGCTCCGCGGTCTTCGAGCATGTCTACGAGAGTTACCCCGAGCGCAATGCGGGGGTCTACGCCGAAATGGCGTGAGCACACGAACCATGCGCGCTAATCGGGTAAGGGCGGGTGCTTAGCGCGCCCTCCCCACACCACCTACGAAGCGGGTACACACTAGGCGGTCCACGAAAAGGGAGCACAGGACGATCTCAGTCATAACGATTCGCCCCGGCCTCGCCGATGTCCGCTAGGGGTCGAGAACCGTTCTTTAGCGGTTGCTAATACTGGGGGGCGCCCGAAGGCTCTTACCAGGGCAGGAGGGCCGGCAGCAGACTGGAGGTTCCTCAACAACCGAGAGGAACCTCGCCATGCAAACGGAACCCACAGAGCCCGCCGCCAGCGGCTGGGTACCCTGGAACAAGGGGAGACTGGTCGGCCCGAAGCCCCCCGTCAACCTCAGGGAGATATGGGCGATCCGCATCCGCCTCCAGATCGCCAGCCGGACCCGCGAGCTTGCCCTCTTCAACCTCGCCATCGACAGCAAGCTGCGCGGATGTGACCTCGTCGGCCTGCGAGTCAGAGACATCGCCCACGGCGGGCGGGTGGTCGCTCGGGCCACCATCATCCAACAGAAGACCGGCCATCCGGTCCGCTTCGAGCTGACGGACCAGGCCCGGGAGCCGGTCGAGACATGGATCGCCCAGGCGAGGCTGTGCTCGGAGCAGTTTCTGTTTCCGAGCTCCCGACCAGGGTCCCCCCACCTGTCCACCCGGCAGTACTCCCGGATCGTCAAGGGCTGGGCGGCGATGATCGGGCTGGACCCGCAGGCGGACGGCGCCCACTCAATGCGTCGCACCAAGGCCACGCTGATCTACCGGCGGACCAAGAACCTGCGGGCGGTCCAGCTGCTGCTGGGGCACACGAAGCTGGAGAGCACGGTCCGCTACCTGGGGATCGAGGTGGACGACGCCTTGGAAATGGCTGAGCAGACAGAGGTCTGAGGTGGTTGGGCCGGGGGCAACTTGCTGTTTGGTCGCTTCTCGGCCAAAACCGGACGCTCACGGTAAATTACCGAGCGGCAACTTTGCCGCAACTTCAGACATTCCAGGCAATGAAATTCACTCCGGGGGGGCGTCTCTGAAAAATTTAGGCGGCTTTCTTTAGTCGAGATACCCCAATCAGTCCCAGCAAGTCAGAGCCGAAGAGCCAAGCAGCGGCGGGTACCGGGACGGCTGAGATTGCCGCGCCGACATCGCCCGAGTGCACAGCCCAGGGCGATGTTCAAGGATGGAAGTGTTAAGTGAATGCAACGCCGCGCCCTCCGTAGTCCGGACGGCGCGGCTGTCTATGCAGGACAACTTCGATCCTTGGCTGGCCCGCCAGTCAGTCGATCTTGACTGGGCTCAAAAGGTTGAATTCCGCGCCGCTTCCCGTCCTTGTATACATCGGCTGAATGGTGGCACACGAACTTGTCCAGATCGGCAACCAGGGGGGGTGACTTCCCATATATTCCACTGTGCTTTTCTCCTTGCGATAACGCCGGATTTCAGCAGCAGGGAATAAAAAAGGCAACCGAAGTTGCCTTTTTTACGCCCAACGAAACCGGAAGACTATCAGCCGCGATCCGGTTTTGGCTGGTAGACGGGCTCCGGAGCCGGTGGCGGAGGCGTCGGCGCAGCCGCCGGCTTAGGTGGTGGCTCGTAGACGGGCGGTGGAGCTGCAGGCGCCGGCTTTACTTTCGTGGTGCTGCAACCCCCGAGCCCGAGAACCATTAATGCGGCCATGGAGGTAAGAATAAGCCTGGAAATGTTTTTCATTTGTCGTTTTGCCCCTTTTCCGATGCTTAATTTCCACTGGTTTCTGCGGAGATGTTCCAATGTATAGTATATCGTTTTCGCGCCTGATTGTCAATAGCCAGGTTTAAAGTGGTGATCGGCCTGTACTCGCGCCCGGTGTTCGGCTTACACCTGGATCGCTGCCCGCGAGGGTGGGCGGTAGCACGTCCATCGAGTTTGAAGGCTCTTTTGAATTCCGAGTGGGTTACGCGGCATGCGGGTTGATCTTCGAGAAGTCGAGCCGGCCGGCGATGAGATAGAGCACGGTGCGCATGGTCTCGAAGCGAGTGTAGCCGCGCGCCTTGCGTTTGGCAGCCTGGCATAAACCGTTCAGGGCCTCCAGGAAGCCATTGGTTTGCCGAGACTGGGCCCAGTCGACGATGCCGTCGATGTGGTTGCGGATCATGGCAGCGACCGCCTTCATGGGCTCGACCTTCGAGCGCATGACGTTGCTGCACCACTGCAGGAGCAGGGCCCTGACGACATTGATCTGCTTGCGCTCGAGAATCTCTCGGAGCTGCTCGCGGTAGAGCCAAGCCCGTGCTGTGCGTTTGGTGGTGACCTGGGCGATGAGGCCATCGAGGTCGGCGCGCTGGGCGGTGTTGAGGCGGCTGCGATCCTTGAGCAGCAGCCAACGCAGCCCCTTGAGCTCGGCGTCGGTCTTCTGCTCGGTGCGCCGGGTCTGGTCGATGGCTTGGGAGGCATGGGCGATGACGTGGAACTTGTCGAAGGTGACGCGCGCACAGGGCAAGTGCTCGCCGACGCCCTTCTTGAAGGCCGGCGACATGTCGATGCTGACCTCCTGGATCTGTTGCGGGTCGCCCCGGTGAGACGCCAGGAACTGGGCGAGTCTGGCCAGGGTGTCGGCGTCTTTGCCTTCGGTAACGAACACCACCCGCCGTTCGATGGCGTCGGCGGCCAGGGTGAGGTACTGATGGCCCCGTCGGCTGGAGGTCTCGTCGATGGCCAGTGCCGTCACCCCTGAGAGATCCATCCCGGCCACCGCCAGCTCGACGTAGCGCTGACAGATGGCGCTGACCCGGTGCCAGGACTCCCCAACCAGGCGGGCCACGGCCGAGAACGGCATCTGGCGGGCCAACATCAGCACCAAGGCCTCGAACAGCAGCGTGAAGCCCGAGAGCTTTCCCACCCACGCCGGGTCTGCCAGAGCCACCCGCCCATCCGGCAACTTCATCCGCGGCACACGCACCGACAGATAGCACTCGTGCTGGAAGAAATTCAGGTGGCGCAGCCGCTTGGTCTGCGTATCATGGACCGGATGCTCCCCGGCGACCTGCGGGTGCGTGAACCGGCTGCCGGCGACAAAGTCGATGTGGATGGTCAGCGTCCGGGCCTGCTCGTCGAACTCCACTCCCTGCACGTACCACGGCGGGGCGATCCCAAGCGCAGATTCAAACAGTGCATTGTGCATCGCGGTTCAGACGTCGTTGACCAGGTTGAAGGACCTTGATCTTACCCACTCGGAATTCAAAAGAGCCAGTTTGAACAATGTGCCGGGCTTCCAGATGGGGTTGACTAGGTCGTCGGGTTTGCTATCCTCATTTTCGCCATTAACCATTTGATACGCTATATGTACGCCATTTCTACAAAAATGAAGCATGATCTGGTGTGCTTGAATGCGACCAGAATAGCTCTATGCCTGTGTCTTGGTCTGTTCGGTACCGACTGTATCTCTCAGTCCCTGGTGACGAAGGCGGACAATGCCGCCCATGAGTCCAGCCCGATGGTCAATACCGCCCACGATCCCAGCCCGGTTTTCAATACCGCCGACGATCCCAGCCCGATGTTCAATGCGGCACTTTCTGAAAAAGCAGATGCCGCGAAGGAAATGGCAGATTGGGTTGTCCGTTCAAGAGACAATCAAAACATGCCGTTCGCAATTATCGATAAAGTAAAGGCCAGGGTTTATGTATATGACGCGGACGGAAAGCCACAAGGTGAAGCGCCCGTACTGCTTGGGCTGGCGAAAGGCGATTACTCCATGCCAGGCATTGGTGACAAGCCGTTGTCACAAATCCCACCCGCGGAACGTGTCACGCCAGCGGGGCGTTTTGTGGCAAGAATGGGCCGCAATTACAAAGGAAAGGAAATACTCTGGGTGGATTACGCACAGTCCCTCTCTATGCATCCTGTCATTAAGGGTGTACCCCGAGACCGTCGGGCACAACGTCTGGCATCTGCAACACCGCTTGATAACCGTATCTCATTTGGCTGCATCAATGTTCCAAAGCCATTTTTCGAGCACGTGATACATCGCAAGTTTTCCGGGACGGCCAGCGTTGTTTATATATTGCCGGAAACCAAAGGGTTCAGAAAATTATAATCCGGAAAATGCCACTGGCTCCAAGAGGCCGGGCTACTGCGTATTACATAGCCCGTAGATTGAGTGCGGGATGGCATTTTCCTGTTCGAAAGGCGGTTCCCAAGCGTTGTTGTCGTCGATCCAGCCCTGCAAGGGCATGACCATTGGTAGATGACCGTTCGGACGATACCAGGAGTCAACGCTCCACGGAACGCCACTATCCGCGTCGATGATTACGGCTGTCCAGTGTGTAGAGGTGACATCGAGACGATTGCGCACATGGGGCGATGAGACCGTCCACCCGGGCAGTTCTCCAATATCCCGGAGGACATGCAGGTAATTAGTGGTATTGGTGGAGTTGTCGATACAATCCGTTCGCCCCGGGATACCCTCTTCAAATTTATTAATGGCGAGGTCGTTGGCCAATAACGGCTGGTACTTTTGTGCCAGTAATTCCATTTGCCAGATACCGATGCGCACGCGCTGTAATCTGTCGTGAAGAGTTGTACCCGGGCAAGTGGCCATGCGATTTTTCAGAAGCTTCATATCGTCCGGAGTGAAGCTCATGGTTTGTCTGGTCGCACATGACCAGTTAAAGCAGACACGCAAGGTTACGGAACCGTCCGGCTCGATCACATATTCAGGCGGGAGTGGAGACGAAGCCGATCCTTGATGGTCGTCATTAGGGGGATCAAATGGTGACGAGGCAGCGCCAGCCAGATTCGCATAACTGACGAGCGCGATGAAAAAAGTGATTACAGCGGATCGGAAAAGCATAATGGTGACGGAAGGCCTGATCAGGTCCCGCCACAGCGGAAAAAATCGAGGGATAGGAATTTGCTTTCAGCCGCCGCAGGCGGAAGAGCAGCTGGCGCGCCCAAGCGGCGGGCTCGATACGGTTTGACATAACCCAGATTGCACGACATTGCCCCGATTCCCTCGCTGTGTCGGCTCCGCCGCAGGCTGGGCAGGCATCTCTGCCCGTGGCGTCGATGAACCCCTGGCTTTCCGCCGATTCTTCGCCCACTCGGGGTCCGCGTCAATCTGTCAGCGAATGTCTCCTCCGGGTCGAAAGCGGTCACGACGGCCGATCAGCTATAGACCCGTCGGAGCTGACCCCGGGTGATGTTACGGCGGCGAGTCCACTTGAGCCTGTCCTTTTCCGTCGCAATGGATGGTTGCTCGGAAGATGCAGTGCTCACGATACTTTCGCGTCACGGTGAGGCGTGACGCCAGCGCTCCAGGATCTCCAGGCACATCCGGTTGATCTCCCGCGCGCGCTCGTCTGAGTCCGCCTCGGTATAGCAGCGCAGCTCCGGGGCATTGCCGGAGGGACGCAGGTGCACCACCTCCTCGCTCGCGAAGGTGATGCGGAGGCCGTCGGTGGCATCGAGGCCAGCGACCGGGCCGAGACCGAATATGGGCTCGATGGTCTGCCGATCGCGCTCAAGGCTGCCCGAATGGAGGGCGGCGATGCGCCGCCCGCTGATCTCGATGGGAAAGGCCTTGAGCCGGTCGCTGGCGGTGTGGCGGGCTGGAAGCTCCGCGCACAGGGCAGAGAGCGGAAGCCCCCGGCTGCTGGCGGCGCAGAGGAGCGCAATGGCAGGAAGTACGGCATCGCGGGTCGGCAGCGCCGCCAGTCGACGCCCGGCCACCTCGATGGGCGTCGCAGTGAGAAAGCCGCCGTTGGCCTCGTAGCCCACCACGCGCCGCCCCCCGCAGCCGAGCTCGGTCGCCATCCCCTCGATCACGTAGGGGGAGCCGATCCGGGTGCGCCGGACCCGCTCGAACCACCCACACTTGTCCACCGCGGAGTTGCTGCTCACCGGCGTCACCACCCGGTCGGCCCCGAGGAACCGGGCGCAGAGGATGCCGAGCAGGTCGCCACGGATCCAGCGGCCCTGCTCGTCCGCGATCAGGGGGCGGTCGCCGTCGCCGTCGGCGCTGACCAGGGCGTCCAACCGGTGAGTGGGTACCCACTCCTGGGCCAGCGCCCAGTCCTCGGGCCTGATTGCCTCGGTGTCGACCGGGACGAACCGCGCGGAGCGCCCCAGTTTGAGCACCTCGGCACCCAGCCCTCCCAGGACTGCCGCCAGCGGCTCCCGGGCGACGGTAGAGTGCTCGTAGACCCCGACACGCAGCCCGGCGAGACACCCGGGCGGGAAGAATGCCAGATAGCGGCGGACGAAGGCCTCCGTCGCCCGCGGGTCGACCGGCGGTAGGCGGACGGGCTCGACGAGACCTCCGTCGGCATCGAACCGGCCCGGAAGCAGGTGGACGCTTTGAGCGCGGATCCCCGTCTCGTCGGCCTTGAGGATCTCCCCCCCCGGCGTGTTGAACTTGATGCCGTTACGGTCGTCCGGGATGTGGCTGCCGGTGACCATCATCGACGGGATACCTTCGCGCATGCCGAACAGGGCGAGCGCCGGCGAGGGCAACGCGCCGCAGTTGACGATCTCGCAGCCCATGTCCCGGGCGGCGGCCGCCACCGCGCCCATGATGCGCGGCGTGCTGGCGCGCAGGTCGCCTCCGAGCGCCAGCCTGCGCCCGGGCCCGGCGCCAGGCTCCAGATACTGCAGGAAGGCCAGGGTGTACGCGTAGCAGACCCGGTCGGTCATGTCCTCGACCCGCCCGCGCGCGCCGCTGGTGCCGAACCCCACGCGGGATTCGCGCATCAGCTCGGCAAGCTGGACCTGATCAGGGGCTTGGGTCATGCTGAGGCCTTGAGAAAGGCGCCATTGTAGGCCAGCAGCGGGCGGGAGATAAGGTAGCGGTAACCTTCCCGGCGGCTCGGCCCGACCACCGGGCGACGCCCTGTCGCCTTATAACAAGCCGTGAGGAGCGATCACCATGCTGAGACGAAAGACCACCCTTGCAATCTCTATTGGAGGCATATTGCTGGCCCAGGCCGCGCTCGCCGGCGCCGCCGAGCCCGCCGATACGGCGACCGCCGAGGCGGTCGCGACGCCGGCCCCTGAAGCGAGCGCCCCACCGGCCCCTGAAGCGAGCGCCCCGCCGGCCCCTGAAGCGAGCGCCCCGCCGGCCCCCGAAGCGAGCGCCCCGCCGGCCCCTGAAGCGGCCGCACCGCCGGCCCCTGAAGCGAGCGCCCCACCGGCCCCCGAAGCGGCCGCACCGCCGGCCCCTGAAGCGAGCGCCCCACCGGCCCCCGAAGCGGCCGCACCGCCGGCCCCTGAAGCGAGCGCCCCACCGGCCCCCGAAGCGGCCGCACCTCCAGCCTCTGAAGCTGCCGCACCTCCAGCCTCTGAAGCTGCCGCACCGCCGGTCCCTGACGCAGGCGCACCGCCCGCGCCCCCCATGGCCATGCCGGCCCGGTTGGCGCCCGCGCCCCATCGGGCACCCGGCAACATACTCATGACGCCGGCGGAGCAGACGGCGTACCGGAACACCATGCGCGGCATGTCGGAGGAGGAGCGCGACGCGTTCCGCGACGAGCAGTACGCGGCGCTGCGCCAGCGCGCCCGCGAGCTCGGTATGGCGCTGCCCGAGACCCCTCCCTGGAAGGACCCCTCGCGCAAGCGCAAACCGACGATGACCGAGGGTGAGTACCGGGACTACGTGAAGACCCTGAAGTCCCTGCCCCCCGGGGAGCGCCACGCGTACCAGCGGGCGCAGCACGAGAAGATCGAAAAGCGCATGGAGGAGCTGACCCCCCAGCTGCCGGGCATGCCCCCGCCGCCCGCCATGCCCGAGCCCCCGCCTCCGCCGCCGGCTCTCGGGGCTGCGCCGGGAGACGACTGGACCGCCCTGCATCGGCGGCTGCAGACCATGACCCCGGAGCAGCGCCGGCGCTATCGCGAGGCGCATTACCAGCGTCTGCGCGAGGTGGCCAAGGCCGCCGGGATTGAGCTGCCGGAGACCCCGCCCTGGGACATGACGGCCGAGCAGCGCGCGGCCCAGATTCAAGAGCAGCGGGACGCCTTTAGCGAGAGCCTGTCTCGCATGCCCTGGCCCGGATACACGGAGCCTGAGCAGTGGGGCATGCCTTACGGGCCCGAGCGAGGCGCCTGGCCCGCCGCGCCAGGCTATGGCTATCCGCAGGAGCGCTACTTCGGATGGGGGCCCTACGACAGCGGCCCCTGGAGTCCCTACCCTTACGATTGAGGGGCGTCGCCCCGGAGCTCTGAGCGCGCCTCGCCAGGGATGGCGGGGCCGGCGCTGCGGGGCACGGCCCTGGCACGGCGCACCAGCTCCGCCGCCCTCTCACGGGTCAGGAACCGCCAGGGCAGGGGAATCAGCGCGGGCACCTGTCGGCGGTAATCGGCATAGGCTCGGCCGTGGTAGACCAACAGCTTGCGCTCCTCCAGCCGCAACCCCAGGGCGAAGTACCCGGTGATTGCTACGGCGGAGACGAGCAGTGCCGCATCCATGCTGCGCGTCCAGATCAGCACCAGCCCCAGGCTGTACCAGGGATGGCGCACAAATCGATGCAGCGGCGAGATCCGAAACACCTCCTGATCCTCCACCGCCGCGGCCCGGGCCCGCCATTGCCTCAGGCCCAGGAATTCCAATCCATCATAGTAGCGCAGGGACCAGACAAAGCCGGCCAGCGCGAGCACAGCCGCCCCCTCGGCGATCCAACGGGCGCTGCCCGTCCACTGCCAGAGCGCCTCGCCGCGAAAACGCACCAGCAGGGTCAAAGGCGCGACCAACAGCGCGAGGGCCAGGCCATTGAAGACCAGCCGGTACGCCGGAAGCAGCCGCGGCGAGCGGCGGTCGACCCAGTGCTTGACGCCTAGCGATGCGAGCGCCGAATGCGCGGCGAAATAAGCCAGCCATGCGACGGCGAGGATGGAGCCCTGGGCGGGCGTCATGGGCTGGGCCTCAAACTGTGCTGTCGACGGAACTGTCCCGAGCGTTTGCCTGCAAATGGCCGTCTCCGGCGCCTCGGCCCGGGCATAGGTCAGCGCCCCGCACGCCGCCTCAGCCTGTCGGGTGTGCCCCGCTCCAGCCCGGACGTAGCTGGCCGGCGCTCTCAAATGGTACGCCCGCGCGCCTCGCAGGTCATTGACCGCCCCTCACGCGCCCCGGGCAGGGCTCGTACAATGGGCACCGGACTCGGCCTGGGAGATCCCGTGATGGACATTCAAGACACCCGCGGCTACCCGCGTCAAGTAGAGCTGGAGATCATGCAACAGCTGCTGCCCATGCAAGGGGCCGACGTGCTGGAGCTCGGCTGTGGCAGAGCACTGGTCACGCGGCTGATGGTCGAGCGCCTGGGCGCTGCCCGGGTCGTCGCCACCGAGGTAGACCGAGCCCAGCATGGGAAGAACCTGCGGATCCCCGACCTGCCCGGCGTGACATTCAAGCTGGCTGGGGCCGAGGAGAACGGCGAGCCGGACGCCAGCGTGGACATCGTGGTGATGCTCAAGTCTCTGCATCACGTGCCAATCGAGCGGATGGATCGGGCGCTGGGCGAGATCCGGCGGGTGCTCCGCCCCGGCGGTCTGGCCTATATCTCGGAGCCGATCTACGCCGGTGCGTTCAACGATATCCTGCGGCTGTTCAACGACGAGCAGCGGGTGCGCGAGGCGGCCTTCGCGGCGGTGGCGCGTTGCGTGGACTCCGGCCAGCTCGAGCTCGTCGAGGAGCTCTTCTTCGAGAGCCCCGCGAGCTATGAGAGCTGGGAGGAATTCGAGGAGCGCATCCTCGGGGCCACCCACGGCGAGTACCGGGTGGACGAGACCCTATACGCCCGGATCAAGGGCGCCTTCATGGCGCACATGCGACCCGGCGGGGCCCAGTTCTTCAATCCCACGCGGGTCGATCTGCTGCGCCGCCCGGCCGGCTAGCCGGCACAACTGCAGAAACCCTGGGCACGGGCCCCATGGGTCCCCCGGCACCTGACCCCGGCGCCCCATCTCGGTGCGCGATGCAATTGCGGGCCGGCGCGCGGCCAAGCTGCTGCTCGCAGAAAGGCCTTTAGAATCAACCGTCTCTCGTGGCACCGCGAGCTCGTTCGCGATCTTGGCATGCTCCATGCTGAGACCATTATGCGGGGATCTGGCGTCAGATCCCGCCGAGCGCCGACCGGGTCCGTATGGCCGGTGCGTCGGTGGGCCCGTATCGCATCTCTCCTCCAAGGTATTGGCCGCCCCTTGCGGGCGGCCTTTCTTTTGGGCTCGCGCACCGTATGTCAGTTGAATGCAATCTACTTATGGTCTTCTACCGTTACGGGTCCGAGGAGACCCGTCGGCGCATCGAGGCCATGGGCTATTCGATAGCCCGACGCGGGGAGAGCTTTGCACTGCAGGCCCGGACCCGGCATTGCCCTCCGTCGCAAGGTCCCGCGTGCTGGGCCTGTGCGCCCGCGGGGCCCCGGAGTGAGGCGCGGGCCCTTGCGCAGCCTCGTCGGCCCGGATCTGAGCTAGTCGCTGAGCTTGATGACGATCGCCGGAACACCGTTGGCCTTCAGCCGGGCATTCAGCTCGTTGACCTGGGCCCGGGTGTAGGGCCCGCTGCGCACCCGCTGGAAGCTCTCCTTGCCGTCTATGCTGATCCGCTGCACCTGGGCCTCCACGCCGAGCAACGCCAAGCTGGCCTTGAGCCGTTCGGCGTCGGCCCCCCGGCGATAGGCCCCCATCTGCAGCACATAGGATTCCGCTTTGGCGGGCGGGCGGGCAGCAGCGACCACCCCGGGCCGCGGGCTGCTTGACGCCGCCACCGACGGGGCGGCCGACTCGGGCTTGCTCAGGTCCTCCTCGGGGACCACGACCTCCTGGGCCGGCAGCAAATTATAGAAGTCGAAACGCGGCGTCGGTCCCCCAAGCTGCGGCTTCGCGGGCTTCTCGGGATTCTCAGGTGCCCGGCGCGGGGCGGGCACAGGCACCGTCTGATGCATCCCGGCCCCGGGAGGCGTCTGCTTGAGCCAGGCGAGGCTGGCCCCAAACAGTCCGACAAGCAGACCGGCGGCAAACAGCACCCAGCCCGGCGTGGCGCGACGCTGCGTGGAAGTGGCGCGGCTCTTGTAGTCCCTGGACATGGCTACATGGCCTCCGGCGCCGAGACCCCGAGCAGACCAAGCCCGTTACGCAACACCTGGCGCACAGCGAGGATCAGCTTCAGGCGTGCGTCGCGCAAGGCCGCATCGTCCACCAGGAACTGCTGCGCGTTGTAGTAGGTGTGGAAGTCGTTGGCGAGCTCCCGCAGGAAATGCACGAGCTGGTGAGGCTCTTGGTGCAGCGCCGCCAGCTCGACGACCTCCGGATAACGCGACAGGGTCCTCAGCAGGGCGGTCTCGTGCTCGGCCTGGAGCAGCTCCAGGCCCGTCTCGCCGGGCGAGGGCTCCACCGCCATGCCCCGCTCGGCCGCCTGGCGAAGTACGCTGCAGACCCGGGCATGGGCGTACTGCACGTAATAAACCGGATTGTCGCTGCTCTGCGACTTCGCCAGATCCAGGTCGAAGTCCAGGTGCTGCTCGCACTTGCGCATCACATAGAAGAACCGGGCGGCGTCGCGCCCAACCTCCTTGCGCAGCTGGCGCAGGGTCACGAATTCACCGGAGCGGGTCGACATCTGGACCTTTTGGCCATCGCGGTAGAGGACGGCGAACTGTACCAGCAGCACATCGAGCTTCGACGCATCGTCGCCGAGCGCCTGTAGCGCAGCCTTGACCCTGGGCACATAGCCGTGGTGGTCCGCTCCCCAAATGTCGATGACCCGGTCAAAGCCGCGCTCCAGCTTTTCCATGTGATAGGCGATATCCGAGGCGAAATAGGTAGCCTGGCCGTTCTCGCGCACCACCACGCGGTCCTTCTCGTCGCCGTAAGCACTGGAGCGAAACCAGATCGCGCCCTCATGCTCATAGAGCGCGTCTGCGCCCCGCAGCCGTTCGATGGCCCGGCTCACGGCACCGCTCTCGATCAGCGAGCGCTCCGAAAACCACTGATCGTAGACTATGCCAAACAGCTCGAGGTCGTCCCGGATGTCGTCCAGGATCGTGTTGAGGCCGAGCTCGAAGACATAGCGGTAGCGGTTATCGCCGAGCAACGCCTTGGCCTGGGAGATCAGGGCGTCGATGTGGATCTCCTTGTCGCCCCCGTCGGGCTCGTCGGCGGGGAGTCCCAACGCCACCGTCTCCGCGCTCTGGCGGTAGGCATCCGCATGCTCCCGGTGCAGCGTAGCCGCGATGTCCCATACGTAGTCGCCCTTGTAGCCGTTGGCCGGAAACGCCAGCTCCTCTCCGCACAGCTCCAGGTAGCGCAGCCAGACGCTGGTCGCCAGTATATCCATCTGGCGCCCGGCGTCGTTGACGTAGTACTCCCGATGCACGTCGAAGCCCAGCGCCTGCAACAGATCGGCGACCACGGCCCCGTAGGCGGCCCCGCGACCGTGCCCCACGTGCAGGGGACCGGTCGGATTAGCGGAGACAAACTCCACCTGGACGCGTCGGCCGGCGCCCAGGCGGCTGCGCCCGAAGCGGTGACCCGCCTCGAGAATCCGGGGCACCAGGGCATGGTAGGCCAGGGGCGCCAGCGTAAAGTTGATGAATCCCGGTCCGGCGATCTCCACTCGGGCGATCCGCTCCGACGGCGGCAGCGCCGCCACGAGGCGTTCGGCCAGCTCGCGCGGGCGCAGCCCTGCCGGCTTGGCAAGCACCAGCGCCACGTTGGTAGCAAAATCGCCATGCCGCTGGTCGCGGGCCCGCTCTATGACAGGGACGGACAGCGCCTCGGGCGGAAGCACCCCCTGGGCGGCCAGGCGCTCCAGCGCGTTTCTAACCAGCTGTTGAACGAGCGATCTCATGACAGGTCCTGCGGGCTCTTGGCTCCAATGCGCGGCTCCCTGGCGCGCACGCTCCGCCAAAGCCTGCCGATCGAGAGCGGCAAGACCCGACCGACGGGCCCCGAGCCGCGTCGGAGGGGCGGCACGAGCCCCGGTCCGCGCCCTGCAACCGCACCGGGACAGCGCTCGAAGGGGCCGCAAGAATACCAGGAAAAGGCCATCCCCGGCCAGGCAGCCCGGCCGGGGACCTCGCCCGGTTTGCGCCGTGCGCCGCGGTGATCGACGGGGCTTAGAACAGCTCCTGGGGATCCACGTCGAGCGACCAGCGCACGGCGCGTGCCGTCTCCAGCTCGGGCAACCGCGGCATCCATTGCGCAAGCAGCCGTTGGAGCGCCGGACGGCGCATGCATTGCACCAGCAGATGCGCCCGAAATCGGCCCGCCCGCCGCTCCATCGGGGCCGGAACCGGCCCCCAGATCTCGACGCGGTCGCCCCCCAGGTCATGCGCCAGGGCACCGGCCTGCTCCAAGAAGGCGGACGGCGCCTGTGAGCGCGGCGCTTCGGCGCGCAGCAAGGCCTGGTAGCTGAAAGGTGGCAAGCGCGCGGCCTCTCGCTCGGCCAGGGCACGCTTGGCAAAGGCTCCATAGCCGGCGCCCACCAGGGTCTGCAACAGGGGGTGGTCCGGGTGGCGAGTCTGGATCAGCACCCGCCCGGCCCGCTCGGCGCGCCCGGCGCGCCCGGCAACCTGGACGATGAGCTGGGCCATGCGCTCTGTAGCCCGGTAGTCCGCACCCATCAGGCCCTGGTCGACGTCCAGCACCCCCACCAGGGTCACGCCCGGGAAATGGTGGCCCTTGGCCAGCATCTGAGTACCCAGCAGCAAGCTATGGCGGCCTTCGCGAATCTCCGACAGCAGCGTCTCCAGGCGACCCTTGCGCCGGGTGCTGTCGCGGTCGATGCGCACCAGGGCGGCGGCCGGGAAGAGTGCCGCGAGCGCCTCCTCCAGGCGCTCGGTGCCCTGCCCCAGGGCACGCAGATCCTGCCCGCGGCACTCGGGGCAGTGGCGCGCGATATCACGCTGAGCGCCACAATGATGGCACCATAGCATCCGGGTGGCCATGTGCAGGGTCATGCGCGCGTCGCAGCGTCGACACTCCGCCACCCAGCCACAAGCGTGACAGGTCAGTACTGGGGCATAGCCTCGCCGGTTGAGGAACAGCAGCACCTGACCGCCGCGCGCCAGCTCCTCGCCGACCAAACGGATCAGCACAGGCGACATTCCGGCATCGAGGCGCGCCGAGCGGATGTCGATCAGATCCAGCTGGGGCGGTACCGCAAGACCGGCGCGCTCCGGCAGCGACAGGTGGTGGTAACGGCCCGTGCGAGCATTGCGCAGGCTCTCCAGCGAGGGGGTCGCAGAGCCCAGCAACACCGGGCAGCGGGCGCGCCTTGCCCGGCTCACGGCGAGATCCCGGGCGGAGTAGCGAAACCCCTCCTGCTGCTTGAACGACAAGTCGTGCTCTTCGTCGACGATGACCAGCCCGAGCCCGGGCAAAGGGGTGAGCACTGCCGAGCGGGTTCCGACGATCAGGTCGGCGCGCCCCTGCTGGGCCTCGACCCAGGCGCGGGCCCGCTCCCCCTCGGACAGCCCCGAGTGCAGAAGCGCCATCGGCCGCGCGATCCGACGGCGAAATCGTCGCACCAGCTGGGGCGTAAGACCGATCTCGGGCACCAACACCAGGGCACGCCGGCCCTGCTCCAGCACCTGCTCCACCAGCCTCAGGTAGACCTCGGTCTTGCCGCTGCCGGTGACCCCCTCGAGCAGGAAACAGCCGTAATGGCCGAGGGCCCCCGCGACCGCTTCGACGGCGCTGCGCTGCGCCGGGCCGAGGGGCGGAGCCTCGCTCAGGGGCCCGGTAACCACGGCTGCTACACTCGGCGCGATTCGGCACGGCTCCACCCAGCCCTTTTTCTGCAGGACGCTGAGCGGGGCACGGTAGTCTCGGGCGGATGGGGCCAGCGAGCGGCCATCCAGACCGCAGGGGGCGGCAGCCAGAAGTCCGAGCAGTTGGGCCTGGCGAGGGGCGCGGCGCAGCGCGTCCCGGTCGACCTGGCGACCTCGCTCGGTCAGCCGCCAGCCCGCAAGCTCTATCTCCGGCACCGAACGGCCCTGGCGCAGCCGGACCGGCAGGGCGCCGGCTAGCACCTCCCCGATGGGATGCTGGTAATAATCGGCCGCCCAGAGCAGAAAGGACAAATGCTCCGCATCGAACAGCGGTGCCCTATCCAGCAACGCCTCGGCGCGCTTGAGCTGCGAGGCCGGCACCCGGCTGGAGCCGCCGGTCTCGACCAGGATGCCGATCCGGCTGCCGCGACCGAAAGGGACGCGAAGGCGCACCCCCGGGTGCAGCCATCGCGGGTCCGCCGCGCTGGGCGGCAGGTAGTCGAACAGGCGCGGCAGGGGTGCACACACCGCAACGCGCAGCACCGGCTGGTCAGCCATGGGCGCTCCCTGACGCACGCACCGACGCGGCCACGCCGACCAGCCCGACGCCGCAAAGGCCCGGTCCTTTGCTAACAGAGCCTGTGGATAACTTTGTGGAAGAAGCGTTCAAACATGCCTGCAAGCCCCGCCGGCTCTGAAACGCCTTTGAATTGGCAAAATCTTGGGCGAGGCGGCATAATTTCATTTAGTTTCAAATAGATGCGAGATTTTCCGCATACGGCATGGGAAAAACATCCGGGAATCTACCGGCGCAGCGCGGGTCACGCATAGAGTGTGCATAACCGCGAGGCCGGGCCATTGAACAGCAGGCACTTCCCCAACTCAACCTCCGCTTGCGCGGCCCTAGGATACCGGTATGATCATGGGCGGCCAGCCCGCCCGGCATCGCGGGCGTGCAGGACTATCCTAGGCATCGGGATCTGCTCGCATGGCTGAATTGAGCCAACTGATCCTGCGGACGGACGCCGCAGGCCTGCCGCTTGAGTGGATCGACTATCGCCACGCGGTACGGCTGCATCTGCTCGGGCAGATAGCATACAGCTGCGGCAGCATGCTGTTCCGAATCCGCGGAGGGGTCAACACGGTCTCCCGGCGCAGGTCGTTTGTGGATCTGAGCTCGATCGTCGCCACCCAGGGAAACAGCCGCGCATTGGCCAAGATACGCGGCGACTATATCCCCCCGCTCAGCAACCGGACCTTGTTCAAACGTGACGACCATCTGTGCATGTATTGTGGGGGACGCTTCGCCAAGACCGCCCTGTCCCGCGATCACGTCACACCCCTCAGCCGCGGAGGGGCCGACCACTGGACTAACGTGGTCACGGCCTGCGTGCGCTGCAACAGCCACAAGGCGGGACGCCGCCCGGAGGAGGCCGGCTTGGAGCTGCTCGCCATCCCGTTCGCACCCAACCACGCAGAGTACGTGTTCCTGCAGGGGCGCAGCATCCTGGCGGACCAGATGGAGTTCCTCAGCGCCCATTTTCCCCGCAGCAGCCCGCTGCATCGCCGGATGCTGAAGGTCTGACGTATGTCGATCTGGAGCACCATCGCCGAAGATGTGGAGCGTCTGACCGGCGCGCCCTTCGCGCCCTCGCCACCGCGCGAGCTGGGCGGGGGCTGCATCAACACCGCGCTGTGCCTGAGCGACGGGCAGCGCAGCTTCTTCGTCAAGCTCAATCGAGAAGAGCTGCTCGAAATGTTCGAGGCCGAGGCCCAGGGCCTCTCGGAGATGGCCGCCACCGCCACGATCCGGGTGCCCCGCCCGCTGTGCTGCGGCATCGCCGAGGGCCAAGCGTACCTGGTCATGGAGCACCTGCGGCTGGGCAGCGGCCAGAGCGCAAGCGCCGCGAAGGCCGGTGGTCAGCTCGCCGAGATGCACAGGACCACCTCGGAGCGGTTCGGCTGGATCCGGGACAACACTATCGGCTCCACACCCCAGTGCAACAGACCGGACACCGACTGGACTCGATTCTGGCGGGAACGGCGCCTCGGATTCCAGCTCGCGCTGGCGGCGCGAAACGGCCATCGCGGAGAGCTGCAGCACCGCGGGGCCTTGCTGCTGGAGCGGTTTCCCGAGCTGATTGACCACTCCCCTTCGCCCTCGCTGATCCACGGGGACCTCTGGGGCGGCAACATAGCCTATGACGAGTCGGGCGACCCGGTGATCTTCGACCCGGCGGTCTACTATGGCGACCGGGAGGCCGATCTCGCCATGACCGAGCTGTTCGGCGGATTCGGGGCCCGATTCTACGCCGCCTACCACGACAGCTGGCCCCTGAGCTCTGGCTACCCGGTGCGCAAGACCCTCTACAACCTCTACCACGTGCTCAACCACCTGAACCTCTTCGGCGGCCCCTATCTGGGCCAGGCCCGCAGCATGATCGAGCGTCTGCTGGCAGAATTGGGGTGAGCCGGAACCCTTTGTCCAGTGGACAAAGGAAGTCCGGCGAACGCCCGCACACGGATGTGCGGGCTGGGGCCCGATCGAAGCCTCCGCGATTGCGCCATGGATGGCAGGTCCCCAAATCGATCCAAGCCTCCACCGCAACACCACGGGTGAGCCGGAATCCTTTTGTCCAGTGGGTGAGGAGGGACCGAAGATCCAGTGGGTAAGCCGGAACCCTTTGTCCAGCGGACAAAGGAAGTCCAGCGAACGCCCGCACACGGATGTGTGGGCTGGGGGTTGGCGAAGCCCGAAACGCTGCGCCAAGGACGGCGACCGAGACCCGGTCGAAGTCGCCACGACGCCACTCCCCCAGCCGTGCCGGGAGACGCGCAAGGGTTGACCGTTGCGGCGGTTGGCTCGAAAAGACCATCTGAGCGCGAAGCAGACCGGTGCGGGCACGCGGTCCGGGCTGGGCCTGTCAGGACACGCCGTGAATCCCTGCTGGCGCTACGCATTCCTGCTGCGCTGGCAGGCCAGGGCTCGGCATCCGTGCCGAGCCCGTTCGGCCAGGCGAAGCGCCACCGGCGCTTCGCCTCATCGGCATCACCCCCGGAGGCTCGGGAGCCGCCTTGCCCGCACCAAGCTGTCCTGCTTGGCTTGCAAGTCCAGGGCTCGCCATCCCTGGCCAACCCGTTCGGCGGGAGGAATGTCCACCGGACATTCCTCTATTCCGCCTCACCCAGGCGGCTCACGGTCCCTCCAGACCCACCCCCGACCGCTCCGCACCGCCGAGTAGGTGGTTGGAACAGTCGATTGGCGCCTTGGGGCGGCATCCGGTTTTGTAGGCGCCTTTAAGGCGCTTACAAACGCGAGGCCCCGCTTCCGCCGGGCGTATTTGAGCTCACCCCCCCAGATAGATCTCCTTGTAGGCAACATACATCGAGGCGATCAGGACCGGGGAGAGCACCAGGAAGCCCAGGGCCAGGGGGATCAAGGCGAGGATCGACAGGCCTGCGGCCGCTAGGCCGTAGACCGTGAGCGGCAGCAGATTGCGGCTGCAGCCCGTGAAGCTCAAGCGCATGGCCTCAAAGGCCGGCAGGTCGTGACGCACCACCAGCACGGGCGCAAACCAGAAGGCCATGAGCAATGGGACAAACAACAGCAGACCAAGGAGCACCGCCACCAGCAGTCCCACCCCGAAGCCCGCGCTTAACAGCGAGTCCGGGCTGGTCGCCCCACCCAGGAACCCCAGGCCGCCGACCAGCGCAACGAGTACCCCCATGACGAGAAAGATACCGACCGAGCCCGCCAGATAGAGTCCACCCACAGCAGCCAGGGGCCCGAGCCGGGTGTTGAATCCGGCGAACAGGTGCTCGACGCGCAGTCTTCCATGGTCATCGAGCTCGCCGCAACCGATCATCAGGCCGCCGAGGAAGATAGCGCCGAGCACCGAGAGGGCCAGCGACACCAGCGGAATGAAGGCGAGCGCGAGCGAGATGATCAGCCAGATCACCATGATCCCGATCCAGACTCCGGGCGCGCGCTTGAAGTACTCGAAGCCTGAGACGATCCAGCCCCACCCCCGGCCCGCGGGAACGGCCAGGGGATCTTGTAGGCTATCGGTGGAGTCGGCTTGCCGCTCGAGGTTGGAGCTGGGGGCGGAATAGGGATTCTGATCGCTCATGGCAGAGATGTCCTGGGGTGCGTGGGCGGTCTTTGGCTCAGGCTCTTTCCCCGCGGGGATTGACGGCCTTGTAGGGCAAAGGGTAATCGTCCTCGGCGAGCTGCGCCAGCGCGGCGAGGGGCTGCGGCACACCGGGAGCTATGGCATGCCGTGCAAGCGCAGGAACGGCTCGACGTCATTGGCCAAGCGGCAGCCCGGGGGGGCGTCGGGCGAGTGGATGGCGGCGAGCGGGAAAGTGACAGCTGCCCGCTATCCCCCGTGATAAGGCGGGCTCAGCTCGTGCACCGCGTCGACCAGTACCCGGGCGTTTTCGGGGTCCACATTCGGATGTATCCCGTGTCCCAGATTGAACACATGCCCGGGGCCGCGGCCATAGCTCTCCAACACCCCGCCGACCTCCTCTCGGATCCGCCCCGGGGAAGCATAGAGCACGCAAGGATCGAGATTGCCCTGCAAGGCCACCGCACCGCCCACCTGGCGCCTGGCATCGCCGAGATCGGTGGTCCAGTCGACCCCCAGCGCGTCGCAGCCGCTCCGGGCCATGCGGCCCAGCCAGTGCCCGCCACCCTTGGAGAACAGAATCACCGGCACCCGCCGGCCTTCGGCCTCCCGGGTGAGTCCGGCAACGATGCGCTCCATGTAGGAGAGAGAGAAGTCGGCGAAACACCTGGGGGTCAGGACCCCGCCCCAGGTATCGAAGATCATCAGGGCCTGGGCGCCGGCGGCCACCTGGGCATTCAGATAGACGGTAACGGCGTCGGCAACGCGTTCGAGCAACCGGTGCAGCAGGTCGGGGCGGTCATACATCATCGCCTTGATACGGGCGAAGCTCTTGGTGCTGCCCCCTTCGATCATGTAGGTCGCCAGGGTCCAGGGACTGCCGGCAAAGCCGATCAGCGGAACGCGCCCCCCGAGCGCCCGGCGGATGGTGCGCACCGCCTCGGTCACATAGCCGAGATCGGTCTCGGGGTCCGGGATCCCCAGGGCGTCGACGGCGCGCTCGTCGCGCACCGGACGCTCGAACAGGGGGCCTTCGCCCTCGCTGAAATACAGGCCGAGCCCCATGGCGTCGGGCACAGTGAGGATATCGGAAAACAGGATCGCCGCATCCAGATCGAAACGCTCCAGGGGCTGAAGCGTGACCTCGCAGGCCAGCTCCGGTGAACGGCACAGGTCCATGAAGCTCCCGGCCCGCGCCCGCGTTGCCCGGTACTCGGGCAGGTAGCGGCCGGCCTGGCGCATCATCCAGACGGGGGTGCAATCCACGGGCTGACGCAGCAGGGCGCGCAGCAGGCGGTCGTTCTTCAGCTCGGCCACCAAGGGCGATCCTCCGGAGAGCGGAAATGAAGGCCCGGATTGTACACAATAAGGCGCCCGATCGGAGACGCCCTGACGGGGCCCTTCTCAGCGTGGCAGCTGGGAGCTGCCCATCAGGAATTCATCCACGGCGCGGGCGCACTGGCGCCCTTCACGGATCGCCCAGACCACCAGGGACTGACCCCGGCGCATGTCCCCTGCCGAGTAGACCTTGGAGACCGAGGTCTGATAGGCGCTGGCCCCGTCCGTGCTCGCCCTGACGTTGCCCTGGGGGTCGAGGTCCACCCGCAGGGCCTCGAGCATGCCCTGATGGACCGGGTGCAAGAAGCCCATCGCCAGCAGCACCAGGTCGGCCTTGAGCTCCAGCTTCCGAGCCCTTGACCTCGGTCATCTGCCAGCGGCCGTCGGTGTTGCGGACCCAGTCCAGCTTCACGACGCGCAGACCGCACAGTTGCCCCGACGCGTCGGCCAGAAACGCCTGGGTCGCCACCGACCAGATGCGCTCACAGCCCTCCTCCTGGGAGGACGAGGTGCGAAGCTTGTTCGGCCAGAGCGGCCAGGTCAGATCCTTGTTTTCCTTGTCGGGGGGCTTGGGCAGGATCTCCAGCTGGGTCACCGACTTGGCGCCGTGGCGGGTGGATGTGCCGATGCAGTCCGAGCCGGTGTCGCCGCCGCCGATCACGATCACGTCCTTGTCCGCGGCGCTGATCAGTCCTGCCTCGGCGCCCCGCACCCCCTGCACCACCTTGGAGCTCGCTCGCAGGAAGTCCATGGCGAAATGGATGCCCTCCAGCTCGCGCCCCGGCACGCTCAGGTCGCGCGGCGCCTCCGAGCCTCCGGCGAGGACGATCGCGTCGAATTCCCCGCTCAGCCTCGGAATCGGCACATCCTTACCGACATGGGCATTGGTGTAGAACTCCACCCCTTCGGCCCGCATCTGGGCAATGCGCCGGTCGATGTGCCGTTTGTCGAGCTTGAAGTCCGGGATGCCGTAGCGCAGCAGTCCTCCGATCCGGTCGTGCTTCTCGAAGACCGCCACGTCGTGCCCGACGTGGGCGAGCTGCTGGGCGCAGGCCAGCCCCGCGGGGCCGGAGCCTACCACGGCCACGCGCTTGCCGCTGCGGTGCTTGGCGATCTTGGGCGTGATCCAGCCTTCTTCCCAGGCCCGGTCGATGATGGCGCACTCTATGGTCTTAATGGTGACCGGCGCATCCTGGAGATTGAGCGTGCAGGCGGCCTCGCACGGCGCCGGGCAGATACGGCCCGTGAACTCCGGAAAATTGTTGGTCGAGTGCAGTACCTCAATCGCCTCGCGCCAGCTCTTGCGATAGACCAGGTCGTTCCAGTCCGGAATCAGATTATTCACCGGACAGCCGCTGTGGCAGTAAGGGATGCCGCAGTCCATGCAGCGGGCGCCCTGGGTGCTGACATCGTCGCTGGACAGCGGCACCACGAACTCGGCGTAATGGGTGATCCGGTCCGCGACCGGCGCGTAGCTGCGGTCCTGGCGGGGGTACTCCATGAATCCCGTGGGCTTGCCCATCGTCAATGGCTCCCGTGGCTTTGGGCGGCACGCTCTGCCTGCTGCTTGGTCTGCATCTCGAGCAGTGCGCGCCGGTAGTCGACCGGCATCACCTTGACGAATTTCGGGAGCGTCTCGCTCCAGCTCTCCAAGATGCGCTTGGCCACCTCGCTGTTGGTGTAATGCAAGTGCTTCTCGATCAGCTGCCTGAGCCGGATGGCGTCGAATCGGGTCATGTCGCGGCTGATGTCGACCCGCCCGTGGGTCTCCAGATCGCCGCCCAGATGCTCGATGCGCTCCAGGGCGTCATCCTCGGCCTTGATCGGCTCCAGCTCGACCATGGCGAGGTTGCAGCGCTGCTCGAAGCCGCCGTCCTGGTCGAGCACGTAGGCCACGCCGCCGGACATCCCCGCGGCGAAGTTGCGACCGGTGGCGCCGAGACAGACGACGACGCCGCCGGTCATATACTCGCAGCCGTGATCGCCCACTCCCTCGATCACCGCCGTGGCACCCGAGTTGCGCACCGCGAAGCGCTCGCCGGCCACGCCCCGGAAGAAGCATTCCCCGGAGATGGCACCGTAGAGCACGGTGTTGCCGACGATGATGTTGTCCTCGGCATGCTCGATGGCCGAATCCGCGGGCGGATAAACCACCAAGCGTCCTCCGGAGAGACCCTTGCCGACATAGTCGTTGGCCTCGCCTTCCAGCTCGATGGTGACCCCCCGGGCGACCCAGGCGCCGAACGATTGTCCACCGGTGCCGCGCGCATGGACATAGATGGTGTCGTCGGGCAGGCCGGCATGGCCGTAACGCTCGGCGACCCGGCCCGAGAGCATGGCACCGACGCTGCGGTTGTAGTTCTTCACTTCGACCTCGATGCGCACCGCCTCGCCACGCTCCAGGGCGGGAGCGGCGCGGCGGATCAGCTCGTGGTCCAGGGCTCGCGCCAGACCGTGCTCCTGGCGCTCCGAGTTGAAGAGCGCCACACCCGGGCCTGCATCGGGCTTGGCCAGGATGCGCGAGTAGTCGAGTCCCTTGGCCTTCCAGTGGGCGATAGCCTGGCGCACGTCCAGACGGTCGCGCTGGCCGATCAGGTCGCTGAAACGGCGTACACCCAGGCGGGCCATGATGCGGCGGACCTCTTCGGCGACGAAGAAGAAGAAATTGATCACGTCCTCGGGCTTGCCGACGAAGCGCTTGCGCAGCTCCGGGTCCTGGGTGGCCACGCCGACCGGACAGGTATTGAGATGGCACTTGCGCATCATGATGCAGCCTTCGGCGATCAGCGGCGCCGTCGCAAAGCCCATCTCGTCAGCCCCGAGCAAAGCCCCGATCACCACGTCGCGGCCGGTGCGCATGCCGCCGTCGACCTGCACGGCGATGCGTCCGCGCAAGCGGTTCATCACCAGGGTCTGGTGGGTCTCGGCCAGGCCGATCTCCCAGGGCGAGCCCGCATGCTTGATGGAGGTCAGCGGCGAGGCGCCAGTGCCGCCGTCGCAGCCGGCGATGGTGACATGGTCGGCGTGGGCCTTGGAGACCCCGGCGGCCACCGTTCCGACACCGATCTCCGAGACCAGTTTGACCGAGATGCGGGCCCGCGGATTGACGTTCTTCAGATCGTGGATGAGCTGGGCCAAGTCCTCGATCGAGTAGATGTCGTGATGGGGAGGCGGGGAGATCAGGGCCACGCCCGGGGTCGAGTGGCGGACCCGCGCGATCTGGGCGTTGACCTTGTGCCCCGGCAGCTGCCCGCCCTCGCCGGGCTTGGCGCCCTGGGCCATCTTGATCTGGATGTCGTCGGCGTTGACCAGGTACTCGGTGGTCACCCCAAAACGCCCCGAGGCCACCTGCTTGATGGCGGAGCGCTCGGGGTTTCTGGACCCGTCGGGCAGCGGCCTGAACCGCTCGGGCTCTTCCCCGCCTTCGCCGGTGTTGGACTTGCCGCCGATCGCGTTCATCGCCCGGGCGAGTGTCGAGTGGGCCTCGTAAGAGATGGAGCCGAACGACATGGCGCCGGTCGAGAAGCGCTTGACGATCTCGGCAGCCGGCTCGACCTCCTCGATCGGCACCGGCTCGTCCGCCCACCTGAGCTCGAACAAGCCCCGCAGGGTCAGCAGGCGCTCGCTCTGCTCGTTGACGCTACGCGCATACTGCTCGTAGGTCTCCCAGGAGTCCCGGCGCACCGCATGCTGAAGCTTGGCGATGGTGTCGGGCGTCCAGACATGATCCTCGCCGCGCAGGCGATAGGCGTAGTCGCCCCCGACATCGAGGTGCTGGCGATAGATCTCGGCGTCTCCGAAGGCGTCGCGGTGCCAGCGCACGGCCTCCTGGGCGATCTCCGCCAGGCCTACGCCCTCGATGGTGGTGGCGGTGCCGGTGAAGTAACGGGCGACGAACTGGCTCGACAGCCCGACCACGTCGAAGATCTGGGCCCCGCAGTATGACTGGTAGGTGGAGATGCCCATCTTGGACATGACCTTCAGCAGGCCCTTGCCGACCGCCTTGATATAGCGTTTCTGGGCCTCGTCGAAGTTGAGCTGCTCGGGCAACGCCGGCAGGATGGCCTGGACAGTCTCGAAGGCTAGGTACGGATTGATCGCCTCCGCGCCGTAGCCGGCAAGAACGGCGAAATGGTGGACTTCGAGCGCGGCACCGGTCTCCACCACCAGGCCGGAGTGGGTACGCAGCCCCTCCCGGATCAGGTGGTGGTGCACCGCCGAGGTGGCGAGCAGCGCCGGGATGGCGACATGGTCGGCATCGGTGCGGCGGTCCGACAGGATCAGGATGTTGTAGCCCCGGCGCACGGCCTGCTCGGCGGCATCGCAGAGCGCGGACAAGGCGCGGCCCATCCCCATGGCCCCCTCATCGGCCGCATAGGTGGTGTGCAGCGTTTTGGTGCGGAATACCCCCTCGGTGTTGAGCTCGATGCTGCGGATGCGCTCCAGGTCGGCATTGGTCAGCACCGGCTGGCTGACCTCGAGGCGCTTATGGGAGCCCGCCTCGTCCGGGTCCAGAAGATTGGGGCGCGGACCGATCAGGGAGACCAGCGACATCACCAGCTCTTCGCGGATCGGATCGATCGGGGGATTGGTCACCTGGGCGAAATTTTGCTTGAAATAGGTCGCCAGATGGGTCGGGCGGCTAGACAGCACCGAGGGCGGATTGTCCGCCCCCATGGAGCCGATGGGCTCCTGGCCGGTGGCGACCATGGGCGTGAGCAGGAACTTGATCCCCTCCTGGGTATAGCCGAAGGCCTGCTGACGATCGAGCAGGGTCTGGGGGTCGGGTGGCATGGGACCCACGTCGGCGGGCAGCGCGTCGAGGTGGATCTGGGTCCGGTCGAGCCAGGCCTGGTAGGGCTTGGCACCGGCGAGCCGGGCCTTGATCTCGGCATCGTCGATGATGCGGCCCTCCTCGGTGTCGATCAGGAACATCTTGCCCGGCTGCAGACGCCACTTCTTGACGATGTGCGACTCCGGGATCTCCAGCACGCCCATCTCGGAGGCCATCACCACCAGCCCCTGGTCGGTGATCAGATATCGGGCCGGGCGCAGCCCGTTACGGTCCAGGGTCGCACCGATCTGGCGCCCGTCGGTGAAGGCCACCGCGGCGGGTCCGTCCCAGGGCTCCATGAGGGCGGCGTGATACTCGTAGAACGCCCGCCGCTCCGGGTCCATCAGCGGGTTGCCTGCCCAGGCCTCGGGAATGAGCATCATCATGGCATGGGCGAGGGAGTACCCCCCCGCCACCAGCAGCTCCAGCGCATTGTCGAAGCAGGCCGAGTCCGACTGGCCTTCGGGAATCAGCGGCCAGACCTTCTCGAGGTCGCTGCCGAGGATCTTGGAGGCCATCGCCTCGCGACGCGCCGCCATCCAGTTCACGTTACCCCGCAGGGTATTGATCTCACCATTGTGGGCGATCATGCGAAACGGGTGGGCCAGATCCCAGGTCGGGAACGTATTGGTCGAAAAGCGCTGATGCACCAGCGCGAGCGCCGTAACCACCCGCTCGTCGGTCAGGTCCTTGTAGTACGCGGCGGTCTGGCCGGCCAGCAGCATCCCCTTGTAGACGATAGTGCGCGAGGACATGGAGGGAATGTAGAAGCCGCCACAGCCGGGCAGCCCCGAGTCCCTGACATGATTCTCGATCTGCTTGCGGATAACGAAGAGCTTGCGCTCGAAGGCGTTCTGGTCGGCACATTCGGCACTGCAGGCGATGAACACCTGGCGGATGACCGGCTCGCTCGGCTTCACGCTCACGCCGAGCACGCGGTTGTCGACCGGGACGTCCCGCCACCCCAGAACCGCCTGGCCTTCCGCACTGATATAACGCGCGACAAGCTGCTCGCAGTGGGCGCGAGCGTCGGGGTCGCGCGGGAGAAAGACCATGCCAATCGCATAGGCACCCGCGGCGGGGAGCTCCGTGGGGGCCTCGGCACGCATGAATGCGTCCGGGATCTGGAACAGAACCCCGGCCCCGTCCCCGGCCAGGGAATCGGCGCCGGTGGCACCGCGATGAGTCAACCGCTCGAGGATGTCCAAACCCTGGCGGAGGATCCTATGGCTCTTGCGCCCCTCGATGTCGGCCACAAAACCGACACCGCAGGCGTCGTGCTCGTTCGCAGGATCGTACAACCCCTGCTTGGGTGGCAAGGACCCTTGATTCATCACGTAGCTACCTCGTCGCTTCCAGAGCCGGCATACGCCGGCCCCGCTCTGGGCGTCGGTTGGCCTGACCGGGGCGCCCGCTGCCAGCCGCCGCACCGCCGGTCCCGGCACAAAGGACCGCGTAGAATAATGCAGAATCCGTTCCCAAACCAGACGCGGCCGCGGGATGCCGACCCCGCGACGGGGCATCGCCTGTGCCCCCGCTGCTGCCGGGCCAACCCGCCGGTCAGCGCTCGGCCTCGCTCCTCGGCCATTGCACCAGGGTATCGCGCAGCGCAGCCGGCTCAAAACCGTCGGTCAGGACTGCCTGGCCGATCGCTTTGAGCAGCACCAGGCGCAGGCGGCCGGCGATCACCTTCTTATCGACCGCCATCAGCTCCAAGAAGCGCTCCGGGGTCAACACTCCGGGCGAATCCAGCGGCAGGCCCGCCCGGCCCACCAAGCGCTTGATGCGCGTGACATCCTGCTCGCCGAGCCAGCCGAGGCGGCGCGACAGATCCGCCGCCAGGCATATTCCCACCGCCACCGCCTCGCCGTGAAGCCAGGCCCCGTAGCCGGCCCCTGTCTCGATGGCATGTCCAAAGGTGTGGCCCAGGTTGAGCAGGGCGCGCCGGCCAGCCTCCGTTTCGTCAGCAGCGACGACCGCGGCCTTGTCGGCGCAGCAGCGCTCGATGGCCCACGCCAGCGCCTCTGACTCGCGGCGGCGCAGCCGCTCCATCTGACCTTCGAGCCAGGCAAAGAGCTCCGGGTCTCCGATGAGCCCATACTTGATGACCTCCGCCAGTCCGGCAGAGAGCTGGCGGTCGTCCAGGGTCACCAGGGTCTCGGTATCGATGATGACGCACCGGGGCTGATGGAAGGCGCCGATCATGTTCTTGCCCAGAGGATGGTTGACACCGGTCTTGCCCCCGACGGAAGAGTCGACCTGGGCCAGCAGGGTTGTCGGGACCTGGATGAAATCCACGCCACGCTGATAGCACGCGGCCGCGAAGCCGGTCATGTCACCAACCACGCCGCCACCCAGGGCAAGCAGGGCGCAGCTGCGGTCGAAACGCGCGCTCAGCAGGGCATCGAAGACCCGCCCGAGCTTTGCCAGGGTCTTGTACTGCTCGCCGTCCGGAAGCACCGTTTCGGCCACCTGCAGGCCGCCCAGGGCGCCCCTGAGCCGGTCCAGGTATAGCGGGGCCACGGTCTCGTTGGTGACGACCATAACCTGGCGTGAGCGCAGCCGGGACCGGATCAGGCCGGCCTCATCCAGCAGCCCGGAGCCGATGTGGATCGGATAAGACCGCGCACCGAGCTCGACGTTGAGGGTGCGGTAGGTGCAGGGCATCGGCACAGGGTCCCGTGATGATGGCGGCAGGCGGCAAGCCGAGGTCCCGCCGGGGGGACCGATTTTCGGCGCCAGGGCGGGTCGAGTGCAAGTCGGTCAGGGACGGAGATCAGCCATCTGGCGGGCGATGTCACGGGCTACCGCGGACGCCGAGCGCTTCTCCGTGGAGATGACCAGGTCGGCAACCTCGCGGTATAGCGGATCGCGAGTATCGGCGAGGTCGCGAAGACGCGCCAGCGGGTCTTCGCTCTGCAACAACGGCCGGCTGCGGTCGCGCAGGGTCCGCTCGTACTGCTGCTCAGGGCTGCAGCTCAGGTAGACCACGAGCCCCCGGGCGGTCAGGTGACGACGATTGTCGGGGTGAAGGACGGCGCCGCCGCCTGTGGCCACCACGACCCCTTCGCGGCCAGTCAGCTCGTCGATGACCGCACGCTCTCGCTCCCGGAAGCCAGCCTCGCCCTCAAACTCGAAGATCGTAGGAATGTCTACCCCGGTGCGCCGCTGGATCTCCTGGTCAGCATCGACGAAGTGCAGGTGCAGCGCCGTAGCCAGGTGGCGACCCACAGTGGTCTTGCCGGCCCCCATGGGCCCGACGAGGAATACGCTGGTCGGCTTGAGCATAGACAAGGTATGCCAGATTCGGGCCGTTCCGGCAACCGAAAACGCGAGCGCGCCCCGCAGGGCGCGCCGGTCCAGAAGCCCGTCACCCCCGTCACTGGACGCCCAGGGTCTCCTTGAGAATCTTTGGGGTGACGAACACCAGGAGCTCGGAGTTCTCGTCCAGCACCCCGTGCTGCTTGAACAGTTGGCCGACCGCGGGCAGGTCCCCGAAGAACGGGATCTTGCTGTAGTCATCGGATTTGGTCCGCTCGAAGATGCCCCCCAGCACCACCGTCTCGCCGTTGTCCACGAGCACCGAGGTTTCGACCGTTTTGGTGTTGATCGGAGGAGTTCCGAGCACCGCGCGGTTGAAGTCGGGGGTGTCCTTCTTGATCGAGAGGTCCATGAAGATTCGGTCGTCGGGCGTGATCTGAGGCGTGACCTCCAGCTGCAGCACCGCCTCCTTGAACGAAACGCTGGTATTGCCGGCGGTGCTCGCCTCCTGGTAGGGGATCTCGACCCCGGACTTGATGGTGGCCTTGCTCTGGTTGGCGGTGACCACGCGCGGGCTCGAGATGATCTCGGCCTTGCCTTCCTGCTGGGCGGCGCTGAGCTCGAGCTGGAGCAAGAACGACCCCACCTTGCCGATCAGCAGGTCGAGGGAGCCGGTGGCGCCTGAGGCGGGCAGGTTGACCATCAGGTTCTCGATCGCCGTCGGCCCGGCCGTGCCACCTTGCACAATGCCGGCCCCCACACCCATGAAGGTGCCCGTATCCAGGCCGCCAGTTCCCGCAGTCTGGCCAGGCTGACCGCCTGCGACGAGCAGCTCGGTGCCGTTACCGATTCGGTTGGCCCGGTTGAAGCCGAAGCGCACACCGATATCCCGGCTGAATGTATCGCTTGCCAACACAATGCGCGACTCGATGATGACCTGCCGTACCGGAATGTCGAGCTTCTGAACGAGCTTGCGGATGTCCTCCAGGTTAGCTTCGGTGTCCTGCACCAGCAGGGTGTTGGTGCGCTCGTCGGTGGTGACATTACCGCGCGGGGACAGCAGCCGGTTGTCCTTGGTCTTCAGCAGCTTCGCGATGTCCTCGGCTTTGGCATAGTTGATCTGCACGTACTCCGACACCAGCGGAGCAAGCTCCTCGATCTGTTTATGGGACTCCAGCTCGAGCTTTTCCCGGGCGGTGATCTCCTCGGTGGGCGCCACCAGCACGACATTGCCGTTCTGGCGCTTCGACAAGCCCTTGGTCTTGAGGATGATGTCCATTGCCTGATCCCAGGGCACGTTCTGCAGGCGCAAGGTGATGTTGCCGCGCACCGTGTCGCTGACGACCATATTCAGGCCGGTGAAGTCGGCAAGCAGCTGGAGCACCGAGCGCACCTCGATGTCCTGGAAGTTCAGGGACAGCCGCTCGCCGGTGAACACCTTCTTGCGCTGCTCGAGCGCATCCTTCTCGGCGGGCGTCAAGGGACGGACCTCGACGGTAAACTGGTTGTCGGCCTGGTAGGCGAGGTGCTCGTAAGTGCCCTTGGGATCGATGACCAGCTGGACGTTCCGGCCCTGACGCCGCACGTCGAACGAGGTGATGGGTGTCGCAAAATCGGTGACATCGAAGTGCCGCATCAGCTGATCAGGCAGCGTCGTATTGGAGAAGACGGCGATCAGCTTGGCGCCCTTCTGCTGCAGATCGACCACGGTGCTGGGATCACTCAGGGTCACGATCACCCGCCCTTCCCCCGCGGTCCCACGACGGAAATCGACATTCTCGATGGTGCTCTCGCCGGATTTGACAGCGCCCGACCGGGACGGCGCCGCCGAGGGGGCGGACGACCCGGCGGTCGCCGGTGAATCGACAAGCCTGTGGCGGACACTGGTGCCGGCAACGGCAGCGGCGGCAGCGGCAGCGCCGGACACGGTCAGCACAGCCCGGTTGTCGACCAGCTGGATCTTATGCGGTGCACCCCGGGTCAGGTTGACCACGATCCGGGTCCGCCCACCCGCCTCCACGACCGTGACGCTGCGCACCAGACCCATGCCGACATCCATGGTCTTCTGATCCAGCTGCACCCCGGTGCCATCGAAATCGAGCACGATCCGCGCCGGGTTGTCGGTGCTGAAGCTGCGCGGCTCGGGCAAGGGCGCGGAGGCGGTCAGGACCACCTGTACCGTGTCGCCCGGCAGAGCCGCGAAGTCAACCCCGGTGATGGCGGCGGGCGTCTCGGCGCGGGCCGGGCCGGGGGCGAGCGGGAGCGCCAGCCACAGCAGCGCCAGTACCCAGAGGCTGCAACGACGGAAGCACTGATGCTCGGCCTCGGCGCCTCGGCCGGCTATCCGAATGTTGGTGTTCATCATTCGCGTTCCCCTCATCTTATTCGGCCAAGTCCAGCGAGGCCTGGCGCTCCCGGTAACCGCCCTGTCCATCTGGCACTATCTCTGTCAACTCGATCTTGTCTGCCGTGATTCGGCTAATCTGCCCGTGGTTCTGCCCCAGGTAATTGCCCGCCTTGACCCGGTGGATCACCCGATCCTTGGAGCGTATGAGCGCCCAGATGACCTGCTGCTGCTCAAGGGTGCCGACCATGCGCAGCGAGTCGAGGGGAAACTGCTCGAGCTCCTCTTTGGGACGCAGAAAATCCGGGTGCAGCCCGGAAGGCTGGCTCTGTTGGGCCTGCTGCTGCGCCCCCGCCACGGGAGCGAACGGGTCGCGTCTGCCTTCAGAGACATAGGTGAAGGTCTCAATCTGACGGACTTCGGGGATCGGCTCGATGGGCGCCGCCGGCCGCGCCTTGACCTCCTGAACATAGGCCTGAAGATCCTGCATTCCGCCGCCCGCACAACCGCCCAGGGCGACAGTCAGGGCGCACACGGGGGCCCAAGGGCGCAGTCGGCACGACGCACGCATCTTCACTTACCTCCTTCGTCCAGATAACGGTAAGTCTTTGCCGTAGCCTTCATGGCGAGTGCCTGGGCGGTGCCTTTCGGACCGGTGACCGGCGCGATCTGCACATCATGGATGGTGACAATGCGCGGCAGGGCCGCCAGGCCGCTGACAAAACTGCCGAACTCGTGGTACCCACCCTTGACCTCGATGCTAATCGGGAGCTCGGCGTAAAACTCCCTGGACACCTCGCCCTCCGGCTTGAACAACTGAAACTCGAGCCCCGCGGCCAGCCCGGTCTGGGAGACATCCACCAGCAGGGCCGCCACCTCGGTCTTGTTGGGCAGCTGCCGAAGCATGGCGCCGAATGACTGCTTCATCTCCTCGAGCTGCTGCTTGTACTTGTCGAGGTTGACCACTTTGGCCTGCTTGCCCTCGAATTCGGTCTTCAGGGCGACCTCCTGGAGCTCCTCTTTCTTCAGGGCGACCAACTGGTCCTTGGTGAGGAACCAGTACCAGGCAAAGCCGATCAGGCCGCACAGGATCAGCACCACCGCCGCCTTGACCGGGGCCGGCCACTCACCGAGCTCGTGCAGGTCGAGCTGATTCAGGTCTTTGAGATTCATCATGCGCCCCTTCGTCCCGCTCCCCTCGTCGCCCCGCCCCCCAGGCCACTCACTGGCCCGCCACGGCGGGTCCCGGCCCCGCACCCGGCTCCGCACCCGGCTTAGGCGACTGCTGTTGGACCACCAGGGTGAACTTCACCGGCTCTTGCTCGCTCTTCGGTCCCCGGCTCTCGGCAATCGTCAGGCTGGGCTTGCCCAGCCAGCTCGAGGCCTCTACATTGCGCATCAGCGCAGAGATACGGGCATTTGACTGGGCCTGACCCTGGAGCGTGACCTGGCTGCCCTTCTGCTCCACCTTGGTCAGGTAAAGCCCATCGGGCAGCGACTTCACCAGCTCGTCGAACAGATGGACCACCAAGGGCCGGCTGCTCTGCAGCTGCTCGATGACCTTCATCCGAGCCAGCAACCGGGCCTTGACTTGATCGAGCACGTGGATCGCGCGGATCTGCTGGTCGACCTTGGCGATCTCTGCCTGCAGGAAGGCATTGCGCTGCTGCTGATGCTCGATCAGCCCCTGAACGACCACGTAGGAATACCCAGCGAGCAGAAGCGTGATCACCGCGGCGCCGGCGACCAGCACACCGAACTCGCGTTGGCGCTGCTTGCGCTGCGTCTCGCGCCAGGGCAACAGGTTGATTCGCGCCATTAGTCGAAGCTCCTCAGAGCGAGCCCGCAAGCGATCATCAGCGATGGTGCGTCATTGCTCAGGCTCTGCGCCTTGACGCGCGACGACACCGACATGCTGGCGAACGGGTTGGCGACCAGCGCGGGCGTACCTATCTTCTCTTCCATCAGCTCGTCGACCGCTGGAATCGATGCACAGCCGCCCGCTAGCACCACCAGATCGACACTGTTGTAGGGACTCGCCGAGTAGAAGAACTGCAGTGCCCGGCTGACCTGCTGAGCCATGGCCTCCTTGAACGGATCGAGCACCTCGGGCACATAGTTGTCCGGCAGCCCGCCTTGTTTCTTTGCCATGCCCGCCTCTTCCACTGACAGACCGTAGCGGCGCTGAATCTCCTCGGTGAGCTGACGCCCCCCGAAATTCTGCTCCCGGGTATAGATGATTTTGTTGCTGTGTAGCACATTGAGGGTGGTGTTGGTCGCCCCGATATCGGCGATCGCGATCGTCTGCTCCATGCCTCGATCGGGCCACTGATCCGCAAGCAGGGTGCAGGCGTTCTCCATCGCGTAGGCTTCGATATCGACGACAGCCGGGGCCAGGGCGGCCAGCTCCAGCGCCGTAACGCGATCGTCCACATTCTCGCTACGCGATGCGGCGAGCAGCACATCCACCAATTCGGCGTTCTTGTCGGACGGGCCGAGCACCTCGAAATCCAGGTTCACCTCTTCCAGCGGATAGGGGATGTACTGATCGGCCTCCAACTGGATCTGCGCCTCCATCTCACGGACGGACAGGGAGGCTGGCATGCTGATGATCTTGGTAATCACCGCAGACCCGGAGACCGCTACCGCCGCGTGCCGCGCTTTGGTACCGGAACGGCGAACAACCGCCTTGATGGCCTCGGCGACGGCATCGACATCCGCAATGTTCTTCTCCACCACCGCGTTCGCGGGCAGTGGCTCTACTGCATAGCTCTCGACGCGGTACTGGGTACCGGACCGCCCCGAAGACCGGCTCAGCTCCAGCAGCTTCACCGCCGTGGAGCTGATGTCCAGCCCCAGGGTTGGGACCTTCTTTGACCCGAATAGAGGCATCGCGGCTTCCCGTGGCTAAAAGTGTTCCTGGACAGAAGGCGCCGGGCGCGTGATCTAAGGATTATTCTAGTAAGAGTCGTTAACTATATAGCAGCAAATAAATTTCTTGTGAAGTTGTTTTTTCTGTAAGGGCGGGCGGGTCCCCAGTCCTTTCTGATAGTATGTTCCAAACCGCGGCCGTTTGAATGTTGCGGGCGCACTGCCGCGAATACTGTGAACTGGCGCATGAAGTGGCGATCTAGGCTCTGGAGGCTGGTGCTCTGGCTGCTGCTCGCCGGCCTGCTGGCCGTCGCGGGAGTCATGGGAACGATCTATCTGTATGTGGTGCCGACCCTCCCGGACACCGAGCAGCTGCGCGATGTCCGATACCAGGTCCCGCTGCGAGTGTACTCGCGGGAGCGGCGCCTGATCGCCGAGTTCGGCGAGAAGCGGTGCATCCCGCTGAGCTACAGCCAGATTCCGCAGCGGATGATCCAGGCGTTTCTCGCGGCTGAGGACGACCGATTCTTCGAGCACCCGGGCGTTGACTATCAGGGCCTGATCCGCGCGGCGGTGCAGCTGGCGCTCACCGGTGAGCGCCGCCAGGGGGGAAGCACCATCACCATGCAGGTGGCGCGGAACTTCTTCCTCTCCCGTGACAAGACCTTCAGCCGCAAGCTCAACGAGATCCTGCTCGCCCTGCAGATCGAGCACGATCTCTCCAAGCAGGAGATTCTCGAGCTCTACCTGAACAAGATCTACCTGGGCAACCGCTCCTACGGGGTCGGCGCGGCGGCACAGGGATACTACGGTCGCGACGTCGCCGAGCTCGATCTGGCCCAGACCGCGATGATCGCGGCGCTGCCCAAAGCGCCCTCCCGCCTCAATCCGGTCACCTCGCCCCAGCGGGCCCGCGATCGGCGCAACTATGTGCTCGGGCGCATGGCCGAGCTCGGCTTCATCACCGAGCAAGAACGGGCAGATGCCGCCCGGGCGCCGATCATGGCCAGCCTGCATTCTGCCGGGATCGAGCTCGAAGCCCCTTACGCGGCGGAGATGGTCAGGGCCGACATGGTCGAGCGCTACGGACAGGATGCCTATACCGCGGGATACCACGCCTACACCACCCTGGACCAGGGTCTGCAGGAGACGGCGCGCCCGGCCTTGCGCACAGCGCTCGACGACTACGACCGACGCCACGGCTACCGCGGGCCCGAGGCCCACTATCAGATCGACCCTAAGGGGCCTCCGGAGTCCTGGCTGGCACTGCTCGCAGAGCGCGATACGGTCGGCGACCTGTTGCCCGCGCTGGTCCTGGATGTCGCGGACAAGAGCGCCAAGCTGGTCCTCAAGGATGGCCGCATCGCCACGCTCGACTGGGAGGGCCTCAAGTGGGCCGCCCCCCTCATCGACGAGAACCGCCGTGGCCGCGCGCCCAAGACCGCTGCAGACGTCCTCAAGCCCGGCGACCTCGTGCGGGTCCAGGCAATCGCGGACGACGCTGCGGGCGGAACGACCCGCTGGCGACTCGCCGAGGTGCCCGCCGTGGAAGGGGCCCTGGTCGCCGTGGATCCCAGCGACGGGGCGATCCGGGCCCTGATGGGCGGTTACGATTTCTATCACAGCAAGTTCAACCGGGTGACCCAGGCCCACCGCCAGCCGGGATCGGGATTCAAGCCTTTCATCTACTCGGCGGCCCTCGAGGCGGGCTTCACCCCCGCCAGTCTGATCAATGACGCGCCGGTGGTCTTCGATGACCCAAGCACCGAGGGCGGCTGGCGGCCCGAGAACTACAGCCGTGAGTTCTTCGGCCCGACCCGCCTGCGGGTCGGCCTGATGAAATCCCGGAATCTGGTGTCCATCCGGCTGCTGCGGGCGATCGGGATCAACCGCGCGCTGACCCATGCCGCGCTGTTCGGCTTCGATCCCGACGAGCTGCCGCGCAACCTGTCCCTGGCGCTCGGTACCGGGGCGGTGACGCCTTTGCAGATGGCGAGGGGCTTCTCGGTGTTCGCCAACGGCGGCTTCCGGGTGGAGCCCTACCTGATCGAGCACATTGAGCGCGAGGGCGAAGGCACGGTGTTTCAAGCGAATCCGGCCCGGGTGTGCAAGGAGTGCGAGAGCGCGGCCGTTGCGCCCGTGGAGGGACCTCCCGGTTCCACCCCGGTGGCCGAGGCCACCGAGCAGCCGGCGGCAGCGAACCCCCCCGGCGCGGACCATCTGGCCTCTCGGGTGATCTCGCCGGAAAACCACTACGTGATGACGTCCATGCTGCGCGATGTGATCCGCGCCGGTACGGCGGTCCGCGCGCGCTCCCTGGGTCGGGACGACATCGGCGGCAAGACCGGCACGACCAACGACCAGCGCGACGCCTGGTTCAATGGCTTTCATCCGAGCCTGGTCGCAGTGGTCTGGGTCGGCTTCGACAACTATGCGCCGCTGGGGCGCGCGGAGACCGGCGGGCGAGCGGCCCTGCCCGCCTGGATCGCCTTCATGGAGGAGGCCCTCAAGGGCGTCCCGGAGGACCTGCCGCCGCTGCCACCGGGGATGGTCACGGTACGGATCGATCCGACCACCGGCAGGCGCGCCCCGGCAGGCACGAGCGACGCGATCTTCGAGGTGTTCCGTGCCGGCCAAGTGCCAGGCTGGGGTGCAGCAGAGAGCCAGGCGGGCGCCAAGGAAGCGGCTGGGGTGGTGGAGAGCCTGTTCTGAACGGGCGCCTGAATCCGAGTCTGCCGTGGCTGATCCGAAGCATGCGCTGAGACAACGGCTCGCCTACGAGGCCGCTAGAATCGCGGCCGAGGAGCGAGCGGCAGACCTGGGGCAGGCCTGTCGCAAAGCTGCCGCGCGCCTGGGCTGCACGAATCCGCGCGCCTGGCCGCGCTGGGAAGAGATCCAAGAGGCGCTACGCGCTCAGCAGCGGCTGGTCCGCGGCCCTGCCCAGATCGAGGCCGTGCAGCGTCTGCGGCGCGGGGCCCTCGAGGCCATGGACGCGCTCGGCCGTTTCCGCCCGCGGTTGGTGGGCGCCGCCCTGGACGGCACGGCAGACCACCACTCATCCATCGAGCTGCACCTGTTCAGCGACGATCCAACCGCGGTTGCAGCCTGCCTGGCAGAGCTGCATATTCCCTGGCGGGACGGCGAGCGGCAGGTGCGATACCGAGGGGGAGGGCGGCGCACCCAGCCGGCGTTTCGATTCCAGGCGGGCGAAACCGCAGTTGAGCTGGTGGTATTCGAGGAAAACGGAATACGCGAGGCGCCGTTGGCGCCGGGGGGGCATCGGGCCATGGTGCGGGCGGGCCGCGATGTCGTTCGGCGGCTGCTCGAGCCACAATGCCCCGGCGAGCCGGCGAGCCCCGGCTCCGGGGACGCCCCCTGAGGTGCCGCCGCTTCAGGCCCCCGGGCTCAGCGCCCGGACATCGGGCCGTAGTCCCGTCTGGAATAGCCGCGCTAGATCTGGCGGGGCCGGCCGATGCGGTGGTCCGGGTCGGCCATCATCTCCATCCAATGCGCGACCCAGCCGGCCGTGCGTGCGATCGCGAACATCACCGTGAACATGTTGCGCGGGATGCCCAGGGCCTGGTAGATGATGCCCGAACGGTGCGCGCTGATTTCGCGGTTGCGCGGATCGTGGACGTTGATCGAACCATGGTAGAAGGCAGAGAGCGAGCCGGTCACACCCACCATCATGGCCATCGGATGGGCGTCGTAGTGAAAGCCCTGGAAGAAACGCAGCAAGGCCGCGTTGATCATCGTGTGATGGGCGATGATCCCGGTGAGCTCGCCGAGCTGGTCACGCGTCGGAAGCTCGTCGTACAGAAGCAGATAGGCCAGCTTCAGGAACGAGCTCTGCTCGGCGAGCTGCTCGATCGGGTAGCCGCGGTAGCGCAGAATGCCCCGATCCCCGTCGATATAGGTCAAGGCGCTGTTGCAGCTCGCGGTGGACATGAAGCCGGGATCCTAGGAAAGGATACCGGCCCCCCGAATACAGCGCGGAGATCTCCACCGCCGGAGGGCCTTCGCTGCCCTGCACCAGGGGCAGCTCGATGGCGCTGCCGTCGCTTGGATTGGTGAGAGTCACAGTCTTGCCCAGCATGCCTTCTCTCCCGCCAGCGCCTGGCCCGGGAATGCTCGCGCCGATAGCCACGCGGCTCGGGCCGGGCAAGACTATGCCAGCACCGCGGGGGCGCTCGGCTCAGGTCAGGCGCGCGAGATCGGCACGCACCGTCGCCACCGAAGCCGCAAACTGGCGAGCCTCCTGGGCGTCGAGGGCCAGCTCGACCACTGCCTGGAGCCCCCCCTTGGCGAGCACGCAGGGTACGCCCATGGCCAGGTCGCGCTCGCCATACTCGCCTTCCAGCAGGGCGACGCAGGGCAGCAGGCGGTGCCGGTCGTGGCTGATCGCATCCACCATGGCGGCGACCGAGGCGCCCGGCGCATCGTAGGCACTGCTGAGCTTGCGCAAGGCGAGGATCTCGGCACCTCCGTTGCGGGTACGCTCGATGATCTCCTCCAGGCGCTGCGCAGACACGAAGTTCGAGATCGGTACGCCGCTGATCGTGCAGAACCGCGGCAGAGGCACCATGGTGTCGCCGTGCCCGCCCAGGACCATGGCGCTGATGTCACGCACCGAAAAGCCCGTCTCCATGGCGATGAAGCTCGCCATGCGCGAGGAGTCGAGCACCCCGGCCTGGCCGAGCACCCGGCGACGCTCCCAGCCTGTGCGTCTCCACGCCCGGTAGGTGAGCACATCGACCGGGTTGCTCACGATCAGCAGGATGCAGTCCGGGGCATAGCGCTGCACATCGGCGACGATGTCGTCGAGGATCGCGACATTCGCCTGCAGCACGTCGGACCGGGACATGCCCGGCTTGCGCGGCAGGCCGGCGGTGACCACCACCAGCTCAGCACCGGCGATGGCCTCGGGATCGTTGCTCCCATAGACCCGGGTGTCGAAGCCGAAGAAAGGGGCGGTCTGAAAGACGTCCAGGGCTACCCCCTGGGGCACGTCCTGGCGAACATCTACCAGGACCACCTCGCGACAAAGCTCCTGCTTGGCGAGAAATTGGGCGGTGGTCTCTCCCACGCGACCCGCGCCGAAAATGGCGATCTTCTCCATCGGAACTCCTAGGAAATCCACTGGCCGGGACCAGACCGGCTCGAAGGAGGCGGCTTACCGAGGATAGCTCAGACGCTGGCGGCGGCAATCCCCGTCAACCCGGGGCCATCTGCGGGTAATGCGCCGGATAGGGCGCCCGGGCGACCCCGGATTGCACCGCCGCGCGTGCGACTGCGGCCGAGACCTCGACCCTGAGCCTGGGGTCCAGTGGTTTGGGAATGATGTAGTCCGGACCGAACGCCAGCGCATTCAGGCCGTAGGCCTGGAGCACCTCAGCCGGGATTGGCTCGCGGGCCAGCCGCTGCAGGGCCCGTACCGCAGCGATTTGCATGTCTTCGTTGATCCTGCGGGCACGCACGTCCAGGGCCCCGCGGAAGATGTACGGGAAGCCCAGAACGTTGTTGACCTGATTGGGATAGTCGCTGCGCCCCGTGGCCATGATCAGATCGTCGCGCGCGCGGCGCGCCACCGCCGGGCGGATCTCCGGCACCGGATTGGAAAGCGCGAATACCGTCGGTCGCGGCGCCATGGACGCGAGCATGCTGCGGCTGACCAGATCCGGCCCCGAGACCCCGATGAACACGTCCGCACCCTGCATGGCGTCCGCCAGCGTGCGCTTGTCGGTGTCGACCGCGACTGCCCACTTGTAAGGATTGAGACCCTTGCGCCCGGTGTGGATCACGCCGCTACGATCGACCGCGTAGATGCGGTCCCGGCGCGCGCCCAGGGTGCACAACAGCCGGATGGTGGCGATGCCGGCTGCGCCGGCCCCGAGACAAACGATGGAGACGTCCTCAAGGCTTTTGCCCTGCAGCTCCAGGGCATTGAGCAGCCCCGCCGCCGTGATGATAGCGGTGCCGTGCTGGTCGTCGTGGAATACCGGGATGTCCAGCTGCTCGATCAGCGCCTGCTCGATCTCGAAGCAGTGCGGCGCAGCGATGTCCTCCAGATTGATGCCCCCGAAGGTCGGCGCGATCCGTATGACCGTCTCGATAAACGCCTGGGGACGCTGCGCGCTCACCTCGATGTCGTACACGTCGATCCCGGCGAAGCGCTTGAACAGCACGCCCTTGCCTTCCATGACAGGCTTGCTGGCCAGCGCGCCGACCGCCCCCAGGCCGAGCACCGCGGTGCCGTCCGTAATGACGGCTACCAGGTTGCCCTTGTTGGTATATAGGTAGGCCGCCTCGGGATCCTCGGCGATACGACGCACCGGCTCGGCGACTCCCGGGGTGTAGGCGAGCGAAAGATCGCGCTGGGTGTCGGCGGGCTTGGTGATGCTCACCTCCAGCTTTCCCGGGCGCGGGCTGGCATGATAGGCGAGGGCGGCCCGATTGAGCTCACCGTCTTCCTGCTGACTGTCGGTAGCGTCGCTCATGGTGATTAGTCCGTTGGTGTAATTCAGGGCGAGAGACGACCGATCGAGCGCCGGCCCTGAACGAAAAAGGCACCCCCGGGGGTGCCTTTTTCGCAGTCCGGGCAGGGCCGATCAGCGGCCGTACTTCTTCCGGAACTTGTCCACACGCCCGGCCGTGTCCACGATCTTCTGCCGCCCGGTGTAAAAGGGGTGGCAGGCCGAGCAGACCTCGATCTGCAGGTCATGGCCGAGGGTGGAGCGCGTGGTGAGCTCGTTGCCACAGCTGCAGCTGACCTTCACCTCCTTATAATCGGGATGGATCTCAGCTTTCATCTTCGCCTCGTTTGGTCCTGATCGGGCGCCTGGCGCCATCACGTAAAGGGGCAAGAGTATGGACCATCCGCTGCCTGCAGGCAAGCCCCATCAGGGCTTGGGTGGAAAGCGTAGAACATTGGACCCCGGAGCCAGCTCCCAGGGCGGCGACGTGGCGCCGTCACCCCGGTGCGGCGCCCTCAGACTTTCCAGCAGACCGCCCTTGCCGAGAACACTGTCCCACATCATGCCTGAAAGCCGCCGGCAGGCTTCCAGGGGGGAGCGCGCGCGGTTGCACTCCTGATCGATGCGCCATTGCAGGGCCTGCAGGCGGCGGCGGCGGCTCGCCGGGGCACGCTCGATCAGCAGCGCCACCTTTTCCCGGCGCAACGCCTCGAAGGCCCGCGGATCGCTCCGGGCAAGGGCTGCCCACTCATTGAAATGCTCGTGAAAGCTGCGGTCCTGTCTCATCGCTCTAGAAGATCTGGAATCGCCCGCCTGGCCTTTAGCCTCTCACAGAAAAACCCGGCGCCGCTCCGGCCCGGATCACGTTTCGGTCCACATCGGCGTAGATTAGCTCAGGGTCGCGCGATTGCCAGCACCATGCCCGAGCCGGCGGCCGCGGGGCCGCCCGGTGCGCGGGCTCAGCCGGCAGTCGCTGGCCCCTGAACGAGAAACAGGCCAATCAGATCGTTCAGGAAACGGTACCCCAGCGGCGAGGCGCGCAGCAAGCCGGGATCGGCCTCGATCAGACCCCGGGACCTGGCCTCCGCAAGCGGGGCTGCCAGAGTGGCGAGCGGGAGACCGGTCCGGGCCTCGTAGAGCCCCGCGCTCACCCCCTCGCGCAGCCGCAATGCATTGAGCGCGAATTCGAACGCCAGATCCGATTCGAGCAGCACGCGCCGTCCCGCCAGGCCCGCCGTGGTGCCGGCGCGCGCCAGAAAGCGCTCGGGATCGCGCAGACGCCAGCGCCGTTCCACCCGACCCGGCCCCAGGGTCAGCTTGCCGTGGGCCCCGGGACCTATGCCCAGGTAGTCGCCGAGCTCCCAGTAATTGAGATTGTGCCGGCACCGGCGCCCGACTCTGGCGTAGGCGGACACCTCGTACTGAGCCAGCCCGCGCGCGGCGAGCAGGCGCTGGCCCTGCGCCTGGATGGCCGCCAGTGCCTCCTCGTCCGGGAGGCGAGGCGGCGAGCGCGCGAAAGGGGTATTGGGCTCGACTGTGAGCTCGTAATAGGAGAGGTGCTCGGGGTCGAGGGCCAGAGCCTTCTCGATGTCGCTCAGTGCACTGGCGCGGTCCTGCTGCGGCAGGCCGAACATCAGGTCCAGGTTCAGGTTATCGAAACCGGCACGGCGAGCGAGGAAGAAGGCCTGGGCAGCCTCGTCGGGACCGTGAATCCGGCCCAGGGCGGCCAGTGCGCGGGCATCGAAGCTCTGTACACCGATCGACAGCCGGTTGATGCCGGCGTCGCGGTACGCGGCGAACCGGGCCGCCTCGGCAGTACCGGGGTTCGCCTCCAGGGTGATCTCGATCCCGGGGCTGCAGTCCAGCCGCTCACGCACACCCGCCAGCAGTCGCCGCACCGCATCGCCGGGCAACAGGCTCGGGGTGCCGCCACCGATGAAGATGCTCTGCAGGGGCCGGCCGCCGGCCAGGACCAGATCGAGGTCGAGATCCGCGAGCAGCGCGGCAACGTAGGGCTCCCAGTCGATCGGGCGACGCAACGGATGGGAATTGAAATCGCAATAGGGGCACTTGCGCACGCACCAGGGCACGTGCACATAGAGCCCGAGCGGGATCGCCTCGGCCACCATTGGCGCGGCGCTCAAGTCAGCTCGCGGGCCTTGAGGTAGGCCAGCTCCGAGATCCGCGACCAAGCCGCCGCGTCCTTGTAGAACTTGGAGTAGGACGCGTAGACCTTGCGGGAGAAATCGTCCTTGGCGCCGAGCTCCGCCACCACCTCGTCGGAGATCCTTCTCAGCTGGGCGAGCACATCGTCGGGGTAACGGCGCAGGTCCACGTGGTGCTCCTCGATCAACGTGCGCAGCGCTCCAGGGTTGCGCGCGGTGTACTCGGCGAGCAGACCCTGGTTCGCCACCCGGCAGGCCGAGCGTACGATCGCCTGCAGATCCTTCGGCAGCGACTCGAACGCCTTCTTGTTGATCATCGCCTCCACGATCGCCCCGGGCTCGTGGAATCCCGGGTAGTAATAGAACTTCGCCGCCTTGTAGAGGCCGAATACAAGATCGTTATACGGCCCAACCCATTCCGTCGCATCGATCGAGCCGGTCTGCAGGGCGATGAACAGGTCCCCGCCCGGCAGGTTGACGGGCGTTCCGCCCAGGCGCTTCAGCACTTCCCCGCCCAGCCCGGGGATGCGCATCTTCAGACCCTTGAGATCGTCCAAGCTGTTGATCTCTTTGTTGAACCAGCCGCCCATCTGGACGCCAGTGTTGCCCGCCGGCTCGGGGATCAGACCGAACTGCGCGTACAGCTCGGTCCACAGCTCGAGACCGCCCCCGTAATACATCCAGCCGTTCACCTCCTGGGCGGTCAGCCCGAACGGCACGTTGGAGAAGAATTGCGCCGCCTCGCTCTTGCCTTTCCAGTAGTAAGCCGAGGCATGGCCCATCTCGGCAGTGCCGCGCGAGACCGCATCGAACACCTCGAAGGGAGGGACCAGCTCGCCGGCCCCATAGACCTTTACCCGGATGCGTCCGCCGCTCATCTCGCCGATCAGCTCTCCCAGCCGGTTGGCGGCGGTTCCCAGACCCGGGAAGTTCTTCGGCCAGGCGGTCACCATCTTCCATTTGTACGAAGCCTCGGCCGCGGGGGCGCGGGTCGTGGCGAGGCCCGTCCCGATCGCAACAGAGCCGGCTCCCAGGCCACGGACGAAATCTCGACGGCGCATGAACGTCCTCCTAGTGGGTGGGTGGCGCTGTGGGCCGGCACGGCCGGGGCTCACACCGGCTGCAGTCTTGCATAGGCGAGCACCAGCCACTTGGAGTCGCCGGTCTCGAAACGCACCTGCACGCGGGCCGCCGGACCCTGGCCCTCGGCATCCAGGACGACACCCTCGCCGAAGCTCGGGTGGGCCACGCGCTGGCCAAGGGAAAAACCCGCTCCCGCCTGCCCCGCCCCCCAGGACACGGCCGGGGCCAGATAGGGGCGCGACACCGCAGGGCGCACCCGCACCTCTTCGATCACCGACGCCGGGATCTCGCGCAGAAAACGCGAGGGCAGGGGGTAAGCCTCAGTCCCGTGCAGACGCCGGCTCTCGGCATAGGTCAGATACAGCTGCTCCATCGCCCGGGTCATCCCGACGTAGCACAGACGGCGCTCCTCCTCAAGGCGCTCGGGCTGCTCCGCGGACATGGCGTGGGGAAACAGCCCCTCTTCCACGCCCACCAGGAGCACCAGGGGGAACTCCAGCCCCTTGGCCGAGTGCAGCGTCATCAGCTGCACGCAATCCTCCCATTCCGGCGCCTGGGTCTCGCCGGCCTCCAGCGCAGCATGCGCCAGGAAGGCGTCCAGCGGAGAGAGCGCGACGTCGGGGGCCCCCGCCAGTGCGCTGTCCGGATCTCCGAGCAGCATCGCCTCCGCGGGCGAGGACGACTCGAACTGGCGCGCTGCGGTGACCAGCTCCTCCAGGTTCTCCACCCGGTCCTGACCCTTGCCGTCCCGGGACTTGAGGTAATGCTCCGGCAGGCCACTCGCCTCGATCGCCGCCGCCGCGAGGTCGGCCAGATCCGCGTCGCCACCCGGTGCAGCGATGGCCTCGACGAGATCCAGGAAGCCCCGCAGGGCGTTGCCGGCCCGGGACGGCAGGCGCCCCCCGGCGAGCAGCTCGCCGGTGGCGCGCCACAGCGAGCAGCCGAAGTCCCGCCCATGGGCGCGCAGGGCATCCAGGGTGCGCGCGCCCACGCCGCGGGGCGGCTGGCTCACCGCCCGCTCGAAGGATGCGTCGTCATCGCGATTCGCGATCAGCCGCAGATAGGCGAGGGCATCCTTGATCTCGGCGCGCTCGAAAAAGCGCAGGCCGCCATAGACCCGGTAGGGCATGCCCGCCTGCAGCAGGCTCTCTTCGAGCTGCCGGGATTGGGCCGTGGTCCGATACAGCACACCGCACTCGCTGCGCCGATGGCCCTGGTCCACGAAGCGACGGATGCGCTCGACCACGAACTGGGCCTCGTCCACCTCGTTGAAGGCCGCGTAGACGCGGATCGGCTCGCCCTCGCTGCCCGACGTCCAGAGGCTCTTGCCCAGGCGGGAGGGATTGTGGGCGATCACCGCATTGGCCGCCTTCAGGATATTCCCGGTGGAGCGGTAGTTCTGCTCCAGGCGGACCAGGGCGGCCGCCGGAAACTGGTTGCGAAAGTCCTGGATGTTCTCGACCCGGGCACCCCGCCAACCGTAGATCGACTGGTCGTCGTCGCCGACCACGAACAGGTTGTCGCGCTCCCCGGCGAGCAGCCTCAGCCAGGCATACTGGATCGCATTGGTGTCCTGGAACTCGTCCACCAGGACGTGGGCGAAGCGGCCGCGGTAGTGGGCCAGGATATCCGGACGATCGCGCCAGAGCTCATGGGCCCGCAACAGCAGCTCGGCGAAGTCCACCAGCCCGGCACGCCGGCAGGCCTCCTCATAGGCCGCATAGATCAGGATCATCTGGCGCCGGAAGGGATCACCGGCGTCATCGACATGGGCGGCGCGGCGCCCCTCGTCCTTCTGGCCGTTGATGAACCACTGGGCCTGGCGGGGCGGCCAGCGCGTGTCGTCCAGCCCATGCTCACGCAACAGCCGCTTGATCAACCTGATCTGATCGTCGGCGTCGAGGATCTGAAACCCCCGGGGCAGGCTCGCCTCCTGCCAATGCGCCCGCAGCAGCCGATGGGCCAGCCCGTGAAAGGTGCCGACCCACATGCCGGCGACCGGTGCGCCCAGCAGGTGCTCGATGCGATGGCGCATCTCGCGGGCTGCCTTGTTGGTGAACGTTACGGCGAGGATCGACCAAGGCAAGGCGTGCTCCACCTGGAGCAGCCAGGCGATGCGGTGCACCAGCACGCGGGTCTTGCCGGAGCCCGCACCGGCCAGCACCAGGGCACTGCCGGGCGGCGCGGTCACGGCGTCGCGCTGCGCTGCGTTAAGCCCGTCGAGGAGGTGGGAGACGTCCATCCGCATATTGTAACAGTCAAGCCCCCGAGCTCCCGTCCGAGCTGCGCGAGGCTTCACGCTGAGGCCCGTCGGGGGAAAACAAGAGGGCAAGCGAGGAGTTGCGCCGGCATATCGAGCGACAACCCTGGAGCCGGATAGCCCCGGGCCTGACGGTGACCGTGAGCATTGGTCTTTGCGACGACCTGAAGCTCGGCTCCGTGGGGGCCATGCTGGAGACGGCGGACGGTCAGCTGTACCGCGCCAAGGAGCGGGGGCGCAACCGGGTGGAGCCTGCGACATAGCAGCCACCGCGGCAGGCGAGGGCATCGCTCGCGCAAGGGCGGCCGGGCGCGCTCAGCGCGCGCCCCGGACGCTGCCGTCACTCCACCGTCACCGACTTGGCGAGGTTGCGCGGCTGATCCACGTCGGTGCCTTTCAGCACCGCGACATGATAGGCGAGGAGCTGCAGGGGGATAGTGAACGCGATCGGGTCGGTTATCTCGTCGCCGACCGGAAAACGCAGCACCCTGACGCCTGCGCCGGCCTCCAGGGGCGCGGACTCGGCAGCGAAGACATAGAGCTGACCGCCGCGGGCACGCACCTCCTCCAGGTTCGACTTGAGCTTCTCCAGCAGCTTGTTGTTCGGAGCCACCGCCACCACGGGCATCTCCGCGTCGATCAGGGCGAGCGGACCATGCTTGAGCTCGCCGGCCGGGTAGGCCTCGGCGTGGATGTAGGAGATCTCCTTGAGCTTGAGTGCCCCCTCCAGGGCGATCGGGTAATGCTCGCCGCGACCGAGAAACAGCGCGTGGCGCTTGTCACCGAAGCTCTCGGCCAGCTCGGCGACGCAGGCGTCGAGCCCGAGCAAGCGCTCGCACACCGCCGGCAAGGCCCGCAGCGCCGCGACGATGCGCGCTTCGGTAGCAGCGTCCAGACGTCCGCGCTGGGCGCCGATGGCGGCGACCAGGAGCAGCAGGGCCACCAACTGGGTAGTGAACGCCTTGGTCGATGCAACGCCGATCTCCGGGCCCGCGCGGGTGAGCAGGACCAGCTCGGACTCCCGCACCAGCGAGCTCTCGGGCACGTTGCAGATGGCCAGGGTGGCGCTGAAGCCCAGGGCCTTGGCCTGGCGCAGGGCCGCCAGGGTATCGGCGGTCTCACCGGACTGAGAGACGCTGACGAACAGGCTGTCCTCGGCCACCACTTGGGGACGGTAGCGAAACTCGCTGGCGACCTCCACCTTGCACGGGATGCCGGCAAGGCCCTCGAGCCAGTAGCGGGCAAGGAGGCCCGCGTGGTAGCTGGTGCCGCAGGCGACGATCTGCACCGTCTGGGTACGCGCAAACAGGCGCTCGGCCTCGGGGCCGAACGCCGCGGCCAGCACCCGGTCGTCACCGATCCGCCCTTCCAGGGTCTCACCGATGGCACGCGGCTGCTCATGGATCTCCTTGAGCATGAAATGGCGGAAGCTGCCGCGATCGACCGCGTCGGCCGAGAGTCCGGACTCGCGGACCGCCCGCTCGACCGCATGACCGGCGGCGTCGAAGATCCGTACCCCCTCCCGGGACAGCTCCGCCAGATCGCCGTCCTCGAGCACAATGAAACGACGGGTGACCGGCAGCAGGGCGTAGATGTCTGAGGCGATGAAGCACTCGCCAATACCCAGCCCCACCACCAGGGGGCTACCGTGGCGCGTAGCGACCAGGCGCCCCGGGTCCTGGCTGCGGATCACCCCCAGGGCATAAGCCCCTTGCAACAGCGCCGTGGCGCCACGAACCGCGGCAACCAGGTCGTCACCGGCCGCCAGGCGATCATAGACGGCATGCACGATCACCTCGGTGTCGGTCTCGGAAGAGAACGGGTGACCGGCGGCACGCTGGGCGGCGCGCAGCTGGTGGTGATTCTCGATGATGCCGTTGTGGACCAGGGCCACCTGGTCGCGGCTCATGTGGGGATGGGCGTTCGCCTCCGAAGGCTCGCCATGGGTGGCCCAGCGGGTATGCGCGATGCCCGTGGCGCCGCGCATCGCGGCGCCCTGCACCGCCGCCTCGAGCTCGCGCACCTTGCCCAGAGTCCGCAGCCGGTTGATCCGGGCGTCGGCGTCAAGCACGGCGATGCCGGCGGAATCGTAGCCCCGGTATTCGAGCCGCTTCAGGCCTTCGATCAGGATCGGCGTGAGATCCCGCTCCGCCACACCACCTACGATGCCGCACATGCGGGCTACCTCTCAGTCCGGCTTGGGCCGCTTCTTCGGCCGACGCCAGCCCTCGATCGTACTCTGACGGGCGCGGCTCAGCGTGAGCTTTTCCGGGGGGGCATCGCGGGTGATGGTGGAGCCGGCCCCGATAGTGGCGCCGGCCCCCACGGTGACCGGCGCCACCAGCTGGGTATCGGAGCCGATGAAGGCATTGTCGCCGATCAGCGTGCGGTGCTTACTGGCGCCGTCGTAGTTGCAGGTGATGGTGCCGGCGCCAATGTTGACACCGGCTCCGACGCTGGCGTCCCCGACGTAGCTCAGGTGGTTGATCTTGGAGGCCTGCCCGACCGACGAATTCTTGATCTCGACGAAGTTGCCGATATGCACCCCGTCGACGATCCGAGTTCCGGGGCGCAGCCGGGCAAAGGGCCCGATGCGGCATTGCGCACCGACGGTGCTGTCCTCGATGACCGAGCTTCTCCAGCACCCAGGTCCCGGCGCCTATGCGGCTGTTGCGCACCACGCTGTGGGCGCCCAGACGGACCCCGTCCCCCAGCTCCACATCGCCCTCGATGATCACATCGATGTCGATGCTGACGTCACGCCCGGCGGCCAGGCTGCCGCGCAGATCGAAGCGGGCAGGATCGCTCAGGGTCACCCCGGCGCGCATCAGGGCATCGGCCTGGGAGCGCTGCAGCCGGCGCTCTAGGCGGGCAAGCTGCACACGGTCGTTCACGCCCTCGACCTCGCTCGGCTCCCTGGGATGCACGGCCGGGACCTCGACGCCGTCGGCCACCGCCAGCCCGATAATATCAGTCAGGTAATACTCGCGCTGAGCATTGTCGTTGCCCACCCTCGAGAGCCAGGCCGAGAGGCGCGCGCGGTCCGCGACCAGTATCCCCGTGTTGACCTCGCGGATCTCCCTCTCGGCCGGAGTCGCGTCGCCGTGCTCGACGATGCGCAGGATGCGCCCCGCGCCCTCGCGCATGATACGCCCGTATCCGGTGGGGTCATCAAGGCGGACGGTGAGCAGGGCCAAAGCACTCGCGTGGGCGGCCCGGATCAGCGTGGCCAGCGTGTCCTCACCGATCAGCGGGACATCCCCGTAGAGCACCAGCACGCGATCGACGCCCTCCAGCGCGGGCATTGCCTGGAGCAGGGCGTGGGCGGTCCCGAGCTGCTCCGCCTGCGCCACCCAGCGGATGGCGGGATCGGCCAGGACCGCGCGCACCTGCTCGCCGCCATACCCATGGACCACGGCCAGGCAATGCGGCGCAAGGCTTCGGGCCTTGTCGATCACGTGGGCCAGCAGCGGCCGTCCGGCCAGGGGATGGAGCACCTTGGGGAGGGCCGAGCACATCCGGGTGCCCTGGCCGGCGGCGAGGATCGCAACGCCCAGCTTCATGGCCCGACCCGGTGCCGGCTACACGACGTGCCCCGGCAGGCGCCTGCGCCACCGACCGGGATCGGCGAAAGGGCCGAGAGCGAGCGCGCTTCCAGCAATATCGAACGCCTCCGAGCCCGGGGTCAGTTCAAGGTCTGGGGCCCACCGGACAGCGCCAGCAGATCCGCCTGGGTGGCGTCCCGGACCTCTGCGATCCGGACATGCACCTTGAGGGTCTTGCCCGCCATGGGGTGGTTGCCGTCGATGGTGAGACGGCCGTTGTCGATGCGCGTCACGCAGAAGGTGCGCATCTCCCCAGCCTCGTTCTGCATGGCGATCTCGGCACCCAGATACCGGAAGCTCGGGCGGAACGTTGTCGATATCGTCGGTGAATGTCAGGGCGGGGTCATGGCGGCCGAATCCCTGCTCCGGGGGGACCAAGACCTCCAGGGTATCGCCGGCCCGCTTGCCGGCCACGGCGCGGTCCATGCCGCCGATCAGCTCCACGTCGCCGCCGTGGATGTAGGAGACGGGGAGATCATGCTGTTCGAGCACCCGTCCTGTCTCGTCGCAAATGGAATAGGTGAGCGAGACGAACTTGCCCGGGGTGATCTTGTCGGCGGACATCGGCGAGCCTTGGGAATCGCGGAAAGACGGCCCTCGATTCGGGAGGGCCGTTGGATTCTAGCAGCTTCCCGCCACTCAGGCGCTGCGCTTCTTGCGCAACTTCTGGATCGTACGCAGCTGGGCGACCGCCTCGGCGAGCTCCGCCTGGGCCTTGGCGTACTCGAAGTCGGCGATCCGCCCGGCGAGCGCCTCCTCGGCCCGACGTTTGGCGGCCAGGGCCTGGGCCTCGTCGAGATCCCGGGCGCGGATGGCCGTGTCGGCGAGCACGGTCACGAGATGGGGCTGTACCTCCAGGATGCCGCCGGAGACATAGAAATGCTCGATGTCTGCGCCTTTCTGGACCCGCACGTCCCCGGGTTTGAGGCGGGTGAGCAAAGGCGTGTGGCGCGGCGCGATACCGACCTCGCCCATCTCCGCGGGCGCGAACACCATCTCCGCCAGGCCGGAGTGGATCTGGCCTTCGGCACTCACTATGTCCACATGGATGGTCATCGCCATGAGCTGATCCTCCGGTGCATCAGGTCTTCTCGGCCTTAGCCGCCACCTCGTCGATACCGCCGACCATGTAGAAGGCCTGCTCTGGCAGGTGGTCGTACTCACCGCTCACGATGGCCTTGAAGCCGGCGATGGTGTCCTTGAGCGACACGTACTTCCCGGGCGAGCCGGTGAACACCTCGGCCACGAAGAACGGCTGGGACAGAAAACGCTGGATCTTACGGGCTCGGGACACCATGAGCTTGTCCTCCTCGGAGAGCTCGTCCATACCCAGGATGGCGATGATGTCCTTGAGCTCCTTGTAACGCTGCAGTGTCCCCTGCACCGCACGGGCGGTCTGGTAGTGCTCAAGCCCCACGATGTTCGGGTCGAGGATACGCGAGGTCGAATCCAGCGGGTCCACCGCCGGGTAGATGCCGAGCTCCGCGATCTGGCGCGACAGCACCAGCGTGGCGTCCAGGTGGGCGAAGGTGGTGGCGGGCGAGGGGTCGGTCAGGTCGTCCGCGGGCACGTACACCGCCTGGAAGGAGGAGATGGAGCCGGTCTTTGTGGAGGTGATTCGTTCCTGCAGCACACCCATCTCCTCCGCCAGCGTCGGTTGGTAGCCCACCGCCGAGGGCATGCGCCCGAGCAGCGCGGAGACCTCGGTGCCGGCCAGGGTGTAGCGGTAAATGTTGTCGACGAACAGCAGTACGTCGCGCCCCTCGTCGCGGAAATATTCGGCCATGGTCAGGCCGGTCAGGCCCACGCGCAGACGGTTGCCCGGGGGCTCGTTCATCTGGCCGTAGACCAGCGCCACCTTGTCAAGCACGCCCCCTTCCTGCATCTCGTGGTAGAAATCGTTGCCCTCGCGGGTGCGCTCGCCCACACCGGCAAACACCGAGAACCCGGAGTGCTCCACGGCGATGTTGCGGATCAGCTCCATCAGGGTCACGGTCTTGCCTACCCCGGCGCCGCCGAACAGGCCGACCTTGCCGCCCTTCTGAATCGGCATGATCAGGTCGATGACCTTGATCCCGGTCTCCAGGATCTCGGTGGTGGCGGCCTGCTCCTCGAACTTCGGGGGGGCACGGTGGATGGCCCAGCGCTGGTCGGCCCCGACCGGGCCTTTTTCGTCCACCGGCTCGCCGAGCACGTCCATGATGCGCCCCAGGGTTGCCTGGCCGACCGGCACGCTGATCGGCGCACCGGTGCCGGTCGCCTCCAGACCCCGGCGCAGGCCGTCGGTGGAGCCCATCGCGATGGTCCGTGCCACGCCGTCACCCAGCTGCTGCTGGACCTCGAGGGTGAGGCCGGTCGAATCGACCTTGAGCGCCTCGTAGACCTTGGGCATCGCCTCCTTCGGAAACTGCACGTCGACGACGGCGCCGATGATTTGCACCACTTTACCCGAGCTCATTTGCGGTTCCTCTTAAACTCAAGATTCTCTCGTGTGGGGCCAGTCCCCGCCCGGATCAGCCGACCGCCGCGGCGCCGCCGACGATCTCGGAGATCTCCTGGGTGATGGCCGCCTGGCGGGCCTTGTTGTAGGCCAGCTGCAGCTCGTCGATGAGGGTGCCGGCGTTGTCCGACGCCGACTTCATCGCGACCATACGCGCAGACTGCTCGCAGGCACCGTTCTCGACCACGCCCTGGTAGACCAGCGATTCGATATAGCGGCTCAACAGGTTGTCGAGCACTTCCTTCGAGTCGGGCTCGTAGATGTAATCCCAGTGATGCCGGAACCGCTCCTCGGGCTCGGCCTGGACCGGCAGCAGCTGATCGATGGTCGGGTGCTGGGTCATGGTGTTGACGAACCGATTGTTCACCAGATGGACACGGTCGAGCTCACCGGCCTCGAAGGCGTCGAGCATGACCTTGACCGCGCCGATCAGATCCTGCACATGGGGGGTGTCGCCCAGGTGGGTCGCCTGGGCCCTGATCCGACCGCCCACGCGCCGGAAGAACCCGAGTGCCTTGGTGCCGATGGGGCAGAACTCGACGGCGATGCCCTGGGCCTGCTGGTCGCGCACCTGGCGAGCCAGAAGGCGGAACAGGTTGTTGTTCAGGCCGCCGCACAGCCCCCGGTCGGAGGAAACGATGATATAGCCCACGCGCCTGACCTCGCGCTCGCGCAAGTAGCTGTGCCGGTACTCGGGGCGGGCCTGGGCCAGGTGGGAGACCACGTTGCGCATCTTCTCGGCATAGGGCCGCGAGGTCGCCATGCGCTCCTGGGCCTTACGCATCTTCGAGGCGGCGACCATCTGCATCGCACGTGTGATCTTCTGCGTGTTCTTGATCGAGGCGATCTTGGTGCGGATCTCTTTTGCGCCTGCCATGTGTTAGCTCTCTGTGGTTCGCCAAGCCTCCAGCTACCATCGACCCGCCGCCAGGCATGCTGGCGGCTGATTACCAGGAATGACTCGCCTTGAAGTCCTTGATCGCGGCGTGCAGCGCCCCGGCGATCTCTTCGTTGAAGTCGCCGGTCTCGCTGATCTGCTTCACCAGCGCCCCCTGGGCGGAGCGCAGGTAGGACTGCAGCGCCCGCTCGAAATCCACCACCTTCTTCACATCCACGTCGTCGAGGTAGCCTTCGTTGACTGCGAACAGCGATACCGCCATCTCGCCGACGCTGAGCGGGGAGTACTGGGGCTGCTTCATCAGCTCGGTGACGCGCTGACCGCGCTCGAGCTGGCGGCGGGTGGCCTCGTCCAGGTCAGAGGCGAACTGGGAGAAGGCGGCCAGCTCCCGGTACTGGGCAAGCGCCAAGCGGATACTGCCGCCGAGCTTCTTTATAACCCTGGTCTGGGCCGCACCACCCACCCGCGAGACCGACAGCCCGGCGTTGATGGCCGGGCGTATGCCGGCGTTGAACAGGTCCGACTCGAGGAAGATCTGCCCGTCGGTGATGGAGATCACGTTGGTGGGGATGAAGGCCGAGACGTCGCCTGCCTGGGTCTCGATGATCGGCAGGGCGGTGAGCGAGCCGGTGCGGCCCTTGACCTTGCCGCCGGTGGCCATCTCCACGTAGGCGGCATTGACCCGGGCGGAGCGTTCCAGGAGCCGGGAGTGCAGGTAGAACACGTCCCCGGGGTAGGCCTCGCGCCCCGGCGGGCGGCGCAGCAACAGGGAGACCTGGCGGTAGGCCCAGGCCTGCTTGGTCAGATCGTCATAGATGATCAGCGCATCCTGACCGCGGTCGCGGAAGTACTCGCCCATGGTGCAGCCCGCGTAAGGGGCGATGAACTGCATGGCGGCCGAGTCGGCGGCCGATGCGGCGACGACGATGGTGTGCTCCATCGCGCCGTGCTCTTCGAGCTTGCGCACCACCGCGGCAACGGAGGAGCTCTTCTGGCCCACCGCCACGTAGACGCACTTGATGCCAGTGCCCTTCTGATTGATGATCGTGTCGATCGCCACGGCGCTCTTGCCGGTCTGGCGGTCGCCGATGATCAGCTCGCGCTGGCCGCGCCCGATCGGCACCATGCAGTCGATGGCCTTGAGGCCGGTCTGTACCGGTTGATCCACCGACTTGCGGGTGATGACCCCGGGAGCGACCTTCTCGATCGGAGATGTCTCGGTCGCGTCGATCGGTCCCTTGCCGTCGATGGGAGCGCCGAGGGCATCGACCACACGCCCGAGCAAGACCTCGCCAACCGGGACCTCCAGCACACGCCCGGTGCACTTCACCCAGTCCCCCTCGGTGAGGTGCTTGTAGTCCCCGAGCACCACGGCGCCGACCGAATCGCGCTCCAGGTTCAGGGCCAGGCCGAAGGTGCTGCCCGGGAACTCCACCATCTCGTAGGACATCACCTCCGATAGCCCATGGATGCGCACGATGCCGTCGGTCAAGCTGACCACCGTGCCCTCGGTGCGGGCCTCGGTGGTGAGCTCGAACTTCTCGATCTTGCTCTTGATCAGCTCGCTGATCTCGGATGGATTCAGTTGCATGATGGACTCTCGCTTAGATTCCCAATTCTCTGGCCAACTGGCGGATGCGGCCCTTGACCGAGCCATCGATCACCAGGTCGCCCGCACGGATCACGGCACCGCCGAGCAGCGACGGGTCCTTCTCGGCGGTGAGGCGAACCTCGCGCCCGAGCCGGCCCTTGAGCGCTGCGGCGAGCTGTCTCTGCTGGGCGGCGCTGACCACGTAGGCGGCGATCACGTGCACGTCAATGGCGCCTTCGGCCTCGCTCTTGAGCGCCTCAAACAGCGTGGCGACGTCCGGCAACAAATCCAGCCGGCGGTTAGCCACGAGCAGCCGGACCAGGTTCTGGCCCTCGTCGCTCAGGCGCCCGCCGCCGATCTCCAGCATCAGCTCGGTCAATCGGCCGCGACCTACCTTCGGATTGTCGATGAGGCCCAGCATCCTGGAATCGCCCACGACGGCGTTGAGAAATCCCAGCATGTCGGACCAGACATCCAGCTTGCCGCTCTCCTGCGCGCGGGCGAATATGGCCTCGGCATAGGGGCGGGCGACGGTGGTTTTCTCTCCGGCCATGGCGTCGTCCTAGATCTGCTTGACCAGCGCGTCGAGCAGGTCTTTATGGGCGGCTGCGTCGATCTCGCGCTGCAGGATCTTCTCGGCCCCGGCGACCGCCAGCACAGCCAGCTGCTCGCGCAGGGCCTCGCGCACCCGGTTGGCCTCGCGCTCGATCTCCGCCTTGGCGCTGGTGAGCAGACGCTGGCCCTCGGTACGCGCGTCGCCCTTGCTCTCCTCGACGATCTCTCCGGCGCGCTTCTGGGCCTGGCTGACGATCTCGGCAGCCCGGTGTTTGGCATCGGCCAGTAGGTCGGTGGCGCGCTCCTGGGCGAGCTGCTGCTCGCGCTGGCCCCGCTCGGCCGCGGCCAGACCCTCCGCGATCTTCGCCTTGCGGGCCTCCAGCGCCCGCAGGATCGGCGGCCAGACATACTTCATCACGAACAGGACGAACGCGAAGAAGAAGATCGACTGCCCGATCAGGGTTGCATTGATATTCATGCACGCACCTCTGTGCTTGGGGCTGAAACGGTCGCGAATCCCTGACGCGGGCCGATCAGACCGCGAACAGCACGTAGAGCGCGATACCCACGGCGATCATCGGCACCGCGTCGACCAGGCCCATGACGATGAAGAACTGGGTGCGCAGCATCGGGATGAGCTCGGGCTGGCGGGCCGCCCCTTCCAGAAACCGGCCGCCGAGTATACCTATGCCCACCGCGGCACCCAGGGCGCCGAGCCCCATCATCAGACCGCCGGCGATATACAGCAGTGCGTGTGCGAGTTCCATTGTTGTCTCCTGAAGTAAGGTTTAAACCGAAACCTGTCGAATCTCTGCTCAGTGGTGCTCCTGGTGGGCCATGTCCAGGTACACCACGGTCAGCGTCATGAAGATGAACGCCTGCAGCGTGATGATCAGGATATGGAAGATGGCCCAGCCGACCTGCAGAAATCCGCCGAACAGGCCCATCGCCCAGCCGGCGCTGTACATCAGGGCGATGAGGATGAAGATGGTCTCGCCAGCGTACATGTTGCCGAATAGTCGTAAGGACAGTGACACGGGCTTGGCGATCAGCGACACGCCCTCAAGCACCAGATTCACCAGGATGCCTGGCTTGCCGAAGGGCTGGAACGCCAGCTCCCCGAAGAACCCGCCGACGCCCTTGATCTTGACGCTGTAATAGAGCATCAGGGCGAAAACCGAGAAGGACATGCCGAATGTGATGTTGGGGTCGGCGCTGGGCACCACCCTGAAGAAAACATGGTGGGGATCGGCGCCGAACACCTGCGAGCCGACCAGCTTCGCCACCTCTGGCAGCCAGTCAACCGCGATCAGGTCCATGAAGTTCATCAGGAAGATCCAGACAAAGATGGTCAGGGCCAAGGGCGCGACCAGGTCGTTTCTGCCGGAGAAGGAGCCCCGCACGCTGGTCTCGATGAACTCGACGATCCACTCGATGAAGTTCTGCAGCCCACCCGGCGTGTCGGCGGTCGCCTGCTTGGCGACCCGGCGAAAGACCCAGATGAAGATCAGTCCGAGAACGAGCGACCAAGCCAGCGAATCGACGTTGAAGGCCCAGAACCCCATCGCTCTCGCCTGGTCTGCGCTGTGGGCAAAGCCCCAGCCGCCGTCGGGCAAATGCCCCAAGGTCAGATTCTGCAGGTGGTGCTTGATGTAAGCGCCGGAGGTGAGGGTCTCGGAAGCCATCGATCTCTCTCTATCACCGACCCCGTGAGCCGGCAGCGGCCAGCAGCGACGGAATCAGATGGATCACCAGAAACGCGCCAAACAGCGCACCGGCGCTGAGCGGCTCGATCCAGACGAAGGCTGCGGCGAACAACCCTCCGACCAGAACGAGCTTCATGCAGCTCGGCGCCATACCAGCGCAGCAGCAGCCGATGCACGTGCTGGGCCCGGTAATCGGCGAACACCCGGCGGGCAAAAAATGCGCTGGACACGGCGGCGATCAACCCGCCCACCAGCGCCGAATATGCCTGGACCGGTCCGACCGCCGCGAGGAGCCCCCCGCCGATGAGAACGGACGCCGCAAATTGCCCCAAAACAAACCGCCCGGCCCGGCGTTTTCCCTCACTGTCCATGCCTGGAACAGGGTTTCTCGCGCCTGGCCGGCCCGCGGGCGCGCAGTATAAGGGCAGTCCTATATAAGGTCAAACGATGGGCGAATAAACCGCTCACCGGGATCGGCACCTCCCACTCAGCGAATGTGATCGAGAATGCCGTCGAGCTCCTCGAGGCTGTTGTAGGCAATGACAAGCCGGCCGCCGCCCCGGGCGCCAGCCTGAATGCTGACCCGGGCACCCAGCCGACCGCACAGGTCGTCCTGGAGGCGGCGCACGTCGGGGTCCAGGCGTGGCGGCTCGGCGTGCTGGCGCGCCGGCTCCGGCTCGGCGCCCAGCAGCCTGCGTACCAGGCGCTCGGTCTCGCGCACCGACAGCCCCTGGGCGGCGACCTGCCCGGCCGCCTTGCTCTGGAGGTCGCCTTTGAGCGCCAGCAGGGCCCGGGCATGACCCATCTCCAGCTGACGGGTCTCGATCAAGGTCTTGACCTCGGTGTTGAGCTCCAGCAGGCGCAGCAGATTGGTCACTGTGGTCCGGGACTTGCCCACCGCGCGCGCCACCTCCTGGTGGGTCAGCTCGAACTCATCGAGCAGACGGTGCAAGGCGTTGGCCTCCTCGATGGCGTTGAGATCGTCGCGCTGGATGTTCTCGATCAGCGCCATGGCGATGGCCGCCTGATCGGACACGTCTCGCACCACCACCGGAATCTCGTGTTTGCCCGCGAGCTGGCTCGCGCGCCAGCGCCGCTCTCCGGCGATGATCTCGTAACGACCCTCGGGCAGGGGTCGAACCACGATCGGCTGGACCACTCCCTGGGCGGCGATCGAGTCGGCAAGCTCCTGGAGACTCTCGGGATCGAACTCGCGTCGCGGCTGGAAGCGCCCGCGCTGAATGAGATCCAACGCCAGCTCGGTGATCTGCTGGGATGGCGCCTCAGCGTCGGGGGTCTCCGGGGGGCTCGCGGCAGCGTGCGCGACCCCCAGCAGTGCGTCCAGTCCCCGGCCGAGGCCTCTCTTCTTTGTCGTCATCGTAAGCTCCCGGATCAGGCGGGCGCGCGGACAGGTCGGTCCCGCGCAACCATCTCCCCGGCAAGGGCCAGATAGGCCTGGGCCCCACGCGAATCGCCATCATACAGCAGCACCGGCTGGCCATGGCTCGGGGCCTCCGCCAGGCGCACGTTGCGCGGGATGATGGTGCTGTACACCCGCTCCTTGAAATAGCTGATCAGCTGAGCCGAGACATCGTTCGCCAGGTTGTTGCGAGGATCGTGCATAGTGCGCAGTATGCCCAGAATCTCCAGGCGCGGGTTCTTGGTGGCCTTGATCTGCTTGATGGTGTTGACCAGGGCGGACAGCCCTTCCAGCGCGTAGTATTCGGTCTGGATCGGGATCAGCACCCCGTCGGCGGCTACCAGCGCGTTGACGGTCAGCATGTTCAGTGAGGGGGGGCAATCCACCAGGATGTAGTCGTAGCGGCCCTTGGCCTCCTCCAGCGCGAGATCGAGGCGCTTCTCGCGCAGAGTCGCGTCCATCAGCCCGACCTCCGCGACCGTGAGATCGGCGTTCGCCGGCAGGACGTCGAAGCCGGCCTCGGGCGCGCGGCGCACGGCCTGATCGAAACGCGCTTCACCCATCAGCACCTCGCAGCTGGTGAGCTCCAGATCGTGCTTGTCGATGCCGCAGCCCATGGTGGCGTTGCCCTGGGGGTCCATGTCCACCAGCAGGATCTGCTTGCCCACGGACGCCAGGGACGCGGCCAGGTTCACCGCCGTGGTGGTTTTGCCCACACCGCCTTTCTGATTGGCGATGGTGATGATCCTGCCCATGGTGATCGTCCGAGTTGGCCCCCAGATGCGCAATTCTGCCGCAACCGGGCGGCCACGGCCAATCGCGCGGCCCTAAGTTCTGCCGCCGGTGGCTTGAGGGGGCCCCGCGAGGGCACCGCGGACCCTGTCCTTTGCCGGTCCGGGGCCCACCCGCGGCGCGTCAGCGACTGCCGTTTCGGAGAATCGCCTTCCTGACGCAGCGCATGGATTTCAGCCGGTGCGAGGGTGGCAAGATAGCGGCCAGGGTCTCGCCGTCTCGGCGCGGCCCTGGCCTGGCGGCGCACCGGCTGCGCCGCTCGTTTACACCCGGCGAGGCATGATGACCGAAACCACAGCCACCTTGCCCCAGGTCGACAAGGCGCTGCTGCTGCAGCGCCTGCAGCAGATCCTGCCCGCATCGGCCCTGCTCGCGGAGCCCGAGGAGCTGCGCGCCTACGAGTGCGACGGGCTCTCCGCATACCGTCGCCTGCCGCTGCTGGTGGCTCTCCCCGAGACCACCGGGCAGGTACAGGCAATCCTCAGGCTATGCAGCGCCCTCGGGGTCCCGGTGGTCGCACGCGGTGCCGGGACCGGCCTCTCGGGCGGCGCCCTCCCGCATGGCCAGGGCCTTTTGCTCAGCCTCGCCCGGCTCACCGCGATCCTCGCGGTGGACGCCGACAGGCGCACCGCACGGGTGCAGCCCGGCGTGCGCAACCTTGCCATCTCCCAAGCGGTGGACGCACTCGGCTTATACTACGCCCCGGACCCGTCCTCCCAGATCGCCTGCAGCATCGGCGGCAACGTCGCGGAGAACTCCGGAGGCGTGCATTGCCTCAAGTACGGCCTGACCGTGCACAACATCCAGAAGCTGAAGGTCGTGACCATGTCGGGCGAGCTGCTGGAGATCGGGTCCGATGGGCCCGACGCAGCCGGCTATGACCTGCTCGCCCTGATGACAGGCTCCGAGGGCATGCTGGGGGTCATCGTCGAGGTGACGGTGAGGCTGCTGCCCAAGCCCGAGCGCGCCCAGGTAATGCTGGCGGCATTCGACGATCCGGCCAAGGCTGGCGCGGCTGTCGGGGCCATTATCGCTGCCGGCATCATTCCGGCCGGCCTGGAGATGATGGACAAGCTCGCCGTGCAAGCGGCCGAGGACTTCGTGCATGCCGGCTATCCCCGTGATGCCGAGGCGATCCTGCTGTGCGAGCTCGACGGCACCCACGAGGAAGTCTCGGAGCAGCTCCTCACCCTGCGCGAGATCCTGCGGGGCAGTGGTGCCGTGGAGGTACGCACCGCCCGGGACGAGGCCGAGCGCCAACTGTTCTGGAAGGGGCGCAAGGCGGCCTTTCCGGCGGTGGGGCGCATCTCGCCGGACTATTACTGCATGGACGGCACCATTCCACGCCAGCGACTTCCCCAGGTGTTGAGGACGATCGCCGAGCTGTCCACGGAATACGGACTGACCGTTGCCAACGTGTTTCATGCCGGGGACGGCAATCTCCACCCGCTGATCCTCTACGATGCAAACAGGCCCGGGGAGCTGGAGCGCACCGAGGCCCTGGGCGGCAGGATCCTGGAGCTTTGCGTGGCCGTGGGCGGCACGATCACCGGCGAGCACGGCGTCGGCATGGAGAAGATTGACCAAATGTGCGTGCAGTTCAGCAGCGCCGAGCTGGCACAGATGCATGCGCTGAAACGGGCGTTCGATCCCCAGGGCCTGCTCAATCCCGGCAAAGCGGTACCGAGCCTGCACCGCTGCGCCGAGCTCGGCGCCATGCACGTGCACCAGGGCCGGCTGGCGTTTCCCGACCTCGAGCGTTTCTGAGTCCGGGCAACCTGATGGATCGCGAGCCGATCGAGCGCGAGCTCCGGGAGCGTGTCGCCCAGGCACTCGCGTCGGGCGAGGCGCTCTGCATACGGGGGAGCGGCACCAAGGCGTTCTATGGCCGGACGCCGCTCGGTCACCCTCTGGACATCGGGGCCCATCGCGGCATCCTCTGCTACGAGCCCACCGAGCTGGTGATCACCGCCCGCGCCGGCACCCCGTTACGCGAGATCGAGCTGGCCCTTGCCGAGCGCGGCCAGATGCTCGGCTTCGAGCCGCCGAGGTTCGGGGAGGCCGCGACCTTGGGTGGGACCATCGCCTGCAACCTCTCGGGGCCGCGCCGGGCGTATGCGGGCGCCGCCCGCGACTTCGTGCTCGGTACCCGCGTGCTCAACGGCCGCGGCGAGATCCTGTCGTTCGGCGGCCAGGTGATGAAGAACGTCGCCGGCTACGATGTCTCGCGTCTCATGGCCGGCGCGTTGGGCACGCTGGGCATCCTGCTTGAGGTCTCCCTGAAGGTACTGCCCAGACCCGCCAGGGAGATCACCCTGGCACGAGAGGGCTCGGCCCCGGAGGCCCTGGCCGCCATGCACGCCTGGGCGCGGCGCCCTCTGCCGATCTCCGCCAGCTGCTTCGACGGCGAGGCGCTGCTGGTGCGCCTGTCCGGCGGGGCCGCGGCGGTGGAATCGGCGCGCCGGCTGATCGGCGGCGAGGCGCTGGCCGACGGCGAGCGATTCTGGCAGCGGCTGCGCGAGCATCGCCACGGCTTCTTCGCGAGCCCCAGACCGCTCTGGCGCCTGGCCGTCGCCTGCGACGCACCGCCCATCGGGATCGCGGGAAAGTGGCTGTACGAGTGGGGCGGAGGCCTGCGCTGGCTGATCTCCGAGGCACCGGCCGCGACGGTACGCCAGGGCGCGCTGCGTGCCGGCGGCCAGGCGACGGCGTTTCGTGGGCATGACGGCGACGAGGTCTTTCACCCGCTGCCGGAGGCCCTGTTTGCGGTCCACCGCCAGCTCAAGCACGCCTTCGATCCGAGCGGGATCATCAATCCCGGGCGCATGTACAGGGGTCTGTGATGCAGACGCGCATCATTGAGCGGTTCGCCCGAATGGCGGAGGGACAGGAGGCCGAGCGTATCCTGCGCGCCTGCGTGCACTGCGGATTCTGCACGGCCACCTGCCCGACCTACCAGTTGCTGGGCGACGAGCTGGACGGGCCGCGGGGACGGATCTACCTGATCAAGCAGTTTCTCGAAGGCCAGGCGGTCAGCGCGCGCACCCAGCTGCACCTGGACCGCTGCCTGACCTGCCGGTCCTGCGAAACCACCTGCCCCTCCGGGGTGGAGTACGGTCGCCTGGTCGACATCGGACGGGCCCTGCTGGAGGCCGAGACCGGGCGATCCCGGATAGACGCCCTCAAGCGCAAGGCGCTGCGCTGGCTGCTGGCCTATCCGGAGCGGCTCGGTCCGCTGTTGCGGCTCGCCCAGCTGTGCAGACCGCTGCTGCCAAGCTCCCTGCGCTGCCGGGTGCCCGCGGTCCAGTCCGGGACAACCCGCCCTCGGCAGCGGCGCGCCCGTCGAATGCTGGTGCTGGAGGGCTGCGTGCAGCCGGTTGCGACTCCGCGCACCAACGCGGCGGCGGCGCGGGTGCTCGACCGGCTCGGCATCGAGCTGATCGGCGCCGCCGGCGCTGGCTGCTGCGGGGCGCTCAGCCAGCATCTCTCGGCTCAGGAGGAGAGCCTGGATTTCATGCGGCGCAACATCGATGCCTGGTGGCCCCATCTGGAGTCGGGCGTCGAGGCCATCGTGGTCACGGCGAGCGGCTGCGCCACCCTGGTGAAAGAGTACGGGCATCTGCTCAAGGCCGATCCCGGCTATGCGGGCAAGGCCGCCCGGGTGGCCGCCCTGACCCGAGATATCGCCGAGGTGCTGGCCGCCGAGACCTTGCCGGCCTCCGTGCGTGCGCGGGCGGCGGGGCAGCGGGTCGCCTTCCACAGCCCCTGCACGCTGCAGCATGGCCAGAAGCTCGGGGGTGTGGTCGAGTCAATCCTGGAGCAGGCGGGGTTCGAGATCACCCAGGTCGCCGACGGCCACCTGTGCTGCGGCTCGGCGGGGACCTACTCCATCCTGCAGCCCGAGCTGTCCGAGCGGCTGTTGCGGAACAAGCTCCAGGCCCTACAGTCGGACGACCCACAGGTGATCGCGACGGCCAACATCGGCTGTCAGCTACATCTGGCGACCCGGGCCCAACGGCCGGTCAGGCACTGGATTGAGCTTCTGGACGAGGCAATGGCCGAGTAGAGACCAGACGCACGCCGCCGCTACCGGCTCTGCACCTCGATCAGACAACGCTCTCCGTCCAGCCCCGGCACCGTCAACGGGATGATCCGGCTCGGCACCCCCAGCGCGGCGAGCTCCTGCGCGGGCGGGGCGGCCTTCATGGCGAGCAGGCGCCCTCCGGCCCGATAAAGCGGCTGGCTCAGCGCCCAGAAGCTCCGGCAGCGACGCAAAGGCCCTCGCAGTGACCGTGTCGAACCCCAGGTCCGGTCGGAATGCCTCGACCCGGGCACGCACCACCTCCACGTTGCCCAGACCCAGCTCGATCACGGACTGCTGGACAAAGCGGGTCTTCTTCCCGTTGCTGTCGATCAGGGTGAAGCGGCGCCGCGGCTCCGCGATGGCCAGCGGGATGCCGGGCAACCCTGCCCCAGTGCCCAGATCGAGCACCCGATCGCCGTGCAGATAGGGCGCCACGGCCAGGCTGTCGAGCAGCTGGCGGCCCACCATCTCGCGCGGGTCACGCACCGCGCTCAGGTTATAGACCCGGTTCCATTTGAGCAGCAGACCGAGGTATCCGAGCAGGCCCTCCTGCTGGGCCCGGTCGAGGGCGAGCCCGAGGCGGGAGAGACCCGAATCGAGCTGCTCGCGCCAGTACAGGGGGGACTGGGCCGGTGTGGAGGGCGACATCGCCGGATGAAGTTACGCGAGGGCCGCCCAGCGGGGCAAGCGCACGGCGGTCTTCGACGGACCTTGTCCACGTAGTGCCCGGGTGTTCGCGGACACAGCAAAGTGCCATGCTTATGCTCGGCTCAGATCAGAGCCTGACGAGAGTCCAATAGGAGGACCGGAAAATGGCAGGTGCATTACTGCAGAAAGGCGACCCGCTGTGCCGTCGCGCTGAGGATCCTGGCTACCGTGTGGGCTGGAGGCACAAGTATCGCTTCGAGAAGGGTCATCTGGCGGGTGAGATGACCTATGGCGAGGCCAGCAAGCAGGCCTCCGAGCTCCAGGCCAAGGATACCGAGGGCAAGGTGTTCTTCCCGGAGCTGATCCTTACCCCGCAGAAGTAGGCCGCCGGGCCTGCGCCGCAGATCCGCCGGTCCCGCCGGGATCAGGCGGACTGCTTTTTGAGGTGGATCAGTAGCAACGAGATGGCGGCCGGGGTCACACCGGGGATGCGAGACGCCTGGGCCAGGGTCTCGGGACGCTGGCGCAGGAATTTCTCGCGCACCTCGGAGGAGAGTCCCCGGACGTTGGTGTAGTCGAGGTCTGCGGGCAGGCGCAGGGACTCGTTGCGGCGCTGGCGCTCAATCTCGACCTGCTGGCGCTCGATATAGCCCGCGTATTTGGCCTGGATCTCCAGTTGCTCGGCCACCCGAGGATCGTCCACGCCCGGGCCGACACCGGGCAGACGCATCAGGTCCCGGTAGCCGACCGGGGGGCGCGCCAACAGCTCCAGGGCGCGGGCCTCGCGCGTCAGAGGCGCACCCAGCACGCCGGCAGCCAAGTCGGCGTCCAGCCCCTCGGGCCGAACCAGAATCTCCTGCAGGCGCGAGCGCTCGGCCTCCAGCCTTTGGCGCTTGCGCTCGAACACCGCCCAGCGCGCATCGTCGACCAGTCCGAGCTCGCGCCCTTTGGGCGTCAGACGCAGATCGGCGTTGTCCTCACGCAAGATCAGGCGGTACTCGGCCCGGGAGGTGAACATTCGGTAAGGCTCGGAGGTGCCCCGGGTGATCAAGTCATCGACCAGCACACCCAGGTAGGCCTGGTCCCGGCGTGGGCACCAGGGCTCGGCCTCCCGGACCCGCAGGGCGGCGTTGAGCCCCGCGAGCAGGCCCTGGGCCGCCGCCTCCTCGTAGCCCGTGGTGCCGTTGATCTGACCGGCGAAGTACAGCCCCTCGATGAACCGGGTCTCCAGCGACGAGCGCAGGTCGCGGGGATCGAAAAAATCGTACTCGATCGCATATCCGGGGCGGGTGATGTGGGCCTGCTCGAAGCCCTTGATGCTGCGCACCAGGGCGTACTGGACGTCAAACGGCAGGCTGGTGGAGATCCCGTTGGGATAGACCTCGTGGGTCTGCAGACCCTCGGGCTCGATGAAGATCTGGTGCGAGTCCTTGTCGGAGAAGCGCACCACCTTGTCCTCAATGGACGGGCAGTATCGGGGGCCCACGCCTGCGATCACGCCGGTGTACATGGGCGAGCGCGAGAGGCCGCTTTGAATGATCTCGTGGGTGCGCGCATTGGTGCGGGTGATGTGACAGACCCGTTGGCGCGGGTGCTCGTCTACACACCCCATGAAAGAGAATACGGGCAGCGGGTCGTCGCCGGGCTGGCTCTCCAGCTGCGAGTAGTCGATGGAGCGCCCGTCGATGCGCGGCGGCGTACCGGTCTTGAGTCGCTCCACGCGGAACGGCAGCTCACGCAGCCGGCGCGCAAGCGCGTTGGCGGGCAGATCGCCGGCGCGTCCGCCCTCGTAGTTGGCCAGCCCTACGTGGATGCGTCCGGCGAGAAAGGTGCCCACGGTCAGGACCACCGTGCGGGCGTGCAAGCGCAGCCCTGCCTGGGTGACTACGCCACGGACCCGCTCGCCCTCCAGCACCAGGTCATCGACCGCCTGCTGGAACAAGTCCAGCCCCGGCTGGCTTTCCAGGGCATGACGCACCGCGGCCTTGTAGAGCGCCCGATCCGCCTGAGCCCGGGTGGCGCGCACCGCCGGTCCCTTGCTGGCGTTGAGCACCCGGAAGTGGATCCCCGCTTGGTCCGCGACCCGTGCCATGATCCCGCCAAGGGCGTCGATCTCCTTGACCAGATGGCCTTTGGCGATGCCGCCGATGGCGGGGTTGCAGCTCATCTGGCCCAGCGTCTCGATGTTGTGGGTCAGCAGCAGGGTCCGCACGCCCATGCGCGCAGCAGCGAGCGCCGCCTCCGTGCCCGCATGGCCACCGCCCACCACAATTACGTCGTAGCTGTCCGGGTAGAGCATCGATAAGGCTTCCGCTGGTCAAGGCCGAGTATTCTAGTAAAAGACCATCGTGACAGGAATTTGTGCCGGAGTCAGGTTAGGCAGCCGTTGCCCTTGTGGCGAGCGGCTCTTTTCCCGAACATGCAGCTCCATGTGCGAGGCGCCGCCGGAGGATCCCCTATGGCAGATGAGATCGCGCGCCTGGTCGCGCGGATAGGGCAGGTGATCGTCGGTAAAGAGGCGGTGATCCGTCTCGCCCTGGCCTGCCTGCTGGCCCGTGGCCACCTGCTGATCGAGGACTTGCCCGGGGTCGGCAAGACCACCTTGGCGCACGCCCTGGCGAAACTGCTCGGGCTGCGCTACCAGCGCATCCAGTTCACCAGCGACCTGCTGCCGTCGGACATCCTCGGGGTCTCGGTGTTCGAGCGCGCCAGCGGGACCTTTCAGTTCCATCCCGGGCCGGTATTCGCCGAGGTGCTGCTGGCCGACGAGATCAACCGCGCTACACCCAAGGCGCAGAGTGCCCTGCTCGAGGCCATGGAGGAGCGCCAGGTCACTGTCGAGGGTGAGACCCACGCCCTGCCCGATCCCTTCTTCGTGATCGCGACCCAGAATCCGAGCTTTCAGGTCGGCACCTTTGCGCTGCCCGAGTCCCAGCTCGACCGCTTTCTGATGCGGGTCAGCCTGGGCTACCCGGGGCGCGCCGCCGAGCGCGAGCTACTCGCCGGAGAGGACCGGCGCCTGATCCTGGAGCGGCTCGAGCCAGCGCTCGCTCCAGGCGGGCTGCGGGCGCTCCAGAGCGCGGTCGCCCGGGTGCATGTCTCGGAGGCGTTGCTCGATTACTGCCAGGCCCTGCTCGAAGCGAGCCGCGCCTCCGCCCGATTCTCCCAGGGTCTGTCACCGCGGGCGGGGCTGGCGCTGTTGCGCAGTGCCCGGGCCTGGGCATTGATGCATGGGCGTGACGCGGTGTTGCCGGAGGACCTGCAGGCGGTGCTGCCGGCGACCGTCGGTCATCGGCTGAGCGCGGCCGAGGACGCGGAGCCGGTGCTGCCCGAGACCCTGGCCCACTTGTTGATCGAGTCGGTCCCGATCCCCTGAGCTCATGCGCCGGTCACCCATGCTCGCCGCCGATCAGCAGCCCGCGCCCGGCTCGGGCCGGGAGCTGACCGACACCGGCACCCAGCGGATCTACATCCTGCCGACAGGCTTTGGTCTGGTCTACGCCGTCCTCGTCGGGGGCATGTTGCTGGGCTCGCTGAACTACAACAACAATCTCGGGCTGCTGCTCAGCTTCCTGTTGATAGGGCAGGGTCTGGTAGCCATGATCCACACCTGGAGAAACCTGCGCGGTCTCAGACTCTCCCCCCGGAGAGCCCCGTCGATATTTGCCGGCGGTGTGGCGAGCTTCCCGCTGCAGGTCGCGGCGGCCGACTGCCGGCGCCACCTCGGAATCTTGATCGAGACGCAGGGGAGCGGAGCATTTTTGGACCTCGGACCCGGGCAGGACACCGAGATCAGGCTGTCGGTGCAGGCACACCGCAGGGGCCAGCTGGTCTTGGGGCGGTTGCGGGTGTCGACGCGCTTTCCGCTGGGTCTGTTCCGTGCCTGGAGCGACCTCGACCCCGGGGGCCACTGTCTCGTGTATCCCCGGCCCACGGCGCGCGGCTCGCCTCAGGCGTTCGCGGACGGGCACAACGACCGAGCCGGGGGTCACGGGCAGGGTGCGGAGGACTTCGTCGGGCTGCGCAGCTACCGCGCGGGGGACTCGCCGCGCCAGATCGACTGGAAGGCCCTGGCGCGGGAGCGGGGACTATTGGCCAAACAGTTCACGGGCAGCCGCTCGGAACAGTTGTGGGTGGACTGGGACAGCTGCCCGGGACTGCCGACGGAAGCTCGCCTAAGCCGGCTGTGCCGGGGCGTCCTCGACGCGGACGCCGGCATTTCCGAGTACGGGCTACGTATGCCTGGTAGCCTGATTCCGCCGGCCCGGGGAGTTGTCCACCAGAGTCGCTGCCTGGCCGCCCTCGCGCGGTTCGGCGAACCGCCTTGAGCGCCACGCCGACCCAGCAGGTCAGCGCAGCGCAGTCGATCTCCACGATCCTGGTGATCGGCGCTGCGGTTGCGCCCCATGCGGCCCACCTGAGTCCCTGGATCGGCGGGCTGTTCGGCGCGCTAGCCGCCCTGCGCTTGGCCGTCGGCAGCCGCCCCGGGATGGTCCCGGGCCGCCTCCTGCTGCTCGGGCTAACCCTGATCGGGATCATCACCGCGACGCTTGGCTCGCCCCACCCGATCAGTCGCGACGGGGGCGTGTCGCTACTCGTGGTGATGCTCGGTCTGAAACTGGTGGAGATGCGCACCCGGCGCGATCTGATCGTGCTGGCGCTGCTCGGATACTTTGTGGTGATGACCCAGTTCCTCTACGCGCGCGGCATGGTGCTGGCCCTTTATCTCGCCCTGGTGGTGTGGGCGCTGACCGCCCTGCTGATGGCGAGCCAAACGGCTGTACCGAGCCGTTTAGGGCCCCGCCTGCTGGGGCGAGCAGGGCTCATCCTGGTGCAGTCAGTACCGGTGGTGGCGGTGCTGTTCCTGGTTTTTCCGCGACTGGACGGCCCGCTCTGGAGCTTCGGCAGCGAGGAGTCGGCGGCTCGCACCGGCCTGAGCGACCGGCTGGAGCCCGGCAGTATCAGCCGGCTGGTGGCCTCCGGTGCTGTCGCCCTGCGGGTGGATGTCGGCGGCAACATTCCAGCGCCGGGAGAGCGCTATTTCCGCGGGCCGGTGTTCTGGAGCACCAATGGGCGCATCTGGTGGGCAGCGCCTGGGGGGCCGACGCCGCGCCCTGGCCCTGGCCCTGGCCCTAGCCCGGCCCAGGTGATACGTCAGATCGTGACCATGGAGCCGAGCGACCAGCGCTCGCTGCTCGCCCTGGACACGCCGTTGACTGCGCCGCCGGAGGCGGTACTGACCGCAGACCACCAGATTCTCGCGGAAGAGCCCGTGCGCAGTCGGCTGAGCTACGAGGTGCTTTCCACCACCGGGCGTAGCGGCGAGACGCTCGACAGCGACCGACGGCGCCTCGCTTTGCAGGTGCCGGCGAGCCTTTCCGCGCGGGTGCGTCGGCTCGCCGCATCCTGGCGCACCGGGGCGGCCGCACCCCGGACCATCATCAGGCGCGCGCTCGAGTATTTCAGGGCCCAGCCATTCGTCTACACCCTGTCCCCACCAAGACTAGGGGATCATCCCACGGACGAGCTCCTGTTCGAGACCCGGCGCGGCTTCTGCGAGCACTACGCGACCAGCTTCACCCTGCTGATGCGTCTGGCGGGGCTTCCGGCACGGGTGGTCACCGGCTACCAGGGCGGGGAGGTCAACCCGCGCGGCGGCTATCTGATCTTGCGCCAGTCCGACGCCCACGCCTGGAGCGAGGTGTGGCTGGACGGGGAAGGCTGGGAGAGGGTCGACCCGACCGCGGCGGTGGCACCGGAGCGCGTCGAGAGCGCCATCGACACCGAGGCCTCCCGGGCGACCGGCGCGGTGCAGTTCGCCCTGGACAGGCTGGGGCTGCTCCAGGGGCTTTCGCGCCAACTACGCTGGGGGCTGGACGTCCTCGAGATCCGCTGGCATTACTGGGTGGTCGGGTACACGCGGGCCCGGCAGGAGCAGGTGCTCGATTCCCTGGGTCTCGGCCTGCTTCGAGGTCAGGGGCAAGCCGCGGGCGCCGTCACCCTCGCCATGCTGGCCGTCGGTGTGGTTGGCCTGATGCTGAGAAGACGGCCGCGGCCCCCCAGGGATCCGGTAAGCGAGGCGTACGTCGGATTCTGCGCGAAGTTGGCAAAGGCGGGGCTGGTGCGCGCACCGAGCGAAGGTCCGACCGACTTCGCCCGGCGGGCTGCTGCCGCGCTGCCCGAGCTGGCGGCGGAGGTGGATGCGATAACCGCACTCTATGTCTCCCTGCGATACGGGCGCGGCGAGACCGGGCAGGCCCGGCAACTGACCAGCCGGGTCGCCGGTCTGCGGGTCATTCCAGCATCGGGACCTTAGCACTTGGCCCTTCGGGCCAGGATTGTAGAATAGGCCCTGCGAGTGCGGCGGTCTCCGGCACCGCGGGCGACAAGGGTCTCCCGGTCGGAGCAGGCCGCCGACCGGACTGTCATCCATCGATCGGGGAGAAAGCCATGAAGACCCTCTGCCGCACGCTGCTTGTCGTGGCGCTGCTTGGAGCCGGCGCCGCCCAGGCGGCCGAGATCACCGTGTGCATCGCTGACGCCACGATCAAGAACAATCCCCTGTATCTGGGCGCGATGGCAACCACCCAGACGCGGTTGATCTGCGAGATCGACAAACCGAACTATCGCCCCACGTTGCGGGATCTCTATCAGGACGGCTGGCGCCTGATCAGCATGGCGGGGGGCGAGCGGGCGCTGGCGCAAGCAGGCGAGAGCGTCAGGTCACCGATCTACTATCTCGCGCGAGACGCGTCTACCGGAGCGACGAGCGAAGCGCCGCGACCGGCAAGCCCGGGCGCAAGCCCCGTCCCCGAGAGCCCGCATAAGCCGTTCTCACTGTTCTGATACGGGCCGGTGCGCACCCGCGAGCGGGGCTGAGGGCGCGCATCGGCGGGTGCCGTCGGGATTCAGCCGGGCACAGCAGCAGACTCGGCCGTCTGGGGCCTATTGCCTACCTTGGCGATGAAGCACGCACGCGCGAGCGCATGGACGCCATTGCCGGTCCTGCGCAGCGCGACGCTCTGCGCGATCGGCCGAGCCGTCGGAAACCTAAACGACCTGTTCGCCTGGGTCGGCGCGAACACCGGGCCGATGCACCCATCGCGCGAGCAGATCGGAGGTGAGGTTCTGGAGCCCTGCCGGGTAACCCCCAGGCCAGTGGCGGGCCATCGGCGATCTCAATCAAGCACCTCTTGACGCTCGCTCCAGGTACCGTCGCGCAGCTCTCGCTCCCTGCGGTACTGGGCCAGTGTGCCATCCAGGGCGTGGCTCACCACAGGCATGAGCGCCTGCGCCGTATCGACGCGCGGCAGGTACACATAGTCGGCGCCGGCGGTGTAGATCTCCTCGGCCGCCTGCAGCTCGATGGCACTGGCGATAATCGTGGCGCGCGGGTTGATATGTCGAACCGCCTCCACGATCTTGCGGTTGCTGGTGCCCTTGAGCAGGTCATCGGGCACGGTGACGATAACCACCTGGGCCTTGGCGACCCCGGCATGATGCAGGGTTGCGGGGTTGCGCAGGTCCCCGTAGCGCACGCTGGCTCCGAGTGTGGCTATGGCCGCATGCACCTGCACGTTGAAATCGACCACCAGCAGCCGCTTGGTCAGCTCTGGCTGAGCTCGCTGGATCTCATGGAGCAAAGAGGATGCGATCCTGTGGAAGCCAAGCAGGGCTAGGCTGTACGACTCCTGATCCGGCGCCTGCGTGGTCTCGGGCTCCCGGAATCCCAGGCGGTCCAGCCAGGGAGCGAGACGCTCGTGGATCAGATCCGCCCGCCCGAAAAGCAGCGGGGTGAGTAACGCCGTGAGCACGAAGGCAAAGATGATCACGGAGCTCAGCTCCGGGCTGATATGCCCCAGGCTCAAGCCCGCGTAGGCGATCACCAGGCCGAACTCGGATACCTGGGCCAGGCGAGTCGAGGAGACCATCGCGTTGCGCCGATCCAGCCCCGACCAATAAAGCAGCGGGAAGAACACCAGGTAACGCGATATCACCACGAATGCCGACAGCCCGAGGGCCAGCCAGAGCACCCCGGCGCTTTGCGGCAAGGGGATGCTCATGCCCAGCCCGACAAAAAAAAGCGTGACGAAGAAATCCTTGACGATTCCGACCTTGCCAATCACATCGGTACTGTAGGGCAGGCTCGCAATGCTCGTACCGGCGATCAGGGCGCTCATACCCGCCCCGACAGCAAGATGCACTTGGGTGCCGAACAGCAGCCGGGCCACCTCATCCAGGGCGCCGCCGAGAAACACTATCCCGAAACACCAGCCGATCGCCGCGACCAGCAGCAGCTCCGGTACTTTGGCGATCCAGCGGAAAGCGATCGGCAGGACGTAGCGGGCCGCCAGTGCGGAGATCACCGCCACGATGCCGATGCCGAGAAAGGACAACAGGATCGGGGCGAGCTGCGGGTCGTCGAAGTTGGGCTGCACCGCGATGACAATGATTGCCCAGATATCCTGAAAGATCAGCAGCCCGAGCGATACCCGGCCCGCCAGGGTGTCCATCTGGAAGCTTTCTTGGTACTGCTTGACCACCAGCAGGGTCGACGAGGCGCCGACGATGAATCCGATGTATAGGGGCGTATAGCCGCCGGCGGTTCCCGGGGCGAGCATGAGCCCGCCGACCCCCAGATGGACCAACGGCTGGGCGGCCAGAAAGCCGAAGCCGACGCACAGGGGGAACTGCAGCGCGCCGCTCAACAGGATGGTTCGGCCGCTCGCCAGCACCTTGCGCAGGTCCAGCTCCAGGCCAATCACGAACAGCAGCAGCACCAGTCCGAGCTGAGCGATAGTCTCGATGTTGTCCGTCGAGGTGACCACATGGCCGCCGATCGGCCCGGCCACCACCCCCGCCACCAGGAATGCGGCGATCGACGGGATGGCAAAGCGATTGAACAGCACGGCCAACAGCCCGGAAAGCAGCAGGCTGAAGCCGATGTCGTGCACCAGGGGGGGCATCTCGCCACCGGCCGCTAGGGCGGAGGATGGCAAGGCAGCGAGCATGCAGAGCAAACAAGCTGTGGTTGTGCGGGTGCAGGGCTTCATAGAGGCGGCTCGCTGGCGACAGGCGCGGGCCCCTTGTCGCTCTGGGTCGGAGGTCGCGATTGTATCCGAACCGGCCGGTTGTATCAGCCTCAGCCCTCACCCATTGGGTGATGGCCACTACGGCCACCAGGGCACGCACCGCGCGGCGCCTGGCTGCGTTATAACTCGTTGGCATAGATCCACTATTCCGCCTCGTCATGCCTTGCCAGACACCACGCCGCACGCACCCTGGCGGCCGTTCAACTGCCGCTTTTAGGTTGATGCAGGCCTCGGCCCACTGAAGCCCGCCACCGAGAGACAAGGCCTGAGCCAGGCCGGGCGCGGGCTGAAAGCGGGCTGCGAGAACATCCTTGCCCTGGGCTCGGATGTTGGCAACCGGAACTACTCAGGCGCGCGGGTCCAAAACCGAACCGCTCGGCCCCATCCCGACGCGTGGCGCCCAGCGCGGCGCACACAGGACCCAATACCGACCCAGGGAAGCACAACACTGCGCCGTCCCCCCCGAACCTGTACGGGATCTGAAGAGGCCTCACCGCAATGAGCGCCGCGCCGATGACCGCAGCACTGAGCAGGCTCACGTCTCGATATCGACCCGCACCCAGGACCCCGGTGGAATCGCGCACATCGGCTACGCCGACATGCCAGGCCTAGGAGCCTGTCGGACTTCGGGGTCCGTAGCGAGGGAGAGCGGGATCGAGGCGGATTTTTCGCTCGATTGAGGAGAATAGCCGGCTCTATTTGACGAGATCGAGCGGGAAATCCGGCCGATATCCGCTTTTCCGCAGTAGGACATCCAAAGTCCGACAGGCTCCTAGGGGACGGGTCGGTAGCTATCGCTCTGTCATCCGAGATCGCTTCCGAAAGAGGATCGACGGCGCGTTGGTCGCGCTAGATCCGTTACTTCGAAGCCGCCTGCAGGGGCCACCCCTTGAGGTGGGGAGAGAGAAGCAACAGGTTCCAGGTTGGCACCAGGTCGGAGAGGGCGCGCGGTCATTTCCCGATACAGAAGCTCGCAAAAATGCGGCCCAGGAGCGCGTCCGGCGTGACCTCCCCGGTAATCTCGCCGAGCGCACTCTGGGCGAGCCTAAGGTCTTCGGCGATTAGCTCCGGAGACGTCGGAGCGTCGAGCGCCAACTGGGCCTGGCGAAGCCCTTGCTCGGCACGATGCAGCGCCTCGAGGTGACGGCGTCGGGCGATAAACTCTCCCTCGCCAGGCCCTTGGTAGGCCATTCGATCCTTCAGTATCCGGCGTAGCTCGTCGAGCCCCGCGCCGGTCTGGGCCGACACCGCGACCTCGAGAGGCTCCGCTACAGCGGCGACACCCACGGGAGTGCCCGTGAGATCGATCTTATTGCGCAGCAGCATGAGCGGAACGGTCGGCGGAAGCACTGCGCGATCCAACGCCAAATGCATGGGGTCCGCCCGATCATCGAACACCCAGAGCAGCAGGTCCGCGCGCTCGATCTCCGCTCGGGCACGGCGCATGCCTTCGCGCTCCACCGGATCTGAGCTCTCGCGCAGCCCGGCGGTGTCGATCAGGTGCACAGGCATGCCATCGATCTGGATGTGCTCACGGAGCAGATCGCGAGTCGTGCCCGGGACCTCGGTGACGATCGCCGAATCCCGACCTGCCAGCGCATTCAAAAGGCTGGATTTGCCGGCATTCGGCCGTCCGGCAATCACCACCGTCATCCCGTCGCGCAGCAGGCGACCCACCCGGGCACTCTTCTGCAGCTGCCGCATGCTGCAGAGTATGTCCTGCAACTGGGAGGCGACCCTCCCGTAGGCGAGGAAATCAACGTCTTCGTCGGGGAAGTCGATGGCTGCCTCGACATGGACGCGCAGTTGCGTGATCTGCTCGACCAGGGCGTTGACCCGGCGCGACAGCTCACCCTCGAGCGAGCGCACCGCCAACCGTGCGGCAGCGGCGCTGGCGCTGTCTACCAGATCGGCTATGGCCTCGGCCTGGGCGAGGTCGAGCTTGCCATTGAGAAAGGCGCGCTCGGAGAACTCCCCGGGACGCGCCATACGCACCCCGAGGGAGAGCACGCGGCTCAGCAGCAGATCCATGACCAGAGGCCCGCCGTGGCCGTGAAGCTCCAGGACATCTTCTCCGGTGAACGAACGGGGCGCCGGAAAATAGATCGCGAGTCCGACGTCGATCGCAGCGCCCGAGCTGTCACGGAATGTTGCGAAAGTGGCGACCCGGGGGCTGGGAGTGCGGACCAGCATCTCCTGGGCGACTTGGGCACAGGCGGGTCCGGAGATCCGCACTATGCCGACGCCACCTCGACCGGGGGGGGTGGCTATGGCCGCAATGCTGTCTCGGTGCACCGCGGTTGGGGCTATTTGGCGGCCTGCTCGATTCGCCGCGTGATGTGCCACTGCTGGGCGATGGAGAGGATATTGTTCACCACCCAGTAGAGCACAAGGCCAGACGGGAAAAACGCGAAGAAGACCGTAAACACGAAGGGCAAGGCCATCATCACCTTGGCCTGCATGGGATCGGGAGGTGCAGGATTGAGCCTCTGCTGGATGAACATGGAGATGCCCATGATCAGCGGAAGCACATAGTAGGGGTCCTTGGCAGACAGGCTGTGAATCCAGAGAACGAACGGGGCGTCACGCAGCTCGACGCTTTCAAGAAGAACCCAGTAAAGAGAGATGAATACCGGAATCTGGACGACGATCGGCAGACACCCGCCAAGCGGGTTGATCTTCTCTTTCTTGTAAAGCTCCATCATCGCCTGATTTAGGCGCTGCTTATCGTCGCCGTAACGCTCCTTGACCTGCTGCAGCCGCGGCGCCATCCGTCGCATGTTGGCCATGGATTTGTAACTGGTCTCGGAGAGCTTGTAGAAAGCGAGCTTGATCAGAATGGTCAGCAGGATGATCGCCCAGCCCCAATTGCCGACCAGACGATGGAGCTTGTCGAGCAGCCAGAACAAAGGCTGCGCAATAATCGTGAGCCAGCCGTAGTCGACGGTCAGATCGAGTCCGGGTGCGACGTCGCGGAGCTGATACTGAAGCTCGGGGCCGAGCCAGATTTTGGCCGGGAAGTCCTGGGTAGCGCCGGGGGCGACGGTAACCGGCGGGCCATACAGGCCAATCAGGTAGCGCTGGTCAGGCAGGCTCTTGGAGAAGAAATGATCCTTCTGGTCCGGGGGAGGTACCCAGGCGGCAAGAAAGTAGTGCTGAACCATGGAGATCCAGCCGCCCTGGACGTCCTGGTCGAAGGGCTGGTCTTTGATCTTCTCGAACGAAAGCTTGTGGTATTTGTGCTCCGGGCTGTACACAGCGGCGCCGGTAAAAGTTCGGACAAAGCGGGTCTCCGGGTTGGGCGCAGGCTCAACGCGCTGAAGCTGGCGATAATCACGACCGACCCAACTGACACCGGAGCTATTGGTCACTAGATGCGTCACGCTCACCACGTAACTGCCGCGGTGGAATTCGAAGCGCTTGGTGACAGTGATGCCTTTGGGCTGTGTCCAGACCAGATCGACGGTCAGGATATTCTGCCCATCACCGAGGACGTAGTCGGTCTTCTCGGCCCGGTAGAGCGCCTGGTGCGTCGGCGCCAGGTCGGTCTCGGTACCGATCAAGCCCGACTGGGCGATGAAGAAGTTCGCGGGGGTGCTGCCGAGAAGCTCGAAAGGCTCGGAATCCTTTTGGGAGGCGGGATATTGGCGTAGTCGGGCCTGGACCAATGTCCCGCCGCGGGCGCTGATCTGCACGTCCAACACATCAGTACGAGCCCGCACCGTTTGATCTGCGGGTTGAGCTGCAGCCGCACTTGGCTGCAGAGGCGCCGGAACCGCGCCGCTCGATTGGCTCTCGACTGTCGCACTCGGGAGGTCCGCGGTCTGTGCCGTTACCGTAGCGGGCTGCTGTGGCGCAGCGGCGGTCGCAGGCAACGGGCGGGGACCATAGTCGTGCTGCCAAGCCTGCCAAAGCAGCATCAGGACAAAGCCTAGGGCCAAGAGCAGAGCCAGTCGAACGTTATCCATCTTTGACCTTACCTCAGATCCCGCAAGGGCAGGGCGGCATCGCGCAAGGCGCGCCGACCCCGGCTAATCGCCACCGGACAAACGTTCCCAGTGAGCACGCAACGAATGCAATAGCTCTTCGTTGCTGCGGCCGGCCGTGCCGTGCCGTGCCATGACCACGAGATCCTGGCAGCGCAGGATATGGCGGTAACGGCGGAAGCTCTCCCGAATGAGCCGCTTGATGCGATTACGCTGGACAGCAAGCTTGACGTGCTTTTTTGACACGACCAAGCCGAGTCGCGCTGCATGGAGTTGCGACCTACGGGCGAGCACGGTAAATAGCGCGTCGGCGGACTTTCTGGGTCTGGCGAAGACCCGCCCGTATTCGGCGCTGCTGCACAACCGAACATCCCGAGGGAATCGAGCCTCTTCTCCCGGGACGTTCACCGAGGTCAGGGAATCAGAAGTTCCCGTCCCTTGGCGCGACGCGTCTGCAGGACCTTGCGACCATTCCTGGTAGACATGCGGGCACGGAAACCGTGGGTGCGGGAACGGTGAAGTTTACTCGGTTGGAACGTTCGTTTCATGACAGTGGTCCAGTCGTCTTCTTGGAAAGCTCAGGCATAAAAAAGCCATGGAAAAAAGGCCGTTAGCCTAAGTTAGATGAGGTGTCATGTCAACGTCCGGTAGGCTCTTTGGCCGCTTCCGCCCTGTGGATAAGTCCCGAGAACGGGAGTAAACTCCGGGCTACCGCGGAGGGAAAGATGGCGCCCCAGAGCGCCGGTGGACCGCGGCCGAATAACCATAAACTCGGGACCCTGTCGTTGCCCCCCACGTCCGGGGATGGTGATGTCGGGAGCCCTTTTCGAGTGTCGATACAAGGTGACTGATCCCGACATCTGGTCCCGATGTCTTCACAGACTGGAGACAGAGCTGGCTGCGCAGCAGTTCAACACTTGGATTCGGCCACTGCAGTCGGTCGTGGATGAAGGGCAGCTGCGTCTGTTGGCCCCAAATCGGTTCGTCCGCGATTGGGTGCGCGACCATTACCTGGCGAAGATCGACGGTCTACTTTCGGACATCACCGGGGCCAGCTTGACCGGTGTAAGCCTGGAGATCGGTAGCAAGCCGCGCAAGCCCGCGGGATCAGCCAGCCTGAGGGCACCCGCGCCCCCTCCCCCTCGAGGGGGGCGAGACGCTTGGGGCTACTCCAGAGCGCCGGGGTCGGTCGAGACCGGATTTCCGAGCAATCTTAGCCAAACCTTCACTTTCGATTCCTTCGTCGAAGGAAAGTCGAACCAGCTGGCGCGTGCCGCTTCAATGCAAATCGGCGAGAACCCCGGGACCGTATACAACCCGCTGTTCATCTACGGAGGTGTCGGGCTCGGGAAAACCCACCTCATGCACGCCGTCGGAAACGTCATCTTAACCCGCAACCCGGGGTCCCGCGTGGTCTACATGCACTCGGAAGGTTTCGTGGCCGAGATGGTGAAGGCTTTGCAACACAACCGGATCGACGAGTTCAAACGCAGAATCCGGTCGGTGAACGCGCTGCTGATTGACGATGTGCAGTTCTTCGCAGGGAAGGAGAGGTCCCAGGAGGAGTTCTTTCATACATTCAACGCGCTTTTTGAGTCCCAGCAGCAGATCATCCTCACTAGCGACCGCTTTCCAAAAGAGGTGGCAGGGTTGGAGGAACGACTCAAGTCCAGGTTCGGGTGGGGCCTGACGGTGCAGATCGAGCCGCCGGATCTCGAGACCAGAGTGGCGATTCTGAACAGCAAAGCCGTGCAGTTGTTTGGCACCGAGCTTCCTGAGGACGTCGCCTTCTTCGTTGGGAAAAGAGTGCGCTCGAACATTCGGGAGTTGGAGGGCGCGCTTAGAAGGGTTATTGCCAACGCGCAGTTTACTGGCAGGCCAATTACCCTGGAATTCACCAAGGATGCCCTGAAGGACCTTCTCGCGGCTCAGGACAAGCAGGTCACGATAGAGAACATTCAAAAAACCGTGGCAGAGTACTTCCACATGCGGGCGTCTGAGCTGGTGTCGGGCAAACGTAGCCGAACGGTGGCGCGACCGCGCCAGCTTGCCATGGCCTTGGCCAAGGAGCTGACGAACCACAGCCTTCCCGAGATCGGTGCGGCCTTCGGCGGTCGCGACCATACCACTGTGCTATACGCGACGCGAAAAGTGCAGGAGTTGCGCAACGCCGACCAAAGGGTGGAAGAGGACTATGGAAATCTCCTGAGGATACTGACCAGTTGATGTGAGTAACCTGTTCGTAGAAGTGCGCTGGGACGCAAAGGGACAATTTTCCACATTTCATACACAGGGATCACAGGGATCATTCCCAGGGTTGGGAGGACCTAGAGCCGGTGTTAAGCTATTGAAAAAGGTGGGAAAGATGAGATTGTTCACAGATCCGCAGGCCGCTAATAACAATAACGAGTTAGAAAATAATTCACAGAACTAATTATTGGGACGACGACCATGAAGATGCTTATTGAGCGGGACCTGCTGCTGAAGCCCTTGTTACGGGTTGGCGGTATCGTAGAGCGTCGGCAGACCCTACCGATTCTGGCGAACATCCTGATCAGCGCGGAGCGAACGGGGCTGAGGATCACTGCGACGGATCTTGAGGTGGAGCTCAATACGTTGGCCCCCGGTCAATCGGACGGTGAGCTGGAGTTTACGTTGCCGGCTCGCAAACTCGTGGATATCTGCAAGGCATTACCGGAAGGTGTGGCAATCGAAATGGAAGTGAAGGGCGATAGGGCAATAATCAGATCGGGGAAGAGCCGATTCACCTTAGGGCTGTTACCAGCGGCGGATTTTCCGACGATTGACCCCACCACACCGAATCGACGGGTGACCATGAAAGGTGGGGTGCTCAAACGATTGTTGGAGCGCACACAATTCGCGATGGCTCAGCAGGATGTTCGCTACTACCTGAATGGAATGCTGGTCGAGCTGCGTACGGGGATGGTGCGTGTGATCGCGACAGATGGCCATCGGTTAGCGCTGAGTGAGGCGGCCGGTGGGGAGCTGGCGGATGGGGACGCGCAGGTCATATTGCCACGCAAGGCTGTATTGGAGGTCGGGCGACTGTTGGGTGATCAAGAGGGGGACATAGAGCTTGAGATCAGCGCTAACCATCTGCGGATGAAATTCGACGGAAGCAGTTTTACGAGCAAGCTGATCGATGGGCGGTTCCCCGATTACGAGCGGGTGATTCCTAGGGACAGCAACAAACTGATGAAGGTCAGCCGGGAGGGGTTTCGGCAGGCATTGGCCAGGGCGTCGATCCTGTCGAACGAGAAGTACCGCGGGATCAGGTTCGCACTTTCCACGGGGGTGTTGCAGTTGCAGGCGCACAACCCGGAGCAGGAGGAGGCGGAGGAGGAGCTTGAGGTCGGGTACAAGGGAGAGGAACTGGTCATCGGGTTTAACGTAGGCTATCTCCTGGACGTACTCGGGGCGATCGAGACAGAATACGTGGAAGTCAGACTGCGGGACGCTAGCAGCAGCTGCTTGATCCAGGGAGAAGGAGAGAGCGGAAGCCGATATGTGGTGATGCCGATGCGGTTGTGAGATGGGAGGGCGCCGCCGGAGCGGCGTCGAGCCCGGAAACGGGTGGTAAGGAGCGATCCATCGGCCCGGTTGGTTTGGGTATGACTCTTAGTGAGCTGCAGATCCGCAATTTCCGCAATATAAGGGCCAGCAGTATCGAGCCCGGTCCGAAGGCCAATCTTCTTGTAGGGGTAAATGGGGCGGGGAAGACAGCCGTGCTTGAGGCGGTGTATTTCCTGGCGCGAGGAAGAAGCTTTCGAGGTGCTGATTTGCGGGGGATGGTTAGGCAGGGAGAAGACGATCTGGCGGTGTTTGCGAGGTTAAGGAGCGGGAACGGCATGGAGAGGAGGGTGGGAGTGGGCGTGAGAAAGGGGGTGAGGCGCATCAGGCTGGATGGAAGGGATGAAAGGAGTGCGGCAGCGGTAGCCCAGGTGGTGCCTGTGAGTCTTCTGGTGCCGCAGTCTCATGGGATTCTCGATCGAGGACCCGGATATAGGAGGCGGCTTCTGGACTGGGGTGTGTTCCACGTGGAACCTGAGTACGGGGCAGAAGCGAGGACCTATGCTCGCGCTCTAGCGCAGCGCAATTCGGCGCTGAAAGAGGGTGGAAAGGACGCAACGACCTGGGAAGGGGTGTTGGCGGAGCACGGCGACCGTATCCAAGAAAGGCGCTTGGGTTATCTCCATGAATTGAATGGCGCGCTGGCAAGCGTTTCGAAAAACCTGTTGGGGGAGGACGTCATTGTCGAATTGGACAGGGGCTGGTCGGCGCGCAAAATGGGCCTGCGAGACGCGTTGGAATACTCTCGATCTCTGGACAGACGCCGCGGTTACACCACGGTAGGGCCGCACCGGGCGGATCTGTTGATCACCTTAGGAGGGCGCAGGGCCGAGCGCTTCGCTTCGCGAGGACAGCAAAAACTAGTTATAGCCGCGATAGTGTTGGCGCAGGCAAGCGTCGCGCAGCGCAAGCGACAGGGGGACATGGTGCTGCTGGTGGATGATTTCGCAGCGGAGCTCGACCCGCAAAGTCGAAAGGCTTTCTGGGGACAGATCAGGTCAGCTGAATGCCAGACGCTGATCACTGCCATCGACGTGAAGGACCTACCTGAGCCGGAGGGCGTTCGGGTGTTCCACGTGGAACACGGCGTCCTTATTCCCCTCTGATTCTCCCTCCTCCAGTCCCAGCCTCCCCGGGACCCTGGGTGTATAATCGCGATCTTTCCTGCAGGAGTACCCGATGAGCTACGAAGCCTCAAGCATCAAGGTTCTCAAAGGCCTCGACGCTGTTCGAAAGCGCCCAGGAATGTACATCGGTGATACCGACGACGGCACCGGGCTACATCATATGGTCTTTGAGGTCGTCGATAACTCCATCGACGAGTCACTGGCGGGGCACTGCAACGAGATTCGCGTCATCCTGCATGAGGACCAATCTGTCACTGTCATCGACAATGGGCGAGGCATCCCGGTCGACCTGCACTTGGACGAGAAGCGATCCGCTGCTGAGGTCATCATGACGGTGCTCCACGCTGGCGGCAAGTTCGACGACAACTCTTATAAAGTGTCCGGCGGGCTGCACGGTGTCGGGGTTTCGGTAGTCAATGCACTATCCGATCGCCTGTTCCTGAGGATTCGCCGTGGCGGACAAGTCTACGACCAGGAGTACCGACTCGGCGACCCTGTCTCTCCGTTGGCCCCGACGGGAGAAACGGACGAGACCGGCACCGAAATCCGCTTCCATCCTAGCCCGACCATCTTCACAAATATCGAGTTTCACTACGACATACTTGCTAAGCGCTTACGCGAGCTGTCTTTTCTGAATTCAGGTGTGCGCATTGTTCTGAAGGATGAGGCACACGGTCGCAAGGATGTATTCGAGTACAAAGGCGGGCTCCGCGCCTTTGTCGCCTATCTCAACAAGACCAAGACCCCCTTACATCCAAACGTTTTCGAGCTCTGCGCCGAGCGCAACCGGGTTAGCGTCGAGCTTGCCATGCAGTGGAATGAGTCCTACCAGGAAAATATCTTCTGCTACACCAACAATATCCCCCAGCGCGATGGAGGGGCCCACCTGGCGGGATTCCGGGCGGGCTTGACCCGAACGCTCAACCAGTACATAGACACGGAGGCCCTGGCTAAGAAACAAAAGATCAATACCACCGGCGATGATGCCCGGGAAGGGCTGACGGCCGTTCTTTCCATCAAGATTCAGGATCCTAAGTTCTCCTCCCAGACCAAGGAGAAACTCGTTTCCTCGGAAGTGAAGGCGGTCGTGGAAGCACTCGTGGTAGAGCGTCTCACCAGCTTTTTCCTGGAGAGCCCAGCTGATGCCAAAGCGATAGCCGGAAAGATGATTGAAGCGGCGCGCGCGCGCGAGGCTGCACGCAAGGCGAGGGAGATGACCCGCCGCAAGGGTGTTCTGGACATCGCCGGCCTGCCTGGCAAACTGGCCGACTGCCAGGAGAAGGATCCGAGCCAGTCTGAGCTCTATCTGGTGGAGGGGGACTCGGCGGGAGGCTCAGCCAAACAGGGCCGGGACCGCCGTACCCAGGCGATTCTGCCGCTCAAGGGAAAGATACTGAATGTCGAGAAGGCCCGCTTCGACAAGATGCTTTCGTCGGCAGAGGTCGGGACCCTGATCACCGCGCTCGGCTGTGGCATCGGACGTGAGGAATTCAATCCCGACAAGCTCCGCTACCATCGGATCATCATCATGACCGATGCCGATGTGGATGGGGCCCATATCCGGACCCTGCTGCTTACTTTCTTCTATCGGCAGATGCCGGAGCTGGTCGAGCGCGGGCACATCTTCATCGCTCAGCCGCCCCTCTACAAAGTCAAGAAAGGCAAGCAGGAGCAGTATCTCAAGGACGACATGGAGCTCAACGCATACCTACTGCAGATGGCTCTGGACAACGCCGAGCTCCATGTCACGGGCGATGCTCCCGCGTTGTCCAGCACAGCACTCGCTGACCTCGCCCAGCAATTCGTTACGGTAATGACGTCCCTCCACCGGTTTGCCCGTCGCTACTCAGCCGATCTGCTCGAGCAGCTGATTTACATGCCCACGTTGGAACCGGATCTGCTCGCCGACGGCGAGCGACTGGCTGCCTGGACCGCCGAGCTCCAGGGCCGCCTCAATACCGATCGAAGCCATTCCGACGTGTTCGAGCTGGCGCTCGGCGAGATTCCCGACACTGGAGACCCGGCTCTGCTGGTTCGTCGACGCATCCACGGGTTGTCGACTGAGCAGCCGGTGCCGCTCGAGTTTTTCCATACCGTCGAGTACCGGCGCATGCGAGAGCTCGGCACCAAGCTCGACGGGCTGCTGAGCGGTGACGCTTACGTCCGCCGCGGCGAGCGCCAGCAGACTGTCAAATCATTCAAGGCGGCGCTGTCTTGGCTGACCGACGAGGCGAAACGCGGTCAGACGATACAGCGCTACAAGGGCCTGGGCGAGATGAACTCGGAGCAGCTCTGGGATACCACCATGAACCCGGAGACCCGCCGCCTTCTCCGGGTGACGATCGAGGATGTGGTCGCATCCGATCAGATCTTCACCACCCTGATGGGTGATCAGGTGGAGCCGAGACGCGAGTTCATCGAGCGTAACGCCTTGGCAGTGGAGAACCTGGACGTCTGATCTAACCAGCCTCTCCCCCCTGAGGGGCCCTTGGCCCAAGGTCGGTAGGGAGCTCCGCCAGCGTGCCCTCGATCCATTGTTCGGTACGCCGCGTGATCTCTGCCGCAGAGAGGCCTTTGCTGCTGATGGCGGGCCCTACGACAACCTCAATCAGTCCGGGGTACTTGCGAAGATCCCTGCGGCCCCAGTAGACACCCGCATTATGGGCGATCGGTACGACGGGATAACCGGTCTCGGCGGCCAACAGACCGCCGCCGATCCCGTATTTCTTTCGGCTGCCGGGCGCAACCCTGGTGCCTTCCGGAAAGATGATGACGTAACGACCTTGTGCGAGCCGGCTGGCGCCGTCCTCCATAATCTGGCGCACCGATCGCCGCCCGGCCTTTCGATTGATCGCTATCGGTTGGGCTACCAGCAGCGCCCAGCCGAACATAGGGACGAGGGTGAGCTCGCGCTTTAGCACCCAGGTCTGCTCAGGCGGTAGGATCCCCCGCAAAGCGATCGTTTCCCAGGCCGATTGGTGATTGGCCATGATGATCGCTCCCCCGGGGGGGATGTTATCGAGCCCCTGCACACGATAGCCCAACCCACAGGTCACCCGCAGCAGCCACAGGCTGGCTCGCGCCCAGCCGCCAGCCAGCCGGCACGTCCACCGGTAAGGGATCACCCAGCCAACCAGCACGATAGGAGTCGCGTAGGCGACGGTGGTCAGGGTGAGCAACAGGAAATACAGAGCAGACCGCGCCCAGATCATCGCGCTCCTGTCACGGCGGCGCGAGCAGCCGATCGGCCACAGCCGAGAGGTCCGAGAACACAGGCACTCGCCCAAACGAGCTTAGCTGCTCCAGGGCGGCCCGTCCCTTGCCGGTCAACACCAGAATTGGCCGTGCCCCAACCGCGCGGGCGGCTTCCAGATCCCGCAGGCTGTCCCCTACGCAGGGGACTCCCTCGAGCCTCCACGTTGAAGCGCTCGGCAATATCCTTTAGCAGCCCGGGCTTCGGCTTGCGACAGCCGCAGTGATCTTCCGGGGTGTGGGGGCAGAAAAAGACCCCTTCGATCTGACCACCCATGCGCGCCACCTCCCGGTGCAGCTTGTCGTGGATGGCATTGAGAGTCAGAACATCGAATAGGCCGCGGCCGATCCCGGACTGGTTCGAAGCCACCACGACCCGCCAGCCCGCCCCATTGAGCTGGGCGATAGCCTCCAGGCTTCCGGGGATCGCAATCCATTCCTCCGGCGACTTCACAAACGCGTCGGAATCCTCATTGATGACCCCGTCACGGTCTAGAATAATAAGGCGCATATTGATAGTAAGCGCTTACTCTTAGAGGCCCCGGAATTCCGAGACCCTGATCCGGCCATTGACCATCCGGGCCTCGCGCCGATCCAGCTTCTCCATCTTGTCCCAGAACGCCTGCCCCAGATCGAAGTTTGCTGCGATGGCCGTGCCCATGACGAGAATCAAAAGGTCGGCGACCTCTTCGGCAAGCATCGCCCCGGACTTGCCCTTGGTGACACAGGCCGAGATCTCGCCAAGCTCCTCAGCCATCAGGGCGACCCGGTAGATGAGATCTTCCCCGCCGGCCTCGCGAAACCGGTGCTTTTCATGAAACGCCCGCACCGCCGCAAGCATAGCTGCATAGGAATCCTGGTCCACCTCCTTTAGCTCCACTGTAGACGAGAAATCTCGGCGACCCCGCCGAACAGCCGTGCAAGAGATGCGAGCAACGCCAGTCGATTGCGCCTCTGCACCAGGTCCTCGCTCATCACCATGACCTCGTCGAAGAACCGATCCACCGGGGCTCTGAGTCCGGCGAGCGCCCGCAATGCCTCCGCGTAGTCGGCCGACGCCACCAGCTGCTCGATCCGGGGCGCCAGAGACTCGATCTCCCGGCCAAGAGCCATCTCCGCCTCCTCCGCAAACAGTCCCGGATCAGGGCTGTCCGGGAAGGTCTCCTGGGTCTTGCGCAGGATGTTGCGGATGCGCTTGTTGGCCGCAGCCAAGGCCTGGGCCTCCGGCAGTTGCCTGAAGGCCGCAACCGCGTGGATCCGCCGATCCATATCGGCAGGAGATCCCAGACGCAGCTCGGCGACGGCTTCGAACAGATCGCTCGCCACGCCAAGCTCCGCGTAATAACCTCTCAGACGGTCCATCATGAAATCGTAGACCGACTCGGCTGTCCCAGGCCCGATTCGCTCACCGAAGCATGCCGCTGCCACGTCCAGCAACCCTTCCAGGTCCAAGGGCAAGCGCTTCTCTACCATCATGCGCAGGGCGCCTAGCGCGGCACGCCTCAATCCGAACGGGTCCTTGTCGCCGGTGGGGCGTTGCCCGATACCGAAGATCCCGACCAGGGTGTCCAGTCGGTCCGCCAGCGCGATGGCAACACCCGTGAGCGTCTCCGGAAGCCGATCGCCCGAGAAACGCGGCATGTAGAGCTCCTGCAGCGCCCGCGAAACCTCTTCAGGCTCCCGGTCGCGTTTGGCCAGATAGGAGCCCATGATCCCCTGCATCTCCGGGAATTCGTACACCATCTCGGTCATCAAATCGCAGCGGCTCAGCATCCCGGCGCGCTCCGCGAGTGCCCCCTCCCCCCCGATTGGCCGCGCGATCAGGCTGGCAAGCTGAGCAATCCTCAGAGTTTTCTCGTGCATGCTCCCCAGTCGGTGCTCGAACACCAACGAATGCAGCGACTCGATACGGTCCTCCAGGCTCTTACGGCAGTCCTGATGCCAGAAGAACATGGCGTCCGCGAGCCTGGGACGGATCACGCGCTCATTACCTTCCTTGATCAGCTCGGGGCGCGCGCTGTCGATGTTGGCGACAGTGACGAAGTGGCTCATCAGGCGCCCTTCGCCGTCGAACAGCGGAAAATACTTCTGATTCTGCTTCATCGTGAGAATCAGGGCTTCGTGCGGCACCTCCAGAAAACGCTCATCGAAGCCCCCTGCAATGGCCACCGGCCACTCGACCAGGGCCGTTACCTCTTCGAGCAGCCCTTCGTCGATCTCGGCTTCGCCCCCGAGCGTCACGGCGGTCTGAATGACCAGCGCGCGGATGCGCTCGCGTCTGACGGCGAAATCCGCCAGCACCTGACCGGTCTCCTCGAGCGCGCTGGCGTACTCGGAGGGTTGGGAGATCCAGATCGCCCCGGGGTGATGAAAGCGGTGCCCGCGGGTCATGCGTCCGGACTCCGCATCGAGCAGCCGGCAGTGCACCACCTCCCTGCCGTGCAGAAACAGCACCCAATGCACCGGGCGCACGAACAAGGCATCCGAGGCGCCCCAACGCATCCGCTTGGGAATCGGCAGCTGCGCCAGAGCCTCCTCGGCGATCCCCGGCAGCAGCTCCGCCGCGGCGCGGCCCTTCTCCTGGGCCCTGAATACCAGCCACGCCCCTTTCTCAGTGCTAAGCCGTTGCAGCTGATGGGCCTCGACCCCGCAGGATCTGGCGAACCCAACGGCGGCTGCCGTGTACCGCCCTTCAGCGTCCACGGCGGCGCCCACACCTGGTCCCCGGCGCTCGACAGCCCGGTCGGGCTGTCGCTTCGCGCAGCCTTCAATCACCACCGCCAGACGCCTCGGGGTGGCGTATGACTGAGCGGCTCCATGACTCAGCTCGGCCCTGTCCAGGCCTAACACCAGCCCCCGAGCCAATGCCTCGGACAGGGACCGGAGCGCCTTGGGGGGAAGCTCCTCGGTGCCGATCTCGAACAGCAGGTCGGCCTTCTCAGACATGCCCCGTCTCCCCCGCAGGCGCGAGCATCGGAAAGCCCAGCTTCTCCCGCACCTGGTAGTAGGCCTCCGCGACGGCTCGGGCGAGCGCGCGCACACGCAGGATGAAGCGCTGCCGCTCGGTCACCGAGATCGCATGACGCGCGTCCAGAAGATTGAACGCATGCGACGCCTTGAGCACCTGCTCGTAGGCCGGCAGCGGCAGCCCCAGCCCGATCAGCTTCTCGCTGTCCTTCTCGCACTGATCGAACAGCTGCAGTAGAAACGCTACGTCCGCATGCTCGAAATTGAACGCCGACTGCTCCACCTCATTCTGATGGAACACGTCTCCATAGGTAACGACTCCCCGGGGACCCTGGGCCCAGACGAGGTCGAACACGCTCTGGACACCCTGCAGGTACATGGCAATGCGCTCCAGCCCATAGGTGATCTCACCAGAGACCGGCCGGCAGTCCAGCCCCCCGACCTGTTGAAAATAGGTGAACTGCGTCACCTCCATGCCGTTCAGCCAGACCTCCCACCCCAATCCCCAGGCCCCGAGGGTGGGCGACTCCCAGTTGTCCTCCACGAATCGGATATCGTGGACCTTGGGGTCGATGCCGAGCATCTCCAGGGAGCCCAGGTAGAGATCCTGTATGTTCAGTGGGGAAGGCTTGAGCAACACCTGATACTGATAATAGTGCTGCAGTCGGTTGGGGTTCGAGCCATAACGCCCGTCGGTCGGTCGACGCGACGGCTGAACGTAGGCGGTGCTCCAGGGCTCAGGCCCGATCGCTCGCAGGAAGGTCGCCGGGTGAAACGTCCCGGCCCCAACCTCCATGTCGAGCGGCTGCAGGATCACGCAGCCCAGCTCGGCCCAGTACTCGTTGAGCGCGGCGATCAGCCCCTGAAAGCTCAGAATGTCCGCTTTGGAGGCGGCGTCTGTGTCGAGATTCATCAGCTGTGCGAGTCCCTGGGTCCGGCAAAAATCCGCGAAAGTATACCGGGTTGGACTCGCCCAATGCCAACCGCCCAGCGGGCTGCGCGGTTTTGTCTTCTTGGGGCCTGGCTTAGAATGGCACGCTCGTATGGCCGAGCACCCCTGACCTGCACCCATGTCCGAGAAACACAACGCAATCGTCCTGATCTCCGGGGGCCTGGATTCCATGCTCGCCGCGCGGGTCGTGCAGGAGCAGGGTGTACATGTCGAGGGTATCAATTTCTATACCGGCTTCTGCGTGGAGGGACACACCCACGCGATCCGCAAGCGCGACCAGGCGAGGCCCAAGCGCAACAACGCGCTCTGGGTGGCCGAGCAACTTGGTATCCGACTGCATATCGTCGATATCATTGATGAGTACAAGGACGTGGTGCTCAATCCGCGGCATGGTTACGGCGCGAACCTCAATCCCTGTCTGGACTGCAAGATATTCATGGTGCGCAAGGCCTACGAGTGGGCCCAGACGCACCGCTTCGATTTCATTGTCACGGGGGAGGTGATCGGGCAGCGCCCGATGTCCCAGCGCAAGGATACGCTGCCACTGGTGTGCCGGGAGTCCGGGGCCGGCGATCTGCTGCTGCGCCCGCTGTGCGCACGCAATCTCCCGCCGACCCTGCCCGAGCGCGAAGGCTGGGTGGACCGCGAACGGCTCTACGATTTCAGTGGCCGTAGCCGCAAGCCCCAGATCGCGCTCGCCCATCGCTTCGGCTTCGAGGATTATGCCCAACCGGCGGGCGGGTGTTGCTTTCTAACCGACGCCCAGTACGCGGCGAAGCTCGCCGATCTCTGGCGGGCGCGCGGTCGCCGTAGCTACGAGCTCGACGACATCATGCTGTTGAAGATCGGCCGGCACATCCGACCCAGCCCCGATTTCAAGCTGATCGTCTCCCGGGAAGAGGGTGAGGGCCGTTTCCTGCAAGGCTACCAGGGCCGCATGACCAGTCTGTCCACCCAGAGCCACCCGGGGCCCCTGGCCCTCATAGACGGCACGCCCGGGCTGGCGGGCATCGAGCTGGCCGCGCGGATCGTGGCGCGCTACAGCAAGGGACGTGACGCCGAAGAGGTGGAGCTGGAGCTGCGCTACCCCGATGGTGTGCGCAGCCGTCTGAAGGTCCGCCCGCTCAGAGAGCAAGATCTTCCGAGGGAGTGGGTTCTTTGAGCCCTGTGGTCGTTGACGCCCGCGGCCTGCTTTGTCCCATGCCGGTCATCCGCGTTCAGGACCGGATCGGCGATCTCGCGCCCGGGACGCTTGTCGAGGCCTTGTCCAGCGACCCCGGCGCCCTCAACGATATCCCCGCCTGGTGCCGCATCAATGGACACCGAGTGCTGGAAATTCGGCGTGACGCAGATGACTACATCGTGGTGATCGAGGTTGGCCAAGGGTGAGTACACCGCGGGCTGGCCAGTCGTTGCCGGAGGGACTCCTGCAGCAGCGCCTGCGTGTCACGCGGCGCGTCACCCTGGTCGGCGCCGAGGTCAACCTGGTGCTCTCGGCCGCGAAGATCTACCTCGGCGTGGTCGGCCGCTCCGAGGCCCTGATCGTCGACGGGGTGCACTCGATCTCGGACCTGCTCTCCGACGCGTTGGTCTACGTTGCGGCCCAGCACGCCGCCCAACAGGCGGACGCGGAGCATCCTTATGGCCACGGGCGGTTCGAGACCGTGGCCACCCTCGGGCTCGCTATATTGCTGGTGTTGGTGGCGCTTGGCATAGGCTGGGACGCCCTGGCCCGGATGTTCTCGCCCACCCGCCTGATGGCGCCCACCGACTGGGCCCTCTGGGGCGCCCTGGCGTCAATCTTCTGCAAGGAGGCGCTGTACCATTATACCGCCAGCGCCGCGCGGCGCCTGGGCTCCAAGATGTTGCGCGCCAACGCCTGGCACCACCGCTCCGATGCCATTTCCTCGGTCGTGGTACTCGCCGGTATCGCCGGGACCATGGCCGGACTGCCCTACCTGGATGCCGTTGCGGCGCTGCTCGTGGGCGTGATGATCGCCCAGATTGGCTGGCAGCTGGGCTGGGGCGCGATCCAGGAACTGGTGGACGCCGGCCTGGAGAAGGACAGGCTGTCGGCGATCCGCACCACCATCCTCGCGGTCGGCGGCGTGCGCAGTCTGCATACCCTCAGGACCCGGCGTCTCGGTGGGCACGCCTGCGCCGACGTCCACGTCCAGGTCGAGCCCTGGCTCAGTGTCTCAGAAGGTCACCAGATCGCGGTCCTCGTTGAGCAGCGGCTCAAGCACGAGATCGACGAGATCGAGGATGTGACGGTGCACATCGACCCCGAGGACGATGAGTCATCCCCGGGCAATGCCTTGCTGCCGGCACGCGCCGAAGCCGTCCAGGTGATCGATTCCGCATGGAGCGGAATCGTTGAGGCCGCGTCGCGCATCCGTGTTACCTTCCATTACCTCGGTGGGCAGATCCATGCGGATGTCTATTTCCCGCTGGAGCGCTTCACTGACCTCGCCAGGGTCCGCGAGCTCCAGGCCGCGCTGACCGAGGCGCTGCGCGATAGCCCGGAATTCGGCCGAGTCCATTTGTATTACGGATGACGCACCGTTGTTGCCCGTGCAACGCCCGTTGTGCCCTAATATGACGCGCTCGCGCGATGGTGGCCGGACCCGATCCGCGGGGGCTTGGGCGGGCGCGATGTGCCGCGACCGTCTGCTGTCCCAGGGCGAGCACCACCGCTGGTCGGCAAAAACCAGCCAGCGTCTCCCATCCCGCGGCGCCTGCCGGGCCGCTCCAAGTCTGGGCTCCGCTGGCGTAGGTTGCCGCCGTTTTGGGTGCGGTTCGGCACGTTTCGTGCATCCGAAACTGCGGTCAACGGGCCTCGCAATCCCATCCCCGCAGAGATCAACGCTCGCGATTTTCTATTGCCTCTCAGCCAAGCAACGGAGAAAAATACGATGTCTTCGAAAGCGCTCAAGATGATGAAAGACAACGAAGTCAAGTTCGTCGACCTTCACTTCACAGACACCCGGGGCAAGGAGCAGCACGTCTCCATGCCCGCGCACGTGGTGGACGAAGAGATGTTCAAGGGCGGCAAGATGTTCGACGGGTCTTCCATTGCGGGGTGGAAGGGTATCCAGGAGTCGGACATGGTCCTTATGCCGGAAGACGATACGGCCGTCATGGACCCTTTCAGCGACGAGCCGACGATGATCGTTCGCTGCGACATCCTTGAGCCCTTGACCATGCAGGGCTATGAGCGGGATCCGCGCTCGGTCGCCAAGCGAGCCGAGGCTTACCTGAAGTCGACCGGTATTGCCGATACGGCTTACTTCGGACCGGAGCCCGAGTTCTTCATCCTCGACGATGTCCGCTGGGGTGCCGACATGTCCGGCGCTTTTTACAAGATCGACTCCGAGGAGGCCGGCTGGAACTCCGAGCGCGTCTATGATGACGGCAACATCGGGCATCGCCCAACGGTCAAGGGGGGCTACTTCCCGGTCCCTCCGGTGGACTCCCTGAACGACATCCGCGCCGCCATGTGTCTGGCCATGGAGGAGATGGGCGTTCCGGTCGAGGTGCACCACCACGAGGTGGCCACCGCCGGCCAGTGCGAGATCGGGACCAGGTTCTCGACCCTCGTCCAGCGTGCCGATTGGACCATCATCCTGAAATATTGCGTGCACAATGTTGCACACGCCTACGGCAAGACATCCACCTTCATGCCAAAGCCGCTGGTCGGCGACAATGGCTCGGGGATGCACGTCCACCAGTCGCTGGGCAAGGACGGACAGAATCTGTTCGCCGGCAACAAGTACGGTGGCCTGAGCGAGCTCGCCCTGCACTACATCGCCGGCATCATCAAGCACGCCCGGTCACTGAACGCGTTCTGTAATCCCACCACCAACAGCTACAAGCGGCTGGTGCCCGGATTCGAGGCCCCGGTGATGCTGGCTTACTCCGCGCGCAACCGTTCCGCCTCCATCCGGATTCCTTGGGATGCGAGCCCGAAGGGGCGGCGTATCGAGGTGCGGTTCCCCGATCCCATGGCCAACCCCTACCTTGCGTTCACGGCCATGATGATGGCGGGCCTTGACGGTATTCAGAAGAGGATGGACCCGGGTGAGTCCCTCGACAAGGACCTCTACGACCTGCCGCCCGAGGAGGCGAAATCGATTCCCACGGTCTGCCACGCGCTGGACCAGGCCCTGGAAGAGCTGGACAAGGATCGCAGTTACCTGACCGCCGGCGGCGTGTTCACCGACGACCTGATCGACGGTTACGTGGCCCTCAAGATGGACGAGGTCACCCGCCTGCGCATGACCACCCATCCGGTGGAGTTCGATATGTACTATAGTTTGTAATGCCCGTTTCCCGTTGTGTGGTTGAGATCCCAGCCCCCCGAAAGGGGGGCTTTTTTGTGAGCGCCGTCGCCTCGCAGCGGATGCACAGGTCCCGGCCGTTGTCCTGCTTCTCCGGCTGATCTATCCTGATAGCTATGAAAAAGCGCTTGGTACTCTTGCTGCTTCTGTGTGGCTTGGCGCTCACCGCCGAGGCGGCGGTCTACCGGTGGCTCGACCGCGACGGAGTGGTGCATTACTCCGACCAGCCCAGCCCAGGTGCCAAGCTGGTCGACCTGCCCGAGAGCTCGCATTACGCCCCGCCGTCCCTTGGAGAGGCCACCCCAGCCGCCGGTACGGGCCAGACGGGGGCCCCCGCTGGGGCCACCGTCTACCAGAGCTTCTCCATAGTGCACCCCGCCGACGGGCAGACCATGCACAACGCCACCGGCGACGTGGATGTCCTGATGGTCTTGGAGCCGGAGCTTCGCAAGGGCGACCAGATCCAGCTGGTGCTCGACGGCCTGGGGGCGCGCCAGACCGTCGAGACCCTAAGTAGCGTGCTCACACACGTCGAGCGTGGACAGCACACCTTGCAGGCGGAGGTGCTCGATGCCGCCGGCGCGACCCTGATGCGGGCCACGCCCGTGCGCTTTTACCTGTTGATGCCTTCGGCCAAGGAGCCTTCCGTGGGCGAGGCCCCCGAGGACAACCCGAGCGCGCTCAGCCCCAATTACGCCCCCATCCCTGGTGAGAAAGAGTCCTTTCCGTCAGAGCCGGGCGGCGACAAGCCTCCAGCCTATGACCCGTCCTACCCGCAGGCGCCGTCCGGCCAGGAGACCTATCCGACCTCTCCGACCGACAGCAAACGGGCCTATCCCCCCGTATCAGCCCAGCCGGGAGGGGCGTTCAAGCCTGTCGGACCGAAGGGGCGCGCCAGCTACCAGCCCAATTACCAGCAATCGAAGTGATCCGCGGCAGGCAAGCTGCCGGCAGCGGATGTTCTCTCTTTAAGCCCCTGGTGTGGCGCCGTATTCAACGACCGCGACCGGGTTGCTAGTGTCCTGTTTCATGCTGTTTGGAGCTTATGAGGGGCAGCGTAACCCAACCCACTTGGGGGGCCACCGGGGCCGCTTTCCCCGACACGCGGTGAATACTCGCTGCCGCTGCGCAAGCCTGCTCCCCTCGGTCTCACCCCTGTACGCTCGACGCCCGCATGCATCTGGCCGTCCGTCACTCCAAGGCCCCGGCGACCCAAGTCCCGACCTTTGTGAAGCGAGCCTACAGGGCCGCTCCACAAGCTCTGAGAACTACGAAACAGGACACTAGGGGTGCTCGACGCCTTGTCGAACATGCTCGTGTGCCCCCCTCCACGGTCATCGGGCATCTCTGCGCCCCGATTCAGTGCGCGAGCCGGCGCGACAATGCGCACTATTGTGGTGCAATGTTGTCGCGACGCACTGTCCCGCGCGGCGTGATCGCCCGGCCAGGCCAAGCCCGCACCATCTTCGTCTGCCCCTGGGATGCGGCAGCGCGTCGCACCCGCGCCCCGGAGGTCCGGGCGGTCGGGAGCCGACTGGTGCGGATATTGCTTATCAGGTACCGATGAACACCGAGCTCAGACCCTCTCCCGCCGTGATCCAGCGGATCCTGGACCACCTGACCAGCGCGGTGATGCTCTTTGACGCCGATCTGCGCGTGGTCTATGCCAACCCTGCCGCCGAGGTCCTGTTTGCGATCAGCGTCCGCCATTTGGTCGGCCAGCCTGCCGCTGAGCTGATCAGCTGTGCAGGCGGAAGTGCCCGGGTCAACCTGAAGCGCGCGCTGCGCTCAGGACATGCGCTCACCGAGCGCGAGAAGGTGCTCAGGCTCCCGGATGGTCGAGAGATCACGGTCGATTGCACCATGATCCCTCTGCCGGATACGGGGCGCTCCCAGGGCTTGCTCGTTGAGCTTCAGCAGGTCGACCGGCAGCTGCGCATTACCCGTGAGGAAAGCCTGTTCGTCCAGCATCAGGCGGCCCGGGCCCTGATCCGAGGGCTTGCCCACGAGATCAAGAATCCCCTGGGCGGGTTACGCGGCGCGGCGCAGTTGCTCGAGCATGAGCTCTCGGACCCCGCGCTCGCCGAATACACCCGCATCATCATTGATGAGGCCGATCGGCTCCAGGCCTTGGTCGACCGCCTGCTGGGGCCCAATCGCGTACCGAGCTATGCCATGCTGAACATCCACCAGGTCCTGGAGCGCGTTTATGCCCTCGTGAAGGCCGAAGCCGGGCGCCAGCTGGTGATCGAGCGGGACTACGACCCCAGCATCCCAGACCTCTATGGCGACTCGGATCAGCTCATCCAGGCCGTGCTCAACATTGCCCGCAACGCGGTGCGAGCGGTGGGCCCCGGGGGCGGGCGGGTCATCCTGCGATCAAGGGTCCTGCGCCAACTCAACATCGGTAGCCACCGGCACCGGCTCGGGGCCCAGATCGAGATCGAGGACGATGGCCCTGGCATCCCCGAGGAGCTGCGCGACAAGATCTTCTACCCCATGCTCTCGGCCAGCGCCGCTGGCCAGGGCATAGGGCTGTCCATTGCCCAATCGCTGGTCAGCCAGCACGGCGGGTTGATCGAGTTCCGGACCAGGCCGGGCCAGACCGTGTTTACCGTTTTTCTGCCCGTGGAGAATCCGAATGCCTAGAGGGAGCCGCGTCTGGGTCGTCGATGACGACCGCTCAATCCGCTGGGTGCTGGAGCGCGCCCTGCAGCGCGCCGACATGGATGTACGAACCTTCGATAATGCCAGCGATGTCCTGGCGGCACTCGAGGGCGACAAGCCGGATGCGGTCGTCTCCGATATCCGCATGCCCGGCATGGACGGGCTGGAGCTGCTAGATCGGATACGCCACCGCTATCCCAATCTACCCGTCCTGATCATGACCGCCCACTCGGACCTCGACAGCGCCGTCTCGGCCTTCCACGGGGGTGCGTTCGAGTATCTGCCGAAGCCTTTCGATGTCGACGAGGCGGTCGAGCAGGTTCGCCGGGCATGCCGTCACGGCAGCCGCGCCGCGGTCGAGCAGGAGCCTCCGGTCCTGCAGACCCCGGAGATCATTGGCGCGGCCGGGGCCATGCAGGAGGTGTACCGCGCCATCGGTCGGCTCGCACGCTCAAATATCACCGTGCTGATCAACGGCGAATCCGGCACCGGCAAGGAGCTGGTCGCTCGCGCCCTGCATCGGCATAGCCCCCGGGCGGACAAGCCATTTATCGCGCTCAACATGGCGGCAATCCCCCGTGATCTGCTGGAGTCTGAGCTATTCGGGCACGAGCGAGGGGCCTTCACCGGCGCCCAAAGTCGGCGCCTGGGGCGCTTCGAGCAGGCCGACGGCGGCACCCTGTTTCTGGATGAGATCGGGGACATGCCACCGGAAGCTCCAGACCCGGCTGCTGCGCGTCCTGGCCGACGGGGAGTTCTACCGGGTAGGGGGACACGAGCCCATCCAGGTCGACGTGCGGATCATCGCTGCCACCCATCAGGACCTCGAGCGCCTGGTCGGCGAAGGGCGGTTCCGCGAGGACCTGTTCCACCGGCTCAACGTCATCCGCATCCACCTGCCAGCCCTGCGCGAGCGCCGGGAGGACATCCCCCCGCTGATGGAGCATTTCCTGGCGAGCGCGTCCAAGGAGCTGCGTGTGGAGCCCAAGACGCTGATGCCCGAGGCCCTGGAGCGGCTCAAACAGGAGGATTGGGCGGGCAACGTCCGGCAGCTCGAAGAATACCGCACGCTGGCTGACCGTGATGGCCTCGGGCGCGGAGATCCACCTGGAGGACCTTCCGCCTGAGCTGCTCGCCAAGTCCGGTCGCGCAAGGTCGCGAGACGGCGACTGGCAGTCCGCCTTGCACGGCTGGGCGCGGCAGCGCCTGGGCGATGGCCAGGTCGCGCTGCTCGACGATGCCCTGCCGGCATTCGAGCGGGTGATGATCCAGGTGGCACTGGAGCACACCGCGGGCCGGCGCCAGGAGGCCGCCAAGCTGCTTGGTTGGGGACGCAACACCCTGACCCGTAAGATCAAGGAGCTACATATGGAGGAATCGACCGGCCCGGATGCCGACTGACGTTCATGTCCGCCCGGGACTCTCGCCGTGAGGCAGCAGACCAGCAGGGCCGCCGTCGGCAGAGTGGCCGGCGCTTGAAAAGGCGCGCTGCACCTCCATGTTGCGCAGCACCCCCCTCAGGAGACGCGAGCCGATGGACAGCAGCAGCATCCAGCTGCCTGGATCAACGATCACCGAGCTGCGGATCGACGGCGACAGCGTGCGGATACGATTCGCACCCGCGGTCATCATCAAGACCATGACCGGGGCGATCGAGCGCACCCGTTGGCAGCAGAACGGCGAGCTGGTGTTCGGAGGCGCGGAGCTGGAGGCGGAGCCCCCGGCGCTGCCGGCGGTCTGCACCGGTGGCGATGTGGGTGAGAACATCTACACCTATCGCGACATGATCCCGATTCCCTTGAGCAGCCGCGGTCACGCTCATTGTGTCCTGGCCGTGGAAGGTGAAGAGCGTAAGCTGCGGGTCCGGGCCGAGACGGTGAATCTGGAAATGGAAGGGATACCCAGGTACATCGAGCACCTCAGGTCCGCCTGAGGTTCGCGGCATCGCCTCCGGCGAGATGTTTGCCCGCCTGCGGCCTGGAAGCCAGCCGGTGGGCACGGCGCGTGGTCTCGGGCAGCCGAGAGCGGGTGGTGCAGCCCAGTACATAATCCTAGAAACGGCAGTTGACCGCTTCGAGTAGCGATCAAGTGTTTGATCTGACCATGGTTCCGGACAAGCTTGATGCTCACCCGCCAGGTGATGGCCGCTACGACCACCAGGGCACGCACCGCGCGGTGCCTGGCTGCGTTATAACTCGTTGGAATAGGTCCACTATTCCGCCTCGTTATGCCTTGCCAGACACCACGGGGGACGCACTCTGGCGGCCGTCCAACTGCCGCTTCTAGGATAATCGATGGCGGTGCGCAGGCTGATGCGATGGCCGATCGACACGTAGAGCGGCGCAACACCAGCGCGGGTGCGCAGCACCGCGCCCAGTGCCTCTTGTCCCGCCCGCAAGCGGGTCCAGCTGCCCTTGTCAGAAGCCAGGGCCTGGGAGCCGTTGACCAGTCGGTAGCCAAGAAAAACCCGGCCATAGGGCCGGGCCTTGGTAGCGGAGCAGGGTCGTCGAAGAGCAGCTGGGGACCCTGGCGCCCGTGGCTCGGCTCAGTTGCGGTGAGAGCCAACCAGCTCGTGGGCGATGTCGATCACGCGGTTCGCCATGACCATGTACTTCTGGCGATAGTCCTTCAGCAGGCCGTCCTCGGATGCCCAGTAATCCTTGCCCGTGATCCCCTGCTCATGCTCCAGTGCGATGAACTGCTTCTGCATCTCGAGCATCTGCTGAATCAGATCGGACTTTTCCTTCTTCAATGCTTGTGGGTCAGTCATGTCAGTCTCCGCTTCCAGACGGCCGAAGCCATGTCGTTGAGTAAATGGCAGTTTTCCAATATACCACGGCGAAAAAGGGCTTTGCCACCGAATTTCCTATCCAGAAAGGGATAGTCTCAGCAGACGCAGGGTGGTCCAGAGCGATCGTTGAGGCACAGACTCCCGGTCAGCTGTTGCACCGATGCGAGTCCGTGGCGCTCCAGGTATTCGGTGATGCCAGCGTTGATCCGCGGGCAGACCAATGGGTCGTAAAACAGGGCCGTGCCCACGCCCACCGCGCTGGCTCCGGCGATCAGAAACTCCAGGGCGTCCTCGGCGGTGCGCACACCGCCCTGCCCGATGATCGGGATGCCATGGTCCCGACAGACCTGATAGACCTGATGGACCTTCAGCAGGGCGATGGGCTTGATGGCCGGGCCCGAGAGTCCGCCCTGGTTGTTGCCGATCAGCGGCACGCGGTTCTCCACATCGATCGCCATGCCGATCAGGGTATTGATGACCGCGAAGGCATCGCTGCCCGCCTCAATGCAGCGCCGTGCGTTGTCTGCAATCTCGGTCTGATTGGGGGAGAGCTTGGTGATGAGCGGCTTCTGGGTCGCGCGCCGGCAGGCCGCCACAACCCGTGCCGACATCTCCGGATCGTTGCCGAAAGCCACGCCGCCCTGTTTGACGTTCGGGCAGGAGATATTGATCTCGATGGCGTCTATCGGCGAGTCATCGAAGCGGCGGGTGACCTCGAAGTACTCATCGACCGTTGAGCCGGAGACGTTGGCGATGAACCGGGTCTCTGAGAAGTCCAGGCTCGGCAGGATCTCTCTGACCACGCAATCCACCCCGGGATTCTGAAGGCCGATGGCGTTGAGCATCCCTGCCGGGGTCTCACAGACCCGATGGGGCGCGTTGCCCAGGCGCGGTGTCAGGGTGGTCCCCTTCAGGCATACTGCACCGGCATCGCGGTTGGAAAATCCCTTGACGCGCGTGTACTCTTCGCCGAACCCGACACAGCCCGACAGCAGCACCAGGGGTGTGTTGAGCCACAGCCCGCAGAAGTCGACTGCCAGGGCCGGGCGCGCGCTCCCCATCATGCACCATGGGCCCCGATCGCCGAGTCCCGTCGCGCGGTCGGTGCGACCCGGTTTGCGAAACAGCGCTGCAGCAGGTCCCCGTGTTTCACGTGATTCTCTACCAGCCGGAGATTCCCCCGAATACCGGCAACATCATACGCCTGTGTGCCAATACCGGCAGCCAGTTGCACCTGGTTCACCCGCTGGGCTTTCAGCTCGATGACGCACGACTGCGGCGAGCCGGCCTGGATTACCGCGAATGGGCGAGCATCCGCGAGCACCCGAGCCTGGACGCGCTTATGGACAGCCTGGCCTTCCCGCGGCTATGGGGTTGCAGCACCCACGCCCGCACGAGCTACAGTCACGCGCGCTTCGCGCCCGGCGACGCCCTGCTGTTCGGTCCGGAGACCCGCGGCCTGCCCCAAGATGTCCTGGAGGCGATCCCCGGGTCGCGCCGGCTGCGCATCCCGATGGCTCCGGGCAACCGCAGCCTCAACCTCTCCAATGCGGTTGCGGTGATCCTGTATGAGGCCTGGCGCCAGCGGGGCTTCTCCGGGGGCGCCTGAGCGCCGCTGTGACGCGACCGGGTGAGGGCTTACCGAGGCGCAGCGCCACGGCGTTGTCTTGGCTCCCAGAGGCCGGGTCATGGCAGGCGAGACGCACCGAGCCCTTCCCGGCCCGCTGCACCGGTGAACCTAGAAGCGGCAGTTGAACGGCCGCCAGGGTGCGTGCCGCGTGGTGTCTGGCAAGGCATGACGAGGCGGAATAGTGATTCTATTCCAACGAGTTATAACGCAGCCAGGCGCCGCGCGGTGCGTGCCCTGGTGGTCGTAGCGGCCATCACCCGATGGGTGACCCGATGGGTGAGTACCAAGTTTGTCCAGAACCAGAGTCCAAGCAATCACGCGATCGCTACGCGAAGCGGTCAACTGCTGTTTCTAGGGTGAAGCCCTCCTGGGTGGACCAGCTACTCGGTCTCCGCCTTCTGACGCCGCTCCAGCAGTGCGCTCACTGCCTGCTCGGGACGCAGTCCGTCGTAAAGCACCCGATAGGTCTGCTCCGAGATGGGCATGTCGATCCCGAGCCGGCCGGCGAGCAGGTGCACCTCGGCAGCGGTCTGCACCCCCTCGACTTCCTGGCCGATGGCCGCCCTGGCCTCGGCGACGCCCAGCCCTCGGGCCAGGGCGAGCCCCATGCGGCGGTTTCGGGATTGGTCGTCGGTACAGGTCAGGGCCAGGTCGCCGAGTCCGGCGAGCCCCATGAAGGTTTCAGGCTTGCCGCCGAGGGCGAGGCCCAGGCGGGTCAGCTCGGCCAGCCCCCGGGTGATCAGGGCGGCACGGGTGTTAGCCCCGAAACCGAGCCCGTCGGCAATCCCGGTCGCGATCGCCAGGACGTTTTTCGCCGCGCCGCCGATCTGCACCCCCACCAGGTCGTCACTGGTGTAGGCGCGAAACGAATCTCCGTGCAGATAGCCGGCCAGCCGCTCTGCGTGCTCGCTGGTCGAGGCCGCTACGGTGATGGCGGTGGGCAGTCCCCTGGCAACCTCCGAGGCAAAGGTCGGACCGGACAGCACGGCCAGAGGACAGGCGCCGAGCTCCTCTGTGGCGATCTGGCTGAGCAGTTTGCCGGTGCCGGGCTCCAGCCCCTTGGTCGCCCAGCTGACCGAGTCGGACGGCCCGAGAAAAGGCCTGAGCGCGCGCGTCACCTCCCGGAACGCGTGGCTCGGCACAACCAGAAGCACCTCCCGCGCTCCGGGCAACGCCTGGCCCAGATCGGCGGTGGGATGCAGCTCCGGCGGCAGCAGGTGACCGGGCAGGAAGGCGCGATTCTCGCGCGCCGCCCGGAGCGTCTCGATGTGTGCGGAGTGATGGCCCCAGAGACGGACCTGTGCGCCATTGCGGCTCAGCAGGATCGCCAGCGCGGTACCCCAGGAGCCGGCTCCGAGCACCGCGACCACGGGCCGTGCCGCCGCCACGGCGGTGTCAGGCCGATGCCTCGGACCCCGCTGCGCTCTGGCGCGCGGCCTGGTCGCGAACGTGCCGCTCGAACAGGGCGTCGAAGTTGACCGGTGTCAGCAGCAGCTGAGGAAAGGACCCCCGCCCGATAAGGTCCGAAACCGCCTCCCGGGCATACGGGAACAGGATGCCCGGACAGTAGCTTCCGAGCAGCGGGGCGACCTCGCTCTCGGGGAAATCGCGGATGCCGAAGATCCCAGCCTGCTGAACCTCCACCAGGTAGGCGGTGGTCTCGCCGACCTTGGTGGTCAGGGTCACGGTAAGTACCACCTCGAAGGAGCTGCCGCCCAGATGGTTGGTCTGGGTGCTCAGGTTCATCTGGGTCTCGGGCTTCCACTCCTGAGTAAACACGGCTGGAGAATTTGGCGTCTCGAACGAGAGGTCCTTGACATAGATCCGCTGCAGGGAGAAGGCGCGTGCAGCCGCGGCGTCTTTGGTCTCGGTGGTTTCGGTCATGGGTCCTGTTCCGTATGTCGGTTGAGTCGTCAGCCCTTGCGGGAGACCGGAAGGCTCGCATTCTGCCAGGCGAGCATCCCGCCGTGGAGGTTGTAGACTTTCTCAAACCCGCTCTTGCGCAGTTGGCGGCAGGCCGCCGAGGACTGGGCGCCGGAACGGCAGCTCACCAGGATCGGCCGGCCCTTGTACTTCTCGATGCGCGAGATCTGTTCGGAGAGGCTGCTCATCGGGATATTGATGGCATTAATGATGTGCCCACTCCGAAAATCCGCTGCCGGGCGTACGTCTATGACGATCGCCTCCTGGTGGTTGATCAGATCGGTTGCGCCAACCGGGTCCACGGCATCCTTGCCGGTGCCGCTGGTCAACAGATTATGGATCAGCAGGCCGATCACCGCCGCGAGTGCGGCGACCAGGGCCAGATGATTACCGGCGAATTCGATCAACTGCGCCATGGGAGATGCGAAGCCTCTGGTTGGTTCCGGGAAACGTTAGCCTGCATCGGGCCCCGCGAGCTTTCGCTACGGCGCCTGATCCGTCCGCCTTAGCGTTGGGGTCGCCTGCGCGCTCAGTCGGCGTAGCAGGCCGCCCGACCAAGCCGTATCGCGTCTCGCGGCTCCGGGCAGCCCGGGGGCCGTTGAAAAATGCGGGCTAGATTGTACCGCCGGCCAAAACAAAACGGGAACCGTCGTTCCCGCTTTGTCGGTTACGCGTGGACCGCGCTGGGCTCCCCGTCAATGCTGGACGTGAGTGCAGAAGACCTCCCGCATCATGCCGATCAGCCTGAGGGTGCGCTGGTCGCTCACCCGGTAGAACACGCGGTTGGCGTCCTTGCGTGCGGCCAGAATACCCTTGTCGCGCAGGATCGCCAGATGCTGGGATATGTTGCTCTGGGAGGTGCCGACCTGCTCCACGATATCCTGCACGCTGACCTCTTGGTCCCCGAGTGTGCACAGGATCTTCAGCCGCAGGGGGTGGGACATGGCCTTGAGGGAGCGCGAGGCCCGGTCGATGTCCTCGTCTCCTGTAAATAGGGTATCCAGGCTAGGATCGAACATGCTATCGACATCCAGGATCCGCTTGTCGGATCGGTTGCGGTTGTTCTCCATCACCCTAACCTTACTTATTAATAAGATGGCAATACAATAATACGTTTTCCAGGCCAGATGTTGAGAAATTTTGCTGTGCCCCGCGGGGCGGTCGACGACACCCCGGGCAGGGTTCTGGCCGAGCCTCCCGGGAAATGGTTTAATACGCTGAAATTTCGAGTAATTCCCGCGCGACTGGCGGGCCTTTCGTGGGCCGAGGCAAGATGTGGGAATCCCAGACCGAGACCTGACGGCCCGTTATGATCAAGCGACCCAGACCCGTTGTCCTGGCGGTACTGGACGGATGGGGTTACAGCGAGAGCGATGACCAGAATGCCATCCGGGCTGCCCGCAAACCGGTGTGGGACCGGCTCTGGAAGGAATATCCTCATACCCTGATCCGTACCTCCGGGGCCTCGGTGGGCCTGCCCGGGGGGCAGATGGGCAACTCCGAGGTTGGTCATCTGAACCTGGGTGCCGGGCGTGTGGTCTATCAGGAATTCACCCGGGTCAGCCGTGCCATCCGAACCGGCTCGTTCTTCACCAACCGGACCCTGACCGACGCCGTTGACCTTGCCATCGAGGGGGACAAGGCGGTGCACATTCTCGGCCTGCTGTCCCCGGGCGGTGTGCACAGCCACGAAGAGCACATTCACGCCATGGCCCGCCTCGCGGTGGAGCGGGGGGCCCAAAGAATCTTCGTGCATGCCTTTCTCGATGGCCGGGACACGCCGCCGCGGAGCGCGACCGCTTCGCTCCAGGCTATGCAGGACCAGTTCGAGCGCCTCGGCCGTGGGCGCATTGCCAACATCGTTGGGCGCTACTACGCGATGGATCGCGACCACCGATGGCCGCGCATTCAGCTTGCCTACGATCTCATGACCGAGGGGAAGGCCCAGTTCGAGGCGCCTGACGCCCTGAGCGGGTTGGAGATGGCCTACCGGCGCGGCGAGAGCGATGAGTTCGTCAAGCCTACGCGGATCTGCCCTCCCGGCGGGCAGCCGGTACGCATCTGTGATGGCGACGTCGTGGTATTCATGAACTATCGCTCGGACCGGGCGCGCCAGATCACACGACCGTTCATCGAGGCGGGTTTCGCCGCCTTCACCCGGGACGTGGTGCGGCAGCTCGGGGCTTTCGTGAGCCTCACCGAGTACAGCGAGGAGTTCGATGTCCCGGTCGCCTTTCCCCCGGAGCCGCTGAAGAACGTGCTCGGCGAGTACATCGCCAACCTCGGTCTGCGCCAGCTGCGCATCGCCGAGACCGAGAAGTATGCCCACGTGACCTTCTTCTTCAACGGCGGCGTGGAGCCTCCGTTCGAGGGCGAGGATCGTATCCTGGTTCCCTCGCCCCAGGTCACCACCTACGACCTCCAGCCCGAGATGAGCGCGCCCGCGCTGACCGACCATCTTGTCGAGGCGATCGACAGTGGCAAGTACGACGCCATCGTCTGCAACTTCGCCAACCCCGACATGGTGGGGCACACGGGCAATTTCGAGGCCGCGATCAAGGCTATCGAGGCGCTAGACTATTGCCTGGGCAGGGTCATCGAGGCCGTGCTGCGCGCCGGTGGCGAGATGCTGATCAGCGCCGATCACGGCAATGCCGAGCAGATGGTGGATCGGGACAGCGGCCAGGCTCACACCGCCCATACCTGCAACCCGGTGCCGCTGGTGTATGTCGGCGGCGCGCCCCTGGCGCTCGGCGACCACGGCGCGCTCTGCGACATCGCGCCGACGCTCCTCGCCCTGATGGGGCTCGACAAACCGCCGGAGATGAGCGGGCAGTCTTTGCTGCGTCCCTTGGCGAGCGCGGAGTCGGCCGCCTGAGCCGATGACCCGCCTGTGCATTGTCGCGTTGAGCATCGCGTTGTTGGCGCCATGGCTGTGTGGCCCGAGCGAGGCGGCGCTGCCTCTGGCGGGTCCGGCGGCCGGCAGCGACGTCGGCGCCCGGGAGCAGGAGCTGGAGAACGTCCGCTCGCACATCCGGGAGGTGCAAGACCAGCTTCGGACGGCCCAGGACCAACGCCGCGATCTCAGCGACAGCCTGCGTGAGACCGAGCAGAGCATCGGTGAGATCACCCGCCGGATGCGCGTGCTTGCCAGCCGCCTGGAGCGGCACGGCGCAGAGCTCGCCGAGCTCGAAGAGCGGCGCCGGAGCGAGCAGCGCGAGCTCGACACCCAGCGCGCGACCCTTGCCGGGCAGGTTCGGGCGGCGTATGCCATGGGCCGCCAGGAGCGACTGAAGATCCTATTGAACCAACAGGATCCGGCGATGGTCACGCGGGTCATGGTGTATTACGATTACTGCAACCGGGCGCGTGCTGAGCAGGTCAGGGCCGTTCGCAGCAGTCTGGCGCAGCTCTCCGCTACGCAGGAGGCGATCCGTGCCGAGCGCGACAAGGTACTCGGGCTCGAGGCCAGCGACGTCGAGCAGCGCCAGGCGCTGGAGCAGGCGCGTGCGGCCCGCAAGCAGGTGCTCGCGTCGCTGAACCAGGAGATCACCAGCCACGGGGCAGAGCTCGCCGGGCTCAAGAAGGATGAAGAGTCCTTGCAGCGGCTCATCGAGCGCCTGCAGCATGCCCTGATCGACATCCCGGCAGAAACGACAGACCGTCCGTCTTTCGTCTCCCGCAAAGGCAAGCTCCCCTGGCCCGCCGACGGCCGGCTGGCGGCCAGCTTCGGGACGCCCAAGCGTGTGGGAGGCATGCTTTGGGACGGCGTGTTGATCGCCGCCCCTGAAGGAGAAGAGGTGCATGCGGTGCACCGCGGCCGCGTGGCTTTCGCCGATTGGCTCCGCGGCTTCGGTCTGCTGCTCATCATCGATCATGGCGACGGCTATATGACGCTCTACGGCCACAACCAGAGTCTGTTCAAGGAGACCGGCGAGTGGGTCGAGGCAGGAGAGCCGATTGCTTCGGTCGGCAGCAGCGGCGGGCGGGCGCGAACAGGGGTGTATTTCGGGATCCGCTATCAGGGGCAGGCCGTAAATCCGGCGGCATGGTGCAAGCCGGTGCGCAACCACAAAATCGGATAATCACTGAGGCGGGAAAGCGCCCGGTCGTGCCTGGTGCCGGCTCGGCGGCCCGAGACAGAGCATGAAGTGCAACAGTCGTTCGGTATTGATCTGGGTGCTGGGTGTGGTCCTCGGGGCGGGGCTGGCCGCTGGCGGCAGCGCGCTCGCGGAAAAGCCCGCGAACACCAAAAAGGCCGAAAAGGCCGAAAAGGCGCTGCCGATCGAGGAGTCTCCGGGCCTTTGCCGAGATCTTCGGTCGCATCAAGAATGACTACGTCGAGCCCGTCGACGACCGGGTGCTGATCGAGCATGCCATCCGCGGGATGGTCTCGGGGCTCGACCCGCATTCGTCGTATCTCGACCGGGACGAGTTCAAGGAGCTTCCAGGTCGGTACCAGCGGAGAGTTCGGCGGGCTCGGTATCGAGGTGGGCATGGAAGATGGCTTCATCAAAGTGATCTCTCCCATCGACGATACGCCCGCCCAGCGTGCCGGACTCAAGTCCGGTGACCTGATCATCCGCCTGGACGACAAGCCGGTGAAGGGCCTCACGCTGGACGAGGCGGTCAACCTGATGCGTGGCAAGCCGGGCACCGCGGTGATCCTCAGCATCATGCGCGAGGGCAGAGATACCCCGTTCAAGGTCACCCTCGAGCGCGCCATCATCAAAGTCGCCAGCGTGAAGCACCGTCAGCTCGAGAATGGCTTCGGCTATGTCCGCATCACGCATTTTCAGGCCCGCACCGCCGAAGACATGCTCACGGCGATCCGTGACCTGCAGAAAGGCGCACCGGACCACAAGATCAAGGGGCTGGTGCTCGATCTGCGCAACAATCCGGGCGGCGTCCTCAACGCCGCGGTGGCGGTCAGCGACGCCTTTCTCACGGAAGGCACCATCGTCTACACCGAGGGGCGCGTCGAGGACTCGCAGCTCAAGTTCAAGGCTGCTCCGGACGATGTCCTCGATGGCGCGCCGATGGTCGTGTTGGTCAACGGCGGCTCCGCATCCGCCTCGGAGATCGTCGCCGGCGCCCTGCAAGACGATAAGCGGGCGGTGATCATGGGGCAGCAGACCTTCGGGAAGGGCTCGGTTCAGACCATCATTCCGGTCAACGACAACGCCGCGTTGAAGCTGACCACGGCGCGCTACTTCACCCCGTCCGGGCGCTCCATCCAAGCGGAGGGCATAGTCCCGGACATCACGCTGTCCGAGGTCAAGCTCGCGGCAGCGGCGACGCCCGGCGTCGATCAGCTCAAAGAGGCCGACCTGGCGCGCCATCTGGAGAATGCCAAGCGCAACAAAGGCAGGAAGGGGGCTACGACGGAGTCGCCCCAGGAGCAGGACGAGCGGCCCCTGGTCGAGTCCGACTACCAGCTGAGCGAGGCGTTGAATCTGCTCAAAGGACTCTATTTGCTGAAGTCTAAGGGCTGACGGACCCGGACGGGCCCCGATCTTGCCTGACCGGGCTCGTCGCGGCTCTGGCCCTCACTGGAGCAGTACATATGCCACGCGTTCTGGTACCCCTGGCCCAAGGCTGCGAAGAGCTGGAAGCCGTTACCATCGTTGACCTACTGCGCCGCGCCGGCATCGAGGTCGTGACGGCGGGCCTCGATGCGCGGCCTGTCACCGCGAGCCGCGGCGTGCGCCTGATCCCCGACACCAGCCTCGAGCAGGTGCTGGGGGAGGCCTTCGACATGGTGGTGCTGCCCGGTGGGCAGCCCGGCTCCGATCATCTTCGGGACGACCCGCGCATCGGCCCGCTGCTGCAGCGCGCCGCCCGGAGCGGGGCGTTCACCGCCGCTATCTGCGCTGCACCCAAGGTCCTCGGCCACGCCGGGCTGCTGGCCGGCCGAAGGGCCACGAGCTACCCCGGTGCACTGGCCGGACTCGACCTGCCGGGCACCGAGCTGAGCGACGCCCCGGTGGTCGTGGACGGCAAGCTCGTCACATCGCGCGGACCCGGCACGGCCATGGACTTCGCCTTGGAGCTCATCGCCCTGCTCGTAGGCTCCGAGCGCCGTCGCGAAGTCGAGGAGCGCCTGATCCGACCCTGAGGCGCACGGCTGTTGTTGCTAGAGACCCTTGTTGAGCCAGGGCAAGATGAGTGCCGCGAGGCCCGCGCCGCCCAGGCCTACGCCGAGGCTGAACAGCCCGCCGGGCAGGGCGCCCGACAGCAGGCCGGTGCTGGGCCCCAGGGTCACCAGCAGCACGCCGCTGATCAGCAACGAGCCGCCGGCGACCATCAATGCGGTGCGGCGGCCGCTGTGGTGGATCTCGGCACGGAGCTGCGCCAGGTCTTGCGGCTGCCAGCTGACCTGCAGACGCCCCCGCGTCGCGTCGCTGAGCACCCGGTGGGCCAGCTCAGGGATCTCCGGGATGCTCTCGGAGAGTCGCGGCAGGGTCCTGCGGACCCGCTTGACGAAGGCCCGGGTGCCCACCTGCTCGCTCATCCAGCGTTCCAGGAAAGGCTTGGCGGTCTTCCACAGATCGAGCTCGGGATAGAGCTGGCGGCCCAGACCTTCGATGTTGAGCAGGGTCTTCTGAAGCAGCACCAACTGGGGCTGCACCTCCATCTGGAAGCGTCGCGCCGTCTGGAACAGCCGCAGCAGGAAGTGACCGAAGGAGATCTGGCTGATCGGCTTTTCGAAGATCGGCTCGCAGACGGTGCGGATCGCCGACTCGAATTCATCGACCCGCGTGCCCTTCGGCACCCATTCCGACTCCAGGTGCAGCTCGGCGACGCGCCGGTAGTCCCGATTGAAGAAGGCGAGCAGATTCTCGGCGAGATAGCGCTGGTCCTCTGGCATCAGGGTGCCGATGATGCCGAAGTCCACGGCGATGTACTGACCGTCGGGGGCTACGAAGATGTTGCCCGGATGCATGTCGGCATGGAAGAAATTGTCCCGGAACACCTGGGTGAAGAAGATCTCCACGCCGCGCTCGCCCAACATGCGCATGCTGATGCCTTGGCGCCGCAAGGCCGCGACATCGCCGACCGGCGTCCCGGAGATACGCTCCATCACCAGCATGGAGGGGCGTGTGTAGTCCCAGTACACCTCCGGGATGTACAGGGCGGGGCTGCCAAGGAAGTTGCGCCTCAGCTGGGAGGCGTTGGCAGCCTCCCGCATCAGGTCCAGCTCGTCCAGGATGGTCTGTTCGTATTCGCGGACCACCTCCATGGGCCGCAGTCGCCGGCCCTCTTTCCAGTAGCGCTCGGCCAGGTGGGCGATCGTGAACAGCAACCCGACATCGCGCCGGATGGTCTTCTCGATGCCGGGCCTGAGCACCTTGACGACCACCGCGGTGCCGTCCTTCAGGCTCGCGCTGTGGACCTGCGCTATGGAGGCGGAGGCCAGGGGCCGCTCGTCGAAGCCCTCGAGCACGGCTTCGATCGGCCGGCCGTAGGCTTTCTCGATGATCGCGCGCGCCTGCGCGCCCGGAAACGGTGGGACGCGGTCCTGGAGCTTGGCCAGCTCGTTGGCGATCTCGTCGGGCAGCAGGTCCCGCCGGGTGGACAGGATCTGGCCGAACTTAACGAACAGCGGGCCGAGGTCCTCCAGTGCGCGCCGGATACGCACCCCGTAGGGGGCCGGCTCGCGAAGCCAGTACCAGGGGGAGAAATACTTCAGAAACCGCACCGGCCGGAACAGATGGGTGGCCAACACCACCTCGTCCAGCCCGTGGCGCATCAGCACCCAGTTGATGTGGATGAGCCGCAGTGCCTGGGCCGGGCCGATCACCGGGGTTTCCCGGCGCGCGCGCGCGCCCTGAGCTTCCAGGCGGGCGAGTCTGGCCTCGAGTCGCTCCACGTCGTCGCGCAGCACATCCACCGCCTCATGGAACAGCTCCACCTCGCCCCGGGCGGGCAGCAGCTGCAGCTCCTCCTGGAGGTATTCCTGGATGTCCTGGCCAAGCGTGTCCCGCACCTGGCGCGTCCAGCCTAGGAGTCCGCGCAGTCCCCGGCCCAGCTGATGGGCGATGACATCGCCGCTCAGCCTGGCGAGCTGCTCTTCCCAGTCGATGTCCAGGTCCGCGAGGATCTTGCCGAAGGCCTGCCCGAGCTCGGTGTCGCCGCTCAGCTGCACCCCGCCGGTGAACAGCTCTCCGGCCTGATTCCGACTCGCCCCCAGACGCGCCAGTGCCAGCGGGGTGCCGGAGATGGTGCAATCCGCCGGCGCTTCGAGCCGCGAGAGCAGCTGGACGCCGGCGGGTCCCGGGGCCAGGTACAGGGTCGTGCTCAGGCCGAGGATCTCCAGCGCGACTACCCGTCCCTGCAAGCTGGCCAGCTGCGGCCGCGCCTGGGGATCGAGACCCAGCAAACGATTGAGCGCTGCCTCCAGGCCGGCCAGGGCGAGACCGGACAGGCGCATGGGGCTCAGAGCTTGAAGCCGCGGTGGACGGCCACGATGCCGCCCGTGAGATTGAAGTAATCGCAGCGCTCCAAGCCGCTCGCCTCCATCATCGCTTTGAGCTCTTCCTGGCCGGGGTGCATCCGGATGGATTCGGCGAGATATTGATAGCTCGCAGCATCGCCGGCAACCATCCGCCCCATCAGGGGCAGCACCCGGAAGGAATAGAGGTCGTAAAGCGCCCGCAAGAAGGCGCTGCGCGGTTGCGAGAACTCGAGCACCAGTAGCCGCCCGCCGGGCTTGAGCACCCGGTGGATGGCGTGCAGGGCCTGCTCCTTATGGGTGAGGTTACGCAGCCCGAAGCCGATCGAGACACAGTCGAAGCAGTCGGCGGGAAAGGGCAGCCGCTCGGCGTCGGCCTGGACGTAGCGCAGGTTGCCGACCAGGCCACTGTCGGCCATGCGCCCGCGCCCGCGCCCAAGCATGGCCGCGTTGATGTCCGAAAGAACCACCTCGCCCTCGGGGCCGACCAGGCCGGCAAAGCGGGCCGCCAGGTCGCCGGTGCCCGCTGCCAGGTCCAACACCCGCTGGCCGCGCCGCACCCCGGAAAGCTCCACGGCAAAGCGCTTCCATAGACGGTGGATGCCGCACGACATCAGGTCGTTCATGACGTCGTAGCGGTCCGCCACCGAGTCGAACACCTCCCGGACCCGACCGGCTTTGTCCTGTGCCGGGACCTCCTGATATCCGAAGTGGGTCTTGTGCTCGTCGGTCATGCCGAGGACCTCCGGACCTGTCGAATCGAGAGCGGCCAGCGCGGACGCCGCCGCTGGGCAGCGCGATCGCGCCGCAACATCCGCGGCGTCCGCGGAGGTCATTCTACCTGCAAAGCGCGGGGGGATGGAAAGCGGACAGCGCGCCGCCGCGAGCCCTTTCCCGGCTCAGGAAGGACGCTCCTTGCGCTGGTGGCCCGCCGCCTGCAGCTCGGCCAGATATTGCTCCCAATTCGCCTTCTGGCCGACGCCCAGCTTGTAGAGCGTCTCCCAGGAATAGATGCCGGTGTTGTGGCCGTCGTCGAAGTGCAGCAGCACCGCATAGTTGCCCACGGGCTCGATGCGGTCGATGTTGACGTCCTCCTTGCCCAGTTGCAGCTTGCGCTGATCGGGAGAGTGCCCCTGCACCTCCGCCGATGGCGAGAACGCTCGCAGATACTCGCAGGGCAGATTGAAATGCGCCCCGTCGTCGAAAGAGATCTCCAGCACGCGGGACTGGCGATGCAGGTTGAGCTCTGTGGGCATGGGCTTGGACATCTGTGTACCTCGATGCTGTGCTGAGCCAGGGCCGCGGGGTGGGGCTGCGTGCCGCTTGACCGGCTGTTGAAAAAGGCTCCGGACATCCCTTTCCGACATTGAAACCGAAAAGCGCGAGCTGCGGTTGCGGTCTATTCCGCCGGCCACCGCGATCGAGAATGGCGGCAGGTCACGGTGTCGAGCGCAGACTGTTGACCAGCCGGGTTTTCAACAGACCGCTAAAGGATGTATCGGCTGAGGTCCTCGTTGGAGGCCAGGTCCGACAAGTGCCTGTCGACGTAGGCTGCGTCGATCAGCACCTGCTCCCCGGCGTGAGCGTTTGCCTGGAAGGAGATCTCCTCCAGCAGCCGTTCCATGACCGTGTGCAGGCGTCTTGCGCCGATGTTCTCGGTGCGCTCGTTGACCTGCCAGGCGATCTCGGCCACCCGCCGGATCCCGTCGTCGGTAAAGCGCAGCTGCACCTGCTCGGTTGCCAGCAGCGCCTGGTACTGGGTGGTCAGCGAGGCGTCCGGCTCGACCAGGATTCGGGTGAAATCCTCGGAGCTCAAGGGCTCCAGCTCGACGCGGATGGGTAGCCGCCCCTGCAGCTCCGGGATCAGGTCGGATGGCTTGGAGAGGTGGAAGGCCCCGGAGGCGATAAACAGGATGTGGTCAGTTTTGACCATGCCGTGCTTGGTGGACACGGTGCTGCCCTCCACCAGCGGCAACAGGTCGCGCTGCACGCCTTCGCGGGAGACGTCCGGGCCGCCGTAAGCGGAGCGGCTGGTGATCTTGTCCAGCTCGTCGAGAAAGACGATGCCGTGCTGCTCCACGGCCTCCAGGGCCCGCATCTTGAGGTCTTCCTGATTGATGCGCTTGCTGGCCTCCTCGTCCTGCAGCAGCTTGAGGGCGTCGCGGATGCGCAGCTTGCGCCGGCGCGCCCGCGCGCCACCGAAGTTCTGGAACAGGCTCTGGAGCTGGCTGGTCATCTCCTCCATCCCCGGGGGGGCCATAATCTCGACCCCGGGATGGGGGGTGCTGACCTCCACCTCGATCTCCCGATCGTCGAGCTCGCCGGCGCGCAGCTTCTCGCGAAGCTTCTCCCGGGTAGAGCCCGGGCCCGGCAGGCTCGGGCGACTCTCCTCGGCGAAACTGGTTGGTCGGGGCGTGGGCAGCAGCGCGTCGAGCACCCGCTCCTCGGCGGCGGCACGCGCCGCGTCGCGGACCTTCTCGGTCTCCTGCTCGCGCACCATCGCCACCGCAACGTCCGCCAGGTCGCGGATGATGGACTCTACATCGCGCCCGACGTAGCCGACCTCGGTGAACTTGGTCGCCTCCACCTTGAGAAAGGGGGCGTCGGCGAGCTTAGCGAGCCGCCGGGCGATCTCGGTCTTACCCACCCCGGTGGGGCCGATCATCAGGATGTTCTTGGGCGTGATCTCGTTGCGCAGCTCACCGGCAACCTTGGCGCGACGCCAGCGGTTGCGCAGCGCCACCGCCACGGCGCGCTTGGCCGCCTGCTGGCCGATGATGTGCTTGTCCAGCTCGCGGACGATTTCCTGGGGGGTGATCTCGGACATGGAGGTGAAGCTCAGGCCGCAGCGTCGAGCTCTTCGATGACGCGGTTATGGTTGGTAAAGACACAGATATCGGCGGCGATCGCCAGGCCGCGCTCGACGATCTCGCGAGCCCCCAGCTCGGTATTGTCGAGCATCGCCCGGGCGGCGGCCAGGGCATAGGGCCCGCCGGAGCCGATGGCCATGATGGCGTGCTCGGGCTCGATCACGTCGCCGGTGCCGGAGATGATCAGCGAGGCCCTGGCGTCGGCCACGCACAGCAGCGCCTCCAGGCGCCGCAGCATGCGGTCGGTGCGCCAGTCCTTGGCCAGCTCCACCGCTGAGCGGGTGAGGTGGCCTTGGTGCTTCTCCAGCTTGGCCTCGAAGCGCTCGAACAGCGTGAAGGCGTCCGCCGTGGCGCCCGCGAACCCGGCGATCACCTGCTCCTTGTAGAGCCGGCGCACCTTGCGGGCGTTGCCTTTCATGACGGTGTTGCCCATGGACACCTGCCCGTCGCCGCCAATCACGACGCGGCCAGCGCGCCTGACCGACAGAATGGTCGTACCTCGGATCTTCTCCACCTCAGCCCCCGAAACCGGCGCCGCCACGCATTCTACCCCAAGGGTCGATCCCTGCCGGCGACCCGGAGCCCTCTGTGTGGGGGCATTTTGCCGGTTTTCCAGCGCGACCAACCATCGTGTCCGCCTGGGTCTCGACCGCGACGCCCGTCGCGGCGCGCCAGGGCGGCCGGCGTCAGCGGCGGCGCTTGCCCTTGCGCGCCCGGGGGTGGGTCTGGTCGTAGACCTGGGCCAGGTGCTGGAAATCCAGATGGGTATAGATCTGGGTGGTGGAGATGTCGGCGTGGCCGAGCAGCTCCTGGACCGCCCGCAGATCACCGGAGGATTCCAGCAGGTGGCTCGCGAAAGAGTGGCGCAGCAGATGGGGATGGATGTTGCGCGAGGCACCCTCGGCCAGGGCAGCGCGGTGCAGCCGCTCCTGCACCGAGCGCGGCGCTATGCGCCGCCCTTGGCGGCTGACGAACAGCGCCGCGCTGTCGGGGCCCGCCAGCTCGCCCCGAACCGCGAGCCAGCGGCGCACTGCGGTGCGCGCCTGGCTCCCCACCGGGATCAGTCGTGTCTTGGCGCCCTTGCCGGTGACCACCAGGGTGCCGTCCTGAAGATCGATGTCCCCGAGGTCCAGGGACACCAGCTCGGCCAGGCGCAGTCCCGATGAGTAAAACAGCTCGATCATGGCGCGGTCGCGCAGTGCCACCGGTGCCTGGCTCACCGGTGCGTCGAGGATGCGCTTAAGCTCGTCCGCATCCAGGGTCGCGGGCAGCCGTCGGACCACCTTCGGTGCGCGTACCCCCTGCGCCGGACTGGCGTCGGCCTGCTGCTCGCGCAGCAGGTAAAGGAACAGACTGCGCACGGCCGAAAGCTCGCGCTGCAGCGACTTTCCGCCGATGCCCTGGCGATGGCGCTCGGCGACGTACGCCCTGACGTGGTGGCTGTCGAGGCCGTCCCAGGCGTTCAGCCCCTGGGCCTGGCACCACACGGCAAGGCGCGAAAGATCGCGTCCGTAGGCCTGCAGCGTGCGCGGGGACAGACGCCGCTCGTGGCGCAGGTGCTCAAGGAAGCGCCGGAGCCAATCTGAGAGCCCCGCAGGCAGCGGCTCGCCCATGGGCATCAGGCCCCGGGAACCGACACGACCTGCAGGGTCCGGCTGACGATCTCTCCAAGGCGTGCGAGAAAATGGGTGCCCTTGCCGGCATGGAACCGGTCCGTGTCGCGGCTGCCGATGGCGAGCACCCCGACTATGCCTTCGCCACGCACCGGGATCAGCGCCGCCGAGCCGATGTCGTCCGCCAGCGTGCCGAACAAAAAGACGAGCTGCTCGGAGCCCAGATGCCCGCACAACGGGCTGCCGCGCTCCAGGAACTCACGGAACTTGGCCGCTTCGGCCGGCCTGCCGCTTTGATTCTCGTTGGCCAGCTGTTGCTCGGCTGCCAGGGCAGAGAACAGGCGAAGCTCCACTGCGTCGGCTCGGAACTGATCGTGCAGCTCGTCCTCGAGCACGTCGACCACCTCCTCGAAGGTCGCTGCGTCGATCAGGCTGAGGGTCAGGTGATGCAGGCGCGTGGTGAGCTGCTCGTTGTCTCGGGCCACCTCCAGCAGCTCGTGCAGCTGGGCCGAGAGCCGCTCGTTGTCCTCCCGCAGCAGCGCGACCTGGCGCTCGATCAGAGAAATGGCCGCCCCGGAGCCGGGGTGGGTCAGGCGCAGACGGGAGAGCAGGGCCTCCCGGCCCAGGAAAAAGTCGGGATGATCGGCCAGATAGGACTCCACCGTGGTGGCCGTCTGGGGAGCAGGCTTGGCGTGCTCGTGGTCGGTCTTCATATTGCGATCCACCCCTGGAACACCTCCTGCGCCGGGCCGCTCATCCATACCGGCGCACCTTCGCCCGCCCAGGCAATCACAAGATCGCCCCCCGGCAGGCTCACGCGCACCCGCTCGTCGAGCAGGCCTTGGAGACGACCGGCAACCACCGCTGCGCAGGCGCCGGTGCCACAGGCCAGGGTCTCCCCGGCACCGCGCTCGAACACGCGCAGGTCGATGTGGTCGCGCTCGCGCGGGGCCATGAATCCGACATTGGTGCGGAGCGGAAAGCGCGGATGCGCTTCTATCAGCGGGCCGAGCCGTGCCACCGGCGCGTCGTCCACCGTGTCCACTCGCAGCACGGCATGGGGGTTGCCCATGGAGATCGCGGCGATCTCGATCGTCTCGTCTCCTACCTCGAGCGGGTAAGTGAGCGCCCGCTCCGGCGCGCTGAAGGGAATTGCCGCGGGCTCCAGCCGGGGCACCCCCATGTTGACGCGGACATGTCCGTCTTCTTCGAGGTACAGACGGATAACGCCCGCCTTGGTGCCGACCTCCAGCACGTCCTTGTCGCTCAGGCCCCGGTCGCGCACGAAGCGGGCGAAGCAGCGCGCGCCGTTGCCGCACTGCTCGACCTCGCCACCGTCAGCGTTGAAGATGCGGTAGTGGAAGTCGGTGTCGGGGGAGCGCGGGGCCTCGACCATCAGCACCTGGTCGCAGCCTACGCCGAAACGTCGGTTGGCGATGCAGCGGATCTGCTCGGGGCTCAGGTGGAGGCTTTGGGTGATCGCGTCGAGCACCACGAAGTCGTTGCCCAGCCCCTGCATCTTGGTGAATTGGATCTGCATCCCGCTAAGCTTAACGGTGCCCGGCGGGATTGAAAAGCGCGCACTGGCGACGCTCAGCTGCTCCAGGTCACGCTGTCGCCGATCCGCTTGATAAGGCGCTCGACAGGCTCTCCGCGTCCTCCGACCACCGCCAGACTGCCGTAGGCGGTGGGAACCACCAGTCCCTGCAACGCCTCTGAGCGAACCGGCTGAGGACCATCCAGGTGCTCTCCCGGCATGAACAGCAGGGTCACAGGGCCCCGCGCGCCCTCTATTACCAGGTGCGCGCTCAGGGCGCGGCGCATCGGACAGAGCCCAGCGAAATCGACGCGCCCGAGGGAGACCACCAGCTCGCCCCCCACCTGATGGAGCACGGCCGCCACCTGGGCATCGGTGAGATTGCCGCGCTCACCGAGGTGGGGGGCCTCGCGCTCGATGTGCTCGCGCACCAGCTGGGCGAGGGTCGGTGCAGGCTCGAGCCAGCCCCGCAGGCCGTAGCCGAGCCAGCCGGCCAGGCCGAGCGAGACCGCCAGGCCGGCAGCGGCGGCCAGACGCCGCGTCGCGTGCCGGCGCCGCGCGGCGCCGATCCTCGTCCCCAGGCCGGGCGGGGGGTCCACGGCCAGTGCCTGGCGCAGCGCCATCTCAAAGGCCAGTGCCTTCCGGGCGGCGCGGTCGCAGCGCGCGCAGCGCGTCCGGTGCCGAAGCAGGGCGGCGTCCGGGTCGAAGGGATCGATCAGAAGGCGCCGGCTCAGCTCCGCGCAATCGACATCGGGCTTGTCGTGATTCTCGGGCATGATGTATGGGACCGGGGCCCGTAGCCGGGCATTTCAGAGCCGCCATCCCTGGGCTGCCGCGGTGCAGGCGATGAGCAGTGGATTAGCTCAGGAAATCAGAATCAATCCCAGGTCGGCCTGTCGAAGCCCGCTCTTTGCGGCTGGCTCAGGGCCGCGTCGGGCGCACAGCGGGGGGTATCGGTCGGCGCCGTGCTAGCATCGAGGCTCGACGGACGCGTCGGCCCCGGGATTCGCCGATCTGCTCGCCCGGCCCGCTTGGCCGGATGGGGCGGCCACCGCGATGTCCGGTTGGCTCCCGGCACGGACGCCGCAAGCGTTCGGGCAGGACCATGCGGACACGCGGGTGTCTGACTGTAACCGACGCCGGCTCCCGAGCGAGCGGCGCTCACGACCGACTTACCAGTGACTCTTTGGAGGCCAAGCCCGATGAGATGGGTCCTTGCGTCGCTTGTGATGGCGATCTCGGCAACGGCGAGTGCCGCACTGTCCGGACGGGCAGCGCCCGGTGCCCTCGAGCAGCCGGTGACGCTGCTGGCCTACATGGCCGCCGGCCTCGGTATCTTCCTGGTCGGCATCAAGTATACCGGTGCAAGTCTGCAACAGATGTCCGGCGGGACGTTCAAGGCGATGACAGCGCGCATCAGTGAGCATCCGGTCGGCATCTTCCTCTGGGGCAATACGCTCGGCTTTTTCACCCAGAGCGGCAAGGCCAGCTCGTTCATCCTGGCGGGCTTCGTGCAGGCCGGGCTGCTCAGCGTCGCGCGCTCCCTGCCCATCATGTACTGGTGCAACACCGGCGCCAGTTTGATCGTCGTGGCCTCGGTGCTGCCGATCAAGCTCATGATCATGTTCCTGCTGGGGCTTACCGGTCTGGGGATCACCTTCCATTTCCCCAAGAGGCTCCTGCATGCCTATGGGGCGTTGTTCGGGATCGGCATGATCATGTATGGGCTTGCCCTGCTGAAGACCGGGGCCTCCGGGTTCATCGACTACCCTTGGCTGCCTCCCTTGCTGGAGCAGATGCGCGGGGTCTATGTGCTCAGCCTGCTCATCGGCGCCGTGTTGACCCTGGTGGCGCAGTCGGACATGGCGGTGGCCATGATCGCGATCGCGATGGCGTCGTCCGGTCTGTTTGCGCTGGAAGAATCGGTGATGATCGTCTATGGCACCCAGGCGGGGGCGGCGCTGTTGACCTATGGGTTTTCTTTCAACTTCAAGGGAAGGGCCCGCCAGGTCGTCATGGCCCAGGTCTTCTTCAAGGCATTGACCGCGGCGCTGTTCATCGTCCTGTTCTACGCGGAGGTCCACGGCGGGGTGCCTCTGCTGCACGCCGCGGCACGGCTGCTTACGAGCCGGGTCGGACTGCAGGTCGCCATCGTGACCCTGGTCATGAGCTTTCTCGCGACCCTGCTCGCCCTGGTTGTCAACGAGCCTTTGTCGCGATTCGTACAAAGGCTGTACCCGCCCTCGGCCGGCGAGGTCCTGGCCGAGCCGAGATTCCTGAACAAGCTCGCTGCGGATTCGCCGGAGACCGGGCTGCTGCTGATCGAAAAGGAACAGATCCAGCTGATGCGACGGCTTCCTCTCTACATGGATTATGCCCGGCACCAGGCTGGGGAGGCGAAAGGAACCGCTCCCGTGATATTCCACGAGGCGTTCGCTGTTGTGTCGGAGGAGATCGGCAGTGTGCTTTCGCGGATCTCCGGTCTGGGCCTCAACGAGACCGATTCGGCCAACATGATCCGCGTCACCAAGCAGCAGGAGCAGACGGTCCGTCTGGAGGAGCTGGTCTACAAGATTGTCAGCCGGCTGGAGGGGCATGCGTTCAGCACGAGGGCCGTTGAGCTGGGCCGGTCGATCCTGGAGAGCATGGATTTCATAGTCTTGACCTGGCTGGATGCGTTCGAGAGCCGCGGCCCGGAGGAGATCGACCTGATCGTCAAGCTGACCGGCGATCGCAGCGAGATGATGGACAAGATAAGGCGCAACTATCTCAAGTCCGAGGAGGCGCTTTCCGAGACGGACCGGAACTTCATCCTCGATATCACCATTCTGTTCGAGAACGTCGCCCTGACGCTCGGGCGACATATCTACCTGCTGAAGGCGGCCGGCTAGCAGCCTGTCGGACTTAGGCTTCTGGGAAATCGTAACAAATTGAAATATAAAGAAATATAGAATTTGCACCAAAATAGTGATTCTTTACAAATCAATGACTTGCAGAGAAAGTCCGACAGGCTGCTAGGCGGCGGCGTTACGGATGGCTTGGTCAGCAGTAACGGCCCCGGGCCCTTCCGTTGGCGTGATCGACGGTTGCTATACTGTTCGACCTTCAGTATCCCGGGATAGCCGCGCGGCGGCCGTGGAGATCTTCGCAAATGCCTGTCTTCATGATCGGGACACAGCGCTGCGGCTCGAACCTGCTGCGGCTGATGCTCAATCAGCTGCCCGAGATCGCCGCGCTGCACCCGCCACACGTGCTCGAGCGCCTCGGCCCGTTGCTGCCCGGCTACGGCAGCCTGCGCAACGACCGGCAGTTCGAGCTGCTGGTGGATGACGTCTGCCGCCTGGTCGAGGCCAACCCGGTTCCCTGGGAAGGGGTCGATCTGGATCGCCGCGAGGTCGCCCGGCGCTGTACGGAGCGCTCCCTGGTCGCCGTCTACGGGGCGGTCCACGATCTCGCGGCGGCTGCCTGGGAGGCGCCGGACTGGTGCTGCAAGAGCCTCGCCAATGTGCATTATCTCGACGAGATCACCCGCTATTTCACGACCGGCAAGTTCATCCATCTGTACCGTGACGGCCGCGACGTTGCCGTCTCTTTCCGCCACGCGGTGGTGGGCGAGAAGCATTTTTATTTCATTGCCAAGCAATGGGACCGGGAGCAGCGTCTCGCCTTGTCCCTGCGTGCCAGACTGGGCCCCGAGCGGGTGTTCTCCCTGAGCTACGAGGGGCTCATCGGGCAGCCGCTGGAGAGCATGCGCTCGCTCTGCGCGTTCCTCGATGTGCCCTACAACGAGGCCGTGCTCAACTTCAGCAGCTCGCCGGAGGCTGCGCGCACCGCGGACTCCGGCGCGATGTGGTGCAACGTCAGCAAGCCGATCATGCGCGAGAACTGCCGCAAGTTCCGCAGCGAGGCGAGCGCCGAGGATATCCGCATCTTCGAAAGGGTGGCGGGGCGGACGCTGGCGGAGCTCGGTTACGAGCTCGTAGCGGACGATGCGCGCCCCGGTGGATTCAGCAACTCGGAGATCGCGGCGTTTGCCGAGGAGAACCGCCGCATCAAGGCCGCGGTGCACGCCAGCCTGCGCCCGGAGGAGCTCAGGCTGCTGGAGCCCCAGCGGCGTCTGCTGGAGCAGATTCGGGCGCGGCCGGCCCGCTCGTCGGCCCCCGTGGCGCCTTAGGGCCATGGCGGAGGAGCACAAGGATTCCGAGATCCCGGCGGCGTCCGACCCTGCCGCGGCGGTTGGACTGATCACGCTGTTCTGGACCTTTCTGCGGATCGGCGCCACGGCGTTTGGCGGCTTCATGGCCCTGATCTCGGTGGTGCAGAACATCTGCGTCGAGCGCCGCGGCTGGCTCGGTCACGAGGAGATGCTGGATGGCATCTCGCTGGCGACGCTGCTGCCCGGGCCGGTGGCGGTCAACGTGGTGGCCTACGTGGGATACCGGCTGCGCGGTCCGTTGGGGGCGCTGATCAGCGCGGTGGCCGTCATCATTCCGGCGTTCCTGCTGGTTCTGGGCCTGACCATCTTCTATTTCCGCTGGGGCGAGGTACCGGCGGTGGGCAACGCCTTCGCGGCCTTTCTGCCGGCCGTGACCGCTATCATCGTCAGCACCGGCTGGAACATGGGGCGCAAGAGCATCAAGAGCCGGCCCGAGCTCGCCCTGGCGGTCGGAGCGGCCGCGCTGCTGCTGGGCGTCGGCGGTTTCTACATCACCCTCGCCATCATCGCCATCGCAGGCGCCGTGGGTCTGGCCCTGTTCGGTCGCGCCGCGGCCACCGGGCCGGCCGCCGCCGCTGTGCCGACGCGGCCCATGTCCAGAACGGGCCTGGCGCTCACCTTCCTGCTGTTGGCCGGGCTCATCGGACTGTTTCTGGCGCCGCTGCCCGGTCTGGGCGCGAGCTCCTGGGCCCGCATCATCGTCACCTTCGGCGGCATGAGCCTGATGCTGTTCGGCGGCGGATTCGTGTTCATCCCGCTGATCCAGGAGATCGTGGTCGCCGGGCTGCACTGGGTGACTCAGACCGAGTTCGCCACCGCCATTGCGCTCGGTCAGGTGACCCCTGGGCCGATCCTGCTCAGCGCCGCCTTCATCGGCTACAAGCTACAGGGCATCTGGGGCGCATTTCTGGCGACGGTCGCCATCTTCAGCCCGCCGGCCCTGCTGATGGTGAGCGCGGCGCAGATGATGGACCGCATCAAGTCATCCCGATCCATACAGGCCGCCCTGCGCGGTATCCGTGCCGCGGTCATCGGCATGATATTCTCGGCTGCCGTGGTGATCATGAAGACGGTGAATCTACACTGGCTGTCCGCCGTCATCTTCCTCGGCGGGCTGATAGCGCTGCTGCGCTGGCGCGTGGATGCGGTGTGGATCATCCCCGTCGCCGGTGTCCTGGGCGTGGTCTTCTACTGAGGGCCGGGGCGCGTGTATCGCTGGCATCGGAGCCTTGCCGGCATCGCGGTCCTGCTGACCGCCGTGGCTGTGTTGCTGGCCGGGATGCCGGGCGTTTCGATGTCCGCCGAGCCGGCTGCGCCGCCGCGGGCCGCGCCCCGAGTGCTGAAGATCGCCGTGGTGGCGATCCGCGGCCAGGAGCATGCGCTGCGCCAGTGGGGCCCCACGGCCGACTACCTCTCCGAGCACGTCCCCGGCTACCGCTTCGTCATCGAGCCCCTGGACTGGGCGGGCATACGCCGCGCCGTCGCTGACGATACGGTGGACTTCGTCCTGACCAATCCCGGCATGTATGTCGAATTCGAGGTGTTTCACGGCCTGCGGCGCATCGCCACGCTAAAGAACCTGCGCCTGGGACAGCCGTACGCGGAGTTCGGTGCAGTGCTGTTCCGACGCGCCGACCGCACCGACCTGCGCAGCGTGCGCGACCTCGAGGGCAAACGTTTTGCCGCGGTCAACGAGACCGCCTTCGGCGGCTGGTACATGGGCTGGCGCCAGCTGCTGGAGCTGGGCGTCGATCCCTATAAGGACCTGGGCAAGCTGTATTTCACGGGCAGCCATGACCAGGTGGTCTACGATGTGCGCGACGGCAAGGCCGACGCCGGCAACGTGCGTACCGACACCCTGGAGCGCATGGCCGCCGAAGGCAAGATCCGGCGCCAGGATTTCGCGCTGGTCTACCGTAACCAGGACTATGGCGCGCGCTTTCCCTTCGCGCTGAGCACCCAGCTCTACCCCGAGTGGCCGTTTGCGATCATGCCGAAGACGCCGCAGCAGCTGGCCGAGCAGGTCGCCATCGCGCTGATGAGCATCCCCCCGGGCAGCCCTGCGTCCAAGGCCGGCAAATACTACGGATGGACCGTGCCGGCCAACTACCAGCCGGTGCGGGAGACCCTGCGCATGCTGCGGGTGCCGCCCTACCAGGACTATGGCAAGATCACACTGCGCGAGCTGCTGGCCCAGTACTGGCACGTGATCGGCCTGGTGGCGCTGCTGTTGCTCGTGTCGTCTTTGGCTTCGGTGTACTTCCGCCGCCTGAACCTGCGTCTCACCGAAGTCCAGCGCCAGCTGCGCAGCGAGCTCAGCGAGCGCCTGCGCGCCGAGGAGGAGCTCAGGAAGGCGTCCACCGATCTGCATGTCAAGAACGAGGAGCTGGAGCAGACCCTGGCACAGGTGCGCAGGATGCAGGAGCAGATTATCGTGCAGGAAAAGATGGCGTCGTTGGGAGCGCTCACGGCCGGCATAGCCCACGAGATCAAGAACCCCCTCAACTTCATTCTCAACTTCTCCGAGCTCTGCGTGGATCTCGCCAAGGAGCTCGGCGAGGAGATCGAGCGGCTCGAGGGTAAGCTGGACGAAGAGGCTGCGGGCTATCTCAACGATGTACTGGGGGATCTGAGCGCCAATGCCCAGAAAATCAACGCCCACGGCAAGCGCGCCGACAGCATCGTGCGCAACATGCTGGAGCACTCCCGCGGCAAGACCGGCGAGCCGCGCCCGACCGATCTCAATGCTCTGGTGGAGGAGTATGTCAACCTGGCATACCATGGCATACGGGCCAGCGACCCCAATTTCAACGTAACCCTCCAGCGTGACTATGCCGACGACGTGGGCATGGTCGGCCTGGTTCCCCAGGATCTGAGCCGCGTGATCCTGAACCTGGTCAACAACGCCTGTTACGCGGTGCACCAGCGCACGGGCACGGCCCCGGACGGCTATGTGCCCACGGTGAGCATCGCGACGCGGCGGACCGGGGGCCAGGTGGAGGTGCGCATTCGGGACAACGGCCCGGGCATCCCGCCGGAGATCAGGGACAAGGTGTTTCAGCCGTTTTTCACCACCAAGCCCACCGGTTCGGGGACGGGGCTCGGACTGTCCATCAGCTACGACATCGTCGTGCAGGAGCACCAGGGGACCATCCAGGTGGAATCGGAGCCTGATCGGTTCACCGAGTTTACGGTCAGGCTTCCGGCAGCCGCGGCGCCGGCCTCCGCAGCGGTTTCGTTGCGGGATTCGCCAAGGGTGCAGACTGAGGAAGGCCTTGGTAAGGCCACAGCACTTTCAGGCGACCCGGGATGAGTCTGTCGGGACCCGGACTTGCCAACGAAGCAGGGCTGCGTAGCGCCAGCGAGTATTCAGGGTGTGTCCCGACAGGCTTATTCCGGCTCGCGAGGCTTTACTTACTCGACCCTTAGCAACAGCAACACCCCAAAGCTGGGAGCATCGATGACGAGCACCATTCTGGTAGTGGACGACGAGCCCGATCTCGAGTCTCTGATGCTGCAGAAATTCCGCCGCAAGATCCGTGCGGGAGAGCTGGCATTCCTGTTTGCCCGCAACGGCCTGGAGGCGCTGGGCCAGCTGCGCGACCATCCGGAGATCGACGTCGTTCTCACCGATATCAACATGCCCGAGATGGACGGGCTGACCCTGCTCGGCGAGCTGGCCGGTTTCGGTCCGGCGCTAAAGGCGGTCGTGGTGTCCGCCTATGGCGATCTGTCCAACATCCGCACGGCTATGAATCGCGGGGCGTTCGACTTCCTCACCAAGCCCATCGATTTCACCGATCTGGAGGTCACCGTCGCCAAGACACTGTCCCAGGTCGAGCTGATCAAGCAGGCGGACCGGACCCGAAGCCAGCTGCATGCCATCGAAGAGGAGCTGGAGCTGGCCGGCAGCCTGCAGCAGTCGATCCTGCCGGTGGTGTTCCCGCACGAGCCGGATCACGTACTGCACGCGCGCATGATCCCGGCGAGGGAGATCGGCGGCGATTTCTACGACTTCTTCCGTGTCGACCAGCATCACCTGGGCGTGGTGATGGCCGATGTCTCCGGCAAGGGCATCACCGCGGCTATGTTCATGGCCGTGGCCCGCACCCTGTTGCGGTTCACTGCCCTGCAGGGGATGGAGGTCGGGCCCTGCCTCGCGCACGTGAACAACCTGCTGTGCGCTGACAATGAGGCGCTCATGTTCGTCACCACGTTTTACGGCATCCTCGATCTGCGCTCCGGACGCTTCACCTATAGCAATGGCGGGCACAACCCGCCCTTCAGGGTCTCGGCTGCGGGTGCGGTGCAGACGTTGCCCCGTACCGGCGGGGTGGCCCTGGGACTGCTGGAGAGTGTGGGCTATGACAGCCGGGAGATCGGGCTGGATGCAGGAGACTCGCTGCTGCTCTACACCGACGGCGTGACCGAGGCGATGCGCGCGAGCGGAGAGCTGTATGACGATGAGCGACTCGAGCGGCTGTTGGCTACTCAGGGCGGTGCCGAGCCTCGAGCACTGCTCGAGGCCATCGTCGACGACGTCAGGGTCTTTGCCCAGGGCGCGCCTCAGTCGGACGACATCACCCTGTTGGCTTTGCGCTATCTGGGGCCACGCCCGTCGGGTGCTTGAGCGGCCGCTCACTCACCGAAAGGCGAATTCCTCGGAGATGATACGCGCCGCCGGCACGCCCAGCTTGCGGAATTGCCGGGTCAGGTCGCGGTTGAAAGGCTGCGTGCCGCAGAGCATCACGGCATAGTCGTCGATGGGCATCACCGCCTCGGCGATGGCCGCCGCCGTGATGTGTCCCCGCTCCTTGGTCACCCATAGCTCATAGTCGATGTAGGAATCCGCGCGCAGATGGTTGCTGCGGATCTCCTCGTCGTAACCGGCGTCCGTGCGCTCGCGGACCACGTAATAGAGCCAGATGCGTCGGAAATCGTTATTGGTGAGCTCGAAGGCAAGCATGGAGAGGAAGGGGGTGATGCCGATGCCGGCGCCGATCAGTACCAGGCGGCGGTAGCTCTCGAAGGCGTGGGGCGTGAAGCCGCCGAAAGGACCGTAGACGTCCACCGCCGCGCCGGCCGGCAGCGCCCGCAGAGCCTTGGTATAGTCTCCCAGGGCGCGAATGGAGAAACGCAGCTCGCGGCTCACGGGCGTCGAGGAGAACGAGAAGGGGTGCAGCTCCGCCGGCAGCGGGGGGCTGTGGGGCACTGCAATGAAGGCAAAGGTGCCCGGGTCGTAGAGCATGCGCCTTTGTACCGGTCGCAGTACCAGGTTGTAGGCATTGCCGCCCTGCGGCTCGATGCGGTCCAGGGCGTAGCGATAGCGCGGACCGATGCGCCGGAACAGCAGCACCCGGTACAGGAAGGCGAGGCTGCCGGCGAAGCCGAGGAACACCATCCAGGTCCTCAGGGGCTCATAGTCGTGAATGCTGCCGGGCGCCAGCACGATGTGGATAGAGAACACCATGAACAAGATGCCGTTCGCCCGGTGCAGCCACTGCCACCGGGCATAAGGCAGGCTCTTGTTGTAGGCGAGGAAGGCCAGAGCCACGAAGGCATAGAAGATCAGGATGTCGATGGTGCGCGCCCCCGGCGAGTAGAACGGCACGAACAAATCGGCCAAGGGAGCGCCCTGGGCCGCCCGCGCCGGCACCAGCAGTAGCAGGTGGGCTACTAGCAGGATCATCGCGGTCAGTCCGACAGCGCGGTGCAGCCGGATCGCGCGGTCCAGGCCGCCGAACAGCCACTCCAGAGTACGGCTGCGGGCCCCCGCAAGCAGCTGCACCGCCATCAGCGCCAGTGCCAGGATACTCAGGGCCTGGGAGGGCCCTCGCCACGGCCACAGGTCGCTGGGTTGGACCACAGAGATCTTGGCAAGACCCCAGAGGGTCAGCGTGGTGAGCCCCACGAATCCCACGAGCGCATATTGGCGGGTGTCGGGATGGCGCAGCGCCGAAATTCGAAGAATCATGGTCCCCTCCTGTCGATCAGCAGCCGGGCGAGCGCCGCCCGATAATGACCGGCGCAGCCCCCATGGCTGCCGTTCTCGTGCCCCGAGCAGCACGCTGCAGCAGACGCGCGGCTTTGCGTGGATGTACTGAACGGCTGTGAGGGCGGTCTCGTGGGACGCGCGGCGTGGTGCCCCCGCTTGGCGCCTGGCCCTGAGACGACCGGCCCACGGCGCCCCGCCTCGCCCTGCCTGCCCGGGCCGGTGCGGACCGGCCGGCCTCAGCCGGCGACCTCGCCCCGCGCCTGATCGAGGGTGTCGTAGACCTGCAGGATCTGCAGGAAGCCGCTGATGTCGAACACTTCCCGGACGTTGCCGTTGAGCGCACAGAGCGCCATCTTGGCATTGCGGGCCTTCATCTGCTTGGCCGCCAGCAGCACGACCCGCAGTCCTGCGCTGGAGATGTAGTCCAGAGCGGAGAAGTCCAGCACCAGGGGTACGACCTCGGCCTCCAGCCGATCGGTCAGATGCCTTTCGAAGTCCGGGGCTGTATTGGTGTCCAGCCGGCCTTCCGGGCGCACGATCCGCACCCCGTCCTGAACCTGTTCCGTTACTTGCATGTTTGAAGCTCCAAGCCCGATATCGTCGGAAGAATGAGCCGGGTCGCCAGACTCATGCCGGATACCGGCATTATGGTAGCCGGGGTCGCCAGGCTCTTCAAAGCCATAGGGGCGGCCCCCCTCTTCGCCAAGTTCGGGCGCAAAGCCGGGCCTATGACCCCGCCGCAGCGGTTGCGCGACTCGATCCTGGCGCGCCGGATTATCGGCGCCGCATCTCCAGGATGTTGCGGTTGCTCCCTCCCGCGCGCTCGTAACGGAAGCCGTCGATGCCACGCAGCGCCAGGAAGATGCCCAGGCCGCCGATAACCCGATCCTCCACCGACCGGGCAAGATCCTGCGCGCTCGGGAGGCGGCGCTCGGTGGGGTCGAAGGCGATGGCCTGGTCCTGCAGCTCGACGACCAGGCGATCCTCGTCGATCTCGGTGCTCACCCGGATGTCGCCCCTGAGTCCCTGCTCGGCGTAGCCGTGGGTCATGATGTTGCCGACGATCTCTTCCACCGCCAGATTGAGGCGGAAGATGGCTGATTCGTCGAGACCGGCCTGCCGGGCGGCCTTGGTCACGAGCCCCTGGATGAGCGTCAGGCTCGGCAGCTCGGCGGGCACAGACAGCGTCGGCATAATCGCCCTTCCTGTTCAGCGGGAGCCCATGATGTCCCTTCCGCCCTCCGGGTCGCCGGTGCTGCCCGGTTGCCGTGCTGGCACCGGGCCCCTGCGGCCGCCAGCGCGGCCCCGCGAGGACTCTCGCCGGCCCGCTCGAGCAAAGATACTCGGCCGCGGGGGGCTCGATCGGCACCCCCTTGCTCATGCCCGCCGACCCCTCCCACTCGCAGTCCCACGACATCGCCCTGTCAGTTGGACGTTTCGGGTCCGGGAGCCATAGCGGCGCGCTGCCGGTGGTGATGCTCATGGCTCGCGCCGGCCCGGAGCGCCCAGACCGCAATCATGGTCGAATCCACCGCTGGGGATGTCAAGTCACGGGTTGGCCGTGCGCGGAGGAACGATCCAGCGCAACGGCAACGGCAGGGTCGACACGAGCTCCGCCAGCCGGGCGCTGCCGCCCCGCCCCAGGAACAGCTGGTGCTCGAAGGCCTGATGAAAGTGCTCCTCCAGCGTGCGCTGGATCACGAGTGCCCGGGCCTTCGCGCCCGCGTCGAAAGACCGGTCGAGGTCGACGCCGTAACGCTCGCTGAGGTGGGCGATGATGATCGATGAGTCCCCCATGCGGGTGTCCCCGTCCTCGATCCACGGCGACTTGCCCTTCGGTCCCTTGCCGGGATCGTTCTCGATGACGATGTCGTGCGGAAGCCCGGCCATGCGCAGCCAGGTCAGCAGCTTCAGGGGGAAGGGACCGGACGTCGGGAAAGGTACCCCCCACCCGGTTGCGAACACGAACGCCCGGATCGGGCTTTGCGCGAGAGAATGCATCTTGGGTCTCGCAGTCCGGGACGGGCGGCTTGAGCGATCTCGCAAGACTTTACCGCAGATCAAGGGATTTTCAAGTGTTCGGCCTCGGGAGCCGCCGCGCTGGAGCCAAGCGGCGGTGCGGCCGTTGGCTGGCATGCAGGATCGGCGGAACACGGCGGTCGAGAGCACCGTGCTTCGGCTGGGCTGCGTGGTCCAGCCGTATGGCGCGGCGATCCCAGGGCGAATGCCAGCCTGGTACGCCTTAGCCGCCCATGGACTTTCGGAAAAAGGGCCTCTAATCTTTTGACACCCAGGCCGAGCGATCGGGAAGATCATGCACATTGGGATGCGGCTGTCGGCCTTCCTGCTGGGGTGCCTGCTGATCGGCGCGTGCAGCGGCGAGGCTGGCGTCGCCCAAAACGAAGCCGAGCTGGTCGCGCAGCTGAACGCCGACGCGCAGGGCGCCGTACGCGTCGACTTCGTTGCCGAGAAGGAGGCCCATTTCGTCCTCACCGACGGCCATGTCGATTACGTCAGGCGGTCGTGCTTCCCCGCCGATCCCATGCAACTCGACGCGTCGTCGGCGGAGCAATGCGACAAAGGGGACAAGGACTTCAGCTGGCAGACCGAGCGCGTGCGTCTCCCCCTCGGCTCGATCGAGCCGGCGTCGTTCAAGACCCAGTCCGCCGGCGGCCCGCTGGCCAAAGGCCTGGTGCTCTCGTTCAGCTCCACCTGCGTTGGCGGCAGCGACTGTTCTAACGAGATGGGGCTCTTGTGCCGCGACGCCGAGGCCTGCCAACGCATGGCCAGGACCCTGCTCAAGCTCGACGGGCTCGTGGCGCAAGCGGCCAACACCGCCGGTACCCGCGCTCAGCCGTTGCCCGGCCCTGGCGCCGACAATCCCCTGATCCCCGCAGCGCCGACCATCGGTGCTCTGCTGGTGCGCGTGAATGACGATATCGGCGAGGGCGTGTGGATCGACGGTAATGTCGTGATCTACGCCCACCACCTGGCCGAGACGGGCGACGGGCGGCTCCTCATGCAGGCGAAGTTCTGCCGCGCCGACACCAAGCCGGACATGGGCTTTGTGCGCCGATGTCTCACCGGCAAGACGGCCGAGACGTCAGCCACCGTTTCGGTCGATGCCGCGGCGATCGATCTGTCGGCGACCCGGACTCGGCCGGCCTGGAAAGTCGGCATGCCCGGCGGCATCTCCCAGGAGGCCGACGCCAGCGCCATCGTCTATGGTTGTGCCGGCGGGGCGAGCTGCGTGGTGCGCAGCGCCGACTCAAGCGCCTTCTCCCAGTGGGTGCTCTATTGCGACACTCGGGCGGGCTGCGCGCGGCTGGTGACGGATGTCGGGGCGCTGATCACCACCCTGAAGCCTGTACAGCCGGCCTTGCTGGCGCCTGCTCCCCGCGTGATGGGGCCGGCAGATGCGCTCGCGCGCGTCCAATCCGCGATAGACCGGGGCGTCTCGACCGAGGGACAGACCGTCACCTGGACGACAATCGACATCGAGCAGGCCGGGCGCTTCGTGATCGGCGAGAATCCCTGCGATGTCAACGGCAGCCTCGACGCTGCCGCCATCGCGAGCTGCCGGTCCGCGCGGCCATCATCGCTCCGGTCACGACGCCATTTCGATGCCGTCGCCGTCGACCCGGCATCGATACGCGTGGAGAACGGCAGCAGGCTCAGCTTCGCATGCCGCCAGGGATTCATCTGTGGCATCGAAGACATGCCCGCCGACGCCACGGGATCCGGAGACATGGCGAGCCACGGCACCCTCATCTGCAACGACCACGCGGCATGCGCACAGCTGGTGGCGGATTTCGGTGCGTTCATCGCGGCGTTATCCCGCGGCGACCCGTTCCTGGCGCGCGCGCCGGCTCAGAAAGAGCAGCTGCTCGCGCTCGTGCGCAAGATCAGCGATCGCATTCGCGCTGCAACTGTGACAACGCCGGGTACCGTGCTCTGGCAGCCCGGCTTCGGCTTGGCGGGGGGCCAGGACCTCGCCTTTGTAAGGGCCGTTTGCGAGGCCGACGACATGGATCTCGGCGCTCCAAGCCAGGATGACCTGGCCGGGAGATGCCGTCGTTCCGCGGGCGATATGGCCCTTGAGCACAAGTACGGTGTGGCGACCGAATACTATCCGATGCGTGTGCACATCCCCGCCCTGGACGGCGCCGCCATATCGATCGCCGCGGCCGATGTCGCCAAACATGCGCAAGGCATGGCGCTCGAATTCGTGTGCCGGTCGTCCAGCGGCTGCGTGACGAATGATCTCGACGGCCAGTCCGCCGACGCGTTTCGCCTGAATTGCCAGGATCAGGCGAGCTGCGCCGATCTGTACCACGACATCAAAGCGCTCTTCGGACTCTTGTCCCCTTCTGGGGCAATGCCGTCAACGCCCTCGGGCGCGGCGCCCGCAGCGCCGGCGCTGCGCAGCCTGCGTGCGCTCGATTCGACGCTCAGCCGCGTCAATGCAGACATAGATCGCTCAGTCTGGCTCGAAGGCAGCGGCATGCTGGTGACGACCGCCGTCTCCCGCGAAGGCAGTGGCGGCTTGCGCATCACCGGCCACAGATGCCCGCTGACACGTCGCTCGAGCCAGCAACAGATCGACGCGTGCCGCGCCGAGGCGCCCGTAGGTGCCGATACGAGCGTCATTTTTGCCGCCGCGGACATCGACGGAGCGACGATCAGGCTGGACTCATCAAACGCCGGAAGCCGTGTGACCTTCTATTGCAAAGCCAAGTCGGCCTGCGTCATGCGGCCCGACCGTAGCCGGTATTTCCCCGGGGCCTATCTCGCATGTCAGGACGCGACGGCCTGCAATCGCCTGGTGGGCGACTTCGCATCGCTCGTCGATCTCGCCGCGCAGCAGCACTGATGCCGGCCGTTGCCAACGCCGCACGGCTTGCAGGCCCCCGCCGCCGCGGCTGAGATCTACTCGCTGCCGCTGCCGCTGCCGCTGCCGGTGCCGGGGAAGGGGGTCCCCCACACAGGATCGACTGCCCCCGGACACCAGCTGGCGTTGACGGCGGCGGCCGAGAAGACCGCGAGCGTCGGATGGACGATGTTGTCGGGCAGGTGGAATACCTTTGGAAAGGGGTCGTGTGACTATTCAGCTCCCGTCATTCCGGCCATGGATTGGCCGGAATCCAGTACCAGGGAGGGTGCTTAGCCGAAAGTATCCGCTTCTGGGCGTTCTCGTACTCCGCAGGCGAACCTTGCGGGCGTTCGAGCCAGCTGATCATGTACTTCATCGCCATCCTCCTAAATCTGCTGGTCCTCGGAATCAGCGCTGTTTGAGACGGGGGGCCCCTGTACCATTGTATGCAACTTTGTGGGACCTGATCTTCGACGGCTTTCCGCATGACGCGGGATAGAATATCTTGCATCGACCTGGGTATGGGAATCTGCCTCAACGATAAATCCGCCACCGTCTTGTGCAGGGGACAGCATCCGCCGGCGTAAGACCCACGAGGGCTAGGTACTGTATCGTTGGATGCTATCATACGAGACCTGACCCCGGTGAAACCCCGGTGGTCCGTGACCCCATTGGTCCGATGGAGCCCGAAAATGCCCGCAGACCGACCGTCGTCACAAACCAGCGAACGGTCGCCAGAAAATCGTATCGCGTATTGCACGGCGTCGGCTAATGGGCGTCCCCTTTTAGCCCCTTCAGCTTGCGCCAGAGAGAACTTCGGTTGATGCCCAAGGCCTGGGCCGCCGCCGTCTGGTTGCCGCCGACCTCGTTCAGTACCCATTGTATGTACTCAAGCTCCCGCTGCTGAAGCGTCGGTAAACGGCCGTCGCGTCGGCTCGACTTCGTGATCGACAGGTCTCTCAATTCGTCGGGCAGGTGCGCCGGCTCGATGTGCCCGCCCGGCGCGAGCGCCACGCCGCGCTCGATGAGGTTCTCCAGCTCCCGCACGTTTCCCGGAAAGGCGTACTGGGCCAGCAACGTCATCACCTCCGGGGCAATGTCGCTCACCTGTTTGCGCATGCGCAGAGAATACTTGCGTAGAAAGTGATGAGCCAGCAGCGGGATGTCGCCTCGGCGGGCTGAAAGTGGGGGCAGATGCAGGGTCACCACCTTGATGCGAAAATAGAGGTCGTGACGAAACGACCCTTGGGCGACCATTTCGGCGATATCGCGGTTGGTCGCGGAGATCACACGGAAATCCACCTTAGACGCCACAGTGGCGCCGACCCGCACGATCTCACGCTCCTGGATCGCACGCAGCAGTTTGACTTGCATCGAGGTCGGCATCTCGGTGATCTCGTCGAGAAACAGCGTGCCGCCGGCAGCCGTTTCGATCAGCCCACGCCGGCTCGTCGTGGCCCCGGTAAAGGCCTCGCGCTCGTGGCCGAACAGCTCGTTGGCCAGCAGATCTTCGCTGAAAGCCCCGCAATTGATCGCCACAAACGGCCCATCGCGGCGATCGCTGTGCCCGTGGACGAAGCGCGCGAGAAGCTCCTTGCCGGTACCGCTCTCCCCGGTGATCAGCACATTGCAACCGGTGGGCGCGACCTGCATCGCCAGCTGCATCAGCCGCCGCATGCTCGCGTCCTGGGTGATGATATTGACCTTGCCCTGGTAGCTCTGCACCTCTTCGCGCAACAGCCGGTTCTCGTCGCGGAGACGGATCTTCTGCATGGCTTCGCTGACGACCTTCTTCACTTCTTCGAGCCTGAACGGCTTGGCGATGTAGTAGAACGCACCTTGCTTCATCGCCTCCACTGCCGTCTCTGCAGTGGCATACCCGGTAATCATGATCACCTCCGTATTGGGGTGACGCGTGCGGCTCGTCTTTAGCAGCTGCATTCCGTCGACCTTATCCATGCGCAGGTCGGTCAGCACAATGTCGAAGGTCTCTTTCTCGATGCGCGCGAGGGCCCCCGTGCCGGTCTGTTCCAGCACGACCTCGTAGCCCTCGCGGGTCAATACGCGCTCCAGGTTGCTGAGCGCGATCTGCTCGTCATCGACGACCAGCAGCCTGCCCTTTCTGTTCATGCCGATATGATCCCCGTGACCAATACGCGTGCCCCGGCAACCGCCATCATGCGATGTAGTCTGATGTGCGAAGGGACTTCAGCAAGGACGGTATAAGGTGGCCGGGTTGTCACGAGCCCTCAACTTTTCGATGCCGGCAGCCAGATGCGAAAGACCGTCCCTTTGCCTGCTGCGCTGGCGGCGCTGATACAGCCGCCATGTTCGTCGATGATCTCGTGGACGACGAACAATCCCAGTCCCATGCTGCCTCCGACATTCTTGGTGGTAAAAAACGGATCGAAGATGCGGGGAAGCACATCGGCGGCGATGCCGGGCCCATCGTCACAGACGCTGATCTGGACACTCTCGCCCGATACCCCACAGCGCTTGGCAAAGGGTATTTCCTCCTGAGGGGCGTCGCCGGCGCGGAAGCGCGTCGCCTCGATGCGCACCTCCCCTGAGCGGCCGACCGCGTCCACAGCATTCTTTATCAGGTTGACGAAGACCTGCTGCAATCGCTGTTTGTCCGCCTGTACTGCGATATCGTCGGCCACGTCGACGACTACGCTCACACGGGCTGGAATCTCGCCTTTGAGGAAGCGCATCGTTTGCTCGAGCAACCGCCGGAGAGTGACGGACTCGTTGACGAAATCGCGGTCGCGGGCAAAATCAAGCAGCGAGCGAACGATATCGCGCGCGCGTACGGTCTGCTCGTCGATCTGGCGCAACAGGATGGCCTGTTCCTCGACACTGGAGGTACCCAGCTCATCCTGCAGAATCTGGCAGGATGTCCAGATGTTGGAGAGGGGGTTGTTCAGCTCGTGGGCGACCCCCGACAGCATGGTGCCGAGCGAGGCGAGCTTTTCCGAGCGCAGCAGGTGCGTTCGGCGCAGCTCCAGCTCGCGCAGCAGGTTGTTGAAGGCACTGGTGATGGAGACGATCTCGCGATCGTCGGAGGCCAGCGCCAGATGGTCAGTCTTGCCGTGAGAGACCGCGTCGACGCTGTCCTCGATCCGTTTGAGTGGTCTTACCACGCTCATCGAGAGCCCCCGGCCCAGGGCGACCATCAGCAACACCACGGCTCCGATGGAGATCACCAGGATGTTGCGAAGCGTAGACAGCAGCGAGTGCACCGCCCGCTGCTCGCTGGTGACAATGTCCTGGGCAAGCGCAACTATGCCCTGGCCGGCCGCGCGCACCTCTCCCTGAAGGTCCTCCCGCTCGGCGGGCGTGTCGTGGTAGCGCTTCATCAACAGACTGTAGCGGGCAAGTCCGTCGCGAAGCCGTGGGATGGCGCTCGGCGCGCCGATCGGCACGGAATCGGCCGTTTGCCGGTCCAGGAGGCTCCGGGTCTTCTCCACGTACGCCGCGTTCTCCCGGTAGTCGGCATCCTGGGCGTAGAGGTAAAAGTTGCGCTCGTAGCGCCGAATCTCCAGGACGCTGTCGAACAGCTCGGAGGTACGCTCGCTGCGCAACACCTTGCCTTCAACCAGCTGGAAGCTCTTCGATCGTGAACAGCGAGACGATGAGGATCAGCAGTCCGATGAGCGCATAGGCCGCGGTGATCTTCTGACGCAGGGAGGTCGCGAAAGTGAAGGTCCTCATGAAGGGCCGATTGTGCCACGATACGTTGCAGATCGCAACGACGGCAGTTGCAAACTGCAGCACCTCCTGGAGGCCCGGACCCGCAGCGCTGCATCCCAGCGGGGGGCCGCCGGGACCTCGAGTACCTGCTGCGTTATGCATCAGGGGCGGATGCCGTCGGAAACGGGATGCGAGACATAAAGCCCGTGAAAACAATCTGTTGCGCCTTGGGCAACAAAATTGCTATAGGGAGGCGAACGCAGCCAACCGGAGTGTACGACCAAGATGAGCACGATTATCAACGCCATCCGCACCGCGCTTAGCGCGGTACCCCTGAATGATGCGAGCAGTCTGAACGAGGCGATTCGAATGCTCGACGAGCGTGCCACGGGACGATCGCAGACCAGCGCGGCCGGCGTGCCCCGGGTATCCGGCAGTGGTCCGGGCAGGCGCTCTGACCAACCCGGAGCCAGCCTGGCGCAGCAGGAAGCCGGCGCGTTTCCGTAAGCCCGGTGGTGGCACCGGCGCCGCGGCGCGGGGGCGAGCTGGGCCCCGGGGTCGGCGTCGCCGGGGGACGACCGCCCGTCGAGGCAGCCCGCGGATGATCGCCTTCCGAACTGCCGCTCAGGCCGTAGCCCCATCCCGGAGCGCACGGGGTCAGGGCGTACCTTGGTGGGGCCCGAAAACCCGACCGGTGGCTGCCGACGATGACCGAAAGTGTGGCCGGGTTGTTTTCCAGCGCCCGCTGACTGCATATCTGACCGATGCTCAAAGGAGTAACAGTGATCGACGATCCGTATAGCGAATTCCAACGCGAGGCCATGATCCTGCGCGACTGGCTGGCACTGGACCGCACGGTGCTGGCAAACAAACGGACCTTCCTGGCTTATGCGCGTACGGCCGTTGCGCTGATGGTGCTCGGCATTGCCTTCGTGAAACTGATTGGCCACGACTTCTTCATCTATACAGGCTTTGCCTTGATCGGCGCGGGTGTCGTCATGTTCTGGGTCGGATCGCTCGAATATGCGCGGAACACGCGCCGCTTCAAACGACTGGCCGCCAAGGAGCGCGCCCTGGAGGCATACATGGAGCAGCAAGAAGAAAACCGCTCAGCACCGGGCAACATCGAAACGGTAGCGGAGCGGGCCCGGGCCGCCTGACCCCCGTGGCTCGTCAGGCCGGAGCAACCGGCGCCCGACTCACGGCAACACACTGGCAAGGGACGAGAGGCAGGATTGGGTGTGCGGGCGCCGAAAGAGGATCGGCGGCCAGCGGGCGCAATAGGGCGATCAACGCGCCCGCGCTGCGATGGCTGCCATAGGACATCATCCTGGCCACACAAAGCGCGACGGGTCTCCCATTTGCTACCGCTTCAGCGCCCAATCAGGATGGCATGCCGGCGACCCACGACTGTACCGCGAGCCAAGGGAGATTCACCCCTCCGGCAGGTCGATTAGCTCCATCCGCGGTAAGGTGCGGATATGTACGCCAGGGGCTCAGCATAGGGGTCTCGTATGCGCGAGCCAGAGCGCGCGAGGGGCCTTTGCGGAGACTTGTTGTCGGACGCCACGCGCTCCCAGTTGGAGTCCGCGACTCGTGACAGCGCAGAATGTCGTGTCCCACCCCTGTCGCTCTGGACCGGAGAAAAAATGGCACACGTAAAGGGCTCCGACTTTAGGCGACCCGTTTAGGCGGTTTCGAGCAGATCAAGTGAACTTTGTCCAGTGTAAGACATACAGTACCCACCGGGTCGGCTCGCTGCAACGAACGGTGTAGCACCTCGCCCTGGTGTTGATCTCTCCGGGGACGGGGCGGCAACGGGTCGGCCTGTCCCCCCTCACCTCGGCCCTTTCCCGCGGGACAGGGGGAGCGCCGCTGCAGCATCCAGCAGGGTGCCGCTCCCAGAGACGCTCTCCAGGCGTCTTGGCCTCGCCGGGGCTGCGGGGGAGGCATCAACGGCCTGTGGCGCCCTTCCGAATGTGGCCCTGCACCTGATGGTCGCCGGTAGCGACTTCGGCCCGGCGCGACGCTCGGCGGCCCGGAAGGAAAGGAGCTCAAGAAGCATTTGCCATAGCTGCATCCGCGTCTGCAACGGACGGCGCGGGTCCTGGCCCGTCCTGGGTACATGACCGACGCGATCTCCGCCCGGACCGATTTGATCGCGGCGCGTTGAGCTCAGGATCCCATGGGTGTGGCGCGGTGACGTCTTGGGATGTCGGCCGTGCTTGCCCCCTGCTACGCGCTCGCCCGCGCGCCGGAGCCGGACACTGACGGGGTGAGGGTGCCGGTCTCCGGGAAGTACCGCCCCCGCATCCGTTCGCAGTATCGCCAGAGGTTCTTCAGCGACGCCCCGTGGTTGAATAGCGGGTTGTCTCCCGCGACATAGACAGCCACGCCGAGGAAGCCGAAGACGCACGCGTCGATCGACGAGGGCTGATCGCCGAAGAAGTAGGGCTGGTCACCGAGCAGGACGCTGAGTGCGTCGAGGTCGCTCTTTCCTTGACGGATGATCTCGCTCTCGTTGTGGCGGCCCAGTCCCCGTTCGTACAGCTGGTTGCGCAGCTGCGAAGTGAGCAGCCGAGGGACAATCCAGCGCAGCGGCACCGGCATCGTCGAGACAAACTCCGACAGGCGCTCCCCGCCGCCGCGGCCGAGGAAGAGCTGGTGCTCGAAGGCCTGATGAAAGTGCTCCTCCAGCGTGCGCTGGATCATCAGTGCCGTCGCCTTGGCGCGGGCGTCGAGAGAGTGGTCGCGCTCGACGGCGACGCCGTAGCGCTCGCTAAGGTACGCGGTGATGATCGACGAGTCCCCCATGCGCGTCTCACCGTCCTCGATCCACGGCGACTTGCCCTTGGGCCCCTTGCGGGAATCATTCGCGATGACAATCTCGTGCGGGAGGCCCACCATGCGGAGCCAGGTCAGGAGCTTGAGGGGGAATGGGGCCGCCGTGGGGAAGGGCACGCCCCATCCCGTCCCGAAGACGAACACCCGAATGGGACTCTGCGGGACAGGACGCATCTTGGACCTCTATGCCCGAACGGGCGGTTGGGCTCTTAAAAACGGGATGCGTTTATTTTCGTCTTTCGGCCATAGATCTGTCACCTTTTCTCCGCGATCGACTCAACCCCTCTCAGTAACGGGGTCCGACCCCGTTCCGCGCCTTTTCGCGGATTCCTTTCCGCAGGTGAGCCAACGTCTTTCGGGCCGGACACGGCCATGTAAGCTTCCAATAACCCTGATATACTAATGTTTTTCGTGTAGGATCAAGGAGCTCCCAGGGTCCAATCCAGGTCTTGCTACCGATGAATCAAACAACCCTCGCGCGTCTGGTGCGCATTTCATGGCTAGCGGGGGTAATCGCCGCACCGCCATCGAGCGCCACAAATGGTATGGCCCTTTCGGGCTATGGTCCCGTGGCGACAAGCCTGGGCGGGGCCTCTCAGGCTTACTACAACGGCAATTTCGGAGCCATCAATAACCCCGCCACCCTGAGTCTCACGGACGCTGGCGGGCGCCTGGAAGTGGGCGCCAATGTCATGCACGTCAATGCCCAGACCTGGGATACCGGCAAGCGCCCCGTGAGCTCGACCGCGGAATGGTTCGTCATGCCGAACGTCAGCTATATCAGGAACGACGGCAACTGGTCCTACGGCATCGGCGGATTTAGTCAAGGCGGCTTGGGTGCAGATTACGGCACCGGGACCTTTCTATCGAGGACCCCGCTCACCGGCGTTCCGACCGGATTGCGTGATAAGAGTCAGCTCATGATCGGTCGCCTGATTTTCCCGGTGGCGGTCCAGGCGAGCGACCGGCTGAGCCTGGGCGCCAGCGTCGACCTGGTCTATGGCAGCTTGACGGTAGAGCAGTCGATGCCGATATGGGCGATGATGGATATGATGTTGCCGCCGCTGCGGACCCTGGGCGTTGCCACCCTCCGCCACCTGTCCCCCGTGACCATCGGCCGGATGCTCGGTACCGGTCTACCGAGCTATGGCCACATGGATTTTCAGAACCTGAACAACTGGGGATATGGCGGGCAGGTCGGTTTGACCTTCAAGGCGTCCGACACCCTGACCCTGGGCGCGAGCTACCAGCTCGAAACCCGCTTGGGAGACCTCAAGGGTGATGCCGGCATGCAGCTGGGCTCGGGCGTTCTTCATACGTCGATTCCCGGCGAGGCGCGGATCGAGGACTTCCAATGGCCGGCCACCCTGAAGCTCGGTGTTGCCTACCGCGCCTCAGACGACCTGTTGCTGGTCGCCGATATCAAGCGCTACTACTGGTCGGACGTGCTCGACACCTTCAAGGTGCGATACGCCGTGGATGCCGGGGGGCATATCGACGTCGACATGTACCAGAAATGGAAGGACCAGACTGTTTTTTCCATCGGAGGCGAATACACCCTCAACCCCAACGTGAAGGTCAGAGCCGGTTTCAACTATGGGAAGAATCCTATACCGAGCAGCTATCTACAGCATCTGGGCGAGGCGATTACCGAATATCACCTAATGCTCGGGGCAGGTTGCAAGCTGGGCGAGGGTGGGGACTTGGACCTCGCCTACACACATAGTTTCAAGAGCTCGGAAACCAATTCCAGTCCACTTGTCGGTTTGACCAGCTCTTTGAGCCAGGATTCTCTCAACCTGAGTTATAGCTATAGATTTTGATGCTTGGAGCCCTTCACACAGGACAACGGGCCGCATCCGCGGGGCTTTCTTAAGGCTTTCTCAGGAGCAACTGAGAAGGACCGACGGGTCTCGGTCCGATCCGCGACAATTGGCACCCAGCGGGATTCGTCGCAAACCAGTTGTCTACTGCGTGCGCTCGGCGTAAACGGCTACGGCCCCTTTCCGTCTATCAACTCTTCACCGGACCTATGGGCGCGACAGTTTTGCCATAGACTTCGTTCAACACTTGGGCCAGGGCTGCATAGATCGCGGAAAAGCCGCAGAAAATGCCCTCATAGCCTGCAATCAGCTTTATTGTGCTGCTGCCGGTGTAGTCGCCGAGCGCAAGCAGGAAAAACAGCAGGGTCAAAGTCGCAAATACGACCTGCAGCGCCCGATTCAGCCTCAGGGTGCCGATCAGTAGCACACCGGTGAAAATGCCCCACATGATCAAATAGACGACCATCGCAGCCTTTTCCGGTGCTTCAACCAGACCCATTTTTGGCAACACAATCAACAAAACCAGTGAGAGCCAGAAAAACCCGTAAGAAGTAAACGCCGTCAATGCAAAGGTGTTGCCTTTTTTCCACTCCATCAGGCCTGCTATGATCTGGGCGATTCCGCCATAAGAAAAACCCATTGCCAGGATCATTGAGTTCAGCTCGAAAACGCCTGCATTATGGAAGTTCAACAGCACGGTGGTCATGCCGAAACCCATCAATCCTAGCGGTGCAGGGTTACCGGACATGTCCCGCTGGCTAATAGTATGTGCTTCGTTATTCATTTCTTTACCTTTTGTTATATAACAATGTTGTCAACGAAATGCGCCGTGTCGATCGGGGTGAGGTCGCCCATTTCCCATCCTTTGCCCCCGCAGAACACGGCGCCACTCGCCGTCATACGCCCAACACCGAATTGGTCCGCGATCTCCTGCGTGCTGTACGCTCCCGTTCGGTACTCCGCGGCAACCAGTCTGTCTCGACAAAGCTCTCGGCCTTCTCCATCCCAATGGTCGCTCTGTACCTGCTCCAGGGCCATTCTCCCGGATCGCGCACCATCCCGGTGCGCGCTGGATTGAGCACCCCATAACGAGCCAGCTCCAAGAAATAGCTGTCCTTCTCAACCAGTATCCCCTTGAAACGCCCTTGAAAGAGGTGGCCCGCCCGGCGACGGGTCTGATTCACATACTGAGTGTGGATCCCGTTCAATTGCCGCATCCCTTTGGAGAGATTCGCGTCAGGCGTTTCGAGCACCACATGATAATGGCTCGTCATCAGACAATAGGCATGACAGACCCAGTTAAAACGAGCGCATGTCGCACCGAGAATCTCCAGAAACGCCGTTCTGTCCCCCGCCCCATCCTGCAGAAAGATCGCCTTCCGGTCATTACCCCGTGCGGTAACGTGATACAGAGCGCCAGCCGGTTGGAGTCGTAAAGGCCGGGGCATGACGCAATCCTTTGTTCTCCTGTCCGACGGTCAAAGACTAGCACCTTCCGGGCGAATGGGACATGGGAGACATGGGTAACCTGGCTATGCCGCCAGTTGTGGGAGAGCCGCGCAAGCGGGAAGCTTTCCCGAGTAAGGCCTAACGAGGCTTCGCCTCAGACCGACGAGCGGTGTGGTGCTGACGGATAGCGGGGTGCGAATCATGGGCCCCGATCGCCATCAACTCCGCAGTATGAGCTGCGGGCATTGAGACCTTCGAGAGGTCGGACCACAATGGGTCAAGTGGGTCGGAAGACCCGATGGCGACCGGAGCCAATGATGAACGTACCACAGACGGCGGGGGATGTCCTGCGCGATCACGTGACGCTGGAGTACGAATCGATTGACCGGCTGTATTTGAATGTGTATGTGCCGCATTTGCAGACGGTTGGCGGTGTCGTTGGGTATCTGCATGGGTGCAAAGGCCAGCGTTTCGCCTCGACCGCAGCAGTGGCGCCGATGACGGAGGCGTTTGTGAAGTCGGTGGACGAGTTTGTCGCGCGCACCGGTGTGGATGTGGTGCAGTTCAAGAAGGGCGAGCGCAAGGATGAGGTGACCCAGGAATATCTGGCGCGCTTCCGGGACACGGAGGGTGTGCTTTACGTGGGCAAGGCGCGGGTGACGCGCACCGAGCGGCGGCGCAACCCGCGCACGGGAAGTACGTATCCGTGGATCGTCGCGTCCACGGCGATGGTCAACCACATCTACTTCTATTGCGTGGATGAGGACTTCGGTCCGTTTTTCCTGAAGTTCTGCACCTATTTTCCGTACAACGCCAAGCTGTGCTTGAATGGCAACGAATACGCCAAGCGCCAGTTGCATAAACGGGGTATTGCCTTCGAGGCACTCGATAACGGGGTGCTCACGTGCGCCAATCCGGATGCTCTGCAGCGGTTGTGCGATGACTTGGATGCCGCGCGGATCGATCGGTTGCTGCGCAAGTGGCTGAAACGTCTGCCCCACCCATTCAGCAAGCAGGACCGCGCGTCGGGGTGCCGCTACGATATCTCTATCCTGCAGGCCGAGTTCTCGCTGACCCAGGTGCTGGACCGCCCGCTCGCTGGTCGCGTGTTCTTCGAGGACGTGATTCGTGAGAATCTCGACATCGGCCGACCTGCTCAGGTGCAACTGATCTTCAACCGTCGTGTCAGCAAACGCACCCCCGGGCGCTTCCGCACCCGCGTCATCACCGACGGTGTGACCCCTTCCCAAGCGAAAAAGGGACGGAGGGATTAAATGTTGAACAGTCACGGTTCTCGGTCAAACAATAATCCCTCCGTCCCCTTTCTGCAGCCCTCCTCGGGCAGCGCATCGGCGCTCGCTCGCCGGTTACTCGCATCTGCCCGCCTTGGCAGGCCGGGCACGGATAGCTGAGCGGGATTGGCTGCGCCGCCCCGCCATCGCTCTGGGGCTCGCGCAGCTCGCTGTGCAGGCTCTGGCGGATGCGCTCCAGGCACCCGGCCCGACAGCGGTTGGCGAGAAACCCGTAGCGGCGGTCTGGGGTCAAGCGGCGGTCTGCGGTTAGGCCTTGTGTTTTGCCCCCTCCGCCCGCGCGATCAGCCGGCTCACGCGCGATACCGACAACCCCAACTGGCGTGCAATCGCGCTCATGCTGAGCGCTTTCGGTGTGGGCCCTGTATAGCGCCTCTTCCCGATTCTCGCAGCTTGCCAGCCACTGGGCCAGCGTGCGCGACTTGCGGCGCTGAGCCCGGGGGATGTCGCGGTCAGTGCTGTTACGCGGTTCGGCCAGCGCCTGCATGCGCTCGACAAAGCTCTCGTCGCCCAGATCGATCTGCTGGCGCCGCGCGCTGTCCCACAGACTGGCGTCGGGCACCGAGGCCACCAGTTGAGCGTAACGATCGGCCGCCCGGCGCCGGTCGCCAGAGCTCTTCGCCGGCTGGCCCAGCAGGTAGCCGTGCAAGCCAGGGGTATCCAGCCACGCAGGCACCGGAGCCTGTCCCAGGTGCGCCCTGTAACTTGACCAGGCCCAGTCCTGAGGCTTGGGTACCATGTGCGCTCGCACCGGGTTGAGATCCACGTAGCGGCACACTTCCAGCAGATAAGCATCCCGGTCCACCAGAATGGCCTTGAAGCGCCCCTGGAACAGATGACCGACCTTGTGATGCCGGCGGTTGTAGGTCTGGGTGTAGGCCCCGTTGATGTGACGCATCAACAACGACAGGCAGTAGGCCAGGGCCTCGGCATCGAAGCGCGAGAGTGCCTGCGAGACGACCGCCAACAGACCCTGCCTGTCCTCGTCATCGACAAAGATGTCTTCGCGCCGATCACCACGGGAGATGGCGTGATAGACGGCGCCGGGGAATTCGATACGCAGTGGCCGAGCCATGGCGGAAGGCTACGCCCGGAGGGGGCAAAAGACAAGGCCTGAACATCCCGCTGGAATTTTCAAGTCAAATTTGAATTACCTCGCTTGTGCTAATCACGAATCTCGTAGTCGCGATTGTGTTTGAGCATTTGGAAAATGACCCGACACAGGTGCCGACCCAGAGCGCGAATAGCCTGGTTGTGAGATTTCCCCTCGTTGCGCTTTTTCTCGTAGTAGCGCTGTGAAGCAGCCACCTGCTTGCGATGCCGATCGACACCCGTCATCATGGCACGCTTAGCATGCTTATTGACGTGCCGCGGTGCCTTGGCGCCCTGCTGTTGACCAGAGCTGTGGTCGAGGTTAGCCATGCCGAGATAAACCGCCAGGCTTGCCTCGCTGGGGAAGCGCTCCACGGTGCCGATCTCGCCGGCCAGCTCGCTGGAGCACACCAGAGCGAAGCCCGGGATGCTATCGATGCGAAGGCCGATCTGCGAGACGGCCAGAAGGGTCTCACAGCGCTTCTCCAGGGCCTCGATCTGGCTGCGCAGCTCCAATACCCGGCGCGCATCGGCAACGATCATAGGGCCAGCGTAGGCGACCTCCTGGCTGAAGAAGGCGCGGTGCTGCCAGGCCCGAACCATCGAGCAGAACTTCACCCCGATGGCCGGAATGCTCAGCAGGGTCTTCTCACGCAAGCCCGCGAGCTTGGTCAGATCCTCGCCGTGGACCAGCAGATTGAGAAACCACAGGTTGTCGGCATCGCCGGTGATCTCCAGCAGCCCCGGGCAGACCGCCTGCAGATCGCCTTGCAAGCGACTGAGAACACGGACTTTTTCGTCAACCAAAGCCCTTCGCCGACGGGTCAAGCGTTTAAGCTCAAGGTTCTCCGCAGGGGCCCCCTGGACCTCCTGGAGCGCCTCCCGCACCCGCGGCAGGTGCTCGCCCAGCTGCATTAGCTCCAGGGCGCTACGCGCGTCTATGCGGTCGGTTTTGGCCGCCGCTGGGAACACCTGCTTGAAGCGGGCGAGCTTGAGGTTGTTGACGTTGAACAAGCGCCACTGGTGCTCTCGCACCAGCGTATCGAGCGGCCTCGCATGGCCGTTGTAACCCTCCATGGCCACCGACACTGGGCCAGGGTAACGGCGCTGATAGCGCTCGACCCGGCTAAAGAACTCGGCGAAGCCTTCCGGGCGGTGATCGATGTCGAACTCCTCCAGCAGCTCACCCGTGGACAGCCCCACGGCAACGCTGTGGCGATGACAGCCGACATCGATACTGACTTTAAGCTTAGGACGCAGGACCATGGCAACCTCCGCAGGTCAGACGCCAAGGGACGCACTCAAACCATCGTCCACCGGTCTCGTCTACTTACAGAGCCACGGTTCGCACCCGGCACCATCCCGTATGACCTCAGCGGACGATACAGGAAGACGGGGGCGGCATTTCAAGCCAAGCGAGTCAGCCAAAGCTGATCGCGGACCCCAAGAGCCACACCCCCGTCTTAATGTCAGAGTAGCTCCTTCGGGACCTATTGACTACCTACTCTCTACTACCTTCTGACTACCTGTAATTCCGATGGTAGACCCCGCCTTCTCTGACCCCGCCTTCTTCCTCCTTCTTTGCTTTTGCCTTTCCTTCCCTTGACACTTACGGAGTAGTAAGCTTGTAACAGTTTGTAAAAAGAGGATGGAAGAGTGTGCTCGCTTCAAACGTCAATTGTATATTGCTGTTTGTGCTAACCGCGGACACGAGTTTGACAGGGTGTGTATTCGGAGTATCGATGAGCGTATACGTTGTACCGACCGAAAACGTTCCACATCCGGAGGCGGTCGAGGCAATGGCTAGAAATTCCGATGGGCTTTTGAAATAGGCGTTCGATATCTGGTACTCATCAGTAGAACAATAATCACATGCGGCAGCGAGTGTAGATTGTCTGGCACCTACACAGCGGTCGGTGTCTGCTAGATCCAGTCGGTGTCTGCTAGATCCATCATAACAGTGTAACGAAAAGTGTGTGGATGCACGCTGGTAACTTGTATGACACCTCTAACTGTGTTGTTAAATGTGAGTGCGTAAAGCTGTCCGCGGTGTGGGGCTTCAGAACATTGTTCGTATCTAAGGTGACCAGTCGAGCCGGCTGTTCGGGACGGCAAATCGCCGACGATCAAGAACAGGTCATCGGCGGTACAAGAACAATGGTGACTGGAACACTCCACGGTGCCTATGCTCGTGTTGTAGGCGACCCCGATTTCGACTTGATTGCCCGGCGTGCAGGCCGTTTCGAGTGAGAGCTTCGACTTGGGCTTGGGTTGACCCGTGCCGTCGTCTTCGGCGCATACGACCCACGCGTGCGCCTGGCTTGCGGTGAAGACTACCATCGCGGCCAGAACCGTTCCCGTAATCGCCTTCTTCATGGATTCCCCTTTGCGTAGATATTGTCCGTCACGGAGGTCGGAAGCGCTCTGTAATTTCCCGGCACGGTCGAGGCAAGCCAACGGTATAGCACCCTCACAATACCAACGCCCTCTCAGGCCGAGCTCCACCCAAGAGCGCGCTGCGGAATAGTACGCGGATCTGAGGTGGCTCCGGGTGTCTGAACAGCGCTGCCCAGTGGGATAAGTGGAATCGTGCTGCACGGTTTAAGCGGCCTTGGGCAGAACCAGCAAGTTGAAGTAGACCTGATCAGGTGTCTGCCGATCAAGGCTCGAGTGGGGTCGGCGGGTGTTGTAGAAGGCGAAGTACCGGCCGCAACCAATGGGGTCAGACTCTATTGGCCTCTGGGTAACATGCTGTGGATGCCCCGGGAGGACGAATCGTGGTTGGCGTACCATTTGGCCTCATCTCGCCCAATACTCCCGGCTCTCTCAGCTTAGTACAAGGTTTTCCATCGAGTCTGACCCCATTGATACACTCATGTCGCATAGATTAGCGTCAAAGCCGGAATCATCGGGTTTGGTTCCGTGTGCACAGTGTAGCTGCGAGACTCTAGCAATTTTGCTATCTTCGCGGCTTGCACGTGACCACCATGCGCCTCAACCACTAATTGCCGAATCCGCCACCAGTCATATCCTTCAATGCCCCGAAGTATATCGAGCTCACTGCCTTCGGCATCAATCTTGAGCAATCCTATCCTGTCGATGCCTTCATCCTTGATGATGTCAGACACGGTTGTTAGTCGGCAGATTACTTGTTCACCACGCAGGTAGTAGCTACGAATCCTTTCCGCGATCAAGTTCTTCACGCGCGATGGGATCAGGTGCGTAGCCCACCGCAAAACTGTTGGGAGCGTTTTGACCTGGTCGAGGATGTACTGCCTGCCCATCTGCACCATCTCGTCTGAGTGGTCTGGGTATCGAGTAGATGCTTGGGTGAATCTTGGGTAGAAAGTGAACTCGCACTCCCCAGCGTGATCTGACACTCCAGCATTTGCGACAGTGACGTTCTTCATTTCAAGCTCGCTAACATTGACCAGTAGGCACGCATACGTCACCGGGATTGGCTCAAACGCGTAAACCTTCAAGTTTCGACCGAGTGAACAAGCCCATAGTGTGAAGATGCCGACATTGGCACCAACGTCGATGACAACATCATTTGCGTTAAGCGTTACGTGCTTTGCGTAGCAGCTGTCATCGAAGATGTCCCTATACACCGCTAACGTGTCGCGCTTGTTCAAGCCGTCAACCGCTAGTCCGTTCGGAAGGCGAATTTGCATGGGATTTAGAAGGGATAGGAATTTGCTTTCAGCCGCCGCAGGCGGAGAAGGGATAGGGCAATCGGGGCCAGACCACGATTTTTTGCGGGTCTATGGCCGGAAAATCGTGGTCTGTCCCGGGTTGTCTCCCGGGTTGTCCCACGAAGCTCGTTCTCGGAGTAGTCGCTAGGGACGCCGAGGCACTGGGAGCCTTCCGGATGGGTCGCCCGTGGGGGCCTTTGTCCATCACGTGCGTGCAGCTTATAGTTGCCCGCAGGTCACGATGGGTGAGCAACCCCTGCACGGCTCGGATGTAGCACCCGTCCGTCGGCGGATGTATGGCAGAGCTGTGGTGAAGGGTGGCGATCCGGTCGGTGTCTACCGGTACCTCGGCATTGCCGGTTGTCGGCGGGGGAGGGCGCATGGGGTGTTCCGGGTTCTTGGGGCCGTTCGTCTCGGAAAAGTCTAGCGGCCTGCGGCGGAGCAGGCAATGCGGAGGGGTCAGTGGTCAGGCCTTGTGTTTTGCCCCCTCCGCCCGCGCGATCAGCCGGCTCACGCGCGATACCGACAACCCCAGCTCGCGTGCAATCGCGCTCATGCTGAGCGCGCTTTCGGTGCGGGCGCTGTATAGCGCCTCTTACCGATTCTCGCAGCTTGCCAGCCACTGGGCCAGCGTGCGCGACTTGCGGCGCTGGGCCCGGGGGATGTCACGGTCAGTGCTGTTACGCGGTTCCGCCAGTGCCTGCATGCGCTCGACGAAGCGCTCGTCGCCCAGATAGATCTGCTGGCGCAGCGCGCTGTCCCACAGACTGGCATCGGGCACCGAGGCCACCCGTTGAGCGTAACGATCGGCCGCCCGGCGCCGGTCGCCAGAGCGCTTCGCCGGCCGGCCCAGCAGGTAGCCGTGCAAGCCAGCGGTATCCAGCCACGCAGGCACCGGAGCCTGTCCCAGGTGCGCCGGGTAACTTGACCAAGCCCAGTCCTGAGGCTTGGGTACCATGCGGGCTCGCACCGGGCTGAGATCCACGTAGCAGCACACCTCCAGCAGATAAGCATCCCGGTCCACCAGGATTGCCTTGAAGCGCCCCTGGAACAGGTGACCCACCTTGTGATGCCGGCGGTTGTAGATCTGGGTGTAGACCCCGTTGATGTGACGCATCAACAAGGACAGATTCGCCTGTCGGGTGTGCAGCACGAGGTGGTAGTGGTTGCCCATCAGGCAGTAGGCCAGGGCCTCGGCATCGAAGCGCGAGAGTGCCTGCGCGACGACCGCCAACAGACCCCGCCTGTCCTCGTCATCGACAAAGATGTCTTCGCGCCGATCACCACGGGAGGTGACGTGATAGACGGCGCCGGGGAATTCGATGCGCAGTGGCCGAGCGATGGCGGAAGGCTACGCCCGGAGGAGGCAAAACACAAGGCCTGACCCCTTG
>CAVQCX010000009.1:0-133442 GCA_963711095.1 uncultured Gammaproteobacteria bacterium | reverse complement strand
TCTAGATATCTAATATCTAAATATAGATATCTACATTTGGATATCTATATCTGGATACCTACATTTAGATATCTAAATGTAGAAACATGAGCACTCCGGTAAGGAAATCCGGCTCCTGCGCAACAACCCACGAGTCGAGGCCCAACGTCACCACGCCCCCTATAGCTTCTGCCGCGGTCGCCCGACCCCGGCCTCCGCTTTGATTGGGTCCCGAACCTCGTTCTCGGACTAGGCGCTACGGACGCCGAGGCACCGTGAGCCTTCCGGACAGGCTCGCCCGTGCGAACCTTTGTTCACTCCATGCGTGCAGACCATATTCGTCCGCAGGTCACGATGGCCGAGCATCCCCTGTATGGGTCGGATGTCGCCCCCGTCCTTCAACGGATGTATGGCAGAGCTGTGGCGGGGGGAGGCGATCCGGTCGGTGTCTACCGGTACCTCGGCATTGCCGGTTGTCGGCGGGGGAGGGCGCATGGGGTGCTCCGGGTCCTTGGGGCCGTTCGTCCCGGAAAAGTCTAGCGGCTCGGTGCGGAGCAGGCAATGCGCTGTAGGGAAACGATGACGGTCGACTGGTGCGGCACCGATTCAGGCTGGAACCGGTTGGGTCCAATGAAAACCGGCTTTCGCCTCTGCTGGCGCTTGCTCGCGAGCGGCCCCGGGTGAGGAGAGAGGATTTTGCCGCGGGCTATCCGCCTCACCCTGGCCCTCTCCCTCAAGGGCGAGGGGAGAAAGGATGAGCCAGGGTCGTCGGGCATCTGATCGGACCAGCGCCGACGATAAGCACCAAACCGTATAGCCTCATCCCGAGGGCGCTCGGTCGCGCGTCGGGCGCTCGGCTCCCAGGAACCCCGTCAGCTGCGCGTAGCGCCCGCCGGCGGCGAGCAGCTCTGCGGGGCTGCCCCGCTCCAGGATGCGCCCCTGCTCCAGCACTATGACCTGATCCATGGCCTCCAGGCCGACCGGCCGGTGGGTGATCAGCAGCACCGTGCGACCCTCCATCAGCCGATACAACGCCTCCATGAGCGCCTGCTGGGTGGGGGCGTCCAGGCCCTCGGTGGGCTCGTCCAAGAGCAGGATCGGGGCGTCCTTGAGCAGTGCCCTGGCGATGGCGATGCGCCGCGCCTGTCCGCCCGAGAGCTTCAGCCCGGCCTCGCCCACCCAGGTGTCGTAGCCCTCGGGCTGGGACGCGATGAACGCGTGGATCTGGGCCACGCGGCAGGCCTGCTCCAGGGCGCCCTGGCTCGCCGCTGGGTTGGCCAGCAGCAGGTTGTCGCGGATGCGGGCGTTGAACAGGTGGGTGCGCTGGGAGACCACGCCGATGAGGCGGCGCGCGTCCTCGCCCCGGAAGCTGCGCAGATCCTCGCCCCCGAGCAGGATGCGTCCTTCCTGGGGCTCCCAGAAGCGCAGCAGGAGGTTCGCCAGGCTGGACTTGCCGGCGCCGGTGGCGCCCATGACCGCCAGCTTGCCTCCCGCCGGTATCCGCAGGTCCACGCCGTCGAGTGCCCGGGGGGCGTCGTCCTGGTAGCGAAAGCCGACCCCCTGGAGCTCGATCGAGTAGTCGCGCGGGGTCGGTGAGACGCCTGCGGGGTCATGCACCTGCGCCTGTGCGTCGACCACCGCGAGCAGCCGGCGCGCAGCGGCGAGCGTCTCCCCCAGCACCTGGAAGGCTCCGGGCAGCGGCATCACGGCCTCGAAGCTCGCCAGCGTGAACAAAGCGAGCATCGCCAGTCGGGGCGGCTCCAGCAGTCCCTCCCGTACCAGGGGGACCGCGAGCAGCAGCAGGACCCAGAGCGAGAGCCCGGCGCACAGGCCCAGCGCCCCCTGGGAGATGCCCGTGAGTCCGCTCAGGCGGTCCTGATCCTCGACCAGCCGGCGGCTCAGCCCGTCGAGGGTCTGTGCCTGGCGCTCGGAGGCCCCGTAGACGCTGAGCTCCGCCATGCCCTGCACGCCGTCCACCACCGAGACGCGCAGCGCCGAGCGGGTCTCGACCAGGCGCTGGGACCCGGGATGGGCGCGACGCTCGATCCAGAGCGGCAGGACCACCCCGGCCAGCAACAGGAAGCCGAGGTTCACCAGCGCGAGGCGCGGGGCCTGGAGCCAGAGGAACAGGCTGATCGCCAAGACCCCGGCCGCGGCGACCGTGAGCGGCAGCAGGATCCGCAGGTACAGGTGATCCAGGCTGTCGATGTCGGCGCGGATGCGGCTGAGCAGATCGCCGCTGCGGAACTGCTGCAGCCGCGCCGGGGCCAGGGGCTCGAGATGCTCGTAGAACCAGACCCGCAGGCCGGCCAGCAGCCGCAGGGTCGCCTCGTGGGTCACCAGGCGTTCCAGATAGCGGCCGACCGTGCGGACGATGGCCAGGCCCCGGATGCCCGCGGCGGGGGTGAAGTAGTTCATGGTCGCGCCGCTGACGCCGGCCGTCGCCATGGCGGCGATGAACCATCCCGACAGCGCCATCAGACCGACGTTGGCGATCAGCGTGAGGAAGGCCAGCGCCATGCCCAGCGCCATCCAGCCCCGATAGGGGCGGTACAGCCTCAACAGTCTCAGCAGCTCGCTCATGCCGCGTCCCGGCTCAGGCGGCCCCGCTCGCGAGCAGCATGCGCCGATAGACGCCGTCGCGTGCCTGGAGCTCCGCGTGGGGGCCCTGCTCCACCAGGCGGCCCTGCTCCATCACCAGGATGCGGTCCGCGGTCTGCACGCTGTGCAGCCGGTGGGCGATGACGAGCACACTGCGCCCCACCGACAGGCGCTCGATGGCGGAGGCGATCGCCCGCTCGCTCTCGGCGTCCAGGCTCGCGGTGGGCTCGTCGAGGATCACCAGCGGCGCGTCCCGGAGGAAGGCGCGGGCGAGGGCGAGGCGCTGGATCTGCCCCCCGGACAGGCCCTGGCCGCCCTCGCCGACGCGGGTCTCCCAGCCGTTGGGCAGGGCGCGGATGAATGCCTCCGCCCGGGCCTGGCGCGCCGCCGCCTCGATGGCCTGGCGGTCGGCATCGGGACGGGCGAGCCTCAGGTTGTCCAGGATGGTGCCGTGGAACAGGCGGGGATTCTGGGGCACCCAGGCGAGCCGCGTCCGCCAGGCATCGGGATCGATCTCGGCGAGGTCGACGCCGTTCACGCTGACCCGCCCGGCATCGGGCCGCACGAAGCCGAGCAGCAGATTGACCACCGTGGTCTTGCCGGCACCGCTGGCGCCGACCAGGGCCACCCGCTCCCCGGCCCCGATCTCCAGGCTCAGTCCCCTTAGCGCCTCCCGCCCGGGCTCGTAGGCGAAGTGCACGGCCTCGAAGCGGATGGCGAGCCCGGGGCCCGGAGGCGGCGGGCGCAGCTGCTGCGGCGCGGGCGGGACGGGACGCTCGAGCCATCCGATGATCCCCTCGGCGGCGCCCACCGCTTCGAGGCGGGCGTGATAGTGGGTGCCCATGCTGCGCAGGGGCAGATAGAATTCCGGGGCCAGCAGCAGCACGAAGAAGCCGCGGAAGAAGTCCATCTCGCCGCTGAGCAGCCGAAAGCCGATAAGCACGGCGACCACCGCGATGCTCACCGTGGAGAAGAACTCCAGCACCGCCGAGGAGAGGAAGGCCACGCGCAGCACCGACATCGTGCTGCGTCGGTACTCGTCCGATATCCGGGCGATCACCTCGGCCTCCCGGCGGCTGGCATTGAACAGCTTCAGGGTGGTGAGCCCCTGGATCATGTCCAGGAAATGCGCACTCATGCGGGCCAGCTCCCGCCACTGGCGCTGGTTGAGCCGCTCCGCACCCTGGCCGATCAGGATCATGAACAGCGGGATCAGCGGGGCGGTGCAGATCATCACCAGCGCCGAGACCCAGTCCATGGGCAGCACGAAGGCGAGGATGGCCAGCGGCAGCAGGGCCGCCAGGGAAAGGGCGGGCAGGTAGCGGGCGTAATAGGCCTCCAGGGCCTCCACCCCGTCCACCAGGCTGTTGGCGAGATCCCCCGATGCCTCTCCGGCCAGGCGCACCGGGCCCAGGGCCTGGAGGTGGCGGAACAGCCGGTCGCGCAGGGCGAGCTTGACCCGCGCCGCGCCCCGGAAGGCCAGCTGCTCGGACCAGCGCACTATGCCTGCGCGCAGGAGCAGAAGGCCCAGCAGCGCCCAGAGCCGCGGCATCACCGCCGAGAGATCGGCGCCGGCGAAGATCACCGCGTCGACGATCCCCGCCAGCAGCCAGGCCTGGGCGATCACCACCAGGCCCGCGAAGCTGCCGAGCGCCACCGCATAGGAGACATAGGGGCCGGCCTCGGTCTTCTCGGATCGCAGCCAGCGGGCAATGGCTTTGGCGTCGGGCATGGGGCGGGCGGGCTGCCGGGGTGTCCCGGCCGGGCTTTGGGGTGAGTGTCAGGGAAAAGGGCCGGCCGCCGCCGGGCGGCCGGCCTTTCAGGTCAGGTCGGACAGGCTACTTGGAGCACTCCTCCTCGTCGAGGCAGCTCTCGTTCTCCAGCCACATGACGTTGATCACCCCGAAGGCCATGGCCAGCAGGACGCCCAGTATCCAGGTGAAATACCACATCTGCGAGTCTCCGGTTCTGTTGATCAGTAGGCCAGGTGCTGCTGCTCCCGGATCTCCGCCACCGTGACCCGGCGCCACATCTTGTAGTAGGTCCAGGTGGTATAGGAGAGGATGATCGGCACGAAGATGACGGCCGCCCAGAACATCACCGTGAGGGTGCGCTGGCTGGAGGTGGCGTCCCAGAGCGTGAGGCTGCTGCCCGGGTTGCTGCTCGAGGGCAGGATGAACGGGAACATGGAGACGCCGGCGGTGAGGATCACGCCCGCCTGGGCGAGCGAGCTGGTCACCAGCCCCAGCCCCGGGCGGCGGAGGCGCGAGAGCAGCCAGGTCAGGGCGGCACCGCCCAGACCCAGGATCGGGAGCGCCAGGGTCACCGGGTAGCTCCGGTAGTTGGCCAGCCAGGCCCCGGCGACGATCTGCACCTCCTTGGCCAGGGGATTGGGATTGGCGTCTAGGGCCGGCATGGAGACCACGCGATAGCCGTCGATGCCCAGCGCCACCCAGACCCCGGCCAGCGCGAAGGCCGCGATCATGACCAGTGCGGCACGCTGGGCGGAGGTGCGCGCCCGCTCGGACATGGGGTCTTCGGTGCGCAGCTGCAGCCAGACCGCCCCTTGCATGACGATCATGGCGAGGCTGACCAGCCCGCAGAGCAGGGCGAAGGGGTTGAGCAGACCGAAGAATCCGCCGGTATAGAAGGGTCGCAGCAGCGCGTCGAAATGGAAGGGCACGCCCTGGAGCAGGTTGCCGAAGGCCACGCCGAACACCAGGGCGGGGACGGCGCCGCCGACGAACAGGCCCCAGTCCCAGGCGTTGCGCCAGCGCGGGTCATCGATCTTGGAGCGGTAGTCGAAGCCGACCGGCCGGAAGAACAGCGCGAACAGCACCAGCAGCATGGCGAAGTAGAAGCCCGAGAAGGCCGCGGCGTACACGGCCGGCCAGGCCGCGAAGATCGCCCCGCCGGCGGTGATCAGCCAGACCTGGTTGCCGTCCCAGTGGGGCCCCACGGTGTTGATGATGACGCGCCGCTCTTCGTCGTTCTTTCCGAGGAACGGCAGCAGGGCACCCACCCCCATGTCCATGCCGTCGGTGACGGCGAAGCCGATCAGCAGCACGCCGACCAGCACCCACCAGATGAGCTTGAGCGTTTCGTAGTCGATGATCATGGTCGTCAGTCCTGTCTTGGCTGCTGGGGTGCGGTGGCGAGCGTTGCGGTGCCGGGCGCCCCCTTCTCCAGGTCATAGCGGCCGGTGTGCAGGGCGCTGGGGCCCAGGCGGGCGAACTTGAACATCAGGTAGACCTCGATGACCGCCAGCCCGGTGTAGAAGAGCCCGAACCCGATCAGGCTGATGGCTACGTCGCTGGCCTGCAGGCTGGAAGTGGCCAGAAAGGTCGGCAGCACCTCGCCGATGGCCCAGGGCTGGCGGCCGTACTCGGCGACCAGCCAGCCGGTCTCGGCGCCGATCCAGGGCACAGGGATGCTGTACAGGAACAGCCGCAGCAGCCAGGGGTGGCGCTCCACCTGACGCCGGGCCATGAGGTAGAAGCCGGCGACGAACAGGAACAGCATCCAGACTCCCGTGAGCACCATGACCCGGAAGCTCCAAAACACCGGGCCCACGTTAGGGATGGTGTCCCGGTTGGCCGCCGCGATCTGTGCCTCGGTGGCATCGCTGACGTGCTCGGTGTAGCGCTTGAGCAGCAGTCCGTAGCCCAGGTCCTTTTTGTGGGCCTCGAACCGCGCCCGGTCCTCGGCGCCGGCGCTGCCGTCGCGGATCTTGCGCAGCGCCCCGTAGGCGATGATGCCGCTGCGGATGCGTTGCTCGTGCTGGGCCATGAGGTCTTTGAGTCCGATGACCGGCTTGTCCACCGAGCGCGTGGCGATCAGGCCGAGCACCCAGGGGATGCGCAGCGCCGCCTTGGTCTCCTCGTCCCGGGTGTCCGGCAGGCCGAAGACCGTGAAGGCGGCCGGTGGCGTCTGGGTCTCCCACTCGGCCTCGATGGCGGCTAGCTTGACCCTCTGGACGTCGCCGACCTCGTAGCCGGACTCGTCGCCCAGCACGATCACCGAGAGCACCGAGGCCAGACCGAAGCCCACAGCGACTGCAAAGGAGCGACGCGCGAAGCCCAGGTCGCGCCGTTTGAGCAGGTAGAAGGCGCTGATGCCGGCGACGAACAGGGAGGCGGTCACGTAACCGGCCGAGACCGTGTGCACGAACTTCACCTGGGCCACCGGGTTGAACAGCAGGTCGGCGAAGCTCTGCATCTCCATGCGCATGGTCTCGGCGTTGAATTCGGCGCCGACCGGGTTCTGCATCCAGCCGTTGGCGATCAGGATCCAGAGCGCGGACAGGTTGGAGCCCAGGGCGGTCAGGAAGGTTACGGTCAGGTGCTGGCGCTTGGACAGGCGCTCCCAGCCGAGGAAGAACAGCCCGATGAAGGTCGATTCGAGAAAGAAGGCCATCAGACCCTCGATCGCCAGCGGGGCGCCGAAGACATCGCCCACGTAGTGCGAGTAGTAGGCCCAGTTGGTTCCGAACTCGAACTCCATGGTCAGGCCGGTGGTGACCCCCAGGGCGAAGTTGATGCCGAACAGCTTGCCCCAGAACTTGGTCATGTCCCTGTAGACTTCTTTGCCGGTCATCACGTAGACCGATTCCATGATGACGAGGATCCAGCTCATGCCCAGGGTCAGGGGCACGAACAGGAAGTGGTAGAGGGCGGTCGCGGCGAATTGCAGCCGCGATAGATCGATCATCGCCTCGTCGAACATCGAGCGACTCCTGCGGTGGACGTTTGGAAAAAACTGATCCGGCTCGCGGGGCCGCGCAAGCACCGGATGTTCCATCGATTTCTGGATGGGCAAACCGCTGATAAAGATAGCCGGCCTCGGGCCGGTCGGCATTGCGAATTCGCAATGTCCACAATCAGGGGGTGCCTTTGTTTTCGGGCCGGTGCGGCGGGCCTGTGCCGCGACGCCGAGACACCACAAGGGCTGTCGCCAGTCAGGGAGAGTGCGTCGCCAGCCCCAGGGCCCAGCCTTCCAGGGCGGTGTTGGCGAGCGGCATGGGCGCCTCCATGAAGCTGAGGACGAAGCGGTCGGCGAGCTCGCAGACGCCGATGGAGCGGGGCCGCAGCGCCATCGCCTGGGGATCGGGCAGGGTGATGCCGAAGCACAGAATGATGCTGCGGGCCGCCAGGATCTCCGCGCTCATGCTGCCCTGCTCGAGACCCCGGGTGTGGGCGTGGTGGTCGAATACCGCGATCAGGCGTGCCAGCGGGTGTGCCTCGATGCGCTCCGTGAAGTAGTCGACGACGTCATCGATGCTCGCGCAAGCGGTCTCCCCCCGCTCGATCTCCAGGGTGAATACGGCGTAGCGCTCCTGCGTCAGGGACTGCTTCATCGGACGGGGCATTCCGGACCGGGCGGCGGGCGCCGCTGCAGGGCCCGACTCTAGGCGGGGAGGCGCCGCCGTTGCATTGAAATTTCGCAATCCATGGCCGGCTCGGGACGGGTCCGGGTACTCAGCCTTCGGCGATGCGCTGCAGATTCGGCACATCCACCAGGAAGTGGTTGGGGCCGGTCTCCACCAACAGGCTCTGGCGCCTGAGCTCGGCGATGGTGCGGCTCGCCGTTTCCGTGGTGATGCCGAGCATCGCCCCCATGTCCTCGCGACTGAACAGCTCGCACTCGCTCTGTTGCTCGTCGCGCACCAGGCGCAGCAGCAGGCGTGCGACGCGCTGGCGGGCCGCACCGGTGGAGAGCTCCGTGAGCCAGGCGTCGGCCTCGCTGAGTGCCCGGTGCCAGCGGTTGAGCAGCTCCCGGTGCAGCGCCGGATTGTCGCGGCTCAGCCGTTCCACCACGGGCGCCGGGAGGCTGCACACCTCGGTCGCCTGAAGCACCACGGCATGGTGCTGGTAGGGCTGACCGACCAGCGCCTCCAACCCGGTGACGTCGGTGCTCTTGACCAGTCGGACGATGCGCTGGGCTCCGTCGGGCAGATACTGGACCAGCTTGAGCAGCCCGGAGCGCACCGTGAACATGTGGTCCGCCGGGTCCCCGGCGCGGTACAGCACCGAGCCGGGAGGGAGGGTGAACTGGTCGATCGGCTGATGGATGGCCTCGAAATCCCTCTCCTCCAGACCGGCAAACAGCACCGTGGCGCGCAGCGCGCAGTTGCGGCAATCCGCCTCGCCGCTCCAGGCCTGCTGCAGACTGACCTGCTTCACCATGCCGGTGCCCTGTCGGCGGTTTCAGCGATTGCGCCAGGGTATCTCCGGCGGGCGTAGAGGATCGGCGTGCCGGTTACGGGCGGTGCCCGGGTGCTCACCCGGCGGCCACCTTCGGCAGGTGCGCCAGGGACTCGGCGATCGCCGCCGCCGGGTATTCGTAGTTCTCCAGCTGGCCGCTGAAATAGCGGTCGTAGGAGGACATGTCGAAATGGCCGTGGCCCGAGAGGTTGAACAGCAGGGTCCTGGGCTCGCCGGTCTCGACGCAGCGGCGGGCCTCGCGAATGCAGGCGGCGATGGCGTGGCAGGACTCGGGGGCCGGGATGATGGCCTCGGTGCGGGCGAACAGCACGCCGGCCTCGAACGTCTCGAGCTGCGGGATAGCCACGGCCTCGACCAGCCCCTCGTGGTGGAGCTGGCTGACCAGGGCGGAATCGCCGTGGTAGCGCAGCCCGCCGGCGTGGATGCCCGGGGGCATGAAATCGTGCCCGAGGGTGTACATCTTCATCAGGGGGGTGAGTCCGGCCGAGTCACCGAAGTCGTAAGTGTAGAGGCCCTTGGTCAGGGTGGGGCAGGAGCTGGGCTCGGCGGCGATCAGGGTCACGTCCTTGCCGGCGGCCTTGTCGGCGAAGAACGGGAAGGCGATACCCGAAAAGTTGGAGCCGCCGCCGCAGCAGGCGATGACCGCGTCCGGATATTCCCCGACCATCTCCATCTGCTTCTTCGCCTCCTGGCCGACGATGGTCTGATGCAGGCACACATGGTTGAGCACCGAGCCCAGGGAATAGTTGGTGTCCTTGCGCCCGGCGGCTTCTTCCACCGCCTCGGAGATGGCGATGCCCAGCGAGCCGGGGGAGTCCGGGTGCTCGGCCAGGATACGGCGTCCGGACTCGGTCATGTCGGTGGGGCTGGCGAACACCTCGGCCCCCCAGGTCTGCATCATGGAGCGCCGGTAAGGCTTCTGCTGATAGCTGACCTTGACCATGTACACCCGCACGTCCAGGCCAAACAACCGTCCGGCCAGGGCGAGCGCGCTGCCCCACTGGCCGGCGCCGGTCTCGGTCGAGAGCCGGTTGATGCCCGCCTGCTTGTTGTAATAGGCCTGGGCTACGGCGGTGTTGGGCTTGTGCGAGCCCGCCGGGCTGACCGACTCGTCCTTGAAGAAGATCTTGGCCGGGGTGCCCAGGGCGCGCTCCAGGCGGTGGGCTCGGTGCAGTGGCGAGGGGCGCCACAGGGCCAGGGCCTCGCGCACGGCATCGGGGATCCGGATCCAGCGCTCCGCACTCATCTCCTGCTTGACCAGCTCCTCGGGGAAGATCGCAAGCATTGCCTCGGGCGGTACGGGTCTGCCGTCCGGACCCAGATAGGGCGCCGGTGGCCTGGGCATATCGGCGATGACGTTGTACCAGTGGGTGGGGATATCCGACTCGTCGAGCAGGATCTTGGTCTGCATGCAGGGCTTCTCCGGTCCGGGGCGGGATGTCGCGCCAAACGCCGGCTTGGCGTTCGCTTCTATAGTTGTGAGGAAATGCCATAAAATTCGAATAATCACATATCCGCTCAAGGATAGGCCAGCCGAGCGCCCCGGGTCGCCCCCTGTATGTCATCGAAGTCTCGCTCGCCCTCCAGGATCACGCCCGGGCCCGGCGGCTCTGCGTCCCCGGCTCTCGACGCCCTGCACGACGGCGTCCAGGCGGTCGACGGCGGGGGGCAGATCCGTTACCTCAACCCCGCCGCCGAGTGGCTCACCGGCTGGCGCGAGGCGGAGGCGCTCGGGCTACCGATCTCCACCGTGCTGCGCGCGGTCTCCGACGGGGTCCACCGGAAGCCCGACGCGCGCACCAGCGGCGAAGGCATCGAGAACCAGGCGACTCTCGATACTGTCCGGCGCACGGGGTTCGACGGGTGGCAGGGCTATCATTGCGCTGCGCCGGTGCCCGGCTAGCGATAGCTGCCTGGGCGCCGGGCGCGCAGCTACCCCGTTACCCTGAGAGATCCCCGATGGCGCTGATCACCCTGCGTAATGTCCATCTGGCCTTCGGTGGGCCCCAGTTGCTGGAGGGGGCCGATCTCGTCATCGAGCCGGGTGAGCGGGTCTGTCTGGTTGGCCGCAACGGTACCGGTAAGTCCACGTTGTTGCAGGTCGTTGCGGGCGAGATCAGACCCGATGGGGGGGAGCGGGTGCTCGCCCAGGGTCTGCGGATCAGCCGTCTGAGCCAGGAGGTCCCGCAGGGGGAGGCGGGCAGCGTGTTTCGGGTGGTCGCAGGCGGGCTGGGCGCCCTGGCCGGGCTGCTGGAGCGGTACCACAAGGCGGGCCTGCGGCTGGCGCGCGATCCGAGCGAGCCCGCGCTGACGGCGCTGGCCGCTGTGCAGCACGAGCTCGAAGCGGCGGACGGCTGGAGCACCGAGCAGCGCGTGGAGACCGTGATCTCCCGGCTCGGACTCGATCCGGACGCCGAGCTCACCCAGCTCTCCGGGGGCCTGAAGCGACGCGTGATGCTCGCCCGCGCCCTGGTGTCGGACCCGGATCTGCTGCTCTTGGATGAGCCCACCAACCACCTGGACATAGACTCCATCGCCTGGCTCGAAGAGGTGCTGCTCGGATTCAGGGGGGCGCTGCTGTTTGTCACCCACGACCGGGCCTTCCTGCGCCGGCTCGCCACACGCATACTGGAGCTCGATCGCGGGCGGCTGCGCTCCTGGCCCGGGGACTACGAACAATACCTGCGCCGCAGGGACGAGGCACTGGAGGCGGAGGAGCGCGCCGAGGCCCTGTTCGACAAGCGCCTGGCCCAGGAAGAGGTGTGGATTCGCCAGGGCATCAAGGCGCGGCGCACCCGCAACGAGGGCCGGGTGCGCGCCCTGCAGACGATGCGCGACGAGCGCCGCCAGCGCCGCGAGCAAGAGGGCCAGGCACGCATCCGGCTCCATTCCGGCGAGCTGTCCGGCCGTCTGGTGATCGAGGCCGAGCATCTGAGCTTTTCCTGGGGTGGGCGTCCCGTCGTCAACGACCTCAGTGCGAATATCCTACGCGGGGACAAGATCGGGGTCGTGGGGCCCAACGGTTGCGGCAAGACCACACTGCTGAGGCTGCTCCTGGGCCAGTTGGCGGCCGACAGCGGTCGGGTGCGGCTCGGCACGCGACTGGAGGTCGCCTATTTCGACCAGATGCGCGCCCAGCTCGATCTCGAGCGCACGGTCCAGGACAACGTCGCAGAGGGTCGGGAGAAAATCGAGGTTGGCGGCAGGCCCCGACACGTGATCAGCTACCTGCAGGATTTTCTGTTTACGCCGGATCGGGCCCGCCAGCCGGTACGGGCGCTCTCCGGCGGCGAGCGCAATCGGCTGCTGCTGGCGCGGCTGTTCGCCCGCCCTGCCAATCTTCTGGTGCTCGACGAGCCGACCAACGATCTGGACGTAGAGACCCTCGAGCTGCTCGAGGCACTGGTCGTGGATTTTCCTGGAACCGTGCTGCTGGTGAGCCATGACCGGGCGTTTCTGGACAACGCGGTGAACGGCGTGCTCGCCTTCGAAGGCGATGCTCTGGTGCGTGACTACGTGGGCGGTTACTCCGATTGGCTGCGCCAGCGCGCACCGGCCGAGCCGCCCCGCCCACGCGCGGGCAGAGCGGGTGACCGACCGGGCAAGCCGCGCACTGCCGCGCGCAAGCTCAGCTACAAGGACCAGCGCGAGCTCGCGACGCTGCCCGAGCTGATCGAGCGTCTCGAGACCGAGCTCGCGGCGCTTCAGGACCGCATGGGCGATCCCGCCTTCTATCGCTCGGAGTCCGGGGAGGTCGCCGCCGCCAAGACCGCCTATGCAGACCTGGAGCGGTCCCTGGCACAGGCATACCAGCGCTGGGCGGAGCTGGAGGAGCAACGCGAAGGCCCGGGCGCCACGCGGTAGCAGGTCTCTGGTGAGCGCGCCGGACAGTCATTATGCCCGCCCCGGGGGAGACGGATTGGGATCTGCCCGGTTTGTTTGTGGATCAGCTGACGGAGATCAATAGGAATATTTGCTAAGCTACTGTTGTGGTGCTATTTCCTCTTATCGATTAGGCATGGTTCGGGACCGGCCATTTGAGGCGCGGCCGACCGGTTCCTCGCCGCTTGAGCAGGAGACTAACAATGAGAGCAACAACCCTGGCTTGTGCACTCGCCGGGCTGGGTCTGATCCAGGTCGGTGTCGCTGGGGCCGCGGGGCCTGGTGGGGCTCCCGGTCCCGCCGTGACCCCCGCCGCGGATCCGGGGCTCGGCTTGGCCGGCTCGGCCGCTTATCTGAGTCCCGGCGCCGGCAGTCTGTCCGGGGACGCTTATGGGACGCAGGTCTACCTGACCAGCCCTTGGCTCAAGCTGCCAGGCGGGACCATCGGCCAGCAGCTCAGTGTCAACAGCTACAACCGCGACGGCGTCCAGCTGACCACCGCGGCGCTGAGTCCGCGTTATCTCACCGACGTGGCCCCGGGGCTGGCGCTCGGTGTAGGTCCCGGCCTCGGCTACACCTGGGCCGACGCCGATTTTGGCAGGAGCACCGATCTCTGGGCGGTGCAGATCGGGGCCGATCTTGATTATCGCCAGGGCCCTCTGTTCATGGGACTGGACGCGCGTTATCAATGGAGCGAGGACCAGGCGGCGGCCACCAGCGCCGGCGCGTCCGACAACTGGCTGACGACGCTCAAGCTGGGGGTGACTTTCTAAACCCCTTGTCGCACCGGGCGCCCGGTGCGGCCCTTGGTCTGCCCAGGGCTCCACGCTCGGGTCTGGCCCGGGTGCTCCGCATACCCCCGAGCATCCGGGTGCGGGGCCTTCATCTGTGGGGAGGCGTGGGCCGGGGCAAGACCTGGCTGATGCATTTCCGCGTCGAAGCCCTGCCCGAGCCGCGTAAGGAGCGGCCTCACTCCCGCCGTTTCGAGCAGCTGGCCTTCGAATTCTGGCGCACCGCCAGCCGCCATCAGGAGATGCAGACCGGTGCCTTTCCGGGGTTGGCCCGCCGCGGCTAGCCCGCCACTCAAGCGCAGCTTTTTCCGGGCGCTTGCCGCTCGGTGGGCGGGCGGCCATCCTGAGGTATGCTTTACACAGGGACCGGGGGAACCGGTCGCACCTGGTTTCTCCTCCCGGCAAGCTAGGGTAGAGAAGAATGCTTCGCCATATCCTGCCCGCCTTCGCATTCGCGGCGGTGATGTTCGGTGTGCTCGCCGTCGTGGTCAGCGTAGCGACACGCCATGAGGACGCGCTGATCAAGGCGCATAGCGAGCAGGTACTCCACGGGGTGCTGCTGACCTACGAAGACGAACTGGCGAAGCTGGGCAGGGACTATGCGTATTGGAACGAGGCCATGGACAACCTGCTCGTTGCGCTGGACGCGCGGTGGGCAGACCAGAATGTAGGCGCCTATCTCGTCGAGTCTTTCGGACTCTCTGCGAGTCTGGTGATCGACGGCCAAGGGCGGGTGATTTTCGCCCGGGCAAGGTCCGGGGAGAGGGTGCCGACGCTCGGGGATTTTCGACCCCCGTTGGGCGAGCTGCTGGCGCGGGCGCGTCAGGATGCGCAGGGTGCGCCATTGCCGGTGACAGGCTATGGGCTGCAGGGCGGAAAGCCACACCTGATTGCCGCGGTGAGATTGACCCCCCACAGCGAGCCGGCGCGCTATCGAGGGGTCTCAGGGTTTCTCGTCATTAGCAGGGCCCTGGACAGGCCTTTGTTGGACAAGCTGCAGAGCCATTTCGGCTTTGTCGGGCTGCACCTGGTGCCCGGCAATGCGGGTCGCTTCGAGCTGAGCGATTTTCAGGGCGCCCCGTTTTATGGGCTCGACTGGCACGACAGCGCGTCGGCGACGCGCCTGGCAAGCACGCTGGGACGCTGGCTATCCGGCGCAACCGCCCTGATCCTGCTGGCGCTGTTCCTGGCCTATTGGAGGGTCCTGCGCCTGGCCCAAGGCTACCAGGCGCTGAGCCGTTCCCTGGAGAGCCGGGTCCGGGAGCGCACTCGGGAGCTTGAGCTGGCCACCGCCCGTGCGCAACAGGCCAGTTTGGCTAAGACCAGGTTTCTGTCGAGCATGAGCCATGAGCTGCGTACCCCGCTCAATGCCGTGCTTGGCTTCGCCCAGCTGATCCGCATCGAGAGCGCCGACGATCCCGCGGGGCGGCTGCGGGGCCATGTCGAGGAGATCCTGGCGGCAGGCCGCCATCTGCTGGCGCTGGTCGAGGAGGTGCTGGACCTCAGCGGAATCGAGTCCGGGGGGATGCAGCTGGAGATCGAGCAGGTGGATACGCGCCGGCTGCTCGACGGATGCCTGCGGCTGGCGGCACCCCTGATGGGGCGGCACGGCGTCAGTCTCGAGGATCTCTCGGGAGAAAGTCTGCCCGCTATCCGGGTGGACGAGCGGCGCGCGGAGCAGGCGGTCCTGAATCTCCTGTCCAACGCTGCGAAATACAATCGCCCGGGCGGGCGTGCCTGGATCGACGCGGGCCCTGGGGCCGCGGGCATGCTCAGGATCAGCGTCGGTGACAACGGCCTGGGCATTCCCGAGGCGCAGCATCCGCTGGTATTCCAGGCGTTCAACCGCCTCGGTCGCGAGAACCTGGAGATTGAGGGCACGGGCATAGGGCTTGCTCTCACCCAGCGGATCGTCGAGGCGATGGGCGGCGCCGTCGGTTTCGAGAGCCAGTTGGGCCAAGGTAGCCGGTTTTGGCTCGATCTCCCCTTGGCCCCCGGTCGCAGCAGCCCTCAGTCAGGGCCAAGCCCCCTCGGTTGACTGACGCGCACCCCAGGCCCGGTGGCTTTGCGCTCGGCCCGGAGGCCTGCGCGCCCGAGCTCTTCCGCGCCTTGGGCCTGAGCCTTTGGCGACTTGCTGAATGATCCTAGAAACAGCAGTTGACCGCTTCGAGCAGCGATCCAGTGACTGCTCGGACCGTGTTTATGGAAAAACTCGATACTCACCCATTGGGTGATGGCCGCTACGACCACTGGGGCACGCACCGCGCGGCGCCTGGCTGCGTAATAACTCGTTGGCATAGATCGACTATTACTCCGGGCATCCTGCCCTTCGCCCTGCGGGCCAGCGGTAGCTGTTCAAATCGCTCCCGGCGATTTAGTCCGCCTCGTCATGCCTTGCCAGACACCACGCGGCACGCACCCTGGCGGCCGTTCAACTGCCGCTTCCAGGATGATAGCTTTGTACCAGCACGAGCTACTCGTGGGGCGCAGCCTCAAGCTCGTCGCTGCGCAGATAGACCTCGGCGCGCGTCATATCGGCCACCCGCACATGCATGGTGATGTGCCCGCCGTGGACCCGATTGTCGATCTGCGCCACGTTGGCATTGGCCTTCTTCAGGACACCGGTGAGCGCTTGGGCGTGGGTGTGGGTGCGCACCCGAACTGCGCGGCCGATATATCGACCGAGGGCGCTCGGACGGACCTCGGCATAGCCGAAGGTCAGCCTTCGGGACTCGGTCCCGGCGTTGCCGCGGCGGTCGGACTGACGCCCGCCCGGCGCGGTGGACTCGGAGGACGGCCGGCCCCTGGCACGCATGCTCAGGTCTTGCACCGGCTGATCTTTGATGGTGACGGACATGCCCAGCAACTGGACCCACTCCTGCGGGCTCGACGGGGCCGCCGGCAGGGTCAGGAGGTAGGGCGCCGGCTTCATGGTGAGCGCGATCTCTCCGGGGTCGAGAAGATAGGCCGACAGGGTCTGGGCCAGGGCGTCGTTGAGCACCCAGCCCGTCTCGCGAGCCAAGACCGAGTCGGGACCGACGATCAGCCTCGCGACGAAGTCCCCCAGGCTTTCGTGGGACTGCTCGGCGCAGCTCGCCAGCTTACCGCGGAGATACCCCGGGTCTATGTTGTGGTGTACCTCGGCGGATTCGAGCTTGGGCTTGGAGCCGGACGTCAGGGCGGGGGGGTCCGGTAGCCCGGAGATGTGTCCCAGCACCGACAGGGACCCGATGCCCGTGCGACTTATCGAGTAATTCGCGTCCATCGCCTCGGCGTCAGGGTCGTACACATAGCCGAGGTCCAGGTCCAGCCGGCCGGGCGTGCGCACGGCCTGCTGAAAGCCGACATCCCGGGCGATATTCACGAAGCTGCAAGACGCGCTGTCCCAGCCTTGCTCCAGCTCGGTAAGCCCAGGGGACATGCGGGCCATGCGGGGGGGCACCAGCTTGTCCAGGTCCGGTATCTCCATGCCGATGACGCGCAGGCGCATCCGGCGGGGAAACTCATGGCTCTGCGCCATGCCGGACAGGCGCAAGGGGAACAGGAAGTTGTCTCCAGTCAGCTGTATTTGGTCGATTTGCAACGACTCGCTTGCTTCGGCCAGGCGCGCCTCGATGCCACTGAGGGTGACGCTGCCGTCGTACCCGGTCGAAAGGCTTCGGTAGTCGATGCTGACCAGGGGCTGTACCCGTTTGATCGCATTATCGAGCTCGTTCTTGAGGGTCAGATAGGCGACTGTCTTGGGCAGCAATGCGACGATCACCAGCCCGACCGGAATCAAAGCGAGCTTGGCGCTGGATGCCTTCATCCTGCGTCTCCCAGGTCGACGAGTCTGTCCGGCCTCCCTGCGATGCGATGCTCTTGCCCGAGGTTTGTCCCCGGGCCGGTGGATGGACGCCCGGCTCCCTCATCCGCTGGTCCGAGGTAGGCGGCGCAGCATCGGCGGTCGCAGTCCAGCGGCCGTCCTGATCACGGGCGCGGCACAGACGAGCGTCATGCCGGCTCGGCTTTGCCCGCAGCCAGCCGGTCCAGCGCGCGACCGCGCCGTTCGAGGTGATTCTAGCAGCCTCCGGGGCCTAACCGTCGAGCTCGGCGTAGTGACGGAAGATGCCGTTTTCATTGAACGGAAGGCGGCGCGCGGACGTCAGGTACGCGGCGATCCTCGGGTGCTGCTCGATCCGTCCGTGAATCCCCAACAGGCGCGGAATCCGAGGCCCCAGCCGCGCCATCATGGCCGGAAAGGCATAGTCCAGCCCGGCGACGATCTGGAACATGGACAGATCTACGTACGACAGGCTGGGGCCCAGCATGTAGCCGCGGCCGGCGCGGTTGCGCTCGATTACGCGCTCGAAGTAGCAGAGCAGCTCCGGGGCACGCTCCTGGGTGAAGTACTGCGCGCGACGGTGCGCCTCCTGCCGCTGGTCTTCATAATAGAGGCTGGCTGCGATCGGGTGGTGGGTGTCGTGGACGTCCACCACCAGATCCTCGACGGTGAGCTGCAGCTGATGCGCCCAGAGCCGGCCGGACTCAGCCTTGGGCACCAGTTCCAGACGCGGTCCCAGGTACTGCAGGATGTTGGCGGTCTGGGCGATCACCAACTTGCCGGAACGCAGGAAGGGTGGTGCGAACGGCGGACGGCCCAGCTCGGGGCCTTCCATGAGCTGCGTCATCGCTGCAGTGCCCATACCCCGACCGCGCTCACGCGCTACGTCCAAATACTCGGCGCCGGCCGCCTCCAGCGCCAGCCGGACGAATTCCCCGCGCCCCTGAATCGAGGGCCAATAGAAGGCTCGTATCGCATGGCAGCCCTCGCTAGCATCCGCCGAGAGCGCCTAGGGTGCCGGTCCGCAGGGGCCGCACGGCTGTCATATGCAAGCGTAGCAGAGGTGCCGAGCCGGGCCGCAGCGGGTCTCGGGTGCGCCCCGGCAGAGGACCGTGCCCTGCCATCGGCACGGAAGCTCCGCGACGCCCGCTTCCCTCGATGCTCGGGATACGGACGGCGGCCGAAATCAGGCTGAAAGCCCGCCTGGCAAGGCTCCGACGTGTGGCCGGGCCCGGCGTCTTCTTGACTTCATTGCCCTAGATGATAATAATTCGCATTTCTAGCGATTCTGAATCCGTGAGCTATGTCCACCCATCTCGGCGAAATGCATACCGGCGATCGTGGCCGCATCCTCGGCTTCGCCCAGGGCGACAAGGGCTTTCGAAAAAAGCTGCTTGCCCTGGGGTTGACCGTCGGCACTGAGCTCGAGGTGGTGCGGGTGGCTCCCCTGGGCGATCCGGTGGAGATCCGGGTGCGCGGTTTCTCCCTGAGTCTGCGGCGCGAAGAGGCCGCCATCGTCCGGGTCGAGGGGCTGAAATGACACAGGCGACCATCGCCCTCTGTGGTAATCCCAACTGCGGCAAGACCACCCTGTTCAATGCCCTGACCGGTGCCCGCCAGCGGGTCGGCAACTGGCCGGGCGTGACCGTCGACAAGAAGACCGGCGAATACCGCCACGGCGGCGGCACCGTCGAGGTGGTCGATCTGCCCGGCATCTACTCTCTGGACCTGCCCCACGGGGCCTCCTCAGTGGACGAGCAGATCGCGCGCGATTACATCCTCTCCGGCGAGCCCGGCCTGGTGGTCAACATCGTCGACGGCGCCAACCTGGAGCGCAACCTGTACCTCACCAGCCAGCTGCTGGAGATGCGGGTGCCGATGCTGGTGGCGGTGAACATGATGGACAAGGCCCGGCGGCTCGGCCTGCAGATCGACCTGGCGGCCCTTTCCGCCCAGCTCGGCTGCCCCGTGGTCCCGCTGGTGGCGTCCCGCGAGAGCGGGGTGGCCGGGCTTCGCGAGGTGGCCGCCAGGGCCATCGCCGAGCCCCAGCGGCCGGCCACGGCCATTGCCTACGGGGCCGTCCTGGACCGAGGGATCGCAGCGCTGCTACCCCTGGTGCGCGGGCGGGCCGAGGCGCAGGGGCTCGACGCCCGCTGGCTGGCCCTGAAGCTGCTGGAAGGGGAGACCCTGGCGCTGCAGCTGGGCACCGCAGAGGCCAACGACCAGGCACGGGCCTGGGCCAGTGGCGTCGAGGCGCAGACCGGCGACGAAGTGGACATCCTGCTCGCCGACGCCCGCTACGGTTTCGTGCATGGGGTGGTCAGGCACTGCCAGCACACCCAGGGCGAGGTGGCGCGCAACCTGACTGAGCTGATCGATCGGGTGGTGCTCAACCGGGCGCTCGGTATCCCGGTGTTCCTGGTCGTCATGTACCTGATGTTTATGTTCACGATCAAGATCGGCGGGGCCTTCGTCGACTTCTTCGACCAGGCCGCGGCGGCGCTGTTCGTGGACGGGCTCAAGGCCCTGCTGGGGCGCGTGGGCAGCCCCGATTGGCTCTCCGTGGTGCTCGCCGACGGTCTGGGTGGCGGGGTGCGCACGGTCGCCTCGTTCATCCCGATCGTCGGTTTTCTGTTCCTGTTCCTGTCGGTCCTGGAGGACTCGGGCTATATGGCCAGGGCGGCCTTCGTGATGGATCGGCTGATGCGCGGGGTGGGCCTGCCCGGCAAGTCCTTCGTGCCGCTGATCGTCGGCTTCGGCTGCAATGTCCCGGCGATCATGGCGACCCGCACCCTGGAGACCTCGCGCGACCGGCTGCTGACCGTGCTGATGGCCCCGTTCATGTCGTGCGGCGCGCGCCTGCCGGTCTACGCGCTGTTCGCGGCGGCCTTCTTCCCGGTGGGCGGGCAGAATCTGGTGTTCCTGTTGTACCTGATCGGCATCGCCATGGCGGTGCTGACCGGGCTGATCATGAAAGGCACCCTACTGCGGGGCGAGTCCGCCCCGTTTGTCATGGAGATGCCCACCTATCACCTGCCCACCGCCAAGGGCGTGGGCATCCGCACCTGGGAGCGCAGCAGCTCCTTCGTGGTCAAGGCGGGGGGCATCATCGTGCCGATGGTCATGGTACTGGCGGTGCTCAACTCCACCGGCACCAACGGCAGCTTCGGCAACGAGAGCACCGACCGCTCGGTGCTCTCGCAGATCGGGCGTGGTCTGACACCGGTGTTCGAGCCCATGGGTCTGCGCCAGGACAACTGGCCGGCTACGGTCGGCGTGTTCACCGGCATCCTGGCCAAGGAGGCCGTGGTCGGTACCCTCAACACCCTTTACAGCCAGCTGGGCGCGGACCCGGCCGGACGGCGGGCGGCGGCTGCACCCTTCAGTCTTTGGGGCGCCCTGGGGGATGCCGTGAAGAGTGTTCCGGTCAACCTTGCCGCCGCCCTGGGCTCCGCCGCCGACCCGCTGGGGATGAATATCGGCGATGTCTCCGACGCCGAGCAGGCGGCCAAGCAGCAGGCCGTAGCGGTCGGTACCTTCTCGGCGATGGTCGAGCGCTTCGACGGACGCATCGGCGCCTTCGCCTACCTGCTGTTCATCCTGCTGTACGCCCCCTGTACCGCTGCCATGGCGGCCATCTACCGCGAGGTCGGCGGGCGCTGGAGCCTGTTCGTGGTCGCCTGGACCACGGGCCTGGCCTGGTCCGCCGGGACGCTCGCCTACCAAGCCGGCACCTTCGGTGCCCATCCGGCGCTTTCCGCGGGCTGGCTGCTGGGCATCCTGCTGCTGTTCGCCGCGGTGGTCTGGTCGCTGCACGGCTGGGGTCGGCGCGGCCGGCGCCTCGCGGCGCTGGCGGTCGGCTAGAAGAGAGGCCGGCGCCGAGCGAGGAGGACGCGATGATTCTGTCTGACATCCGCCGTTATCTGCGGGCCAACGGCCGGGCTGCGGTCCAGGATCTGGCCGTGCACTTCGACAGCTCGCCGGACGCCATCCGCGGTATGCTCTCGGAATGGGAGCGCCGCGGTCAGGTGCGGCGCCTGCCCGGCGGGACCCCCTGCGCTGGAGGCTGCTGCAAGTGCGATCCCGCCACGGTCGAGATCTACGAATGGTGCGGCCGCGACGGCTGAGCATTTCGTCGCGTGGTGGCTCGCCACGCAGTTTGAGACGTCCGTTTGAGCGCGCTGGAACGACTCGCCGGCGTCGGCAAGCCGGGCGACCTGAGCGCTGCGGCTTGGATCGGTGGAGCTCGGTGTTTGGCGTTGACCGGACACGATTGGTTTCTGTGTTAAGGATTTCGTAACGATTCGGCTCTCGTCATTCCGGCCATGGATTGGCCGGAATCCAGTACCAGGGAGGGTGCTTAACCGTCCCGCTTGCCGTCCATGGCATCTGGCGTGCCTGCCTGGCTCCGTAAGCGGCACGTCCATGTGCCGCTTCTCCGGCTTCCAAGCCGGAATGACCGTCGATTTATCGCGGTGCTGAATAATTAAAGGATTTCACGAGACATAACTTGCACATTCCAGGCTGAATTGCTCGGCGGGCAGGGATGGATCTTGTAGCCCCACTCACCGTGGAAGTTGTCCCGCTCGATAGCAAGGCCGGCAAGTTCCTCATCCGAGACCTTGATACCAGGCTCGTAGGTGTTCTCGTCCAATTCAGCGTGAATCTGCAATCCCGACGCTGTGGTGGTGCTGATGGGATTCATCACAACTTCGCGGCTGGGCAAGGGGCGACCGCGCCAGTCTTGAGTGATCTGACAAAACATGCGGGGCTCAACCTTGTTCCACTTGCTCGTTTACGGAGGAACATGGCAAACGCCGATGCTCAGGTATTGCGGGGGCGGACGTCCGGTCAGCCGTTGCGGGGCACGAGGCGGTAGACCTTCTCCTCCAGCCGGCTCAAGCCGCGCTCGCGAAAGCGCGGGCTCTCGTCCAGCACGTCGAGGACGAACAGCCGTTGCACGGCATAGGCGTCACCGTACAACGCCTCTACCTCGACCTCGGTGACGGCGAACGGCGGGCCGTCCATTGCGCTCTGTTCGTAGTCCATGGTCACGAGCAGTTTCTGCGCTCGCCGCGGGACGATCGCGCGCAGGTGGGCCGCGTAACGCTGGCGCATCGTCGGCGGCAAGGCGATCAGCGAGGCGCGGTCGTAGATCCCGGCCACGTCTGCCAGGTCCGGGGCACGGAGGTGGAAGAAGTCGCCCTGCAGGATCACCAGGCCGTCGCTGTCCCAGCGCCGGAAGGTGCCCTGTCGGCTCACTTGCACCTCCAGGTCGTTTTCGCGGAAGAAGGCCTCCACCGCGAGCGGACTGACCTCAACCGCGATCACCGGATGACCCTCGGAGCGCAGCCAGAGCATGTCTCGACTCTTGCCGCACAGGGGCACGAAAACCCGGCCCCCGGGCGTCACGCCGAGGCGCTTCCAGTATTCCTGCAGATGGGCGTTGACCTCGCCCTGGTGAAAACCGATTTCGTTGCGCGCCCAGCGATCGAGCCAGAGCTCCGAATCCATCGTGCGTCTCCGTCAGCGGCCGACGGCGGCCTGTCGTCAGTTTAGTATCGCAGCCTCACCCTCGCCGCAAACCATGCCCCACGGCTTTCCGGCGGGCCGGCTCGGCAAGGCCTGGGTCAGGTACCCGATATCGCTTCCGCCGACAGGGGTCACAAGGCAAAGAGCCAAGGGCCATACATCGTGGTCTATCCCCGGTTTTGCAGCTGAGTTGTATACAATCGCCTTCCCCCAGGGCAGCCGACGGAGGCCGCATGAATCAGTCCCGCGAACCGGCAACGACGGATCTGCGCTATGCCTCCGATGAGCGGCCCTCCCATGGGCTGTCGGCCCTGCTGCAGGCCATTCCCCCACCCGTAGCGGGCGCATTCATCATGATCCTGCTAGTGCTGTTGTTCGCCCACGGGGTTCGCCTGATCGCTTCCGGCGGCCTGCCCTACGAGAACGGTACCGTCGTCGGCCTCGCTTTCTGGCTCGGCGTAGGCTTTCAGGGCCGCGCTATATTCCCCGAGGCATTGCCGGATCGGGTCCGCAGCCTGCTCGACAATGGCATGACCGCGGGTGGAATCGTGGCCTTCACACTGTCTTGGCTGTTGACTTGAAAGGCCCCAAGGCGCGCACGATTCGACTGCCGGCCGCGGTCGAGTCGCTCGGAGAGCTGCAGGGCTTCGTCCGCCGTCTGGCCGCGGACATGGATTGGGGAGCGGATTCGGTCTCTCGGTTGGAGCTCGCGACCGAGGAGGCCCTCGTGTTTCTGTCCGAGCGCGAGCCGCCCTCCCGACGCGGGACGGCGATGGAGCTTGTTGTCAAGGCTCGTCTGGATGGTCCGGCGCTGGAGCTCGAGCTCATCAGCGCGCCGAATATGGCCAACGTGGAAGAGCTGATGGACCAGCTCAAGGACGAATGCACGCCCGACGATCCCATTCAGGAGACTCGGCTGCGCATCCTGAGACACATGGTCGCCGAGCTGAGTCACCAGCAGTTTAACGAATCGGATTACCTGCTCCTGCGGCTCGACGGTGGCAGCTCGCAGCCGGCGCGCCGAAATTGAGCCGGGGCGATGCAGTCGGTTCTGCGCAGGGAGAATGATGCGGGGAAAGATCACGATTTTCGGCGAATAGGCTCGCCCAATCGAATCCTCTGTCTCCTCGTGGGGCTGCTTCCTCGGCCGTCTCGGCTTAGCCCATGGGGCCCGGCGTCCCAGAGCCGTCTCGACCTGGTCGTGGAACCGTGCACTGTCCTGACCGAAAGAGGTGACAGATTCCTTTGCGCCTACCGAAGCAAAGGTTGAGAAGCAAGATCCTTGAATTTCTTGATTACTTCAACAAGACCATGGCGAGGCCATTCAAATGGACTTATCGGGGAAAAGTCCTGTGCCGATAACTTTAATTTTCGCTGGCATTTGTGCGGCGCTGTACTAGGCTGAGCCCCGGCGAGCGCGTGCTTCCTGCGGCGGCCCGTTGGGCGGCTGCCTGGGAGCGGGTCCGTCAGCCTGGCCACCGGGGCTCGCTGGCCATGCTGGAGTTCTGCGCCTCCGGCTATATGGCGGTGGGTGTGGACGAGCAGGGTCCGCTCTGGCGGGACAGCCTGATCGTCAGTCCGCGCTACGGTGCTGGGTGCGGCGTGAATCTCGATCGGGTGCTGCAGAAGCTGGCCCTAGACCGTCAGGGGGTGGGCGCGCTCCCGGTCGCCTACCTCGGAAACCATGAGGCGCGGCGTCGCGAGCTGCATCGCCGGCTCGCCGACCAGTACCTCTACATCCACGTCGACACCTGCGCCCGCCACATTGGCGCGGTGGGTCAGTGCCGGCGCCTGGCGGCCCAGGCCCACGGTGTCATCCTAGCCCCCCAGATTGACAGCCTGCCCGGCGCCGACCCCGGCGTGGGCAAGACCTGCACCGTCAACCCGGGCGGCGTGGTGGTGGCCAACGGCCTGGGCGAGCACGCCTATCCCCAAGCCCGCATCCAGCTGCTGGTCGCGAGCCTTGGCCAGCCGGATCCGGCCCGGCTGGGCGCCCAGCTTCACACCCTGCTGGAGCCCTTTCTGGTCCGCTATGGGATGCAGAGCACTGGACCGGCCGGCCCTCGCCCGAGCCGTGCTGCGTGCCCTGGAGGCCGACTGCCAGCTGCGCCGGCAAGCCGGCGCCTTTCCGCGGAGCTGGGGAGCGGCGTTGTACCGGGAACGGGAGGTGGTGCTGGTGCAGGGTCGCGAGTATCGCGCATCGCCCGTTGTGTCAGCATCGGCACAACAGGAGGCCGTGCTATGCCGAAAACGGGGAACGACCTGCACGCCGAGCTGGCCAGCGTCGGGGCGGAGGGTTTCGACATCCAGGTGCTGGTCGGCCGGCTCAGACGCCAAGGCGACCGCCTGGAGGACCCCCTGATCCAATTCCTAACGAGGCTCCGCCTCAGACCGACGAGTCGTGAGGCGGCGCCTGGATACTCTGAACACCCACATTGGCAAGCGCATCTGGGTAGACGCATTTTCTGCACCATACGCGGTCATAACCGCAAGTTTTTTGGTTTAAGCTACGCGGGCATTTGTCGCCAACGCCTTCTCAGGCACCGACCGCACGCGGCGATCTCTCCAGAGCGTTAATTCTTGTTCCTCCTTAAGTTGGGGAAAGGGGTGTTTTGTGTTCAAAATCGAAACTTGACTCATTTGTAAAGATCTTGCCGGGTCAAGGAATCTAGTCGGCCTGGAGCATCGCGGCTTTGACTTTGGCTTGGAGCAATGGGCCCTGCTCCGCGCCATTCAGGGCATGGTCCTGCAAGGGGTGCTGCACCAGCTGCTGTGCTCGACCTGGGCGCGGGCTGCCGCGACTAGGATCAATATCAGCAGCTTCTCGCCGAGCTGGATGCGCTTAAGACCCGGTTGTTTAAGATGCAGGAGCAGCGCCTCCGACCGGGCCCTAGGGCCTGGCGCATCGTCGCCGGGTTGGGCCCGGTCCCGCCGCTGGGCCTGGCGGCCAAGTATTTCCCCTACCGCTTCCACGCCCGCGAGCTGCAACAGGCCCTCGGCGCATTCGCCGGACCCTGGCGACGCCCGTCAGCCTCGACGCGCCGGCCCATCGGCATCCATGTCGATGGCGATGCCTATAAAGAGACGTGTAGCAGTGTGGGTTAAGGAAGGTATATGATTTTTCACAAAATGGGCTCCAAGCGACCAAATTTCAATACCCGAAAGGAAGTATTAGGGGCTGGCCTAAAATCGCTAAGTAAGATCATTTCAGACAGGCCTATTAGGGCGCTTGAAATAGGTTGTATGTTTAGTGAAAAGGAAGGGCTGTCTACTCTTGAAATCGGTCAGGTCCTATGTGGGGGAAGTCATTCATTTACTACGATCGACGCTTCCAAAGAGCATATAGAGAGTTGCAAAAAACTGATTTCTCAAAAGGATACGTCGATCTTATCAAAAATATATTTCAGAATCGGAAGGAGCAGTGATGTTTTAGTGGATGAGCTGGCAAAAATAGAACACGTTGATTTCGCGTTTCTAGATGGGGGTGGCGACCCTGCGGTTTGTCTATGGGAATTTGTTACGCTTCTTCCATACCTTACAGAACAATCAATTTGCATTATAGACGATCTCGAGGAATTTAAGCCTACAGAAGCCTTCAATGGTGACCGCCCATTTGGTAAAGGCACTTTAATCCTGCCGACTCTGATTCAATCTAGCTACATGCGTGACTTTCTAGATCGAGAGTCCAACCAGCTTATTCCTTGGATAAAAGACATTCCAACGCTTGACCTTAGGAGCTTTATCTATAAGATGATTGAATCGGCCGGCGGACATAGAATGCTGGTGTTTGGCCACGCTGACTTAGTCAATTCGACTGCACAACACGTTTCGGAAGATCCTTCGCGATCTACTTCTTCAAAAAATAAGGCTTCAGAAAATTACAGGAGCCGGATTCGAAAGAAAATAATTCAGATGATGAAACGCTCGTTAAAAAAGTGAAATGACGGAAGAGGGTGCCGTGGCGTGGACCCATGGCGGCGCCGAGCAACGCGCCGCTGCCCAGGCACAGCAACGGCACCAGACGACGCGGCGAAACCGCAGGCTAAAAGGGTCAGTAAGGCCAGGGCTAGCTGACAGGCGACAATGTTATTTCTTGCACCGTAACATGTGAGGATTTGGCTTAGCATTTACGTATTCTAGGACTGAGCTGGCTCCGCGCGCTGGCGGGAAAGCCTAAACATCGGAAGGTTTGAGCCGTGTGCGATGAAAGTCGCACGCGCGGCTCTTAAGGAGGCGGGGTGACGGCAACGTCACCCTGCTACCCGACAGCACTGACGCCGAACTGCGGAACGATGTGCAGCGAAGCGTCGGGGGGTTGAAGCGGGGCCTTGGCGGCTTTGATGCGCTTCCCCTTGGCCCGAGCACCGCAGTAACAGGCCCGGTAGTGCATCGCCGTCCTGAGCAAAAACCGAAGGGAGAGGGGGTCTTCATAAGCTGTTTCGCGAGAGCGTTTCGCGGGACGGCCGTATCTTCCGCTCGAGCTCCCGTTCGATGGAAGCTTCCCGCCTTCAACACCCACGGTCGGCACTACTAGCGTTTTTTCGATTTTCCTGCTAGGAAAATCAACGCCTTGGGGAACCATCACTCCTCGAGTCGGCACGGGTCGAGGGCGAATAGTCGAAGCCGGGCGAATCACCCTCCTCGCTACTGGATTCCGGCCAATCCATGGCCGGAATGACGGGAGCTGAGCAGTTGCCACTCGCCGGAAATTTCACTCGAGCCGCCAGCGGGATCGAATCGGCAAGAGCGGGCGAGTCTGGCGGGCGTCGCAGCTCGGTGAGAGGCTGAATGCTACGGGGAGACGCGAGCGGCCGGGGTCGGCTAGCCCAGAGCCGTGCGCCCCGCCCAGTCGCGGGCGAACTGCCAGGCGGTGCGTCCGCTGCGGGAGCCGCGCTTGAGGGCCCACTGCAGGGCGGCACGGCGCACCTCGGGGTCGCCGACCTCCTGGGTACCGAGGCGGGCGAGCCAGTGCCCGGCGATCTCCAGGTATTCATCCTGGGTGAAGGGGTAGAACGACAGCCAGAGTCCGAAGCGGTCGGACAGAGAGATCTTCTCCTCGACGCCTTCCCCGGGGTGGATCTCGCCGTCCACCATGCGCGCTTCGAGGTTCTCGCTGCGGTATTCCGGCATAAGGTGGCGTCGGTTGGAGGTGGCACACAGGATCAGGTTGTCGCCGGGAGCGGCCACCGAGCCGTCGAGGATCGCTTTGAGCGACTTGTAGCTCGCGTCATCGGCCTCGAAGGACAAGTCGTCGCAGAACAGGATGAATTTCTCCGGTCGGTCGGTGACCAGGTCGATGATGTTAGGCAGGTCTGCAAGGTCGGGTCTCTCGACCTCGATCAGGCGCAGTCCCGCGCCGCAAAAGCCGTTAAGCAGCGCCTTGATCAGGGATGACTTGCCGGTGCCGCGCGAGCCCCAGAGCAGCACGTGGTTGGCGGGCAGTCCGGCGATGAACTGCCGGGTGTTGCGCAGCATCTCCGCTTTCTGTCGCTCCATGCAGAGCAGGTCGTCAAGCGCGATGCGGTGGGGTCGTGCCACCGGCTCGAGCCGGCGAGAGAGTCCAGCACGTCGCCAGCGGAATGCGGCGGCGCTCCAGTCGGGCGCCTCGCCCTGCTCTCCGCCGACCAAACGCTCCAGGCGGGAGAGCAGGCGCTGCGCGGTCTCCAGCACAGCTTCGAGCTCGTTCATCGCTTCACGGGGCTCCGGTGTGGGCAGGGCAGATGGTCGGCGCGACGCCCGGGCGGGCGATCTGCGTAGCGCTCCCGGGGGTCGCGTCGGGGCCGAGGCTCAGGCGCGCCGGGTGCGGGCTGGCGGCTCGGAGACCAGCGGCCTCGGCTCGCCCATGGCGTATCCCTGGGCGTAGTCGACGCCGATCTGGCGCAACAGCTCGGCTGTCTCCGGCTCCTCGACCCACTCCGCAATCGTCTTGAGGCCCATGGCATGGCCCACTTGGTTGATGGCGTTGACCATGGCGAGATCCTTGCTGTCTCGGGTAATGTTGCGCACCAGACTGCCGTCGATCTTCAGGTAATTCAGCGGCAGCGCCTTCAGGTAGCGAAACGAGGACAGGCCGCTTCCGAAATCGTCCAGGGAGATCGAGCAGCCGCGCCTTTTCAGCTCGCTCATGGTCGCTCGGGCCGCCTCCAGGTTGGCGATCGCCGCGGTCTCGGTAATCTCAAAACAGATCGCATCGAAAGGGACCTGGTGGTCGCTGAACTGGCGGAGCAGAAACTTGAGGAAGCCCTCGTCGCCCAGGGACTGTCCGGAAAGGTTGACCGCGTACAGAAAGTCGGACGGGAGGCGGGCGTGGACGTCCCAGTCGCGGAGCACTGCAGCGCGACTCGCGAACAGGTGCGTGACGATCCAGCGGTCGAGGATGGGCATGAGCAGATAGCGCTCGGCGGCCGGGACGAAGTCGTCCGGGGTCAGGTTGACGCCCCCGGCGCTGTACATCCGGACCAGTACCTCATGGTGGGCGTTGCCGGCGCCCTGCTGTAGGGGGACGATCGGCTGGCTGTAGAGCTCGAACCGGCCTTCGTCGACTGCGGTGGAGATCTCCGCCGCCCGATGCATATCGCCGTGGCGGCGCAGTAGCTCGCGGTTGCCGGTGCTGTAATGCTGCAGGCGGTTGCCGCCCGCGTCCTTGGCCTGTTGGCACGCCAGATGGGCGGTGCTCAGGGCCGTCTGTATGGTGTCTGCGCCGGGGGAGAACAGGGCGAGCCCCATGCTTACGGCGATGTCGAAGCCCCGAGTATCCCAGGTGAACAGGAAGCTTCGGATGGTGTTCAGCAGCGCCTCGGCGGTGTGTCCGACCGCCAGGGGTGCGGTGTCGCGGAAGATCACGGCGAACTCGTCACCGCCTAGGCGGGCCAGGGTGTCGGCTTGCCTCAGTTGAGCGCGGATCAGCATGCCGAGCTGGCGCAGTAGCGCGTCACCCGCCTCGGGCCCGCAGGTGTCGTTGATCAGCCTGAACTGGTCGACATCCATAAACAGCAGCGCGTGCTGTATGGTCCCGGGGCTTTCGTCCGAGAGCAGGTCGCCGAGGCGTTGCTCGAATGCGGCGCGGTTGAGCAGCCCGGTCAGGATATCGTGACGGGCCAGATAGTTGAGCCTCTGCGGTGGCCCTCCGGTCCTCCGTGACGTCTTGCATGACAGCGACGAAGTAGGCTTGCTCGACGAAGCTGAAGTGGTTGATCGAGACGCGCAATGGGACCTCATCACCGTCCTTGCGCAGCCCGGGCACCTCGCGGGTCATGCCGATGGTGTGCTGGTGCTCGCTTGGCTGGCGAAGCCTTAGCAGGTGCCGGCGGTGGACCGCGCGCAAGGGGTTGGGTATCAGCAGCTCGATATTCTTGCCGATGACCTCCTCTTCCGTGTAGCCGAAGAGGATTTGGGCGGCTGGACTGAACAGCTCGATGGTGCCTCGCTCATTGATGACCAGGACGCCGTCGGCGGTGGCCTCGCACACGGCTCGCAGGGCGGCCTCGCCGACCGATGTGGGCGCTTGGGGCGTATGGATGTCTTTCGGCATCGCGGACCACGTTATTGTTCGGTGACCGGGGCGTCGCATCAGGGGCTGTCCCTGTCACCGCCTCCCTCGGGCCACCCCACCCGGTTCAAGGATAGCACTGCCGGCTCGCCAGCGGTTGTCATGAGGCCGGGGCGCCCGGGGCGTGGGCGCTGAGGTGCTGAGCTTCGTTTCCGAGGCGGTCGAGCTCGGCGACCACTGCCGGGTCGGGCGGCCACGCCCAGCTGGCCCCCAGAGTCGCCAGCATTGACAGCAGAAAGCCTGGCACCATCTCGTAAAGGTCAAAGATACCGCCGGCGAGCTGTTTCCAGATGACCACGGTGAGGGCGCCCACGAGAATGCCGGCCGCCGCCCCAGCCCCACTCATGCGCCGCCAGTACAGCGACAGGATGAGTGGAGGGCCGAAAGCCGCGCCGAAGCCCGCCCAGGCGTAAGCGACCAGGTCGAGCACCTTGCTGCCGGGATCGAGTGCCAGCAGAAAGGCGAGCAGCGCGACCCCCAGGACCGCAAGACGCCCTGCGCGGACCAGCTCGGTGTCGCACGCCTGTCGGCGCCACAGGGTCTTGTAGAGATCCTGGGTGAGCGCCGAGGAGGCCACCAGCAGCTGGGAATCGGCTGTGCTCATGATCGCGGCCAGCACAGCCGCCAGGCAGATGCCGGCGATCATCGGATGAAACAGCGAGCCCACCAGCAGGATGAAGATCTTCTCCGAATCGGCCCCGCTGAGCGCACCCGGCATGTAGGCTACGCCGCTCAGCCCGACAAGGGTGGCCCCGGCCAGGGTCAATGCCGCCCAGGTGACCGCGATGCGCCGGGCGCGCGGCACACTGGTCACCGAATCGATAGCCATAAAGCGTGCCAGGATGTGGGGTTGGCCGAAATAGCCCAGGCCCCAGGCAAGCAACGAGACCACCGGGATGAGCCCGAGCCCCGCCCCTTTGGCATCTGTGAAGGCGCCGAGCAGCTCGGGGTTGACCGCCCGGACCGCCGTCAGCCCCGCAGCGACGCCGCCGAGCCCCTGCAACGCGGTTACCGGGACCAGCAGCAGGGCGCCGACCATCAGCAGGGCCTGGACCACATCGGTCCAGGCGACCGCCAGAAAGCCGCCGACAGACGTATAGACGACGATGGTGGTGACCCCTGCCGCCACCGCCCATACGTAGGGCAGCCCGAACACGGACTCGAACAGCTTGCCCGCGGCGACTAGCCCGGAGCTGGTGTAGAAGACGAAGAAAAACAGGATGAACAGCGCACAGATGGCGCGCAGGACTCCGCTGCGCTCGTGGAAACGGCGCTCGAAATACTCGGGCAAAGTCAGTGCGTTGCCTGCGGCCTCGCTGTACACGCGCAGACGCGCGGCCAGCAGCCGCCAATTGGCCCAAGTGCCGGCGAGTAGCCCCAGACTCAGCCACAGGGACTGCAGGCCCGCAAGATACGCATAGCCCGGCAGCCCTAGCAGCAGCCAGCCGCTCATGTCCGAGGCGCCCGCGCTCAAGGCCGCGACCCAGCTGCCTACGGTTCGGCCGCCGAGGATGAAGTCAGCCGGGCCGCGCGTGCGCCCATAGGCTATCCAGCCGATCGCCAGCATGGCCAGGAGATAGACGAAAAATGTGCCTCCGATGGTGACGGACTGCGCCATGGCCGCTGCTTCTTGTAGGCTCAGCGATGAGCTCCTGGAGCAGTCTACGGGAGTCGATGCGCGATCTCTATGCGCGTGATGATCAGGTGATCTCCGGGTGGTTTGGCGCCGAAATTGGATCCGGCTCAAACAATAGCCGACTCGCGCCGATGCCCGCCAGGCACGGTGATCGAGATCCATTTCGTGGCTCCGCTTGTCCATCGACCCGACGCAGACCTACCGTGCGTGTGCTCGATGGCCATACGGTGCTGAGCCAGATCAGTGGCACGGCAACCGACGACGGTACCGCCGGGCCCGACGTCTCGACCGCGCTGGGGAACGATGAGTGCTGGGCGTAGGTGTTTCAGGGCGGCGTGATACCCGACTAGGAAACGCTCGCGGCTCGCGGGCGTTTTCCACTGAGGGGTCCTCCCGGCCATCCCGTGGGACGCTCCGGCACCTCTTCGGAGCACCCGGAACCCGAGCGGGACATCGCGGTCTTCACTGGTACCTCTGTTTGACACCAGTGAGTAGGAGACACAGATGTCCATGAGAAGAACAGCCATTGCCGCAGCGCTCGGCACATGCCTTGGGCTTTCGCTCCCCCTAATCAGCCTGGCTGATCCGCCCGCCAGCGTGCCCGGCGCTGCGCCCGGCGCTGCGCCCGCCGTTGCGCCCGCCGCTCCCCAGGCGATCCAGCCGGCCGAGCAGGCGCCTTATCTGGGCGTGATGATCACGTCCGTGCCGGCGGCGCTTGCCGCCCAGCTGCCCGAGACGGCCCCTGACGGACAGGGTGTGATGGTGAGGCGGGTAGAGCGCGGATCGCCGGCCGAAAAGGCAGGCATGATTCCGTACGATATCCTGCTGTCCTACGATGATCAGAAGCTGTTCTCGCCGGAGCAGCTTACTGGACTGGTGGGCTCGGACACGCCGGGTCGGGTGGTGAAATTGCACCTGCTGCGGCGTGGCCAGCCCCAGGACCTCTCCGTTGCCCTCGGCAGCCGGGAGAAGGGCTGGGGCGAGCCTTTGACGATGCGGGACCTGCATCTGAGTCGTCATCACCCCGGCACGATGATGGCACCCCCCGCGGACAGGGAGCAGGATCGGGGCGTCTGGCGGGAATTCGACTCTCTCAACCTGCAACGCCTGGGCGAGGGGCGCTATAAGGCGAGCGTCGATTACCTCAACGCCAAGCGCCAGAAACAGCACCTGGAGTTCGAGGGCGGCCGTGACGAGATCCGCAAGCAGATCAAGGCGCGGACCGATATCCCGGTCGGCGAGCGCCGACAGATCCTCCAGGCCCTTAATTTGGACGAGAGGCCCTGGCCCATGTTCCCGCCCTATCCGTGGCGGGATTTCCCGGCCCCTGGCGCCTGGGCGGACGACTGGCCGTTCTGATTGCGCTCCTGCCCCTGCCGCCGCTTCGCAAGGGGCGGCAGGGGTCAGGCTCGGGCTGCCGGTCGGTCAACCGCTCAGCCGGCGGTACTTGATGCGATGGGGCTGGTCCGCGTCGGCGCCTAGCCGACGCTTGCGATCGGCCTCGTAGTCGGCGTAAGCGCCTTCAAGCCAGACAGTCTTCGAATCGCCCTCGAAGGCCAGCATGTGAGTGGCGATACGGTCCAGAAACCAGCGATCGTGGGAGATCACGACGGCACAACCAGGAAACGCGAGCAGGGCCTCTTCCAGCGCACGCAGGGTCTCGACGTCCAGGTCGTTGGTGGGCTCGTCGAGCAGCAGCAGATTGGCGCCGCTCTTGAGCAGCTTGGCCAGGTGGACGCGGTTGCGCTCGCCCCCGGAGAGGTCGCCGACGCGTTTCTGCTGGTCCGGCCCCTTGAAGTTGAAGCGGCTTACGTAGGCTCGCGACGGCATCTGGTGCTTGCCGACCTGGATGATGTCCTGGCCGTCGGAGATCTCCTCCCAGACGGTCTTGTCGGCGTCGAGCGCGTCGCGGCTCTGGTCCACGCAGGCGATCTGCACCGTGTCGCCGATGCGCAGCTCCCCGGCATCGGCCTTTTCCTGTCCGGTGATCATGCGGAACAGTGTGGTCTTGCCGGCGCCGTTGGGGCCGATGATGCCGACGATGCCGCCCTTGGGCAGGTTGAAGCTCAAATCCTCGTACAGCAGATTATCGCCGAAGGCCTTGCGCAGCCCTTTGGCCTCGATCACCAGGTCGCCCAGGCGAGGTCCCGGCGGGATATAGATCTCGTTGGTCTCGTTGCGCTTTTGAAACTCCTGGGACTGCAGCTCGTCGAACCGCTGCAGGCGCGCCTTGCTCTTGGCATGGCGCCCCTTGGGATTGGAGCGCACCCATTCCAGCTCGTGCTTCATGGTCTTGATGCGGGCGGCCTCCTGCTTCTGCTCGATCTCCAGGCGCTGCTCCTTCTGCTCCAGCCAGGAGGAGTAGTTGCCCTCCCAGGGGATGCCGTGTCCGCGGTCCAGCTCCAGGATCCAGCCGGCGACGTTGTCCAGGAAGTAGCGGTCGTGGGTGACCGCGACCACGGTGCCGGGATATTCGTGCAGGAAGCGCTCCAGCCAGGCCACCGACTCGGCGTCCAGGTGGTTGGTAGGCTCGTCCAGCAGCAGCATGTCGGGCTTGGAGAGCAGCAGTCGGCACAGCGCCACGCGCCGGCGCTCCCCGCCGGACAGCCGGGTCACGTCCGCGTCCCAGGGCGGCAGGCGCAGGGCCTCGGCGGCCACCTCCAGCTGGCGCTCCAGGTTGTGTCCGTCGGTGGCCTGGATCAGGTTCTCCAGCTCGCCCTGGCGCTTGGCGAGCGCGTCGAAATCGGCATCGGGCTCGGCGTAGGCGGCATAGACCTGGTCGAGCTTGGCCAGTGCCTCCTTGATGTGGCCCAGGGCCTCCTCGACGTTGCCGCGCACATCCTTGTCCGGATCGAGCTGGGGCTCCTGGGGCAGATAGCCCACGTTGATACCGGGCTGGGGTCGGGCCTCGCCCTCGATCTCGGTGTCCACTCCGGCCATGATGCGCAGTAGCGTCGACTTGCCGGAGCCGTTCAGGCCGAGCACGCCGATCTTGGCGCCGGGGAAGAACGACAGGGAGATGTCGCGCAGGATGACCCGCTTGGGCGGGACCACCTTGCCGACCCGGTTCATGGTGAAAATGTACTGCGCCATGGGGCTCTCGGGGGCGGTTGGAGAAAGCTCGCTATTATTTCACAGAAGCCCGTGACCCTCATCAGGCGGCGTGCTCGCGAGGCTCATAGCATCGGCGTTTCGCTCCAAGCTGTTATGGGCTGCCGGCGAGGAAGGCCATGGCCTGCATATCCGAGGTGAGGTATCTGGTTCGCGACCTGCTCGGCTGCACTTGTCCCGATGAGGTCTTCGACGACATCGAGCTGCGCTGGCGCGGCGGCGCGCGCGCTCTGGATCTGCGCCTTGCTGGACGTCTGCTGGTGCATCTGCGCTGGCCCGCCGACACGGTGGAGGCGGAAGACGCACTCGCAAGCTGGCTCGACGAGGGCCGCACGGCCCGCGACCGGGGGGGATTCAACCGATTTCGCCTGCTGCTTGCGCTCGTGGAGGCTGGGCCCGGCGCGGATCGGCTTCGGGAGTGCTTTGCCGAGCTGTGCCGGGGAGACGATCGGCTTCACCTGCACCTTTTGCCGGCGTCCGTACTGGCCGGGCTCGTGGGCGACTGACGAGCACCTGCTGGGCGGGCAGCCGTGCCGTGACCCTCTGCTAACATCTCACCTACCCCTGTCCTGCGGAGCAGACCATGGCTTTTCACACCAGCGACCTCAGTGATGCGCTTGAAGACCGGGTCCACATACTGGTCCCCATGCTCCATGATTTCGGGGGCGTCAGCCGTTTCAACGGACCCATCAGCACGGTCAAGTGCTTCGAGGACAACTCCCTGGTGGGTGCCGCGCTGGAGGAGCCGGGACAGGGCCGGGTGCTGGTGATCGACGGCGGCGGGTCCCTGCGCTGTGCGCTGTTGGGGGACCGACTGGCCGCGCTGGGTGCGCGCAACGGCTGGTCCGGCATCCTGGTCTACGGATGTATCCGGGACAGCGAGGCCATCGCGCGTACCTCTATCGGGGTCAAAGCCATGGCCACCCATCCGCGCAAGAGCGTGAAGCGAGGGGTGGGGGAGCGCGACCTCCCGGTTCATTTCGGGGGCCTCACCTTTACCCCGGGGCATTTCGTTTATGCCGATCCGGATGGCGTGCTGGTCTCCGAGATGGCCGTGTCCCTGGATTGATGCCGCGTGGCGGCGCTATCGGAGTCGACCCCATAATGCGCGGTGCACTGTTGATCGGGACCCTCGTCCTGGCGAGCTGTGCTGCCTGGGCTGACCAGGCTTGCGCGCCCCATGTCGAGGAGCACCCGGGCTGGCACAGCGCATCGTTCCGGGCCCACACCGACGCATACAAGCACTGTCCGGTCAGCGAGGGTGCCTACCGGGTGGTCGTGGCCGGCTGGCTGAAGGCCCGACACGAGACCGGTCCGTCGCTCACCAGTCTGTCCCTCGGCCGCGCGGTTGATTTTCCCTGGCTGTCCGAGTATCTGGCCCGGGCAGCGCTTGCGGACCCGCGCTGGGATGGGCTTCACGGGCGGCTGCGCGGCGGTGACCTCAACGCCTGGGTTGCCTCGCTGTTGTCCGACCCATTGCTGCTGGAGCGCCTGCGGGTGCCGTTCGAAGGCACGGCCTACCGGGTCACCAGGGTGTCGGTGGAGAAGGTCCTCGTCGGGCCTGTGGAGAACTTCCTGCCGCGTGGGGCCCCAACCGGCTTACGGGCCCCCTTCGACGCCCAGCTGTGGCTGGTGCTCACGCCCACGGCGGGGCCCGGCCGCGAGGCCGGACCCGCCGATCGCGAATCGACCGATCAGTAGCTCGGCGCGTCGGCCTCGTAGCGCAGGCCGTGGCTCGCGCCCTGCTCCTGGACCGCCCGATAGATCTTGCTGTCCAGAGAAGCCTCGGCTCCCTTGGTGTCCTCGACCTTGTCCTTGAGGAAGTCCTCGCGCTGGCGGGCCAGCTGCCCGATCTGGGCCTTGAGCTCGTTGCGCCGCTCGGCCTTCTTCTCGATCACCGCCGCCTGCTCTGCCGGTGCCATGGCCTGCAGAGGCTCGGGCAGCTCGCTGCGCTCGATCTTGGCCAGATCCACTTTGCCGCTGGTCACTGCGTCGACCAGCTCGCCCTCGCCGAGCAGGTTCTTCTCCCCGCTCTTGGAGGCGTTGAACGTGGCGCGCCGAGCCTGGGCCTCGACCGAGGAAGCGGCGTGCAGCTTGTCCGTAGCCTCGACCTTGGCCTGCTTCTTGGCCTTCTCCTCCTCGCTGCCGTAGTAGAGGCGGGTGTCGTCGAGCTCGGCGGAAAGCCTGGCGAGCTTCTCGTCGAAGGGCGTGGCCACCGCCACGGCGCTACCCGCCTGGTCGACCTGGAAGTAGCGGCCTTGCCCGAGCTGGGCGATCCGTCGCCATTCCGGCGTGGTGCTGCCGAGGGTGCCACATTGCACGGTGTTGACCACGATGCCGCGCCGGCCGGCCTCCTCAAGGCTTTGCGGATATTTCACGTCGTCCTGGTAATCCATGTGCGGCGGGGCGTCACCCACCAGGAACACCACCTTGTAGGTCTTGGGATCCTGGCTCCAGGCCATCTTGTGGACGGCATCGTAGAGCGCCTGGTTGACGCTCTCCGGGCCGTCGCCGCCACCCTGGGCCTGAAAGTCCATGAGGGCGGCATAGACCGAGTCGAGGTCGGAAGAAGCTCGACACGCCGGGTCACGTATGCGTCCCCGCGGTCGCGGTAGGCGACCAGACCCATACGGATCTCTGGCGCCGGCTGGGCCGAGGCCATGGTCGAGGCGATGGACCAGATCTTCTCCTTGGCGGCCTGGATGAGTCCGCTCATGCTGCCGGTGGTATCCAGCGCGAACACCACCTCGACCCGGTGCCGCTCGTTGGCCGCGGGGTCGACCGGCGGGAGCAGTCCCGTGGGGGGGTCCACCGGTGGCGTCTTGACGGCCAGCCGGCTCAGGTGGGCGGGATAGTAGGCCACTGCGGCGGCAGTGGTGAGAAGCAGTGCGATGGCTGCGATTCGGGTCTTCATGGCGATTCCTCCAGGGGGCTCAACGGATGGACGAAAGCCTGCGCAACGCGCCTTCGGCGGCGCGGTGGGCATGCTCGAAGGGGTCTTCAGAGGCGGATGCGGGTCGTGCGGAGACGAACCGGCCTGCCAGGCGCTCCGGGATGGCGACGAACAGGGCCTGGACCAGGAAGAAGCACCAGAGGCCGACGAACACGCTGCCGGTGCTCAGCAGGGCCCAGACCGCCGCGCACAGCGCCAGGGCGCTCAGTCCGAGGTCGATCAGGCTGGAGAGCACGCCCGAGTGGAAGTACAGCGAGCGCGCCAGCCAGAGCATCAGCAGATGGGCCAGGACATAGAGGCCGAGCGGCGGGCCGGTGAGCCAGGCCGCCGCCGCACCCAGGGTCCAGGCGAGCACCGTGGTGACCCGTCCGATCCGCTCCGGGCTGCGGCTCAACAGGTAGAGCAGGTAGGCCAGGCCAGTGCCTGCGATGATCAGGCGCAGGCCGCCGGTGCCGGGCATCAGCGCGGTCAGGGCCGCGTGAACCGCCCCGCCGGCCAGGCTCGCCGCCAGGGCGAAGGCCACCCCTTGATAGAAGCTGGGCCTTTTCATCAGCGTGCCCTCCTCTGCTTTTCGGCGAGGAAGGCGACCTCCACGTCTTCATCGCGGACCGCCTGCTCCGGGCCGCCCCAGGCGTCCACGCGGCGGGTTGGGGCGTCCTCCTCGGTCAGCAGCTCGACCTTCTGGCGCATCGCTTCGAGTCGGTCGCGGTTCTCCTCGACCCGGGCCCGCAGACCCGACAGGTCGCGCTCGAGCGTCTGCTGACGGCGCTCCAGGTGGCTGTGCAGGCGCTCGGCCTCGATCCGGCGGCGGATGAGCACCCGGGCGAGATCCTCCTTCTCGGCGGCGAAGCAGACATCGAGCTCACCGCGCAGCTCCCCGAGCGAGCGCTCGATCTGGGCCGCGCGGGTGGCCATCTCGGCACGCTCGTGGGCCATCAATTTGAGCCGACGCTCGTCCTGCGCCAGCTCCTCCTCCATCTCCCGCACCGCCTGGCGCAGCAGCACCTCGGGCTCCTCGATGCGGTCGAGCACCGCATGCAGGTCGGCGCGAAACAGTCTCGATACGCGGGTAATCAAGGCCATGGCTGGGTCCTCCCATCGGTCGGTTGGCTGAGATCTGATTTCAGCTTAGGGAGGAGGCGCGAAGAGTCGTAGACAGGGCTTGGTAAAACCTTCGGGCCGGTATTTACCAAAGATTTACATGTCGCCCGCGAGGCGAGTTGTTAAGCTCTGAATGGCCATGCAACGCAAGATCCGCATCCTGATCGTCGAGGACGAGCCCGCGATCCGAAACGGGCTCATGGACGTCTTCGTGTTTCACGGCTACGAGGTGGAAGGCGTCGGGGACGGCCCGGGCGGCCTGGCCAAGGCACTGAGCGGCACCGTCGATCTGGTGCTGCTCGACATCATGCTGCCGGGCATGGACGGCTTCGAGGTGTGCAACCGCATCCGCGCCCGGGACCGCGATCAGCCGATCATTATGCTCACCGCCAAGACCCAGGACGAGGACATCGTCCGGGGCCTGTCGCTGGGCGCCGACGACTATGTCGCCAAGCCCTTTTCGGTGACGCAGCTGGTGCTGCGGGTGCAGGCGGTATTGCGCCGCTCGCGCGTCGGCCTGGACCTCGACAGCCATATCCGTCTGGGCGACGGGCTCGAGATCGACACGCGCAATCTTTGCGGGCGGCGCGGGGCCGAGGCCCTCGCCTTCACGCGCCGCGAGATGGAGATCCTGCGTTATCTCCAGGCCAACGCCGACCGGCCGGTGCCGCGCGAGGAGCTGCTCGCGAAGGTCTGGGGCTACGGCAGGCAGCTCGAGATCGAGACCCGCACCGTGGACATCCACATCGCCAAGTTGAGGCGCAAGATCGAGCCCGATCCGGCCGCGCCCCGTCATCTGGTGACCGTGCGCGGGGCCGGTTACCGGCTGGTCTGCGACTGAGATGGCGCGCCGCTCGCTAGCCGGACTAGACAGGCGGCGCCTGCGGCTCTGGCTGGCGCTGTTCTTTCTTGCGCTCGCCATCCCGACCGGCGTGCTGATCCGCCACGCCTACGGCCAGCTCAAGTGGGAGTCCTTTCACCGGGAGCGGCTGCTCGCCGAGGAGGTAGCCAAGCGCATCGATGGGCGGCTCACCGAGGCGATCCGGGTGGAGGAGGGGCGGTCGTTCGCCGATTACGGCTTCCTGATCCTGGCGGGGGATCCCAGGGCGAATTTCCTGCAGCGCTCGCCGCTCTCGGCCTATCCGGTGGAATCGACCCTGCCCGGGCTGATCGGCTATTTCCAGGTCGACGCCTCGGGCGTGCTCAGCACGCCGTTGCTGCCGGGGGCCCAGCGGGACACGGCCGCCTACGGCATCGCGCCCGCGGAGCGGGCCGAGCGGCTCGCCTTGCAGGAGCGCATTCGCCAGATCCTCACGCGCAACCGCCTGGTGGAGACGGGGCCGTCGAAGGTCGCCAGGCCGGCTGCGCCGGCCATCGAGGGCGCGCGCGATGAGGGTGCCTCGACAGGCTTGCTGCGCTCGGACGTCTCGGAGACCGATGCGGACCTGGCCTATCGTGTCGGTGCGGAGGCCGCCTCCAGCTCGGAATCGCGCGAAGAGGTGCCGGCCCAGGCCGCCTTCGACCGGCTGAGCAAGGTCCGGGCGCCGGCGGAGAACGAGCAGAAGGCCCAGGCCTCGAACGCCCTCGGGCGGGTCGAGGACCTCAAGCTCGATGCCCCCTATGCGCCGGCGATCCGGGAGCGGGCGCAGCGCCAGCTCTTCGCTGCCAAGAGTGCGTTGGTGGACAAGCGCGGCGTGCGCAAGGAGCGCAGCGCGCTCCCCGAGCCGCCGGTCGCGGCCGCACCGCGTGAAGGTCTCAAGGACCAGGCCGAATCCGTCTCCCGCGTCACCGCCTTCGAGAGCGAGATCGACCCCTTCGAGCTCAGCCTGCTCGACAGCGGCCATTTCGTGCTGTTTCGCAAGGTTTGGCGCGACGGCCAGCGCTACATCCAGGGTGCCCTGATCGACCAGCGCGCGTTTCTCGAGGAGTCTTTCGGGCGCGCGTTTCGCGACAGCGCCCTGGCGCAGCTGAGTGATCTGGCAGTCGCCTTTCGCGGCAACCTGCTCTCGGCCATGGCCGCCGGCGGCGGCGACCGCTACCTGTCCAGCGCCGAGGAGCTGAAGGGGGCGCTGCTTTACCAGGCACGCCTCGCCGCCCCGCTCAGCGAGCTGGAGCTGATCTTCAGCGTGAACCGGCTGCCCGCAGGCCCGGGCGCGGCCCTGATCGGGTGGGTCGCCGCGATTCTGGGTGTGGTGCTGGTCGGCGGCTTCTACCTGCTCTACCGGCTGGCCGCCGGACAGATCGATCTCACCCGCCAGCAGCAGGATTTCGTCTCCGCGGTGAGCCACGAGCTCAAGACCCCGCTCACCTCGATCCGGATGTACGGGGAGATGCTGCGCGAGGGCTGGGCCGACGAGGACAAGAAGCGGACCTACTATGCGTACATCTGCGATGAGAGTGAGCGACTCACCCGCCTGATCAACAATGTCCTGCAGCTGGCACGCATGACCCGCAACGAGCTGCGCGTCGATCTCCGGCCGGCCAGGGTCGCGGAGCTGATCGACGAGGCCCGCTCCAAGCTCGGCTCCCAGGTCGAGCGCGCGGGGTTCGTGCTGAATATCGGCTGCGAGGGCGGGGCGGAGGAGGCCGTGGTACGCGTCGACCGGGACCTGCTGAGTCAGATCCTCATCAACCTGGTGGACAATGCTATCAAGTTCTCCGCCAAGGCCGAGAACCGCACCGTGGATGTACGTGCGCGGCGTCTGCAGGCAGGCAAGCTGGTGATCAGCGTGCGCGACTACGGACCGGGCGTGCCCCGCGACCAGATGAAGAAGATCTTCCGCCTCTTCTATCGCTCCCAGGGTGAGCTCACCCGCGAGACCGTCGGTACCGGCATCGGCCTGGCCCTGGTGCAGCAGCTCGCGCTCGCCATGCACGCGCGGGTGGAGGTGGCCAACCGGGAGCCGGGCGCAGAGCTGAGTCTGCTGTTTTCCTCCGATCCGCAGTCCCATGACGCCTAGCCGGCACCGCTCTGACCGCGCAGGGATCGGTTGCCCCGGCCGGCCATTCCCGGCCTCGGGCAGCCGCTGTTGCATCCCCCGGAAACCTGCACTTGCAACCGACGGCCGAAACGCAGAATCATACCGGGCGATTGGAGAGCCCTCCCGCCCGTTTCCGGGAGGCCTCATCCTAGAAAGAGCATTTGAACCGCCAAGGCGCCAAGATCGCCATGTTTTTTAAAGGAAATTTCCTGGAAACGGGCGTCACCCTTTGGGTGAAGCGGGTTCTTTCACTCTCGGTGCTTGTCTGCCTTTGTGTCCTTGGCGTCTTGGCGGTTCCAACTGCGGTTTTTAGGCTCATCGCAGTGACCGGAAACAACCTGCTGGTGCGAGTGCCAAGGGGGCGGCCTTTCGAAGCGAGCGCTCCGCCCCTTGTCGCCGAGCCGGACGGGTTGTATCCCAGACGCTCCCGCTTTGCCTTGATCGGAGTCTGATAAACACTTGGCAGAGGCACGGATCACCGGACTAGGAGCATTCGCTGATGAAGATAGGGATTCTCACCGCCGTGTCGCAAAGCTCCCGGGGAGACGTCGAGCCGTACGTCGCGCTCGCCAAGGCTTTCCAGCGTCGGGGGCACCAGCCTCAACTGCTTTGCGAGGACAAGTTCGAGCCCTTTGTCCGGTCCCAGGGTGTCGCATGCGTCCCCGTGGCGGGCCCCAAGCCTCCGGACGAGAGCAAGGGGCGGATCCGTGCCCAACTTCGACAAGGCGAGTGGCTGGATCGGCATATAGAAATACAGCTGGCCAGCGCGCTGGATGCGTTCCGAGATGCCGACGCGCTGACATCGTCGGAAAGCATGCTCAGCTTCGTCACCGCATACGACCTCGCGGAGAAGCTCAAAGTGCCTTATTTGCCGACTTTTTTCAGTCCCGAGGGGATCACGGGCGCCTTTCCGTGCCCACTCATGGCGCGATTCTGGTCGAAGCGTCCCGGTTTGAACCGCGCGACCTACCGGCTGGCCGCGCGCATGGTGCGGGCCCTGGTCTGGTACCCTATGAAAAAGGCGAGGAAGGCGATTCTGGGCCTACCGGCACGGGATCGCCATGACCGGGGTTTTTTCGAGGCCCTGTTTGCGGGCTTGCCCGTGTTGTACGGCTACAGCCCGAGCTTCCTGCCCAAGCCACAGGATTGGCCCGAGTCCGCTCATGTCACCGGGTACTGGTTCCTGGAGCGTCCCGCCGGGCCGCCTTCCGTGGACATCGCGCACTTTGTGCAGGACGGTGAGCCTCCGGTATGCATCGCCCTGGGGCGGGGACTTGAGATCGGCGTCAAGCTGTTCGGGGCCGAGCGCTTCTGGACCTTGATCCTCGAGGCAGTAGAGAGATCCGGGCGTCGCGGTATCATCATCACCGCAGGCTATCCGCCGCCCGCGGTCGTGCGGGTCCCCAGCGGTGTCTTCATGGCCGAAGCCGTGCCTTACCGCTGGCTGTTTCCGCGGGTCAGCGCCGTGGTCCACCATGCCGGCGCCGGGACCACCGGTTGGGTGCTGCGCGCCGGGGTCCCCAGCGTGCCGGTGCCGGCGGCCTGGGATCAGCTGTTCTGGTCACGCCAGCTCGAGCGAGTCGGGGCAGGCACCGCGCCGATCCCGGTCAAGCAGCTCGATAGCTCCAGGCTGGCCGCGCTGATCGGTTGCGCCGCCAGCGATTCCCGGATGGTGCGGCGCGCCAAGGAGCTCTCCGGCGAAATTGAAGCCGAGGACGGTCCGGGGGAAGCCGTCAGACTCGCCGAAACCTACTTTGCCAAGGGTTAGCTCGCATCTCTCGCCGAGCCCCCGCTGGGCGCCGCTTGGCCCGCGCCTGCAGCCAGTGCCGGTAACGGCTCAGAACAGCGCCTTGAGCAGCCGCAGGAAGCCCTGCCGCCACTGCACGCGGTGAGAGACGCCGGTGCTGCCCTGTACCTCGGCGCGGTGCTCCAGGTACCAGCGATAGTTGCGGATCAACGCGTCGCGATTGGAGAACCTGGGGGTGTAGCCGAGCCGGGTCTCGATGTGCTCGATCGAGACGAAGCTGTCGGTGCCCGCGGTCTCGTACACCCAGCGATACAGTGGGGAGAGGTGCAGCAGCTCCAGCACGCGCAAGGCAAGGATCGCCGGCCCGCTGGGAATGGCGATGATCCGTTTGCCGTGGCCGGCGCAGTCGAGCACCGCCTGGAAGTCTTCCCGCATGGTACAGAAGGCTTTGGCACCCACATTGAAGGTGTCGTTAGCGAGTCCCTCGGGCCCCGTGGCGCACAGCAGGCAAGCCTGGCAGAGATCTTCCACGTCGAGCAGCTGGTAGCGGTTGCTGCCGCCACCGATGAGGGGGAAGTTCTTGCCGTCGCTGGCCCAGTCGTAAAGGATCGCGAACACCCCCAGTCGCTCCGGACCGACGAAGGTCTTGGGGCGCAGGATGGGCACACACAGGCCCCGGCCGCGAAATTCCCGACAGCACGCCTCCGCGTCGATCTTGGCCTGCCCGTAGGTCCCGACCCCCTGCAGGCTGTCCGTCTCCTGTAGCGGGTGGTGGTCGGGGATGCCGTATACGGCGGTGGAGGAGATGTAGATCAGCCGAGAGACGGCGTGCTGCAGGGCGCTCGCCAGCAGGTTCTGGGTGCCGTCGACGATCGAGGATCGAATGTCCGGTGGCGGGCTCAGCGGCAGCGCGGCTGCGCAATGAAACACCAGATCCACCTCCGCCATCGCCTGGTCCACGGTCTTGGGGTCCCGGATGTCGCCCTCGACCAGCTCCACCCGGTCCCGCTCGGGATAGCTGAAAGGGGCAATGTCCAGGGAGCGCACCGCATAGCCGCGCTGCAGCAGGTAGCGCACCAGGTTGATGCCCATGAAGCCGGCCCCCCCGGTGACCAGGCAGCGCGTGGCGCTCATGTCGCAGTCCGGTGGGTGACCAGGGCGATGCCCAGGATCAGCAGCGCGATCCCGGACCATTGCAGCGGTGTGACCGTCTCGCGCAGCCACAGGGCCGAGCCCAGGACCACGACCACGAGTCCGCCGGCGACCATCACCGGATAGGCGACCGACAGGCTCAGGCGGGTCAACGCCGCGATGTAAAACACCACGTTGAGGGCGAACAGCCCGAGCCCCGCGAGCAGATAGGGGCTGGCGAGGACCCGTTGCACCAGGTGTGGCTCTCCGAGACCGCCGAGGTCCTGGGCGCCGGCCTTGAGCAGCATGTTGGCAAGGGCGTTGAGCGTCAGGGCCGCTACGAGCAGGGCGTATGCCATTGAGGGCAACCTATGCGTTTCCGCTACCTCTGTTGGGCCGTCCGGCCTGCCGGACGTCGCCAGGCCGGACGCGGCAAGGACTCAGCGTAGCATGCGCTGAGGCACGCAGCGCATCGCTCGCGACAGATGCGATTGCTTCGTCACCGGACCTTACTTTTGGCTCATGCAATTCAATTTCTTCTATGGCTTGGACGCCGGGGGCCGGCGCGAAAGGCTCGATCTGCAGCGATAACTCGGGCTTATTGGCGAGAGCCCCGCATTGTCGCGCCGAGCCTTGGATGAAGCAGGAGGTAGCCTTTGCGAATGGGCTCCCACGGGGCTAGCCGTTGACTCATAAGGATGGCGCCTCGACCCCGATTCCCTCGCTACGAGCCAAGAAGTCGACCAATCTCCTTGGTTGACCTTATCACCAGGCTCGTAGTATACGGTCATTGAAATTTTTTGTGGTAAACACCAGCAGGGGAGGGATTGCCGTGGATCTGGCCCAAATTCTCCGCCCATGCGGCGCGGCGTTGCTCATGCTGGGCATCTGGCCGGGGCTGGTGAGCGCCGCTGTCGCTGCCGATCCCGCCTGCCCGGCGGGTCTCACCCGGGAGATCCCGGCGCGGCTGGCGTCCGCGCCCGACGGTGCCCAGTTCGCCGCTGAGGTCACCGGCGAGGACCCGAGACAGCGCGAGGCCGCCATCGAGCGCGAGATCCTGCGCGGCAACCTGCCGGGGTTCCTGCGCCGGCTCAAGCCGGTCAAATTCAGGGCGCAGCTCCCCAGCGGGCGCAAGGTCACGGCGACCATCTGCGTCATGCCGGACTACCTGGCCATCGGCGCCGACCGCGACTTCCTGCGCATCCCCATGGACCTCCACACCGCCACCGCAATCGCCGAGCGATTCGGGTTCGTCCTCCCCACCCGCAAGATTGTCGACGCCGTCTACCGGCAGTCCACCGCCCATCTGCGCCCCCAGCCCATGCAGGCGGGGCCACAGATGCGCACCACGGCCTACTATGTCCGGCACGACCGCAGCATCCGCGAGCAGCGCAGCTCCCTGGGCATCGCGCTCGGCGCCCTGATCTCGGGCCACAAGAAGGACGTGGTGGTGTCCAACCGACTGGCCACGCATCCGGGGCGGATCGCCATCTATGGCTGGCACAAGCCGGACGGTCAGCCGATTCAGCCGCTCAGCACTGTCCACGGCGCCAACTACGCCGACTACAGCCACGGCATCCGCCTCGTGAGCGACCTCATGTACGTCGACGGCAAGCCGACCTCGGTGCACAAGGTGCTGGAAGACCGGGATCTGGCGACTATCCTGAGCGACGAAGGCCCGGTGGAGATCCTTTCCCAGCTGATCCCAGAGCGGCCGATCCGCCTGGCGCGTCTGGAGGCGTCCCTGTCTCGCGCGTCGCCGCGCGCGGGCGCAGGTCAGTCGCCGGCGCTCTGAGCCCCATCGAGGGTCTTGCAGCAGCGAAAGCCCAGGTGGTAGTTCTCGTGGCTGTGCGCGTCCATGACCCGGCTGCCGTGCCAGAAGGGCGCACGCCAGCGGCACCAGTCCGGGTGGGCCCGGTAGCTGTCGAAGATGAACCAGCTTCCTTTCATCTCGGTATAGCCCAGCTGTTTGCTGCCGCGGCTGGCCATCTCGCCGGGATTGAGCGGCAGATTCATGTGCTCGGCCGCGTTGCCGTTCAGGTCGTACACGCCCAGGCTGCTCTTGCAGTCGGGAAAATCCCCGGTGGGGTAGGTGTTTGAGCCGCATTGGGTCCAGCCCCCACCCTGGCAGCCCGGGGTCTTCTGGCTGGCTGCCGCGCAGATCCCTTTCTGATACTCGGGGCCGTAGCTCCACTGCTTGCTCGCCGCATACTTGGCGTTGTGGGCCTTGGCCATGCGCGCCACGGCCGTCTTGGGGCTCACACCCTGCGCCAGGTCGAAGCGATAGTCCGGCGCCAACAGCGAGCCCGCACAGGCGCCCTCCCATTCGTGGGCGTCGCATAGGCGCTTGCCTTCCGCCTCGCACAGCTCGGCGGCCTCCCGGGCCCTGACCCAGACCACCGGGTATTCGCAGGGGATATCGGGAAATTCGAACTGATCGATACAGGCCTTGGCATCGGCTGCGCGCTGGCCAGCCGGGTCGTAGAGCGGTGCCATGTACTTGGCGCCGCAGATGCGCTCGAACGCCGGGTTGGCATAGCTCAGGCCGCGCGCCTCGAGCTTGGCCTGACACTGCTGCGGCGTTGCCGGATGTCGGGCGATGGCAGGGTTGCCCTGTCCCACAAAGCCCGAGCGCCGGAAGATCTCCCGTATCCGGGCGATCTGCGCGGCGCTCAGGCCGTGCACCTGCTGCAGTTTCTGGAGCAGAACCGTATTCTGCCGCTCCAGGCTGGCCCCGCCGCCCCCAGCGTGTGCCGTCGCCGCTGCCGCCAGCAGCGCCCCGCCCAGATACCATGCCTGCCGGGATCGGCTCATGTGGGTCCCCCCTCGCGACGTGTCAGATAGAAGAAGTCCCGGTTGTCGGGCAGCCCGAGGAACCGGGGAACCGGGCGACCGTTGACCTGCCGGTCGGCCTCCACCATGGGCTGAACCAGGTATTGCACAGCGGGCTCGATGCCGCCACCGGGGTAGACCGCCAGATAGGTGAGGATCGGGGCGTTGATGTCCAGTTGCATGGCGTGGTGACAGCCATAGGCCTGAAACACCCGCGCCATGGCCGAGGGAGTGGCGTTGGAAAAATAGGCGTATATCAGGTATTGGGAGTCCGGTGTGCGTTGCAGGCAGGCCCCGGCACGCACCGTGCGCAGGGATTCCTCCGCCGAGCCGGACCAGTTGCCGGCCCCCCAGCGATTGACCAGCGCCCCCGGGATCGGCTCCCCGCTGGCCCTGTCCCATTCCACCAGCGGCACGCCGCTTTGGCGCGCATAGCGCACCTGTGCCAGTTTGCGGTTGTCCGCTTCGGTCCAGGCGTGCATGTGCACCGAGCCGTCTTGCAGCACGTACAGGGTCGACAGCTCCGGCTGGAGCTTGCTCAGCACCACGCCCTCCTGGATGAAGCCGTAATGGGTCCCAAAGTTTCGCAGGGCGAGGTCGCCGTACTTGAACGCGCCGTGGTAACGCTTGTAGCTGCCGGTGAAAGCGGCCGCGGTACGCGCGGCGTCGTAGGGTGGGACCATGCCGGTGGTGATCAACGGCTTGATGCTGTCGATGCCGTCCGGCCCGGGCAGTCCTTGTGGGCGGACCGCCTTCGGCGGACGCACTGACCAGTCGACCCGGGGGTGATCGGTGCCCAGTCCGAAGCCGAGCTCGAACCGGTGGAGGTCGAAGGCGATCAGGTACACCAGGGCGGAAGACTCCTTGGCGTCCAGGGCATTGGCGCGGTCGCGGTGGCTGCGCAGGATCTCCGGCGCGATGGCCTCGGGGGCGATCAGGCTCAGGAATGTGCCTTTCACATCCCGGGCCGGGGTCCAGCGACCCACCGGGAGCGTCCTGTCATCGGCGTCGGCGACCCGTATGCCCAGGCTCCCGCGGCCGATCTGGCGCTCTGCATAGCCAGGGTCGAGGCGTGCCGGGACGGGCATGTGGGCGGCCCCGGGGGGCGGCGGTGCCAGGCTGCTCCCAATCCCAAGCTCGGCCTGCTCGCGCCCGGCGTCCTTCAGCACCGTCTCCTTGGCCAGGGTCACGACCTCCTCGCCCCCCCAGACGTTGTCGCGTAGGAATTCCACGACCGCCTCCAGGTTGCTGCGTCGCCCTTTTGCCGCTGTGTGAAGGTACAGCCGGCCGTCGCAAACAGGTACGTAGGGGCCGGCACCGGTAGCCGCCGTTTCCAGCAGCCGGTCGGACCAGAGCGGGCAAGGGTGTCGCCCGGCGGCGTCGCTCAGCATCAGACCGCTGCCGGGCGCGGCGTCGAGCGTCACCGTTTGGGTGTCGGGAGTGGCATTCTCCAGATGGTAGTCGTGCGGGCTGCCGTCGCCCCAATCCAGGGACAGCAGGTACCAGACGCCGATCACGGGATTGAGATCGATCAGTGTGGCCGTACCCTGCCTGCCGTGGGGACCTGCCGCCGGCCGCGTCTGGGTGCGGCGGAACTGCTGCAGCTCGACGATGGTTTTCGGGACCTCGGCGGCATACTGTTGCGCCTGCTGCGGGCGCGCGACCATCGCAGCTATGGTCGCACGGGCGCTCGCCGGACCCGGCGCGGCCAGCAGGGATGCAAGGATAAGCGCTGGAAAGTTGAGCTGCGTCATGTGAGCGCTAGACCGCGATCAACACCGCGAGCGCCATGAGCGCGATCAGGGCGCGGCTCACAGGATTGCGCACGGCAAATATCAGCGGGTCATCGTCCATGAGTTTGCGATGGGCCATCAGCCAGAGGTGGCTTATCCAGTACAGCAGCAGCACGCACAGGGCCCAGAGGACCTGGGGGTGGGCGTACAGGGCATGGCTGGTCCCGCTGTCGATGTAGAGCGCCAGCACCAGCACCGCGAGATAGCCGGCGCCGCCCCCCAGCGAGGCGAGCAGCTCGGCATCGTCGAGCCGGTAGCCACGGGCCCTGGCGCGCGCACCGTCCACGGCGCGCATGGCCATGCAGCTCCGCGTAGCGCTTGACCAAGGCCAGGCTCAGGAACAGGAACATGGAGAACGCCAGCAGCCAGGTCGACATCCAGGCGTCGGTCGCCACCGAGCCGGCGATGATGCGCAGGGTGTAGAGGCCGGCCAGGATCAGCACATCCAGGATAGGGACCGCCTTGAGGCTCAAGGAATAGGCGAGGTTGAGCCCCAGGTAGACGCTGATTACGGTGATCAAGCCCCAGGGCAACATCAGCGCCAGCGCCAGGCTGGTGATCAGGAGTATGGGCAATGCGGTGAGAGCCCACTTCACCGGCACCCTGCCGGCAGGGATCGGGCGCTGGCGCTTGTGGGGGTGATGGCGGTCCGCCTCCAGGTCCATCAGGTCGTTGAACAGATAGACCGCCGAGGCGCACAGGCTGAAGGCTAGGAAGGCCAGCCCGGCCTGCCCGAGCGGGGCGGGCTGGGTGATCTGATGCGCGGCGAGCAGCGGTGCGAACACCAGGAGGTTTTTCAGCCAGTGGTGCAGCCGCAGGGCCCCGACGTAGTCGGCCGGGCCCCCACGCCCTCCGTCCAGCACCTCACCCAGGGTCGCGACCTCGGCGACCCGCCGCCGCAGCGCGGCGCTGCCTCCGACCACCACCGCGGTTCGCGCGGAGCGCCACACTGCGATATCGGGGCGGGCGTTGCCCAGGTAGTCGAAGCCCTTCTCTCCGAGCTCCGCCACCAGGCGCCGGCGCTTCTGCTCGCCGGTCAGGTTGAGCTCCCCATCGCTTGCGAGCACGGTGTCGAACAGGCCCAGCCGGTCGGCGACCTGCTGGGCCACCCGGGCGTCGGCCGCGGTCGCCAGCACGACACGTCGGCCCTGGGCGCGTGCCGCCTGGAGATACTCCAGCACCTCCGGTCGATAGGGCAGGTGGGCCACGTCCAAGGGTGCCTGCTCGGCGATCCGGGCCTTGAGCTGGGCCTTGCCCTGGGTCAGCCAGCCGAGCATACGCAACGCGCTCAGCGGGTTGCGCTTGAGCAGCACCACCGCGCCTTCGACCAGCACGTCGGTCGCGATCAGCGTCCCGTCCATGTCTACGACGACCGGGATCTGGGCAGATTCGTCCGTGATTGAAACGTCGAATGTCATCTGGCGAGTGAGATCGTCGGGCCCATACCCAGCGGCTCAGGCGCCGCGGTGGCGCCAGCTTCGGGGCCGCAGGCTTGTGGCTTCATCTTCACCAGTATAGGAGGGACTGTCCGGGCAGAGCGTTACAAACAGGTCAGTGCCTGATCCCGACACCGACGGGCTCAGACCTGCTCGTTGCTCGTCGAAGACGGCTGGGGGAGATCACTCGGGCTCATGCTTTCTACGATAACACCGCGGAGCGCGTGGGCGGCGGGCGTTACCGGGGGCGCCCGTCACACCGGTTGTGACGTCGCGCCCGCCGCTCGCCGTTGCGCAAGCTCGCTGCCTGACCCCGCGTGCCCGGATCTCAGTCGACGAGCACCAGGGTGTTCGCCAGCTCGTTCACGTCATCGGGTCGGACCGGGAAGTGGCGGGCGAGCAGCTCGCCGCTCTTGCGGATGCCCTGTTCGAGCCCATCTGTCGCACGGCCGCTCTTCATGCCCTGCACCACCAGGTCGCAGACGGCGTCCCAGTCTTGGGGCCCGAGCCGGGCGGCGATGGCGTCTTCGCCGACCACTCTGACCATGCGCTCGTAGAGCGAGACGTAGATCAGTACCCCGGTACCGGCGGCGGTGGCGCGGATGCGGTAGCGCTGGAAGGCCTCCAGGGCGCGCCGCTCCACCTCCTCCCGCATCTCGCTGCGAGGAACCAAGGGCAGGCGCAGGATGGGGAAGCGGGTGGCCAGGGCGGCGCCGACGATGAAGCCGGCGGCGACGATCACAATGACGGGGATCAGCCCCAGACTCGGGGTGTGACTCTCGGTCCAGGGGATGTGGCTCACACCCTGGAAAATGATCCAGACGACGGCCAGCGCGGCGAGCCCGAGCAGTAGGCCGAACAGGTCCTCGGCCCGATCATAGCGCCCCGAGACCGTGGCGACGACCGGCACGATCTCGCCGCTGGTGGAGCGCTCGGCCTCGCTTACCGTTGCCTCGATGCGCCGGCGGGCCTGATCGCTGAACACTGTGCTCGCCTTGATCATCGGCGCCTACCAGGAGCCCGTGGCCCCGCCGCCGCCCGAGGAGCCGCCGCCGAATCCGCCGCCCGAGCCGCCCGAGGCCGCGGCCCGCAGGACGAAAAAGATCACCACGGCCAATGCCGCGAGCAGCGCCCAGGCCCAGCCGGATCTGCCGGATTTGAACAGGTTGTAGATCATCGTGGCGAACAGGATCGCGCCGCCGATGAGCGCTGGCCAAAGCCACCAGGGGGCCTTCGGCTTCGGCAGCTGCAGGCCGCGGGCCATGGCGTCCAGGCCGCGCACGCCATCGGCAATGCCCGTGGAGTAGTCCTCGCGCTGGAACGCCGGGATGATCAGCGAGTGCATGATGTCGTCGGCCTGGGTGTCGTAGCGGTGCGCAAAGCCCGCCCCCAGCTCGATGCGGGCCTTGCGATCACCCGCGGATACCAGCAGCAGTATCCCGTAGTTGCGATCCGGAGTACCAATCCCCCAGGCGTCGAACAGCTGCCGGGCGTAGCCGTCCACCCCCAGCCCGCTGGCACCCTGAGCGGACAGGGCGGTGATGGTGACCACGAACAGCGGAATCCGCTCGTCCTTGAGCAGGGCCGATGCGGTCTTGTTGATCGCCTCGCGCTGCGGCTGACCAATCAGCTGCGCCTGGTCGACAAAGAAATCGGTCTTTGGCGGTTTCGGGGGAAACTCGACCGCGCCCGCCCCGGGGGCGCACAGACAGAGCACTGCCAGCATCAGACCGGCCAGGAGCCCAGGGAGGTCCAGGAATCGCATGTCGCCATACTGGGCGGGGGCCGGCGATGAGTCAAGGCAGAGGGCCGGGGGACCCCCACAGGGGAGCGCGAGGCCCCTGGCTGGTCAGCCAGGGGCCTGCGCCGCCGGCAGGCTGACGCTGACCCTCAGCCCATGGGCCGATCGGGCGGCATCCGCCAGTCGGATGCTGCCGCCGAGCCGCTCGGTGATGGTCTTGGCGATCGCAAGGCCGAGTCCGGAGCCGATCTCCGAACTGCCGAGCATTCTGTAGAAAGGGTCGAAAACGCGCTGACGCTCGGATTCCGGGATGCCGGGGCCGTTATCCTCCACCTCGAGCAGCACGGCGCCGGGCGTCCGGGTCGCCGAAAGGTCCACGCGTCCGCCGGCCGGTGTATAGCGGATCGCGTTGTCCGCCAGGTTCTTGACGATGGCTATCAGGTCGATCTCGTCGCCCGGTACCTGCAGACCCGCATCACCCAGGACGCCGACATCGATCCCTTTGGCCTGCGCCAGCGGGATCAGGTCTTCCAGCACGCGCCGGTACACGAGCGCCACTTCGATGAGGGTGCCCGGCCTGGCGGAGGCCGCCTGAGCCCGGGCGAGCGTCAGCAGTTGGTCCAGCAGGATGCGGCTGCGCTCGATGCCAGTGCGCAGGGTCGCAAGTCGCTCGCGGGCCGTGTTGGACATGTCCGCGTCGGCGAGTCGCTCGGCCTGCAGCGACAGTGCGGTCAGGGGGGAGCGCAGCTCGTGCGCCGCGTCCGCGACAAACCTTTGCTGTGCCTGCATGGATTGGGCGACCCGCTGCAGCAGCCGGTTGATGGCCATGGCAAACGGCCGCACCTCGCTGGGCAAGGGCTGGGGACCGATGGGGTGCAGCTCCTGCTCGCCGCGCCGATCGACCTCCGCGGAGATCTGCGCCAAGGGCCTGAAGATCTTGCGTACCAGAGCGGCAACCACCGCCAGCAGCACAGGCACCAGGATGAGCAGGGGCATCAGGCTGCTCAAGGCGCTGTCGCGGGCGATCTCATCGCGCACGTCGGTCTCCTGGGTGACCGCGATGCGCTTGCCCGAGCCCAGGGTCTTGACCAGCGCGCGGTAGGTCTTGGTGCCGACCGCGAATGTCTGCACACCCTCGGTCAAGGTCGCCGGCAAGGCTGTCTCCAAGGCTGCGCCGCGGCCGGGGCGCGGCGGCGCAGCGGGGAGCACCCTTACCTGCAGATGCGCATCCTGGTCGCGATCGGACAACCGGCTTGACTCGGGGCTCTGGGGAATGGGCAGGTGGTGCTGGTCGAACAGGGCGGCGACCTGGCGCAGCAAATCGTCCTGCAGCTCGTGCGCTTCGTTGAAGGTCGCCAGGAAGGCGACGAGGCCGGCTATCAGCGCAGCCGCCAGGATGACCAGCGACAGCCAGACCGACAGTCTCAGCTGGACGGAGTCCTTCATCCGGCCTTTGAGACCATCCATCCCACGCCTCTCACATTCTTGATCACCTCGACGCCGAGCTTTTTTCGCAGGTTGTGGATCAGGAACTCGACCGCATTGCTCTCGACCTCTTCGCCCCAGCCATAGATCCGCTCTTCGAGCTCGCCGCGGGACAGGATCGCGCCGGGACGCAGCATCAGGGCATGCAGCAGGGCGAATTCCCGATTCGACAGGCGCACCGGCCCCACTGCGCCGGTGCGGGCCTCGTGGGTGGCCGGATCAAGCCAGACGACGCCATTGCTGAGCAGCGGTGCGCCCGTTCCACCCTTGCGGCGCAGTACGGCGCGCATGCGCGCCAGCAGCTCGGCCATCTCGAAGGGTTTGAGCAGGTAGTCGTCGGCTCCGCCGTCGAGCCCGCGGATACGGTGCTCAACGCTATCGCGCGCAGTGATGATCAGCAGCGCGACCGGATTGCCGGCGTTGCGGACGCTGTGCAGGATCTCCAGGCCGTCCTTGCCGGGCAGGCCGAGGTCGAGCAGCACGATGTCATAGTGCTGACAGGACAGGGTATGCAGCGCTGCCCCCGCGTCGCGCACCCAATCGACGGCGTAGGAGGCCTCCTTCAGGCCCAACTGCACGGCATCACCGATCATCGGATCGTCTTCGACCACTAGCACGCGCATGCAAGCTCCTGCCGTTGTCTTCCCCGTCATCTTCTCGCAGAGCGGCGAGCCCCGCCAGGGGGCGAGCGGGCGCTGAGTGAGGCCCGTTCTCAATGGGCCCGTGCCGCCGGCCTGTGGGAAAACGAGAAGATGAACAACACGATTAATGCCAGCAGGGTGGCCGATGCCGAAAACCGACTCAGGTCCAAGCCCCCGCTGCTGATCGGCTTGTCCAGGAAGTCACCGACGACGGCCCCCAGCGGGCGCGTCAGGATGAATGCCGCCCAGAAGAGCAACGTGCTGGAGGCCCTCGTCAGGAAATACGCCGCGGCGATGATTGCCAGCATCGCGCCGAAGACGATAGCCCCGCCTTCGTAGCCCAGGCCCGCCGTGCTGGCCATCCAGTCACCGAGAGCGGTGCCCAGGGTCTGAGAGAACATGATCGTGGTCCAGTAGAACAGCTCGGATCTTGGTGAGCTTACGGTGTCCACCGCAACCGAGCCGAGGGTCAGGTGCCAGATGAGCAGCGAGGCCATAAGCAACATAAACAGGATGGCGGTCCCGCCCGCATAGCCGATCCCCAGGGAGCGGTCTGCAAAATCCGCCAAGGTCGTCCCGACGGTGGTTGTCGCAATGATGGTCATCCAGTACACGAAAGGATGGAATTTCTTCGCGGAGATCTGTACAAGAACGGCCGCCAGAAAAACCGCTGCGAATATCCCCGTGCCTGCGAGGTAGCCGACGTGCATCGACATGGACACGGCATCGCCGCCGGTCTCGCCGAGGGTTGTGGCCAGGATCTTGATGATCCAGAACAAGAGCGTCACTTCCGGAACCTTGCTGAGAATCTGTTTGCTGTCGCTATTCATCATCACCCCGTGTGGGAGAAAGATCTGGAAGAAAGTGCCATGAGCCATCTTCTACTAACGACGCCAGGCCGCTTGTGATGGTGCAGCAAGCTCCGGGCCATCGAAGACGAATCGCTCTAACATACTGATTCGTAAGTAGTCATGTCAGCACCGCAGCGATTCGCGACCTCACCGGTTTTCGGATCATCGATCGATCGGCCGTTCTTGCGCACTCCTCGGCTCAGGGTAGCCATGGGGGCTCAACTGCCGGGTCTGGGATGAGCGGCTCGGTGTTACTGGGCATCGAGTGCAGCGTTTATACCCCCGGGAACCTTAGGACAGCCGTAGGCGCAACGGCCAAGCGCAGGACGGGCGGCTATTTTGCCCCAGCGGGACTGGGACCCGGTTATCGTGGGAGGAGTGCGTGCCAGCGGCTAAGGACTCGCTAAGTCATGGGCCGGAGCATTCCCGGGAGAGCATAAATGTCACCGGTGTGTGTCCCTGGGCCGTCGCCGGAGCCTGCTCGTTGCCGCGAGAATGGCCCGCTCGAGGAGGATTCGGCCATGTTGGTCGATGCCAACCATATCAAGGTTGACGCTGCAAGGGCGGCTCATCCTGCAGGACATAAACGTCCATATCGACAAGGGCGAGATCTATGGGCTGCTCGGTCCGAACGGGGCCGGCAAGAGCACGACTATCGCCGTCCTGCTCGGGCTGTATTCACCGGACGGCGGTGAGCTGCGGCTGTTCGATGCGGCGCATACCGACCTGATGGCGGTGCGGCGTCGCGTCGGGGTGATGCCGGAGCAAGCGGGTTTCTACGCATGGATGAGCGCCGAGGGCTACCTTGCCTGGTATGCAAGCATCTATGATCCTAGGATTATGGCCCGCAGGAGCCTGTCGCTGATCTGTTGCGCATGGTGGGGCTGGATCGCAATGCGGCCCGGCCCATCGGGGCGTTTTCACGCGGCATGCAGCAGCGTCTTGCCCTCGCCCGTGCGCTGGTCAGCAGGCCGGAGCTGCTGATCCTCGATGAGCCGACCAGTGGACTGGACCCCCGCGGCCGGCGGGAGATCCACAACCTGCTGCTGCAGTTGGCCAAGCAGCGCCACGTCGGCATCCTCTTGTGTACGCACCTGCTTGATGCCGTAGAGCGGGTTGTTCCAGCACGCGGTATTGCTGGCGAGCGCCGGCTGCCACATCAGCGTATGCCATTCGCGCAGGTCATCGAGGTTGTGCTGCCAGCCGCGGACGAGCCCCGGCAGGCGCAGTCCGCCCAGCGTCAGGGTGACGGCGGCCCCGGCAAGCGCGCGCCAGTTCCGGCGCCAGACGAGCCAGAGGAGCAGCGGCGCCGGAAAGACCTTCAGCAGGATGGCCGCGTCCAGGCTCGCTCCGGCCCGCCACGGCTTGCCGCGGAGCGTCCAGAAGACCGTGGCCACCACCATCCAGACCATCGGCTCAGATGCCTGACCGCGGGTGATGCCGGACACGAACCAGGGCAGCACGGCGAGGCTGAGCACTGCACATGGCCAGCGTCGATCAGGAGTGTCACCCTGCTCACAGGCCATCTTCAAGGCCCATCCGCTGAGAAACAGCGACAGCAGGAACCACATCAGCGCGCCCCAGGCGACCGGAATCAGCGCGAACGGTGTCATCAGCAGAGCGAATGGCGGCGCATAGACGTAGCCCCAGCCGCGGGTGTTGTGTGCGGCGTAGAGGTCGCCGCCATCGCGCACCCCCTGTGCCGCAGCGCGGTAGACCGTGAAATCCGTACGCTCGGCCTGGCTGTAAGCGGCGCGGAAGACGGTCGTCCCGCCGAGATAGGCCAGCAGGGTGAGCAGCAGTGCCCAGGCGAAGCGGTGCTCAAGCCTGCAGTGTCGAGAGAGGAATCCCGGTGCAGGCATGAGTCTCGGTCGCTGCGGCTTTCCCGGTGGACTGGTTGATGAAGGTCTGCCGCAGCAGGCTGGGCAGGGTTCTGGGCAGGCCCCCGCCATGGCGAGCGCCGCGGAGGGGTGCGACGGGCGTGCCGGGCCCCCTGCTGCGTCCTGGCGACAGCCGGTTCTCACCCGGGTCCGCGCCCCGCTTCATCTGTTGGCAGCTGATCATCGGGCCTATGGCATAGGCCAGGCTGAGCAGGGTCGGGGCAGCGTGTCCTCGGTCATCGGTGCCGGGCCCGGCAACGCCCCGGGGCTCGTAATCCAGCGATGAGAGGGGCGCGCGGCGCGCGACGCTAAGTGTCATCTAACCCGTCGCGCCTAGCGTACCCATCGGCCCTTCCCTGGACGCGCGACGTCCCACGCCAGATGGCCCGGCGGGCCGCGAGGCCCTGGCTCGTGCCCTGACCCGTGCTCCCGGGCCGGCAGCCCCCCGGTCGCTGAGGTCGCAGGACCTTCACCCATGGCACGCCTTCGTATTGCCTGCGCGGCCCGGACGCCGAAAGGCCCGGTCATGGGGAGAGGCTGCCCGGTGGCATTCCCGCGCTGGTGGCGTGCACAGGATCAAGATATGGCTCAACCAACACACAGACTGGATGGCTCCGCTTTTCCGGCTGAGCTTGGCAGCGCGGACGTAGCGGAGCCGCGACGTGGCTTCGACAAGCGGCCTCGGCACTGGCAGCCGAGCCTTTCCGTGGTCATTCCCTGCTTCAACGAGGCGGCCAACCTGACCCGGCTTCTGCCGCATCTCCAGACCGTCGTCGCGTCCCTGGCGCCGCGATGGGAGATCATCCTTGTGGATGACGGCAGCCGCGACAGAACGGCCGAGCTCCTCGATCTCTGGTCAGCCAAGCCTGGGTTTCGCGCCATCCAGCTCTCGCGAAACTTTGGCAAGGAGGCTGCGCTCACCGCCGGACTGGATGCCGCCAGGTACGAAGTCGCAGTGATGATGGATGCCGACCTGCAGCATTCCCCTGATCTCATCCCGGCGATGCTTGCCCAATGGCGGGCCGGCTATGACGTAGTCTACGCCGTGCGCCAGCACCGCAGGGATGAAGGCCTGCTGAAGCGCCTGGGTAGCAAGCTGTTCTATCGCCTGGTGAACGCCGGCGGGCGTTTCCGGGTTCCGCCTGAGGCGGGTGATTTCCGTTTGATGGATCGAATGGTGATCAACGCCTTGCTCTGCCTACCGGAAAGAAACCGATTCATGAAGGGGCTGTACTCCTGGGTGGGCTTCGAGACCACCGATATCGCCTATCTGCCCGAGCGCCGGGGCAGCGGTCGCACGGCCTTCAGCGCGCTTCGGTTGCTGAGTCTGTCCATTGACGGGCTCACCGCCTTTACGACCTGGCCTTTACGGGTGGCCAGTCTGAGCGGTCTGGTCCTGGCGCTTGCCGCCTTCTGCTACGGCACCTATCTCACCATCGACTACCTCCTGAACGGCCATCCCGTCCCGGGATGGACCACCATCGTGGTCGGACTCAGTCTGCTCTCCGGCATCCAATTGCTCGCCCTGGGCGTCATGGGCGAATACGTGAGCCGCATCTTCGAGGAGGTCAAGGGGCGCCCCTTGTACGTGATCCGGCACCAGTCGGGGCGGGATCTGCACGAGGCCGCGCGATGACAGCCGGCTGGGATAAACGCGACGCGGGCATATTCGTACTGGCGCTGGCCTGGCTCGCCCTGACGCTCGGTGTCCGGCCCCTGGATCTGCCGGACGAAGGACGCTACGTGAGTGTGGCCTGGGAGATGCTCACCTCGGGCCATTGGCTCTTCCCGACACTGAACGGCCTGCCGTTCTTTCATAAACCCCCGTTGTTCTACTGGATTACCGCTGGCAGCCTAAGCCTGTTCGGTGCCCGCGAATGGGCGGCCCGGCTCGCGCCCTGGCTGGGTGCTGCCATCGCCGCCTTCGCGCTCTATGGTTTTGCGCTGCGGCAGAGCGGGAGGGCCGTGGCCCGGCGGACCCTGCTGGTCCTGGTGACCCAGCCGCTGTTCTTCGCCGGGGCGCAATTCGCCAACCTGGACATGTTGGTGGCCGGGCTCATCAGCGCGGCGGTGCTGCTGGCTGCGGAAGCCGCACTCAAACTGAGCGACCACCAGCCGTATCGCGCGCTGCTGGCAGGCGCATATCTGGCCGCGGCCCTGGGTGTCCTGGCGAAAGGACTGATCGGCATGGTCCTACCCGGGCTGACAATTGTCGTCTGGCTCGCCTGGACCCGGCGTTTGCCGCTGCTGCGCCAGCTGATCTGGCTGCCCGGTCTGGTGATCTTCCTATTGGTGGGGTGGCCTTGGTTTGTGGCGGTGCAGGAGCGGTTTCCGGGCTTTCTGCACTATTTCTTCGTCTACAACCATTTCGAGCGCTTTGCCGAGGGCGGCTTCAACAACGCGGAGCCGTTCTGGTTCTATGTGCCCGTTCTGCTGGGGCTGACGCTCCCCTGGTCCTACTGGCTGATCGCCGCGTGCAAACGCCATCGCCGGGAGTCCGATGCGCAGTCCCCGATTCGCTCCCTGATGTGGGTCTGGGTCGTGGTGATCGTCGCCTTCTTTTCGATTCCGTCATCCAAGCTGGTAGGCTACATACTGCCCGCTCTGCCCCCGGTAGCCTATCTGGTGGCAGATGCCCTTGGCACTGAACGGGAAAGCGCCGAGGCCCTGTCCCATCCTTTGAAATGGGCCGCCGGCGCAGCCATGTTGATCTGTCTGTGCGCGGTCTTCGCCATCAGTAACTTCACCACCAAGTCGGACAAGGCGCTCGCCGAGCAGATCGCCGCCAAGCGTCGGCCGGAAGAGCCGGTGGTGTTCGTGAAGAACCAGTTCTTCGACCTGCCCTTCTATCTGAGGCTGCGCGAGCCCGTCCGGATCTTTGACGATTGGAGCCCTGCCAATGCCCTACGCCACGACAACTGGCGTAAGGCGCTGTATGAAGCGGGCGACTTTGACCCCGCCAGCGCCGGCCGACTCTTGCGTGACCAGTCAGCGCTTGCTGGGGCCCTCTGCGCGGAGCCGCTCACCTGGGTGATCGCTCAGCCGAGAGCCGCGCGGGACTACCCTTTTCTGGAGCACATGCCAAGCCTGGCGGGCAAAGGCTATGCGCTCGCGTGGAAAGTGCCCCGCACGGCAATGGTGGCTATGGGCCTCTGCGTTGAAACGCCCAGCGCTGGCTCAAAAGGTAAGTGACCGTCGCCACAGAGATCAGGACCAGTGCCAGCAGCAGATAATAGGGAAGCGGGCTGATCCACAGCAGCAGGGCATAGGAAGACTCGTTGGTGGCAAATGCTGCGGCGGAGAGCACAAAGAAGCGCCCGACGGACCGCCAAACGGGCGCGTCATGATCGGCAAAGGTCAGCGAATAATGCCCGCCATAGGACACGCCGAAGGCGCACAGCCAACCGATGACATTCGCCGCCAGCGGAGCGAGCGCCAGGCTCTCTACGATCAGGACGACTGTCAGGAAATGAACCAGCGCCGCCGCACTCCCGACCAGCACGAAAAACAGCGGGCGGCGATGCCTGCAGAGCAGGCGGAATCGGGCGCGGCCAATCATGTCGCATTGTACGGAACCGCCGGCCGACGCGGGAAGGGCGGGTCGGGCCTGGCACCCAGGATCGCCATCTGTGTGGACGATTACGGGCTGCATCAGGGCATCGACCGAGCGGCACTGGCGCTCGCGGGGCAGAGGCGCCTCTCTGCGATCAGCTGCCTTGTCGGGGGCCCTTCGTGGGATGGGGGATGCAAAGCGCTACAGGAGATCTCGGGCAAGGTCGAGATTGGTCTGCACCTCAATCTCACCGAAGGCTTTGCGCAGGGCTCCCCGCGCCGAGCGCTGCACGGTCTGATTACGGCGGCCTATGCGCGTCGCCTCGACATACCGGCGCTCGGGGTGGATGTTCAGCGCCAGATCGACGCGTTCGAGCGGGACATGGGGCGCATGCCGGATTTCATCGACGGCCATCAGCATGTCCATCAACTTCCGATGGTCAGGGAAGCGCTGGTGGCGACCCTGGACAAGCGCTATCCGGGTCCCAGGCCTTGGCTGCGCGTCTCCTGTCCACCGCCGCACCAGGTTGGGTCGGGCTTGCCGGTGTCGACCTTGTGGAAATCAAGCCTCATCGGTTGGCTTGGGGCCGGCGCATTGCGTCGTCTCGCGCAAGCACATGGCTACCGCCAGAACCGTCGGCTGCTCGGGGTATACGGGCTCGACGCGTCCGAGGACCGTTATCTTCGATTGCTCGGATCGTGGCTGCAGTGTGCGCTGGACGGGGACCTGCTCATGTGCCACCCCTCTGTGACGGGGGGGTGGCGCGACCCGCTGTTGAGGTCCCGCCAAGGGGAGTATCGGGTGCTCTCGGGTGATGCCTTCGGCGCGCTGATCGAAAGCGCCGGGATAAGAATTGCGCCGCTGCCGGAATGGCACGGCGACCCATAGCGGTATGCCCGCCCCGCGGACTAGCTCCGGGGCAAAGACCCATTGCGGCAGTAGAAGCTCCGCGATCGTGCGGCTTGCTTTAAGACGGCGGTGGTCGGGACGCGCCTTGGATACTCGTGGGCGCTTGGGAGAGTCATCTGGGGGCAGCCCTGCTGCCAGGACACCGCTTCACGGGATCTGGGCGGGCCCGGCGCGATCGCCTGGTGACACGGGAAGGTCACAACGACTCATGATGGACTAAGTTTCGGGCGCTAGGCTCTCCAACACGCTAGATGTGTCCCTGTTGGAGAGCCGCCATGTTCCGCCGCAGCATCGTCCACCATGTGGTCAAAGGCGCGGGTAACCGTGCCACGGCCGCCGAGCAAGGGCATATTGCCTCCGCCCAAGGCGTTCATGGCGCCGGGCACCCCGTTGGTTGCGAGGCGGCGGGGGTCAGGCGCCCCGGCGGGATTGGCGGCATCGCGGATGGTGCCGCCCGGGACCGTCTGCAGACGCGCGCGGGTGCGGTATCGCAGCAGGGGGTTGCCGAGAAATGAGGGCCGAGACTGCCTTTGCGACCGGCTACGCGGGGATCGCTGAGCGGACCGCAGACGCCGGGGCGCTGCCCCTGTCACTCCGGGAAGCCCGCCATGTGCTGATCTTTGATGATCCCTCGCCCGAGGGTGGGGGCATCCAGAATATGGCCTATTGGATCGCGCGGTCCCTTGCGGAGCGTGGTTTCAAGGTGGTAGTCGCCGGCTTGCAAGAGCATCTGAATGCACCGGCGTTCGCCGGTGTCGCCGTGGAGCGCTTCACCCTGAGGTGGCGTTTCCGAGGGCGCTACACCGCCGACCTGAGGCTGCTGAGCCTGCTGCTGCGGCTGCGCCTGCGCTACGGAAAGGACGTCATCCTGTACTCGATGGTGATCAACAACGTGCGCGTGTTCAGGTGGCTGAATCCTTTGCTCGGATGGCGCTGCGTATCCTTCCTGCACGGCAACGAGACGCTTCGCCTGGCGGCCCGTCGCCCGGAAGTGTTGCGCCGCAACCTGCGGGCATGCGTGAGGGTGTTTGCCAACAGTCGCTACACGCGCGCCCTGGCGGGCCGGGTCGGGGAATTTCCGAACGTCGCGGTCCTCGAGCCCGGGATCCCGGCGGCTCAGTTCTGCGCTCCCCCCGGCAGGGACCTGCGCCAGACTCTGGGCTGGGGGGCGCGCAAGGTCATTCTGATGCTGAGCCGGCTGAGCCGCAGGAAGGGTCATCTTCTGGTCTTGGACGCGCTTGCGGAGCTGCTCCCCCGCCACCCCGACCTGCTGCTGGCGATCGCCGGCCGGGGGCCGCTCCAAGACGTTATCGAGGAGCGGATCTGCGACCTCGGCCTCACCGACCATGTGGTGCTGCTCGGTGAGGTACCGGAGCAGGATAAGGCCGACCTGTATCGCGCGGCCGATGTCTTCTGCATGCCGAGCGATATGGCCGAGGCGTCCTTCGAGGTGGAAGGCTTCGGGATCGTCTATCTGGAAGCGGCAGCAGCGGGCACGGTCGCTGTTGGGGCCGAGGGCGGGGGTGTTTGCGACGCCATTCAGGACCGGGTGACCGGTCTTCTGGTGCCTCCGGGCAACCGGCGGGCCCTGGTCGGGGTGCTCGACTGCATACTCGCCCGGCCCGGGGAATTCGAGCGCATGCGCGAGCGCGCGAGACAGCGCGCCTGCTCTGAGTTCGACTGGCCGCAACGCGTCGAGCGACTGCTGCGAAGTCTGGGCGAGGTCATGGGGTGAGCGCGGCCGGCGCCGCACGTGTCTGAGTATTCGCCGCGCCGCCGGAGTCGATCAGCCCTTTGCGAGCACCGGCACGGCGATGACCCCGCCCAGCGGCAGCACGCTGTCCAGGGCGATGTCCGGATTGTACTGGCGCAGCAGCCAGAGCGGTATGCCGTAGCGCTGCTTGGCGAGACGCCAGAGCGTGTCGCCGCTCTGCACGTGATGCTGACGCAGCCCGGCGATGCGCACGTCCTGGAAATAGCTCGCCTGCAGCGATTGATGATGGGCCGTGCGCTGGTGCTCGAAGCTCGCTCGGGAGGTCTTGGAGAGGTCCAGCTTGAGGCGCTGGCCGATGACCAGGCCCTGGTCGGTGCCCAGCCGGTTGATGTCGCGCAGGCGCTTGCTGGCCACGCCCAGCCATTCGGCGTAGTGGCCCAGGGTCTCGGCGGCCTGGACGATGATAGTGCCGTCGGCGCGCACGCTGTAGTCGGCCGGATCGGCCGCGAGGTCGGGCTGGGTCTCCAGCGGCAGGATGCCGGGATCTTCCCGGTCGCGCTCGGCAGCCGCTGCAGCGGCTGCCCGGTGCGCGGCAGTCACAGGCTGGGGCTCGGGGCCGCTCGACACCAGCAGTAGCTGGCCAGCGCGGATGGTATGGCCGTTGTCGAGTCCGTTGATGGCCACCAGCTCCTGGGTGTCCTTGTCGTACCGCTCTGCGATCTGCGAGAGGGATTCTCCCGCGCGCACTTCATGATAGATGTCGGGCCTCTGGGACTGGTAGCCGGCCGTGCGGGCCAGCCGTGCCATCTCCGTCTTCGCCTGGACCAGCGTGTGGCTCGGCGGCAGGTGTAGCGGGTATCCCGTGGGGATGAAGAGCTTGCCTCTCCAGACGGTGCGGGGCAGACCGGGATTGAGGCTGCACAGCTGCTGGGTGTCGGCACCGAACGCGCTGGCCACCGAGTCGGCCGGCAGATAAGCGCCGGTGCGCACGGTGATGGGCTGTGGCCCGAATTTCTCACGGTTCTTGCCGAAGTAGGACTCCGGGGCGCGCGAAACGTCCAACGCTGCCAGAAAGGCCGGGTAGAAGTTGCGCGAGGCGAACCCGAAGCTGTCGCCATCGTAGCGCTCGATAATCCTGGCGATGTCCTCGGTGCCCGTGTTGAGCACCGCTCGGCGCATGCCGGACAGGCCGTGGTTGTATGCAGTAAGGGCAAGCGGCCAGCTATTGAGCACCGAGTAATTGTGCTGCAGCAGCCGCGCGGCGGCGTCCGAGGACTTGTAGGGATCGAGTCGCTCGTCGCGCGCTTTGTCGACATGCAGATAACGCTCCGCGGTGGCCGGCATCAGCTGCCACAGCCCAGCTGCGCCGGCGCCGGAGCGTGCCTTGGGGTTGTAGGAGGACTCCACGTGGGGCAAGGCCGCGAGCTCCGTGGGCAGGCCCTGCTTACGGAAGATCGCTTCGATATGCCGCCGCCATTTGGCCGCTCGCGCCAGCCCCCCGTTGAACCGGTCGGCCTGCCCACGCTGGAAGCGCACACGCTCCGCGGCGGCCTTGAGCGCCGCGGGCTTCGCTGCCCTGCCCCAGGCCCGCAGGGCGCGCCGCTCGGTCTCGGTGAGTCTGCTGCGTTTGCCGTCGGCCAGGTTGGCGAGCGCCTTGCGGTAGTCCGCGAGGGCGCGTTGAATCGCCTTGTCCTGAGCGGCCGGAGCGGCGTCGGCATCCAGGCGCAGGACCTGATAAACCACGTCGAGACGGCGGTCGTCGTGGATGAATCCGCTGCCGGTGTCTATCTGGGTGTAGACCCGCGTCCAGAACGCGACGGCCGGTGCCAACGCCGCTGGTCTGGGGAAGGCGCTGGGAGCCGCGCCCGAGCCGGCCAGGGCCAGCACGCATTGCAGGCTGAGCCAGAGCAACAGGAGAACAGAGCGGGGCGAGGTCACCATAGACGACTGCAGGCAATGCCTCTTAAATGTATCACGCCTGGAACGGTTGGCTCGGGCGCCCGCCTGAGCACATGGAGCGATCACGCGCCTCCCCCGTACAACGGCAAGTCTAACCCAAGCTCGGTCCTTCCAGCCAGTCGCGGCCCTACACCGACTCAGAGTGGCACCGACTCGGTGATGTCGCTGGCGTTCTTCGCATCGACTTTGGCGTACAGATCGTAGAGCGCGGCCTGTAAGGCCTCCTCGATCACCGGGTGATAAAACGGCATGCGCAGCAGGTCTCCCACGGTCAGCCCCTGCTGTATGGACCAGGCGATCAGGTGGGCGAGATTCTCGCCCTTGGGGGCGATCATCTCGGCGCCCAGCAGGCGTCCGCTCTGTTTGTGCGCGTAGATGCGCAGCAGCCCCTTGTTCTTGGCCATGATCAGCGCGCGGCCCACGGGCCCGAAGCCTATCTGGCCCACCTCAGTGGTCTCGGGGTCGAAGCTCGACCAGCGTGCGCCGGCCGTGCAGATGTTCGGATCGCAGAAGTTGATGGTAAGGGGCACCTTGCGCCTGAAGCCGCGGATCTGTTCGTGCACCGCGTTGTAGCCGGCGATTCGGCCCTCGTCTCCGGCCTCGTGAAGGACCTGGCGCTCCCCATCCACGTCCCCGGCGATGAAGATCGGGCGGTCGCCGAGCTGCATGGTGTTGCGGTTGAAATGGGGAATGCCGCGCTCGTCGCATTCGATGCCCGCGGCTGCCAGGTCGAGGCCCCGGAGATTGGGGCGACGGCCGATACTGCAGAGCACCTTGTCCACCAGCACCGCGTGATCGCCGGCGCTCACCCGCAGCTTGCCGTCCTGCTCGGTGATCTCGGCGGCATGGCCCAGCCAGATCGGGGTCTCCGCCCCCAGGACCTCCACTGCGGTCTTGCACACCTCGGGATCCTGGAGTCCGCCGATGCCCTGGAAGGCGTCGAATCCGGTTACCTGCACGCCCATGCGGTGCAGGGCCTGGCCCATCTCCAGACCGATGACGCCCAGGCCGATCACCGCCAGGGTCTCGGGCAGCTCCGCCTGCTCGAACAGGGTATCGGTGGTGATGATGCGATCGCCGAAGGCCTGCCAGGATTCCGGGATGATCGGGCTCGATCCGGTGGCGATGATGATCTTCGCGGCGCGGACGCGCTGTCCCTCGACCTCCAGGAGATCAGGGCCGACGAAGCGGGCGTAGCCTTCGATGAACTCGTCGCCAAGCTGGTCGGTGCTGTTGGAGAGCACGCGATCGACGAAGTTGTCGCGCAGGTCGCGTACGTATTCCATGGCCTCGGGCAAGGCGATGCGAACCGCCTCGTGGCCCTCGATGCCGTAACGGCTGTAGATCATACGCCGGTGCACGTCCTCGGCGATCTGGATCATCACCTTGGAGGGCATGCAGCCCACCCGGGCGCAGGTGGTGCCCGCCTCGCCGCCGTTGATCAACACGAAGCTCTTGCCCACCTTGCGCACCTGGCTCAGGGCATAGAGCCCGGCGCTTCCCGACCCGATGATGGCGACATCCACTCGTCTTTCGTCCACGCGTTACCTCCGGGTCGTGTCCACAGCGATGGTCCAGGCGCGGATTCTAATCCGCGGGGTGGCGGGTTGCACCCTGGCGCGGGTGGCGGTGGCGCCGCCCGCGTCCTACACCTGCGCTGGGAACAGCGCGCCGCCGCCCGGGATGGGCGATCAGAACGGCTGAGACTGCTCCACGGGGGCGGCGGGCGCGATGGGCGGGAGCTGCTTGGGGGCGAGGGGCCGGAATCGGTAGACGGTCTTGGCCAGGGCGCCATTGGGGGCGGTGGGCCACTCCACCAGCTCGGGCTTGAGTGAGGCCGGATCAGAGGCCGGGACCGGGGTGACCGGCGGCGGCGCGAATGCCGGCTGCGGATAGGGGAAGCCCGGCGGCGGCATCAGCATCAGCGGCGGCGGGCCCGGGTCCCGATGCCGGCTGCCCCCGCCGAAAGAGAAGCAGAAAAAGGCGGCGGCGGGGGCCTGCCAAAGCAGCCCCGGGGCGAGGCACAGTAGCGCGAGCCTGTTACGCAGACGCCCTCGGGCGGCCCCGGGTGGGCGATGCGGGCTCGGTGCTTGGCTTGCCATAGGGACTCAGTATGGCAGCTCTTCAGGGTTTCTCCAGCGCCGATCGGTGCCACTCGCCCCGGCGGCCGGCTCATCCCTCGTGCGGCTGCTGGAGCCTGAGAAATTCTTCCACGGACAGCAGCTGGCCGCTGGGCGCGTATGCGCCGATGAAGCGCTGCCCGGTCAGCGCGGACCAGCCGGCGCTGTCCGAGAATTCGGGGATCAGGTCGAAATCGCCGTCAAATCCGGGTCGGGTAACCAGGTTGCGATAGATGAGCACCCCTCGGTTGCCCAGCGTCCAGGGGATGAGATTGAAGGCCCTGGCCTTCTGCATGATCTGCGGGGTCGGCTCCGCGAGCACGACAGTCACGTAACCGTCCGCGTCGAGCTTTGCCTGGTCGTCGGCCAGGGTGTAGGCGTTGTAGCTTTTGTCGTCGCCCAGGCTGACCGACCAGTAGCGTACGTCGGGATGAGGCAGATGGTGCTCGGCGTCGGTCGGAGGCTTGAACCGGATCACGGCGACCTGATCGGACCGCTTGACGATCGGGATCACCAGGTACTTGTTGTCGGCGTTCGGGTACAGGCCCTGGCTGTCGGCGCGGAAGGCGGACAGGGATCGGTTCAGCATGGCGACGGAGAACAAAGGGTTGAGCTTGCGCGCCACGTATTTGTCCAGGAACCTGGAGAGCAGCTCTTCCCGGATTCGGCCGTGCTGCATGCGAACGATGCGCGGCAGACGCGGCTCCACGATTCGCCCGGTGGTGATGTCGAATGGCGTGATCCGGGGCAGCGGCACGCCGCCGGTCGCGCTCACGCTCGGCAGGTAGTAGCGAAGAAACACCGAGATGGCCGGCAGGGAAGGGTCGTATTCGATGACGTTGGCCTCGGCGCTGTGAGGACTGCCCCGGGGGACGATCAGCATACGATAGCCGCCGGCCGGGCGTCGCTCGCCGGGTGGCGGGGCGAACGGGTTGATGCCCGCGCCCCCAGCCCTGATCTGGAAGTCGGTCAGATGCGCCACGGGCGAGAAGGTCTTATCGTCGTAGACCGTGAGGCTCATGTACCGCGCTTGGGGAAACTGCCCTTCAACCAGCAGGCCGATGTTCGAGCCTCGCCATCCGCGCTCCAGATGATAGGCCCAGTAGTTGGCGTTGCCGTCGGGAAAGAAACGGACCTGGGGATCGGTGCCCAGATACGCCTCTTGCCAGCCTCCCGATGCAGTGCCGGCCTGGTCGGCCGAGCAGGAGCTGGTCACCCAGGCGAGCGCCAGGGCAGCCAGGAAGGCGGGGCCGAGCAGACCGGGGAATCTCTGGGGTCTCATGGGGTGCGCTCTTTCGGACCCTGATCCCGACACGCACAGGACCCGGCGTCGTTGCGTGACAGCGGGGTGAAATCTATCATGATCGCCCGTAGCGCGCGCGGGCATGGTGGGCAAGCCCGCGAGCCTGCCCCGGTGCCGGCGGCAATGCGCAGGGCCGGCGCTCGTGAGGGACGAGGGCTTCGCCGACTGGCGCTTGCCCGGATATGCCCTGGCAAGCGCCAACTAGCCCGATCGGCGACCTTGCTGCTGTGCAAGAGCGGAGGTCGGTACGTGTCGCCGATGCTTTCGCTGGAGGCCGGCATGCGCTGCCCTGGGGTCCGCCCCGCCGGAGGCTCTGCTTATGACATCGATGACAGGGGGGAGAATGCGCGGGAGTGTCGCCGTGTCGGTGTGTTGTTCGCGGGTCCGGGCTGTACGCGCGCGCCACTTCGACCACAAGCCTAGGGCGCGGGCATTGCTTCACTGAGATCGACCGGTCAGGCCCGGGCCGCGCGCTCCAGACCATGCGGATGTGGCTACTGCGACTGCTGGGCAGCTTGCCTCTGGCGCTCATTCATGGCATCGCCCGGCAGGCTGGCGTCCTGCTGTACCGCCTGCACGCCCCGCAGCGCTCGGTCACCGAGGTCAATCTCCGTCTGTGCTTCCCGCAGATGAGCGAGGTCCAACGGGCGCGGCTCGCACGACTCAGCTTGATCGAGTCGGCCAAGACCTTGCTGGAGATGCCGACCCTCTGGCTCGCGGACCCGGAGCGTGGCCTGGGACTGGTGCGGGAGGTACATGGGGAGCAGCTGGTCCGCGAGGGGCTGGCCCGGGGCAAGGGGGTGATCGTCATGAGCCCTCACCTGGGCAACTGGGAGCTCGCCGGGCTGTATTGCTCTCGGCACTACCCGATCACGATTATGTACCGGGCACAGCGCAGTGCTGCGGCCAATGCCCTGATGGCTCAGGGGCGCTCGCGCTTCGGGGGCAAGCTGGTACCGGCGACGCGCCAGGGCCTGAAGGAGCTGCTGCGGGCCCTCCACCAGGGCGGCCTGGTGGGTGTGCTTCCGGACCAGAATCCCGGTGCCGGGACCGGCGTATTCGCGCCGTTCTTCGGCGTGGCGACTTACACGCCGATCTTCGCGGCCCGGCTGGCGTCGCGCACCGGGGCAACCGCCCTCTTGGCGTGCGCCGAGCGGTTACCTGGCTCGCGCGGGTTTCGCCTGCAGATCTCCCCAGCGGGTCCCGGTTTCTATGACGCGAGCACCGTAGTGGCGGCGGCTTGCATGAATGCGGACCTGGAGGCGATCATCCGGGCACGACCGGAGCAGTATTGGTGGAGCTACAAGCGATTTCGAAAGCGCCCGGCGGGCGAAGAGCCGCCGTACCACCGTTGATGCTATGGGCCTCGCCCAATCTCGACCGCATGGAGCAGGGGCCAGCCGCCCCCATGCCGGCCGCGGGAAGCGCGCTTGAGCGATCCGCAACGGTGTGCCGGGCCGGCCTGGTGGCTTTGCCCAGCGCGCTGGTATTCTGGCAGCCGGAATGAAGGCGGTCGTATGGACGCCGCCAGCGCCGGGATCCAGGGCCCTTGGGGCGGCTGGCCACGGACGCAGGCAGGGGCATCACCGATGGTCGGGATCGGCTGCGTTCGGCCGTGCAGCTCATTTTCACGAGATCTCCGGGCGCCGCCGGCCGACCGCGCTGCGTAGCCCGCCCCGCGGGAGTTGATGGCGTTGTCGATCCCAGACGATACGGGCAGACGGCTCCCGCCCGGCAAGCTCGACTCCCGGCTGCGCGACGATTATGCGGGCGGTCCCCCGGGGGCGGGGCGCAGCGGCGTGGCTCGCTGGGCGCGCGTCATCAAGGGTGCACGCCCGGTGCTGTTCACGACCGGCACCTTTCTCGTCATCCTCGGCGCTTTCATGGTGATCCCCGCCCTGGTCAATTGGTGGGTAGAGCGCGACGGATGGATCCAGTTCGTCGAGTCCGGTCTGATCACCTCGGCGGTGGGGGCGGTGCTGGTCAAGGGGTTTGCGCCCCGGGATTTCAGCCTGATGCCGCGCCAGATGTTCCTACTAACGGTCACCGTCTGGGTCGCGGTCAGCTCGTTCGCGGCGCTGCCGATGGTCATTCTGGAGCACATCAGCTTCACGGATGCGTTTTTCGAGACCATGTCCGGGATCACCACGACCGGGTCCACGATCTTTGCCCGTGTGAGGGACCTCCCGCCCGGGCTGTTGATATGGCGCTCGCTGCTGCAATGGCTCGGGGGCATCGGCTTCATTGTGATGGCGGTGGCGGTGCTGCCGTTCCTGCGCATCGGCGGCATGCGGCTGTTCCGCACCGAGTCCTCGGAGTGGTCGGGCAGGGTGACCCCGCGGGCCGAGAGCACGGCCAAGGGCATCGTTCTGGCCTACGTGGCCCTGACCATCGCCTGTGCGACGGCCTATCGGCTGGCGGGCATGAGCCTGTTCGATGCGGTCAACCACTCCATGACGACCCTGTCCACGGGGGGCTACTCCACCTATGACGATTCCCTGGCACATTTCTCCCAGCCGGGCGTGCACTGGGTCGCGGTGGTGTTCATGGCACTCGGTAGTCTGCCTTTCGTGCTCTATGTGAAAGCCGCCCACGGCGAGCCGAAGTTGCTATTCCGGGATCGGCAGGTTCGGGGCTTTGCAGGTTTCGTGGTGTTTGCGGTGGCGCTGATGACGGTCTGGCTCTGGCTGTCCGGTCTCTATCCCCCGGGAGAGGCGCTGCGCAGGGCGGCCTTCAACGTGGTCTCGGTGATCACCACCACCGGTTACGTGCTGGGCGACTACAGCCTCTGGGGTAGCGCGCCGCTGATCTTTTTCTTCTATCTGCTGTTCGTCGGCGGCTGCTCGGGGTCTACCGCTGGAGGCATCAAGATATTCCGATTCCAACTGGCGCACATCATTCTGTTTAATCATGTCGGGCGGTTGCTGCACCCGCGCCTCACCCGGGTGGACAAGTACAACGGGCGGCTGGTGGACGAGGAGGTGGTGCTCTCGATCGTCGGCTTCAGCTTCTTCTACACGGTGACTGTGGCCGTGCTGTCGTTCGCCTTGGCGCTGCTCGGCCTGGATTTTGTGAGCGCCCTGAGCGGGGCGGCGACGGCCGTGGGCAATGTCGGGCCCGGACTCGGCTCGGTGATCGGACCGGCGGGCAACTTTTCCACGCTGCCGGACCTCGGCAAATGGCTGCTCTCGCTCGGCATGCTGATGGGCAGGCTCAAGATCATCACTGTGCTGGTCCTGCTCACCCCCGCATTCTGGCGTGCATGAGCGCAGCAGGCGCAGTGCACGGGCCCTGCCCGCCAGGCACGCAGGTTGCTTGGAGATATTGGCGGACGCCTTGCTCCAGCAGGTTGTCGACCGGCGGTGTTGCGTTGTACCGTCACATCCCTGAGCCAGCCTGTGTCACCAGGTCGTTTTCCGCGACATCCCGGGACTTTCCGAGAGCCGCCGGTGCCGTCCGTCAAGCCCCGGAGAAAGGTGTTGCCTTTGGCGTCGGCCCGCGGTGTACTTCGCGTTTCAGGGGCATCCGGCCCCTCTCGATTCACCCTGACGTTGGAGGGTACTAAGGACATGAATGCACAGCACGAGCCCAGCAATGACGAAGCGGAAGAAACGTCCCGCGTGTACCTCAAGTCCGCTCTGGAGCATATGCTCGCAGCGGGTCGGTCGGTGCGCGACATGGTGGAGTTCTCCCTGGAGCGCTTTGGAGATGGGGCCATCCCCCAATTGAAGCGATTCTTCGACGACGTTCAGAGTGGAGAGATCAAGATCAATGGTCTCCCCAAGGGCGCGCGGGATGCATTGTTCGGCTTGCAGATGACAGCCGGGGAGCGACACGATCTGGTGCGGCTTGCGGCCTATGTTCGAGCCGAGGGCCGGGGGTTCGTCGGCGGCTCTCCGGAGGACGATTGGCACGCGGCCGAGCAGGAAGTCGAACAACTGCTGGCGGAGCGGATCGGGCTGGTCGCCAAGGGTCGTCGAGCCTTGTCCGAGGCGGGATTGGCGATCGGCCGGGAAATCGACGACATCGCGGGCCTGGTCTCGGCCTGGCTCGAAGAGCGTTCGCCCACCCGGGCGGCCGGCGAAGCAACTGGGTCGCAAGCGCCGCCCGCGCAGCCGGCCGCCAAGAAAAAGACGGCGAAGAATCAAGCGGCCAAGCAGGATGTCATGGGCGAGGCTGTCCAGCAGGGCGCCGAAACGGCGGCGAAGCCCGTCGCTAAGGGGTCGGCCAAGTCCCCGGGGACATCGGGCGCCAAGAAGTCCGCTAAGCTCCCGGAAGCGGCAAGCGCGAAAAAGCGGCCCAAGAAACCGACGAAGAAATAGGCGTGCCGGATCGGCCGGCGTGCGCCCCGCGCAGCGGCCGCCCGCTCGCGGGCGCGCCTCCTGCCTGGCGTGCTGACCGCGGCGCCAGCGGGCATTTGCGGGAGCGCGTCCAGGGAGCGAGCGCGGCATTGGGCAGTGAATTCTATGATGTCAACGCGATTTCGGGACGAACGGGACTATGCGAAAAGCGGTTCTGCTGGGGTTTCTCAAGAGCCATCTGCTGTTCGAGGACCTGATCCCCGAGGAGCTGGAGGTTGTGGCGGGCCGCCTGTCGGTGCGGGACATAGAAGCCGGGGAGGTGTTGTTTCGGGAGGGCGACAACGCGGACTTTCTCTGTCTGGTGGTCCAGGGCTCCCTGGCCGTTATCAAGAAGGGCAGGGACGGCCGGACGGTGGTGATTGCAACCCTCGGTGACGGCGATTCCGTAGGGGAGATGGCGCTTGTGGACGGCATGGTACGCTCTGCGACCGTCGAGGCGGGGCTCTTCACCATCGTGATCGTGCTCAAGCGCAAGGACTTCGAGGACCTGCTCAAGGGCTATCCGCGCATCGGGACCAAGCTGCTCAAGGGGATCGCCCGGCGGATCAGCATCAATCTGCGCAGAACCTCCGCCGAGCTTACCAATCTGATGATGCCCCTCGCCTGATCAGGGCGAGCCCGCACTGTCCGCCACGCGGTTTCCGTGGCGCCTAGCCCGTGCGTGGCTTCGGTGTTGTGTGCGGTTCGGGCGCTCGCGGTGCTGATGCCCACTCAGCACGCCCGACGGTTGGCGCGCCCTTACGCCCGCTACACCCAGCTCGGACGGCGCGTGGCAGCCGCTTGGTGAGGATTGCGCGCCGGCGGCGGCCCGGGTCGTCGGGTTACTGCAGCACGCGCGTCCGCGGCTCCGCCGGGAGCGTCGGGACGTCGATTACCTTGAGGTCGAGTCCCCACTCCGCCTTGGTGGTCGTGTCCTGGATCAACTTGCACAAGGCATGCAGCATCCCCTTATGCAGGCGCAGCTGCACGCTCTGGCCAGCAGAGGATAGGAATGCGAAGTTGTGGGCCTCCCCGGGCCCGCGCCGGGCGTCCAGGCGGCTGGCCAGGATCGGCTCCTCGCCGAGCGGCAGGGCGCTGGCCTGCTCGTCGTAGTGTTTAGAGAAATCCACCCGGCTGAGCGCGCGCTCGTGCTGGAAGGCCAAAACCGCCTCCCGGCTCTCGGGGGAGTGCTGGGCGCTTACCCCCGGGTCGGCGGCCAGCGCGCGGATCAGCAACGGCCAGATCCGTCCGACGAAGCGCCGGGTCAGCCAGATGCGGTACTCATAGCCCGAGGAAGTGCGGGCGCGCAGCAGGAGACGGTCCTGCTCAGGCTTGTATGCGAGCTGAATCTGGTGGAGTCGCTGTGACATGGTCGGTCGTCGGGTCTGGGCCGATGGCAGCATAGCCCAAGGGCGTCGTTCCGAGAACCTCGCGCGCGTCGCGCGGATTACGCGCGGCGCTATGCGCCCGATGCCGGACCTTGAGGTGCCGGTGGGGACGACTGATCTGCGTCGACCGGGCGGCCCCGGGGGTGTCGCTCCAAAGTGGCCAGGGGCACCTGTTGCTCCATCGGCTCGGGCTGCAGGGTGCTGTGGTCTATGCCGAATTGCTGGCGCAGTGCTCCCTGCACGCGGGTCATTACCCCCGTCCAAGCGCCCATGTCGCGGATGACCAGGTGCGCCGAAAGGGCCGCGCGCTGCCCCGAGAGCGACCAGATATGCAGGTCGTGAACGGTTTGTACGCCGGGGATCTCCGCCATCGCCTGCCCGATCTCACCCAGACTGAGGTGCGCCGGCACGCCCTCCATCAGCGCGAGCAGGGCCTCGCGCAGGATGCTCAAGCTGGAGAACAGGATCAGCAGCGCGATCGCCACGGACAGGATCGGATCGATGCTTGTCCATCCAGTCCATAGGATTACGATGCCTGACAGCAGCGCGGCCACCGAGCCCAGCAGGTCCCCCATCACATGCAGCAGGGCGGCGCGCACGTTGAGGTTCTCCCGGTTTCCCGAGAGCATCCAGGCGGCGGTCAGGTTGATCCCCAGGCCGATCATCGCGACGACGGTGACTGCGACGCCCCCGACCGGGCGTGGCGCGACCAGCCGCTGCACCGCCTCGGCGCAGATGACCATCACCAGGGCGATCATCAGCAGCGCGTTGAACAGGGTCGCGAGGGTTTCCATGCGCCCGTAGCCGTAGGAATGGCGGGCCGAGGGGGGACGCGCGGCCATTACCGCCGCGCCCGCGGCGAGTCCGAGCGCGAGCGAGTCGGTCAGCATGTGGGCGGAGTCACCCAGCAGCGCGAGCGAGCCCGCCCACCAGCCTGCGAGCGCCTCGACGACGGAGTACCCGAGGGTTAGGCCGAGCGCGAGCAGCAGCGAGTGGCGCGCGCCGCTGTGGGGGTGATGCTGGCCGTGGTGGGGGTGATGGTCGATCATCGCAGCCGGATTTCGCCTGAGCCTTGCGACAAGCGTAGCGTGCTTGGGATCAGAGTCGCGGCAAGGGTCGGCGCCGGATGCAATCTCGGCCGTTGTTGCGGTTCAATGCGGGGCCCTGCGCAGACCGGAGCGCTCGACCCTGAGACTCGGCTCGACGGGTTTCGGCCCTCCGGCGTTCTCACATTCCATACCATCGAATCGATCCACGGACGCCGCCCGAGAGGGTCCGGAAGGTTGGCCGCGCAGCCCTGAGGCAGAACCGGTCCGTCACCGGCCGCGGCCGTCGTCCCGAGCGCGGGGTGTCTTCCCCCCTGGACGATCTCGGTACCGACTAGCCCGCCCTGACCTATCTCAAGCGCCTGCCGGGAAACAGTGGCAGAATGCCCCATAAACGCCTATCGCCCTGGATATCTGCGGGTGCCGCATAGGGTTGCCGGGGGCCGTTAAACCTAGAAGCGGCAGTTGAACGGCCGCCAGGGTGCGTGCCCTGGTGGTCGTAGCGGCCGTCACCCAACGGGTGAGCAGCAGGTTTGTCCTGAGCCATGGTCGAATCCATCACTTGATCGTTATTGGAAGCGGTCAACTGCCGTTTCTAGGTTAAAGCCAACGGATGGGCGATTGCTTTCAGCAGGGACTCTGGGGTCCGGGCCCGCCGATGGGTGGCCGCCGAATAGCCGCGAGCGGGAGCGCAGCGCCGATGCATCAGGACGCCCTCGTCTTCAATGTCTTTCTCATCTTCTCCGGTGCGGCCGTGGTCGCCACGCTGGCGCTCTACGCGCGACAGGCGCTGCCGGTGGCCTATATCCTTCTGGGCGTCGTCTTCGGGCCCTCGGTCTCTGGGCTGGTCGCCGACCCGGATCTGGTCCAACAGGTCTCCCACATCGGCATCATGTTCCTGCTGTTCCTGCTCGGGCTCGATCTCGATCCTAAGGAGCTGATCCGGGCCCTGCGTCGCACCACCGCCATCACGTTGGCCAGCTCGCTGGTATTCGCCGGCCTGGGGGCCGGCACCGCGTGGCTCACCGGCCTGGCACCGCTCGAGTGCCTGGTGGTCGGAGCGACGGTCTCGTTTTCCAGCACTATCGTTGGGCTGAAGCTGCTGCCGACCACGGTGCTGCACCATCAGCGCATGGGCCAGGTGATGATCAGCATCCTGTTGCTGCAGGACCTGCTGGCGATCGTGATGTTGCTGGTGGTGCAGGGCGGGAGTCCGGTGAGCCATCCGATGTACGAGCTGCTGGAGCTGGTGCTGGCACTGCCCCTGCTGATTGGCGGGGCGGTGCTGCTGGCGCGCTTTGTGCTGCTGCCTCTGATCGCGCGCTTCGACCGCATCAGCGAGTACGTGTTTCTGATGCCCATCGGTTGGTGTCTGGGACTGGCAATGGCGGCCAGGCAGATGGGGCTGTCCCATGAGATCGGCGCCTTCGTCGCCGGGATTTCTCTCGCCACCAGTCCGCTGGCACTTTACATCGCCGACCGCCTAAAGCCACTGCGGGACTTCTTCCTGGTGATGTTCTTTGTGGCGCTGGGGGCGAGGTTCGATCTGGGCGGCCTGCGGCAGGTTGCGTTCGCCGCCTTTGTCCTGGCGGGCCTGATGCTGGTGGCGAAGCCGGTTGTGTTTCGCTGGCTGCTGGTGCGGACCGGGGAGACCCCGGCCTGGGCCGGCGAGGCCGGCGTGCGGCTGGGGCAGCTCAGCGAGTTCTCCCTGCTAATCGCGGTGCTCGCTCAGGCGACAGGGGTGATCGGCGAGCAGGCCAGCCATCTGATCCAGCTCGCCACGCTGATGACCTTCGTGGTGTCGCCTTATCTGGTGGTGCTGCGTTTCCCGACGCCGGTGGCGGTCTCGGACCGTCTGCGCCGCGACTGAGGCCGTCTGCGCGCAAGCTCGGCCTCCGCCTGGCGTCCAAGGACGCACCGCGATGGCCGTGGCTGTCGCCAAGGTGCGAGGACGCAACGGACACTAGATCAATGGCGCGATTCCGTCACTGGCCTGGGACGGGCCGGAGCCCCTGCCGGCAGCCGCAGCTGTGGATCGCTCAGGAAGGCGGTTACCTGATCGGCGCTGACGGGCACGCTGAAGTAATATCCTTGGGCGCGGGCGCAATGGTTGATCCGCAGGAGCTCGGCCTGCTCCCTGGTCTCGACCCCTTCGCCGACCACCTCCAGCTGGAGCGCCGCGGCCATTGCCAGAATGGCGCGCACCAGGCCCGCTGTTGCGGCGTCGGCGACGGCGTCCTGAACGAAACTGCGGTCGATCTTCAGAACGTCGAACGGGATGCGCTTGAGATAGCTCAGTGCAGAATAGCCGGTACCGAAGTCATCCAGCGCGAGCCGCACCCCCAGGCCGCTCAGGTCCTCCAGCAACTGGTTGGTCTCGGGCAGGTCCTCCAACAGGAGGGTCTCGGTGATCTCAAGCTCCAGGCGGGATGGATCGAGCCGGAAGCGGCGCAATGTCCGTTCGACACTGAGGATGAAATCGCGGTTCTGCCGCAGCTGGCGCGAAGAGATGTTGACGGCCAGGCTGACCGGCTTCAACGCCTGCCAGCCTTGGGCGTCGCTGCAGGCGCTCTCCAGCACCCAGGCGCCCAGCTCGTCGATCAACCCCGCGTCCTCCGCCAACGGAATGAAACGATCCGGCGGGACGTTGCCTAGCTCGGGATCTTCCCAGCGCACCAGCGCCTCGAAGCCCAGGATCTCGCCGTCGCCCAACCGGACGATCGGCTGATAGACGAGCCGCAGGTCCCCGCGCGCCAAGGCGCGGCGCAGTCGTTCCTCCACCAGCAGTCGCTCCTGCATCTCGTCGTTCATGGCGGCCGTGAAGAAACGGAAGGTGCGCCGACCGCTTTCCTTGGCGCGGTACAGGGCAAGATCGGCGTTCTTCATCAGCGCCAGGGGATCCAGGCCGTCCTGGGGGTAGAGCGCGAGGCCCACACTGGTGGTAATGAACAGGTCACGGTCGCTCAGGGTGAATGGCGTGATGAACTGCCTGAGCAGGTTTCGAGCGAGGACCTCGGCCCCCTCGAGGCTGAAGACATCCGGGCAGATCACCAGGAACTCGTCCCCGCCTAGACGTGCCACGGTGTCGGTCGCCCGAATGCTCTCGGCAAGGCGCTTGGCGACCTGAACCAGCAGCCGGTCCCCCGCGGTGTGTCCCAGGCTGTCGTTGACCTGCTTGAACCGGTCGAGGTCGGCGAACAGCACCAGCACGTGGCCGTCGCCGGCGCGCTCGCAGCGCTTGATCGCCTGGGACAGCCTGTCCAGGGCGAGCGCGCGGTTGGGCAGCCCGGTCAGTGCGTCAAGGCTCGCCTGTTGGATCAAGCGCTTCTCATAGCCCTTGCGACGGGCGATCTCCTCCGCGAGCTGGGCATTGTGGTCGCTCAGGAGCTTCTCCTGGCGCCTGGACTCCTCGATGCGCGCCTGTAGCAGCAGGTTGCGCGCATTGGTGCGCAGCAGCCAGGTCGCGGTACCAAGTACCAGCACGGCGAGCACGACCAGGGCGGCGAAAAAGCCATGAGAGGGCAGCAGACCGAGCCGGTCCCAGGCGGGATAGAGTCCGAGCAGCCAGAAGGGCGTGTCCGGGACCAGGGCGCGGACAGCAAGCAGGTCACCCTCCAGCGCGGCGACGGTTGTATCCCGGGAGCGCTTGGCTTCGAGGGCTTTGACAGCGATCGCTACCAGGCTGTCCGGCGCCCGGCCGGTGAGATCAGTCAGGTCGAGCGCCTGATCCTGCCAGCCGACGACGAAGCGGGCGGTGGATGCGCCGGGATCGGCCGCCACCAACTGTTTGAAAGCCAGGCCGTGGTCGATCCAGGCGACCAGGGTCGCGGGATGGCGGTCTCTGTAGGGCACGCCGGTGTACATTACGACCTCGGCGCTGCCGCTCGGACCGATGATCCGAATCTGGACACTGTCCCCGCTGCGCTGCCCGGACCAGTGCCGGGACACGCTGCCGGGGTGTTGCTCGCTGGCCGCGAGCAGATCCCCCGCATCGTCATAGACGGCGACATCCGTATAGACCGAGCGGCTGCCGATGTGCTTGTGATTGCGGACCTGATCGAGTGCGTCCTGCATGCGTAGCAGGCTCGCGCGCAGGCCGTACTGCATCGACATGCCGAGGTCGCGATTGGCGAAGAAGTTGCTCAGGGCCGCGCTCTTTCTGAGATCGGTCAGGTCGTGATGTCGCTCCGAATAGAAATAGCCCAGGGCCGCGGCCTGTTGCTGCAAGCTCAGGCGAGCCTGGGCGAGGGTCGTCGCGCGCAGCTCCCCTTGCGCAAACCAGGTGGTGCCCAACAACAGCATCACGTAGGTGCCGACAGCGATGCTCGCCAGCACCAGGGCGAAATTGCGGAACCGGGGTGCTGGGAACTTCACGGGCTGTGCTGTGGCCTAGCGGACGGCGAAGAAATCGGCGTAGTAGCGAAAGACAGCGGGATAATACTTGGCAACCAGCCGGGTGTAGGTACCGTCGTCGCGCAGCTCCGCAAAGTAACGGTCGAACGCCGCGCGTAGCTGTGGCGAGTCCTTGGAGAACGCTACGGCCATGGTCTGGCTTTCGGAGATCGGGCCGATGACCTTGATCTGCCCGGGCCAGCGATCCAGGGCGATCAGGGCGTCCGGCACGTCGAGCAGGGTTGACTCGGCATCCTGGTTGAGTATAGCCGGGACCATCTCGTTGAGGTTGCGCACGCCCGGCAGTAGGCGTACCTGCGCCTGGGTCTCTCCCAGCTGGTAGAGGCCCGGGTCGAGGCAGGTGTCGGTCAGGCCGAGCACGCTGCGGCGGCCCAGGCTCGTCTTGACCTGCTCGATGTCTTGAATCAGCGAGCCGCTGGGATGGATCGGCTGCAGGGAGGAGTCGGCTCGGGCGACCAGCCAGACAGCCGTCGGAAAGGTGGGGACGGAGAAGTCCACCACCTGTTTGCGCCAGTCGAGCACTGTGACTCCATTGGCCAGGGTGTCGCCGCGGATCGGTGTCTCTTCGAGGAATTCCACGGCTTTATCTCCGCGCCGCGCACGACGGCCCGTGAGGTCTCCGAAGGCGTGTTTCCAGTCGGTCTGGACAAACTGGTAGTCGACGCCGAGCTGGTGGGCGAAACCGCGCATCAGATCCACGTCGAGTCCGTCGCCCGCGCCTGTTACGAAGTTGGCGTAGGGGACGCCCAAGTGGCGGAGCACCCCGGCCTTGCGTACTTCGGCCAGGTCGCCCGCGGCCAGCCGAGGACACAGGACGATGCAGGAGAGGAGCAGCCCGACAAGGCTGCGCAGCAGGGCAGGGCGGCGGTGAGGGCTCATGGTCCAGGCTCCTTCAGGCTCGATCGACGGTCCGTGTGAAAGCGCGGCCGATCCGGGGCGCTTTCGCTGTATAACCACCCGGGCTCAATACTAAGATTCTATGTGCCGTTTATCCAGCCGCTCGGCGCTGCCCGCAGGGCCGGGGCGCGGCGAATGCCCGGGCTTGGGCTAAGATGGGTCCATCGAGCTGTCGCGTCGGAGGTCAGCGCCGCATGCCCCCGTTTCTAAGCCTGTCCCGCGCTGCCCGCCTGGCGGGCGTGTCCCGCGGCGAGCTCCAGGAAAAGATCCGTACCATGCCTCTGGACACCTTCGAAGGGCAGATCCAGATGAGCGATCTGCTGCGCGCCTATCCCCACATCGACCCCGATCAGGACCCGGTGTTCGAGCGCGTCCAGGCGATCAAGACCCTGGCCCGGCCGAAGCGGAAATACACCGATGGATGGTTGCCGGAGCCCGAGGTGCTGATGTCGCGCCTTCGGGAGTTTCAGGAGGTGCTGGTGCGCACCAAGAGCGAGCTCAACGCTGCCCAGGATCTGATGGCGGAGCTGACCCAGACACTTGGCGCGCTGGCGCAGATACCGGACGCCCGGTTGCGCGAGACGCTGGCTCAGCTGACACGGCGTCTGCGCACCGCGAGCGTCGCCGCGGGGCCGGGTCGGGACGCGCGCGCAGAGCTGTTCGCCAAGGACGCGCTGCTGAAGCTCATGGCCGCGGCGGTGCATGTGCGCCCGAGCGGCCACGAATTCTTCGTCGAGGGCAGCGATTCCATCCTCGATGCGGCGCTCAAGGCGGGGCTGCACCTGGAGTATGGATGCTCGAGCGGCAACTGCGGGAGCTGCAAGGCCCGGGTGGTCTCCGGGCGGGCGCGCAAGATCCGCGATCACGATTATGTGCTCAGCGCCCGCGAGCAGGCGGAGGGCTACATCCTGAGCTGCTCCAATACCGCGGTGACCGATCTGGTGCTGGATGCGCCCGAGGCCCTGCATGCCAGCGAGCTGCCGCATCAGCAGATCCGGGCTTCCGTGAAGAAGGTCGAGCTGATCACGCCGGACCTCGCCCTGCTGCGCGTGCAGACGCCAAGGACCCAGACCCTCAGATTCATGGCCGGCCAGCGAGTGGCGCTGACCACCGAGGACGGTGCGCGGGCCGACCTGCCGATCGCGAGCTGCCCGTGCGACGGACGCAATCTGCAATTTCTGGTCCGCTGCCGCGGCAACGACGCCTTCGCCCGGGCCGTGCTGGCCCCGGCCATCGTCTCGCAGACATTGGAGCTCGTGGGCCCGGTCGGTGCCTTCACCCTGAGAGAGGAATCGACGGCACCCGCTTTATTCGTCGCCGTGGGAGATGGCTTTGCCGCGATCAAGAGCCTGGTGGAGCATGCCATCGCCATCGACAATGCTGCGCGTATCCACCTGTATCGGCTCGACCGGCTGGGCACTGACAATCTGCTCGACCATTACTGTCGGGCCTGGACGGATGCGTTGGACAATTTCCGCTACTCGGCCCTGCCTGCCGAGACCCCCGCCTCGGAGCTGCTCAGCGTGCTGATTGCGGACCAGGGGGGCCTGCGCGGCTGCGATGTCTATATCTGCGCGCCGGCCGAGTGGGTCGGTGAGCTGCTGGGCGCCGCCCGCCGGGCAGGTCTGGATACGACCTCCTGGCTGCGCGACGCGCTCGGATGAGCGTGACAGACGGCTTGCCGGGGCCGGAGGCGGTCCTGGGATTCTGGCTGGAAGATCGGGTCCGCGAGCGCTGGTTTCGTGCTACGCGTCAGCTCGATACGGAGATCCGCGAGCGGTTTTCCGAGCTGAGGCAGCTGGCCGCAGACGGTGCGCTGGGGCACTGGGAGGCCACGCCTGAGGGTGCCGTCGCACTGGCGATCCTGCTCGATCAGCTTCCGCTCAACATGTTTCGCGGACGTCCCGATGCGTTCTCCACCGAGGCCATGGCCCGCGAGGTGGTGGCTCGGGCGATCCGGCGTGGCGACGATGCGCGCTTGGCCGATCCGCTCAAGGCGTTTCTGTTCCTGCCGTTCATGCACAGCGAGGATCTCGCCGACCAGGACCGGGCGTTGGCGCTGTTCGAGGGTGCGGGACTTCGCGAGAATCTGCGCTGGGCTCGCCACCACCGGCAGATCATCGAGCGATTCGGCCGTTTTCCGCATCGCAACGCGATCCTGGGGCGCCAGAGCACCCCCGAGGAGCAGGCCTGGCTCGCCGAGCCCGGGTCGTTCAAGGGATGAGCGCCGGCGCGCATTTCTCACCTGCGTTCGTTGCGAGGCACCCACGGCGCTCGTGGATGAAAGGCGCGCGACAGACCGGGCGAGCAGCCGTTGTTGAAAGTGCGTCGAGCTCCCGGACCGAGTGCGACGCAGCAGACGCCGATAGGTCGGGCAGCCCGGCAGGAGGTCGGTGAGAAATGCGGGCCAGGGTGCTGATCATCCAGCCCGGGGACAAGCTTGCGTCCCTCGGTGAGGTGCCGGGCGATTTCGGCGACTGGGTGCGGGCGGGCATGGGCTTGGGCCCCGGCGATGCCTCGATCATCCGGGTTGACCAGGGCGAGCGTCTCCCCGGCCTCGACGGCATATGGGCGGTAGTGGTCACGGGCTCCAGCGCCATGGTGACCGAGCGCGCTGCCTGGATGATCGAGACCGCCGGCTGGCTGCGCCAAGCGCTGCAGCGAGCCATTCCGATCCTCGGAATCTGCTTCGGGCACCAGCTTCTGGCGTACGCCCTGGGTGGCCAGGTGGCGTACAACCCGCGCGGGATCGAGGTCGGGACCCGGGACGTGGACATCCTGCCAACGGCAGCGGCAGATCCGCTGCTGGGCGGGTTGCCGCCCCGGGTCAGACTGCACCTCAGCCACCGCCAGTCGGTGACCGAGCTCCCGCCGGGGGCGGCGCATCTGGCCTGCAGCCGCAGCGAGCCCCACCAGGCGTTCGTGATCGACAGTCGTGCCTGGGGTGTTCAGTTCCACCCGGAATTCAGCGCCCCGGTGATGCGGGGCTACATTGACCACTACCGATCCATGCTTCGCGACCAGGGCGTCGACGCCGATGTGCTGGCGTCCAGGGTCAGCGATAAGGGGCCGGGACCCCTGATCCTTCGCCGTTTTGCCGCGCTGGCCGGATTGGCGCCAAGCCCGCGCCCATAGGGCATGCCATGCAGGGAGGCGGCTCAGGTCGGGCGCCAGCGGTGCAGGCCGATGCGCAGATAGGGCGTGGCCATCGATAGCAGCAGGATGCTCATGGCGAGCGCCATTCGCTCACCGGCCAGCCAGATCACCAAGGTGAAGGCGAGCGCCATGGACAGGGCGCAATCGATGGCTGTGGCGATCAGACGTCGGCGCAGCGCGGCCGGCGGCTCCCCGGCCGCCAGGAACACCACCAGCAGGGGTACCAGGAAGTGCAGGGGCGCGTAGAACAGGGCGATGATCAGCCAGGTGACCAATGTGTCCATGGGGCCTCGCGTTTCCGGTCAGGGATTAAAGGGGGCCTGTGCAGCGGTGTCGGTCCGGCGCGCGCTTGTCCACCGCCCCGTGCAGCCCGCGCGGGCTGCACGTTTGGCACGGCTTTCATGGTAAGGTGGCGCCCGCCTTTACCACCGTCAACCCAATCCTCAGGGGGTCCTGATGAATGCCTGCCCCTGCGGCTCCGGCCAGGAAGTCGATGTCTGCTGCGGACCGCTGCTGAGCGGCGCCCGGCACGCCGCAACCGCCGAGGCGCTGATGCGCTCGCGCTACAGCGCCTACGTCTTGTCCGACATCGCTTACCTGACCGAGACCCTGGACCCGGACCACCGTCACGACCATGACGCCGCGGCGGCTCGTCGCTGGGCCGAGCGCTCGGTCTGGGAGGGGCTCGAGGTGCGCTCCGTCGAGGGCGGGGGCCCCGAGGACGATGAGGGCATTGTGGAGCTCGTGGCTGCTTTCAGCGAGAACGGCATACACAGGCGACACCACGAGACCGGGCGTTTCCGTCGGCGCGACGGGCGCTGGTACTACGTCGACGGCAAACTGGTGCCCCCCACCACCGAGCGTCATGCGGCACCCAAGACCGGTCGGAACGATCCCTGCCCCTGCGGGAGCGGCAAGAAGTCCAAGAAGTGCTGCGGGTCCTGAGCAAAAGCTCAAAAAGAAAACCGCACCGGTTGGAGTGCGGTCCGGGTCATGACAGGACCCGAATACTCGGAGGAGACGACGTCCCGCTTGGGGCGCTCCGGTCGCGGAGAGGGGTGCGCCGTCGACGCGGTTCACCTCAGCGATTGGAAAACAGTAAACGCCTGCGGTTGTGCCACGTGCATTGACAATCCGCAATCGGCGCCCAGCTCCCGTTCACCCGCGTTTGTGGCTGTTGTATCACCCGGCGTATGCAGAGACACTCGGCGTACCCCTTGCGCCGCTCGGAGCCCGGATGAAGCCATATTCAGCTGCCTGTGACGAGAACCGGGATCCGATCCTCGGCGTCCTCCAGCAGGTGTTGGATCGCGCCGCCCTGGTTCTGGAGATCGGTAGCGGCACGGGCCAGCACGCGGTGTACTTCGGCGCTCGGCTGCCCCATCTGACCTGGGTGTTGAGCGACCTGCCGATGCACCATCCAGGCATCCGCGCCTGGATGACGGACGCGGGCTTGCCGAGCCTGCGGGGGCCGCTCGCCCTCGACGTGGCCGAGGCGCACTGGCCGATCGACGCCGCCGACGCGGTGTTCAGCGCCAACACCGCCCACATCATGGACGAGCGGGCGGTGGCGGCGATGTTTGAGGGCGTCGGACGCATCCTGTGTCCGGGCGGGGCGTTCATCCTCTACGGGCCATTCAACGACCATGGGCACTACACCAGTGAGAGCAACCGCCGCTTCGATGGCTGGCTGAAGGAGCGCGATCCCGCCAGCGGCATCAAGGATGTCGGGTGGCTCGACGGCTTGGCGGATGCTGCTGGGATGGTGCTGGAGGCCGATCAGCCTATGCCCGTGAACAACAGGACCTTGATCTGGCGCAAAATTTGAGAACCAAGTCTTTGTTTATTCGCGCTTTCTTGGGTATGCTAAGACAATTGTGCTCCGAGGATGCGAGCCCAGGGTCCAGCTGATGCGAGCTGCCGTGACTGACCGACCGATCGCGGTCCGGGCCTTCGCCTTTGGACTGGCGGTGCTGCTCTGGGCAGTGGGCGCCACGGCGGGTAGCGGCAAGGCCCTCAAGTACCGGAACGCAGACGGCCACGTCACCTACAGCGATACGCCCCTGCGGGATCATTACCAGAAGCTGGTCGCGGTCATCCGGTTTGGGCCGGACCCGGCGCTGATCCAGTTTTCGGCCAAGGATTACCTGCGCAATCGCAAGTTCTACACGCCACTGATCGACGACGCTGCGAAACGGCTCAGCCTGCGCCGGGAGCTGCTGCACGCGGTGGTCCAGGCGGAGTCCGCCTACGACCCCCATGCCTATTCCCGGGCCGGTGCGGTGGGGCTCATGCAGCTGATGCCCGACACCGCCCAGCGCTACGGGGTGAGCGACAGGCTGAACGCGAAGGAGAACGTGGACGGCGGGGCCCGATATCTGCACGACCTGCTCGATCGTTTCGATCAGAATCTGCGGCTGGCCTTGGCAGCCTACAACGCCGGCGAGGGCGCAGTGGAGAAGTACGGCAATCAGGTTCCGCCTTTCCCGGAGACCAGGCGCTACGTCGACAAGGTGCTCGCCAACCTGAAGAGCGCCCGCGCAGACGACTGATCCCCGGACCGGCGCGTCCCCCCGTGCGTCGGCCACAGGCCGGGCGCCCCACCCGAATCGCGGAGTCATGGCCAAGAGGCGAAAAGCGGAGCGGGATCCCGCACAGCGCCGCAGGCGACTCGTCCGATGGACGGCGCAGGCTCTGGCGCTGCTCGCCCTGGTGGTAGGGCTGCACCTTTGGAGCACCCGTCATGCCGCCCGGGGCATGGCGCCGCCGCTGCAGGGGACCTTGCTCTCAGGCGCCTCCTTCGATCTGCAGCGGCGCGCCGACGGGGCGGTGTTGGTGTATTTCTGGGCGAGCTGGTGCCCGATCTGCCGTCTCTCCGAAAGCTCCATCGACGGCATCGCCCGGGACTGGCAGGTCGTCACGGTGGCGATGCAGTCGGGCAGCGCCCCGGAGCTTCGGGCCGTCATGACGGAGCGGGGGCTCGATTACCCGGTGCTGGTCGATCGCGATGGCGCCATCGCCGCGCGCTGGGGCGTCAGCGGCGTGCCGACCAGCTTCGTGGTGGACCGTTCAGGGATGATCCGTTTCGCGGAGACCGGCTATACCAGCGGTCCGGGGCTCAGGGTGCGCCTGCGCCTGGCGGCGTTCTAGGCCGTTTCATCCGCCCGGTCAGTCTTCGCCAATCACCCGTTCGTCGCGCGGGGTGAGCAGCAGCTTTTCCGCCTCGATCTGATCCCTGGCGAAGATCATGCGCACGCTGGATTCTTGCGTCGGGTCGAGCCGGGCCCGGTGGGCGCGCGCCAGCTCGCGGGCCGGCTTGAAGCTCGCGAAGGTCTCGATGTGCTCCAGGTCTCTGGGCGGCTTGATGCGATAGACATAATAGGGCATGGGCTCACCCCTCAGGCAGATGGGTTGGAAATGGGCCTCGCGTCCTGGGGCACTCAGCGGTGCAGCAGCCAGAGGAGCAAGGATAACAGCAGGCTGATCAGCGCGCCGGTGGTGATCGGCAAGAACAGCCGGAAGTGCTCCCTTTCGATCAGGATATCCCCGGGCAGCCGCCCCAGCGGCAGCCGGCCGAGCCAGGGCCAGAGCACGCCCGCGGCCAGTATGGTCAGTCCGAGAACGATCAGAAGCCGTTGCATGTCGCCTGGCGCTCAGGGGTGGTACCGTCGGTACGCCCGTCTCGGCGCCCTGTGCTGTTGCACCGGTTGAAGCTGGGGTCCAGGGCGCCCATTTCAAGCCATTGCCCCGATACTGTATCCCGTGCGACGGCCGACAGGGTGCGGGCTTGCCGGCGCGGGGTCCGCCGGCCGGCTTGAAGGCGGCGCCGCGCGGACGGATATTGGGGCTCAGCCCCCCCTGGGGCTCGAGCGAGGAGACTGTTTGCCATGACTGAGCTGCCGATCATCCGCACCGCGATCCCCAAGCGGCGTTATCAGCTGGGCTCGTGCACGGTCACCGTGCTCGGCGAGATCGAGTCCGGGGACCGCAGGGAGTACCGGTTCATCATGGCGTTTGTCGAGCAGGGCAGGACGACGCCGAGCCTGTTTCTGTGCTCGGAGCCTGAGCGAGATCCGAGCGCGGGGGGCTCCCACCGTCTGCGAGTCGTCAACGAGGTCATGTCCGAGGTCCTGGGCTCGGATGACGGCTGGCGGGATCTGGACAGCTTCTGCGAGCAGGGTCTCAGGCTCGGCCGGGAGGTGCTGGGGATGCGCGGCGGTGAGGAGCCCATCCGGCTGATGTGAAGACGCCTGAGAGCTGTTCAGGCGACGTTCAGGGCGGCAGTCTTAATCTGACATCCAGGATGTAGGGAGGGTCCCTGCAGACAGTGAAACTGGAGGCAAGCCATGAACAACAAGATCACAGCCGGTCTGATGGGCGTTTCGGCGCTTCTCGTCGTCGGTGCCGCCGACGCTGGCCCGAGCGGCGGATTCTTTGCGCGGGGTCGGGTCCTCGGTGCCGAGCCGATCTTCGAGACCGTCTCGGTCAACCACCCCGCGCAGCATTGCTGGGACGAGCAGGTGGAGGAGCACCATCCGGGCCGTTACTACCGTGCCCCCGGCGCAGGTCTCGCCGGCGCCATCATCGGCGGGGTGATCGGCAACCAGCTCGGCTACGGACACCAGGACCGTGCCCTGGCTACCGCGGCCGGCGCGGTGGTGGGAGGCTCGGTCGGGCGCGGCCTCAACGGACCGCGTTACGCGCCGGAGACGGTCATCTCCCATGTCGAGCGTCGCTGTGAGGTGGTCGACCACTTCGAGGATCACCGGGAGGTGGTGGCCTATCGTGTAAGATACGAATACGACGGCAAGACCTTCTGGACCCAGACTCAGGATGATCCGGGCAAGTGGGTGCAGGTCCATGTGAACGTGAATGCGATCGACGACGGGCGCTGATCGAGGCGAAGCGGGGGGCCGCCCAACGGCGATACCGGGCGCGTGATCGTCCGGTGGGAGGCTCCGCGCGGACCGGCGGATGAACAGAAGACAGCTATTGGGTCTGTTGCTCGGGCTGGGGGGCTTGGCGGCCGCCGGCGGGGTGCTCGCCGAGCCTTTCCCCAGGCTGCAGCAGCTGCGTCGGCGCCTGGAAGAAGGCCGCTGGCGCGACCGCGGCGGGATCAGCCTCGACCGGGCAGTGACCCGGATCCGGGAGGGGCTCGGCGAGCGCGTGCTTTCGGCGAAGACCTTCCAGGACGACCATCGCGAGGTGCACCAGATCCGCATCATCAACGACCAGGGTCGGGTGCGGCGGATCCGCGTCGATGCAAGGACCGGTCGCCTTCTGGACTTCGGCGGGAACTGAGCCAGGCCACAGCATGCGTGCGCTTGTTGTCGAAGACGAGACCGCCTTGCGCGAGCAGCTGGTTCGTTATCTGGGCGGGCGCGGGTTCGCGGTGGATGCGGCGGCGGATGGCGAAGAAGGACTCTACATCGGGCGCGAGTATGCCATCGATGTCGCTGTTGTCGACATCGGACTCCCGGGCATCTCCGGGGTCGAGGTGATCCGGACGCTGCGTGCCGAAGGCCGCAAGTTTCCGATCCTGATCCTGACCGCCCGCGAGCGTTGGCAGGACAAGGTCGAGGGCCTGGACGCCGGTGCCGACGACTATCTGGTCAAGCCTTTCCACCAGGAGGAGCTGATGGCCCGGGTCAATGCCCTGGTGCGACGCGCCAGCGGCTGGGCCAGTCCCGAGATCGAGCTTGGGTCCATCAGCCTGAACACGGCCACCCAGCAGGTGCGGGTGGGGGGCAGCCATGTCGAGCTCACGGCCTTCGAGTACAAGGTGCTCGAGTATCTGATGCTGCACGCCGGCGAGGTCGTCTCCAAGACCGAGCTCACCGAGCACCTCTACGACCAGGATTACGACCGCGACAGCAATGTCCTGGAGGTGTTCGTCGGGCGGCTGCGCCGCAAGATCGATCCACAGGGCAGCTACCGGCCGATCCAGACCCTGCGGGGTCGCGGATACCGCTTCGTCGTGGGGCAGGCTCCGGGTTGATGCTGTCGCTGCATGGGCGGATCAATCTTTCCGCGCTGAGTGTTCTCATCGCCTTCCTCGGGCTGACCGGGCTTGCCCTCGACGAGGCCTACCGCCAGAGCGCCGAGTCGGCGGTGCGCGATCGCCTCAAGGGTCAGGTCTATGCGCTGCTCGGTGCCGCCGATGAGAATGCCTCGGGGGAGCTGGCGCTCTCTCAGGCGCCATCCGACCCCAGATTCTCCAACCCCGATTCCGGTCTTTACGCACGGGTACGCGGCGCCGACGGCAAGCTCGACTGGCGCTCCCCGTCGATGCTCGGGCGCGACGTGGAGTTTCTCGGCGCGTCCAGGCCTGGGGTCTGGAGCTTCTCGCAGCTGCGCACGCCCGAGGGCTCCCTCATGGCCGTCAACTTTGGCGTGATCTGGGAGGACGACCGGGGCCGCGGCCACCGCTACACCTTTGCGGTGGCTGAGAGCATGGCACCGCTGCTGCGCCAGGTCGCCGGGTTTCGCACCACTCTCTGGATCTGGCTGGGGGGGGCGACCCTGGTGCTGCTGATGGTGCAGGGGGTGGTGCTGCGCTGGGGGCTGAGTCCGCTGCGGCGTGTGGCCGCGGCGCTGCACCGCATCGAATCCGGGCGGGACGAGCGCATCTCCGGCGACTACCCCAAAGAGCTGCTCGGCCTGGTCCATAACCTCAACGCCCTGATCGCGCGCAGCCGGGCCAACCAGGAACGCTATCGGAACAGCCTCGCAGATCTGGCGCACAGTCTGAAGACGCCGCTCGCCATCCTGCGCGGGGCGGCCGCCGAGGGGGCGGGGCGTCCCCTGCTGGAGGCGGTCGACGAGCAGGTCCAGCGCATGGACGAGATCGTGCGGCATCAGCTGCAGCGCGCCTCGGCCTCGGGCCAGGGCGCCCTGCTGCGCTCGGTCCCGGTCGGACCGGTCGTGGACAAGCTGGCGCGTGCCATGGCCAAGGTCTATCGGGACAAGGGGGTGGATTGCCGTATACAGGTAGCGGCGGATGCGCACTTCTTCGGCGACGAGGGCGACCTCATGGAGATCCTGGGCAACCTGCTCGACAACGCCTTCAAGTACTGCGAGCACCGCGTGGAGCTGTACGGCGCGTCCGCCAGCAGTCCGGCGGGGCTTCCGGGCATCTTGGAGATGCGCATCGAGGACGATGGGCCGGGCATCCCCGAGGATCAGGTCAGCACCGTGCTACAGCGCGGCCGGCGGGCCGATCAACGCCATCCGGGCCACGGCATCGGGCTTAGCGTGGTCGACGAGATTGTCAGGCTGTATCGCGGTCGCTTCTCGATCGCCCACAGCGATCTGGGCGGGGCGGCGGTATCGGTGAGCTTCCCTGTACAGGGCTAGCCCGTCTCGGCCCTGGGCCAGCAGGCTGCGCAGCTCGAGGACCGTCACGCCGCGGCCCGGGAGATGTCGGAGGCCATCGCCGGGCGTCTGGATAGTGCCTGCACGGTTTGCCCCCGCTGTCTGGCTATTGGGACGGACCCGGGCGCTGCGGACCCGGGCTCCAGCCGAGAGAGCCGGGCAGCGGCGGGGGCGGTGGGCTCAGGCGACCTCGACCAGGGGCACCAGGCGCTCGATGCGCTCGAACACGTCCTGGCGGTTGAAAGGCTTCTTGATGAAATCGGCAGCCCCGATCTTGAGCACCCAGAACTGCTCGGTGGCCTCCTCGTTGCCGCTCATGACGATGATGGGGATGTGGCGGGTGACTTCGCTGCGGCTCAGCATGCGGGTCGCCTGAAACCCGTTGATCCCCGGCAGGACCACATCCATGAGAATCAGCGAGGGCAGCTTTGTCCGGGCGATGTCGATGCCGGACTCGGCATCGTAGGCCTCCAGGGTGTCGTAACCGGACTGGCGCAGCATCCGCTTGAGCGTCGCCACGACAGTCTTCGAGTCGTCGACGATCAGCACCTTGGTTCCAGGTCTCGGCCGCAGCCGGCGCCCGGCGCGTCGGTCGCGCGACCGCTCCATGCCCAGCAAACGTTTGAAATTGAACAGTTCCATAGGCGTCGTTGTTCTTGGTTGCTTGACCCAGGGGGGGCTGCCCGCCGGTTAAGCGGTCTGGCCCATGCGCGGCCATCCCGCGCAAAAAAACCCAGTTTTTCATATCCGACCATCTCGATGCCGGTCAACGCGCGGCACTCGGGGCGTGATCCCGTTCGCATTATAGGCACGCTTGACCCGGGACGTTGTCCCGCTGCAACGGGCAGCCGGGGCGCATGGCTGCGCCGGCCCGGCATCACTCCAAGTCCAGGATGTACTCCCAATGCTCCTTGCTGACCGGCATGATCGAGAGCCGGCTGCCCTTGCGCAGCAGCGCCAGGCCGTCCAGCTGTGCGGCGTGCTGCCTGGCTCGCGCAGCGGGATGTTGCGCCGCAGGTGGCGCACGTAGCGCATGTCGACCAGATACCAGCGTGGGTTGGCGGGATCGCTGCGGGGATCGAAATACTTGGCGTCCGGGTCGAAGGCGGAGGGGTCCGCGCGGGCCTCGCTGACCACTTTCATGATGCCGACAATCCCGGGCTCTCCGCAGTTGGAGTGGTAAAAGAACGCGAGATCCCCCGGGCGCATCTGATCACGCAGCATGTTGCGCACCTGATAATTTCTCACCCCGTCCCAGGGCTCGGATTGATCGGGTCGCTGCTTGAGGTGGTCGATGCCGAAGACCTCCGGCTCGGACTTCATCAGCCAATAGCTCATGGCGGTGCTCGATGCTGCGGTACGGGTCTGGACGGCAGCAGGGACGCAGCCGTCCGGCCCGCCTGCGCTCGGGTGGGCAGGCCCAGTGCGGCGCCAGGGTTGAGGGTCGTGGTCATGTCTGTCGGATTCATCCAGGACAGCGGCGATCGGCTGCGGCTGCGACCATGCGGCGCAAGCTCTCCAGCCGACGTGGCGCGACCAGCCCGCGCTCCACGGCCTCGCGCAGAGCGCAGTCGGGCTCGGTCTCGTGGGCACAGTTGGCGAAGCGACACTTGCCGAAATACGGGCGAAGCTCGCGAAACCCTTGCTGAATCTCGGCCAGGTCGAGATCAGGCAGGCGAAAGCTGCGCACGCCGGGAGAGTCGATCAGCTCGCCCCCCGAGGGTAGATGATACAGGGTGGCTGCGGAGGTGGTGTGGCGTCCCAGTCCGGTGGCGCCGGAGAGCCGGCCGATCTGGATGTCCAGGTCGGGAAGTAAGGCCTTGACCAACGACGATTTGCCGGTGCCGCTCTGACCGGTCAGGATGCTGGTGTGGTCACGCAGGCGCTCGAGCAGCGGGGGCAGCCCCTGCTCCGAGCGCGCGCTGACCTCGATCAGCGGATAGCCTATGCGCTCGTAAGCGGCCAGGCGGCCGCGCAGCTCGGCAGCCGCGCGGGCGGAGAGCAGATCGAGCTTGTTGATTGCAATCAGCGCGATGACCCCTGCACGCTCGGCCGCCACCAGGTATTGGTCAATCAGCAACTCGCTCGGCGGCGGTTCGGGCGCCGCGACAATCACGATCTGGCTGATGTTCGCTACCAGCGGTTTGTCGCGCCCGCTGTAATCCGGTCTCGACAGCAGGCTGGAGCGCCCCAGCAGGGCGGTGACCACGCCTTCCTTCTCGCCCGTCGGCTGCCAGATCACCCGGTCGCCGCAGACCAGGTGGCCGAGATTCTGACGGGACAGGCAGTGATGGAGTCGTCCGGTCTCGTCGGCCAGGACCAGGCTCGCGCCGTGGCGGGTGATGACCCGCCCGATCAGGGGCGCCGGCTCGTCGGCACCAGCGCGAGACGCCTCCGCCGGACGGGTCAGACGGTCGCGGCGTTTCTCGTGGATCCTCGCAATGCGTGCCTTCTGCCGCTGGGTCAGTCTGCGCTGGGCCATCGGCGAAGCGAGCCGGTCAGAAGCGGTAGTAGGCCTTGTTGAGGTAGGCCGCGACGTCCTCGATGTCGCTGTCGGTCCAGCTCATGTCCTGGGAGAGCTCGCAGTTGCGGATCTGAGCGCGCAGCTGGAGGAGGCTCTGCACGCGCCGGTCGGGTCGGGAGTAGACCTCTTCATGGTGACAGGCCTGGCAGTGTTGTTCGACCAGGGCCTTGCCGGCGGCCAGGTCGGGCTGTTCGGCGCCCACCGCGCCGCTCAGGCCAGTCAGCAGGATGATGCCCAGGGGGATGCATCTCATGGGGTGATCTCACAGTTGGGATTATCGAGGGCGGACCGCAGGCGCCAAGTGCGCGACCCGCGCCGGGGCCGGCGGGTGGCTGTCGTGGAACGCCGAGTACAGGGGGTCGGGGGTCAGGGTGCTCGCGTTGTCGCGATACAGCTTGACCAGCGCGCTGATCAACCATTCAGCACGGGTCTGGCGCGCCGCGTACTCGTCGGCCTGAAACTCGTGGCGACGCGACAGCATGGCGCCGAGTGGCTCCAGGAACTGAAAGAACACCGGCGCCACCAAGACGAACAGCAACAGGGCCATGGCGTCTGTGGGCCGGGGCACCCCGAGCGCGGAAAAGAACCAGGGCTGCTCGGAAAGCCAGGCGAGCAGCGCCATGCCTCCGAGGCTCAGCAGGCCGAGGGTGGCGAGGCGCTTTTGTACGTGGCGGTGCCGGAAGTGACCAAGCTCATGGGCGAGCACCGCCTCTATCTCGTTCGGCTCCAGGGATGCCATCAGGGTGTCGAAGAAGACCACCCGTTTCTGCGTGCCGAAGCCGCTGAAGTAGGCGTTGCCGTGGCTGGAGCGGCGCGAGCCGTCCATCACGAAGATCCCGCCGCTGCGAAAGCCGCAGCGCTCGAGCAGCGTCTCAATGCGGGTGCGCAGGGCGCCGTCCTCCACCGGGGTGAAGCGGTTGAACAGCGGGGCGATGAACCGCGGGTAGGCCCAGGTCACGAACAGCGTGAATCCCATCCAGATCGCCCAGGCGGGTAGCCACCACAGGGGGCCGGCGGCCTGCATGAGCCAGAGCAGCATCAGCACCAGCGGGATCCCGAGCACCAACAGCACCGCGCTCTGCAGCAGCAGGTCGACGGCGTAGCGCAGGGGGGTGGTGCGATTGAAGCCGAAGCGGCTCTCCAGGGCGAACGTGGACCAGACGCCCAGGGGGAGATCGAGCAGCCCCATCACGAGAAACACCGAGACGGCCAGACCCACGCCTTCCCACAGGGGCGGGAGCTGCATACGCTGCCAGAGCGTATCCGCCCAGGCTAGCCCGCCGCCCAGGGTCCAGCCCAGCAGCAGCGCCGCATCGTATATGAGCCCGAACCGCGACAAGGAGGTCCTGGCGATGGTGTAGTCGGCCGCCTTCTGGTGGGCCTGCTCGGAGACACGCCCGGCGAACGCGGGAGGCACCGCCGAGCGGTGCTCGGCCACGTGGCGTCGCTGGCGTCCGATAAGCCAATATTGCAATGCCAGACCGATGCAGAGTGCGGCAAGGAAGACGATAGTGAGGGGGCTCATGGCGCGCAGCATACAGGGGCAGCCGGGGCTCTGCTAGAATGGCGCTTGGCCGAGTCGTTCATCAACCCGGAAATCTGCATGGCAAAAGATCCCGCCAACCTGATCTGGATCGATCTGGAGATGACGGGTCTCGACCCGCAGAAGGACGCGATCATCGAGATCGCCACCGTGGTGACCGACGCCCGCCTGGAGGTGCTGGCGGAGGGGCCGGTGATCGTCGTCCACCAGCCCGACAGCGCGCTAGCCGCTATGGACGAGTGGAACCAGCGCCAGCACGGCGAGTCCGGACTGATCGGGCGGGTGCGGGTCAGCCCCTGTGACGAGGCGTTCGCCGAGCGCGAGACGCTTGCCTTCCTGGAGCGCTACGTTCCGGCCGATGCCTCGCCCATGTGCGGCAACAGTATCTGCCAGGACCGGCGGTTCCTGGCCCGCTCCATGCCGCGCCTCGAGGCCTATTTCCATTACCGCAATCTCGATGTGAGCACCCTCAAGGAGCTCGCCAGGCGCTGGGCGCCCGAGGTTGCCGACGGTTTTGTCAAGCAGTCCAGTCATCGGGCGCTCGACGATATCCACGATTCGATCGCGGAGCTGCGCCATTATCGGGCGCATTTTCTGCGGCTGTCCGAGTGAGCGGGCCGGCCCCTCTGCGGGCAGGCGTCGCATCTGGACTCCATCCGCCGATGAGCCTTGGGCGAGCCGCTTGCGGGCGACGCCCGTCAGCCCGACGCGTGTCGCCCGAGCGCCCAGGCCAAGTGCTCGCGCACCAGCGCGGAGGGGTGATCCCGGCGCGAGCGCAGGGTCGCGATCACGACCGGGGAGCTGGGCGCGTTGCCCAAGGCCACGGCGATGTTGCGCAGCCAGCGCTCCCAGCCGATGCGGCGGATGGCCGAGCCGGCCGTGCGCGCCACGAACTCCTCCTCGCTCCAGGCGAACAGCTCCACCAGAGTGGCATTGTCCAGGCCGTAGCGGGCGCGGAAGTCCGGCTCCCCGGTAAGCTGGGCGAAACGGTTCCAGGGGCAGACCAGCTGGCAGTCGTCGCAGCCGTAGATCCGGTTGCCGATGAGGGGGCGTAGCACGCTCGGAATGGCGCCTGGAAGCTCGATCGTGAGGTAGGAGATGCACAGCCGGGCGTCGAGCTCAAATGGCGCGAGGATCGCACCGGTCGGGCAGGCATCCAGGCAGGCGCGGCAGCTGCCGCAGTGGGGCTGCGCCGGCGCGTCCGTCGGCAGCGGCAGATCTGTATAGATCTCGCCCAGAAAGAACCAGGACCCGGCGTCGCGATGGATCAGGTTGGTGTGTTTGCCGATCCAGCCCAGTCCCGCCTTCTCGGCGAGGGGCTTCTCCATCACCGGCGCCGAATCGACGAACACCCGGTAGTGCAGGTTGCCGGTTGCGCGCTCGATTCGGGAGGCGAGCTGCTGGAGACGCCGCCGCATCAGCCTGTGGTAGTCCCGCCCCAGGGCATAGCGGGAGATGAAGGCGCCGGCCGGATCCTCCAGGCAGTGGCCCAGGCCCTCCCGGGGCTCGGGCAGGTAGTCCATGCGCGCGCAGATCACTCTCAGGGTGCCGGGCTCGAGCTCCTCGGGCCGGCTGCGCCGCTGGCCGTGGTGCGCCATGTAGCCCATCTCTCCGTGCCGGCCCTTTGCGACCCAGCTGATCAGGTGCGCCTCGGCCTCGTGCAGGTCGGTGTCGCTGATGCCGACCTGCTGGAACCCCAGCTCCCGCCCCCAGCGCTTGATTCGCTCGGCGAGCCCGCGGTAGTCGGGGAGGGTGGTCGGGGGCGGGTCGCGGGTCGGCATCTGCGTGCTGTGAGGCTGGGACCCCGCCTATCTGAGCACAGCCCGGCCGAATTGTCAGATCGGCCCGCGCAGCGCGCCGGGCGCCCCTGTTTTGTTCGTGTGCAGGTTGGCGTAAGGTTTCCGCATCCCATTCGGCCTTGAGATCGGCTGTCTATGCGTCGCACGCTGCCCGTCACCGAGCATCTGCCCTATGCCTTGTATCGGGCCGAGCAGGTGCGCGAGCTTGATCGAGTGGCTATCCAGGAGCTTGGCATTCCGGGCGCGAGCCTGATGGAGCGCGCCGGCCAGGCCGCCTTCGGCGTCCTCAGGGATACCTGGCCGGGGGTCCGGGACATCAGCGTGCTCTGCGGGGTCGGCAGCAACGGCGGCGACGGTTACGTGGTGGCGCGGCTCGCCCAGGGGGCCGGTCTGCGCAATCGGGTCGTCCAGGTGGGGGACCCCGATCGGCTGCAGGGAGATGCCCGGGCCAATCGGGACGCCTATCGGGAGGCCGGCGGGGAGGTGCTGACCTCGGGCAGCCTGCCGCGCAAGACCGACGTGATCGTCGATGCCCTGCTGGGCACGGGGCTGAAACGCGAGCTGACGGGGGACTGGGCCGAGGCGGTTCGCGCGGTCAATCAGCATCGAGCGCCGACGCTGGCCATCGATATTCCATCGGGCCTGCACTCCGACACCGGGGCGGTGCTCGGTGTGGCGGTGGAGGCGGCCGTCACCGTGAGCTTTATCGCACTCAAGCAGGGTCTGTTCACCGGCCAGGGGCCGCACTACTGCGGCCGGGTGCATTTCGACGGGCTGGAGCTTCCGGCCACGGTGTACGGCAGCCAGCTTTTGTCGGCCCGCCGGCTGGACTGGCTCAAGCAGTCGCAGCTTCTGAGCCGGCGCCGGCGCACCGCTCACAAGGGCGATTTCGGTCATGTGCTGGTGGTCGGCGGGGCGAAGGGATTTTCTGGTGCGGCGCGCCTGGCGGGGGAGGCCGCGGCCCGAGCCGGCGCCGGGCTGGTGAGCTTGGCCACGCGAGCCGAGCATGCGCCGCTGCTGTGCGTGGCGAGGCCCGAGCTGATGTGCCACGGCGTGGACCGGGCTCCGGAGCTTGCGCCCCTGTTGCGGCGGGCCACGGTCGTAGCGGTCGGCCCGGGGTTGGGGCGCTCGGCTTGGGCCCTGGGGCTGCTGGCCCGGGTCCTGGAGTCGGGGCTGCCCCTGGTGGTCGACGCCGATGCCCTGAATCTGCTGGCCGACGAGCCCCATGAGCGCCCGGACTGGGTGCTGACGCCCCATCCGGGGGAGGCCGCGCGGCTGCTCGGCAGCGTCGCTGCGGAGATCGAGCGCGACCGCTTCGCTGCGGCGCGGGCGCTGCAGCAGCGTTACGGCGGCGTGGTGGTGCTCAAGGGCGCTGGCACGCTGGTCCAGACGGCTGGTAGCCGGCCCCCGGCAGTGTGTACCGACGGCAATCCCGGCATGGCCAGCGGCGGTATGGGCGACGTGCTGACCGGACTGATCGCGGGTCTGCTTGCCCAGGGCCACGGCGGGGCGGATGCGGCCGAGCTGGCGGTCTGCCTGCACGGAGCGGCGGCCGACCGTGCAGCCGCGCGAGGCGAGCGCGGGCTGCTGGCGAGCGACCTGCTGGCCGAGATCCGGCCTCTGATCAATCCTTGAGCGCGGTCCTGACACGCGAGGCCGCCAGCGAGGCTGAGCAGGAGCGTATCGGAGCGTCACTCGCCGCGGTTTGCCCCGAGCGCTGCGTGTTGTTCCTGGAAGGCGATCTGGGCGCCGGCAAGACCACCTTGGTCCGGGGATTTCTGCGGATGCTCGGCCAGCGCGGCCCGGTGCGAAGCCCGACCTACACCCTGGTCGAGCCCTACGAGCCGTCTGGCCGGCGGTGCTTCCACCTGGACCTGTACCGCCTGAGCGATCCGTCGGAGCTGGAGTACCTGGGAATCAGGGATCTGCTGGAGGGGCCGGCGATACTGCTGGTGGAATGGCCCGAGCGCGGTCGGGCCGGACTGCCGGAGCCGGACCTGCTGATTCGGATTGAGCCCCTGGTGCAGGGGCGACGGTTGCGGCTGCGGGGGTGCACCGAGCGCGGGCGGGTCATGCTGCGTCGGCTGGATATCGCCGGGCCCGGGTACCCGCCGGTGAGAAACTGATCTCACATTGTCGGCAAGAAGATTGCTTATACATCGGAAATGCCTAGGAAAAAAACAGGCGCGCTGCTATGCTTATCGCGGTCTGTCGCAAATACTATCAAGCAATGTCGGACGGATCGTGAGAAAGGCCCTGGCTCTTGTTCTGCTCTCGGTCGCCGCGACCGCGCTCGGCGGCGAGGTCACGGTGCAAGGCGTACGCCTGTGGGTGGCGCCCGATTACACGCGGCTGGTGTTCGACACCAGCGGTCCGGTCGAGCACCGCATCTTCGGACTCTCGGGTCCGGACCGTCTGGTCATCGACGTCAAGGATGCCCGGCTGGTTGCCGGGCTGCCCTCCGCCACCCCGGATAACCTGCGCATCCGGGGCATCCGCGCGGCAGCCCGTGCCGGCAACGACCTGAGGGTGGTGCTCGATCTGCGCCAGGCCGTCAATCCGAAGAGCTTCCTGCTGCGCCCGAACCGCCAGTATGGGGACCGTCTGGTCGTCGATCTGTATGACAAGCAGTCCGGGGGCGACCGCACGGTCCAGCCCAAGGTGACCCTGGACTCCACGGGCGAGCGCGATGTCGTGGTGGCGGTCGATGCCGGCCACGGCGGTGAGGACCCGGGCGCCGAGGGCATGCAGGGTACCCAGGAAAAGGATGTGACCCTGGCCATCGCCCGTCGCCTGGCCGCGCTGATCGATAGCGAGACCGGCATGCGCGCGGTGCTGGTGCGCAACGGCGACTACTATGTCGGGCTGCGTCAGCGCATGGCAATTGCGCGCCGCAACAAGGCGGACCTGTTCGTATCGATCCATGCCGATGCCTATCGCGACCCGCGGGTGACCGGCGCGTCGGTCTATACCCTATCCCGGCGCGGTGCCTCCAGTGAGGCCGCGCGCTGGCTGGCCGAGCGCGAGAACAGCGCCGATCTGATCGGCGGCGTGTCCCTGGACGACAAGGACGACGTGCTCGCCTCGGTGCTGCTCGATCTGTCGCAGACCGCGGCCATGGAGGCCAGCTCCGAGGTCGCCCAGCGGGTGCTGCGGCAGCTCAGGCAGGTTGGCGAGGTGCACTATGGCCGGGTCCAGCAGGCGGGCTTCGTGGTGCTCAAGTCCCCGGATATCCCATCGCTGCTGGTCGAAACGGCCTTCATCTCCAACGCCGGCGAGGAGCGCAAGCTCAATGATCCCACCCGCCAGGGCAAGCTGGCGGCGGCGATCCTGGCGGGCGTGCGCGATTATTTCCGGGCCAGCCCGCCGCCGGGCACGCGTCTCGCCAGTCTGGCCGACCGGCACCAGGTGATCGTGCGCGGGGGCGACACGCTCTCCGGGATCGCACACCAGTATCAGGTGAGTCCGGGCACCCTGCGCGACGTCAACGGGCTCACGTCGGACCAGATCCAGGTCGGCCAGGTCCTGCTCATCCCCGAGAGCTGATCGGCTGCCCGCGCGTCGGGTCCTGATCGGTGGATCGAGCTGCCCCGCCGATGGCAGAATGGGCGTCCGCTCCCTGCCGCCCCGGAGTCGCGCCCTACCATGCGCATCCAGACCCTTTCCGAGCAGCTCGCCAATCAGATCGCGGCCGGCGAGGTGGTCGAGCGCCCCGCCTCAGTGGTCAAGGAGCTGGTGGAGAACAGCCTGGATGCCGGCGCCGCGCGCATAGAGATCGACCTGGAGCAGGGTGGCGTCAAGCTGATCCGGGTGCGCGATGACGGCCTGGGTATCCATCGGGAGGATCTCGACCTGGCCCTGGCGCGCCATGCCACCAGCAAGATCTCCAGCCTCCATGAGCTGCGAGTGCGTGCGCACCATGGGCTTTCGCGGCGAGGCCCTGCCGAGCATCGGATCGGTGTCGCAGCTGGCGATCGTTTCGCGTCAGGCGGGCGAGGACCGCGGCTGGCGCGTCGAGTGCCGCGGCCGCCCCTCGGAGCAGGCACCCCAGCCCGCGGCGCATCCCCCGGGCACCACGGTCGAGGTGCGCGATCTGTTCTTCAACACCCCGGCCAGGCGCAAGTTCCTGAAGACCGAGCGCACCGAGCTGGGTCACATCGAGACCCTGGTCAAGCGCCTGGCCATGGGCCGCTTCGACGTGGGCTTCATTCTGCGTCACAATCGCCGAGACCTGCTGAGCCTCAGGCCGGCCGCGTCGGGACCGGAGTGCGAGCGCCGGGTAGTGGATCTGCTGGGCCCAGCCTTCCTGGAGCACGCGGCTCATCTCGAGCACGAAGCGGCGGGCTTGGTGCTGCGCGGCTGGATCGCCTCCCCGGCGTTCTCGCGCAGCCAGGCGGATATGCAGCACTTCTATGTGAACGGGCGGGCGGTGCGCGACAAGCTGGTCGGCCATGCCGTGCGCCAGGCCTACCAGGATGTGCTCTATCACGGGCGCCAGCCGGCCTATGTGCTGTACCTCGAGCTCGATCCAATGCTGGTGGACGTCAACGTCCACCCGACTAAGCACGAGGTGCGCTTTCGCGATGCCCGGCTGGTCCACGACTTCCTGTTTCGAACCGTGCACCAGGCCCTCGCGGGACCGGCAGGACCGGTGCCGACGGCGTCCGAGGGCCCGGGCCCGGGCGCGGTCGCGTTCGCAACCGCGGCTCCTGTGTCGGCCGCCGACGCCTCGCGAGGCTCTCCCGGAGCGCCTCAGCGCCCGATGCCGCTGGCGGTAGGGGAGCCCCGGGCCCGTTACGCGGCGGCCTTCGCGACCCAGGCCCCCTCCGAGCGCCCGGTCGCGCCCGCCCCGGCTGCCGCCGATACCCCAGGCGATCCACCGCCGCTCGGGTATGCGCTGGCTCAGCTGCGCGGCGTCTATATCCTGGCCGAGAACGCCCAGGGGCTGGTGCTGGTGGACATGCACGCGGCCCACGAGCGGGTGACCTATGAGCGCCTGAAGCAGGGGCTCGGCAGCGGCCCGTTGCGCACCCAGCCGCTGCTGGTGCCTCAGCGGATCGCGGTCAGCGCTCGGGAGGCGGACCTGGTCGCCGAGCACCGGGCGCTGCTGGAGCGGCTCGGGCTGGAGATCGACCGCCTTGGCGGCGAGAGCCTGGTGGTGCGGGCCGTCCCGGTGCTGCTACAGGGGGCCGATGTGGAGCGCCTGGTGCGCGATCTGCTCTCGGACCTGGTGGTCTACGGCACCGCCGAGCGGGTGCGCAACGAGATCAACGCGGTGCTCGCCACCTTGGCTTGCCATGGCTCGGTGCGCGCCAACCGGCGCCTCGGCGTCGAGGAGATGAATGCGCTGCTCAGGGCCATGGAGCAGACCGAGCGCGCCGGTCAGTGCAACCACGGACGACCGACCTGGGTCCAGCTCGAGATGCGCGAGCTCGATCGTCTGTTCATGCGCGGGCGTTGAGACCGGCGCCCGGCGAGACCGCCCCGGGGGAGCGTGATGACAGGCAGCCGCAAGCCGCTGGCGGTCTTTCTCATGGGTCCCACGGCCTCAGGAAAGACTGACCTGGCGGTGCGTCTGGTGGAGGAGCTGCCGTGCGAGATCATCAGCGTGGATTCGGCCCTGGTGTACCGGGGCCTGGACATCGGCAGCGCCAAGCCGGGTCCGCAAGTGCTGCAGCGGGCGCCGCATCGGCTGATCGATATCTGCGATCCGAGCGAGGCCTACTCGGCCGCGCGGTTTCGGCAGGACGCCCTGGCGGCCATGGCGGACATCAGCGGGCGGGGCCGGGTGCCGCTGCTGGTAGGCGGCACCATGCTGTATTTTCGGGCCCTCGAGCTGGGGCTGTCCCGGCTGCCAGAAGCGGACCCTGTGGTGCGTGCGCGCCTGGAGCGCGAGGCCGCCGTGCAGGGCTGGGCGGCGCTGCACCGGCGACTGGCGGCGCTCGACGCCGAAGCGGCTGCGCGCATCCATCCGAACGACCCGCAGCGCATCCAGCGGGCGCTGGAGGTCCACGCGCTGACCGGGCGCCCGCTCTCGGAGCTGCAGGGTCGCGAGGAGTCCGAGGCGCTGCCCTATCGGCTCCTCAAGCTGGCGCGCGCACCTGCAGAGCGCGCGCTGCTGCACCGGCGCATCGAGCGGCGCTTTGCGCGGATGTTGGAGCAAGGGCTCGAGCAAGAGGTGCGGGCGCTGCTGGCCCGGGGCGATCTGGGGGCGGCCACGCCGGCGCTGCGGGCGGTGGGGTATCGGCAGGTGGTCGGCTACCTGCTCGGCGAGTACGACCACGAGGAGATGATTCGCCGTGCAGCTGCCGCCACTCGCCAGCTCGCCAAGCGCCAGCTTACCTGGCTGCGGGCCGACCCCGAGCTGGTCTGGATCCTCGACGAGGACGGTGATCCGGCGGAGCGGGCCTTGAAGATCCTGCGGGGCGCCCTCAGGGAATAAGCGCGGCGCACGGGTTTTCGCCATCGGATATACTAAACTGGTTGCGCGGAGCCGCCCCGACATTGGCTAGCCTAAGGCGGTCGGGCGCCCGCGCGGAGATCTCTCCGGATCTACCACAATAAGGAGAACGCCATGTCCAAAGGGCAGAGCCTACAAGACCCTTTTTTGAACACCTTGCGCAAAGAGCGGGTGCCTGTGTCGATCTTTCTGGTCAATGGGATCAAGCTTCAGGGACAGATCGAGTCCTTCGACCAGTTCGTCGTGCTGCTCAAGAACAGCGTCAGCCAGATGGTCTACAAGCATGCCATCTCGACCATCGTGCCCGCCCGCAATATTCGATTCCAGACGGGCCCGGAAGGTGCGGGTCCGGAGCCGGGCAACACTTGACCCGAATGGCTCGGGGATCGGCCAGAGCCTGCCGGGCGGTCAGCTTGCGGCGGATCGGCCCGGCACGCGCCTGCATGGTGCAACGGTGCTGCAGCCAGCGGCAGCAGCCCGCCATCGGGAGGGGATTCCCGCCCTGGCGACGCACTCCGTGACCTCGCTTCGGAGCCGCAATCCCCGTGTTTGAAAGACCGGAGGGCGGCGAGCGCGCCCTGCTCGTCCACGTCGACCCAGGTGCCGCCGCCAATCCCGACGAGCTGGAGGAGTTTCGACAGCTTGCGGTCTCTGCCGGCGCCGATCTGGTCGGGCTGGTGACCGGGCGACGCCAGGCGCCGGACCCGCGCAGCTACGTGGGGCGCGGCAAGGTGGAGGAGATCGCCCGGGCGATCGCCGACAGCGGGGCGGAGCTGGCGATCTTCAACCACGCTCTGAGCCCCAGCCAGGAGCGCAACCTGGAGCGCGCGCTGCAATGTCGGGTCCTGGACCGCACCGGGCTCATCCTGGATATCTTCGCTCGCCGTGCCCGCTCCTTCGAGGGCAAGCTCCAGGTCGAGCTGGCGCAGCTGCGCCACCTGTCCACACGCCTGGTGCGAGGCTGGACGCACCTGGAGCGGCAGAAGGGCGGTATCGGTCTGCGCGGTCCCGGCGAGACCCAGCTGGAGACCGACCGGCGCCTGTTGTCCCAGCGCATCGCGGTGCTCGGCGAGCGCCTGGCCAAGGTCGCCCGGAATCGGGATCAGGGCCGGAGGGCGCGGGCCCGGGCCGATGTGCCCACGTTGTCGCTGGTGGGCTACACCAATGCCGGCAAGTCGACCCTGTTCAATCGCTTGACCGCTGCGGCCGTGTACGCGGCCGACCAGCTGTTCGCCACGCTGGACCCGACCCTGCGCCGGCTACCGCTGACGGACGGCCGGGCGGTGGTGCTGGCCGATACCGTGGGGTTCATCTCCCATCTGCCCCATGAGCTGGTGGCGGCGTTTCGCTCGACGTTGCAGGAGAGCGTGGAGGCGAGTCTGCTGGTGCACGTGATCGACGCGGCGAGCCCCCAGCGGGGCCATTGCGTGCAGGAGGTCAACGAGGTGCTCAGGCAGATCGGTGCCGACCAGGTCCCCCAGCTGGAGATCTACAACAAGATCGATCTGATCGAGGGCGAGCACCCGCGGCTGGAGACCGCCGAGGACGGCACGCCCCGCAGGATCTGGCTGTCGGCGCGCACCGGTGCAGGGATGGATCTGCTGCTGGAGGCCATCGACCGGCCGTTCGGGGCAGACCGGGTGCATCGGCGTTTACGCTTGGGGCCCGAAGAGGGACGGCTGCGGGCTCGACTGTTCGGTCTCGGCCGGGTGGTATCGGAGACCACCACCGAGGACGGCGGCTGGGACATGGAGGTCCAGCTCCCGCGCAGGCACCTGGACAGACTCATGCGCGACGGTGACCTGCAAGGCCGGCCGGAGGTGCCTTGACAGCCGCGCCCCGCTGCGACGGGCCTCCAGGGGGGCGGCCGGGCTCTCTTGCCCCTCGCAGACCGGCCCCCTAGAATGCCTTATCCGTTGCAGCGGCCTCCCCGGGGGAGTGCCCCGAGCCAACGCACGAACCGCGGAGCTTTGCATGGCCTGGAATGAACCCGGCGGAGGGAAAGACCCCTGGAGCGGCAAGGGCGGAGACCAGGGGCCGCCCGATCTTGACGAAATCGTGCGCAAGCTCCAGGAGCGACTGGGGGGCCTGTTCGGCGGCCGCGGACGCAACGGCGGTAGCGGGACCGGGACCGGGCGGGCCGGCGGGCCCATGGGCGGTGCCGGTGCCGGGATCGCCCTGGCAATCGCTGTGGTGTTCTGGCTGGGCAGCGGTGTGTACATCGTCCAGCCCGCCGAGCGCGGTGTCGTCATGCGCTTCGGGGCCTACCTGGCGGTCACCGAGCCCGGCCCCCATTGGCACCTGCCGTACCCCATCGAGGAGGTAGTCAAGGTCGACGTCGACGAGATCAAATCGTTTCGCCACCAGGCCCAGATGCTGACCCGCGACGAAAACATCGTCGATGTGGAGCTGACGGTGCAGTCGCGTATCCAGGACCCGACCGACTTTCTGTTCCAGGACCAGACCCCGGAGCAGACCCTGCGCGACGCTACCGAGACGGCGGTGCGCGAGACCATCGGTAAGAATGAGCTCGACTACATCCTCACGGAAGGCCGTGGCAGGGTCGCGGTGGACATCAAGAACCGCATCCAGGAGCTACTGAACACCTACCGCACCGGGCTGACCGTCACCAGCGTGAATACGCAGCCGGCGCGGCCACCCGACGCCGTGAAATCGGCGTTCGACGACGCGATCAAGGCGCGGGAAGACAAAGAGCGGCTGGAGAATCAGGCCGAGGCCTACGCCAATGATATCCTGCCCAAGGCCCGGGGCGCCGCGGCGCGGCGGGTCGCCGACGCCGAGGCCTACCGGGACAAGGTGGCTGCCGAGGCCCAGGGCGAGACGGCACGCTTCGCTGCCGTGCTCGCCCAGTTCCAGAAGGCGCCCGAGGTGACGCGCGAGCGGCTGTATCTGGATGCGCTCGAGGCGGTGCTCGCGAAATCCTCCAAAGTCGTGCTGGATGTGAAGGGCGGCACCAACCTGACCTATCTTCCGCTCGACAAACTGATTCAGACGCCCAGGATCCACGCACCGAGTCCCCAGCCGGAGGCTGGCAGTGCTGATAGCCCGACGCAGAGCCCCCGCCCGGAGGTCGACCCGGGCCGTGCGGTGCGTGAGTCAACCCGCGACAGGAGGATGCGCTGATGACGCCTTCGAAGATGTGGCTCGGGGCTGTGGCGCTGCTGGTCGTCATTGCCGCCTATTCCTCGATGTTCGTCGTGCGCCAGTACGAGCTCGCGCTCAAGCTGCGGCTCGGGGAGATCGTCGATTCGGACTATGATCCGGGCCTGCATTTCCTGATTCCCGGATTGAACAATGTCATCAAGTTCGATGGTCGTATCCACACCCTCGATCAGAGTCCCGAGCGGTTCCTCACCATCGAGAAGAAAGACGTGATCGTCGACTCCTATGCCAAGTGGCGTATCGCCAACGTCGCCCAGTTCTACCGCTCCACGGGGGGGGGCAACGAGGCGCGCGCCGGCGCGCTGCTCTCCGAGCGCATCAACACCAGCCTGCGCGACGAGTTCGGCAAGCGCACCATCAAGGAGGTGGTTTCCGGCGAGCGCACCGAGATCATGGAGCTGCTGCGCAAGGATGCCGACGAGAAGGCCGCCGAGCTGGGACTGGAGATAGTGGACGTGCGGGTCAAGAAGATCGATCTGCCGCCGGAGGTCAGCGAATCGGTCTATGATCGCATGCGCGCCGAGCGTGAGCGGGTCGCGGCCGAGCTGCGCGCTGAGGGTGCCGAGGCCGCGGAGAAGATTCGTGCCAACGCCGATCGGGAGCGCACCGTGATCCTCGCCAACGCCTACAAGCAGGCCGAGGAGCTGCGCGGCGAGGGGGACTCGAAGGCCTCCGGAATCTACGCGGCGACCTTCCAGCAAGACCCGGAGTTCTATGCCTTCTACCGCAGCATGGACGCCTACCGCAATGTCTTCGCCGACGGCTCAGGGGTCATGGTCCTGCAGCCGGATTCCGACTTCTTCCGCTACTTCAATAGCAGCGGCAGCACCGGCACCAAGCCCTGAGCAGCGCCGCGCGGCGTGGACATCCCGCGCCGCGTTTGGGACAATAGCGCCCGTTCGGGGGCCGCCAGCGCAAGCCCGAGGGCTCTCCCCTCAAGCCAGACAGAGGCCGGGTCGCACAACCCGGCTTTTTTGTGGACGTTATACCCGTCGCGCATGGGTCTTAGGGAAAGCGAGGTGGGTCTACCGTGCCTGAGAGCAAGGCGCGGCGACGAGTAATAGCAGGTCTATTGCGAGAAGCCGCAACGCCGCTATCGGGCGGGAGAGGCGTGCATCGCGACCGAAAATCCATGGGTGACGGGTATACCATGTGGCACGATCTGTTGGTGGCCCTGGCGCTGATGATCGTCATCGAGGGCATTTTGCCTTTCGCCAACCCCGGCGGATTCAGACGCATGCTACAGGCGGCGGCGGCGCTCGACGACGCCACCCTGCGCTGGGGTGGCCTGATCAGCATGGGTCTCGGGGTGGGCCTGCTGTATCTGGTGAGATGAAGAACCGGCTTATGCGCAAAGAGCGTTGGCTGCTGCCCGAGGGCATCGACGAAGTATTGCCGCCGGATGCACAGCATCTGGAGGCCCTGCGCCGCGAGCTGCTGGACCTGTTCGCGGTCTGGGGCTACGAGCTGATCTTCCCGCCGTTCGTCGAATACCTCGATTCCCTGCTCACAGGGACGGGACGGGACCTGGATCTGCAGACCTTCAAGCTCACCGACCAGATGACCGGCCGGCTGATGGGCGTGCGCGCCGATATCACCCCCCAGGCGGCGCGCATCGACGCCCATCAGCTGCGCCGGGACACGCCGACGCGCCTCTGCTATCTGGGCACGGTGCTGCACAGCCGCCCGGACGGGCTGGGGGGCTCGCGGGCGCCCCTGCAGATAGGCGCGGAGCTGTTCGGACACGCGGGCGTGGCGAGCGACTGCGAAATCCTGTGCCTGATGATCGAGACCCTGCGCCGGGCCGGCCTGAGTGACGTCTACCTGGATCTGGGGCACGTCGGCATCTTTCGCGGCCTGGCGCGCCAGGCCGGGCTCGATGCCGAGGCCGAGCAGGCGTTGTTCGAGGCCTTGCAGCGCAAGGCCGTTCCGGAGATCGAGGGGCTGGTCGGCGAGCTCGCGTTGCCGGACGGGGTCGCGCGCATGCTGATCGCCCTGGCCGGCCTAAACGGCGACGACGTGATTGCCCGGGCCAGGACCGAGCTGAGCGAGGCCGCGCCGCCGGTGCACCAGGCGCTGGATTACCTGGAACGGATGGCGGCAGCGGTGCGCACCCACCTGCCGGACATCCCGCTGCACTTCGACTTGGCCGAGCTGCGCGCCTATCACTACCAGACCGGTGTGGTGTTCGCGGCCTTTGCACCGGGCATGGGGGAAGAGATTGCCCGCGGGGGCCGCTACGATCACGTGGGCGAGGTGTTCGGCCGTGCCCGCCCGGCCACCGGATTCAGTGCGGATCTGAAGAAACTGCTGCGCGTCAGCGCGCAGGAGGGTCAGGGACCCCAGGCCCCCGCCCCGGGCATCTTTGCCCCCGCGCTGGACGATGCCGGATTGCGCGCGCGTGTGCGGGCGCTCAGGGCCGCCGGCGAGCGGGTGATCTGCGAGCTGCCGGGGCAGAGCGGCGGCGCGCGGGAGATGGGCTGCGACCGGGTCTTGCGCCGGCGCGCCGACAGCTGGGAGCCGCAGGCCGTCTAGGCGAGATGGCCCGGGCGGATTAGCCACGACAGAAAGAGAGCGATCATGGGCAAGAATGTTGTAGTCATCGGCGCACAATGGGGCGACGAAGGCAAGGGGAAGGTCGTCGATCTGCTGACCGACCGGGCGCACGCGGTGGTGCGGTTCCAGGGCGGGCACAACGCCGGGCACACGCTGGTGATCGGCGGCGAGCAGACGATCCTGCACCTGGTCCCCTCGGGCGTGCTGCGCGAGGGCGTGCGCTGTCTGATCGGCAACGGCGTGGTGCTGTCGCCGGGCGCCCTGTTGGAGGAGCTCGGCATGCTGGAGCAGCGCGGCGTTCCCGCCCGCGAGCGCCTGGGCATCAGCGAGTCCTGCCCGCTCATCCTGCCCTACCACGTCGCCCTCGACCATGCGCGTGAGCGTGCCCGGGGGAGCAAGGCCATAGGCACCACCGGCCGGGGCATAGGTCCCGCTTACGAGGATAAGATCTCCCGGCGCGGAATCCGACTCGGGGACCTGCTCGACACCTCCCGCTTCAAGGACCGCCTGCGCGAGGTGATGGACTACCACAACTTCACCCTCGGGCATTATTTCAAGTACGAAACGCTCGACTACCAGCGCGTGCTCGATGAGGCGCTCGGCCAGGCCGAGCTGATCCGCCCGCTGGTGGAGGACGTGACCGGCACCCTGCACCGGCTGCGCGCCGAGGGCAAGAACGTCATGTTCGAGGGTGCCCAGGGGGCGCTGCTCGACATCGATCACGGCACCTACCCCTATGTCACCTCCTCCAACACCACTGCCGGAGGGGCCGCGACCGGGACCGGGATGGGTCCGCGCTATCTCGACTATGTTCTGGGCATAGTCAAGGCCTATACCACCCGGGTCGGTGCCGGTCCTTTTCCGACCGAGCTGTTCGACAGCGACGGCGAGCACCTGGGCGCCAGGGGCCACGAGTTCGGGGCGACGACCGGGCGCAAGCGCCGCTGCGGCTGGCTCGACACCGTCGCCCTGCGTCGCTCCCTGGCGATCAACAGCGCGAGTGGCATGTGCATCACCAAGCTCGACGTGCTCGATGGCATGGAAACCCTCAGGATCTGCGTCGCCTACCGGCTCGACGGCCGGGAGGTGGACACGCCGCCGGTCGGCGCCGAGGGCTTCGAGCGCTGCAAGCCCGTCTTCGTCGAGCTGCCGGGCTGGTCCGAGTCCACGGTGGGGGTGCGCAGTCTCAAGGGGCTGCCTGAGAACGCACGGCGCTACCTCGCCCGGATCGAGGAGCTCTGCGGCACCCCCATCGACATCGTCTCCACCGGCCCCGACCGGGAGGAGACCGTGGTGCTGCGTCATCCCTTCGAGTGAGCAGCAGCACACGCCGATAAGCAACCCGTGCCCGGCCTGTGGCCGGGTGGGCAGCCCGGCCCGCGCCTGGTGGCCGCGTCTTGCTTGGCTGGTGCCGATCCGGGCGATCCCGCTGCCCGGAGACCGGACGGCCGCGCAGCGGGCTTGTGGGGGTCAGCGCGCCTTTGCTACCTTGTCACCGGGCGCCCACCAGCCGGTGGTGAGAATTTCGTCTCCCGGGCCCCGGGCGCTGTCAGGTCCCGCCCTCGGACGTCGGTCAGGTCAGGTCAAGCCATGGCTCAGGAAAGGCGAAGCGGCGGCGTGCGGCAATGCCAGCCCTGCACGGCGTGCTGCGACGGCTGGGTCCGGATCACCGTCGCGGGTCGGGAGGTCTCGCCCGGACACCCCTGCCAGCACAGCACGGGCTCGGGCTGCCGCATCTATGGGGAGCGCCCGGAGCAGTGCCGGCGATTCCAGTGCGCCTGGATCATGCCGAACAGCCCGCTGCCGGACTGGCTCAAGCCGAGCGAGGCGCGGGTCATGATGCTGCCGGGGGCACGCGAGTGGCAAGGCCGCCCCGTGGACCTGGCTTTGCCGGTGGGCCGGCGCATCCCGCCCCGGGCTCTGCAGTGGCTGAAGCAGTTCTCCCAGGCCTACGGGCGCCCGCTGCTGTTTCTCGAGCACGAGCCAGGGGAGGAGGCCTTCTCGGCCTCGGTCCAGGTCCATGCCCATGGGCCAGCGGGGTTCCAGGAGGAGATCATCCTGCGCCTGGAGCGTGGCGAGAGGCTCTGGTAGACATCGGCGCTACCCACCCGGCGCCAACGAAAAGGGGGGCTTGCGCCCCCCTTTGTTCTCGCTTAGGCCGCTCAGGCCGCCTTGGCCTCACCTTCGATCATGCGGGCCGGCTCGCCCGCGATGTCGATGTGGCGGGGCTTCATCGCCTCAGGGACCTCCCGCGCCAGGTCGATGTGAAGCAGCCCGTCCTTGAGCGCGGCGCCTTTCACCACCACATAGTCGGCGAGCTGGAACTTGCGCTCGAAATTGCGCGTGGCGATACCGCGATACACGTACTCGCGCTTCTCGGCCTCTTCCTGCTTGCCGCCGCGCACGGTCAGGATGTTCTCGCGAACCTCCACGTCCAGGTCGTCGTTGCCGAATCCGGCCACGGCCATGGAGATCTGGTAGCGGTTTTCCGCCGTGCGCTCGATGTTGTACGGCGGATAGCCGTTGGTCTCGGAGCGGTAGGCGGCCTCCAGGCTGTCGGCGAGTCGGTCGAAGCCGATGAAGTTGCGGAACAGCGGAGAAAAGTCGAAAGTCGTCATGGTCATATCCTCACAATCGAAGCAATATGGCTTGGGTGCGCGTTCTCTCGAACCGCGCGGTCTGCGGGCCTCCATGGAGCACCCGCACTAATAAGATAGGGTCCATCGACGGGGATTCAAGGGGGCGCCCCCGGGGCCCTTGCAGGGCCCGCGGCGGGGCCCGGGTCCGGGACATCGCGCATTGGCGGCAGGCCGCGCTATGATTTCAGCAGACCCCGCAGCACAAAGAGGAGTGGTCGGATGTTGCCGCGCGTTCTGTTCACTGCCGCACTGGCAGCGCTTGCGTACTACGTCGGCCGAGAGGTGGGAAGAACCGAGAGCATCCGCGACGAGCTCGAGCGCGCCTGCAAGGCAAGGGCGGAGGGTGAGGCGCCACGCCCCGGTGCGCCGGTCAGCGCATCCCCGATGAGCTGAGCCGCTGTCAATGCAGCCCGGTGCGCGCGCGCTGGTCCGGGCTCGGCATCAACGGCAGGGAGGCATGGTGCGACACCATCCGCCAAGCGTCGCCGCGTCGCAGGTAGACATTGGTCGCAATGACGCGGCTGGCCGGTCCGGGCGCCGAGCGGCTCGGGCGGATGCGCTCCTCGACCAGGTGCACCGCCAGCACGCCGCTCGCCTGGCGCGAGATCAGCCGGTACTCGATGCCGGGTGGGTCCGCCGAGGCGAATAGCTCCGCCCAGCTCTGGATCACCGCCTGTTTGCCCTGGATCAGTGGGCCGCCCGGGTGCACACAGGCGGCTTCTTTCCCGTCCATCCAGAGCGCGCCCATGGCCTGCAGGTCCAGCCGCTCGAACGCCTCGTAGAAGGCCTGCTCCGCATCGCTCGATGTAAGCAACGTCATGGAAGTGCATCACCCTGGGTCGGATTCCGGAGCCACAAGGCTAACCGCTGGGCCGCCCTCATACAAAAGGCGAGGCTGGGGGGCGCCGGGAATCGCGAGTCCAGACAGTGTCGCCGGGCGTGCCGGGTTGACGGATCATCCGCCGGAGCCAACAGCCCTCGCCGGGGGGCTCGCCAGCCATGGCTGCTCTGTCAATCCTCCGCCGGCAGGGATAGCAAGCGCTTCAGGCTTCCGCGCCGGCGCAGCAGCGGATCGAAGATCCACAGATGCAGACTGGTGCCGAGCCAGCCGATGGTGGCCAGTCCCAGCTTGAACAGAAGACTTTCGGCGGCCTTGCGTGGGTCGAGGAAGCGCAAGACGGGCATCGCTGCGCCGCCGACGATCATCAACAAGGCTATTGTTAGCCAGCCAATCTCGCCGGACACGCGGAAGGTGAACGGATCGCCCCAGTGCCGCACCAGGCAGCAGACCAGCGCCAACGTTCCTACCGCCCCGATCGCTTTCGCAGTGAGGCGCAACGGTTTGACCAGTACCCACACCTTTCCGAATAGTCGACTCGCGGCCTTGAGCTGCCGGGCGAGATCACGGCGACGCAGGTCCGAGCTGTCCGCTGCCTTGCCGAGGATCGGCAGCAGCGGTGCGAAGGGCCAGTAGCTCTGGCTGTTGTCCTGCCACATGGGCGCATCGACGTCGTAGCCACCCCAGGTACCCGGCAGCCCGGCCTCTCTGTGCTCTCGGTCCAGGCTGCGAAGCTGGTTCTCCGTCAGGAGGTAGCCGCTGGCCATCAGGGCGTAAGACTCCACCTCGGTGAAGGTGTCCAAGTCTGTGCGGATTTCCGAGAGCAGTCGCTGGATGTCGCGGTCCACGCCGTAGCTGGTGCAGCTGGGCGAGCGCGGCTCGGTCTGCGGGTCGTCACAGTCGACCCAGTCGATGGGGGCGGTCTCCAGCTCCTGCTTCAGGTGAATGAAGAACAGTCCCTGCAGCGAATGGCTGTCTGCCCGGGACCTGAGGTCCTGGTATTGGGCTTCGCGCACGCGGTCTTGGAGGATGCCGTCTGAGCGGAAGAAGACCCCCAGCATGCCTCCTTTGGGGTTGGCCAGATCTTCTATCTGGCCCGAGGCGTCGCTGCACAGGATGAAATTGCAGTCGTCGTCGAGCAGACCGGCGACACCCTGATTGTCGTGCACCCCGCCATCGACCAGTCGCACCGTGCGGCCTGGGTAGAGGCCTTTGAGGACCAGCGGCTCGAACAGCGCGGGCACGCAGGAGGAGGCTGCCACTGCATAGCAAAGCGGGTAGTTGCGCAGCTCGCAGCTGGGTGCCTGGTGATAGTAAAGCCTGCGGTACCGCTCGTTCATGTCCACTTCGTCACCCATAAGACCGGGTGGCTCGCCCATCCAACTCGCCGTGAACTGCCAGTTGTGTCCCGAGTTGAGGGAGGTGGTGTTGATCATCAGGTTGGGCACCCGGTTCAGACGGCGCCAATTGGAGGACCGGGGTTTGAAGTCCTCGTCCCATTTCTTGGGCCGCCCGTCGGCGTCACAGTCGAGCGCGGGGTAGATCAGCAGATCCCTGAGCCGGCGCATGGGGAGGGGGCCGCACTCCTCGGCGGATAGGTCCGGTCTGGGGCGACACTCCGGTACCCGGGCATAGAGATATTGCTCATACAGCTCTCCCATCCGGTTGCTGCGGCTGTAGCCGGTGGGGAGGAGCATTCGCAGATTGGCGCGCGCGTCGACGAGGGCCCGGGTGCGCAGATTTTGCTGTACGCCTTCGAGAAAATGGTCCATGACGCGCCGCACCAGCTCCACGTAATCCCTGCGGCCGAGATCGCCGTCGCAGTGGGTTTCCAGCAGGCGGCAAAGCTCCAGGTAGTAGTGAGCGCCGACGATACTGCCGCCCGAGACGGTCGAGAGGGTCTCGACGCTCGGCAGCACGTCGCATTCGGCAAGGCGTGCCAGCACGCCGAGATGGAACAGCGCCGCCCGGAAGCCGCCCCCGGAGAGTGCGAGTCCGACCTTGCCGCGTCGGGCGTGGCGGGCGACCGCGACGATCTGCGTTACCTGTTCTTTGTCGAACAGCCGGGCCAGAGCCCGCCAGGCGGGGTCCCAGCTTTCAGGGGCTTCCTGCGGTGCGGGTGGCAATATCCCCTGCAAGCGCGCGATCGCCGCGAGCTGGTGGGTGGTGGTCTGCAGCTCCCACTCGTCCGGTGCGGGCGATGTCTCGCGGGCAGCTGAGAGCCAGTCCCCCGTTTTTTCGTATTCGCGCAGCCCGAAATGCACCTCGGCCAGGGTTGCGCGGTACCAATAGGCGCCCTCGATCTCGGGCTTCCCGGCCGCGAGTGCCGGCAGTCGCTCCAGTAGCTCCCGGCGCAAGGCGCTTGCCTGCTCGCTCCAGTCCGGGGCCGCAAGATGCTCGGTGCTCTCGCGTGCCGCCGTCGCCCTGGCGTGGAAGGCCAGCAGGTCGAGGCAATAGGCGGCGTTTACCCCGCCCCAGCCCATGTCCTTCTCGGGGTCGCGCTCCCAGGCGGCGTGGTAGAAAGCGAGCGCCGTATGCAGGTGCTCGAGCTCACCCCCGGTCTCCCACAGACGCTTGTAGATCGCGCCGCCCTGACCGAGGGTCTCCCCGTTTCGACAGTTCTTGTCCCGTAGCCCGATGCTCTCGAGGATTGCCAAGGCGGCCCGAAAACGCCGCTCCGGCGCAATCTCGTTGTCCTTGTACGTACAGAGTGCCCGGAGCTGCACCAGCTCCATCCAAAGCCGTTGAGTCGACCTCAGCTTCCCGTGGATGTGGCCGCACAGGCCGCGCAGCTCTGCCTGCCCGACGGCGCGTGGCTCCGATGCAAGGACCGCGTCGAGCAGCCGGCGGGCGACGCCGAGCTCGAAGGCGCCCTGTAGCCTTTTCACGAGCTTCTTGGTCGCCTCGGGATCCGGAAGCAATTCCTGTGCTAGCGACCGGGCTTGGGCGCGCAGCTGTTCGATCTGCTCAGAAGCCATGGTTGTCCTCCCTTTGAATTCCCGTTCACCAACCGTTCCGCTCGTGGTTGCTCAGCGACCAGGCGAGGACGGCACAATCTGCTGTCGGACGGCGTTTCCCCGAGACCTGACGTCACCCGCTGCGGGCCCTGGCCGGCGCCCCGCTGACCACCGTCGGCACGCACAGCCCGAGCCCGCGGGTGGCCAAGCACCTTGCCGCACGGCATAGCTATTTCGGGGGGGCAACATAGGTCCCGGCATCAATCAGGTCCATGAATCGCGGGGCGGTATCCCGGAGGACAGGCGCGTCCCTGCGTGGTGCCGCAGGCGGATAACGCAGTAGCATAGCTGCACGACGGCGCCGCGCCAGCCCCGCAGATGTTTACCCATGGGAGGTGGCTACAGCCCGACGAAGTGCTCCCTCTCCCACCGGAACAGGGTTGGGGTGAGGGGATCCGCATGAATCCCCGATGTCCGGCGACGCCAGCGTCGATGGTCCGTGCTGCGGACCGGTTTCAAGCGAATGTCATTCATTGAGGGAAACCCCCCGGCTCTGCCGGGGGACTCGCCAAGGTTTGACCTTTGCGGCGGTCAGATTGACAAGACGATCCGATCGCGAAGCGGGTCTGTGCGGGAATGCGGTCCGGGATGGGCCTGTCGGGACACGCCGTGAATCCCTGCTGGCGCTACGCAGTCCCCGCTACGCTGGCAGGTCCCGGGCTCAGCATCCGTGCTGAGCCCGTTCGGCCGGAAAAAGCGCCACTGGCGCTTTTCCTACTCGGCCTCACCCCTGGAGGCTCGGGAGCCGCCTTGCTGGCGCCAAGCCATCCTGTTTGGCTTGCAAGTCCGGGGTTTGCCATCCCTGGCAAACCCGTTCGGCGGGAGGAATGTCCACCGGACATTCCTCTTTTCCGCCTCACCCAGGCGGCTCACGGTCCCGCCAGACCCACCCCGGATCGCTAGAGAGAGCGGAGTCAGTTGCTGGAACAATCGCCCAGCCGCCAGGGGCGGCTCAAGCTTTGATGGCGCCCTCGCGGCGCTCACCCAATAAGCCTTCGGCTTTGCCCGGGGTCATTCAACTTCGTTTGGGGGAGGCGACAGGTCCATCGCAGGTCCTTGAGACCGGCTGTTCGCGGTCCAGGGTGATCCCGCGCTCAGTCGGTGGCCGACCCGGCTGTGAATCTAGGCTAGGATTGTCGCCATCTCGCCGCAAACGCTGCCGGGGCTCTAACCTATCGATCCGAATCCCGGCCCGGAAGCTTGCTGTCCGCGGGGCGTAAAGCAATCGCCAAGCACGCAGGACATGGGTGCAGGACACGCGTAAACGTTCACTGTGACCCTGAGACCGCCCCGCGCGAGCCCGGGCCGGGCGAGGAGATCGACCTGAATGAGGATGCCTCATGAACCGCCCCCTCTGTTTCGTGCTCATGCCCTTCGGCAGCAAGCCCGACGGCACCGGCCAGCTGGTGGACTTCGATGCGGTCTACCGGGACCTGATCGCCCCGGCCATCACCGATGCGGGCATGGAGCCCCTGCGCGCCGACGAGGAGATGGCTGGCGGCATCATCCACAAGCCCATGTACGAGCGGCTGATCCTGTGCGAGTACGCGGTGGCCGATCTCACCACCGCCAACGCCAATGTGTTCTATGAGCTGGGGCTGCGCCACGCGGTGCGCAAATGGAGCACCCTGAGCCTGTTCGCCGAGGGGCGCGGCCAGCTGCCCTTCGACGTGGCGCCGCTGCGGGCGCTGCCCTACCGGCTCGGCAACGACGGTCGGCCCGCGCGCCTGGCCGACGACCGCGCCGCGCTGACCGCGCGGCTCAAGGAGGCGCTGAACGCCGTGCCCGACAGCCCGGTCTTCCAGCTGGTCGAGGACTTTCCGGACGTGCAGCGCCTGAAGACCGACGTGTTCCGGGAGCAGGTGCACTATGCCGAGGACCAGCGCCGCAAGCTGGCCGGCGCGCGCAAGGCTGGCGCCGATGCCGTCCGGGCCGCCGAGGCCGCGCTGGGCGATATCCGCGGGGTCGAGGCCGGGGTGGTGATCGATCTGTTCCTCTCGTACCGGGCGGTGAAGGACTGGCAGGGCATGATCGACCTGGTGGGCAAGATGTCGCGTCCGCTGGCCAATACGGTGATGGTCCGCGAGCAGCTTGGCCTCGCCCTGAACCGCGCCGGGCAGGGCGAAGAGGCGGAGAGGGTGCTGCTCAGGCTGATCGAGGAGCGTGGTCCCAGCAGCGAGACCTACGGCATTTTGGGGCGCGTCTACAAGGACCGCTGGGAGGCCGCGGCCAAGGCTGGCAACGCCATGCTCGCCAAAGGCCTGCTCAACAAGGCCATCGACGCCTACCTGCAGGGCTTCGAGGCCGATTGGCGCGACGCCTATCCCGGCGTTAACGCCGTGACCCTGATGGAGCTGAAGACCCCACCCGACCAGCGGCGTAACGAGCTGCTTCCGGTGGTTCGCTACGCGGTGCAGCGGCGCATCCGGAGCGGCAAGCCGGACTACTGGGACCACGCGACGCTGCTGGAGCTGGCGGTGCTCGCCAAGGACGAAGACGGGGCTGCGGCTGCCTTGGATGATGCGCATGCCGCGATGCGCGAGGTTTGGGAAGGGGAGACCACCGGGCGGAATCTGCGTCTGATCCGGGAGGCGCGGGAAGCGCGCGGCGAGGCGATGGCCGGGGCGGAGGACATCGAGCAGGCTCTGTTGGAGCACCGGCCGTAGCTCAGCGACGACGGATCACAGCGGCCCCGCCCGGAGAGGAGAGGCAAGGAACGGATATTCAGCTGTTGCTAGGAGGCAGCGTTCCGTCAGTTCAGTCCGGTACGGGAAGCGGTCGCGGTTATGTCGGCGGCGGCGCGAAAGGAGGCGGTTGACCGGGCCCATCTCCCAAGAAAGTGCAGCTCTTCCGAGCGCTGCAGCCCTGGATGCACTCCGGCTCGATGGCTGTCCTACGACAAATGCCGCGAACGGTGCTCTGACGACGCAGTTGTAGACGAAGTCGAATCCCCTCTGCTGAGCTTTCCGCGGCCGGATACAATGGCGCGAAGTGCCGAATCGGGATCGGGGCAGTCATGGCTGACATCTTCATAAGCTACGCACGCGAGGACCGGGAGCGCGTTCGACCGCTCGCGGAGGCGCTTTCCACGGAGGGCCGGCATGTCTTCTGGGACCTGACCATCCCTCCCGGCCAGACATGGCGCTCTTACATCAAGCAGGCGCTGGACGATGCCCGCTCCGTGATCGTCGTCTGGAGCAGAGTCTCCATCGAATCGGATTGGGTCCAGGCCGAGGCCGAGGAGGGACGACGCCGGCGGGTTCTCGTGCCCGTATCCCTGGATCCGGTAGAGCCGCCCTTCGGGTTCAGCCATATTCAGGCGGCGGATCTTACCGACTGGGATGGATCACCACAGGCACCGGAGCTCCGGCGAGTCTGCGATGCGCTGACGAGGCTCCTCGGACCGGTGCCGGCGGGAAAGCCGGAAGCCTTAAGCGGGTTCTCTGTTGCGCATCGCCCGGAAGAACGAGATGTGCCCGGACCTACTCCAGGGGATGGTCAGCCCGGAGGGGGGACCAGGAAAGGCCCCGTCGAAGTCCCTCCTGGCCGTTGGTCGTGGAGCAAGCCAATGGCGGTCGGAAGTGCGTTGCTTTCCGTAGCCGTTCTGATCGCCGGCGGCCTCTCGTGGATTACCCACTACCCAGCCCCCCGTCCGGTCCAAACGCCGGCGCCACCCACCCCGAAGTCCACCCTAACCCTGCCGGACATGGTCAATGTCAAGGCGGGCTGTTTCCAGATGGGCAGCCCCGACAACGAAGCGGGGCGAGACGCGGATGAAAAGCAGCACAAGGTCTGCGTCAAAGGCTTCGCGATTGGCAAGCAGGAAGTCACAGTTGCGGAATTCCGCGCTTTCGTCGACGCATCCGGCTACCGCACCGATGCGGAGAAGGACACCGGTGGCAACTCGGGCTGTTACGTAGAGAAACCAGATGGCGGTTTCGACTACGTGTCCGGGCGGAGCTGGCGGGACCCCGGGTTTCCCCAGGGGGACAGGCATCCGGTCGTTTGCGTGAGCTGGAATGACGCGTTGGCCTACACGCAGTGGCTGAGTAAGCAGACTGGCCAGCGTTTTCGCCTGCCCTCAGAAGCCGAGTGGGAGTATGCCGCGCGTGGAAAGGCCAAGGACACAGCTTATTTCTGGGGTGAAGATGCCAATGCTGCCTGCCGATATGCAAACGTTGCTGACCAGAGTGCGAAGAGAAGGTATCCGGCCTGGTCCGTCTTCGCCTGCGACGATGGGTTCGTCTATACCGCGCCTGTCGGGAGCTTCCACGCCAACCCGTTGGGGCTTGTCGACATTCTGGGTAACGTCTGGGAGTGGACTTGCTCCGGCTATGACAAAGAATACGGGGGCGAAGAGACCCGCTGCGTGGATGCCAGCGCGGGCGCCCGGCGGGTGGTGCGGGGTGGCTCCTGGGGCAACGGCCCGAGGAGCGTCCGCTCGGCGAACCGCGACGGGTTCACCGCCGACTACCGGCGCATCAACCTGCGGCTTTCGTCTCGCCCAGGACCTCGCAGAGTGACCCTCTGCGCTTTTGCCTTTTACCCTTTTCCGCGGGCCGCCAGGCCCGCGGCGACGCCCTGAGGCCGGGGGCTTGACGGCGTCGGTGCCCCAGGCGGTGCAGCTCTGTCATGAGCTGCTGCTCTGGATGATTCCCCAGCTCGACAAGTTTCCCCGCGTGCGCCGATTCACCCTGGGCGAGCGGCTGGAGAACGCGCTACTTGAGGTCCTGGAGCTGCTGGTGGAGGCCGCTTACACCAAGCAGGTAGGGCGGGATAGCGCAGCGTATCCCGCCGGTCGAGCCCACGCATCCCACCAATCGCGTTATTCCAACTCCTGCTCCCGCACATCCACGGGAGCCGCCCAATCCGCCGGATATCTCCCAGCCGCCACGAATCGATGAAAGCTGCTGTATCGCCAATCCCCGGAACGCTGCACGAGACCGTGTTTGACGGGGTTGTGGTGTATGTAATCCGCGTGCCGGGCAAAGTCGGTCTCGTCCCGGATCGCGTGCTCCCAGAACCTGCGTTGCCAGACACCGCGCTCGCCTTTGCGGGTTCTCCGGGGGCTCAAGCGCTCGCCCGGCGGAATGGCGCGCGAGAAACGCCACTTGATGCCGTGCCAGCGGGTGGAGAAGTCGCTGTCGCCTTCGGGCAGGGTCCAGATGCAATGCAGGTGGTCGGGCAGCACGACGATGGCGTCGATGGTGAACGGGCGCTTCCTGCGCTCCTCGGTAAAGGCGCTGCGCAGTGCGTCGATATGCTCGGTCAACAGGCGGCGATGACGTTCCAGGAGGGCCAGGGTGAAAAAGAAGGTACCGCCAGGGATGGATGCGCGGATGTATCGGGGCATGGCTCAAGAGGATGCCATGGGGGCGTGCTCTGTGGAACCGCGACTGGCGGGATACGCTGCGCTATCCCGCCCTACGGCCCTTCGGTGCAGAGCTGGATCGGCCATGCCCTGCATGCCGACACCGAGGGGCTGCGCGAGCACATCTTATCGGCGACAATCTTCAGCAGGGGGGCGGACCAAGAGGCGACCAGCGGGTGGTGCGGGGGGGCTCCTGGAACAACAAACCGAGGAACGTCCGCTCGGCGAACCGCAACAGGAACACCTCCGACAACCGGAACAACAACCTCGGTTTTCGTCTCGCCCAGTCCACCCGCGCGGCCCGATGGGCCGAGCCCGGAGCCGGCCCGTCCAAGGACGGGCCGGGCGCGGCGCGCGGGTGTCCATGAGTCCGCCTCCCGGCCTCGCACGGAAGGGAGCGCCGAATAGCGTTGCCAGGACGGCAGGCGGCGGGGCTGGTAGGCTGAGCCGAACGTCCCGCCGCCGCTTTGACCTGGACTGAGCAAACCATCGCTGGAAGGCGATGTTAAGGATCACCTGGACTCATGGCCGACATCTTCATCAGCTACGCACGGGAGGACCGGGAGCGGGTAAAGCTCCTCGCCGAGGCCCTGGAGCGGGAAGGCTGGTCCCTGTGGTGGGATCACGGGATCAGCGCCGGCGAGGTTTTCGACGAGATCATAGAGGCCGCATTGTCCGCCGCCTGCTGCGTGCTGGTTGTCTGGTCGGAGCACTCGGTCCGGTCCCGCTGGGTCCGCGCTGAGGCCCAGGACGGACTGGAGCGCAATTGCCTGGTGCCCGTCCGTTTCGACCAATGCCGCCTGCCCTTGATATACCGGTCTGTGCATACCGCGGATCTGCGGACCTGGAAGGGGGACGGGCAGGATGCGAGCGTCCGAGGTGAGGTGCTCCCGGCCGTGCGCAAGGTGCTCGGTCAAGCGGCGTTGGCTCAGAGCGGGGCATCGGGGTTGGGGGGATCTTCTCGACCCGATACAGCTCACTCGCCTGACCGGGCCGACGCGGCTCCGTCTCCGGACGACCGCCGCAGTCACGGAGCAGGGAGCGTTTTTCGAGACCGTCTCAGCGATGGCTCGGAGGGCCCCGAAATGGTGGTGATCCCGGAGGGGCGCTTCCTCATGGGGTCGCCGCAGGACGAAGCAGGGCAGTTCTCGGACGAGGGGCCGCAGCACGAGGTCCGCATCTCGCGCCCCTTCGCGCTCGGCCGCTATCCGGTGACCTTCGAGGAATATGGGCGCTTCTGTGGGGCGACGGCCCGCACGCCGTCTGAAGATGCCGGCTGGGGCAAGGGCCGCCGCCCGGTGATCAACGTGTCCTGGGAGGACGCCGGGGACTATGCGCAGTGGCTGTCGAAGCAGTCCGGACGAGCGTACCGGCTGCCCACCGAGGCGGAATGGGAGTACGCGGCGCGCGCCGGCAACACCACGGCGTACTGGTGGGGCGATGAAGTTCGTCAGAATGGTAAGGTCTGGGCCAACTGCGACGGCTGCGGCAGCGAGTGGGACAACAAGCAGACCGCGCCGGTGGGCTCCTTTGAGCCGAATCGCTGGGGTCTGCACGACATGCTCGGCAACGTTTGGGAATGGGTGGAGGACTGCTGGCACGAAGGCTACGAAGGCGCGCCCGCGAACGGCCCGGCCTGGCGGGAGGCGAACGGAGGCAATTGCGACCGGCGGGTGGTGCGGGGTGGCTCCTGGTCCAACAGACCGGGGACCGTCCGCTCGGCGAACCGCGACGGGTACACCGCCGACTACCGGTACAGCAACCTCGGTTTTCGTCTCGCCCAGGACATCGCAGAGTGACCCTCTGCGCTTTTGCCTTTTACCCTTTTCCGCGGGCCGGAAGGCCCGCGGTGGCGGCCTGAGGTCGGATCTACGTAGATCTACGTAGGGCGGGATAGCGCAGCGTATCCCGCCAGTCGAGGCGACCCATTCCACCGATCGCGTCATTCCATCACTTGCTCCCGCACATCCGCAGAGGCCGCCCAATCCGCCGGATATTTCCCGGCCGCCACAAAACGGTGAAAGCTGCTGTACGGCCAATCCGCGGGACGCTGCACGAGACAGTGTTTGACAGGGTTGTAGTGTATGTAATCCGCGTGCCGAGCGAAGTCTGTCTCATCCCGGATGGCATGCTCCCAGAATCTGCGTTGCCAGATGCCGCGCTCGCCTTTGCGGATTCTCCGCGGGCTCAGGCGCTCGCCTGGCGGAATCGCGCGCGAGAAACGCCATTTGATGCCGTGCCAGCGGGTGGAGAAGTCGCTGTCGCCTTCGGGCAAGGTCCAGATGCAATGCAGGTGATCGGGCAGCACGACGATGGCGTTGATGGTGAAGGGGCGTTTGCTTCGCTCCTCGGCAAAGGCGCTGCGCAGCGCGTCGATGTGCTCGGTCAACAGGCTGCTATCGCGTTCCAGGAGGGCCAGGGTGAAAAAGAAGGTACCGCCAGGGATGAAAGCGCGGATGTAGCGGGGCATGGCTCAAGAGCATGCCATGACGGCGTACCCGGTGGTATCGCGATTGGCGGGATACGCTGCGCTATCCCGCCCTACGGGGGATACGCCGCCGGTCGGGTGCGCTGGGCGGACTTCGACCCTTCGGTGCGGAGCTGCATCGGGCACGCCCTCCACGGCGACACCGGGTGCTGGAGTGGGATCAGACCCGGTGGGTGCGCCAGGGACGGCTTGTACGTGCCTGGGGAATGATCACCGATGACCCTCCACGTTTTTGCCTTTAACCCTGTTCCGCGGGCCGTCAGGCTCGCGGCGGCGCCCTGGGGCACTCTATAGAGGCGGGGGAACCGTCACGCCGCCCGCGGGTTGACCTCTTTCTCGATCCGCTTGCCCGCTGAGCTGCGGGTGACGCGCAGGTCGTAATCCTTTTGAAGGTTCAGCCAAAACTCGGCGGTCGTGCCGAAATAGCGGGCCAGGCGCAGGGCAGTGTCGGCGGTGATGGAGCGTGTCCCGTTCAGTATCGAGCTGACGCGATTGGGCGGGACCTTCAGCGCTCGCGCCAGCGCCGCGCCCGAAAGCTCCAGGGGATCGAGGAACTCGCGGCGCAGGATCTCCCCGGGGGTGGAAAGTGGAATTGCTTGGCCCGAAGAGGCATCGGACAGCGCGAAGCTCTCGGCCTCCTGTGCGCGGATGCTCATGGATTGCCCTCGCTCAGTGGTAGTCGACAATCTCGACGTCGTAGGCATGGCCGTTCTCCCAGCGGAAACAGACACGCCATTGCGCGTTGATGCGGATGCTCAGTTGCTCTGCGCGATCACCCTTCAGTCGCTCCAGCTGGTTGGATGGGGGCACGCTCAGGTCCTCCAGCTGCTCGGCCGCGTCGAGCATTCGTAGCTTGTCCAACGCCCGTCCCTGGATTTCCCGCGGGAGGCGTCTTGCGAAGACCCCCTGAAAGATCGCCAACGTGTCCTTGTTGCGGAAGGTCTTGATCACGGCGAAAGAATAGTACGCGGTACGTAAAGCATCAACTCTAGATGCCAATCTCCCCTCGGACCCTGGCCCGCATTTCTGACCAGCCTCGCGCTGCGGCGCCCGATTTGCCCGCGCTTCACCGGATTGTGGTGTATGTAATCCGCGCGCCGGGGCGAAGTCTGTCTCGTCCAGGATCGCATGCCCCAAGCCTGCGGAAGCGGCTCGGCCATTGCGGGCGACGTAGGGCCATGCTTTAGTCGGTAGTAAAGCAATCCTGGAAAGCCCCATGTCCACCGCCACGTTGAGCTCGAAATCTCAGGTCGTGCTACCGGCAGAGGTCCGGCGACAGCTCGGGCTGCGCCCCGGGGACCGCTTGGTGATCGAGGTGGAAGGTGACCACGCGGTCATCCGTAAGGCGCCCGCTTCCGACGTAGATGCCTTGGCGGAGCTGGTCTCCGAGCTTTGGAGGGGATACGCGGAGGATCTGGAGCGGGCGAGGGCCGATTGGGGTCGCTGAGCGCCAACCCGATCCCGCCGACTCGGGGAATTTCGCAACCTGGAGATGCTCGCCTTGTCCGCCGAGATGGGCATGGAGGCCGCCCGCCTGCGGGCCCAGCATGGGCTGAGGACCCCTGACGCCATCCACGCAGCCACGGCACTGGCCGGTCAAGCGGACGGTATCCTGACCAACGACAGGGCGCTGACCTGCCTGGAGGCCGAGGGGCTTCAGGTGGGGACTGGAGCAGGTGGAAAAGCCCGCCCACCAACGCCTTTACGTGACTGAGCCTCACCGCATGGGGCTGCGCTCCGGCCTTGATCTGGACAATATCCAGGAGTTGCTCGCCCAGGTGGAGGGAGAAGACGCCCGTTGATATTGGTCGACGCAAACGTACTCCTCTACGCCGAAGATTCCCTCAGCCCGCTACATCAACAGACCCGCTCCTGGTGGGACGCCCAGCTCTCTGGCTCAGATACCGTCTGCCTGAGCTGGGTTGTGGCTTCCGCATATATTCGCATCGGCACCAGCCGTCGCGTCTTCCAGCATCCCCGGTCGGTTGCCCAAGCCACGGCACGAGTGCAGAGCTGGCTGGACCAGCCGTGCACCCGCCCGGTCCAGCCCACGCAAAGGCACTGGGTCGTGTTTCAACAGATGCTCACGGGCGGCCAGGCACGGGGCAATATGGTGACCGACGCCCACTTGGCCGCGCTGGCCATCGAGCATGGCTGCATGCTCTGTTCGAGCGATTCCGACTGCGGACGATTTCCGACTCTGAAGTGGCAGAATCCTCTCGCGTAAGGGGCCATAGCTCGTCACGGAGCGGAACGAAGATGCGCTGGATGCCGGTCGGTTAGAATCTGCCCTTATCCACCGACGCAGCCGCCCAGTCACCGACCATGCCCATCCGGATCACTTTGTCCGATATCCGTACCGCCGTCGGCAGCACCTCGTTCAAGCGAGGTCAGGGCGATTTCTCCGACGGCGGGGTCCGGTCAGTCGAGGTGACCGAGGAAGGCCCAGCCCAGGTCGTCTTCGAGTCCGAGGTGGTGGACAGCGCAGGCCTAGTGTGCGAGCAAACGGTGACGATCTACCGCGAGCAGGGCTACATCACCATCGAGGGCTACTGCAGCTGTCCCAAGGAGTACGACTGCAGGCACGTGGCCGCGGCCTGCCTCGCCTATCAGGAGCAGACCGCCTCAGCGCCGGCGAGGTCGGTGCCATCCCCGCAAACCGCCTCGGTGGTCGCCTGGCTGCGCGACCTCGCCGCCCAGGCCTCGGATGCGCCGGGCAGCGGGACGGATGACAGACTGATCTATGTGCTGCTCCCACCGCTCCCAGCCCCCCAGCCCTTCAATCTGGGCTCGCGAAGCTCGGCCGGTCCCCCGGCTCCGGTCCCTCATGGAGCCCGGGTCCAACTGCGCCTCAGCCGGCCCCGCAAGGACGGAACAGGACTGACCAAGGGCAGAGAGGTGGGCCTGGAGATCCTGTTCATGTTCCGGAGCGTAACTTACGTGGGGGCCACCGAATGGGAGATTGGACCGCTTCTCAACACGTTGGCAGGCACGTCCTACTATGGCCATACGGGCCCCTTGCTTCTCGAAGGCAGTGCCGCCCACTTGGCCCTGCGCAAGATGATCGCCACCGGGCGCTGCCACTGGGGCTCGACGGCCAACCCACCGCTGAGCCCGGGAGAGCCGCGCAAGCTCCGGATCGGCTGGAAGGAGGCGGCCGACAAGAGACTGCGTCTGGTGGTGAGCAGCGAGCCACCGGCCCGGCTGCTTGCTGCCGAGCCGCCCATGTATCTCGACCCTGAGCTCAACACGGTTGGCGACCTGGAGTCGCCCGGGATCAATGGGGCGCAGCTCAAGCGCCTGCTCACGGCGCCGCCCTTGTCCCAGGCGCAGGGCGAGGAGATCAGCCGGGTGATGCTGCGTGATTTCCCCGGGCTGCCCCTGCCTATTCCCAGGCCGGTCACCACCCGGGAGAACCGGGGGGCCACCCCCATCCCTTGCCTGCGGCTGTTCGGCATGGCCGCGCCTGGCAACGCGCACATTCATGCGGCGGCTCTGGATTTTCTCTACGCCGAGGACCGGGTCCCGGCTCTGCCGACGGGGCCGCGCAGCTTGTTGGAGACCCCTGCCGGCCTGGTCCTGGTGGAGCGGGACCCGGGGGCGGAGGACAAGGCCGTTCTCAGCCTTTGCTCCGCGGGATTCGCGTCCTTGGACCCCAGCCTGCTGCGTACGCCCGGGCCCTTGCTCTGCTACATGGAAGGCTCGGGCGTCATGCTCAGCGCCAGCCGCTGGTCGGCGTTCCTGCAGGAGCGGGTGCCCCAGCTGGAGGCGGAAGGCTGGCGTATCGAGACCGACAACAGCTTTCTGATGCGCTTCGACCCGGGCGAGTGGAGTGCGACCCTGGACGAGCCCGAGAGTGGGGGCAACGACTGGTTCGGCCTGCGCTTCGATCTGGAGGTGGGCGGGCGGCGCCTGCCCTTGCTGCCCCTGATCGCACCCCTGCTGGAGCTGGACCCGGAGCAGCCCCTGCCCGAAAGACTCAGCGTGCCGCTGGATACCCCGGGCGAGTCGCGCTCGCACCGCTACGTGGACCTGCCGACCGAGCGGCTGCGTCCCTTTCTGGAGACCCTTCGCGAGCTCTACGACCGCGCTCCTGCCGGCGCCGACGGAGAGCTTCGGCTGTCGCGCTTCGACGCAGCGGCGCTGAGCGAGCTGGAAGAGGCGGGGACCCGTCTGCGCGGCGGCACCCAGCTGCGGGAGCTGGCTGCCCGGCTGAAGGACTTCGCGGGCATTGCCCGAGCCGAGTCGCCCCGCGGCCTGAAGACCGAGCTGCGCCACTATCAGCAGCAGGGGCTCGACTGGCTGCAGTTTCTGCGCGAGTACCGCTTCGGCGGTCTCCTGGCCGACGACATGGGCCTGGGCAAGACGGTGCAGACCCTGGCCCACCTGCTGCTGGAGAAGGAGGCCGGACGCCTGGACCGCCCGGCCCTGATCATCGCCCCCACCAGCTTGATGGGCAACTGGCGCCGCGAGGCTCAGCAATTCACCCCGCAGCTGCGGGTGCTGGTGCTGCACGGCCCGCAGCGCAGCGCCCATTTCGAAGCCATTGGCGAGCACGACCTGGTCATCACCACCTATCCTCTGCTGCCGCGCGACCACCAGGCCCTGGCCGAGCAGGACTACAGCTTCCTGATCCTCGACGAGGCCCAGAACATCAAGAACCCCAAGGCCAAGGCCGCGGGCGTGGTGCGCCGACTGAGCGCCCAGCATCGGCTCTGCCTCACGGGTACCCCCATGGAGAATCATCTGGGTGAGCTCTGGGCCCAGTTCGACTTTTTGCTGCCGGGGCTCCTGGCCGACGAGACCCATTTCAGACGCTACTGGCGCACCCCCATCGAGGCCCACGGCGACCGAGGGCGCCAGGCCCGGCTGGCACGTCGGCTGGCCCCGTTCATGCTGCGTCGCCGCAAGCAGGACGTGCTCGAAGAGCTGCCGCCCAAGACCGAGATCATTCGCTCCGTTCCCCTGCACGAGGATCAGGCCGCCCTCTATGAGAGCATCCGGCTGTCCATGGAGAAACGGGTGCGCCAGGCCATCGCCGCCCAGGGGCTGGCCCGCAGCCATATCACCATCCTCGACGCTCTGCTCAAGCTGCGCCAGACCTGCTGCCATCCGGCGCTGTTGCCCCTTGCGGCGGCCGGAAAGGTCAAGCATTCGGCCAAGCTCGACCTGCTCATGGAGATGCTGCCCGAGCAGCTCGAAGAGGGCCGGCGCATCCTGCTCTTCTCCCAGTTCACCAGCATGCTGGGGCTGATCGAGCCCGAGCTCAGGCAGCGCAATATCGCTTACGCCAAGCTCACCGGACAGACCCGCAAGCGCGAGGAGGTCATAGAGCGCTTCCGCTCCGGCGAGGTCGCCCTGTTCCTGATCAGCCTCAAGGCGGGCGGCGTGGGACTCAACCTCACCGAGGCCGACACGGTGATCCTCTACGACCCCTGGTGGAACCCCGCGGTGGAGACCCAGGCGGCGGACCGCGCCCACCGCATCGGCCAGGACAAGCCGGTGTTCGTCTACAAGCTGATCACCGAGGAGACGGTGGAGGAGCGGATCCTCGCCCTGCAGGAGAAGAAGCAGGCCCTCGCCGAAGGGATCTATCGGGAAGGCGAGGCCCAGCAGTTGGAGAGCTTCACCGCCCAAGACCTACAGGCGCTGCTCGCGCCTTTGGAAAGGGATCAATGATGAGACCGGGGCAGTCGCACGTGTTCGGCGAAGCGTTTGTAACCTTTTTCGAAGACGCGTGTCACGACCCCCAATAGAACGTGTGTCGAACATGCGGAGCTGCGCGACTCTTGCCCCGTCCAGCGAATCAGCGAGCAGGATGCAGTGAGGTAGCAGGGTCCCCTGCGCAAGCGCTGCGCTGTCGCGCAGCAAACAGCTGCATGATTTGCCTTGTGGCGGGTAAAGCAGTCTGTACGGACTCTGGATGTGCTTCGGTGACCCTGCGATCGGCCAGGGGGCTGTCCTCCCGTAGGGGGTCGGAGCCTTGAATGTTTGATGGGAGCCGCATCGATCGCGACCCGTGCGGTTCCCGCATCACCGCACCCGACCTCGGTCCGACGGTCGCGACGGGTTTTCGGTAGACTCTAAAAATTGCGAGCTGTCCGGAACATCCACGCCACCTTGACCCCTCGTAGCGAATCCGAAGTCGGCTCGGCACTGGCGGGCCCGCGCGGCCTGAAGCTCGTCTCGACCCTCGTCGCCCTGGCGGGGGGCGACATGCTCGGGACCTTTGGGCGGCTGACAGAGCGCTACGGACCCGTGTACGGCGTTCGCCTCCCCTTTGGGCTCGGGGTGGCGGTGATGGTCGCCCACCCGGATGCGGTGGAGCGGGTGCTGCGCTCGAATCGGGAGAACTACATCAAGGGGTCGGCCTACGACGGGGCGCGGTTGTTGCTCGGCAATGGGCTGGTCACCGCCGAGGGGGAGCGCTGGCGCCGCCAGCGGGAGCTGGCCAACCCGGCCTTTCGACCGGCCAGGCTGCGGCTGTATCTGGATGCCATGGCGGCCTGCACCCGGGGGCTGCTGGACGGCTGGGCGGGGCGCGACGCTCGGGTGCTCGATGTGGGCGCCGAGATGAGCCGGCTGACCCTGGCGATCGCGGGCCGGACCTTGTTCGGGCTCTCCGCCGAGGATCTCTCGGAGCGGGCGGTGGCCGCCTTCGGTGTGGCGCTGGCGGGGATTGGCCGGCGCGGGCCAAGTCACTTGCAGGTCCCGCTCTGGCTGCCCTCGCCGGGGAATATCCGGCTGCGGCGGGCGATCCGGGAGCTCGACGCCATCGTCTACGAGATCATCGGGCGCTTCCGGGCGGGGCGGGCCCGGGACCCGGAGGCGACGCTGCTCGGCGCCTACATCGAGAGCCGCGACCCGGCGAGCGGCGAGGGGATGAACGACCGGCAGCTGCGCGACGAGGTGATGACGCTGTATCTCGCCGGCCACGAGACCACTGCCGGCCTGCTGGCCTGGACCCTGTACCTGCTCGCTCGGCATCCGCAGATCGCCGAGCGGGTGGTCGCCGAGCTGGACGCTGCCGGGCCCGATGATCCGCCGACCCTGGAGCAGCTCAAGGCGCTGGGCTACCTGTCCCAGGTGATCGATGAGGTGCTACGGCTCTATCCCCCGGCCTGGACCGTGGCCCGCAACGCGGTGGGCGAAGACCGGCTGCTCGGCTGGCGTGTGCCGGCGGGCGCTATCGTGATGGTCTCGCCTTACTTCACCCACCGCCTGGCCGCGTTCTGGCCCGATGCTCTGCGCTTCGACCCGGAGCGCTTCGCCCCGGAGGCCGCTCGGGCGCGCCACCCCTTCGCCTATCTGCCGTTCAGCCTGGGTCCGCGCATCTGCATAGGCATGCAGTTCGCGCTCTACGAGGCGCGCCTGGTGCTGGCGATGATCCTGACACGATACCGGGTCGCTGCGATCGACGGTACCGAGGTGGGCTGCCGGGCCGCGGGGACGCTCAAGCCGGACCGGCCGATCCGGCTCAGGCTCGAGTCGCGGAGGGATTGACGGCCGTTGGTGGGGCGGGCCAGCGGCGTTTGCCATTGGCGAAAATGGGCTCTGCGGCCCGGCTCGATCGTTGGGAGCAGTTGCGCAGAGGGCCTGTCGCGCAGCAGACTGTTGCGGTCCGCGGCACGTCCACCCGCCCGGGGCTCCCGGGTGACGGTGTTGGTCGTGCCCCCCTTCCAGCCCGCGAGCTCGCCATGGCTGAATCCGATCCGGGCCCCGACCGGGCCGCCGATGCACTCTCGGCGGCGGCCCTGGAATACCACCGGGCGCCCCGCCCCGGCAAGCTCAAGATCAAGGCTACCAAGCCCCTGGCCAATCAGCGCGACTTGGCGCTGGCCTATTCCCCGGGGGTGGCGGCGGCCTGCCGCGAGATTGTCAAGGATCCCAGGGCTGCGGCGGACTACACAGCGCGCGGCAATCTGGTCGCGGTGGTCAGCAACGGGACCGCGGTGCTCGGTTTGGGCGCCATCGGGGCCCTGGCCTCCAAGCCGGTGATGGAAGGCAAGGCGGTGCTCTTCAAGGAGCTCGCCGACATCGATGTGTTCGATATCGAGGTGGCGGAGACCGATCCCCAGGCCTTCATCGAGACGGTGGCGCGCCTGGAGCCGAGCTTCGGCGGCATCAATCTCGAGGACATCAAGGCCCCCGAGTGCTTCGTCATCGAGGCGGCGCTCAGGCAGCGCATGGGTATTCCGGTGTTCCACGACGACCAGCACGGCACGGCGATCGTGGTCAGTGCAGCGATCCTCAACGGGCTGGAGCTGGTCGGCAAGTCCATCGGCGAGATCCGGCTGGTCACCGCCGGGGCCGGGGCGGCCGCCCTGGCCTGCCTGGACCAGTTGGTGGCGCTCGGGCTCGACCCCGGCAAGGTGCTGGTCACCGACATCGCCGGCGTGGTCTACCACGGCCGGGCCGAGGAGATGGACGTCTACAAGGCGCGCTATGCCCGCGACACCGGGCTGCGCACGCTCGCCCAGGCCCTGGAGGGGGCGGATGTCTTTCTCGGCCTTTCCGCTGCGGGGGTGCTCAAGCCCGACTGGCTGCCGGGGATGGCCGAGCGGCCTCTGATCCTCGCCCTGGCCAATCCGGTGCCGGAGATCGCGCCCGAGGAGGCACGCCGGGTCAGGCCTGATGCCATCATTGCCACCGGCCGCTCGGACTATCCCAACCAGGTCAACAACGTCCTCTGCTTTCCCTTTCTGTTCCGGGGTGCCCTCGATGTGGGGGCGCGCGAGATCAACGCCGCCATGAAGGTCGCCTGCGTCCATGCCATCGCCGGCCTGGCCCGGGCCGAGGCCTCGGACGTGGTGCGCTCCGCCTACGACGGCCTCAGCCTGCGCTTCGGTCCCGACTACCTGCTCCCCAAACCCTTCGACCCGCGCCTGCTGGAGACGGTGTCCCTGGCGGTGGCCGAGGCCGCCATGGCCTCCGGGGTGGCGGAGCGGCCCAGGGTGGATCTGCGGGCCTATCGCTCGCAGCTGCACGGTCAGGTGTTTCGGACCGCGGTGATCATGCGCCCGGTGTTCGAGCGGGCCCGGGAGCGGCCAGGGCGGGTGGTGTTCGCGGAGGGCGAGGAGCCGCGGGTGCTGCAGGTCTGCCAGCAGGCGGTCGATCAGGGCATCGCCCGGCCGGTGCTGATCGGGCCGGCC
>CAVQCX010000008.1:0-259196 GCA_963711095.1 uncultured Gammaproteobacteria bacterium | reverse complement strand
CCCGCAGTGACCGCAGGTGGCGATGCCTTGCAGCAGCGCTGTGCCTTCTCTCACGGCGCCTCCCGATCCGTGGGGGGAGGACGGGTATTGCGGGCGATGCGCGCCAGGTTCGCCTCATAGGTTTCCCAGTCGATGAAGCCCTCGTGGTGCTCCCGGATGAGCACGGCCCATTGGGCGCGAGGGAGCTGGCGCACGCGCTTGCGAAGCCCACCGTTTGCATCGACGTAGCGTTCGTGTCGACTCTTGCCATACGCGTAGGCGCCAGCATACACCGGATTGCTCAGCACTTGGTGAATGCTGACATAGGTCGGGGGCACCCAGCGGATTTCGGCGCCGCTGTGCGAGCGCAGCGGAAAGCTCAAGTGCTCGGAGAGGAACCACAGCCAGACGCGGCGCACCGACCCGAGCTCGGCGAAGCGCTCGAACACGGTTCGGATCGTGGCGGTGACGGCTTCGTCGGGATGCAAGCGAACCTCGCCTTCATCGTCGCCCCAAACGAAGCCCACCGGCAGTCCTCGACGCAGCTCGCCGCGGGCGGCTTTATTGCGGATCCCCCCATCGAGGCGCGCGCGCAGGATGTGCAGCTCCGCTTCGGACATCGTCCCCTTCAACCCGAGGACCAGGCGGTCGTTGAACAGGCTGGGGTGGTAGAGGCCGTCGGCATCGCCGATGAGGGTGTTGGTCAGGCCGCACAGGTCGAGGAGGCGATACCAGTCGGCGTTGTTGCGCGCCAAGCGCGAGACCTCCAGGCCGAGCACGATGCCGACGTGTCCGAGGGCCACCTCGGCGGTCATGCGAGCGAAACCGCTGCGTCCTTCGGTGGTGGCACCGGACAGTCCGAGGTCCTCGTCGATGACGGTGATCTGCTCGGACGCCCACCCGAGCGTGCGTGCGCGCTCGACCAGGGCATATTGGCGTTGGGTAGACTCGCGATGGTGTTCGACCTGGGTGGGGGTAGATTGGCGCACGTAGACAAAGGCGCCGCGGCGCAGATGCTCGGAGTTAACCTTCGGATCAGTCATCGTTGTTTCCCTCCACGCTTAACGTGCTCTGTGCGGTTTGTGCGATCAGTCTCGCCAAGATGTCGAGAGCGGCGATGCGTTGTTCCTCGCCGAGCTGCGCCCACACTGTTTGGCCCGGATTCGGGATGTCCAGGAACGCCAGATCCAATTGCACGGGGTTTCTCCTCCACAGTCGTGATACGGTCGAGGAGAGCGTCGACGATTACCCGTGCATGGAGCAAATCCGAGGGGATAGCAAGGCTCGGTGTGGGACTATGATGCTGATCCCGCCGATGGTGCTCAGACGCATCGGTCCAGGCCAACGGCACAAACTGCCGGCTGCCATTGGGGAGAATCAGCAGGAGTTGGAGCTGGCCCTGGCGACGTGCGCGCTTCAGGACCGGCAGCGTTTTGCCTTCGAACGGATGGGCCTTGCGAAGGATCGTGACTGCGTCGGGAATGTCTTCGAGACGGGTAGTGTGTTGTGATTTCCTTCGACACTGTCGACCATGATGTTCTGATGGCACGGGTGGCCAGGAAGGTGAAGAACAAAGGCCTGCTGAAGCTGCTGGGTCGGTTCTTGCGAGCCGGCGTCATGGTCGACGGGCGCCTACAGCCGACCCGACTGGGTGTTCCGCAAGGCAGCCCGGTCTCGCCGATATTGAGTAACATCCTGCTGGATGATCTCGACAAGGAGCTGGAGAAGAGAGGGCACAAGTTCGTCCGCTACGCCGACGATTTGGCGATCTTTGTCAAGTCCAAGCGCGCAGGTGAGCGAGTGATGGCGAGTGTGAGCCGCTACCTGGAGCAAGCGCTCAAGGTGAAGGTGAACCAAGCCAAAAGCAAAGTCGGTCATGTCAAAGAGAAGCTCAGTGCTCGGGTTCGAGATCCACCGTAAGAAGCTTCGAGCGCTCGACTGCAAGGTCCGGCGGTTCAAGCACGAGCTAAAACGGATCACGCGCCGATGTCCGGGTATCTCCATAGAGTCGAGAATCTTCCGCCTGAAGCAATACGTGCGAGGGTGGATGGGGCACTATGGATGCGGACTGAAGTATAATGATGCCATAGCACTTGACGGTTGGATCAGAAGGCGTTTAAGAATGTGCTACTGGAAGCAGTGGCGCAGACCGCGACGTAGAATCGGAGAGCTGATCAAGCTGGGAGTGAATAAGCGGGACGCCATTCGTCTCGGCCTCTCTCGCAAAAGCTACTGGCGGCTCTCCAAGACATTGGCTACCAACAGCGGATTGAGCAACGCACATTTCGAACGGATCGGACTCATTTCCGTGCGCACGCTATGGTGCAAGATCCACCATCCGGCTACGGCCCGATAGACACTTGACGTGAATTCGATTTGCCCGATGAAGCGTCGCTGCAAATAGCAGGCTAGGCGCCGTATACGGACCCGTACGTACGGTGCTGTGGGAGGGGGCCGCTCGAGCGGCTCCCTATCCCGATTAGCCGCTATTTTCATGCAACCGACCCTCAACATACTTGTGAAGGATGCTGGCAATTAACGTTTGGTATGGAATGCCTTCGGCAAGGGCTTTCTTCTGTAGGCCACGAAGATCCTTAGATGGGAGCCGAATATTGATCCGGGCATCCTTCCGGAACATGGCCTCTGCGTATTCTTTATGCCGTTTCTGAGTATCGGTTGCATCCTCAGAACGTTTTACGTTACCTGACTCAAACGCCTCCAGGATTTCGCTTTCTTCTTGATCTAACTTGTTCATTTATCGCCACCTCGGTAGTTTCTGGTAGCTTTCCGGCTCGGAATAATGGTCTTCAGGAAAACCTCATCTTGAGATTCGACAAACGGGACGAGGTATACATATTCCTCGATTGCAATAACGTGAATTTGCTGACCGGGATAGCGATCTTGATTAGGATGGTCGATTGTGTCGAGAATATCGCCGGCCATGATGTGGAACACGACATCTTCAAATGAAACTTCTCTCTGAGCTTTCAGAAGAGCATTCTTCTCCGGATTCCACGAGATTGGCTTCATGAGCCAAGCTTAGCACATTGTGTGCCGTTTGTGATGCATGCGGCTAACAGTATAAGTGAGTGGACAATGTTCATGTTATAAAACGGAACATGTCCATCTAACGCGCAAACGATCGAAGGGGCCCGGGCCGGGTTTCTTGCCTGGGGAAGAGATGTTTCTCCAGATGAAACAATAAGTTACGAGGCAAGCGCCCGTGTCGCGGTGCTCAGGCAACAGGAGAGGGGTGCGGGTTAGACGGACGATGTCCACTTTTCTACTTGACGTTCTCTGAAAGTTCTCTCTCCTTGAGTTACGTCTCCACAGCGGAGGGACCCCGCCATGACCCAGGCCAGACAGAGCTCGCCGTTCCTGGAATCGGTGCGGCGAGCTATCCGTGTCCGCCATTACAGCCGGCGCACGGAGGACACGTACGTATACGTATAGGGTGTGGTTCCCATGCTGGACGTTTCACCCGTTTTCTGATAGAACAAAGTGCGAATCCAGGGCTTGCTGAGGGGGTATGCGATGGCCAAGATCGTACTTGATGTTCCGGAAGCGTTCATGGGGCTTGTGGATAGCTGGCGTGAGACGCTTGAGTCGATGAAGGCGGCGGTAGAGCGCACCGATGGAGGCAAGGCTGTCGACTACGCGCAGATTGAGCGGGAAGCCTCGGAGAGATGCCGCAAGAGTGAGGGAGAAGCCCACCGCGCGATCCTCAGCGCCTTGGACATCGATGTGCCGACGATTGTGATCGGAGGGCTGCGCTACAACCGAGTCGGGCGTTGTGAGGCACCGTATCACACCATGGCGGGCTCGGTATCGGTGGAACGCTCCCTGTACCGCCAAGCCGGCACTCGTGGAGGGCAGCCAGAGGCCAAGGTGGTCGACCCGGTGAGCGTGCGAGCGGGCGTGGTTGGGGAGGGTTGGCTTCCCCACACGGCACGGGTGATGAGCCATGAGGTGCAGAAAGGCACTTCACGGGAGGCTCAAGCCACGGCGCAGGAGTATGGACTGTTGCCCTACTCACGCTCGAGCTTTGAGTCGGTCGCGCATCTGGTCGGAGCGCTCGCGGTGGCCGAGCACCAAGATATTGAAGACCTGTTGATCGATGCCTACGAGCTTCCCGCAGAGGCTTGTTCGGTCAGCGTATCGCTCGACCGAGTGAGTGTGCCGATGGAAGAGCCTCGCAAACGCCCTGTTGGTCGCCCCGCCAAGGGGGCGGCCAAGAGGCCTGTGGCGCGCAACTTCCGTATGGCCTATTGCGGCACAGTGACGGTTCACGACGAGAACGGGACGGCCCTTCATACGATTCGTTACGGTGCGATGCCGGGCGGGGATATCATCGGGTTGCGCAATCGGCTGGTGGCCGATGTCGCCACACTGGTGAGTAAACGGCGCAACTTGAACGTACAATTGCTGTGCGATGGGGCGCCGGAGATGTGGAATCTCCTTGAAGAGGGCTTCACCGAACAGAGGTTTGGTCCGCAGATCTTCCGCCTAGTCGACCTTTACCATCTCACTGAAAAGCTCGGGGCCGCAGCTCGCATCATCGAGCCCGATTCAGCAGCGCTGCTGCAACGATGGAAGATGCGGCTCATCAATCGAAGCGAGGCTGCGACGCAGATCCTTGAGGAGCTGATCGACTCTGGCCTGGACGAGGGTCCGGGAGACGGTCACCCTGTTCATGCAGCGATCACCTACTTGCACAGTCACCACGAAAATGCCGAGCGAATGAACTACGCCCGGGCTCGCCAGCTCGGTTTACCACTTGGAAGTGGGAACGTGGAGGCCACGTGCAAAAGCCTCTTTGAGATGAGATTGAAGTGTTGCGGTGCACGATGGAAGAACGAGACGGGTCAACACATCGTTCAGCTTCGGGCATTTGCGCTCAGCGATCGATGGGGGCCAGCTGTCGAGCTTACGCTGCGGCCACTACGCAAAGCGGTCCGTGTGGCGGCGTGACCAGTATGAAAACCACACCCTACGTATTACGTATACTGGACGCGCTGGTTCATCCTGTTCCACAAGAAGCGGCACCCGGCGGATATGAGTGAGGGCGAGGTGAGGGCGTTTTTTAGCTACCTCGCTACGGATCGCGACGTTGCGCCGGCCACGCAAAATCAAGCTCTGAACGCCCTCGTCTTCTTGTACAAGGCGGTGCTGGAGCGCCCGCTGGGTGAGATCCCGGGAATCGTGAGGGCCAAGAAGCGGCCTCGTTTGCCCGTGGTGCTTACGGTACAAGAGGTTGCCCGGGTCCTCGGGAGTCTTTCCGGCGCAGCCTGGCTGGTCGCCTGTCTGCAGTATGGATCGGGGCTGCGGTTGCTGGAGAGTGTTCGGTTGAGGGTCAAGGACCTGGATTTCGATCACCGGGCCATCCTGGTGCGAGATGGCAAAGGGGAGAAGGATCGGGTGGTGACGCTGCCCGATGAGCTGGTGGTCCCGCTGCAGCGGCATCTGGAAGCGCGCCGCACGCTGTTCGAGCGGGACAGCGCTGCGGGGCTCGGCACGGTAGCCTTGCCTCACGCGCTGGCACGGAAATACCCGAATGCGGCCCGGGAGTGGGCATGGCAGTACGTTTTCCCTGAAACGCAGATCGGCCGGGACCCACGCTCGGGCGAACAGCGCCGACACCATTTCGACGAGAGTGCGATCCAGAAGGCGGTGAAACGAGCGGTGCGGAGCGCCGATATCCCCAAGCCGGCGACCTGCCACACCCGCGTCACTCGTTTGCCACCCATCTCCTGGAACGGGGTGCGGATATCCGCACGGTGCAGGAGCAGCTGGGACACGCAGACGTACGCACCACCCAGATCTATACTCACGTGATCCGCCGGGGCGGGCTGGCGGTGCGCAGTCCGCTGACGGGCGTGCTCGCCGCGCAGGGCGGCGCCGGTGAGTCGGCGAGTATCCGCGGGGGCGGCGTGGCAGGGGCAAGGCAGGGCGGTGCGCGGGAGCCCTGTACGGCGCCGCTGGCGTAAATAGAAGGAGGCGGCGGTCCGCCGGTGGAGCGGCCGTCGGTTGACCATCGGTGGCTGCGGGCCGATCCGACCGGCCTGATCCATGTCCGAGCCTCCTGGCGTCGACGATGTCGGGACTATTGCAGAGGTCCGGCGTCGGGGTCAAGAACGGCGAGGCGCCAGGCGGGCAGGCGCGCTTGTTTTCGGGTGACGTGTATGGCGCGGGCGTGCGGGTTTGAGCCTAGGCGCGTTGGCACCAGGCCGGGTTGCGGGTCGGCCACCAACGTCTGGGTAGGCTGGAGGGGCCACAAGGGCGCTCAGGCCCGAAGACCTTCGGTCTGCATCTGCCGGGTGCGGTCGTCCGGTGTGGTCTCCTGATAGTCGATGCTGATCCGCCCGCCGGTGCAGGGGCGGAACAGGCTGTCGGCAAAGGCCTTGTGGGCCGGGTGCTCCCGATAGCTGTCGATGACCTCCGGGCTGGCGAAGCGCACCATCCAATCGTAGCGGTAGCCGGCGTCCTGCTTGAGCGCTTCTCCGGTGAAGACCTCACGCACGCCGGGGATGGCGGAGAGCACGCGTCGGCCCTCAGCCATCATGTGCTCGACGCCGGCCTGGTCCAGGCCTTTCACGTTGTAAATGATGAGATGTTCAACCGGTTGCCAGGTGCGGCACTCGGAGAGCACCTCGGTAGCACGCCCTGCGCTGCCCCAGAGGCGCATGCAGCGGGTGGCCTCCGCGGCCACGGCGCGGGTGCCGGGGTCGGACCACGCTAACCGTATGATTTGGGGTTAAAGGCACACCAGAATTACCCGTTCTCAGCCCTTGGATAGCCCATTTCACTCGTCAGTTTGGCGCCGCAACGGCCTTCCGGCTCCCGCGATCTACCGACTAACAGGACAGGTACCTGATACACTGCCCGACGAGCCCGCCGCAACGACCAAAATCGTCGCGCGTCGTGGCGTCGCTCGAAGAGCGGCGCTGACCAAGTGATCAAGCGAATACTTGCCTAGGATACGCCAGCCACAATAGTGACCATTGGCGACACCTATCGCGGAGACCTGGCCGGGCTCTACACCTCAGGCAGCGCCGTATTCGGTTCGGCGGAGGCCTTGTGCGGCGAAATCGGCGTGCCCGGTAACGGGGATTCTGCTGCCTTAGGCGCCGCGAGGACATTGTCCCGTGCTCGGCGTCCCCATAACACTGACAAGACTGCCTCCGCGGCCGGCCAGATGGTACGCCGATTGCTTGCATGGAGCCCATCGTTCATCAACCCGGGGAAACTGCACTAGTATGAGTTGCATTCATCTGATCGGCGGTGAGAAGGGCGGCGTCGGCAAATCGGTCGTCGCACGGCTATTGGCCCAATACTGGATAGACCGGGAGACGCCGTGGATTGGCTTCGACACCGACCGCTCCCACGGGGCACTGCTACGCTACTATTCGGGGTACGCCCAGTCCCTGGACGTAAGCCGTTTGGAGAGTCTCGACAGGATCATCGAGGCTGCTTGCGGCGAAGACGTGAACGTGCTGGTGGACCTGGCGGCCCAGACCGAGCGTGATATCCACAATTGGGCAGAGACCGGCGGTGTGCTGGATCTTGCCGAGGAGCTTGGCATAGACCTCTATTTCTGGCATGTGATGGACGACGGCAAGGACTCGGTAAACCTGCTGGCCAACCTGATCGAGCGCTACGGCGCGAAGGGCCGCTACATCCTGGTGCTCAACCGGGGACGTGGTGAGGATTTCGGTATGTTCCACGAATCGCCCGCAAAACAGCGCGCGGCCGAGCTCGGTGCGGCGATCATGGAGCTCAAGGCCTTGCACAAGCCCACCATGCAACGCATCGACCGGTTGGACAAGAGCTTCTGGGCGGCGACCAACCCGGGGCCGGACAGCGCGGGCCAGGGCTTGGGACTGATGGAGCGCCAGCGGGTCAAGGTCTGGCTGCGCAGCGCCTTTGGGGAATTCGAGCGCCTCGGTGTTTAGACGGGTCAATGAGGGCCGCAGCAAGAGACGCCGCGGAACCTGAGGCCGAGCCCGCCGGCGCGTGACGCGGACAGGAAGGAGGAGGACTGTCGCTGTGGCCTCACGCGCTGCGGATCGCACGGCAGCAGCCGGCCCTCAGAGACCGGTCCGTTTCTCCAAGGCCTCGGGGTAGCGAGCCCCTTGCACCGTGATCTTCGAGGCGGCGCTGTCGATCTCGCGCAGATCGTCGGCTGTCAGTTCGACGGTGGCCGCTGCGATGTTCTCGTGCAGGCGCGCGAGCTTCGTCGTGCCCGGGATCGGGACAATCCACGGCTTCTGGGCCAGCAGCCAGGCGAGCGCGATCTGCGCAGGCGTGGCCTTCTTCTGCTTTGCAACCCGGGCCAGCAGATCGACCAAGGCTTGGTTCGCTTTCCGCGCCTCTGGCGTAAAGCGGGGAACGATGTTGCGGAAGTCTGACTTGTCGAACGTGGTGTTCTCGTCGATCTTTCCGGTGAGGAAGCCTTTGCCGAGAGGACTGAATGGCACGAAGCCGATGCCGAGCTCTTCAAGGGCCGGCAGCAGCTGCTCTTCCGGGCGTCGCCACCACAGGGAGTATTCGCTCTGGATGGCCGTGACCGGCTGGACGGCGTGTGCGCGGCGGATCGTCTTGACCCCCGGCTCGGATAGGCCGAAGTGCTTCACCTTGCCCTCCTGAATCAGCTCTTTCACCGTTCCCGCCACCTCTTCGATGGCCACGTCCGGGTCGACGCGGTGCTGGTAGTAGAGGTCGATGACCTCGACCCGGAGACGCTTGAGCGACCCCTCGATGCTCTGGCGGATGCGCTCGGGGCGGCTGTCCTGAGCCTGCTGGCCGTTGGCATCGAGCCGGATGCCGAACTTGGTGGCGATGGCGACCCGGTTGCGGTACGGGGCAAGGGCCTCGCCCAGCAGCTCTTCGTTGGTGTAGGGGCCGTAGATCTCGGCGGTATCGCAGAGGGTGACGCCCAGCTCGATGGCCTTGCCGATCAGGGCGATCATCGCCTGCTTATCCGCAGGCGGACCATAGGCCATGCTCATTCCCATGCAGCCGAGTCCGATGGCTGAGACTTCCAGATCGCTGTTGCCGAGTTTGCGCTTTTGCATGATCAGCTCCGGGTGTCAGGACTTCAGCGAGGCCATGTCAATGACGAAGCGATACTTCACGTCGCTCCTCAGTAAGCGTTCGTAGGCCGCATTGATGTCCTGAATCCTGATCACCTCGATATCCGAGGTGATGCCGTGCTCGCCGCAGAAATCGAGCATCTCCTGGGTCTCGGGGATGCCTCCAATGAGGGAGCCTGCCACGGCCTTGCGACTCATGACTAATGGGGCGCTGTTCAGCATGGGCTCCAGAGGCCCCAGATACCCGACCAGCACGAGGGTGCCACTCGTCGCCAGGGTGGGTACGTAGGGGTTGAGGTCATGTACATAGGGCACGGTGTCGACAATCAGGTCGAACTGTGCCTCCACGGCGGCCATTTGTGCCGCATCGGTGGACAGCACGACGCGGTGGGCGCCGAGACGATGGGCGTCCTGCTCCTTGCCCGGCGAGCGGGTGAACAGGGTCACATCGGCGCCCAGGGCCTTGCCGAGCTTGAGCGCCATATGGCCGAGCCCGCCCAGGCCGATGACCGCCAGCCTGCTGCCCTGGCCGATCTTCCAGTGGTGCAGCGGCGACCAGGTGGTGATGCCGGCGCACAAGAGCGGCGCGGCGCCGGCCAGGTCCAGGCCGTCGGGCACCTTCAGCACGAACCGGTCGGCAACGACGATCCGTTCCGAGTACCCGCCGTAGGTGGGCCTGTGATCGTGCCGGTCGACGCTGTTGTAGGTGTAGGTCGAGCCCTCTTCGCAATACTGTTCGAGCCCCTGTTCACAGGCGGCGCAGTGCCGGCAGGAATCGACCATGCAGCCAACCGCGACAGCGTCCCCCGGCTTGAAGCGGGTAACCTCCGGCCCGACGGTGAGGACTCGGCCGACCATCTCGTGGCCCGGGACCAACGGGTAAACTGTGTTGCCCCAATCGTTGCGGGCCTGGTGCAGGTCGGAGTGGCAGACACCGCAGTAAAGGATTTCGATCGCCACATCGTCCGCACGCGGCGCGCGACGCTCGAAGTGGTAAGGAGCCAAGTCGTCGGTGGAGGAGTGGGTGGCGTAGCCCAGTACGTTCATGGCTATTACTCCATTGAAAGAGGAGTGGTATCCACGCAGGCGAAAAGCAGCAGCGCCGTCACGACCAGGAGCGCCCCACGCAGCGGATGGCCGGCCGACGAGCCTGACGCGACGGGCGCGCGCAGCGGCTCGGCTGGCCTGCAGTTGGTTGCGGTATGGGCGGAGGCCGTCTGCACTTCTGGAATCCGGCTGCTTGGGATGGGGTGCGTCGTTGGAGGGCGACCTCCGACGATCACAATGTAGGCGCCGCGGCAGCCGGTGATAAGATGGGGTAATCTGCATGGGCTTATGAATGGGATTCATATATGCCGCGCCAGAGCTTCGATGATCTCCTCGCTTTCCTCGCGGTGGCGCGCGCGGGGAGCTTTACGCGCGCGGCGGCGCACCTCGGGCTCTCCCAATCGGCGTTGAGCCACACCGTCCGTGCGCTGGAGTTGAGGCTCGGCGTTCGGCTGCTGTCCCGCACCACCCGCAGCGTCGCTCCCACCGAGGCGGGCGAGCGATTGCTCCGCACCCTGGCTCCGCGAGTCGAGGAGATCGAGGCCGAGCTCGCGGCCGTGCGCGAGCTTCGGGACAAGCCGGCCGGCACTATTCGCATCACCACCGCCGGACACGCGGCCGACACCATCCTCTGGCCCAAGCTGGCCAAGCTCCTGCCCGACTACCCGGACATCAAGGTCGAGATCATCGTCGACTACGGCCTGATCGACATCGTCGCGCAGCGCTATGACGCCGGCGTGCGGCTGGGAGAGCAGGTGCAGAAGGACATGATCGCCGTGCGCATCGGACCGGACATGCGCATGGCCGTCGTGGGGACGCCGGACTACTTCGCCAGGCGACCGCCGCCGGTAATAATGCCCCAGGACCTGGCGGCCCACGACTGCATCAACATGCGGCTGCCGACCTATGGCGAGCTCCTACCCTGGGAATTCGAGCGCGATGGCCACGCTCTGAACGCGCGTGTCGAAGGACAGTGGGTGTTCAGCAGCAGCCCCCCGATGCTCCAGGCCGCGCTGGCCGGGCTTGGTTTGGCCTATCTACCCGAGGACATGGTGCTGGAGCACGTCGCCGACGGGCGTCTGGTACGGGTGCTCGAGGAGTGGTGCGAGCCGTTTACCGGGTACCACTTGTATTATCCCAGCCGTCGCCAATCCTCGCGGGCCTTTGCCCTGATCGTCGACGCGTTGCGCCACCGGCGTTAGCGCACGGGGCCGATGCCGTCGCCCGGCCAGAGCCGGCTCGATCATCTGCTGGCGATACTCTGGCGGATAAGGCGGTGGTGACCCTGGCAGCCTGGTCTGCTCCTGCCCGGAGGGTCGGGTGTCCGCGAAACCGGGTCAACGCCTGTCTTGTCGTGGTCACCTCTGTGACGTATCTTACCGGCTCGACAGGGTGTCGACACCGCAGCGGTGTAGGGGCGACCGTGAAACAGCAAAAAGAAAGGGTCATAGGCACGCTTGCACTGATCTTGTGCTCGACGCTCGGTACGAGCTCCACAACGGTCTTTGCGGATGCGGTTCCCGGTGGGACGCTCGATCCCCATAGCATCCCGAAGTATGTGACGCCCCTGGTCATTCCCCCGGTGATGAATACCGATGGTGCGGCGGACAAGTATGATATCGCCGTACGGCAGTTTCGACAGCAGATACTCCCGGGTGGCGTCTGGGCGAGCCTGTCTCCGGCCTGCTCAGTGGATCCGCGGTGCGACCTGCCAGCCACAACAGTCTGGGGCTATGGCCCGGACGCCGATCTTACGCCGGCGGTAGCGCCTGATTCGGGCTCGCAGTTCAATTATCCGGGCTACACGATCGAGACGACCTCGCATATACCGGTGAGGGTGCGTTGGATCAACGCGCTGGTCGCGGATCCTGATGGCTGCAAGAGCGCGGTAGACCCATCCAGCGACCCGGCATGTAACTTTATCCCGCCCCTGCTTCCCGTCGATCAGACTCTGCATTGGGCGAATCCACCGGCCACCGGCTGCCGGGACGGGTCCAACCGGAGCGACTGTGCGACCAACAACCCGGCTTCTTACGCAGGCCCGGTGCCGATCGTGACGCACCTGCACGGGGCCCATGTCGAGACCCATAGCGACGGCTACCCGGAGGCTTGGTGGCTGCCGGCGGCGAACAATATTCCGGGCGGCTATGCGACCAGGGGTGAGCTGTTCGACGATGCCACCGGCAAGAATCCGGGCAATCTCGGTTACGCCGACTACCGCTACCGCAACGATCAACCGGCGACCACCCTGTGGTACCACGATCATGCGTTGGGTATCACACACACCACCGTCTACGCGGGCCTCGCCGGGTTCTGGCTGATACGCCGTGGCCGCTTCGACAAGGTCTGGGATCGGGTCAGGCGACGGCCGGGCACACTTCCGGGACCGGCGCCGGTCGCGGGAGAGGGCGTGCTCGAATTGAATGACCCGCATAGTCCGGTGCGTCGGAGCATCCGCGAGATCCCCATGGTGATCCAGGATCGCTCCTTCAACGCCGACGGCTCCTTGTTTTACCCGGACAACCGTGCTTTTTTCGAGGGCCTTGAGGCAGACACACTTCGGATTCCGTTCGTGCCGGAGTCTGACATTGCTCCCATCTGGAACCCGGAGGCGTTCTTCAACACCATCGTGGTCAACGGTGTCACCTGGCCTGCTCTGGAGGTTGCACCGGCGAGATATCGCTTCCGCCTGCTGAATGGCTGCAACTCGCGGACCCTGAACCTGGCGATGTTCGAGGTAAATGGCGACGGCAGCCTGGGGGCGGAGATCCCGTTCTACGAGATCGGTGGCGATCAGGGATTCCTGCGCCGGGTGGTCCGCATCGAGACCGGGCTCGCCACGCCGCTGCGGGGCAACGGCGCCCTGCCGCCGCTGGTGCCTGCAAGCGACCCGCAACAGGCGCTGCTGTTGGCACCGGCGGAGCGAGCGGACGTGATCGTCGACTTCGCAGGCCTGCCTGACGGTACCCGGGTGCGCATGGTCAATACCGCACCGGATGCGCCGTATCAAGGCTTTCCGGACGAGCCGGCCGACCCCGATACCACGGGTCAGGTGATGGAGCTGGTGGTGAGCTTCCGCGCTGAGGTTGCCGCGGGACGCCCTGACGAGCTCGCCGGTGGATCTGGTGCCTGGGGCAGAGCGGCGAAACCGCGCCTGGGTCAGCAGGACGCGTAAGGTGTCGCTGAACGAGGAGGAGTCGGACATGCTGTGCGTCACGGAGGATTCGGACGGCAACATCGTTCCAGTGGCCGATAGTTTAGCCCCTGATTGCACGAACGGAGGCGAAGCCTTCGGGCCCAAGGAGGCTTTGCTGGGCACTGTCATCGGCACCGGTGCCGAGGCGCAGGGTAATCCGTTGAATTGGACGGACACCTCCGGCGCCAGCCACCCCGCCACGGTTACAAAGGTCGACGGCTCGACACTGACGGTCAACGTCACCGAGAATCCGACGGTCGGTGATACCGAGATCTGGGAGATTTACAACTTCACCGACGACGCCCATCCGATTCACCTGCACTTGGTACGCTTCGGGGTGGTCGGCAGGACCATGATAGACGGGGCGCCGAGTCCTCATGGCAGCCCGCAGCCCTGGGAGAATGGCTTCAAGGACACGGTGATCGCCTATCCCGGCGAGATCACACGCGTAAAGGTCACTTTCGACATTGCCGGGCTCTACGTATGGCACTGCCACATCCTGGAGCACGAGGACAACGAGATGATGCGGCCGTACGTGGTGTCGCCGAGACGATCGCGTCGTTATTGACGCAACGACCGACGGACCGCCTTTTTTTACCCACCGCTTGCTCTTGATAGGCACGTGCCGCCGCCCGCGGCGATAATCCGGAACAGATAGCGGCGTCATTACAGCCCATGCATATGCGTGACTTGATCACGATCACTCTGTTTGCGGTTCCACTGTCGCGGTGGTCCCGGAGATTTCGGCAGTCGGCGGCTCAACGGGGCCCCGGCTAAGGGCATGCGCAAGCGCGACTTAGCCCCGGCACGCTATCGTCCCTGCATCAGGGGGGTTGACGGCCCGACACAAGGCTCCGGACCGCCTACTTCCAGCCGTTGGCATGGATGAAATCAGCGAATACCTTGTCTTTCAGGGTCACGGGAGGGAGCCATATACCCATACTCCACCGGCTCCAAACCGACTTCCCAGACCACGGCTTGTTGAACTTGTATCTGTAATACTCGATGCGGATTTCCTGCGGCGGCGCGTCGGGGAATGGATTGTCTGCGAGCAAGCCCGTGGCGAGAGGATCATTCTTGAGGAGCATCCAGACAAAATGCAGCAGCCATGGCTGGTCTGCCGGATCGGACATTGCAGCAAACCAGATCTGCCAGTCGATGCGAGGCTGATAGGGAGCGATCTGCCGGAGTGGCCTATCGACGGGCCCGGGCTTTCCGATGAAGTTGTATTCCCTCCAGTCATGCCCGTCGAAGCCCTCGATGATAAGCTCGTTGCGCTCCTCGCTCACAGCCCCGAATGCGCCATAACTGTTTACCATGTCCCAGCTGTTGTAGGAGGTATTCATCGCCTGATCCGGCGATCCGAGATTGCGCACTACCGGAATGCTCAACAATAGGGTGGCGCCGAACAACACCCAGGCGAGACGCTCGTGCCACTTGTGCCGCTCGCCTGCGGTTTCAGCGCGTCTCGCCCTGTCAGCCAGTCGTTTCGGAAGAAACCGCTCGAGAAATGCATCGTCGAACAGGGAAAAGATCGGAAGGATGGTCAGCCAGTTGAAGAACGAGTAATTTCCGCTTGCGGTGATCAGGGCCTGCATCAGGAGCGTGAGAAGTCCGGCGATTATACGGAGTGTGCGCGGACCGAAAAAGAACCAAGGCGGAATGAATTGCGCGAACAACGTGAACAAGCCGCCGAACTGCAGCACGGGCTTCGGTAGATAGTGGAACCAGGGGGAGAGGGGATTCGGGATCGGGTTGGTTTCGAAATGGTAGTATAGGCACGACAGGGTTTTCCAGCACTCGTCGGAGCGCAGCTTGATGAGCGAGGTGCCGAGCTCCACGCGAAACAACAGCCAGCGAAACAGCCAGATGACCGGTTTCGGCGTGGGGCGCTTCGGGAAAGGTCTCCCATCCAGGAGCGGAACGAGGAACACCGCAAGGAGCCCCGTCTCGATCATTTGTATCTCCCAGCCGTAGCCGTAGAAGAGTTGGCCGATATGGACATACGACATGTAGAGGAGCCAGAGCACGATGAGCACAATAGCGTTTGCGTAGCCGAGGAGAACGACAAGCGAAAGGACGACCCCGGTCCATGCGCCGATGACCAGAGCCGTATCGTTGACCCCGAGCCAGAAAAGCGACGGCAATTGCCAGAATCCGCCGCCGATGGCTTGCACTTTTTGCAGGAACAGGTCGGCAGGGAGAATGCCCTGATGGCCTATCAGCGGGCGCACCTGGAGGGCAAGAGAGAGATAGGCGAAAAGGTAGACGAAGCCGAGAAGTCTTAGGAGGAAGAATCGCGTGAGCCAGTAGGTCTCTGTGGGTTTCGTTTGCGGACCCCGGGAGCCTCTTAGCATAGCGATGAGCCGCGCCGTCAGGTCGTGCATAGGATCAAGGCCGGGCAGTGGAGAAAATACTGTAAATCTAGCTCAAAGCGGGGTTGTCGCTAGGGAAGGTGCGGTAAGCGGGAGATGGGTGGCATTTGTCGGGTTGGGAAAGCGCGGGACCGCATACTCAGGTAGTCGTTTCGTCAAGGGATGGGATGGAAAGGCGTACGGGGACGTCGGGCCGAGCGTCCGGGGTCCTATCGTCGGCGGACCTTGGGGCGAGGGCCGTGGGATTTCCTTCAGCCCGGGCCGGGGCCCCGGGACCCCCACTGCATGGCGGATTCGGGCTAGAGTGATCTGGTAGGATCAACCACCCTTGCCGCAGCCATGAACGGTAAAGACCAGACCCCGCCGCTGCTCGCCTACGACGGCGATTGCGGTTTTTGTGCCTATTGGGTGCGCTATTGGCAGCGCCTCACGGGAGAGCGGGTCCGGTACGTACCGTACCAGGAGATCGCCGCCGACCATTCCGAGGTGTCCGAGGCCGAATTCGCCGCCGCGATCCAGCTGTTCGAGGCGGGGGGCGCGCGCTACAGCGCTGCCGAGGCAGCGTTCAGGGTTTTGGCCTTGGCCCCCGGCGGGGGCGCCAGCCTCTGGCTGTATCGCCGAATGCCGGGGTTTGCCCGGGTGGCCGAGGCTGCCTACCGGCTGGTCGCGCGTCACCGGGTGGCGGGCTACCACTGGTCTCGGCTGCTCTGGGGGGCCGAGCTTTACCCCCCGGGCTGGCACCTCGTGAGCTGGCTGTTCCTGCGCCTGCTGGGGCTGACGTTGCTCGTCGCGTTCGTGTCGATCGGTACGCAGATCCTGGGGCTGGTCGGCTCCGACGGCATCCTGCCTCTCAGGCACTCCCTCGAGACCCTTGCGGCGCAGTACGGCTCGAATCGTTACCTGGCCGCACCCACGCTGTTCTGGCTCGACAATTCGGACGCCGCGCTAATGGCGGCATGCATTGCCGGTGCTGGGGCAGCCACGCTGGTCGTGCTGAACCGCCTGACGCGGACCATGCTGATCGTCGCGTTCGTGCTGCACCTCTCGCTCTGGGCGGCGATGCCGGTGTTCGGCGATATTCAGCCCGACGCCTTGATCCTCGAGGTGGGGCTGCTGGGGATCTTTCTCACCGGGGGCTCGCGGATTGTCGTCTGGCTGTTCCGCTGGCTGCTGTTCCGCTTCATGCTGCTCTCGGGTCTGGTCAAGCTGTTGACGCACGATCCGAGCTGGGCGCACTTGCGGGCGCTCGCTTTCCATTACGAGACCCAGCCGCTGCCGACGCCGCTGGCGTGGTACGCGCATCAGCTTCCGGAGTGGCTCCAGCAGCTCTCCGTGCTGACGATGTTCGGCATCGAGCTGGCGCTGCCCTGGCTGGTCTTCATGCCGCGGCGCCTGCGCTTTGCCGCCGCCGGGGGCTTCATCGTTCTGCAGACCGCCATCTCGCTGACCGGCAACTACTACTTCTTGAACCTGCTTACTGTCTTCCTGTGCCTGTTCCTGCTCGACGACCGGGCGTTGGCGGCTCTCTTGCCGGTGGGTCTGGTCGCACGGGTGCGTTACCGGCTGCCGAGCCCGGGTCGCGTCGCGACCTGGGCCGCGGGCGTGCTGGCGGCCATCGTGGTGCCGATCAATCTCGCTGTCATCTGGGGCCACGTCGAGCGGCGCCCGCTGCCCGGGCCGATGGCCGAGGTCGTCGGAACGGCGTCGCGTTTCGGAGTTACGAACTTCTACGGGTTCTTCGGGGTGATCAACACCGTGCGGCGCGAGCTCATCATCGAGGGCTCCATCGATGGCGCCCACTGGAAGCCCTACGCGTTTCGCTACAAGCCCGGCGATGTGCACTGCTGTCCGCACTGGAGCATCCCCCACCAGCCGCGCCTGGATTGGACCATGTGGTTTGCCGCCGCCGAGCCGCCCGAGCGCAATCCCTGGCTCGGTGACCTCCTGCACAAGCTGCTGCAGGGCTCTGCGCCGGTGCTTGCGCTACTCGGCCGCAACCCGTTTCCCGACGGACCGCCCACCTGGGTACGGGCGTCGCTCTACCGCTACCGCTTCACCACGCCTGCCGAGCGGGCTGCCACGGGGGACTGCTGGGTGCGTGAGCCGCTCGGGATATACGTCGCGCCGATGGGGCTGTGGGACTGGGGCTCCGGCAGACCGAGCGGGGAAGTCCTGAAAGGACAACAGGCGCTTCCAGCCATAGGGGAATTGCCGAGCCCTGCGGCCTTCATCCCGCAATCGTAGGGCCGATCGTTCGCGACCGAATACAACAAGGCAAGACCCTGAGGCTGTATGCGACCGCGTTACCGAGCGGATCGGGGGGCTTCCCCGCGGTAACGCCTGGCCCCTTAGGTGATGCACAGGGTCTGTACGAAATACCTCGTCAACGGCAAGCCGGCCTCATACACCCCACGGCCAATGCCAACTGGCCAGAACAAAAGATCGTCAATGAGCTGGACGTGGGCCATGGGCAGCAGGGGGTAGTCGCAGGTCTCGGCGGCAATCGCGTCGGCGCCGGAAGCGCCCACGATGTGCACGAGCCAGATCACCAGCCCAACCCCGAAATAGAATGTGGCGACGCTGGAGAGACTACTGCGGAATCGTTTGCGCCCCGATAGCCAGACGATCGCGACGAGCACGACCCAAAAGACCATAATCGTGGCGAGCGGCTTGTCGAAAACGGTCTTCGCGAGCCAACCTTCGTACCTCACCAGGGCCTTGGCGGCGCCGGCATTCGTGGGGTCGAAGGTAAGGGCGTTGCGATAGCTCGCCCGCGCCTCAGCGGGCTCGTTGGCGTCCTCCTGGCGCTGTCCCAATTCGTAAAAGAGCCCCGAGACCTGGGATGGATCGGAGACCATGGCCAGATATATCTTGTCCTTGACGTCGTTGATCTCGTTGGCTAGCCACCTGAGACGGTTCAGCTCATTGGCGGTGAAATCCTGCGCAGGCGGGCTCAAGCAACTCGGATCCATGGGATTCTGTCGGCAATCAAGCGACGCGGCATCCTGAGCCGCGGCAAGACTGGAGGCTGCGAAGAGCACGACTAGGGCCAGAATGGATTGCACACTCTTCATCTTCGGTTCCCCACAATGGCGTCGCCAAAGTGGCGTCCTGCGCCGCGCAACTTCGAGGCCCTCGACCCACCGGCCCTGACCACATGATCGCTTAGTCATGTTAGTTGAGAATTGGCCCCGTGGACAACTGAAGACCGGGCGGCCAGCGCGTCGGCGTCTGGTCTATCGGTGTTTTGGCCCACTCGCCCGTTTTGACATTCCGGCCTCGTTCGCTATTCTCAAGTCCAGGTGGGTGGAATCGGCCGCGGGGCATCTGGTCAAGCGTTCCTGGCTCGAGACTCATGGGGAGGGCCAGCGCGCCCAGGTTGCCACCATCCGCGGATCCTTTCCCCTGGTCGACGCGATGGATTCGCAATATGCGGTGGTGGTGGCTATGATCGGTACGGACTTGAAAGTGTTCAGGGGATCCCCGCCGTGAAACGGCTCAATCGCGTCTTGCAAGCGCTCGCCTGTCTCATCTTGATCGGCAACGGGACCGCCATGGCCGACGAATTCCATTCCAGCGGTCCTGGCGCGACCGGCTCCGACGCCTACGACAGCAACGGCCCCGCTTCGACCCAATGTGACGAGCGCCTGCCTTCCCGCAGTCATAGCGGATCGCCCATCTATATCCGGGCCGAGGAGTTGGGCAAGCGCGTTAGTGGCCCGAACGAGCCTCCCGTGTTCATGCACCAGCTGTATGATTGTGGCAGCAGTTGCCGGCCCGGTTATGTCATCTGCTGGGAAAGAGAAGACGGTCCGTTTCTGAAAGGCGGCGCCAAGCAAGATACCTACAATACCACTGGTGGCCCCGATGACGGATACTACAACTACAAACCGGTCGCGATTCCCGGCGCGAAGACCGGCCACCCCCCGAAGCGAAAGCCGCTCAAGGCCAAGACGTCCAAGACCACAAGATCCGGAATCAAGGTGGGCGCCGTCTATGTGCCCACGCAAATCACCATTTACAAAACCGGCAATATCCAGGGAAAACCGGTGAAGGTGCCGCAGCAGGTCACCCGACAGATTCGAGTGGATATCCGCATCCCCGATCAGAATGGCAAGGCCTACAAGGATGGCAACGTCGTCGATGGCCCGACCACGAACACCAAGGACAATCCTTATTACAAGCACGTGTGGGGCGTGGTTCACCGTGGTCCCAACGGCCGCGATTCCTTTACCGTCAACAAGCTCATGGATCTGAACGGTCGATATCGGACGGTAAAACTCACAACGCGCCTGACCTACCCGAGGGCGAGCTCAAGGGCCGGCAGGTAGTCGACAGCACGCACGACGAATCGACCCGATTGCAGCCAGAGCTACTTCCCGGCGGAGCGCCTGCCCCACCGCCCTTCGGCTCATCCGGAGCTCTTGAGGCGCTCCTCTCGCCGGGCTTTGCTATACGCTTGGAGATAGTCGGCCGTGGCTTCGTAATAGTCCCGTTCCTCGACGCGCATGGTGCGGCCTGCTTCGTACAGCTCCCGACGTGCCTGCGTGTTTGCGTCGTTGTCCCGCCCCTTGAAGTTGTTGTAGTAGTCGTCTCGCGCGACGATGTACGCTTTGATTGAGCCGACGTATTGTTCGGCCTCGCCGTTGACTTTGCGCAACAGGGGACGCATTTTCTCCTGGAGTTGCGGAGACTGTTCCGCCAACGTGTCGCGCAGGGCGTCCACGGCGTCACGGACCTTGTCGATCATTCGCTGTTCGTAAGACGTGCCCTGCTCGGCACCCGAAACCGTCCGTTGGACGCCGGCATGGCCGTGGAGGCTCACCCCTGTCGCCAGGATCAGGCCGACACAGGCCGCTGGAAGCAAACGCATCACGGGATCTCCTTCAAAGCTGCACTATGCCATGGGAGCCCAGTCACTGAAACACGCGCCTCCGCGCGCCCGTTTCACGCGGGCCAGCGGCGGCGTTCGTGGCCGGCGCCCGGGAGACGCTGCGCGCGATCGACGGCCGGCGGATGATCATCGGTCGATGACTATACCGACGGCGATCGCAAGCGATCGTGCTCCTCACCTGAAAGGAGGGCTTCGGGAATAACGGGGAACGTCCAACGGGCACGTGATCAACGCCCGCTGGATATCTCGGGCGTCGCCAGGCCCAGCGGCCCCTGTGTAATCGGCGAGATCCAGTTTTGGGACGCCTCCATGGGCGAGCCCTTCAACCTAGAAGCGGCGATCACCCAATGGGTGAGTATCGAGTTTGTCAATAACCTTGGTCCAACCCATCACTCGATCGCTGTTCGGAGCGGTCAACTGCCGTTTCTAGGAGCCTGTCGGACTTTGGGGTCCGTAGCGAGGGAAAGCGGGATCGAGACGGATTTTTCGCTCGATTGAGGAGAATAGCGGGCTCTATTTGACGAGATCGAGCGGGAAATCCGGCCGATATCCGATTTTCCGCAGTAGGACATCCAAAGTCCGACAGGCTCCTAGGTTCAAATGCGAGGACAACAAGATCGAGAGCGTCGACTACTATCCCACGAACTGACTGCGCCTGACGCCCGCAGCGCGCGTCAGCCGAGACGGTCGAGCAGCACGTCGGTGAGCGCCTGGATCTGGGTGCGGCAGTAGATCGTCTCGGTGGCGGAAAAGGTACCACGCTCGAACAGCTTGTTGGCGGGAGCGCCGCCGCCGCAGACGTCGAAATAGCCGCAGGTGGCGCGGCAGGCGTCGACCCCGGCGCGGATGTCGGCATGGACCGCCTTGAAGGTGGCGTTCGACAGCATGTCCTCGATGCCGCCGTCGCTGACATTGCCGAAGACGAGGGGCCCGTAGGTCTTGGTGGGCATGCCCAACAGCTCGGGCGAGAAGGTCGAGAGGTTCCCGCGGTGGTCGACCGATACGATGCGCAGCGGCGTGCATTGCGGCCCGATCTGCAGCGATGCCCCGTGCTTCAGCAGGCCGCCGAATCGCTCCAGCTCGCGCACGCGCATGGGGCTGTCCTCGCGCAATGCCATGATCTCGTCCATAAAGCGATAGTAGAGGTCGCGTGCCTCCTCGAAGCCGACCGAGGTAGAGGTATGGGTGCCCTCCAGCTCCTCGATGTTGAAGCCCACCTCCCGCACGCCGAGCTCGGCGAAAAAAGTGAAGATCCGGCGCGGCTGCAGCAGGGCCTCGCGCGTCAGCACGCAGATCGCGGTGAGCTCGATTCCGGCCTCCTGCAGGCGGCGCACGCCCCGCATTGCGCCCTCGAAGGTGCCCCGGCCGTTGCGCGTGCGCCGGTGGCGGTCGTGAAGATCCTGCGGGCCATCGAGGCTGATGCCGACATGCGCCCCGGACTCGCGGAAGAATCGGCACCATTCCTCAGTGATCAGCAGCCCGTTGCTCTGGAAGTTGGTGCGAACCTCGGCCTTGCCCGCGTTGTGCTCTGCCAGAATCGCGTTGGCGCGCTCGTAAAAGGCGACCGGCAGCACGAGCGGCTCGCCGGCGTGCCAGATGAGGGAGAACCGGCCGTGCACGATCGAGGAAGCGAAGACGCCGCGAAACAGCGCGTGCAGCGTCTCCTCCGCCATGACGCCGCGGTGGCTGCGATCGGGCAGGTAGCAGTAATCGCAGTTGATGTTGCAGAACGGCGTTGGCTGCACGACAAGCAGCGAGAGCGGACCGACAGGAGGCGCAGGGGGCAGGTCGGGCATCGCGGGGGTTAGCCGTCGCCGACAAATGCGGAGAGCACGACGTCGATCCCCTCGCCGTCCAAGGTGTAGCCGTCGTGGATGAGATCCTGCGTCGGGGCGGTGTAGCCCTCGCCGGGGCCGAGCGCGAGGCGCACGACCGGATAGTCCGGGGCGGCGGCCATGAAGGCGTGCGCCAGCGGATAGGCCCAGCTGAACTTGCGGTAGGTCTCCGCCGTGCGCGCGATCCCGCTCGGCTCGAAAAGCTCGATCAGGGGCAGGTTGATGAAGACAAAGCTGCGCGGCTGGAGCCCGAGATTGACCACCAGGCGCGGGAAGGAGCGATGGCGCGTATCGATCGGGCGGCGCTCGAAATTGTCGACATGGAGGCCGACGAAGGTGGCGAGCTCGGGATCGAACGTGGTCGAGCGGCTGCGCGCGCGCTGGAAGCGTACGGTCAGCCTGCGCGCCGGGATGCCGAGGGCGCTCAGCGCCTCCTGCGCCTCGCGGCAGAAGGCGTAGAACAGCGGGTCGTCGCTGGTCACGGAGAAGCCCTCGCCCGCGATGAGCGGTGCGAGGTCGAGGTCCCAGAAGAACTGCTGCAGCCATTCGGGTATGACGAGCACGCGGATATCGTGGGCAGGGCTGCAGGACCCGCTGCCCTCGATGAGCGCCAGCTCCGCCGGCGATGGCGTTCGCCAGTCGTCGCGCGGGGCGAAGATGCCGTTTTCGTACTTAGTGCCGCGCTGGCCCTCGACCTCCAGCCGCTGCGTGCCGCCACTCAGCCGCAGCCGCTCGGCCAGCCCCGCACGGGCCGCCGCTGCATCGTCGAGGAAGACGCGCGTACCGCAGCGCAGCCTGGCCCAAACGGCTGGGTCTGCAAGCGCCTCGGACGCTCGCGTGCGCCCGGATCTCATGGAAAGCGTACCCGCTTTGCCGCCAGGTGCGACTTCGCTCGAGCCACCAAGGCCCTACCCTCGCTCATGGATCGAGCGAAATCGCGGGACGAAGCCTGGGCACCGGCGTGGCGAAGGCAGATCTAGCCGTTCCCCCAATTGTCCCAGTTGTTCCAGTTTTCCCAGTTGTTCCAGTTGTCCCAGTCGTCGGCGAGCTGGGTGCGCGGCGGCCGACTGGCGCCCGACCGCTCCTCGGCGTAGCGCGCGCGCAGACGCTCGATGCGCGTCTTCACGTCGCCGCCAGACGCTTCGGCAGCGGCGTCCTGTTGCGGCGCTACGACCTTGCCGGATGGCTGGCCCTGAAGCTGCTGGTCGAGCGCGTCGAGATTGGCGCGGGTCTGGACCGCCGCAGCGCAGCCACCGGCCGCCGCGCCCAGCAGGGCATAGGCCGCCGCCACGGAGACGCCGAGAGTCAGGGCTCGGCGAAGGAAACCTCGCCGACCGATGCTGCCTTCGGCCAAAGCTTTGCGAAGCTCGTCGAGCTTCCCGCGGATCGTCGTCAGCCATCGCTTGCTCCTCGTGAACCGCCGTAGGATAATACGTAGCACAGCGCTAGGGTATTGGCAAGGCGATGGTGCTGCCCTGAAGACCGTGTTTCCGAGCCCCTGCTCGATCGCCCCAGGGCGATTGAGGCCGTCCTCGGCCAGCAGCGCGCGCCGCTTCAGCGGGCAGCTTTGTCGGCGCTTCGCGCGGTGCTCCGATGGCTGATGAGGTCCATTGTGGCGTACGACGGCGCCGGAGCGCGCTTCGGCTCGCACCTTCGGCAGCCGCAGGGTGCGGATTTCCGGCGGTGTCATCGCCGCCAGCGGTTTGAAGCAGAGGCAATCGGGCTCGCGCATTGTCCCCTTGCTCATGACGGTAGCCGCCATGAAGCCCTCCGCAATCTCATGGATACAGGCCGTGAGACCCTCGTCGCATTCTCCCTTCCTCATCGTATGCCACTTCCATTAAGACTCCGTTACCGAGGGTTTTGTCGAGAATAGATCACCGTGAATGCCGAGTGCTTACGTCTCCCGAACCGCGGCTACTTCCACGGGACGGACGTCCCTGCGGCGCTGTCGATTCTGAGACAAGGCTTCCGGGTCTGGCGCCCGCGGGGTCCGGACGGGGAGCGGGTGGCGAGCGACGGCAACCTCGGGCGAGGGATATACATCACGAACGACCACCGGGTTGCGCTGTTCTTCGGCCAAGCGCTCCTCCGGGTGGAGATCGCGCCCGGCACGCGGATACTCGATGCCTCGTTGCCGCCCGGCCCGAAGACGATCCGGTCGCTGGTCCGCGAATTCGGCCGGACGATCCTAACGGATTCGCCGTGGAAGGTGCTCCCGCGGAACAAGCGGCTCACCCTGCCGGAGCTGGTGGCGCTGCTTCGGTACCACTACGTGGGGGCGTGGGAGAAGGGCGACGCCTTTGGACGCTGGCCCCCACGTCGGGAGCAGCACTTCAAGCGTCTGGATGACCTGCGGAGTGTCTTTGTCCGCTACGGTCTGCACGGCTTCGGGAACCCTGCCGACGACAACGGGATCGTGGTCTTTGCCGAGGACCGCCTCGTCCCCCGAGAGCTCGTGGCGGTGGCTCCCTGGACGGAGCTCACCCAGGAGTTTCGCGACACTATCACCCTCGCGGAGCTCGTCCGTCGGTTCGCGCCCGCCCGCGCCGAGCAGCGCCGTTGACCGCTTCCGGCCCGAACCGCACGCTGCCGACGATTCTGTTGCCAACGGATTGGTTGGCAAGCTGAGGCCGGGTGGCTGGTGTGACCGCGCCCCGCTTGGGGTTTGTGACCCGTCCGAGCTCCGGGCCCACCCGCGATCGCGTGGTCCAGAGCCTTGACGCTAGGCTCGACCGGGTTAGACTGGAGGCGAGGCTGCGGAAATCGGGCAGCGAGCCGCCCAGCCGCGCCAAACCAGGGTTACAGCGGCTTTGCCCCGGGGAAACGGGGATGGTCGTGGCAAAAGGGTGGATGGCTTCGTTTCCGAGCCGCTGGCGGTCGTCCCCGGGTGCGACGAGGTCGGATTGGGGGCCGGCCGCGACGAGCAGCTGCGTCCACTCCGGAACGAGACCGAGATGAAATCCTGCAGATGGATGACCATCCTAAGGCGATTCGGCATCGCCGCCTTGATCGTTGTTTTGTCCCCAGCGGCGTCGTTGCACGCGGACGAGCCCCTGTCGCGCGACAGCATTTTCCGCGACGCACGCCTCTTCGATGTGCAGCCCAACCGGGCGCGAGCCCTGGCTCAGCGCAAGCAGTACGCGGCGGCGATCCGTGAGTACGACAAGGTCATAGCGTACATGGAGTCCCAGGGGGCGAAGCTCGGATCAACAGGTAGCGATCTGGAGCGGATCTACGTCGAGCGGGCCAGAACCGAAGTGCTCATGGGACGGACCGAGGAAGGCGACCGAGATTTCTTCGATATCATCGCTAAGGTGGGCTTCGTCACGGAGATGAGCCCCGATGACCGCATTGGCCTCTACAAGCGAGCCAGCGCCCGTGACCCCAAGAACCGGGACTATGCCCACAAGTTGGCCGACGCTTACCGACAGAAAGCAGCGAAGCTCCGCCGCAAGAGCGGGCCGGGGGCGGCGAAGGCGGAGGTCCGGAACGCGTTGGCGGTGTACGCGCACCTTCTAGAGACGGCGCCTGATGACGCAGAGCGGGCCGAGGTGAACATTGAGATGGCTTCCGTCCGGCAAGAGGCAGGCGATCTGCCGGGGACGATCGCAGATTACACCGCGGCGCTTAAGGCCCTGGACGCGGCGAGCATGGACTCGGCGCACCGCATGAGCCGTCGCGGCTATGTGCTCGACAAACGCGCCCAGGCCTACTACGACTTGGGGAAGTATGAGGCGGCGGCTGCCGACGCCTCTGAAGTGCTGGGGGCCGTGGCCCCCAAATCCGCGGGCCTGGAGGACTCACTCAACTTCAAATACAACCGCAAACTGGCCTTGGGGCTGCGGGCCATGGCGCTGCTGCAACAGGGGAAGCAACGGCAGGCGATAGGGGACATGCGGGAACTGATCAAGCTGGACCAAAGCTACTTCAACAGAGAGGTCCAGCCGAAGTTAAACGCGATCAAGCAAGCCCGCCACGCGGCCGGCGGCGCCGGTCGCTGAGTGGATCGAATATAGTGCCCCGGGCCGCGCAGCGATTCGGATCTCTTACTTGCGTATCAGCTTGTTGAGTTACAATAATCTTCCGCCGACTTCCTGTTCAGACCGACAGATCTTTTGTAAAGTAGGTGTATTTTCGATTCCAAGATAAATACAAATACTATCGTTCTCGGCGAGCAGTTCATCCGCGTCGGATCCAGCCAGCATTATATTATCCGTACCCAATTTGCTTTTATGCCCATCTTCTTCCCGCCGGAAAACGCCAATCTTCGTTATGGAATTTTTAGAAGCGACAACTGAGATATTTATTTCGACTTGGGCAAAGAGAGGGCCTTCGCAGCCAGGCGCATAGTGTACCCTGCCGGCATACTCTCTACCTCCAGCTCCTGCGCTCACATACCACATTGTTTCGTCCAATCTTGTGCCTGGTGTATTTAAAGTGATGGTACCATTCTGAACCGCGTACCACGCGTGCATGCAATACAGGCAACATATTGGGATTAATCGCATCTCGGCTGTGGACACTCCACGAGAGTATATCAATCTGGACAAGACAACGTTTCGTGACGTTGTGTTATTCACCATTACTTCAAGAAATCTGCCGTCATCGGTCTTGCCGATAGCGAAATCGCTCAAAGAAATCCTCCCAAGATCATTATTAGATGACATATACGCGAGAAACAACCAATCGGAAACGCCAATAACCGCGGCTGAACAAGCAATTGTTATAATAACATGCATTAATCCGAAAGCATGGTCCTTTCCCAGGTATCTGAACATGTTCTTATTTGCGATTTTGCGAATTACTAAGATCAACATGCCGACCGCAATTCCACCTACCCCGGCAACCTGGCTTGCTATTTTGAGAAGTTCTGCATCCATAATTGGCCCATTCCCCGATGATTCCCACCCTATCAGGTAAGCATTTATTCGTCGTGCACAGTTCCGGCATGACGGATGTTAAATGACCCCCGGCAAAGCCGGGGGCTTATTGGGTGAGCGCCCCGAGGGCGCCATGAAACCTGGAGCCGCCCCTGGCGGCTGGGCGATTGCTCCAGCAACTGACTCCGCTCTGTCTAGCGATCCGGGGTGGGTCTGGCGGGACCATGAGCCGCCCGGACGGCGGCTCCCGAGCCTCCAGGGATGGATTCACGGCGTGTCCCGACGGTCCCATCCCGGACCGCACTCCCGCAACGCTCCGCTCCGCACCCAGACCGTCTTTTCAGGCCGACCGCCGCAAAGGTCAAACCTCAAGAGTCCCCGGGCAACGCCAGGGGTTTACCCAAGTGGGTTATACGAAAATCTTCATAAGTCAAGCCTTATGATGATACCATGGGCGCATAAAATGCAAGAGGATTGGGGATGCACGCACGTTTTCTCACGAGGCGCTGGAGCAGATGCGCATCGGCGCCATGCGCGGCGTGGATGCCGGAGAGAGTCCCCAGGGCGGTGGCCGCGGGCCTGGGGATTAATCGACGCACGAGGTGACGCTGGTCAAGCATTTTGTCGAAGACAACGCCTCGGCGATCGAATGGTACTTTCTGCCTCCCTATGCACCCGAGCGCTAACCCGACGAGTTAGACATGGGGGCATGTGAAGACCAACACGCCAGGGTCACCATCCAGAGCAATCGGGGGTTGAAGACCGTGGCTGAGCCGATCGTGCGTCGTCTGCAGCGGATACCTCAGATCGTTTCCGGGCTCTTTCACGCATTCACCTGCATCGATGCGAAAGCATGAAGCGTTACTAACCAAGGTCCTGGTAAACTCCTCCGTCGTCTTTACTGCGTTGCAGACGAAGCTCCGAGTCTTTGCAACGCCGGGGCTCTGCAGACTTAGTAATCCGTAACCAAGGGGGGGTCTCACCATGCAATATCACTTGCGCTCCGCTGCAGCGACCATCATTGGGCTCGTGCTGTCTTGTGCAGCCATAGCTGACGGTGTCAGCGACAATGGCCGTGACGTTGGTCAATGGGCATTTGTCGGTCTCTGGCAAGCGATCGACAGTTTTGATGGCAGCACGCAGCTCCTTTCGATCACCTGCTCCGGAGCAAAGTCATGCGATGTCCGACTCAACGATACCGCGTTCACACTGTCTTGCCAGAATCAGATCGGCTTCGCGCGAGGTCAGGGATCCATCACAGGCCATGCGCTAAACGTCGAGCTGACCCTATCCTGCTCAAACTTAGATGGAACATCGAGCGTGATGGGGACACAAGAGAACGAATTCGTGCTCGATCGCAGGAACGGCACACTCACGAATATCAATGACGACCCGGTGCCTGTGCCCAACGTCTTCCACAGGATAAGCCGGTAGAAATGCGAAAGGCGTGGGGCGCAAGGTTGTGCCGAGCAATAATCCGCGTCGATTCCGCTTTCCCTCGCTACGGGCCCTAAAGTCCGACAGGACACTAGAGTCGGTAATACCTGTTGCGCCTAAACACCCTGCTTGGCACTGGGCGTAGCCCACACCAGGATGTCGTTGGACAGGATGCTGTCGGGCATCTCCGGGAAGGGCTTGTTGCAGAGCGCCAGGCGAAGGCGCAGGCGCGCGCCGGTGGGGAGCCCGTTGGGGACCCTGAGGTGGAGATCGCGCTGCGCGGGCTCTGCGATGGTGATACAGCCGCCGGCTGCGCCGAGCACCGGGGCGGACGCGAGCGGATCACCGTTGCGCTCCACCTGAAGGCTCGCCGACACACCGATCGGGTAGTCGGTGATGCGGGCGATGCGCAGCTCGATTGGCTCTCCGGGCAGGTAGATGTCGCGGTCGGTGCGCGCCATCACCAGTTTGTTGTGGGCGGAGATGTCGGTGTCGACCTTGGAGGAGGTCTCGTCCCAGAAACGCGCCGGGCCGACGTCCAGGTGCAGCGATTTGCCGTGATAGTAGCCGACCCCGCAGCAGTCCAGGTCGCGGATGTCCTCGAAGGCGCGCGCCGCCAGGGACTGCCCGAGCATCAGGTCCGCGGCCATGCCTTCCATGTGCAGGCTCGCCTTGGCGGCCAACCGGCCCTTGGCCCGCAGCAGCCCGTTGTACTGCGGGCTGCGGTAGCCGGAATTGATGTCGATCGGCACGTGGTAAAGGTCTTCGACGTAGTCCAACAGGGAGATCAGGCGCAGCGAGATATGGTCCGGGGCGCCCGATGGGATGCCGAACAGTCGGTCGATCTGCTTGCGGGCCGCCTCGGGATAGGTGCCCTGGGCCTCGCGATAGCGGATCTCCTCCGACTCGCCGGTCTTCAGGCTGTCGATGCGGATCTTGCCGTCGCCGCTCAAGAAGAACCGGTCCGACAGTGCGGTATCGCCCGACACGGCGGTGCCGGGGCCCAGAACGGTGCACATCGCGATGACAAACGGCAGGAGGTGGTGCGGTCTCATGGGGACTTCCGGAAGCGCAGGCGCGTCGGTGCCCGGCGGTATTGAGGGTAGATCATAGCACCGATGAAGGCCTGGATCGCAGGCGGCCACGCGGGGTTGAGGTTGGTGACGGTCGGGATGTCGGCGGAGCGCAGGCGGTCGAAAGAGACGAGTCGCATACGCGCGAAGCGGGGCGATCGCAGCGGGCATTGCTGTCGTCCGCAGAAACGGCTCGTCGCGGAATAGCGGCGGGCCGGCCAAGGGGTCCCGCCCGGCCGGCATGCCGGGATGCGCGCCGGGCCAAGGCGCGGGCACGGCTTAGGTGCCGCTACCTGATGCAGCGAGGGGTTGCTGCTGCCGGGGATTTTGTCACAATTGCGATACAATCGGTGGAGCAATATTTGCATAGTCACGGCACGGGGACATGCCTGGCCCCCATCGTCATCCACAATCACCGGGATGATCGAAGGCGCGGGACACCGACCTGGAAGCGGGCCGCAAACCACGGTGTGGGTGCTGTCTCGCGAGCTCCAGGGCGCTTGAGTCGATGAGTCGACAAACGAGCCCGGGATGGGCAGGACGCGCAGAAATTGAGCGGAGGTGGACGATCCATGACATACGACGAACAGGCCCTTTTTCAGGTCGAGCAGATCGCGGACCGCGTTTGGTACATCCTTGACATGTCGGAGGATGAGCCCCGGGTGGCGGCGATACTCGACGATTCGCGCAGCGATGATCCCCGTAGCGACACGCGCTTGGAGTTCGAAGCGCAGGCGATGGCGGTCGGGCTGTATGAGGCCTATGAGGCCGCCTTCCTGAGAACGCGCCTGGCGGTGCATCTCTGAGGCCGAGCGCCGCAAGCGCTTTCAGGCGCCGTTGAGAGCGCCCGGACACTCCAAAGGGTGTCTTGCGGGCCGGCGGGACGCGGCCCGGGCCCGCACGGACCGGGGCCCACAGCACCGTCACATGGTCCTGGCCGAGCCCTGATATGCTATGCGCTCGAGCCTGGGACCTTCCACGCGCCATGAGCGACCAGAAGACAGGGGGTTTCTACTTCCGGCGGTATCTCGTCAGCGGGGTGTTGACTGTGGTGCCGCTCTGGGTCACCTGGGTGGTCTTCGATTTCATCCTCGGCCAGCTCTCGACCTTCGGGCGGCCCTGGGTGACTGGGATCGCGAAGAACCTGCGCCTGCAGCATCCCCTGTTTGCCGACCTGCTGCTCGACCCCCGGCTGCACAATGCGCTCGGCGTGCTCATCACCCTGCTCGGTCTCTATCTCCTGGGCTGGGCGGTCAACCGGGTGGTCGGCAAGCGCATCCTGGAGGGCATCGAGTCGCTGCTCGCGCGGGTGCCCTTGATCACCACCGTATACGGCGGGGCCAAGAAGCTCATAGCGGCCCTGCAGCAGCAGCCGAGCGGTGTGCGGCGCGTGGTGCTCATCGATTTTCCGCACCGGGACATGAAGGCGGTGGGGCTGGTGACCCGCACCTTCCGGGACGCGCACAGCGGGCGACCCCTGGCCGCCGTCTATGTGCCCACTACCCCCAATCCCACCAACGGTTACGTCGAGATCGTGCCGGTGGAGCGACTCACCTCGACCGACTGGACGATTGACGAGGCGATGAACTTTGTCATTTCCGGCGGTGCGGTGGCCCCCGAGCACGTGCGGTATGACAACGCAGCGTCGCGTGCCCCCGGTATCGAGGAGAACGGCTCGTAGAGCGCGCCCCGGGGGGGCTATCCGCCAAGGCCCTCGATCGGCGTGCCGCCCCGGACGGCGGTCTCACCCGTCGGTGCGCCGCTGCGCTAAGCTTCGGCGACCTGGGTCCGCGTCGCGGGCGGAGAAGGGAGCCGAGGCGCCCGGGTCCGGATGCAGTACCTACCTAACCTTCGGAGGATCAGCAACAGTGGCAACTCAGATCAAGCTATGCCGGGCTATCGCTTTGGCCGTCGGTGCGCTGCTCGCCGCGCCGACCCACGCCACGAACTTCGGAGACATGATGAACCCCTCCAAGTGGTTCGGCGGCAGCCGGGACCGGGACCGGTACGACGATGACTATTACTACGGTGGACGCGGCTGGGGCTACCCCGGGTATGCCCCCTGGGCTTATGGGGGGGCGCCGGGATACGGACAGGGATCTCGGACCACGGTGATCATCGTCCCGGACTCGGAGGAGGACGGTGGCTCCGAAAGCTCCTCGGGCGTTCAAGTGATCACGCCTGGCTATGACACGACCAACGCGTCCTCCACGGATACAGGGGGGGTCCAGGTTTACGGGGCGGGACCCGGGTATGGTGCGGGATCGGGCTATGGCGCTCGGCTTCCCTACGGGGCTGCTCCGGGATATGGCGTCCCGCCCGCGCCTGCTCCTGCGCCGGCGGCAGCCCCTCGAGCCGCGGCTGCCGCCCCTGCCCAGGCAGCGGCCCAGCCCAATGCCGCGACCCCGGGTTACGGGACTCCGCCGGCCCCGGGCGTGGCGCCCGCCGGAGGCGCCGTTGCGCCTCAGCCCTACGTGGTGCCCCGGGCTACGTCGGTGCTCCGGGCTATCGAGGTGCCCCGGGCTATGGGGGTGCCCCGGGCTATGGGGGTGCCCCGGGCTATGGGGGTGCCCCGGGCTATGGGGGTGCCCCGGGCTATGGGGGTGCCCGGGCTACGGGGGTGCCCCGGGCTACGGAGGTGCCCCGGGCTACGGGGGTGCTCCGGGCTACGGGGGTGCCCCGGGCTACAGGGGTGCCCCGGGCTACGGAGGTGCCCCGGGCTACGGAGGTGCCCCGGGCTACGGGGGTGCCCCGGGCTACGGGGGTGCTCCGGGCTACGGGGGTGCTCCGGGCTATCCGGTGCCCCCCGCCGCCCGGGTCGCCGCTCCGCCCCCGGCTCCCGTACCTAAGGCCGCCGAATCCAAGGCTGCCGCATCCCCGGCTCCCGCCGCCCCGTCGGCAACGGCAAGCGCCGCCGAGATTCAGCAGCTCAAGGACCGGATCAAGAAGCTCGAAGAGGCGGCTGCGGCCAAGCAATAGCCCCGCCGACCGGCCGCGGCCGGGGCCGTTCGGGCCGTGGCCGGTTTTGCGCTTATCCGGTTCGCCGGGTGGGCCGCTATGAGGACCGGGCCACGCCGGCCATGAACAGCCAGGTGTCCAGCACGGTGTCGGGATTGAGCGACACGCTGGAGATGCCGCGATCCATGAGCCAGCGCGCCATGTCCGGATGGTCGGACGGGCCCTGCCCGCAGATGCCGATGTACTTGCCCTTCTCGCGGCAGGTCCTGATCGCCATCTCGATCAGGGCGTAGACCGCGCCGTTGCGCTCGTCGAAGCGGTTAGCCACCAGGCTGGAGTCGCGGTCCAGGCCTAAGGTGAGCTGCGTGAGGTCGTTGGAGCCGATGGAGAAGCCGTCGAAGTACTCAAGAAACTGCTCGGCGAGCAGGGCGTTGGAGGGGATCTCGCACATCATGACGAGCCGCAGCCCGTTCTCGCCGCGCTTGAGGCCGTTGGCCGCCAGGGCCTCGCTGACTTCTCGCGCCTCCTCCACGGTGCGCACGAACGGGATCATGAGCTCGACGTTGGTGAAGCCCATCCGGTCGCGCACGTAGCGCATCGCCCGACACTCCATCCGGAAGCATTCCCTGAAGCTCTCGGCGACGTAGCGAGAGGCCCCGCGGAAGCCGATCATCGGGTTCTCCTCCTCGGGCTCGTAACGCCGGCCCCCGAGCAGGTTGGCGTACTCGTTGGACTTGAAATCGGACAGGCGCACGATCACTGGGTTGGGCCAGAAGGCGGCGGCGATGGTGCTGACACCTTCCGCGAGCCGGGTCTCGAAGAACCGCACCGGCTCGCCATAGGCGGCAATCCGGCTGCGGATGGCCTCCTGGAGCTTCGGGTCATCGAGTCGGTCGAGCTCCAGCAGGGCCTTGGGATGGATGCCGATCATGTTGTTGATGATGAACTCGAGCCTGGCGAGCCCGACGCCTGCGTTGGGGATACTCGCGAAGCCGAAAGCACGATCGGGATTACCCACGTTCATCATCACCTTGACCGGGATCTGCGGCATGTGCTCGAGCTCGACGGTGTGTTTGACGAACTCCAGCAGGCCCTTATAGGCGTACCCTGTGTCGCCTTCGGCGCAGGAGACGGTCACCTCGGTACCGTCGGGCACCGCGCGGGTGGCATCGTTGCAGCCCACCACGGCCGGTACCCCCAGCTCGCGGGCGATGATTGCGGCGTGGCAGGTGCGCCCGCCGCGGTTGGTGACGATGGCGGCTGCGCGTTTCATGATCGGCTCCCAGTCCGGGTCGGTCATGTCGGTGATCAGCACGTCGCCGGCCTGGACACGGTCCATTTCCTTGGCGCTCATGATCACCCGGGCGACGCCGCTGCCGATGCGGCTGCCGATGCTGCGGCCCGCCGTCAGGCGCTCGCCCCGCCCCCGGAGCTCGTAGCGCTCAATCACCCGCCCGCTGCGGCTCTGCACGGTCTCCGGCCGGGCCTGCAGGATGTAGAGCTGGCCGTCCTCGCCGTCCCGGGCCCATTCGATATCCATGGGGCGCCCGTAGTGCTGCTCGATCACCACCGCGTAACGGGCGAGCTCTTCGGCCTCCCGGTCGGTGATGCAGAACATTTGTCGCTGCTGCAGCGGCACGGCCTCCTTGCGCACCGGCCCGGCCGCGCTGGCCTGCTCGGCGTAGACCATGCGGATCGCCTTGTCCCCGACGCTGCGGCGCAGAATAGCGGGCCGGCCGGCCGCCAGGGTCGGCTTGTGCACGTAGAGCTCGTCCGGATTGACCTCGCCCTGGACGACCATTTCCCCCAGTCCGTAGCTTGCAGTGATGAACACCACATCGCGAAAGCCGGTCTCGGTGTCCAGGGTGAAGATCACGCCGCTGGCGCCGATGTCGCTGCGCACCATACGCTGCACCCCGGCAGAGAGCGCCACCTGGCTGTGCTCGAAACCCTGGTGCACCCGGTAGGCGATGGCGCGGTCGTTGTAGAGGGAGGCGAACACCGCGCGGATGGCCTCCTTGACCCGGTCCAGACCGTGCACGTTGAGGAAGGTCTCCTGCTGGCCGGCAAACGAGGCGTCGGGCAGGTCCTCGGCGGTCGCCGAGGAGCGGACCGCCCAGGAGCAGTGGCCGCCGTGCTCCTGCTCGATCTCGCCGTAGGCGCGCTCGATGGCCGCCTCCAGGGCGGGTTGGAAGGCGGCGGCCATGATCCAGTCGCGGATCTTGCGGCCGGTTCTCGCCAAGGCCCTGACATCGGAAATGTCCAGGGCGCCGAGCTCGGCGTTGATGCGGTGCTCGAGGTCGTTGTGGTGCAGGAATTCCCGGTAGGCATCGGCGGTGGTGGCGAAGCCGCCGGGAACCCGAACACCGCTCTCGGTGAGGTGCTGGATCATCTCGCCGAGCGATGCATTCTTCCCGCCCACCTGGGGGACATCGGCTATACCGAGCTGGCTCAGGGGCAGCACGTAATCGGTCATCCTCTGGCTCCTTGGTCTGGGGTTTGCGTGGTGTTCGATTGATCCAGGGCGGCGGCCTTCAGGAGGCTGAGCGTCTGTACCCATACCAGCTCGCAGGCGCCGCGGCCGGTGTCGTTGCGGGTCAGCGAGCTGACCCACCGCCAGCCGTCGGTGGCTTCCGCCCGGATCAGATAGCCCCGCAGGGCGATCACCTGTCCCGGGCGCAATGCGTTGAGCCTGGCCGCCACTGCATTGTCGGCGGGCACCATGTGCATGTTGGCGGCATGCTCCTCGATCTGTCTGCGCGCCAGGGGGAGATGGGCCGCGGACCAGAAGAAGAAGCGGCTGCCCTGGGAGATGTTGAGCTGGGTTAGGACGCGGCCGTCGGACATCGGCCCCCAGCCCAGCGCGAGGTCCAGGGGCGCGAGATCGGACTCGCGGTCCAGCCAATAGCGCTCGGTACCCAGCACTCGGGCCTCCAGAGAAAAGCTCGCGAGCGGCGTGATCTTGTAGCCTCTATATTTGAACGGCTTGGCGCTGTCGATCGGGACCTGCTGCGGCGCGCGTGCTGCCAGCACGCCCGGCCCTGGCTCGAGGGGAGCCCGATACAGGGTCTGGTAGGCCCCGAAGCCCAGCAGCGCGATCAGAAGCAGACGTTTCAACATGGGGCAGAGACGGCGCCCGCCAGGCAAGGCTGTCCGTTGGCGGAATTTGGTTTTTGCTGACCATTGGATACCTTATTGGATACCTTATAGGTTATATCAAGCAGCGGCCCAGCGCGTCGCGAGGTCGAGGTGGCCGGGGCGCTGCCGCTGCGGTCCCGGTATCAGCCCGCGAGGTCCAGTCGTCCGCTGCCCATGAAAAGGACCGTTTTCTTCGTCTCCGACCGCACGGGGATCACCGTCAAGACCCTGGGCACCAGCCTGCTCACCCAGTTCGACGATATCCAGTTCGCCCGGGTGAGCCTGTCCTATATCGACACCCCCGACAAGGCCCTGGCCGTGGTGCTGCGCGTCAATGCCGCGGCGGACGCCGACGGGGTGCCGCCGGTGGTGTTCTCGACGCTGATCGATGCCGAGTCCCGGGCGGTGCTCGCCTCGGCCCGGGCGGTGGTGTTCGACTTCTTCGATGCTTTCATCGGTCCGCTGGAGTCCACCTTGGGCGTGCAGTCCTCCCACACCATCGGGAGGGCGCACGGTATCGGGGATGCCACCGACTACCAAGTCCGAATGGACGCGGTGAACTACGCGCTGAACCTCGACGACGGGGCGCCTTCCTCGCGGCTGGGGCAGGCCGACATTATTCTGATCGGGGTATCGCGCTCCGGCAAGACCCCCACCTGCCTGTACCTCGGTATGGAGTTCGGCATCCTCGCTGCCAATTATCCGCTGACCGCCGAGGATTTCGAGCCGGGGGAGCTGCCTGGGCCCGTGCGGCCCTACAAGGGGCGGCTGTTCGGCCTCACCATTGCTCCGCAGCGCCTGCACGAGATCCGCGACGAGCGCCGACACGGCAGCCCCTATGCCTCCCTGGAACAGTGCCGATACGAGGTGGAGCAGGCCGAGCGGCTGTTCCGTCAGGAAGGCATAGCGTTCGTGGACACCACCCACATCTCAGTGGAGGAGATCGCCACGACCCTGATCCACCACTATGGGCTGCAGCCGCGCCTCGTCAGGTGATCACGCTGGGCGCAGCCCGTCCGGTGCGGGCACGGATCTGCGCCAGGTCTTCGGCGGTGGCGATCAGCCCGGCGAGCGCCTCCTGGGGATCGCGGCCCTGGGCCGCCGGGTCCGGCTCAAAGGATTCGATATACACCCGCAGCGTGGCGCCCGCCGTGCCGGTGCCGGACAGGCGATAGACGATCCGCGACCCGTCTGTGAAGCCGATGCGCAGGCCCTGGTGGTCGGCGCGGCTGCCATCCACGGGATCGGTGTAGGCGAAGTCATCGGCATACTGGACGCGGCGCCCACCGATCTCCTGGCCGGACAGGCCGGCGAGCCGGCTGCGCAGGTCGTCGACGAGCCCTTCGGCCGCCGTCTTGTCGACCTCATCGTAGTCATGGCGGGTGTAGTAGTTGCGCCCGAAACGCCGCCAGTGATCGCGCACGATCTGCGCGGTGGACTGCTGCTTGACCGCCAGCAGATTGAGCCAGAACAGCACTGCCCAGAGGCCGTCCTTTTCCCGGACGTGATCCGAGCCGGTGCCAAAGCTCTCTTCGCCGCACAGCGTGATGCGTCCGGCGTCGAGCAGGTTGCCGAAGAACTTCCATCCGGTCGGGGTCTCGAAGCACTCCACGCCCAGCACCTCCGCCACTCGGTCCACCGCCTGGCTGGTGGGCATGGAGCGGGCCACACCGGCGATGCCGCCCTTGTAGCCGGGCACCAGATGGGCGTTGGCCGCCAGCACCGCCAGGCTGTCGCTGGGGGTCACGAAGAAGTCCCGGCCGAGGATCATGTTGCGGTCGCCGTCGCCGTCGGAAGCAGCGGCGAAGCAGACGCTGCCCTGGCCCCGCGTGCGTGCGACCAGCTCCTCGGCGTGGGCCAGGTTGGGGTCCGGGTGTCCACCGCCGAAATCGGGCAGGGGCGTGCCGTTCAGCACGGTGCCGGGTGGTGCCCCCAGCATCTGCTCGAGGATACGCGTGGCATAGGGCCCGGTCACGGCATGCATGGCGTCGAAGAGCATGTCGAACAGCCCGGAGTTGAACAGCTGATGGATGCGGTCGAAGTCGAACAGTGCCTGCATCAGGGCGGCGTAATCGTCCACCGGATCGATCACCTCCACCGTCATGCCGGCATGGCTGACAGCGCCGGTGCGGCTCAGATCCAGGTCCCCCGCATCGGCAATCCTATAGCCGCGGATCTCGCGGCTGCGCCGGAAGATCTCCTCCGTGACCTGCTCCGGGGCGGGGCCGCCATTGGGCATGTTGAACTTGATGCCGAAGTCGGCGTCCGGTCCGCCGGGGTTGTGGCTCGCCGACAGCACGATGCCCCCCTGGGTGCGGTGTTTGCGGATCACGCAGGAGGCTGCGGGGGTCGACAGCAGGGCGTCCCGGCCGACCAGCACCCGGGCGATGCGGTTGGCGGCGGCCATGCGCAGGATGATCTGGACCGCCTCGCGGTTGTAGAAGCGCCCGTCGCCGCCCAGGACCAGGGTGCCCCCGGCCAGATCGGGCCGGGCGTCGAAGATGGATTGGACGAAGTTCTCCAGATATCCGGGCTGCTGGAAGACCTTCACTTTCTTGCGCAGACCGGAGGTACCGGGGCGCTGGTCCTGGAACGGGGACGTCTCGATGGTCGACATAGGGAGCACCGGCGGTTACTAGGGAAAGCCCGGATATTTCAACACAGCGCGTCGACCAGGCCAAACCCGCCGCGGGCCGCCTTCCCGGGGCGCTTGAAATCCCCGGGCGAGAATCCCAGATTGTCGGTCTGGACATCGGCGCGGGCGGACCGGCCATTCGCGGTCGGGTCGAGTCCCGCAGAATCAAGCGTACCCTGGGAGATTGCACGGCTCATGACTGTCGAAGCACATAAGGAAACCCTCCAGTTCCAGGCCGAGGTCAGCCAGGTGCTCAACCTGGTGATCCGGTCGCTCTACAGCAACAAGGAGATCTTCCTGCGGGAGTTGATCTCCAACGCCTCGGATGCCGCGGAGAAGCTGCGCTTCGAGGCCCTGACCGACGAGGCACTCTACGAGGGTGACCCGAGCCTGCGGGTCCGCGTGGAGGTCGACCCGGACCAACGCACCGTCACGGTCTCGGACAACGGCATAGGGATGAGCCGTCAGGAGGTCATGGATACCGTCGGGACCATCGCCAGCTCCGGGACGCGCCGTTTCCTGGAGTCGCTCACCGGTGACCAGTCCAAGGACAACAAGCTGATCGGGCAATTCGGTGTGGGATTCTACTCGGCGTTCATCGTCGCCGAGCGGGTGACCCTGCTGACCCGCAGGGCCGGGCTGGGCGCGGAGCACGGGGTGCGCTGGGAGTCCGGCGGCGAGGGCACCTACAGCGTGGAGACAGTCGAGAAGCCGGCCCGGGGCACGCAAGTGATCCTGCATCTGCGCGAGGACGAGGGCGAGTTTCTCGAGTCGTTCCGGCTGCGCGGCATCATCGGCAAATTCTCCGACCATATCGCCATCCCGATCGAGATGCTCAAGCCCAAGACGGAGCAGGATGAGGCTGACTCGGCGGCCGAATACGAGCAGGTCAACCGCGGCACCGCGCTGTGGATGCGCAACAAGAGCGAGATCAGCGACCAGGAGTACACGGAGTTCTACAAGCACATTGCCCACGATTTCGACGATCCGCTCGCCCATGTCCATAACCGCGTCGAGGGCAGCAACGAGTATACTTCGCTGCTCTACGTGCCGCGCCGGGCCCCGTTCGATCTCTGGGATCGCGATCAGAAACACGGCGTCAAGCTCTATGTGCGGCGGGTGTTCGTGATGGATGAGGCGGACAAGCTGATGCCCCATTACCTTCGCTTCGTCAAGGGCGTGGTCGACTCCGACGATCTGCCGCTCAACGTCTCGCGCGAGATGCTCCAGCACAACCGCAAGATCGACAGCATCCGCACCGCCAACACCAAGCGGGTGCTGGGAATCCTCGAGGGCCTGGCGGAGAGCGACAAGGAAAAGTACACGGAATTCTGGCGGGAGTTCGGCCGGGTGATGAAGGAAGGGCCCGCCGAGGACTTCGCCAACCGCGAGCGTATTGCCGGGCTGCTGCGTTTTGCCACCACCTCAGGCCAAGGCGGAGAAGAGGGCGTCTCGCTCGATGACTATCTCTCACGGGCCAAGGAAGGTCAGGACAAGATCTATTACATCACTGCCGACACACCGGCGGCGGCACGCAGCAGCCCCCATCTGGAGGTATTCCGAAAAAAGGACATCGAGGTGCTGCTGCTCACCGACCGGGTCGACGAATGGCTGGTGTCCCATCTCAGCGAGTACAAGGGCAAGCACCTGCAGTCCGTGGCTAAGGGGGCGCTGGATCTCGGTGAGCTGGGCGATGCCGAGGACAAGCAGCGTCAGGAGCAGGCCGCGGAAAGCCACAAGGGTCTCACCGACCGGATAAAGGGCGTGCTGGGCGAGAGCTTGGTCAAGGATGTGCGGGTCTCAAGCCGATTGGTCGACTCGCCGGCCTGCCTGGTGGTCGATCACTACGAGATGAGCCAGAATCTGGCCCGGGTCCTCAAGCAGCTCGGCCAGGATGCCCCCCTGCCCACGCCGATCCTGGAGATCAACGTCGATCATCCGCTGATCACGCGTCTCGAGGCCGAAAGCGATGAGCAGCGCTTCGACGAGCTGGCGAGGCTGGTGTTCGACCAGGCGCTGCTCGCCGAGGGTGGGCAGCTGGAAGATCCGGCGGAATTCGTCCGGCGCCTGAACAGCCTGCTGCTCAATATGGCCGGAGGCTGAAGCGGGCCACTTGAGGCCGGGGCTGGCCTGGCCATAAGGCCTGCGAATCCTTGCATTTCACGAGCCGATTGGCCCTGTCGCGCCAGGTCGTGGCATGCTTAGCGAGTTTTTGGACAGCAACGGGAGCACCAGATCATGCGGGTCATATTGCTCGGCGGCCCTGGCGCCGGAAAAGGCACCCAGGCCAATTTTGTCAAAGAAAAGTACCAGATTCCCCAGATCTCCACGGGCGACATGCTGCGTGCTCACGTCAAGCAGGGTACCGATCTCGGAAAGGCGGCCAAGAAGATCATGGACGAGGGCGGTCTGGTGTCCGATGAGATCATCATGGGTATGGTCAAGCAGCGGATCACTGCAGATGACTGCCAGAACGGTTTCCTGTTCGACGGCTTTCCGCGCACTATCCCTCAGGCCGAAGCCCTCAAGGCTGCCGGTGTCGAGGTCGACGCCGTGGTCGAGATCGACGTGCCGGACGCAGAGATCATCCGCCGGATGTCGGGTCGCCGGGTGCACCTGGCCTCGGGACGTACCTACCACCTGGTGTTCAACCCTCCAAAGCAGCAGGGACTGGACGACGTCACCGGGGAGGCACTCATCCAGCGCGACGACGACAAGGAAGAAACCGTACGGGCTCGCCTCAAGGTCTATCACGACCAGACTGAGCCGTTGATCGACTTCTACAGCCGCTATGCCCGGAGTGGTGAGCCGGGCGCGCCGCGCTACGTCAAGATCGCCGGCGTCGGTGGGGTCGACGCGATCCGGGAGCGGATCTTCGCCGCTCTCGGATAGCGCGCGGGACGATTTCGCTCCGCATCGACAGAAGCCGGGCCTTTGCCCGGCTTCTGTGCTTGTAGCGCCTGCCCCGGGGCGCCGCGCGCCGATCTTTGTTACCATAAGGCCAACTCAGTATTGCGATGAAGGGGGCTCCAGTGGCCGTTGTACAACTCACCCAGGACGATTTTGAGAAGACGATCCTGGATAACGCGTTCGTCATTGTGGATTTCTGGGCCCCCTGGTGCGGGCCCTGCCGCTCCTTCTCGCCGATCTACGAGAAGGTCTCCGCGGATTTTCCGGACACGGTATTCTCCAAGGTCAACACCGAGGAGCAGGGCGCTATCGCCGCCCATTTTCAGATCCGATCCATCCCGACGCTGATGATCTTCAGGGACCAGATCATCATTTTCAGCCAGGCCGGTGCGCTGCCGGAGGGCATGTTCCGGGAGCTGGTCCAGAAGGCCTCGGGAGCTCGACATGGACGAAGTGAGAAAGCAGATCGAGGACGAGAAATAGTCGCTGGCCGCGCTGAATCGCTTGGCGTGCCGGCCATACCCGGTCCTCCTCCGGGGCGCAAAGGCCCGATCAGCCCCATCCTTTAACCTAGAAGCGGCAGTTGAACGGCCGCCAGGGTGCGTGCGGCGTGGTGTCTGGCAAGGCATGACGAGGCGGAATAATCATTCTATTCCAACGAGTTATAACGCAGCCAGGCGCCGCGCGGTGCGTGCCCTGGTGGTCGTAGCGGCCATCACCCGATGGGTGAGTACCAAGTTTGTCCAGAACCATAGTCCAAGCAATCACTCGATCGCTACGCGAAGCGGTCAACTGCTGTTTCTAGGTTTAAGAGTCGGATCCAGTTGTCGACAGCCGGCTCGATGCCACCCTGAATGTTTGCGCCGGCGCCGGCGCGGGCGCCGGGCAGGCATCGGGCGCGCGATTGGGGCAGCCGGGTGCCGTGCGGTATTTCTACAGCGGCCTTGTGCAGGGGCTCGCCTGTTTCACCGCATCCCCCCCGCCCCAGCGCCCCGCTCAGACCGGCAAGGCTCTGCGGGCCGCCCGGAGCGGCTCACAAGGCTACCCCGCAGGGTCGCCCGAGGGCTTCGTCCGGTGCGCCTCCGTCCACCCCGCACAAACACCCGAAAAGCGCCCTGGCTTGCCACCGTGGTCTCCGATCCTCGGGTGGAGGGTCGCCAGCTCGATTTCCATGGGCTCATGCCGCGCCTGTCGGATGGCTGGGTAAGAAAACGGCGAGAATGATCCCTGCAGCAGCTCTCCCCAGCGATGCCCGGAACGCCGAATAGGAAGCCGGCGGGCTACCGCAGCGCTGCCTGGCCGACAGGGAGCAACCGGGCGACCGGGTGATTCCTGGGCTCGATGGAATATGCGCAATGTTGACCAAAGTGCCGTGCCGGTTGGACTTTTTTTTAATTTTTTTTTGAAAGAAAAGAAATGCTGTCTATAATGGCAATTGGGTAGCCAAATAAACCTGATTAATAAGAGGCGTCGATTATGTCGGAAGATACGAATCCTGGCGAGACCGTGGAGACCTCCGAGCCCGAGGCAGCGATCGAGAAGACGAGCACGGTGAAGCGCAGAGCGAAGAAGGTCAGGGCCGTGGCCAAGAGCGCGAAGAAGGTCGTTGCTCAACAGAGCCCGAGGGCTTCCAAGAAGACGGCGAAGAAGAAGGCGTCTTCCAAGGCTCCTGCAAGCATGGCGGCAGCGCCGAAGACCAAGAAAAAGGTGGTAGCCCGCAAGACGCGGGCGAAGGCGGCTGCTGCGCAGGAGTCCGCCCCCGTGGCGGCCGGTGAGAAGCGGCGGGGTCGGCCGGTGTCCGTGGATCTGCTGCGCCGCAAGCTCGAGAAGGCCCAGCAACTGGCCCGCACGGAAAAGGAAAGGCGCAAGGCCATCGCGAGCAAGGCGCGCAAGGCCGTTGCCGAGCATGTGGCCCGTAACAAAGAGATGCGCTCCGAGCTGGCGGCAAATCGACGCGAGCTCACTCGGGTGGTCGCCGAGAGCCAATCGGGGGAAAGCGCCAGGGAGCAGGCGATGGAGATCGAAAAGGCGCGTGACGCGGCGGTGCAGCAATTTCTGGCCCACTGGGACGCGGATTTTCGCAAGAAGGGGGCCAAGCCGGCAGCGCAGCGCGGTCGTCCACGTGGGCGGCCCCGGGGCCGCAAGCCCAAGGCTTGAGCCAGCCGTTGAGTAAAGCGCAAGGCCCCGGCCACTGGCTGGGGCCTTGCTTTGGGGTGAGACCATAAAGCTTGGCAAAGGAGATCTTGAGATCGGGTACCCGTCAACGGGAAAGGCCGGATCGGAATCCATGGCCCTGGACAAGCTGCTGGCCCACAAACGGGCGTTGTTCTGCTATCTGCAGGAACGCTGGCGCTGTTTGTCCGATGTCCGCTTCGAGATTCTGCTCTACGATCTGACCAGTACCTGTTTCGAGGCCGATCCGCCCGGCTACGGCAAGCGCCAGTATGGCTACAGCCGGGACAAACGCCCCGACTGAGCTCAGCTAGTCATCGCCCTGATCGTAGCCCCCAAGGGTTTTCCGCTCTCCCAAGTGTGCCGCCGTGCAAGCCGCTACCTGCTGCGCTCCAACCTCAGCGGCGAAGATCCGGCCCGGCTCTGGGAGTATTGCATCCAGCTCACCGAGGTCGAGCAGGCCTTTAACCTAGAAACGGCAGTTGACCGCTTCCAATAGCGATCAAGTGATTGATTCGACCATGGCTCAGGACAAACCTGCTGCTCACCCGTTGGGTGACGGCCGCTACGACCACCAGGCCGTTCAACTGCCGCTTCTAGGTTTAAGGAGCTCAAGAGCGACCTGTCGATCCGCCCGATCTACCACCGGCGCGACGATCGTATGGAGGCACATATCTTTGTTGCCTTCCTTGCCTATTGTCTGCAGGTCACCCTCAAACAGCGCCCGCGTGCCCTGGCTGGGGGACTTACTCCAAGGGTCGGGCTGGAGAAGTTCTCAGTGCTCCAGATGGTCGACGTGCACCTGCCCACCACCGACGGGTGCACCCTGGTCTTGAGCCGATACACCGGGCCGGAGAAAGACCAGCCGCTTCTGCTCGATTCAGTTGCATTTGCAACTGCCCGCGCAACCCCCCCCCTCCGCGGATCACCTCCGAGCTGGCCGCCCAGAGTGCTTGATCTCCTTTTGTAGTGCCGACCTCTCGTCCGAGAGCACGGAAAATTAAAGGGGTAGGTCACTCTGGCAGCTGAATAGTCGAAGTCGGGTTAGGGCCTTTTTTGCCCGGCCTCACCCCTGAATAAGGCTCGGCAACGCCCGTCCTTACGGTTGCCGGTCCCGACAGCCTCGTCGCGGACCACCCGAAAATGATGTCGCTTTGCTAACGACCTCCTTAGTACATCAGGGCAAGCTCTGTCCCGACAAAAGCCAGCCCCGTCGCGTACCAGCGAAGGCGGAGGGCATGATCGGCTTGGCGTGCGCTTTGCTGGGCCACGGGGGCGTGCCGCTCCGCGCGCGGGTGGGCAACGCTGGGTGGATGCTACAATGCGAAACGCTTTCACTGGCAAGCCGTTCCGTGGACAGTCTCTCGAGCCGAGCATGAGAACTCCCCGCTACCCATGGAGTGTTGGGAACATACTGATCGCCCGACCGACGGTGGGGGCGCTGATGGCCCTTTGTGAAGAAAACTACGGACATCTGTTGAGGCTCGCACCCCAGGTGGACATGATGGCGGGACGCCATCACTCGCGGGTGGACGGCCAGATGGATCTGCACCTGGAGGTGCTGGAGCAGGCCCCTTACACGACCCTGGTGCATCTCACCTATCACTTCGGCCGCACCGGGGCTGGCACCACCCGGCCGGATCCGGATGCCCTGTTGCGGGTGTATCACGACGCCGGTCAGGCCGAGGTTATCGATCTCGAGCAGCGAGCCTTGCCGATCCAGACCCCGCCGGGGCTCCGCACCCTGCAGCAAAAGTGGAACGCGAATGTGTTTCTGTCCAAATGGCTGCGCTTTTGCATCGTCCAGGGGCACCGATTCCGGCACGCCGCCGGGACCTCCGCTCAGCTCGGAGACCTTCCGGCGGAGCTCGCCTAGCTAGCTGCGCGCCGCCGAGCGCGATCTCGGGGCCCGGCTGTTTGGTCCACGAGCGAAAATGTTCGTAGCGCTTTGATGACGTATTCGGCCGCAGCGAATCCTAGGAGCCTGTCGGACTTTGGGGTTCGTAGCGAGGGAAAGCGGGATCGAGGCGGATTTTTCGCTCGATTGAGGAGAATAGCCGAGTCTATTTGACGAGATCGAGCGGGAAATCCGGCCGATATCCGATTTTCCGCAGTAGGACATCCAAAGTCCGACAGGCTCCTCGGGTCGGTGCCACAGGGGCTCGGCGCAGGCATGCATTGCGCAAATGGATCGGGAAACCGGGCCGATATCCGCTTTCCCGCAGCTGCGTCCGAATCCAGTCCTGCTGCGCGGGCAAGTCCGGGCCTCTCCCCGGTAGCAGGCTTGGTAGCCGCGTTCCTGGCGGCGGAGGGTCCCGACAGACTCATCCCGGAGCGCCCGAAAGTGATCTGCCTTTACAAACGGGTGACTCATTAACTAACTGATTAATCAATAAAAATTCTATTTAACTCGTCTTAGATAGGGTTGTGCAAATGCTTTACACAACGTTCTTGACTATTTCACTCGGGAACAGCTAGGCTATCCCTTACCATTTCACTCGGAAATGCCACGAGACGGGGATGACGCCATGAGACTTTCCACCAAAGGCCGTTACGCGGTCACCGCCATGCTCGATCTGGCCCTGCACGAGTCCCAGGGGCCGGTCACGCTGGCAGACATCTCGGCCAATCAGGGCATCTCGCTTTCCTATCTGGAGCAATTGTTCGCTTGTCTGCGCAACAAGGAGCTCGTCAAGGGAATCCGGGGCCCCGGGGGCGGCTATCATCTGGCCCGCCCGGCCGATCAGATATCCATTGCCAATATCATTTGCGCGGTCGACGAGTGGGTGGAGTTCACCCGCTGTAAGGGTCGCGAGAACTGCCATGCGGGTCAGCGCTGCTTGACCCACACCCTCTGGGACGAGCTGAGTGCCGAGATCTATGACTTTCTTTGCGGCATCAGCCTCGGCGACCTTGTCAACCGCGGATCGGTGCAGGAGACCGCCAAGCGCCAACAGAGTCGTCAGATCGCGCTGCAGCAGGCGCGTAGCGCCGCCTGAGAGGTACACGCCCCTCGCTCGTTGGCCTTCAGGCCCGCGCAGCGCAGTCCTGGAGGTTGTCCGGGAGGGGTCTCGGGCCGAGGCGGCGCTCACGCTCAGGCGGCCAGGGGCAGGGTCACCTGAAAGCGTGTGCCCTGGCTCGTCGACTCCCAGTGCAGCTCGCCTCCGTGGGCGTCCACCAGGCGTTTGACGATCGCCAGGCCGAGCCCCGTGCCCGCCGGCTTGGTGGTGAAGAACGGCTCAGTCAGGCGCACCAGGGTATCGGCCGAGATCCCGGGTCCGGGGTTCTCGACGCTCAGGCGGATCGTGCCAAGATCGGAGCGCTCGGACAGGCGCAGGGTGATCGGGCTGCCGGGCGGGGCGGCCTCGCAGGCGTTCTGGGTCAGGTTGATCAGCACCTGGAGCAAGCGGTCTCGGTCCCCCAGTATCCGGCCCTGGCTGCCGCTGTTGGCCAGCTCCAGGGTCTGGGAGCGGGGCGCCGCCAGCGAGGCCTGGCTCTGGATGAATTCCGCAACCAGCTCTACCAGGCTGATCTCCTGCAGGGCCAGACGCAACGGCTTGGCGTAGACCAGCATCTCCTCGAGCAGCCTGGCCACCCGCTCGGCCTCCTGCCTGGCGAGTAGCGCACGCTTGCCCGCGGACCCGGGGAGGTCCGCCTTGCAGAAATAATCCAGCGCGAGACTGATAGTGGTCAGCGGGCTACGCAGCTCGTGGGCGATCCCCGAGGCGAATTGCCCGATCGCGGCCAGGCGCGAGTGCTCAGCCAGACGCAGGGTGCGTCCGAAGCTGTGTGCCACCAGCCCGGCAATATTGGCGAGCAGCTCCAGGTGGTCAGGGGTATAGGTATTGGCACGGCGCGAGGCGAACACCAGCACGCCGGGCAGCGGGCTCTGCTCGGTGACCGGCAGGAAGATCGCGTCGCTGGCGCCGGATGCGCTGAGCAGCCTGAGAAATCGGTAGCGAGGGTCGGTGCCTCCGGTCTGGGAGACATCCGGGATGTGCAGCGGCTCGCCGCTGTCCATGGCCTGCTTCAGCAAGGTGCCCTCGAGCGAGAAGTGCGGGTGGGGGATGACCTGCAGGTGCCCGTCGACATAGGCCCGCTCGAGCTTGATCGAGGAGCCGTTACCGGTGACGAACAGCACACCCACCCAATCCAGCGGCAGCAGCGCCGGAAACTCCTCGGCCACAAAGCGTAGGGTGTCATTGAGATCGCTGCCTTGCTGAATGCGGTCGATCAACCGGAAGCACGCGTATAGCCGGCTGGAAAGCCGGTTGAACGAATCGGTCATCCAGGCGATCTCGTGATCCCCGGCGCTGCTCACCTGGTGCCCGAAGTCGCCCTGGGCCACCTGCTGGAACCCCTTGACCGCCCGGTCCAGGGGTTTGAGCACACGCAGGAAGAACCAGAGCAGTATGCCCAGGGTGATCAGCACGCCCGCCAGCCAGGCGCCGGCGTTGACGCGGTGGATCAGCTTCAGCTGCTCGGCGACCTGGGATTGGTAGGCGTCCATCAGTCCGTCGGTGGCCTGCTTCAGGCGCTCGTGCTCGGCGATCACGAAGGCCGCCCCATGCTCCAGGAGCGGCATGGTCTCGTCGGGTCCGAGGGCGCTGCCCAGCCCCGCCCGGTAGGCCTTCCAGACCTGCTGGAGTCGATCCACCGCCGCCAGGGTGTCTGCGGCCAGCTTGGGCTGCACCATGCCGGGGAAGCCCGTCAGCTGGGGCCCGAAGCTGCCGTGCATGAAGGCCTCGGAGATGCGGTCGAAGGTCATCACATGGGCCATCAGGTCCTGGTAGTAGAGCCGCAGGTCCCGGTGGTAGGCCTCGCGGTCGCGCGGGGCGTTCTCCTTGTAGTTCATCCCCTGGATCGCCAGCTGCTCGGAGGTGAGCTGGAGCTTGCCGGCGAGATTGAGGAGGATGTTGCTATGCCCCTGCTCCTCAAGGGCCCGCGAGGTGAGATGAAGGGCCAGCCCGAACAGCAACAGGATCAGCAGGAGTGCTGCGGTGATCTGGAACTTCAGGGTGTGGGGTAGGGGGAATCGCTTGCTCACGACCTCGCTCGTCCTGGATCCACGTGCGGCTGCCCGCGGCGGGTGTGCCCGATACTACCCGAGCCGCCCCGCGATCTCCATGCGCCGCGTGTGCTTCAGTGGTCCCCCTGGGTTGGCTATGATGCCCGGATCAATTGGCTTGCCTTTCCATGTACCATCCTGACCGGAGCATTGCACGAAGCGGTTGACCGCGGTTTCTGGAATCATGGGTATAGACGACGGTCTGTTGACCCTGCGCGACTACGTGCGCTGGGGCGCCAGCCGCCTCAACGAGGCGGGGGCGTTCTTCGGCCATGGCACCGACAATGCCATCGACGAGGCCCTCGTCCTGGTGCTGCACGCCCTGCACCTGGATCACGAGCTGCCCGCGGCCTACCTCGATGCCAGGCTCACCGTGTGGGAGCGCGAGGCGGTGCGCGAGCTGCTGCGCCGGCGCATCGAAGGGCGGGTGCCGGCCCCTTATCTGACCCACGAGGCGCACTTTGCGGGCCTGTCCTTTTATGTCGATGAGCGAGTGTTGGTGCCGCGCTCGCCGATTGCCGAGCTGGTGCAGGCGCAGTTCGCGCCCTGGGTCGAGCCCGAGCGGGTCCATCGGGTCCTGGACCTGTGCACCGGCAGCGGCTGCATCGCCATTGCCTGCGCCTGGCTCCTGCCCGATGCGCTGGTCGATGCGGTCGACATCTCCGCGCCCGCCCTGGAGGTGGCCCGCATCAACCTGCAGCGCCATGGTCTGGAAGAGCGGGTGCGGCTGATCCACTCCGACCTGTTCGGGGCCCTGGCAGGGGACGACGTCTACGACCTGATCGTCTCCAATCCCCCCTACGTGTCCCGCGAGGAGATGCAGCGGCTGCCTGAGGAGTATCGCCATGAGCCCGCCTTGGGTCTGGAGGCCGGTGAGCAGGGGCTCGACCTGGTAGCGCGCATGCTGCGCGATGCCGGCAGCCACCTGGCGCCGGATGGTATCATGCTGGTCGAGGTCGGCCTGAGCGGCGCTGCCCTGTCCGAGCGTTATCCCGAGGTGCCGTTCACGTGGCTCGACCTGGAGCGCGGCGGCGAGGGGGTGTTCCTGCTCACGGCCGCCCAGCTCGGCGCGTATCGAGCCGCTTTCGCGGCGGACATTGCGGAGTGACCCATGGCCCTGAGACGAGCCAAGAGCGCGCAGGAATACGCCGACTGGGTGAAGCAGGCGGTGTTCGAAGTCCAGGATTTGCGCGAGTGCCTGGAGTTCGAGATGGAGGACCTGCAGCGTTTCCCTGCCTTTCTCGGCCCTTTGCAGGAGGGCATCAGCGCGGTCTACCAGGCCATGCGGGCGGGCAGCTACGCCTTCGGCCGCGAAGACCTGCCGTTCATGGATGTCGCGGCGGCCCATGCCGACGAGATCCCGTTCTACTCGCTGCTGCGCCAGATCAACGACACCCACCGCAAGGGTCTGGAGATCGACGAGGAGCAGGACTGACCCGGGCGGGCGCGGCCCGCGAGCCCTTAATGTAGAGCCGCCGCGGCGGCGGCAAGAGCAGACCCCATGGAACAAGCCCTCGTATTCGACCAGACGCTCATCGAGAAGTACGACCAGTCAGGGCCGCGCTACACCTCCTATCCCACCGCTGTGCAGTTTCACGGGGGGTTCGGGCCCGCTGAGTACCGCGCGGCGGCCCTGGGCACCAACGAGCGCGGCAATCCGCTCTCGCTCTACTTTCACATTCCGTTCTGCGACACGGTCTGCTTCTATTGCGCCTGCAACAAGATCGCCACCAAGGATCGCACCAAGGCGCCCCCCTACTTGGAGCGGGTGTACCGGGAGCTTGCCATGCAAGGCGCGCTCTTCGATCGCAGCCGCCCGGTCGAGCAGCTCCACTGGGGAGGGGGTACCCCCACGTTCATCAGCCACGCGCAGATGCGTGGGCTGATGGCGGAGACCGCTCGCCATTTCACCCTGGTCGATGACGACAGCGGCGAGTATTCGATTGAGATCGATCCGCGAGAGGCGAATGCCGCGACGGTGGCCCTGCTACGCGTCCTGGGCTTCAATCGCATGAGCCTCGGGGTGCAGGACTTCGAGCCGCAGGTGCAACGCGCGGTCAACCGCATCCAGACCGAGGCTGAGACGCTGGAGGTTCTGGAGGCCGCCCGCGACCAGGGATTTCGCTCGGTCAGCATAGACCTGATCTACGGGCTGCCCTTCCAGACCCGCCAGTCCTTCGAGCACACCCTTGAGCGCATCGTCGACTTCGGGCCGGACCGCCTCTCGGTGTTCAACTACGCCCATCTGCCCGAGCGCTTCAAGCCCCAGCGGCGCATCGACGCGGCCGACCTGCCGGCACCCCAGGAGAAGCTCGACATCCTGCAGATGACCGGGGAGCGGCTCGCGGCCGCCGGTTACGTCTACATTGGCATGGATCACTTCGCCCGACCCGACGATGAGCTGGCGGTGGCCCAGCGCGACGGTACCCTCTATCGCAATTTCCAGGGCTATTCTACCCACGCCGACTGCGACCTCATCGGCATCGGCGTGACCTCCATCGGCATGGTGGGGCCGACCTATTCGCAGAACCTGCGCACGCTGGAGGAATACTACGCGCGCATTGATGCCGGGGAGCTGCCGGTGTTCCGCGGCCTCACCCTCAACCGCGACGACCAGATCCGCCGCGACGTCATCACCCGACTGATCTGCCACTTCACCCTGAGCCTGGATGGCGTGGAGCGGCGCTGGGCGATCCGCTTCGGCGACTATTTTGCCAAGGAGCTGGTCAGGCTGCGCGGCATGGAGGCCGACGGGCTGGTGCGGATCGGCGAAGAGCGCATCGACGTGCAGCCCAAGGGGCGCCTGTTGATCCGCAACCTCTGTATGGCCTTCGACGCCTATCTGAGCCCGGCTCAGCCCTCGCGCAGCTTCTCGCGCGTGATCTGAGGACCCCGGGATTTTGTAGGAGCGAGCTCCAGCTCGCGATAGGGGCTCTAGACAACCACCTGGCTCTTGATTTTGTGGGAGGCGAGCCCTCTCGGCGATCTTGCCGGCTTCGGTGCGACTGGGATCGGCCAGGGGGCTGGCCTCCTACAGGAGGGTCGGAGCCCTGGATGGTTGTAGGAGCGAGCTCCAGCTCGCGATAGGAGCTCTAGACAACCACCTGGCTCTTGATTTTGTGGGAGGCGAGCCCTCTCGGCGACCTTGCCGGCTTCGGTGCGACTGGGGTTGGCCAGGGGGCTGGCCTCCTACAGGAGGGTCGGAGCCCTGGATGGTTGTAGGAGCGAGCTCCAGCTCGCGACAGGAGCTCTAGACAACCACCTGGCTCTTGTTTTGTGGGAGGCGAGCCCTCTCGGCGACCTTGCCGGCTTCGGTGCGACTGGGGTTGGCCAGGGGGCTGGCCTCCTACGGGAGGGTCGGAGCCCTGGATGGTTGTAGGAGCGGCTCCAGCTCGCGACAGGGCTTAGACAACCACCTGGCTCTTGTTTTGTGGGAGGCGAGCCCTCTCGGCGACCTTGCCGGCTTCGGTGCGACTGGGGTTGGCCAGGGGGCTGGCCTCCTGCGGGAGGGTCGGAGCCCTGGATGGTTGTAGGAGCGAGCTCCAGCTCGCGACAGGAGCTCTAGACAACCACCTGGCTCTTGTTTTGTGGGAGGCGAGCCCTCTCGGCGACCTTGCCGGCTTCGGTGCGACTGGGGTTGGCCAGGGGGCTGGCCTCCTGCGGGAGGGTCGGAGCCCTGGATGGTTGTAGGAGCGAGCCCCAGCTCGCGATAGGAGACGCCTCAAGCTCCGCCGCGACCTCCGGTTGGGTCTTTCTCCTCCAGTCGCTACAATCCGCCGATCATCTACTCGTCGGCCAGAGGTGCCCCTTGCTTCAGCTCCTCCAGCCCCTGCTCGGCCTCTGTGTCCTGATCGGCCTCCCCTGGCTGTTCAGTGAGAGCCGTGGGCAGGTGCGTCTGCGCCCGGTGCTGGTGGGCATGCTGCTGCAGTTGGTGCTGGCTTTCGCGATGCTCAAGCTGCCGGTGTTTCAGGGGCTGTTCCTGGCGCTAAATCAGGTAGTGGTGGCCCTGCAGCAGGGCACCGAGGCCGGCACGAGCTTCGTGTTTGGTTATCTCGGCGGGGGCGATGCCCCCTTCGAGACCCAATACCCGGCCAACAGCTTCGTGCTCGCCTTCCGGGCCCTGCCGCTGTTGCTGGTGGTTAGCGCCCTGTCGGCGCTACTGTTTTACTGGCGGGTCCTGCCCCAGGTGGTGCGCGCCGTGGGCTGGGCGCTGCAGAAGACCCTGGGCATCGGCGGTGCCCTGGGTCTCGGGGCCGCGGCCAACATCTTCGCCGGGATGATCGAGGCCCCGCTGCTGATCCGGCCCTATCTGGATCGGCTCAGCCGTGCGGAGCTGTTCGCCCTGATGACCTGCGGCATGGCCACCATCGCCGGCACGGTCATGTTCCTCTATGCGAGCATCCTCGGGCCGGTGCTACCCAATGCCATGGGGCACATCCTCACCGCGTCTCTGCTCTCGGCGCCCGCCGCCCTGGTGATCGCCCATCTGTTGGTGCCTGACGCGGGCGGCGGCACCGCCGACGGCGAGCCCCCGCCGAGTCCGGCTGCCGGCAGCATCGATGCCCTGACGCAGGGCACCCTCGACGGCATCCGGCTGGTCGCCAGCATAGTGGCGTTGCTCGTGGTGTTCGTCGCCGTCGTCCATCTGGCGGATCTGCTGCTCGGCTGGCTGCCCCAGGTTGGCGGCCAGGCACTCACCCTGGAGCGCATGCTTGGCTGGCTCATGGCGCCGGTGGTCTGGCTGATCGGCATTCCCTGGGCGGAGGCCCAGACCGCAGGCAGCCTGATGGGCATCAAGATCGTGCTGAACGAACTGCTCGCGTACCTGCAGATGGCCCGCCTCCCCGACGCCGAGCTCAGCCAGCGCAGCCGCCTCATCATGACCTACGCCCTGTGCGGCTTCGCCAACCTGGGCAGCCTGGGCATCATGATCGGGGGTCTGGGCGCCATCGTGCCCGGGCGGCGCGCCGAGGTCGTCAACCTCGGCGTCAAGTCCATCGTCGCGGGCACCCTGGCCACCCTGATGACCGGCGCCGTCGCCGCGTTGTTCGTGTAGATCGGCTCTTGAGCCTGCGCCGCCGGTTGCGCGCGAAACCAGCTCCGGCCCGGCATCGAGGCCCCGGACCGCGCGACCATGCCCGCACCAGCACGGAAGATCGGTGAATTCGCATATTCCGATGTCAAATCATGTCGTCCGGGTCGCTTCAGCCCTCCCGTGGCTTCTCAGCCGGGCGGCGGTTGAAAACGAATTCGTATCGCTCGGCCTTAGCAGGCGCCACTCGGGGGTGAGGGCGCATCGGTGGCGACCGCCAACACGCCGCCCCCGTCGTGCCATTGAGCCGGGCTTGAGAGCCCTTAAGAATGGCAGCAGATCCACGGGCGTCGCTGCAGCAACTGGAAAATGCGCCGCCGACAGGGTAGCTACGGCGGCGCGTTATCCACTCCGCTGGGCCCGCCACCGACAGATCGACTCCCTCCTTGACGGATCTGTGCTCCGGGACTATTTATTAATGGCGGGCAGGTTGGGTGCTCGAGCAGCCAGGGACGGTGCGCGGGGCTCGGAATACCGGGGGCTGGCGAGAGCGGGTCCCCGTATCGCTGTGGCAGCCGTGAAACATCGAGCCAGGGGCGGCGCGGTGGTGCCGGGGCAGAGGGATGCCGCTCTCGTCCAGTGTCTGGTGATTTCCGACGTTGTGGGCGTCCCAAAGCTGTATGTCTCATCTCCTCGACTGCCTCGGCCTTAATCTTCCCACGGGCGAGTGTCTTTGTCTTATCGCCCAGCGGCCCGGTCGGATATCGGACGCGCTGAACAGCTGGTTTCGGGAGCCACGGAAGGCGCTTGGGCGCTCCTGGTCGGCGCCGGATACACGAAGTCTGTCGCAATGTTCGAGGGTCAGCCGGGCGGAGCTGTATCTGCCCTGTACACTGGGAGCTTGTCACCCCCTACGTCGCATCTCGGGTCGGCCGGCGTTGCCCGCAGGCCGTCTCTCCCGGGGTGCCAGAGAATCGCCGGGGTGCAACTCCCAGGGCTTTTGGTCGAGCAGCATTCGCGTCGCAAACGCCCAAGCTGACGCGAGAAGGCTCCTGCCGCCGGTTGCTGGCAAGACCGCTGCCGAAGGTTTACAGGGTATGTCCGAATAAACAGTCACCTTTGCCGGCCCCATAGGGATCTATGGAGTCAGCCAGAGCGAAGGACCCCGGTTGTCGCCGACGACCGGTAGCGCGGAGGAGAGCTCAACATGTCGAAGACGATCATCCTGGGTGCCGGTTTTTCCGGCCAATATGCCGCACTCATTCTGCAAGATGCCCTGAAGGGTAAGGGCGACCACGAAATCGTGATGGTCAATCCTACGCCCCGTTTCACCTACATACCGTCCATGATCTGGGTCGCCATCGGACAGATCGAGCCCGAGAAGGCCCAGTTCGACCTGAAGCCCGTCTATGACCGACTGGGTATCACATTCGTTCAGGGCATTGCCACCGAAGTGCATCCCGACGAGCAGTACGTGATCGTGGAACCGCGCGGCAACGGCAGCAAGGAACCGGTGCGGCTCGATTACGATTACCTCATCAATGCTACGGGTCCGCACCTCAATTTCGATGCGACCCCAGGGCTCGGGCCAGAGAAAGGCCATACCTATTCCATTTGCACCCCGGACCACGCCAAGCAGACCGCCCGGCGTTACCTGGAACTGGTGGAAGAGCTCAAGAAGGGCCGGCGTGCGACCATGGTGATCGGCACCGGACACGGCGCCTGCACCTGCCAGGGCGCCGCCTTCGAGTTTATCTCGTTGGTTCACAATAATCTGGTGGACCGCGGGGTCAGAGATCAGGTCGATCTGAAGTGGATCTCCAACGAGCCATACCCCGGTGATTTTGGGATCGATGGGTTCGAGGCTCAGATGGGATCGGTCGTGTTCACCTCGGAGGACATGGCCCGCGCCGTGTTCACTGACTACGGCATCCAATGGCAGGTGAAGAGCCATGTCCACAAGGTGGACGAGCAGCGCATCTATACAGAGAATGAAGCAGGCGAGTATGGTGAGATCCCTTACGACTTCGCCATGCTTATCCCGCCCTTTCGGGGAAAGCCGATACGTTACCTCGACCGGGAAGGGAAGGATCTGTCCGAAAAGCTGCTCAACCCGGGGGGCTTCATGAAGGTCGATGCGGTCTACGGCAAACCATACGCAGAGCTGGGAGCCGCGGACTGGCCCTCCACGTACCAGAACCAGACCTACAAGAACATGTTCGCGGTGGGCATTGCCTTCGCACCGCCCGGCTGCATGTCCAAGCCGTGTGTTTCAGCCCGTGGTACGACCATCAGTCCGGCAATCCCCCGCACCGGCTATACCTCGGAGCTGACCGGGAAGGCTGCGGCATTGAACATTGCGGAGATGATCCAGGGGCGCGAGCCCTGCTTCTCGGCGTCGCTGGGAGAAACGGCCGGTATGTGCATCGCCTCCATGAAGAACTCTTGGACCCGGGGCGCCGCCGCCGTGATCGGCATCTACCCCATCGTGCGCAACCGTAAGCTCTTTCCGGAATCCGGCCGAGACGCAAACGGGACCACATTGGAGATGGGTCTTGCCGGCGCATGGCTCAAGAAGGGTCTTCATCACGCGTTCCTATACAAGCTCAGCGCCAAGCCCATGTGGAAGCATATTCCCTGAAAGGAGGATCGTCCATGCGCTACATCCTTACTAAAGCTGACAAACGCCGCCAGGGGAGCATCATTCTTCAGCTCTGGCGGGTGACCGTACTGTCTCTCCGGTTCATGAAGCTCACGCGTCAAGGGTCCTGCAAACAGTTCCATCGAGGCGCCGAAAGCCCCGCGGTGCGATGACGCGATCTCGTCTCTAGCCGCGGAGGCCCCGCGGGGCGCTTGCGCCCCGCGGGAGTCTGCGTGCCGGTCGCAACCCAATGCACGCCAACGGGCTCAACCATTGGCCGCCTCCTGACAAGTGGTAACACAGGTCTGCGAGGGCCTGTGGTCCCGTGTGATGGTCTGCCAAGCTCCCTGTTCGATGGATACGCTGCCCGGGTTTTCACTGGGCTCGGTTGCGTGGTCAGCTGACCGATACGCACCACAGTCGCCCATTGTGACTAATAATCAATGTAACTATTCAGCTCCCGTCATTCCGGCCATGGATTGGCCGGAATCCAGTACCAGGGAGGGCGCTTGACCGTCCGGCTTGCCGCCCATGGCGTCTGGTTCTGCGTCCTTAGCTCCGTAAACAGCACATCCATGTGCTACTTCTGCGTCCTTAGCTCCGTAAACAGCACGTCCATGTGCTACTTCTGCGTCCTTAGCTCCGTAAACAGCACATCCATGTGCTACTTCTCCGGCGTCCATGCCGGAATGACCGTCGATTTGTCGGGGTGCGGAATAATTACTAATGACCCGGGTGGGTAGTGCGGGGGCCCGGCAATGCAACAGCCCGAGCCGGACGCCGAAGGTGACAGCCTTGGGCCCGCAGCCGCGGGCCCAAGGTGCGCTCGCCGAGTGGCAGGCGCCTAGAAGAACCTCCTGCTGAATGAGCGGGCGGCCGTCGTGGCGCTGTTGCCGGCGCCGTCGGTCGCCCGGGCCTGCAGGCTGTAGCTGGTGCTGGCGGCCGGGGTGAAGGCGTAGCTCCAGCCCGTGGTGCCGGTGGCGGGCACCCAGATCTGGCTCCCCGCCACGAACGCCGAGCCGTTCCACCAGGTATTGTCGGAGGTCCGCCGCAGGCTGATCTGCACCGAGGCCACCCCGCTGGCGGCGTCGGAGGCCGAGCCGCAGATATCCGCGGTGGTGGTGCTGCAGCCGCGGTTGAACGCCGACGACGTATAGGAGCCGCCGCTCGCCGGGAAGCTGATCGACACCGTGGGTGGCACATTGTCCGTCTGCTGGCTGAAGGCGGCCTGGGCGATGGTGCTCGGGTTGCTCGCAACGTCGAAGGACTGGGCGAGCACCGTGTAGCTGCCGTTGGACGGCGGGGTGAAGGCGTAGCTCCAGGCGGTCTGGCCGGTGGCGGTCTGCCAGAGCGGGGTGCCGCCGTTGGCCACGAACGCCGCGCCGTTCCAGAAGTTGCCGCCGGCGTCGCGGACGGCGACCTTCACCAGGTTGACACCGGAGCCGCTGTCGGCGGCGGTTCCGCAGATGTCGCCGCCCGGGCTGGAGCAGCCGGCCAGGTAGCTGGCCGGCGTATAGCCGCCTCCGGCGCTCGGGAAGCCGATGGTGACCGTGGGCGGTATGCTGTCCCCTTGCTGGTCGAAGGGGGTTTCCAGCACGCCGCTCTCGTTGCCGCCCTGGTCGACGGACTTGGTGAGCAGGGTGTAGCTGCCGCTGGCCGGCGGCGTGAAGGCGTAGCTCCAGGCGCTGGTGCCGGTGGCGGTGTGCCAGAGCGGCGTGCCGGCGTTGGCCACGAATGCCGAGCCGTTCCAGAACCTGCCGCTGCTGTCGCGGATCGCGACCTGTACCGAGGTGATGCTGGAGAGGTCATCGGTGGCTGTGCCGCAGACGTCGCCGCCCGGGCTGGAGCACCCGGCGAGATAGCCGGCCGCGCTGTAGCTGGTGCCGCTGGCCGGAAAGCTGACCGCCACGCCCGGGTGGCTGCTCGTATCCTGGCGCAGGGTGACGCGAATGATGGGGTCGCGCGAGGGCGTGTCGTTGGTGTTGAGCCCGCCCGGATCGCTGGCCCGGAAGGTGAAGTAGTCGACCATCGGGGCACTGGCGTTGGTTGGGGTGTAGGTGATGGTGTTGGCACCAATGGCCACAGTGCCGTGCAGGGGGAAGGAGCCGGTGGTGACGCTGGCGTACGTCATCGCATCGCCATCCGGGTCTACGCAGATCGGCGGAGAGACGGTGGCTGGGTTGAAGGTGACGTGGGTGTCCTGGCCTATGATCATGACGAGGTCGGCATTGCGGCAGACCGGCTTGTCGTTCTGGGCCGGGGTGTCGACGATGGCCTGGGCCAGGCTCTCCCAGCGCCGGGTGGTCTGGTTGCCCCGGGTGTCGGTGGCGAGCACCTGCACGTCGGGACGCAGCGCGCTGCCGCTGTTGCTGGCGGGCAGCGTCTGCCAATCCGGCACGCTGAGCCGGGCGCTGATCTGGCACACGGCTTGGTTGGTGCAGGAGACCAAGCCCGCGCCGGTCTGTGCGGTGTCGTGCACGTTGCTCAGGGTCACGCCCGGTGTATTCAGGGACTGAAACTCGCAACCCACCAGCTCCTTATCCGGGTCGGTGCAGAACGCGGTGACGTCATAGGACTGGCTGCCGGCGCCCCCGAAGTCGATCAGGTTGACGGTGGGTGCGCTGCCGTCGCTGTTGCCGGTGTTGTAGGTGGCCGGCACGCTGGTGAACAGCATCGGGTTGGCGCCGCTGTACCAGGGGTCAACCTGGGGCGGCAGGTGATGGCTGGCCGTCACCGTGACCTCGTCGCAGCCGACCTGGCCAGCCAGGTTAGTCACGCGCAGGGTGTAGGTGTAGCTGTTGACATCCGGGTCCGGGCTATTGGATGCCACGACGACGGGCAGGGAGGCCGCGGTGGAGATGGCATCGGCCGATTGCAGGCTGATGCAGTTGTTGGCCTGCGCGCCGCTGAACCATTCGTAGGGGCTGGGTGCGAGGCCCGTGCCACCGAAGGCATCCATGCTGCTGGCGCTCAGGGTGAAGCTCTCGGAGTTGTTCTGATCGGTGTCGAACTGGAACTGGTCTGCTCCGGCATTCGCCTTGGGCGCCGTCTGGCCGGCCGGGGCGGTGGTGCCGAGGTACACATCGGTGCCGCCGTTCGGCAGCGTGGTGGTGGCGTTGGCGGTGCCCAGGAACAGCCCGAGCGGCGTGGAGACCAGGCTGCGCACGCCATAGGCGTTCGGGTTGCCCAGGCCTTGGTCCGCTACCAGGTTGAAGTTGATGCCGTCGGCGGTCTTGAGCAGATCGAACCCGCTGCCGGAAGCTATATCCAGGGTCCCCACGAACAGCTCGCCCTGGTGCTCGGCGAAGCGCCAGAAATAGCTCTCGTTGCCGAGACTCATCGGGTCCTTCAGGATGCCGACAGGCAAGCCGGGACCGGCGTTTGAGCTCGGCAGGCAGTCGTCGTCCTCACTATCGTTATCGAGGCCGACCGGGTCGACGCCTGGCACGCCGGTGTAGGCCTGGATGAGCTGGGTGATATTGTCCCAAACGGACTGTACGACGGGCGAGAGCTCGGCCTTGGTGTTGGGCACGTCGCCGACGTTGGTGCAATCCAGATTCTCGAGCCCCGGTAGGCGCTCGCCCGGTTTCGCGTAGTCCCGGCGCGGCCAGCCGACGATCAGCTGCCACTTGTGCGGGGCACTGGGCCCACCCGCGGGCACGGAGTCGGCGTTGGGCACGCGGAACATCTCGGCGAGGGTTGCGCCGTAGAAGCCCGATTCGGAGGGGGCGATGTAGAGGTCGTGACCGAAGACGCCGACGGTCGCCCCGGCATTGTCGATCACCGGGGTCACCAGGGGCAGGTCGTTCGGGCGTCCGCCACCGTTGGTGATGACCTTGCTCCAGCTGATGTTGCAGGTGCTGCTCACCCAGGGGAGCTGGCAGGCGGTGCCGTCACCGCGCCAGAGCTGGAAGCCCGTGGTGCGGTTGATCACTGCTACCCACAGGTAGTTGCCCATGGCCGCGATCTGGAAGATGCCGATATTGTTCGGGTCGGCCGTCCCGCCGGGCAGGCCGTAGCCGCCGTTCTTGACGTCCAGCACGGTCTGCCAGGCCGCGCCGCCGGCCGGATTGGTGTTCATGAGCAGGATCGGGTGGTTGGAGATGTCCACGTCGGCGGCGGTCCCCGCGGGGGACGCGAACAGCCGTCCCTTGAAGCAGACCAGGCCCCGGAACCCTAAGTCGGCCGTGCTGATGTCCGATACGTTGGCGAGGGTGGTCGGGAAGCCCGAGGTGGAGGTCGAGGAGAAGCTGCTGCCGTTCCAGTACAGGATGCTCGGGGGCAGGCCGGTGGCGGTGACGTACAGGCGACTTGTCGTCCCGTTGCCGCCGGCGTTGCACACGGTCATGTTGCGGTAGCCGGCATCGCGCGGGTAATCGGTCGGTATTGCTCCGCCGGAGAGCCAGGCGACAATCCGCGAGACGCTCGGCGATACGTAGACCTGCTGCCAGGTACCGCTCAGGCCCCAGTCGCCGCTCGCGTCGCCCGTGCTCGGGGTGTAGCGCCAGATCTCGGCGGGGCCTGCCGCGACGCGGTCGGCGCTCGTCACATCGCGGTTGGTGCCGACCCAGAGGGCGTTCTGGAACCAGGCCATGGACCAGGAGTAGGTGTTGAGGGGGCCGCCCAGTCCGGTGGGCTGCAGGTTCGGGTACTCGGTCTTGCCCGGGTCCAGGTAGAAGGCCCCGTCGACGGCATAGGCGAAGCCGTTCTTGGCGAGCTGTCCGAAATCGCCTGCGTTGCTCGGGCCCGACGCGGACGCCGTGCCGCTCGCTACCAGGCCAAGAAAAACGGCGCCGGCCAAGAGCGCCGTCCGCATGCCTGTGTTGGCTCGTCTGATGAATCCGTGCATGTCGCCCCTCCGGCCACCGTTGATCACGCCCGACTGCCTTTTGCAGCCGGTTGGCAGCATATATCATGGCGGAGACTCGCCCGCCAATAGCTGTTCTCGATCGCTACGCGCCACGGAGAGCGAAGCGAAGGCGCGCAGTTCCCGGTCGGCGCAGGCGCAGGCGCAGGCGCGGGCGCAGGCGCATAGCCGGAGCTGACATACGGGCCGCAGGTGCCGGAGCCCGCGCAGGTCTCAAGGGTAAGGTGGAGGCGAGGCTGAAGTGGCGAGCGCGTCCTGCGAAGACGGGGAGACCGAGAAAACGGCCGGTGAACGAGCGAGCTCTCCGAGAAGTTTATTCGGACACCAGATATTCTCAGGCGATGTTTGATGCGCCGCGCCCCAGTGGCGTCCTTATGTGCTATGACGATGAATATCGAGCAGCCAGCCAAAGCCTTGATGGATGGCGAATAAGGGTACGGGGGCTCTGAATCGACCCGTTCTGGTACATTGTCTGGGAGCCTGGGCGAATATTGAGTGGGAGTTGTTTATGCCTAGTCTGGAAGAACATTATTCGGCCCACGACATCGAGGCACGAATCCTGGCTGCCCTCCGCGCGGCCGGCTTGAATCCCGAGCAAGGCTTGGCGCCACAGGAACTGGGGGCGCTTGACCATTTCCATACGGGCGGATTACGCGCTTCACTCGTGTTGCAGGAGCTGGCGCAGATTCGGGCCGAAGATCGCGTTCTCGATATCGGCGCTGGGCTGGCTGGACCCGCCCGGATGCTTGCCGCCACGCATGGCTGCCGCGTGGACTGCGTCGAATTATCACCTGATTACTGTGCCGGGGCGGTGCTGCTGAATCGGCTGACCGGCCTTGACGATCGAGTCGAAGTGCACAAGGGCAGCGCCCTGGATCTGCCATTCTTCGACGATTCGTTTGATGCCGTCTGGATGCAAAATGTTGGCATGAACATCGCAGACAAGCGGCAGCTCTACGCGGAGATCTACCGGGTTCTGAAGCCGGACGGCCGGTTCGCCTTCCAGGAGATGACTGCTGGGGAAACGACTGCGTCCTACTTCCCGCTTCCTTGGGCCACCGACGCTGCCGACAACCTCCTTGTGTCTGCCGAAGAGATGCACGCGGTTCTCGGCGAGAGTGGATTCATCGCTGAATACTTCGAGGATGTTAGCGGCACTCAATTGAGCCCGACCTCGAGCGGGACGCCCGAAAGCGCGGCGCAGGTGCAACTGAGCTTGTCGGTGTACGTCGACAATCTCACGCAAAAGGCCGAAAACGCGACGCGTGCCCTTCGGGAGGGGCAGATCCGGTTCGTCAGAGGTGTCTTCCGGGCGAAATGAGTAGCCGCGCGGCTGACAGTCCCGAGAAGTCATTACCCGTTTCGCCCAGAAGTGGAAAAGCGTGTGAGCGCCCCCGTCACTTGGACCTCACCGGCGATCGAGTAGAATCGTTAGTGTGCAGGCGGCGTCGATGCCATGTCCAATCGTCCGTTTCACCGGAGCTGCGCGGAAAATCTGCGCATCAACAGCTCACGGATTGTGACATCTGCAGCAGCATGGGATGCCCTACGAAGCGAGACTCCGACCGTCGTTCTCACTTGCCATCCCGACACCTTCAGCCGACCGACTGTGCCGTGCCGTCCACGCGAGGCTAGCCTGGCGTTTGCCATGAAGCCCGAAGCGATCAAAGGCGGAGCTCGGCGACAAGCCAGGGCACCGACGCCGAAATGCATCCCGAGAACACGCTCCAAGACGGAAAGAACAGGATGGACTGGTCGCCGGATTGATCGCCGGAGACGACGGCCGTGATCGCCACCATATAATTGTGCCCCGGCTCGGCGAGAAAGTTTACCTGGTAGTCTGGTGGCCAGGCGACCCCGTCGTTCTCCTCCGAGTGGACGTCGCTCTCGGTCGTCCGATCCCACAGCGTGATGCTACGGCTGTCGAGCACCTGGCCGTCGTCGGCGCGCGACGCGGTAATGACAAGGTGCCCTTCGGTGTGCGCGGACAGATGCAGCCCGGCAACCAACGAGGTATACGCATATTTGGTGTACGGGCGGACGGACAGCGTGCCGGTCGCATTGGGCTGGAAGATCATCACAATGCTGGCCGCCGCGGCCCGCAGACCGTGCGCATCGATGTCGTACGGCACGTTGACGAATACCTCCCCGGTGTCACGATTCGCACGCGCGTCCGCCGGCGAGCCGGAGGTAGGCCCCGGACGATCGAGATCGAATGCCGGTGTAAAGACGTGCAGGCCGGGCGAGAGATTGAAGCTTGACTGTGGGAACATCCCTCCGGTCTGGCTGTAGACCCCTAAGGCCCGGCCTTTGAGCCTCGACTTTCGCTGCTCGGCGAGCTTGCTCAGCGCCCTCAATGCCTTCTTGTCCTGCTCGATCAGCTTGCGCAACGGCGCCGAAGCCTCGAAGAGCAATTCCCGCTCCTCGCCCGCCTGCCGCGCACGAGCGACAGCTTCCCCGAAAGTGACTGCGTCGAGACCCTTCGAGCACTTCTTGAGTGCATCCGCCGCCGCGCTCGGGGCCCTTGTTACCATGGGCGTTTCAACAACTTTCCGCTGCTTCATATATGTCCCCTTTCCCTTAGGCCGATTGCCTCGTGGCTACATTGTAGATCGACACAGCTCCTTCGATGCCAAGATCGTGGCGGTGCTCGCCCGCGTCAAGCCCGATGGGGCCCAGGACGACCTCCAGGACCTGTCCCGTCATTCCGGCCATGGATTGGCCGGAATCCAGTACCAGGGAGGGCGCTTAACCGTCCGGCTTGCGGCCCATGGCGTCTGGACTGCGTCCTTAGCTCCGTAAACAGCACATCCATGTGCTACTTCTGCGTCCTTGGCTCCGTAAACACCACGTCCATGTGCTACTTCTCCGGCGTCCATGCCGGAATGACCGTCGATTTGTCGGGGGCGGAATAATTACTAGTGACCCGGGTGGGTACTGCGGGGGGCCGGCAATGCAACAGCCCAAGCCGGACGCCGAAGGTAACAGCCTTGGGCCCGCGGCCGCGGGCCCAAGGTGCGCTCGCCGAGTGGCAGGCGCCTAGAAGAACCTCCTGCTGAATGAGCTGGCGGCCGTCGTGGCGCTGTTGCCGGCGCCGTCGGTCGCCCGGGCCTGCAGGCTGTAGCTGGTGCTGGCAGCCGGGGTGAAGGCGTAGCTCCAGCCCGTGGTGCCGGTGGCGGGCACCCAGATCTGGCTCCCCGCCACGAACGCCGAGCCGTTCCACCAGGTATTGTCGGAGGTCCGCCGCAGGCTGATCTGCACCGAGGCTACCCCGCTGGTGGCGTCGGAGGCCGTGCCGCAGATATCCGCGGTGTAGGTGCTGCAGCCGCGGTTGAACGCCGACGACGTGTAGGAGCCGCCGCTCGCCGGGAAGCTGATCGACACCGTGGGCGGTGCATTGTCCGTCTGCTGGCTGAAGGCGGCCTGGGCGATGGTGCTCGGGTTGCTCGCAACGTCGAAGGACTGGGCGAGCACCGTGTAGCTGCCGTTGGACGGCGGGGTGAAGGCGTAGCTCCAGGCGGTCTGGCCGGTGGCGGTCTGCCAGAGCGGGGTGCCGCCGTTGGCCACGAACGCCGCGCCGTTCCAGAAGTCGCCGCCAGCGTCACGGACGGCGACCTTCACCAGGTCCACACCGGAGCCGCTGCCGGTGGCGGTCCCGCAGATGTCGCCGCCCGGGCTGGAGCAGCCGGCCAGGTAGCTGGTCGGCGTGTAGCTGCCTCCGGCGCTCGGGAAGCCGATGGTGACCGTGGGCGGTATGCTGCCCGCTTGCTGGTCGAAGGGGGTTTCCAGCACGCCGCTCTCGTTGCCGCCCTGGTCGATGGATTTGGCGAGCAGGGTGTAGCTGGCGTTGGTCGGTGGCGTGAAGGCGTAGCTCCAGGCGCTGGTGCCGGTGGCGGTCTGCCAGAGCGGCGTACCGGCGTTGTCCACGAACGCCGATCCGTTCCAGAACCTGCCGGTGGCGTCGCGGATCGCGACCTGTACCGAGATGATGCTGGAGATGTCATCGGTGGCTGTGCCGCAGACGTCGCCGCCCGGGCTGGAGCACCCGGCGAGATAGTCGGCCGCGCTGTAGCTGGTGCCGCTGGCCGGAAAGCTGACCGCCACGCCCGGGTGGCTGCTCGTATCCTGGCGCAGGGTGACGCGAATGATGGGGTCGCGCGAGGGCGTGTTGTTGGTGTTGCGCCCGCCCGGGTCGCTGGCCCGGAAGGTGAAGTAGTCGACCATCGGGGCATTGGCGTCGGTTGGCGTGTAGGTGATGCCGGTGGGGCCGACGCCCACAGTCCCGTGCAGCGGGAAGGGGCCGGCGGTGACCTTGGTGTAGGTCATCGTGTCGCCGTCCGGGTCCACGCAGATCGGCGGGTCGAGCGTGGCGGGGTTGAAGGTCAGCTGGGTGTCCTGGCCTATGATCATGACGAGGTCGGCATTGCGGCAGACCGGCTTGTCGTTCTGGGCCGGGGTGTCGACGATGGCCTGGGCCAGGCTCTCCCAGCGCCGGGTGGTCTGGTTGCCCCGGGTGTCCGTGGCGAGCACCTGCACGTCGGGACGCAGCGCGCTGCCGCTGTTGCTGGCGGGTAGCGTCTGCCAATCCGGCACGCTGAGCCGGGCGCTGACCTGGCACACGGCTTGGTTGGTGCAGGAGACCCGGCTCGCGCCGGTCTGCGCGGTGTCGTGCACGTCGGTCAGGGTGACGCCCGGCGTATTCAGGGACTGAAACGCGCAACCCACCAGCTCCTGATCCGGGTCGGTGCAGAACGCGGTGACGTCATAGGACTGGCTGCCGGCGCCCCCGAAGTCGATCAGGTTGACGTTGGGTGCGTTGCCGTTGCTGTTGCCGGCGTTGTAGGTGGCCGGCACGCTGGTGAACAGCATCGGATTGGCGCCGCTGTACCAGGGGTCGACCTGGGGCGGCAGGTGATGGCTGGCCGTCACCGTGACCTCGTCGCAGCCGACCGTGCCCGCCTGGTTGGTCACGCGCAGGGTGTAGGTGTAGCTGTTGATATCCGGGTCCGGGCTATTGGACGCCACGACGACGGCCGGGGAGGCCGCGGTGGAGATGGCATCGGCCGATTGCAGGCTGATGCAGTTGTTGGCTTGCGCGCCGCTGAACCATTCGTAGGGGCTGGGCGCCAGGCCCGCACCACCGAAGGTATCCATGCCGCTGGCGCTCAGGGTGAAGCTCTCGGAGTTGTTCTGATTGGTGTCGAACTTGAACTGGTCCGCTCCGGCATTCGCTTTGGGCGCCGCCTGGCCGGCCGGGGCGGTGGTGCCGAGGTACACATCGGTGCCGCCGTGCGGCAGCGTGTCGGTGCCGTTGGCGGTGCCCAGGAACAGTCCAAGCGGCGTGGACACCAGGCTGCGCGCCCCGTAAGCATCCGCGTTGCCCAGTCCGTTGTCGAATAGCAGGTCGAAGTTGATGCCGTCGGCAGTCTTGAGCAGATCGAACCCGTCGCCGCCAAGTTCATCCAGGGTGCCCACGAACAGCTCGCCCTGGTGCTCGGCGAAGCGCCAGAAATAGCTCTCGTTGCCGAGACTCATCGGGTCCTTCAGGATGCCGACAGGCAAGCCGGGACCGGCGTTTGAGCTCGGCAGGCAGTCGTCGTCCTCACTATCGTTATCGAGGCCGACCGGGTCGATGCCTGGCACCCCGGTGGAGTCCTGGATGTACTGGGTGGCGTTGGCCCAGACGGCCTGTGCCACGGGCGAGAGCTCCGCCTTGGTGTTGGGCACGTCGCCGACGTTGGTGCAGTCCAGATTCTCGAGCCCCGGCAGGCGCTCGCCCGGTTTCGCGTAGTCCCGGCGCGGCCAGCCGACGATCAGCTGCCACTTGTGCGGGGCACTGGGCCCACCCGCGGGCACGGAGTCGGCGTTGGGCACGCGGAACATCTCGGCGAGGGTCTCGGCGTAGAAGCCCGATTCGGCGGGGGCGATATAGAGGTCGTGGCCGAAGACGCCGAGGGTCGCCCCGGCATTGTCGATTACCGGGGTCACCAGGGGTAGGTCGTCCGGGCGTCCGCCGCCGTTGGTGATGATCTTGGTCCAGCTGATGTTGCAGGTGCTGCTCACCCAGGGGAGCTGGCAGGCGGTGCCGTCACCGCGCCAGAGCTGGAAGCCCGTGGTGCGGTTGATCACTGCCAGCCACAGGTAGTTGCCCATGGCCGCGATCTGGAAGATGCCGAGATTGTTCGGGTCGGCCATCCCCGCCGGCAGGCCCGAGCCGCCGTTCTTGACGTCCAGTACGGTCTGCCAGGCCGCGCCGCCGGCCGGATTGGTGTTCATGAGCAGGATCGGGTGGTTGGAGATGTCCACGTCGGTGGCGGTCCCCGCGGGGGAGGCGAACAGCCGTCCCTTGAAGCAGACCAGGCCCCGGAACCCGAAGTCGGCCGTGCTGGTGTCCGATACGTTGGTGAGGGTGGTCGGGAAGCCCGAGGTGGAGGTTGAAGCGAAGCCGCTGCCGTTCCAGTACAGGATGTTCGGGGGCAGGCCGGTGGCGGTGACGTACAGACGACTTGTCGTCCCGTTACCGCCGGCGTTGCACACGGCCATGTTGCGGTAGCCGGCATCGCGCGGGTAATCGGTCGGTACTGTCCCGCCGGAGAGCCAGGCGACAATCCGCGAGACGTTCGGCGATACGTAGACCCGCTGCCAGGTACCGCTCAGGCCCCAGTCGCCGCCGGCGTCGCCCGCGCTCGGGGTGTAGCGCCAGATCTCGGCCGGGCCTGCCGCGACGCGGTCGGCGCTGAGTGCAGCGCGGTTGGTGCCGACCCAGAGGGCGTTCTGGAACCAGGCCATGGACCAGGAGTAGGTGTTGAGAGGTCCTCCCAGACCGGTGGGCGGCAGGTTCGGGAACTGGGTCTTGCCCGGGTCCAGGTAAAAGGCCCCGTCGACGGCATAGGCGAAGCCATTCTTGGCGAGCTGTCCGAAATCGCCTGCGTTGCTCGCGCCCGACGCGGACGCCGTGCCGCCCGCTACCAGGCCAAGAAAAACGGCACCGGCCAAGAGCGCCGTCCGCATGCCTGTGTTAGCTCGTCTGATGAATCCGCGCATGTCGCCCCTCCGGCCACCCTTGATCACGTCCGACTGTCTTTTGCAGCCGGTTGGCAGCATATATCATGGCGGAGACTCACCCGCCAATAGCTGCTCTCGATCGTTAACTTGCCACTTTAGTCGTTTCGAATAAAGCTAGCTAGGGAATTCCCGAATCGAATTACGGGGAATTACGGAATTACGGAATTACGGGGAATTACGAATTACGGGGACAGTATACTTAAATTCGGGATTGATCTGTCGCTTGGCGCGGTAGTCGTGGGTGTTGGCGCCATCATCGGTATTTTCGCGCTCGCGGTGTTCGGGCGCTGCAGCAAGGGGCCATTCCCCTTTCTACGCTCGAATTTTCGGGACAGTGGCCTTCTCCAGCACCTGCTCGATCGCGCTCACTGGCAAAGTCGGCTTGCGCGCCCGCCCGGGCGCATCGGCGTGCCCCGCCGGCCGCTCCTTGGCGAAGCGCCGACACCACTGGCTGACCGTCACGCGCGTCACGCCCACCGCCGCCCCTATCGCTTCTTGGTTATGGCCTTCAGCGGCCAGCAATATGATCTGCACACGCTGCCGCTCCCACGCTGACACCGCGCTGGCGCGCAGCCGCCTGCTCAGCTCCCGCTCCTTTTCCGGCTCCACCACTATCCGGCCCCGCGCCATGCCTCTCTCCTCAAAGCAATCCGTGCTCCAAATCTCCGCAGCGTTGCACGTTTGTAACAGCTTTTGAAAAACAGCATACTAGATTTGTGAGATTAGGTTACTTACACCCATGGACAGTGTGTTTCTTTCACAAATCCGGGGATACGGAAATCCCGGCACAGTATACTTGCGTCGGCTGCAAGCGAAGGCAGGGGTCTGGCCTTTTGCCGGGGAGATCGCGTGCCACCGGCGGCAAACCGTGCCCGCCACGAGCGCGATAGCCGACGCACACCGACAATCCGTCTTACCCGACGATTCAGGGAGCGATTATGAGCAAACCCAGAGGCTCGACCCGCGTCCGGCTACCCAACGGGATGCGGATCCTGGCTTTCAGCCGTCTGGAGGCGCGGGTCGTCGCAAAACAGGTGGGTGCCTACTTCCTACACGGGATCGATCTGCAGCCCGGCGCGGTAGTCGTGGATGTCGGCGCCAATATCGGTGTCTTCGCGCTGGAGGCCTTCCGTCGCTGCAAGGGGGCCATTTCGCTTTTTGCGTTCGAGCCGATCCCGACGACATTCGAATTGTTGCAGATCAATCTCGCTGAGTGTGCCGTAGATAGGATGAAAGCGTTCCGACTCGGCCTCTCGAATCGGACCGGAGAGGCGTCTTTCACCTTCTTTCCCGGGGCGAGTGTGCTGTCCACCCGGCACCCCGGTAGTGAAGGGGATTTCTTTGAGAAGCGCGTCGGTCACCGACGCGGCCTTTTGCCCCGATGGCTGCGCGCTCGGATCGTCAGGATACTAGTCCGGCGGCTTCTCGTGCCGAAGCAGGCCGACTGCCGGCTTGAAACCCTGTCCAACATCATCCGACAGGAAGGGATTGACCGTATCGATCTGCTGAAGGTCGACGTGGAAAAGGCGGAGGTCGAGGTCCTCGAGGGCATCGAGGACGCGCACTGGAGCCGTATCCGCCAGATCGTCGTCGAGGTCCACGACATCGAAGGACGCGTTCGGAGCATCGAGAGCATGCTCCGGGTCCGCGGCTTCGGCGAGATCATCGCCGATCAGGAAGAGGAGTTGAAGCATTGCGACATTTACAATATCTACGCGCGGCGAACGAAGGGCCAGGCGGTTACCATTTAACTGGCCCCGATCAACAACGCACTCTGTCTTCCAAGCCTCGGTAAGCGTCCTTTCGAGACATCCCTTGAGGGATAGGAAGGGCAAGTTTGAGCAGGCGGACGGCGGCACGACTCTGCTTGATGAGATAGCCGATCTTGCGCTGGCCTGGCAGGCGAAACGGCTGCGCGTGCTGCACGAGCGGGTAGTCGAGCCGCCTCGGCTTCGGCCGTGCGCTGGGGTGAATAGCCGAGACACATGGGCCCACGCCGGATGCGCCGTTCACGGACGCTGCCCGTCGGCCTTGGGCTCGTTTGGGTCCGCACGGCAAGAGGGCTAAAGCGTCACTTCACTCCTCATGCCCGTGGCGCGGGTAGGGCTGGGCGAACTCGCGGCTGGTCAGGGCGGCGACCATGAATTCGCGGTTGAGTCGGGCGATGAAGCGCACGGGAATGGTTTTGGGGCAGGCGGCGGCGCACTCGTAGTGGTTGGAGCAGCCTCCGAAGCCCTCCCGGTCCATGGTTTCGACCATGCGGATGGCCCGGTGTACGCGCTCGGGCCGGCCTTGGGGCATCAGAGCCAGATGGCTGACCTTGGCGGCCACGAACAACATGGCCGAGGCGTTGGGGCAGGCCGCCACGCAGGCCCCGCAGCCGATGCAGGCGGCCGCCTCGAAGGCCTGCTCGGCGTCCTGCTTGGGGATCACGGCGGTGTGGGCGTCCGGGGCGGCCCCGGCGTTGACCGAGATATAGCCGGCGGACTGCATGATACGGTCCAGGGCGCTGCGATCCACGATCAGGTCGCGCAGCACCGGGAATGCCTTGGCGCGCCAGGGCTCGACGGTGATCTCGGCGCCGTCGGCGAAGTGGCGCATGTAGAGCTGGCAGGTGGTGGTGGCCGGCAGGGGACCGTGGGGCTGGCCGTCGATCACCATGGAGCAGGCCCCGCAGATGCCCTCGCGGCAGTCGTGGTCGAAGGCCACCGGGGGGCTTCCCTGGCCGATCAGGGCCTCGTTGAGCACATCGAGCATCTCCAGGAAGGACAGGTCCGGGCTGATCCCGGTGACCCGGTGGCTCTCGAAGGCGCCGCTCGCGCGCGGACCGGCCTGACGCCAGATGTGCAGGGTGAAGTCCATCAGTGGTCCCTCCCGTCGGGGGCCTTGCGGCAAGGGTGTGGCTGCTCGACGGTCATTTGTAGTTGCGCTCCGCCAGGGGCACGCGCTCGAACCGCAGCGGCTCCTGGTGCCGGAGGGGGGGCCGATCGTCGCCCTGCCATTGCCAGGCCGCCACATGGGCGAAGTGCGCGTCGTCGCGGGCAGCCTCACCGTCTCGGGTCTGGTGCTCGGTGCGGAAATGGGCCCCGCAGGACTCCGCCCGGGCGAGGGCATCGCGCACCAGCAGCTCGGAGAACGCCATGAAATCGGCCACCCGGCCGGCCTGCTCCAGGGCAACGTTGAGCTCGTCGCGACCGGCGCAGACGCACAGGTCGGCCCAGAATTCCTCGCGCAGGGTCGGGATCAGCTCCAGGGCCCGCTTGAGGCCCGCCTGGTCCCTCGACATGCCGCAGTGCTCCCACATGATCTGGCCGAGACGCCGATGCAGGCCGTCCACGCTCTGGCGGCCCCGGTTACCGACCAGCCGATCCAGTCGTGCCTCGGCCTCGGCCTGCACGGCGTGGAACGCCTCCCGTTTGGTGGCGCTCTCGCCGGGGCGTACCCCGGCCAGGTAATGGCCGATGGTCTGGGGCAGGATGAAATAGCCGTCGGCCAGGCCCTGCATCAGGGCGCTGGCCCCCAGGCGGTTGGCGCCGTGGTCGGAGAAGTTGGCCTCACCGATGGCGAACAGCCCGGGCAGGGTCGTCATCAGGTCGTAGCCTACCCACAGGCCGCCCATGGTGTAGTGGGCGGCGGGGTAGATGCGCATGGGAACGGCCCAGGGGTCCTCGCCGGTGATGCGCTGGTACATCTCGAACAGGTTGCCGTAACGCTGCCCGATAGCGGCGCGTCCCAGGCGCTGGACGGACTCGGCGAAGTCCAGATAGACCCCCAGACCGGTGGGGCCCACGCCGCGTCCCTGGTCGCATACCGCCTTGGCCGCCCGCGACGCAATGTCCCGAGGGGCCAGGTTGCCGAAGGCGGGATACAGGCGCTCCAGGTAGTAGTCGCGCTCCTCTTCGGGGATGGCCTGGGGACTGCGGCTCTCGCCGTTCTGGCGGGGTACCCAGATGCGCCCGTCGTTGCGCAGGGACTCCGACATCAGGGTCAGCTTGGACTGGTGGGGCACCGAGGCCGGGATGCAGGTGGGGTGGATCTGGGTGAAGCAGGGGTTGGCGAAGAAGGCCCCACGCCGCCACGCCCGGTAGCTGGCCGTGACGTTGCACGCCATGGCGTTGGTGGAGAGATAGAAGACATTGGAGTACCCGCCGGTGGCCAGTACCACCGCCTCGGCCCGGTGGCGCTCGATGCGCCCGTCCACCAGGTTGCGGGAGATGATGCCGACCGCCCGCCCGTCCTCGACCACCAGGTCGAGCATCTCGGTGCGGGTGTGCAGGTGCACCTGGCCGGCGTGGACCTGGCGGCTCAGGGCCCCGTAGGCCCCGAGCAGCAGCTGCTGGCCGGTCTGGCCCCGGGAGTAGAAGGTGCGCGAGACCTGGGCGCCGCCGAAAGAGCGGTTGTCCAGATAGCCGCCGTAGTCGCGGGCGAAGGGGATGCCCTGGGCCACACAGTGGTCGATGATGTGGTTGCTGATATGGGCGAGGCGGTAGACGTTGGCCTCCCGCGATCGAAAATCCCCGCCCTTGATCGTGTCCTTGAACAGCCGCTCGACCCCGTCGCCGTCGTTGCGATAGTTCTTGGCGGCGTTGATGCCGCCCTGGGCGGCCACCGAGTGGGCCCGGCGCGGGCTGTCGTGGAAGGTGAAGGCCTCCACCCGGTAGCCCAGCTCCCCCAGGGTGGCCGCCGCCGAGGCACCGGCCAGGCCGGTGCCGACCACGATGATCCGGTAGCGGCGCTTGTTGGCCGGGCTGATTAGCCGGACCTCGGTCCGGTGGCGGTGCCACTGCTCTTCGAGGGGTCCGGAAGGGACGCGGGGATCGAGCGGATCGGCCATGTCAGTGCCCTCCCGGGAGGCCGAGCACGCCCAGCTGCACCAGCAGCGGGACCGTGGCGAAGCCCAGCGCCAGCACCCAGGCAAGCAGCGGTGAGAGCACCTGGATCAGCGGCTGGTAGCTCTCGTGGTTGAAGCCCAGGGTCTGGAGCAGGCTGCCGATCGCATGGGTCAGATGGAAGCCCAGCAGGGCCATGGCCGCCAAATAGAGCGCGGTGATGAGCGGATCTCGGAAGCTGGTGATCACCCGGGCGTAGACATCCACCCGTCCCCGGGCGTCGAGCAGGCTCGCCATATCGGGCCCGGTCACTCCGAGGGTGAGATGCAGCAGGTGATAGATCAGAAACCCCAGCACCAGGAGCCCGGTGGCCAGCATGTTGCGGCTGAACAGGGTCGAGCGGGTGCGGTGGCTGACCCGGTAGCCCTCGGGGCGTGCGGCGCGGCTCTCATAGGCGAGACGCCCCGCGAGGACGATATGCAGCCCGAACAGCCCCAGCAGCCCGATGCGAAACACCCACAACAGCGGGTGACCCTGGAGCCAGGTGGCGTAGTCGTTGAGCGCCTCGGGGCCCTGGAGGATCTTCAGGTTGCCGATCATATGGACCAACAGAAACCCCAGCAGCAGCAGCCCGGTGGCGGCGACCACCAGCTTGCTGCCGATGGAGGTGCGAAACAAACGCAGCAGTCGGGCCATCCGCCGCTCTCCCCGGCCGGTCGGGGGTCGGGCCGCCCCATGCAGCCCGCCGTCGAGGTGCCAAGGCTAAGAGGCCCGGCTCCGGGATGCAATGCCGCCTTATCCCGGGAACGCTGTCACTGCCCAAGACTGGGTGTTTGAAAGCGCGCTCGCATGGGGGGCTGGGCGACAGGTTGTCGATGGGTCCCGGTACGCTCGGCGGCGCGGCCCGTGCCAGGGATCTCAGGGTGGCGGCGCGCTCGTGCCCCAGCCCGGTGACCGGGTGGAAGCGTTCGGGGATCTGCGCTATTTTTTCAATCTCGATCCATGCCCGCCCGCTGGCCGCTGGAGCTTGTGGGAGAAATGCGACCGTATGACGGTCTTGGGGGGTATCCGCATTGTCGGGCTGTCGAGCCTGATCTTCTGGCTCCCTGATTTCTTTACCTGGCTCCTGTCGGGCTGGACGCTCAACAACGCTGCTTTAGGCCACCGGCTTGTGGCACAAGGATGCGCCTCTATTTTCCGTTGCTGCAGGCGAGGGATGCGCGATGGGCGGAGCAGCTTATTCTTTACCATGTTCACACAAGAGGACATTCACATGGGGATCCTTCGCCGACTGGCCTTCGCCCTGAGCCTTCTGGTCCTGCCCACGCTGGGCTGGTCGCAATCACCTTCTGTCGATTACGCCTCGTTGCTGACAGGGGTGAAGGCCCATGATAACGGCACTATTCTCATCGACCAGATCGGCACGCTGTTCGCGCCGCAGGATGCCCTGTACACCGGAGCCGCCAACGAGCCGCTCCGGTTCTATGTCACACTCAACCGCGATGGACAGGAGCTGCAGCGATTGCCGCACATCCTGCAGCCGGTGGACGGGGTGTTTGCGCGGCTGCAGGCCATGGGGCCACCGCCGATCTTCAAGGTACCTGGTCCGGGGCAGTACCAGATCGACGTCGTTTTTGACGACAGCGTGATTGCCAGCCTGCCGTTCGCGGCCGAATTCGTCGGCGGCTCCGACCCCTTTGCGCCCGACAAGCAGATGCTCGTCACCGGGCCCTGGTCGCACCTCGCCATGCTGACGGCCGATCCCCCCGCCGACCCCGGTGCGCGCCTCGGTGTCGTGCTGTGGCTGCAAACTCCTGGCGGCAAGCGGGAAGACTTCAATGTTCGCGTGCTCTATCGTGGGCAGACGATCTACGAGACCCGCAACAACGTCGTTGCCACCAGTAATCCCGGCCGCAGCGAATTCGAGCTGCAGTTTCCGAAGGCGGCCGGTGGCGACTGGGTGCGGGTGGCGGACTTCGTGAAGCAGGACGGACTTTACCAGCTTGTGGTAAACCGCGAGGACCAGGAGATTGCGCGTTACAGCTACGAAGTCGCCGGCGGCAAGATCAAGCCGAATCCGCGCAGCGCCTTGGATTACCAGCCGCACGCCGCATTTCTCACCCCGCGCAGCACGGATCCCACCAAGCACGGGCGATCCAGCGACAATTACTGGGCCGAGGCAGGCAACGGGCCCGCGGCCGAGGCGCCGGCCACCGGAGCCGCCGGACCAACCGCGGCCGATCTGAAGCGTTGGCAGGTGGCGACGACCTACGATCCGAAGCGGCCGTTCTCGCTGGTCAATACGCCGGTTGTCGCCCGGTTCGACGCCGCCCTGTCTGCGGGCGACGGCGTGATCGCCTTTGGCACCGGCGGCTTCAACGGCGTCGCCTACATGAGAATCGGCGATACCGAGAGCCGTTCGATTCCGGAAGGCCAGAGCTTCCGCTCGGCTTACGTCAAGGTTGCCGGCAAGAAGATCGTCCTGGTCAACGGAAACAGCGTCGCCGTTTTCGACACGGTCACCGGCGAATTGAAAAAGATTCCCACGGATGACATCTACCTGGCACTGCCGGTCAAGAGCCTGCACGAGGCCAATCCACTGGATGTCTCGGGATACCTCGTCGCGACCATCAATGATGCGCGCAAGGTGAAGGATCGCTCCGTGGTGAAGCTGATCGATTTGAGCGGTCCCGAGCCGGTGATCTTTGCGCTCTCCAATGCCGACTTCCAGGGTCGCGAAGCGACTGCGGTCGCAGTTGATGCCGCGAGCGGACAGGTCGCGGTATCATCCCAGCGCAAGAGCGCGATCTACACGGCGAAAGCCGCGCCGGGCGCGGCGCTGACCAAGCACGACCTGAGCGGGCAGGATGGGGTGGGGAACGCCCCCCTGATCGCCGACCATGGGCTCGTCGCTTACCGCGATGCTGCCGGTAAGGCGAAGTTCAGGTTGCTCGATGACACGGGGCGGTCGATTGCGATCGGGACCCTGGGACCGGCGGTGTTTGGCTACGCCATGAACGCCGGCGCCTACGCTTATGGCACGGTCGACGGTTATGGCAGTGACTATGCCTATGCCACCGCGCGGGCGCCGGCCGTGGCTCGCCCTGCCGCCGGGACCGGGGGAGTCATGAAGGGCGGCAATGGCAAGCTCGGCTTCGGGCAAACCGCTGCGATTGCTCCCGACGGGACGCTGTTCATAGCAGGCATGGGCAAGGGAGGCCTCGGCAGCGGGGAATTCTTGATGGGATTGATCGGCGGCAGCTGGCACGAATATCTGGGCGCCGATGGGAAGGCGCTGCCGGCCTGTGACGTCGTTATCGGCGACGGGCTGCTGGCCTTCAAGTCGGGCAGCCGCAATGACACGACCATCAGTTACGCGACGTTCGGTGCAAGGATAGGCGCCGAGTAATCTGTCGGACGCTGCAGCCAGGGAGCAAGGGTCGTCACAGCAGATGGAACATCCACATCCGGGCCGGCTGTCGGCCTTAGGCGGCCGTTGGCGTCGACTCGAGCCTCATCGGCTTGATGGGGTGCCCCGCCTGCTGCGCGGCATCCTCGCCTCGGTTACTTGCGCTTGGCCGCGTTGACCGGCTTGAAGGTGTTCGCGACCAGCGGCTGGGCATCGTACTGTGGCACGTGGCACTGGGTACACAGGTAGCGGCGGGGCGCGAGGGTCTTCAGGGTCTTGCCGTCACGGGTCTGGTAGTGGCTCTCGCTGATGGCGGTGGTGCCCTCCTTTTTGGCCTGCGCCTTGCCATGGCAGTCCAGGCATTCGTTCTTCTTCAGGTTGACCACGTACTTGTCCACCTTGTGCGGTATCAGCGGGGGCTGTTGCTCGAAGTCGCGCGGGATGTCCTCCTTGTTGTTGATCAGGTGCAGCCTTTCGGCGCCGAGGGAAGGACCGCTGATTGCGGCGTCACCGCGCAGGGATTTGAGGTTGTCGGCGGTGGTCGGCATCGGCGCGAGGGCGAGCCCCAGGGTGAGTGCGAGACCCAGTTGAATGTGCTGTTTCATGGCAAGACCTCACTCTTTTCGATGGTGCCGACCGGGGTCGGGCCGTTTGGATAGCGAATGGCGAAACGGAACACGTCGCGGGAGCAGACGTCGATGCAGCGCGCGCAGTTGGTGCACTCGCCGGACAGGATCACCGGCCCGTTGCCCTGGGGCGCACCCTTGAGCGCCGGGCGTATGACCTGCGGCTCGGGGCATACGGCGAAGCAGTCCATGCAGTCGTTGCAGCGCTCTCTGCCGGTGGCGCTGACTCGCAGCGGGCTGAGCTGGCCGATCAGGGCGTAGAACGCGCCGACGGGGCACAGATGCCCGCACCAGGCCCGGCGGCTGACCAGCAGGTCGAACAGAAATACGGCCGCCACCATGCCCCAGGCCAGGCCCATACCGAACACCAGGCCTCGGAACACCAGGGTGACCGGGTTGATTAGCTCCCAGAGCAGGCCGCCGCTCAGGGCGGCGCCGAGCAGGATCGCGCCCAGCAGCCAGTAGCGCAGACCCCGGGAGAAGTGCGTCCCGCCCTTGATGCCGAGGCGCCCGCGCAGCCAGGCGGCCGCGTCGGTGATGAGGTTGATCGGACAGACCCAGGCGCAATAGACGCGTCCGCCGACCAGCAGGTACGAGACCAGGACGATGGCGGCGCCCGTGAATGCCGCAAGCTGGGGTCGATGGCCGGCGAGCAGCTCCTGCAGCAGCACCAGCGGATCGGTCAGCGGCAGCACCCCGAGGGCCAGGCTGGAGGCGAGATTGCCTTTGACGATCCATAGCCCGAGCCAGGGGCCGGCCAGGAACAGGCCCAGCACGCCGAGCTGGCTCGAGCGGCGCAGCAGCAGCCACTGGTGGGCGCGCAGCCGGCCCTTGCTGGCCACCGCATCCGCACCCGGTCTCTTCGGGAAGGCCGCCAATTCAGGGCCCTCCCTTGCGATTCAGGGTGTCCAGCGGATTGGACGGGAAGGGGCTGTCGCTCTCGCCCTGCTGAATCAGGCCGCGGCCGGAATAGTCGTAGCGCATCCCCTCGGGCAGGTTGTATCGGTGCTCCGGGTCCGGGGTGACCAGGCTCCCACCGGCGGCCTGTTTCTCCTGCCAGCCGAGGCGGTAATGGCGGCCGAGCATGCCCTTGGCCAGGGCGATCGGGAACACTTTGACCGCCGCCTCGTCCAGGATGCACGCCTGCTCGCACTTGCCGCAGCCGGTGCAGTCCGAGGAATAGACCACCGGGATGAACAGGGCGTGCATGCCGGTGCGCGGGTTGTGCCGGTACTCCAATCGGATCGCCTTGCCGCGCACCGGGCAGCTGTTGAAGCAGACCTCGCAGCGCAGCCCCTGGTAGGCGATGCAGGTCTCGTGATCGACCACCACGGCCAGGCCCATGCGCGCCCGGTTGATGTCGGTGAGCCCGTGGTCCAGGGCGTCGGTCGGACAGGCCTTGATGCAGGGGATGTCCTCGCACATCGCGCAGGGCACCGAGCGGGCGACGAAATAGGGCGTGCCCACGGCCACGCGGTCCCCGAGCTCGGCCAGGCTGAGGGTGTGGTAGGGACAGTCGCGCACGCACAGCCCGCAGCGCACGCAGGCGCCCAGAAAATCAGGCTCCGGCAGCGCGCCCGGCGGGCGGATTGCGGTCGCCGGCAGGGCGCGGGCCTGGCGGTTGTAAAGGCCCAGGCCGAGGCTGACCAGACCGACCGCGCAGGCGCTGCGCAAGCTGTCCTGCAGAAACCGGCGCCGGCCCTGGCGGGTGTCGGGGATGTCGCGCTCGCTCATATCGAGACCAACGCTAAGGCGGCCACAGAGGTCACCGGGGCCTTGGAGCGACCGTCGGCCGCAACTCGGTATCCCGAGCCCAGCCGGGGGGCGTCAGGCCTTCACCATCTTGACCGCGCACTTCTTGAAGTCCGTCTCTTTGGACAAGGGGTCGGTGGCGTCGAGGACCAGCTTGTTGACCAGGCGTCCCGCGTCCAAGAAGGGCACGAACACCCGGCCCTCGGGCATGCGGTTGCGCCCTCGGGTATCGACGCGGGCGGTGATCTCGCCGCGTCGGCTGGCGATCCGGGCCATGTCGCCGTCGCGCAGGCCGCGCTTCTTTGCATCCGCGCCGTTCATGAACACCACCGCCTCGGGGACCGCGCGGTGCAGCTCGGGCACGCGCCGGGTCATGGAGCCAGTGTGCCAGTGCTCCAGCACGCGACCGGTCGCCAGCCACAGGTCGTACTCCGCATCCGGGGACTCGGCCGGCGGCTCATAGGGGGCGAAGATGATGTTGGCCCGCCCGTCGGGGTTGCCGTAGAAGCGGATGCCGTCCTCAGCGGCCACGAAGGGGTCGAAGCCGGCGCGGTAGCGCCACAGGGTCTCCTTGCCGCCGACCACCGGCCAGCGCAGGCCGCGGGCCTTGTGGTAGGCGTCGAACTCGGCCAGGTCGTGGCCCTTCTTCGGCCCTTCGATGCCGAAGCGGCGGTACTCCTCGAACAGACCCTTCTGCAGGTAGAAGCCGAACTCGTCCATCTCGTCGTTGGGGTAGCTGTTGCCCCGGTCGTCGGTGACCCGCTGCTTGGGATACTGGTCCACCTGGCCGTTGGCGTAGAGCACCTGGTAGAGCGTCTTGCCCTGGTACTCGGGGTTGGCTGCGAGCAGCTCGGCGGGCCAGACCTCGTCGGTCTTGAAGCGCTTGGAGAATTCCACGAATTGCCAGAGATCCGAGCGCGACTCGCCCGGCGCCTTGACCTGCTGGCGCCAGAACTGGGTTCGGCGCTCGGCGTTGCCGTAGGCGCCCTCCTTTTCGGTCCACATGGCGGTGGGCAGGATCAGGTCGGCCGCCATGGCCGACACCGTGGGGTAGGGATCGGACACCACGATGAAGTTAGCGGGATTGCGCCAGCCCGGGTAGACCTCTTCATTGATGTTGGGTCCGGCCTGCATGTTGTTGTTGGTGGTGACCCAGTAGCAGTTGAGCTTGCCGTCCTTGAGCATGCGGCTCTGCAGCACCGCGTGGTAGCCGATCTTGCCCGGCAGGGTGCCGGCGGGCAGCTTCCAGACCTTTTCCGAGAAGGCCCGGTGCTCGGGCTTGGCCACCACCAGGTCCGCGGGCAGACGATGGGAGAAGGTCCCGACCTCCCGCGCGGTGCCGCAGGCCGAAGGCTGGCCGGTGAGCGAGAACGGGCTGTTGCCCGGCTCGGAGATCTTGCCGGTCAGCAGATGCACGTTGTAGAGCAGGCCATTCACCCAGACCCCGCGCACGTGCTGGTTGAAGCCCATGGTCCAGTAGGAGGTGACCTTGCGCTTGGGGTCGGCGTAGACCTCGGCGAGACGCTCCAGCTGCGCCTTGGGCACCCCGGACATCTCGGAGACATGCTCCAGGGTGTAGGGCGCGACCGATTTCTTGTATTCCTCGAAATCGATCTTGGTGAGCTTGCCCTTGCCGGGGTTCTTGGCCGCCTTCTCCAGGGGGTTGTCCGGGCGCAGACCGTAGCCAATGTCGGTGGGCGTCTTGGTGAAGTTGACGTGCTTGTTGACGAAGTCCCAGTTAACCGCGTCGTGCTGGATGATGTAGTTGGCGATGTAGTTGAGGATCGCCAGGTCGGTCTGGGGGGTGAAGATCATGCCGTTGTCGGCCAGCTCGAAACAGCGGTTCTCGAAGGTGGACAGGACATGAACCTCGCAGCCCGGCTTGGTGAGGCGGGTGTCGGTGAGACGCGACCAGAGCACCGGATGGTTCTCCGCCATGTTCGAGCCCCAGAGCACGAACACATCGGCATGCTCCAGATCGTCGTAGCAGCCCATGGGCTCGTCGGCACCGAAGGCGCGGATGAAGGCGCCCACGGCCGAGGCCATGCAGTGGCGCGCGTTCGGGTCGATGTGGTTGGAGCGGAAACCGGCCTTGTACAGCTTGGAGGCGGCGTAGCCCTCGAACACCGTCCATTGGCCGGACCCGAACATGCCGACCCGGGAGGTGATCTCTTCCGGCGGCTTGCCTTTGTTCTCCTCCAGGTCCTTCGCGATGGCCGCCTTCCACTTCTCGGCCATGATTGCGAAGGCCTCGTCCCAGGACACGGGCTCGAAATCGCCGTCTTTCGCGAACTTGCCGTTCTTCTTGCGCAGCAGGGGCTGAGTGATGCGGTCCTTGCCGTACATGATCTTGGACAGGAAGTAGCCCTTGATGCAATTGAGCCCCCGGTTCACCGGCGCGTCGGGATCGCCCTGAGTCGCCACCACCCGGTCGTCTTTCACGCCCACCAGCACCGAGCAGCCGGTGCCGCAGAACCGGCAGGGCGCCTTGTCCCACCGGATATCGTCGCCCTCCGCGGCCAGGGTGGTGCGGATTCCGGGAAGGGTGATGCCGGCGGCCGCTGCGGTGGCAGCGGCGGCATGCGTCTTGATGAAGTCACGCCGCGTCAGTTTCATGGGTTCGACTCCTGATCGGTTTCGTCGAGATCGGTGTGCTGGTAGACGACCGAGGCGGACAGCACGCCCTCGACGTCATAGAGGCCGGTGATCGTATCGATGCAGCTGTGCCCGGGGCTGTCCTCGACGGTCAGCACCAGTCGCCCGTCTTCGGTGAGCGCGTGTACCTCTACGCCGGGCAGCCCGGTGAGACGGGCGCGCACGGCGGCGCCCTGCTCGGCCCGGGTGTGGACGAGCACGCCACACAGGTTGAGCTCGCTCATGGATCGCGCTCCTCTTCGTCAATCGGCTCGAGTCGAATGGCTCCTACGGGGCACACCCCGATGCAGCCGCCACATCCGGTGCAGCCCGCGCGCTCGATCAGCGGGAGCGCCCGGCCGCCGGGAAGGAGGCGGAAACGGATCGCCCGCGGCTCGCAGACATCACCGCAGGCGCGGCAGACCACACCCCTGGCGGCGAGGCAGGCGTCGAGGACCTGGGCCCTCAGCCTCCAGGCCGCGCGGGCGGACGGCTCGGCTCGCTCGAACGCGTTCTCGGGGCAGGCGCGGGCGCAGTCGCCGCAGAAGGTGCAGGCCCCGCCGGTGAACCGGGCCTCGGGAAAACCGCCGGAGCCCCGTGCGAGAACGCCCTGCGCGCAGGCATCGATGCAGCGGTCGCAGCGGGTGCAGCGTTCGACGAACGCATCCTCGGGCACGGACCAGGGCGGGCGCACCGGCGCGCGCTCCCCTCGCAGGTCGGCGCGAAGAAACTGACGTCGGCTCAACGCTCTGCCCGTGGCTGCCATAGTCTAAAGAGGAGTCGCTCGAAGGTAGCTCCAGCCACAATGAACCATCCTTCGCGCCAGGGAGGCTTGATGGAGATCAAGACGGTCCTGGCGCTCGTCGCCGGATTGATCTGAATCAAGACCGGCGCCGCCCGCCTGTGGCGCACTGTTGGGGGTGCCCGGTGTCGTGGGCGGAGCGACCGGTTGCTTGCGACGACCGACGCGCTCAAGCGGAGGATGAGATGACGGAAAAGGCCTCGGGGCTGTACGACGGTTTCGGCCGCAGGATCTCTTATCTGCGCCTGTCGGTGACCGATCGCTGCGACCTGCGCTGCTTTTACTGTCTGCCGCGCACGCATCGGGGCTTCCGGGCCCCCGCCGATTGGCTGTCGCCCCACGAGATCGAGCGCGTCGTGCGCGCGTTCGCCCGCCTCGGCTTGAGGCATCTGCGAGTGACCGGCGGCGAGCCGCTGGTACGCCGCGACGTCTTGGATATCGTGCGCCGAATCGGCGTGGTTCCCGGCGTCGAGGACCTTTCGATCAGCACCAACGGGTCACGGCTCGCACTCTTTGCGTCGGAAGCTCTTTGCCGCCGGTGTGCGGCGCGTCAACCTGAGCCTGGATTCGCTCGATCCCGAGCGGTTTCGGCACATCACCGGCGGAGATCTCGCGGCCGTGCTGGACGGCCTGAGCGCGGCGGACCGGGTGGGGTTCCGCCCCGTGAAGATCAACACCGTCGTCATGCGGGGCATCAACGACGGCGAGGTCGAGGCGCTGACCGAGCTCTGTCTGGCGCGCGGCTATACGCTGCGGTTCATCGAGGCCATGCCCATCGGCGCGGGCGGGCGGGCCGCCAACCGGCACTTCGTCGACCTCGCGGAGGTGCGTGAGCGCCTGGACCGGCGCTTTGGCCTCAGACCTGCCGCGCTCCGGGGCAGCGGACCGGCGAGCTACTGGCAGGTGGGCGGTACCGATCTCGTCGTCGGCTTCATCACCCCCCTGTCCCAGCATTTCTGCGCGACCTGCAACCGGGTGCGTCTGGCGGTGGACGGGACGCTGTACCTGTGCCTCGGCCAGGAGGACCGCGTCGAGCTGCGGCCCCTGCTGCGCGCGGGCGCCTCGGAGGCCGAGCTCGCCGAGGCTATCGCCGCGGCGGTCCTGCGCAAGCCCGAGCGACATGAGCTGCTCACGCGCCCGGATCAGATCGGCCGGCCGATGTCGGCCTTGGGCGGCTGAGGCGCGGGTCTCAGGGCTCTGCTGCGCAATCGGCCAGCAGCCCCCGGAGCCTGGCCGGATCGTGTAGCCGGATCGTGCGGTGCTCCACCGTCAGCAGGCCGGCCCGAGCGAGTCCGTGGATCTCCCGCGAGAAGGTCTCTGCGGTCATGTGCAGGGCCGCCGCCGTGAGCGCCTTGCAGGCCGGCAGCCTGACCTCGGTCTGGCCGTCCCCGCCGGCCGTCGGCGTCGCGTGCCCCAATAGGAAGTGCACCACCCGGTCGCGTGCGTTGAGGAAGCTCGAGTCGTAGAGCGTGTTGAGGAGGCGAACGCTTTGCCCGCTGATGCAGCGCAGCAGGGCGTCGGCAAACTCGCTGTATGCCCTGGTCGCGCGCAGCATGGCGGCCCGGCCCAGCTGCAGCAGCAGGGACTCCTCGATGGCCTGCGCGCAGAGTCGGTCGGGTCTGCCCAGCCAGATGGACGACTCGCCGAAACTGCAGCCTTGCTCGAGCAAGGCCAGTACGCGCTCGGTGCCGTCCTGTCCGATGAGACAGAGCTTGACGGTGCCCTGGACGATAAAGAAGCACCCCGCCGGCTGCTCTTCCGCGTAGCAGATCAGGCCGCCGCGGGGCGCGCTCAACAGCCGGCTTCCGCTGCTGAGCAGATCGAGCAGTTCCTCCGCGGGGTCGCCGAGATCGAGTACCGAGCCCAGATACGCAAGCGTTGCCAGTCTTTTCTCGGACACTCGTGCATCCACCAGTCGTGCTCCGGTCGCGGTTCCGGGCGATAGCGCCGTTTCTGGCTTCTTTATTAGCGATATCTGATGCGTTTCCCTTGACCTTTGTCAAAACGGCGCGCTCGGGCGGCCGGATCTTGATCCCGCTCAATGTTTTTGGCCGTGCGGATTTGCTACGCGAGGGTCCGTCGAGGACGCATATCGAGGCTCTGTGCTTCGCCCCGTCCCCGGGGCTTCGCGGTGTCTTCGATGGCCTGAAAGACCTCGGCTGAGCTGCCCAGTTGGGGCCTGGGCCCGCGGTCGACTTGGTGGTTAAGTTGTTCTCCCGGGTGGGCATTCCACCGAGCTGCCGGTGCTGTCGCCGGTCAGCGTGAATGCCCCCGTCGCCTGGACCAGGCGCAAGATCCGGGGGAAACCTGACCGGATGCCGATGTGGGCGCCAGGCGGATGTACCCGTTTTGGTCTGCTCCGGGTCCTTCCTGAGCTATTCTGGTGCGGGTAATTCGCACCCCGCTTCGTGCGTAGTGAGAACGCTTCGAATTTACCGAACACGGACCGCAGCGGTGCGAGGGCCACGATGGGCAAAGCCGAATTCGCGCGGCACATCGGACGGTCCCTGTCCTGGGTGACCGAGTTGGCCCGTGCGGGCCGTCTCGTCATGACAGAGGGCGGCCGGCGCGTCATAGTCCAGCGGACGCTCGCGCGGATCTGTGCGACAGCGGACCCGGCCGCCACGGCCGAGAGCTGGAGACAGCACCGAGCTGCGCGCCGAGGCGGAGTTGACGGCCTGCGCCGAGCGATTTCAGACCTTGGCGACCGCGCACACCCTTGGCCGATGACTGACCTGTTCGCCTGACTTCGCCAAGACCTAGCCGAGCTGGATGCCGACCGCGAGCCGATCAAGAAGCTGGTCGCGGGACTGCAATGGCGATTTGGCGGCAGCACGATTCGGGTGCGCAAGATCGACCGTCAGCGGCGGGACGCCCAGATCGTTGAGGCCTGGAGCACCGGCGCAAGGTCCATCGGCATTTCTCAGTTCGCCCAAGAGGAGTCTTTCAGCTCCTGCTTATATTGGGAGCAGCTGAAGCTCGGTCCCGGCCGACTCCGGACATACTCGCCCGCCCCGGAATCGTGGTACGTCCCCGATTATTCAGTCGATGCGCAAGTGCCAGGCAAAGAGGTTGACCGCCACCCCTACCGCCGAGTAACAATGCTACACCTGCGTCGCTTCGCTCCGACTGCCCCGGACGAATCCCCGAGGAACGGATGGCCGAATGCCGCTGGAATCGCCAGCCGGATAACCTTGGAACAGGTGGCCGAGTCGCGTGGAATGCGCAGACCCCACCTCACGATGACGCCCTTGCCCTTCTCCTTGCCTTCGGCTCTGCGAAAACCTGGCCATAGGACTTCCACCTACGAAGTAACGCGCCATGCCCGGCGCACACGTTGCAACGGCAACCGCCGCCAGGCGGTTGGGCTGCTCGGCATCAGCGAGCGCACGCTGTACCGCAAGCTCAAATCCTACGGTCAGCGCTGAAGCGCGGGTGTGAACCCGGTTACCGGGAAGTCTTGCGGGTTGTGCCGCGCGACTTGCGTTTCATTGCGGCGGGTGGCGGCGTGATCGGCGGGCCGGCGACTTTCTGTGTTGTTTGGTGACAGGGAATGTCTTGCATCATTTCGGTTGCGCTGCGCAGATAGTCGAGGAAGGTCTGTGCCACCACGGAGAGTTGCTTGCCTGCGGGATAGGCCGCATGCCACTGGCCGTGGATCGGGAAGTGCTGCACATCGAGTGTCGCGAGTTGCCCCACCGCCGCATCCAGCGCCAGCGTGTGCCGTGACAGCACCGACACGCCGAGTCCGCCGACAATGGCCTGCTTGATGGCCTCGTTGCTGCCCAGTTCCATGCGCACCGTGATAGGCAGACGGTGTTCGTGGAACAGACGCTCCACCGCCATGCGCGTGCCGGAACCGGGCTCGCGCATGATGAAGGGTTCCTTGGCCAGTCGTGCCAGCGGGATGTTGCGCTTGCCGACCAGCGGATGATTGTTCGGAGCCAGCACCACCATCAGATTTTCCATGAACGGTTCGGTGACCGCCTCCAATCCCTCCGGCGGTTGACCCAGGATATACAGATCGTCCTGGTTGTCGTTGAGGCGTTCCAGTATCCGCTCGCGGTTGCTCACCTTGAGCGTGACGTCGACACCGGGATATTGCTCGCAGAATTTCCCCAACAGTCGCGGCGCAAAATATTTCGCGGTGGTGATGACCGCCAGCCGCAGCTTGCCCTGCTTCAGGCCCTTCATGTCCGACACCTGCATCTCGAAGCGGTCCAGCACGCTGAAGATCTCGCGGCAGGTGGCTTGCAGCGCGCGCCCGGCGTCGGTGAGAAAGATGCGTTTGCCGATTTGTTCGTAGAGCGGCAGGCCGATCGTGGCGCTGAGTTTCTTGATCTGCATGCTGGCGGTCGGTTGCGTCAGAAACAGTTCTTCGGCGGCGCGCGTGAAGCTGCCGTGGCGGGCGAGGGCCTCGAAGACTTCCAGTTGGCGAAATGTCGAATGTCGCATGCGTGTGACTCCGCGTTGGTGGTCGCGATCCGGTACGGATGCCGGTGGGAATGGATAGACGATAGTCGATCATTACAATAGAAACAACTGACTGTCATTTATGATTCGCCGACGGCATCCTCACTCCCGTATCGCAAACGGCTCGACCGGCGGGGCGAATCCGTATGGCCGACATGGATCGGGCCAAGACCGTTGCGACGGTTAACCATCTACTGTTCGGAGGCTGTCATGAGCAAGTCACAAACGCTGAGTGAAGGCAAGGAACGTTACAAGTCCGGCGTCATCCCCTACAAAAAAATGGGTTACTGGGAACCGGATTACAAACCCAAGGATACCGATGTCATCGCGCTGTTCCGCATCACCCCGCAACCCGGTGTCGATCACGAGGAGGCCGCGGCGGCGGTCGCGGGCGAATCGTCCACCGCGACCTGGACCGTGGTATGGACCGATCGCCTGACCGCCTGCGAGTTGTATCGTGCCAAGGCCTATCGTTCCGAACTGGTGCCCAACACCGGTCCCGGCACCAACAATGAGGCGCAGTATTTCGCCTACATCGCCTATGACCTCGACCTGTTCGAAGAAGGCTCGATCGCCAACCTCACCGCATCGATTATCGGCAACGTGTTCGGCTTCAAGGCGGTCAAGGCGTTGCGCCTGGAAGACATGCGTCTGCCGGTCGCCTATCTCAAGACCTTCCAGGGTCCGGCCACCGGCATCATCGTGGAACGCGAGCGTCTCGATAAATTCGGCCGTCCGCTGCTCGGCGCCACCACCAAGCCCAAGCTCGGCCTGTCCGGCCGCAACTACGGGCGCGTGGTGTACGAAGCGCTGAAAGGCGGTCTCGACTTCGTGAAGGACGACGAGAACATCAACTCGCAACCCTTCATGCACTGGCGCGACCGGTTCCTGTATTGCATGGAAGCGGTGAACCGCGCCTCCGCGGCCACCGGCGAGGTGAAGGGTCATTATCTCAACGTCACCGCCGGCACCATGGACAAGATGATCGAACGCGCCGAGTTCGCCAAGAGCCTCGGTTCGACCATTGTCATGATCGATCTCGTGATCGGCTACACCGCGATTCAGACCATGGCGCAATGGGCGCGCAAGAACGACATGATTCTGCATCTGCACCGCGCCGGCAATTCGACCTACTCGCGCCAGAAGAATCACGGCATGAACTTCCGTGTGATCTGCAAATGGATGCGCATGGCGGGCGTGGACCACATTCACGCCGGCACCGTGGTCGGCAAGCTGGAAGGCGATCCGCTCATGATCAAGGGTTTCTACGACACCCTGCGCGAGACACACACGCCGGTGAGTCTGGAGAACGGCCTGTTCTTCGAACAGGACTGGGCCTCCCTCAACAAGGTCATGCCGGTGGCCTCGGGAGGCATTCACGCCGGTCAGATGCATCAGCTGCTCCACTACCTCGGCGAAGACGTGATCCTGCAGTTCGGCGGCGGCACCATCGGTCACCCAATGGGAATTCAGGCCGGCGCGATCGCCAACCGCGTGGCCTTGGAAACCATGGTGATGGCACGCAATGAAGGTCGCGACTACATGAAGGAAGGTCCGCAGATTCTCGAGGCCGCCGCCAAGTGGTGTTCGCCGCTGAAGGCCGCGCTCGAAACCTGGAAGGACATCACCTTCAACTACGAATCCACCGACACGGCGGACTTCGTACCCACGGCCACCGCCAGCAACTGATCACGAGGAGCTATCATCATGATGACCAATCTCGGTAATCGCATCACACAGGGTCAGTTCTCGTTCCTGCCCGATCTGACCGACGAGCAGATCACCGCGCAGATCAAGTACGCCCTGAAAAACGGTTGGGCGGTCAGCGTGGAATATACGGACGATCCGCATCCGCGCAACACCTATTGGGACATGTTCGGCATGCCGATGTTCGATCTCAAGGACCCGGCGGGCATCCTCATGGAGATCAACAACTGCCGCAAGACCTTTCCCAGCCACTATATCCGCGTGATGGCCTTCAATTCACATCGCGGCAATGAAAGTCCGGCGATGTCGTTCATCGTCAACCGGCCGAAGCAAGAGCCCGGCTTCGGCCTGGTACGGCAGGAGGCCGACGGTCGCTCGATCCGTTACACCATTCACAGCTATTCGACCGACAAGGCGGAAGGTGAGCGGTATTGATGGAGTAGAGCGACGGTTGATCCGGCGGATCTGTCGTCAGTCGTAAAGTAAGTCCCCCGCGCCCCGTGGAACCGGGGCGAGGGATTTGTAGATTACAGAGGCTGAACGGTTTCATGAACGACGATAGCCACGAGATTCCCATCCCGGTGCCGCCCGACGACACGCCTGTCGATCTCGGCGCCGAGTTGCGTAATTCGAACATCCAGGAAGTCCTGGACAAGCTGGACCGCGAACTGATCGGCCTCAAGCCGGTCAAGACCCGCATCCGCGAGACTGCCGCGCTGCTGCTGGTCGATCGCGTGCGCAAGCAGATGCAGCTCACCTCGATGACGCCGACGCTGCACATGAGTTTCACCGGCAATCCCGGCACCGGAAAGACCACGGTCGCGATGCGCATGGCGGAGATCCTGCATCGACTCGGCTACGTGCGCGAAGGTCATCTGGTATCGGTGACCCGTGACGACCTGGTCGGTCAATACATCGGTCACACCGCGCCCAAGACCAAAGAGGTCATCAAGAAGGCCATGGGCGGCGTGCTGTTCATCGACGAGGCCTATTATCTCTACCGGCCCGAGAACGAACGCGACTACGGACAGGAGTCCATTGAAATCCTCTTGCAGGTGATGGAAAACAACCGCGACGATCTGGTGGTGATCCTGGCCGGCTATAAAAACCGCATGGACAAGTTCTTCCACAGCAACCCGGGCATGCGCTCACGCATCGCGCACCACATCGATTTTCCGGACTATCGACCCGAGGAACTGCTGGCGATAGCCAAGCTCATGCTGGCCGAACAGAACTATCGGTTCAGTCCGGCGGCCGAGAGCGCCTTCGGGGAATACATCGCCCTGCGCATGAAGCTGGCGCACTTCGCCAACGCGCGCTCGATGCGCAATGCGCTGGATCGCACACGCCTGCGCCAGGCCAATCGCCTGTTCGCGAGTACCGGCAAGAATCTCACCAAGATCGATCTGATGACACTGCAGGAAGAGGACATTCGCGCCAGCCGTGTGTTTCAGGAGGGAGCGCTGGATATGGACGGCGATGAAGCGGCGGACGGCGCGGGGTAACGGAATCACTGCATGAGTATGAACGATGGATGCGATGACGCGGAGCTTGCAGGAACTCACACCGCTGCGCTCGATGCAGAAACTCATCGAGGCGCATTGCTACAACCACGCGCGTCTGGCGCTGCGGCGCGCATCGCAACCCGTGCGGGTATCCTTGCCGCGACACCGCTGTCTTGAAGTCATCGTCGAAGATCACGGCTGGCTGTGCGTGGACAGCGCGCAGGATGACCTACCGATACTGGCCTGGCATGACTTCGACACCACCCGTCACAACGCGGCACTGCACGAACCGGTGCCGTGCCAGCTCGATCTCTATCACATGCAGGCCGGGCTCATAATGGGTACGGCATTGGAAGCACTCGACGAGGCGCTGGCCGACTTTATCAGTGCCTCGTCGTTGTGATGCACAGACAAAAGGAAGTTGTAACTGCAATGGCGCTTGCCTAATCCCGATGTGACGTAGGGGCGGGTCTCAGCCCCGCCCCTGCAACGTTAACTCTGGCGAAGTGGAGCTGTCGTTCAATGAGTCCCCTCTCCCGGCGGGAGAGGGTTAGGGAGAGGGCGAAGGCAACAGTTGCACTCCGCTGCGTTCATCCGCGACAAACACTATCTCAGCCGATCCGATCAGCCACACCGACCACTTGTTCACCACGCTGAACTCTCACTGGCAGTTCTTTTTTCCTGCGCCAGTTGTATCAGGCGCTGAATGCGAGCGTTGGACTGCAGGGCGGTGCCTTTTACGACCACGCGCTGGGTCTGCCAGAAACGGGTCGGAGCCCTTTCTGTGCTACATTCAGAGTATTGCGGCTTGTCGGGTCACAGAAGGGGCAACGATGCCGAGAAAGCAGAGGTTCTTCCTGCCGGGGGTACCCGCGCACCTGGTGCAAAGGGGCAACAACCGCCAGGCGGTTTTTTACGATGACTCGGATTACCGAGCCTACCTGGGATGGCTTGTAGAAGGTGCGCAGCGCTATGGCTGCGCGATTCACGCCTATGTGCTGATGACCAATCACGTTCACCTGTTGCTGACGCCGCGGGACAGGGACTCGATCAGCCGGGTGCTGCAGTACGTGGGGCGGAGGTACGTGCCGTATGTCAACCACAGGTACGGGCGGACGGGGACCTTGTGGGAGGGGAGATTCAAGGCGAGCGTTATCGATGCCTCGGAGTATCTGCTCAGGTGCTACCTCAGCCCTTTAAAGGTGACCGAATCACTTCTTGCGCGCTGCTATCAGTCGAGCGGTGGAAACATGGGGGTGCCGTGGATCGGCTTCGCGCTTTGTGGTGGGTTTCTTTGGTCCACGAGGGTGTTTTTGGAATCTCGATAGGTTTACGTGTCGGGCGAGCATTAGCAGCACCTCGATAAGCTCACGCTGTGTGAGTTGGCTAAAGATAGCCCAGTGGGGCGCTGGGATGGCGATCATCATGCCTCGGTAAACATTAGAGAGCTCCTCAGCCAGGTAATAACCGGAGAAGTTTTTCTCGATGGTTTGTGCGCCATGGACACTGCGCAGGGCCGCTTTGAGCACCGCCATCACCATGTAGGCGACCAGCGCGACACAGAAGCCGAATAACGCCGCCTTGGGGTAGCCCAGTGAGTTGATCTCAGAATGCAGGTGCGCCTCCAATTCCTGGAAGGCCGTCTCGACAGTCCAGCGCTCACGATAGAGCTCGGCGACTTTGCGCGCCGAGGCCGCGCGCACAGGCAAGTTGGTCAGAAGATAGATATCCCGTTCACCGTCCCGAGTGGGCGTGTGCAAGCGCACCCGCACGCGTCTGAGGCGAAGCGCCCGGCCGTTCTCATCGAGGATTTCCACCGATTGCTGGGAGAGGCTCCCGGTGTCAGTCTTGCCGGCCGGTCTCAGCCTTGAGCCCGCGATGGGTTGCCACGGCAGGTTCTTGTGCTCGCGGATGACAAAGTAGGCCTGTGCCCCGGCAATGCCGTGAAGGAACTTCAGCGTGCAGAAATTGCGGTCGGCAATCCACAGGTCTCGGGGCATCACCGTGGCCAGGACCCCATCGAGCAGGGAGCGCTCCTGGGCGTGCCCATCCTCACAGGGAAACACCTCGATGGGCAGGCGTAGCGCGGGGTCTAGCACCACCAGCGATTTGCCCGGCAAGGGACCCGCACTCAGGCCGCGCAGCTCCTTGATGCGGTGCTCGCTGGCCTTGATACAGTTGCCATCGAGTATCTTGGCCCGATACCCGGGGAGCAGCGGCGGCAAGGCCCCCTGGATGTCCTCGATGATAGTGCTGGCTTGGCGCGCGGTAAACCGCACCAATCCCGCGGATGTCTCGACATCGATGCCCTTGAGCTTGTTGTACACCGAGACGATGGAGGTACCCACTTGCTCTTTACCCGACTGATAGGCGGCGTTGACCGACTTTTGGCTGCCACACACGACCTGAGACATGAGACTGAACAGCGAGGAGAACAATAGCTCGCGCGTGTATTGGGCTGAAGCGAGCTGCTCGAACCACCCATCCAGTGTCTGCGCATCCACCAGCCGCTCGGCCAACCCGCGCGCCATCACCGAAAGCGGACTCTCCTGGACAAAGGCATCAAATATCTTCCCCAACATGATCCACCCCCGAGATAAATGAGATCATCCCAGGGCATTCTTCATCATCGCAAGGGATTTGTCCAGCCGACCGGACATCCATGGTTGACCAGCTGCTCATAAGGTGACTGTCCCCGCTAAATGCCACCTTTAAAGGGCTGGTGCTACCGATATATCGAATTGAACCCGGTAAGGGCCGGAATGGTTGATGCAGCCGCGGGGTTATCGGTGGTCGAGCAACCGCGCCAACGCGCAGGGAGCTGCGGACCCTGCGGTATCTCCTCATGAGGTGTATCTTGGACTGGGCAAGGATGCGCAGACACGAAGAGCGGCGTACCGGCAGTGGTTTCGGGGTCATGTCGAAGAGCAACACATCGACGAGATCCGGGCTTGCCTGCAGACCGGCACGCCACTGGGCAATGATCGGTTCCGGGGAGATATCGAGCGGGCGTTGAAGGTCAAAGTGGGGCAGGCGAGCCGTGGCCGCCCGAGGAGCCGGGAGTGGCCGAGCTCCAGGAAAGGGCTCTGACCCCTGTCGACGGTGCGTATTGGTCAGCTGACCGCGCAACCGATACAAGTGAAAACCCGGGCCGCGTATCCAGCGAACAGGGAGCTTGGCAGACCAAGGCACGGGACCAAAGGGCCTCGGGGAGCGGTGTTGCCACTTGCCAGGAGGCGGCTAATGGGTGACCCCTTGCTTCTTACTTGCTTCTTAGAATCAAGGGTTGTCATGGCCATACCCCGACCGCAGGATCTGGGGGGTCCGATCCAACCGCCGCTTGGACGCAATGGCTGAGTCCCGTTCCGGCTCATCGTCCATAGCTGGAATCATGCTAGCATAGCGCTAGAATTCTGCTATCGGGAGCACCTCCGCAATGGCGTCCGTGTTGATCAAAAATCTGCCCGACGAGCTGCATCAGCAGCTCAAGCTCCGTGCCCGACAACATCACCGCAGCCTCAACAAGGAACTGATCGCCCTGATCGAAGGCGTGCTCCAGCATGGGGTGGTCGAAGACCTCCCGGTGCCCGTCAAGCTTCGCAGACCCCTGACCCAGGGGATGCTGGATCGTGCCCGGGAAAAGGGCAGGGCGTGATCGTTGTCGACGTCAACGTCGTCGTCTATCTGCTCACCGAGACCCCACAGTGTGAGTTGGCACGTGATCTGAGGGAGAACGATCGTCAATGGCTGGTACCGCCGTTGTGGCGTCATGAGATGCTGAATGTGCTCGCCACGCTCGCGCGGCAGGATGTGCTGGACGCCCCCTCTGCCTTGACGGTCTGGAGAAACGCGCTGGACCTTGTTGGCAACAGCGAGCGCACGCCGGACATGGAGCGCGCGCTCTCGTTAGCGATCGACCATGGCATCAGTGCTTACGACGCCCAGTACGTCGCCTTGGCGGAATCACTCGGCGTCTCGTTCGTGACTGAGGATAAGAAGTTGCAGCGTCTGTTTCCGGATCGGGTGTTTTCGATGGCGGATTTCGTCGCCACAAGACCGCAGGAGCAAGATGATGAATCCTAGGTCTGGATGCGCACTGCCTATATCAAGACCAGGTGAGATGTCCAGAATGGGAGGCACACCCTGACTCGCAAGTTTGACGATACGCGCTGCTTGAGGGAGTGGTTATATGATGATCAGCTGTAACTACTCACCCCCCCTCCCACGGGGTCTCTCGGGTTTTCCCATTCTTGAATACGATCAGATAGAACAAAGCACTTGACATCATAGCGCCTGGACACTATGGTTTTGATCCGAGACCTCGACGCGGATCAACCAAGATGGGCGCATATTTCGGATCGAAGGCGACCTCCGGGCTGTGCCAGGCGATTATCGCCCTGATGCCGCCACACGATACCTACATCGAGACCCATCTGGGCGGCGGGGCGATCATGAAGCGCAAGCCGCCCGCGCTGCGCAGCATCGGCATCGATCTGAATGCGCGGGCGCTGGCTCGGTTTCGGTGCGACTACCCCGTGCAGATGATCCACGGCTGCGCTCACCGGTTTCTGCGCGAGTACGACTATCAGGGCCGCGAGCTCGTCTACTGCGACCCCCCTTACCTGCATCATACCCGCAGCTCGGAGCGACGTTACCGCTTCGACTACCAGGAGCAAGATCATCTGGAGCTGCTGGCGCTGCTCAAGGGCTTGCCCTGCAAGGTGATCCTCTCCGGCTACCCCTCGGCGCTGTACGATGAGCAGCTCGGCGACTGGGGCCAGCTCGAGATCCAGGTCATGAACCAGGCCGGGGTGCGCACCGAGAAGCTGTGGCTGAACTTCGCCCCGGACCGCGTCTTCTGGCCCAGCTTTGCCGGTAAGAACTTCACCGATCGCCAGCGCATCAAGCGCAAGGCGGCCAGCTGGGCACAGCGCTACCAGGCCATGCCCGCCCCCGAGCGCCTGGCAGTGCTCTCGGCGATGATGGCCGTGGAGGCCGAGGGGGCCTGAGCCCCGGGGCAGCGCTCGCCGGCATGGCCAGCATCAACAAGTCGTCTCTGCGCGAGGAGTTTGACACCCTCAAGGGCGCGCTCGAGCGCCATTGCGCCGCTGGCAAGGTGGCTCCGGAGACACGCACCCTGATCCAAGCGCTGCTGGCGCTGTTCGAGCTGCTGATGGCGGTGTTCATGGAGAAGCGCACCCCCAAGAACAGCCGCAACTCCAGCCTGGCGCCCTCGCGCAACGATCAAGACGACGAGACCGCCACCCAGCCGGGCACCCACACCCAGGGCAAGGCCGAGCACAAGGGCCGCTCGGCTAACACCCGCACGGTCGAGACGCTGGAGATCGCCCCGGTCTACGACTGTGAGTGCTGTGGCAAGAATCTTACCGCCGAGCCCTGCCAGGGCCACGAGCGGCGCACCCTCATCGACATCGTCTACGAGAAGCGCGAGCATCACGTCGATGCCCAGATCAAGCAGTGCCCCGAGTGCCTGAGGATCAACAAAGGCGCTTTCCCGGCCGGCCTGGCGGGGCCGTTGCAGTACGGGCCCGGCATCAAGGCCACGGTGATCAACTTCCTGGTGGCCCAGATGGTCTCGCTCCTCGCTGGGTGTGGTTTCCATGCTGGACGTTTCTAGCCGTTCTTGATAAACAAAGCTGCGATAATCGCGGCAAACGATGATGCAACGCCTGAACTTGGCGGGGGTCAATTTCCGACAGCACGGTATTAGAAAAGCGCACGAAGACCGTAAGTATTTGTTATTGATGATAAAACTTATCAGATCCACCGGGGTTGGCCAGTATGAAAACCACACCCGTCTCGCTCAAGCGGGTACAGCACCTGATGGGCACCCTGATCGGTCAGCTCATCTCCCAGGCGAGTCTGCTGAAGTTCGTGCTGCAGCTCCACCATGTCCTGGCCGCTTGGGAGCAGCAGGCCATCGAGCAGTTGCTCGCCCAACCCAGTGTGCACGTGGACGAGACCTCGCTGCGGGTCGATCGCAAGAAGCACTGGATCCACGTCTACAGCTCAGGGGAGATCACCTTGAAGTTCCTCCACCGCAACCGCGGGCACGAGGCTGTCAATGCCATAAACATCATCCCCCGTTACGGGGGCGTGCTCATCCACGACTGCCTGGCGGGCTACTTCTCTTTCCTGTGCTGCGGCCACGCCGTATGCGGCGCGCATCTGCTGCGCGAGCTCATCTTCGTGGTCGAGACCAACGGCTATGCCTGGGCGGCCAACATGAAGTGACTCCTGAAGCAGACCCGCAAGGCAGTCGCCGACAGCCCTGCCAAGTGCCTGTCGGAGAAAGAGTACAAGAACCTCAAAAAGCGCTACCGCAATATCCTGACTCGCGGTGCCAAGGAGCTACCGCCGATACCACCCAGACAGAACGGCAAGCGCGGACGCATCGCCAAGACCGACGCCCACAACCTATGGGAGCGCCTCAAGCTGCGCGAAGATGCGGTGCTGCTCTTTGCCAAATTGCCGCACGTGGCGTTCACCAACAACCGCGCCGAGCGTGATCTGAGAATGAGCAAGGTCAAGCAGAAGGTTTCGGGCTGCTTCAGGACCCTTATCTACGCTGAGGCCTATTGCCGCATCTCCAGCTATTTACAGACCATGGCCAACCGTGGATACGGTCCGTTGGTGGCTATTCAGATGGCGCTTTCCGGGGAGATCTACTCGCAGACGGGTGAGTAGTTACAGACGTTTAAGCAGAGCCTGATCATCTGAATCCAGACCACCGACACCGCGGGCGGGCCGATTTTCGGTTTGTAGGAGGCCTTGAAGTTTGGATAGAGCGACTTTGGCCTCCGGGCTTTTCGGGTAACGATCAATGATGTCGATTAACGTTTCCTTCTCGTAACCTGGCTTGGCCACCTGCAAGAGCTCCGATTGCAAGAGAAGGATTTTGCTGGTTTTTATTATTTCCTTCTGCGGAGCCCGATAAGACATTTCAAGGGCGCAGTTGGCTAAGAAAAAGTATTGGGCTTTTTCGAAGGCGTTCCGAGAAGAGCCCGCTGATTTCCAAAACTTTGCCAACCTGAGCAGCCTGTCTCCGGAGGAAGAGGAAATCTGTCTATTTTGATTTGACAAAACTTTATAGCGAAAAGCCACGACACGGCGATTTTCTGTATTCAGCTGAATCTTTAACATTTTACCGTAAGCTTTTCTGAGCTTCTGCAAGCTTGGTTGGTGGTTGGTAAATAATAAGTCGACGATTTGTAAGAAATGGTTTTGCTCTTTCAGCGTCTCTGGCTTGTTTATATCTGCGAACACGCTATCGGCCGAAGCCGCAATATCTCCTTGTTGATAATTGTCAATGGTGGCCAGTGAGTGCGCGCTCAAAGGATAAAGCAGCACGGACAAGAAAAGTATTCTAGCTTGAGCGGTCATTTTCGCTCCTCCCGGTATGATAAGGAATTGCAAAACATTGATAAGCCGGAACCGCCCTTGTGGGAGCGCCGCCCTCGGCGCGATTCCTCAGCGGCTTTGCTCAACGCACTTCGAACTGCTGGAAGGATGCGCGCAGCCGGTGGTACAGCTGCGGCGAGAGGGTCGGGGCCCGCTCGCAGTTGCCGTTGGCCTCCCGTCCGAGGGGTGGGCGGCAGCGCTGCAGGACAAAGCGCCGGACGCCGTGCCGGGCGAGCCGCTCGGCGATCTCCGTGATGGTGTCGGCGGACACGCCGGACATCCAGGTGGTGCGGACTTCCAGAGCAGTCCCGCTCGCCAGGACCAGCTCCAGGCTGTGCCAGGCGGCCTCGCCGCTTCCGGGCGCCCCGGTCAGGTCGACATAGCCCTCGGGCAGAGCCTTGATGTCGAGGCCGACCCAGTCCAGCCTGGGCAGCAGCTCGGGCAGCTGCTCCGGGTAGCAGCCAGCGGTGTGCAGCCCGGTCTTGAGTCCGAGGGCGCCGACCGATGCGAGGGCTTCGCCGAGGTCCTTGTGCAGGGTCGGCTCACCGCCGCTGAAGACCACCGCGTCGAGCAGCCCGCGGCGGCGCTCGAGGAATCCCAGCACGTTGGGCCAGGCGATGGACGACGGCCCGGTGCCGGGCTGCAGATGCGGGTTATGGCAGTAGGGGCAGCGCCAGGGGCAGCCCTGGCAGAAGACGACGGCCGCGAGCTCGCCGGGATAGTCGATGGTGGTCAGGGGTATCAGGCCGCCGATGCGCATGGAGGGGTCCTCGCCCGCGTGGAAGAGCGGGGTCTGTTCTCGCCTTGTAGCATGCCACAAGGCGAGAACAGACCCCGGACCTGGACCTGCGGACCTGTGAAGACGCCAAGACACGAAAGATACAGGGAATTGTCTCGGGCTTTGGATACGACGGACCCCAGTTCGAATCGCTGTCGCACTGGATTACGACACCCTGGCGCTCTTTGCGGCAGCGCGAGATATTGGGGCGCAGGCGTTGCGAGGGCATCTACCGCAAGGGCCCCACAGCAGCCTATGGTGCGGATCGCTTCGGTGGCTCTCCCGGACCGGCGTCGGGTCCCCTACGTGGTGGCAGTCGACGCGGTCCGAAAAGGATTTCTCACCACCAGTTGGTCTCCGATCTGTTGGCCGTCCTGGAAGTCCTCTGAAAGCAAGATTGTGCAACCGGCAAGCAGCGCCGCCGCGACGATCATTGAGTCATAGACCGTAAAGCCGTACCGTTCAGCGATGCCGAGTCCGCGGTCGTGAGTCTCCACCGAGAGCGGCTGGGTGCTGCATACGGCGCGGACAACGTCCAATATCTCACGGATCTCGGGCCAGGCCATACCGAATTTGCGGGAGGCAACAGAAGCAAATTCGTTCAGAACCTGTATGCTGACCACACCGCCACTTGCCATCAGCTCCTCGGCTCGTTCAGCTTTGTCCGCATCACCGGAAAGCAGATACAGGAGCACGTTGGTGTCCAGAAAGACCTCAGCCCCGCTCATGGGCCTCCAACCGATCGAAACGGAATCCCTTCGGCATCCTCCCGCGATATTTTCTCAAGCGCGCCAGCAACTCCCTGTTGTCTGGACCCTTGCTCACCTCGAAAGCCCGGGCCGCTGCAACCTGGATCTCGATGTTGTCGCCTTCCTTGAGACCCAGCGCCTCCACTACCGCGGCGGGGAGCCGAACCGCCAGGCTGTTGCCCCACTTTGCTACTTGCATCCGGACCTCCGAAGCACCCGTGGATATACACCCAACATGGTATATCCTGCGAGGCACCCCTGTCTATCCGCAGCGCCGGGTTCTTGCGCATATCCTCCTCCGCTGTCCAGCGCAGGCGCTCCGTCGGACTTGCCCTAGTCTACCGCTCGGCCCGGCCACTACCGCGGAGCAAGGCCTCGATCTCCCCGGCCGGCTTGCCCCGCCCCGTCCGCTGTCCGTGGCCGTCACGACCCTCGCCTTCTCAGGCACCCGCCCGATGGCCGCACGGTTCCGGACCGGCTGGGCCGAGCTCATGTTGCCGCCGATGCTGGCCCAGCAAGTGGCGGGGTCGGGATGCGGAATCGCGCTCCCGTTCATCACAATTGGTATCGTATGCGAGCGTGGATGGAAGGCGTGCGACCGAGCGCCAAAGCAGGCGCTTGGTGGGAAATGCGGGCTAACCACAGTGGCGCGAACTGTTACGGCGCCAAACTTGAGGGCGAAGACAGATGATCCGTAAGCGACGCCCGCAGGGCGACCCCATCGAGCAGGAAATCGAGCTGGCACTGAATCCCGGCGCCTTCATTCCGGACCACAGCTGTTCCTCGTTCGTGAGCGATCTCTACGAGGCCGCCAACAAGGTCGCCGAGCTGGTCGAAAGCGATCCAGCGCGCGTCGTCGCGTTGTACGAGACCTTCCTCGCCGCGTGTCACCTGAAGATCCAGGAGCTCGACGATTCCAGCGGCAGCTTTGGCGACTTCGTCGTCGAGCTCTATTGCGGCTGGATCGAGGCGCGCCAGGCTGATGGAGCCGATCCCGAGGAGACCGCCTCGCGCCTGCTGACCTGGATGGACCAGGACAACTACGGTTTTTGCCACCGGCTCGAGACGCACGCGGTGAAGGTCTTCGACAAGGCCAACCTCGCGGCCTTCGTGAGGTTGGTCCGCGCGAGAGTCGACGCCGCGGCACAGAAGACCGCAAACAAGGATGACAGACCCAGGGAGCGCCCCGACTACATCCGCCGCCGCTGGGGCGAGGCACTGCGCACGCTCTATGCGGCGCAAAGGGACATCGCGGCCTATGTGGCGCTCGCCGAGGAGACCGGCCTCACGGCGAAGGACTGCCACGCCATTGCCAGGCTGCTCGTTTCCAAGCGCAAGCCCGAGGAGGCCCTTTCCTGGGTGGAGCGCGGCCTCGAGCTCGACAAGCAGTCATCGTACGGCTCGATGGCCAGCCACGATCTCGCCGAGCTCCAGCGCAACCTTCTGATCAAGCTCGGCCGGGGTGACCAAGCACTCGACGCCGCCTGGTCGGACTATCGTGAGGACCCGAGCACCTGCAGCTACAACGACCTCATGAAGTACGTGCCCAAAGGCCAGCGCAAGCGATGGCACGAAAAAGCCATGGAAGCGACTGTGGGCGCCGACCTCCAGTCGATCATGGATCTGCTCGTCGAGACCAAGGAGCTGGACCGGCTTGCCGAGCTCGTGCGACAGACCAAGGATGCTGACCTGGAGGGTCTAAGCCATTACACCACCGAGCCCGCGGCTAAGAAGCTCGAAAAGCCTCATCCTGGTCTGGCGGCGCGGCTCTGGCGGGCCCAGGGGCTGCGTATCGTCAACCCCGGGAAGAGCAAGTACTACGACGCGGCGCTCTCCGACTTCGAGCGCGCCAAGCGGTGTTTCGAACGAGCCGGGCTCACGGAAGAATGGAGCAAGACCGTGCGCCAGATTCGCACCGATCACTCTCGCAAGAGTAGCGTTATGCGGGGGCTCGAACGTCTGGAACGGGGGCCGGCGAACGACGAGCCTTCGTTCCTCGACCGCGCCAAGGCGCAGTGGCGCGCGAAATAGAGGAGTGGCCGGTGATGAAGAAAGACGTGCGCATGACAGACGAAGACCTGGACAGACGGATCGAAGAGATCATCAGCGAATGCTTACGGAGAAGACGAGAAGCTCTGGGCTTTCCACTCGGCGCCTGAGCACGGCATTGAGCTGCCCCGCGACGCCTTCGTCATCGGTGAGCCGGTCTCGGTGGTCGAGCTCGACTAGGAGCCTGTCGGACTTGGGCGTTCGTAGCGAGGGAAAGCGGGATCGAGCGGAATTTTTCGATCGATTAAGGAGAATAGCCGTAGCTATTTGACGAGATCGATCGGGAAATCCAGCCGATATCCGCTTTTCCGCAGTAGAACAGTCCCAAGTGCGACAGACTCCTAGGACGGCAACCGGCGGCGCGGGCTGGTGGCCCGATGCCAACGAGAACACGGCTCGGAGCATTGGGTCTCCGTGCTCGAGGTCGTGCTCGCGGAGCCATCGAGAGGTGGTCATCTCATCGCGGCCTACCGCAAGTGGTCCGGGCTCGATCCCTGGCCCGCGCAACCGGCCCCTCCCCCTCGGCGAAACCACCAGAACAAGGTCCCTGCCGCAGACCTCGGTCTCAGTGGCCCGATCGAGCTGGTCGTTCTGTCCGTGAAAGAGCGGACCGCCCGCTGCCGTCCCCTGGGCAGCGACCAGGTCATCACACTGCGCGCTGCGCGCGAGCGGGCTGTCGGATATGATGCCGGGCGAGATCGCGGTGGTGAATCCGGGCAAGCAGTGGACCTACGCAGGACAGCCCTACCTCTCCGGAGACATCGAATCGTCGCGTCTCGACGTAGCCGCCCTGGGACTGACTCCGCTGAAGCTTGAGGAGCGCGGACTCTGGACACCCGATGAGCACTTCTGGGGCGAGGGCAAAGGGCCGATCGGGGAATGGGCCAAGTCCATCATCGCTCGTGGTCCGAGGCCGTGTTTCGAGATGGAGCAGGTCGTGCCGGGCCGGGATCCGCGCGATTGCGACTCCGATCCGATCTGCGAATCCAACGACCTGAAGGATGCCGGCGACCCTGAAGCCGCCAGGCAGATGCTGATGGAGCTGTGCCGGACGGATCTGCGCTGCCTCGATGCCCACGCCCATCTCGGCAATCTTGTCTTTGACAGCGGGCCCAAAGAAGCGATACGCCACTACCAGGTTGGCCTGCGCATCGGCGAGCTTAGCCTCGGGCCGGACTTCGATGGCGTCTTACCTTGGGGGCACATCGACAACCGGCCATTCCTGCGCTGCATGCACGGCCTCGGCCCTGTGCCTGCGGCGGCTCGGTCGGTTCGAGGAAGCAGAACGCGTGCTCGAACGAATGCTCTGGCTCAACCCATCGGACAATCAGGGTGCGCGCTTCCTGATCGTTGGCGTGCGTGCCAAATAACTCGGGGACAGACCACGATTTCTCGGCCACCAATTTGCAAGGAATCGTGCTCTGTCGCCTACAAGTGTTCTTGTGTTCTTGTGTTCTTGTGTTCTTGTGTTCTTGTGTTCTTGTGTTCTTGGACCTTCAGCGCACCTCGAACTGCTCGAAGCACTGGCTCAGCGAGCGGTACATTTGCGCGGAGGGGACTGGCGGGGGGGTGCAGACCCCGCTGGCTTCTCGGCCAAGGGGCGGACGGCAACGCTGCAGGACGAAGCGGCGGACACCGCGGCCGGCGAGACACCGGGCGATCTCCATGATTGTGTCATCGGACACGCTGGGCATCCAGGTGGTGCGCACCTCCAGCGCGGTGCCGCTCTCGATCGCCAGGTCCAGGCTGCGCCAGGCCGTCTCGCCGCTGCCGGAGGCCCCGGTCAGGGCGGCATAGTCCCCGGGCAGGGCCTTGATGTCGAGCCCCACCCAGTCGAGCTGCGGCAGCAGCGCCGCCAGCTGCTCGGGGTAGCAGCCGGCGGTGTGCAGCCCGGTCTTGAGCCCGAGGGTGCGCACCGACGCGAGAGCGGCGCCGAGGTCCTTATGCAGGGTCGGCTCGCCACCGCTGAACACCACGGCGTCCAGCAGCCCTCGGCGCCGCTCGAGGAAGCCCAACACCTGCGGCCAGGCGATTGCGGACGATCCGCTGCTGGGCTGCAGATGGGGATTGTGACAGTACGGGCAGCGCCAGGGGCAGCCCTGGCAAAAGACGACGGCGGCGAGCTCGCCGGGGTAGTCGATGGTGGTCAGTGGCGTCAGGCCGCCGATGCGCATGAAAAAGGTCCTTGCTCCCGCCGTCGATGAGCCTCGAAAGTGAGCGGGCCGCTGTCGCAGAGTGGCCTGGGATTCGACGATGGAGGGCCGGGCGTTCTCGGTCTCCCATCCCCGAGTCCGGTGGGCGCTGCGCGCCAGCCTGACCTACTCGATCGCCGGATCCCTGGCTCGAGCCGTTGCGCTAACCGACGGCTTTCTGTGACCGTCCGGTCTTGCGCTCCTCGAAGTAGCAGCGCTCCGCGTGCTCGGATTGCTTGCCCGGATTCCAGGCCGAAACGGGCCGATGGTAGCCCATCACGCGGGTCCAGATCTCGCATCGGGTGCGCTCTTCGTCCTTCAGCGGAAATGCGTCGTGCATCATTTGCTTCCTCTTGCTGCGGAGTATGGCATGAGTCAGTTGCAGGCACAGGGCTGGGCGCTGCGTTTTGCGATCAGCTCCTGGTCGCACTTGGGACAGAACTCGTGCTCGCCGGCCAGATAGCCGTGCAGCGGGCAGATGGAAAAGGTCGGCGAAATCGTGATGTAAGGCAGGCGGAAACGTTCCAGGGCGCGCCTGATCAGGCGCTTGCAGGCGTCCGGGCTGGAGATGCGCTCGCTCATATACAGGTGCAGCACGGTGCCGCCGGTGTATTTGCGCTGCAGCTCGTCCTGCATCTCCAGCGCCAGGAAGGGATCATCGGTGTAGCCCACGGGCAGCTGCGAGCTGTTGGTGTAATAGGGGCGCTCGGGGCTGCCGGCGTGGAGGATGCCGGGAAAGCGCTTGAGGTCCTCGCGGGCGAAACGGTAGGTGGTGCCTTCGGCCGGGGTGGCCTCCAGATTGTACATGTGTCCGGTCTGCTCCTGAGCCTCGAGCATGCGCCGGCGCAGGTGATCGAGCAGGCGGCAGGCGAAGGCGTGGCCCTGCTCGGTCGTGATGTCCGCGGCGTCGTCGGTGAAATTGCGGATCATCTCGTTGATGCCGTTCACGCCGAGGGTCGAGAAGTGATTGCGCAGCGTGCCCAGGTAGCGCCGGGTGTAAGGGAAAAGGCCCCCATCGATGTGCCGCTGGATGACCTTGCGCTTGATCTCCAGGCTGTTGCGGGCGATCTCGATCAGCTCGTCCAGGCGCCGGGACAGCGCGGGCTCGTCGCCCTTGTGCAGGTAGCCGAGTCGCGCGCAGTTGATGGTGACCACGCCGAGCGAGCCGGTCTGCTCGGCGGAGCCGAACAGACCGTTGCCGCGCTTGAGCAGCTCGCGCAGGTCGAGCTGCAGTCGGCAGCACATGGAGCGGATCATGTTCGGCTTGAGATCCGAGCTGAGGAAATTCTGGAAGTAGGGCAGCCCGTATTTCGCGGTCATCGCAAACAGCCGCTCGGCGTTCTCCGAATCCCAGGGAAAATCCGGGGTGATGTTGTAGGTGGGGATGGGGAAGGTGAACACCCGGCTTTTGGCGTCGCCCGCGGTCATCACCTCGATATAGGCGCGGTTGATGAGATCCATCTCGGCCTGCAGCTCGCCGTAGGTGAAGGGCTGCTCCTCGCCGCCGATCACCGGGATCTGCTCGCGCAGGTCTTCGGGGCAGACCCAGTCGAAAGTGAGATTAGTAAACGGCGTTTGGGTCCCCCAGCGCGAGGGCACGTTGAGGTTGTAGATCAGCTCCTGGATGTACTGGCGGACCTCGGCGTAGGCAAGGGCATCCTTGCGCACGAAGGGCGCCATGTAGGTATCGAAGGAGCTGAACGCCTGCGCCCCGGCCCACTCGTTCTGCAGGGTGCCGAGAAAGTTCACGATCTGGCCCACCGCCGAGGACATGTGCCGGGGCGGGCCGGCCTCGACCTTGCCGGGGACGCCGTTGAGCCCCTCATGGAGCAGGGTGCGCAGGGACCAGCCGGCGCAGTAGCCGGCGAGCATGTCCAGGTCGTGCATGTGGATGTCGCCCTGGCGGTGCGCCTCGCCGATCTCCGGGGGGTAGACGTGGCTGAGCCAGTAGTTGGCAATCATCTTGCCCGAGGTGTTGAGGATCAGCCCCCCCAGCGAATAGCCCTGGTTGGCGTTGGCGGCGACCCGCCAGTCGGAGCGCTCCAGGTATTCCTCCACCGAGGCGCCCACGTCCAGCAGGGTCCGGCGGTCCTCGCGCAGGCGCCTGTGCTGCTCGCGATAGACGATGTAGGCGCGCGCGGTGCCGAAGTGATTGGCGCTGATCAGGGTCTGCTCGACGATATCCTGGATGCGCTCCAGGTCGGGCACACCCCCGGCGAAATGGCCGTGGCTGAGCACCTTGATCACCTGGGCGCAGAGCAGCGCCGCCTCGCTGTCGTCGAATTCCCCGGTGGCCCGCCCGGCGCGCTCGATGGCGGAGCGGATCCGTTCGGCGTCGAAGGCGGCCTGGCTGCCGTCGCGTTTGCGCACCAGCGTCGGGGTGTGGGTGATGCGAGCGACCTGGCTCATGGCGGGGCCTCCTGGGTTTCGAGCAGCGAGAGAGCACAACATCTTGTACTTGTTATGGAGGATAAGCCTACATCTTGGTGGGCGCAGGCAACTTGACCTGCATCAACTTTCGGTGCGGAGGCGCCCCCGGATCAGCCGAAAGGCCAGGGGCTGCGGCTGAGGGCCACGGCCAGGATGTAGGCAAAGCAGACCAGTGCGAGCGCCAGGGCGAGACTGCGGACCGCCTGGGTGCGGCCGCGCTTGAGGGCGATGGTACCGAGCAGGATATAGACCAGCAGGGCCAGCAGCTTGGCTGTCAGCCAGGGCTGGACCAGCGGGTACTGGGCGGTTAGCACCGCCAGGGCGGCACCGCTGAGCAGCAGCAGGGTGTCGATGACGTGCGGGAGGATCCGGGTCAGGCGATGCCCGAGCAGCGGCGAGCCCCCCAGCATCCACCCGCCGCGCAGCAGCATGCCGCCCAGGGTGAGCGTGACGCAGGTCAGGTGCAGGCCCTTCAGCGCCTGATAGAGCATTTCAACCCGCTCCCCGATCTCTCGATGTGTCTCGCCCAGGTTTCGCTCGTGTGCTGCTTCGTACGTCTCAGAGCTTATGGAGCCGGCCTGTAGGCGGGCTTCACCAGCGTTGGAGCTTGGGTCGCCGGGGCCTTGGAGTGACCGTCGGCCGCAGGGGTGAGGCGGAAACGAGGAATGTCCAGTGGACATAGCTCCCGCCGAACGGGTTTGCCATGGATGGCAAACCCTGGACTTGCAAGCCAAGCAGGATAGCTTGGCGCCAGCAAGCGGCCGTCGAGCGTACAGGGATGTATTCACAGCGTGTCACGGAAAGGTCCCGGTGACCCAAGCGGCTCAGGTGACGCCGCCCCGAATAAGCTCCAAAAAAAGCAAAACAGCAAGCTAGAGCCAGACCTCGGGGTAGCGTCGGGTCCCGGCCAGGTTGTTCACCAGCAGCGCGACCGCCAGCAGGATCAGGGCCCCGAGCCCGGCAGGCACCAGCGCGTAGAGAAATCCCAGGTGATGGATCTTGTCCGAGCCGATCACCGCAATCAGCGCGGTGGCGCCGCCCGGGGGGTGCAGCGTCTTGGTCGCGTGCATCACGGCGATGGCGGTGGCTACCGCCGTGGCGTCCGCCAGCCAGGGCTGCTGGTGCAGCAGCTGAAAGGCGGCAACGCCGATGCAGGCGGAGATCACATGACCGCCCACCAGGTTGCGCGGCTGGGCGAGCGGGCTGCGCACCGCGCCATAGACGAGCACCGCGGAGGCGCCGAAAGAGCCGATCAGCAGGCTCAGGTCGGTACCGTCGAACCACAGCTGCTGCATAGCCCCGACAGCGCCTATGCCCAGGAAGGAGCCGATCCAGGACCAGAGGATCTCGACGTTGCTCACCCGCGGCGGGCTGCCGCGGGTAGTGCCGCGCATCTTGCGCAGATATTGGCGCCAGGTCATGGCGCGGACTCCGCCCCGAACTGCTCGAGGAAATCCTTGCGCATGATCAGTCCGAGCAGCCGTCCGGCGTGGTCGACGACCGGCATGCTGCGCCCGGGATGAGCCCGGAAGCCTTCGGCGATCTCGACCAGACCGGCGTCCTCCCGGACCGTCATCGCGGGGGCGCTCATCGCCACCCGGACCGGGGTCTCATGGCAGCGGTGGCTGAACGTCCCGGCGTCCTCGATGAGGCGCAGCAGCAGATCCAGGAAGGTGTCCGCACCCAGCCGGCGCAGATAGTCGGTCTCGGTGAGCATGCCCACCACGCGCCCGTCGGGGTCGACCACCGGCAGCCCCTTGAGGCCCTGGCTGGCCAGGGAGCGCGCCGCCTGGTCCAGCAGGGTGGTCTCCAGCACCGGCTCGATTCCGGTGCGCATCAAGGTCGCCGCTTTGAACCGCCCGAACAGCCGGCCCAGGGCATGGGCGTGGGCCAGGTGGAAGACCTCCCGGAAATCCTCGGTGCTGATGTCGATGTAGCCCGGAATCCGCGACATGGCGTCGAGGATGTCCTCATCGGAGAGCTCCGGCGTGCTCGCCTCGATCTCGGGGGACGGCTGCGCGCCGGGGCTGGATGGGCTGTGCTTGCTCATGGGTCGGGACTCGGTTGGGAAACGGTCGGGCTCGGGCCTGCCTGATCTCTGGACAATCAACTCCGCGGCGGCGGCTCGGTTGCCTCGCGCGGCAGGGTCGCACCACCTGGCAGCGTACCGCACGAGCGCCCCGTTGTTGAGCAGGGGCGTCGCGCCGAGGCTCGAAGATCCCGGGCCGGCGCGATGATGCAGGCTATCAACCGGCGCGCCGGCAGGGCTTGACCTCGGTCAAAGCCTGCCGGGCGGGAGACGCCGCTGGAGTGCCGCTGCTGCCTCGGGCCGGACGCCTGCGGGCGCGCCGCCGGCCATCCGGGGCGCTGACGGTCGTTATCGCGGTCGTGGTCTTGCTGTGCTGGTAGCCAAGCGCGGGCCATCTCGATTGTCGGGCCGGTGAAGCCGCCCAGCAACGAGGGTCCCGCGGGGCGAAGGCCCGCTGTCCGATTGTGGAGGCGGGCCTTGCCATTTTCCGCTCATGGCTGGCTGCCGCTGCGGTTAGAATGGCTTCCGTGACAGAGCCTGCCCTGCGCTGTGTGTCTCGCCGGTGTCCCACCCACCGCATGTCCGAGGCCCGAGCCTCAGGCAAGGGTCGGACGACCGGCGCGGAGGTCATCTTGGAGCGACTGCTCGACATCATGGCACGGCTGCGCGATCCGGAGGCCGGCTGCCCCTGGGATCGCGAGCAGAGCTTCGCGACCATCGCGCCCTATACCATCGAGGAGGCCTACGAGGTGGCCGACGCCATCGAGCGGGGCGACCTGGACGAGCTGCGCGACGAGCTCGGTGATCTCTTGTTCCAGGTGGTGTTCTACTGCCAGATGGCTCGGGAGGCGGGGCGGTTCGATTTCGCTGAGGTCGTGGAGGGCATCTGCGCCAAGATGATCCGCCGCCACCCGCACGTCTTCGCCGATGCGTGGATCGGCGGTGCCGAGGAGCAGCGCGAGGCCTGGGAGCGGCACAAGGCCGAGGAGCGTCGGTCGCGGGCCGCGCACGGGGCGCTCGACGGCGTGGCGCGTGCGCTCCCGGCGCTGATGCGCGCGGAGAAGCTGCAGCGGCGCGCGGCCAAGGTGGGCTTCGACTGGCCCGACGTCAGCGGTGCGCTGGCGAAGGTGGACGAGGAGCGCCAAGAGATCGGCGCCGAGCTGCAGGACGGTGGCCGCGATCAGCACCGGCTGGCCGAGGAGGTGGGCGACCTGTTGTTCGCCTGCGTCAACGTCGCCCGACTGCTGCGGGTCGACGCCGAGACGGCACTGGCGCGCGCCAATGACAAATTCGAGCGCCGATTCTGCGCCATCGAGGCCGAGCTGCACGCCCGGGGCAGGCGTCCGGAGACGTCGAGCCTCGAGGAAATGGACGACATCTGGGAGCAGGTCAAACGCCGGGAGCGTTGAGCGTTGAGCGTTGAGCGCTGAGTGCTGTGCTATGTCGGTCGCCGCCGCATCGGTCGGGCCGGCGGGTCTTGGGGGGCGGGTTGGTCAGAGAGATCATTCAACTGAGCACGGGGCGGCGCGAGCAGCTCTTGGATATCACCCCCCAAGTCAGGGCGGTGGTCGAGCGCAGCGGTGTGAGCGATGGGCTGGTCTCGGTCTACGCCCAGGGGGCCACGGCGGCGGTGATGATTCAGGAGAACTGGGACGAGAGCGTGCAGACCGATGTCGTCGACCTGTTGCGCAAGCTGATCCCGCGGGGTGTCTGGCGCCATGATGCCCAGGACGGCAACGGTGACGCCCACCTCAAGGCGGGCCTGGTCGGTCCCTCGGAGACCATCCCGTTGATCGAAGGCCACTTGGGGCTGTCTCGCTGGCAGAACGTCTTCTTCTGCGAATTCGACGGCCCGCGTGCGGATCGGCGCGTGGTCTGTACGGTGCTGGGGGGCCGGTCTTGATCGGAGCGGATGGCGCTGGGGCGCTGCAAGGCTTGGTGCGCGAGCGGGCGGCGGTAGGGTCCCGACCATGAGCTTCATTGCGCAGATCCGCCACAACAACAACCACGACCCGGGGCGATACCGGGCGTTTCGGGTGGACGGACTGCAGGTCGGGAAGGTCCGCCCGGAGGTCGCAGAGGCACTGGCGGGGCGGCCGGAGACCTTCGTGGTGGAGACCGACGGGGCGCTGGCGCTGGTCGCGACGCTCCAGGGCTTTGAGCAGCGCAGCCGGGCGCTCGCCGACGCCTTGCCGGCCCTGGTGCAGCGCGGTCTGATGCGCCGTCTCACCGGCGAGCGCTATGCCGTCACCGCCTCGACCCCGGAGCATGCGCTGCTGGCGATCGACCGGGCCGCTGCCCCGGCCCTCGGCGTGCGCACCTTCGGCCAGCATCTCAATGGCTTCGTACGCGACGGCGACCGCCTGCTGCTGTGGATCGCCCGGCGCTCGGCCGACCGGATCACCTATCCGGGCAAGCTGGACAATCTGGTGGCTGGCGGCCTGCCCTACGGGATCGCTCTGGCCGAGAACCTGGCCAAGGAGTGCTGGGAGGAGGCCGGGATCGACCGGGCGCTGGCCGCGCGGGCGCGCCCGGTCGGTGCGCTCAGCTACAACCGGGATACGGACTGGGGCTTCAGGCCGGACACCCTGTATTGCTATGACCTCGAGCTGCCGGTGTCCTTCGTGCCCCGCTGCACCGACGGCGAAGTGGCGGCGTTCCATCTCTGGCCGGTCGAGGAGGTGGCCGCGCGGGTGCGGGACACCGATGAGCTCAAGCCCAACGTCAACCTGGTTATTATCGATTTCCTGATCCGCCACGGCCTTCTCGGGCCCGAGGAGGATGACTATCTGGAGCTGGTCGGCGGCCTGCGTCCCCCTGCGTATGCGCCTCGCGGCCGGGCCGGCCGGTCCCTCTGAGCCCTTGCGCGAGCGGCCCGAGAGCCGGCGAGTTGGTGCACGAAGCCCGGAAGAAAGGTGCTAAACTCCGCCGGTTCACCGCTGGAACCCGCCGCCCCTCCGGCGGGTCGAATCAGACATCGCCCGACCCAATGGTCCCCAAGATGAAGTCCAAGCTATCCCGGTTCCTGTTTATTCTCAGTCTGCTGCTGAGCCTGCCGATCGGAGCAACGGTTCAGCAGGTCCCGCTGAGCGATCTGGTGCCCGACCGTGCCGAGCGCCAAGCGACGATCCTGATCACCAAGGTCATTGACCGTTACCACTACCGGCATCAGTCCTTGAACGACGCGCTGTCCGCGGCGGTGCTCGCGCGCTACCTCGACGACCTGGACCCCAGCCGGTTGTACTTCCTGCAGAGCGACATCGCAACCTTCGACATCTACAAGGAGCGGCTCGACGATGCGTTGCGCGATGCGCACCTGGAGCCCGCATTCAACATCTTCCGGATCTACCGCTTCAGGGTCGAGGAGCGCGTCAGCTACGCCCTGTCCCTGCTCGGTCGGAAGCTGGATTACGCCAGGAACGAGGAGTACCGGTTCGACCGCAAGGATCTGCCCTGGCCGGCGGATCGGAAGCAGCAGGATGACCTTTGGCGCCAGCGCGTGAAGAACGACATCATCAGCCTGCGCCTGACCGGCAAGACCGACGACGAGATACGCGACAAGCTCAAGAAACGCTACGAAGGCATAGCGACGCGCACCCGTCAGCTGCGCGCGGAAGACGTGTTCTCGCTGTTCATCAATGCCTACGCGAGCTGTCTGGATCCCCATACCAGCTACATGTCTCCCCGCACCTCCGAGAATTTCGACATCAGCATGCGTCTGTCTCTGGAGGGGATAGGCGCGGTGCTGCGCAACGAGAACGAGTACACCGAGATCCAGCGGCTGGTGAAAGGCGGGCCCGCGGAGCAGAGCGGCCAGCTGCGCGGGGGGGACAAGATCATCGGCGTTGGCCAGGCCGACGATGGCGAGATGGTCGACGTGGTCGGCTGGCGTCTCCAGGACGTGGTCGATCTGATCCGGGGCAAGAAAGGCACGGTGGTGCGGCTGCAGGTGATGCCCAAGAGCGCCGCCGGTGGCGGGCCGTCGCGCACCGTACGCTTGGTCCGCAAGGAAATCCAGCTGGAGGATCAGGCCGCCAAGAGCAGCATCATCGAGGGGCTGAGCGGTATGGGCGAAGTGCGCATCGGCGTCATCGAGATCCCGGGCTTCTACCGGGATTTCGAGGGCAGCTCGGAGGGCAATAAGGCGTTCCGCAGCACCACCCGGGACGTTCGCGCCCTGCTCAAGCAGCTCACGGCCCAAGGGGTGGACGGTATCGTCGTCGACCTGCGCCACAACGGCGGGGGCTCCCTGACCGAGGCTACCGACCTGACCGGGCTGTTCATCGACACCGGCCCCGTGGTGCAGGTCAAGGACGCCTCCGGCAAGCTGGAGGTGGAGAAGGACCCGGATCCACAGCTCGTCTACTCCGGGCCCCTCGCGGTGCTGGTCGACCGCGACAGCGCCTCGGCCTCGGAGATCTTTGCGGGTGCCATCCAGGACTACCATCGCGGGCTGATCATCGGTGAGCCGACCTTCGGCAAGGGCACGGTGCAGACGCTGATCGACCTCGACCGGTTTGTGCGCAAGCCCGAGGACAATCTGGGGCGCCTGCGTCTGACCATGGCACAGTTCTACCGGATCAACGGCGACAGCACGCAGTTCCGGGGCGTGGTACCGGACATCGCCTTCCCGTTTCCGTCCGATCCGACGGACGAGGGAGAGCGCTCCCTGGACAACGCCCTGCCGTGGGACCACATCGCCGCCGCGGACTATCACCCCCAGCGCGCGGCGCCGGTGGAGCACCTGCGCAAGCTGGATCGGCAGCGCGTGAAGTCCGACCCGGGCTTTGCCTTCCTCATAGAGGAGCTCGGCCTCGCCAAGCAGATCAGTGAGCAGAAATCGGTGAGCCTCAACGAGGCCGAGCGCAAGTCCGAGTGGGAGGGCCGCGAGAAGGCGCGACGGGCCAACGAGAACCGTTTCCGAGCGGTGGCCGGGCTCAAGCCTCTGCCCGATAACCCGGACATCGAGGAGGACGAGGACGAGGACAACGACGAGGAGGCCCAGAAGGCGATCTCTGCCATCCAGTCGAAAGAGGCTGCGCGCATCCTCGCAGACTGGATAAACGCCCAGCGGCCCCTGGCCGCCATGGCTCACTGAACCGGCGCCCTGGTCCGAGGGGGGGTTGGGGCAGGGCCCTCAGGGGGTGATGCGGCGCCCGGGCGATCGGGCGTGTGCGCACCCGGGCTCGCGGCGGGCGGGTGAATCGCGGGTCGCTTTCGGGGGAGCCGTCGGAGAGCCGGGGTGGCTCAGGAGCGGTCGTTCCCTATGCCTGCCTCGATCCAGGAGCGCAGGCGCGCCGTGTCGCCGATTGGCGTGAGCTTGCCGGGTGCATCCAGCAGCACCACCACCAGCCTTTGGCTGGCAATCTCGACGCTCATGACCAGGCAGCGCCCGGCCTCGTTGATGAAGCCGGTCTTGCTCAGCCCGATCTGCCAGTCTTCCTTGCCCACCAGCCGATTGGTGTTGCGGTAGCCCAGCGGGCCTCGGTGCTGGTAGGGCCGGACCTCGGCGCGCTCGGTGGTGGTCGCCTCGCGGATCTGCGGATAATGCTCGGCGGTGCGCACCAGCTGCGCGAGATCCCGCGCCGTGGAGGTATCTCGCGCATCCAGCCCGGTGCTGTCCACAAAGTGGCTCTGGTGCATGCCCAGCTCCTTGGCCTTACGGTTCATCGCGCGGACGAACGCCGGTTTGCCGCCGGGATAGGTCCTGGCCAGGGCGCTTGCCGCGCGATTCTCGGATGACATCAGGGCGATACGCAGCAGATCGTTGCGAGACAGGGTCCCCCCGACGGCCAGCCTGGAGCCGGTGTGCCTCACCAGGTCCCGGTCCTGCTGCGTGATGGTGATCCGCTCGTCGGGATCCAGTTTCGCGGCCAGGGTGACGATCGCGGTCATCAGCTTGGTGATCGAGGCGATCGGCACCGACTTGTCCGGCGCCTTGGCATAGATCTCGTGGCCGGACCGGTCCATGACCAGAACGTGATGGGAATGTAGCTTGAGCGTCGCAGGGTCGAGGCGCGCCCACAGGTCCGCCTGGGCCTTGGCGCCGCTGGTGAAGGAATCCACAACCGCCATTTGCACCTGCTTGCCGGGCGGAGCGGCACTTACCGACAGGGTGGCGGTCAGCAGACACCAGGACAGGGTCGTGGGCTTGATGTGCATCGAAGGCGCCTTTCAGGTGAGCTTTTGAACTTATAATTCGCTCAATGTTTACCGATCTCTGGCCGGAATTCAATTGCGCAGGGCACTGGCTCGGCAAAGCGCTTTCGGCAGGCGGGCCTCGGTGGTCGATTCGCACGGCTGCACCCGCGCCGCGCAGGCACTTCGCCCGAGGCTCGCCAAGGGTCCGCGGCGGCCTTAGGGTCCAGGCTCGCAAGGCCTGTCGCGCCCTGCCCGCATGGCCAGCCTGGGCGTAGCGCGCCGACCGGCCGAGGAGTCTATCGCTTGTATTCCACGCTCGAACGGCGCCTGGGCGCGTTGGTCTCCTCGGGTGGGCTGGGCGCCCTGCGGGGCAGCCTCATGGGCATAGAGAAAGAGAGCCTCCGGGTGACGCCCGACGGGGGCATCAGCCCGCGCCCGCATCCGCGGGCGTTGGGCTCACCCCTGACGCACCCGTATATCACCACGGACTATTCCGAGGCGCTGATCGAGCTGATCACCCCGCCGTACACCGGCCCGGCGGCTGCGCTTGCGTTTCTCGGCGATCTGCACAAGTTCGTCTACGACTGCATCGAGGCCGAGACCCTCTGGGCGACCAGCATGCCGTGCATCGTGCACGGGGCCGACAGCATCCCAATCGCGGAGTACGGGCGCTCCAACGCCGGGCTGATGAAGACGGTCTACCGCCGGGGGCTCGGGTACCGCTACGGCAAGGTGATGCAGGTGATTGCCGGGGTGCACTTCAACTTCTCGTTCTCGGATCGGCTCTGGACGCTGTACCAGGATCTGGAAGGGGCCCCGGAGGCGCGGCGGACCTTTGTCGACGCCTCGTACATGGGCATGGTGCGCAACCTGCAGCGCTTCGGCTGGCTGGTGCCCTATCTGTTCGGGGCCTCGCCGGCGGTCTGCAAGACCTTCCTCCAGGGCAGGCCGACCCGCCTCAAGGATTTCGGCGCCCACACCTACTATCTGCCTTATGCGACCTCCTTGCGCATGGGTGACATCGGCTATCAGAACAGCAAGGAGAAGGGGGTCGGCATCCAGGCAAGCTACGACAGCCTCGAGGCGTACATCGACAGCCTGAACCGGGCCACCCAGACGCCCTGTCCGCTCTGGGAGCAGATCGGCGTGGTGGTCGACGGCGAATACCGCCAGCTCAATGCCAATATCCTGCAGATCGAGAACGAGTATTACAGCTCGGTGCGCCTGAAACAGACGCCCGGGCGTTACGAGAAGCCGAGCCTGGCCCTGAGAAAGCGCGGTATTCGCTATGTGGAGCTGCGCTCCCTCGATGTGAACGCCTTTCAACCTCTTGGGGTGGACCAGTCCCAGCTGCGATTTCTGGAGGCGCTCATGCTGTTCTGCCTGCTCCAGGACAGCCCGCCCGTGAGCGATCTGGAGCGCAGGGAGATCGATCAGAACCTCGGCGGCACCGCCCACCGCGGGCGCGACCCGGGGCTGCACCTGCGCCGCGGTGGACGCGAGCGTCCGTTCCGAGCGTTGGCCGGTGAGGTGCTGGAGGCCATGCAGGGGATTAGCGCGGTGTTGGATCAGGCCAATGCCACCCGGGAATACAGCGAGAGCTTGAGGGCGCAGATCGGCCTGGTGGCGGACCCCGAGGGCACCCCTTCGGCACGGATGCTGGCCGAGATGCGCGAGCACGGGGAGGGCTTCCACGCCTATGCGGCGCGCAAGTCGGCCGAGCATCGCCAGTATTTCCGGGACCAGGCCCTCAGCCCCGAGCGCCTGGCGGCGCTGGAGGCTCTGGTGCAGGCGTCGCTAAGCGAGCAGGCCGAGCTGGAGGCGCCCGACGATACCCCGTTCACGGACTTTCTGGCGGCCTATTTCAGCCAGCGCTGAAAGGTCGGGTTGCAGGGCTGCCGGGTCAGCGTCGACCGCCCCCGGATGCGGCGGTCAGCACCCGGTCCAGCAGCCGATCGGGCAGCACCCGCGCCAGTACGGAGAGCAGGTGGGTCGGCACCGTGAGGCGGTAGCGGATGCGCGGGTGAGGGCTCTCCAGGGCGTGGATCAGCTTGGGCAGCACCGCCTGGGCCGGGAGCGTAAACGGGGCGGCCGGGCCCGGCTTGCGCAGGCGCGCCTCGAGGGCCGCGTAGCGCTCGCGGTGCGCGCTCCGGTCCGCGTCCACGTGCTCCAGGAACTTGCGGTAGGCGTTGTCCCGGAACCGGCTCTCGATGGGTCCCGGCTCGATCAGACTGACATGGATGCCGGTGCCCTGCAGCTCTAACCGCAGGGTATCGGTGAGCCCTTCCAGGGCGTACTTGGCGGCCACGTAGGCGCCGCGGTAGGCCATGGGCACCAACCCTAGCACCGAGCTGTTCTGCACGATGCGTCCGCGACCCTGCGCGCGCATGGCCGGTATCAGCCGCCGCGTCAGGTCGTGCCAGCCAAATAGCAGCGTCTCGAACTGGGCGCGCAGCGCCTCGCGGGTCAGATCCTCCACCGCCCCCGGCTGGCCGTAGCCGCCGTTGTTGAACAGGGCATGGAGCCCGCCTTCCGTTCGGGTGAGCACCTCCGCGGCCGCCTCGGCGATGCTCGCCGGATCATCGAGGTCTAGGCGCAGTGCTTCCAGGCCCGTCCCTGCGAGGCGCGCGACATCCTCGGGTCGACGTGCGCTTGCAAACACCCTATAGCCCCTGGCGTGCAATCCGACAGCCGCGGCGTAGCCGATGCCGCTCGAGCAGCCGGTGATCAGGATGGATCTGCGCTCGGGATGGCCCATGGGCCGGTCATTGTCGGCGAGTCGTCGCCGCACGTCCACGCATGCGCCTGCTATATGTCACTTGAGTCCAGACAGAGGTGGCCCGATGAAGCCCAGCAAGCAACAGATCGAGCAAGCCCTGGAAGTCGCCCGGCGGCTCAGCGAGGAAGACCTCGACGCCGATCTGCTGGGCACGGTATTGATCTATCTGGAGCGCCGGGTAGCGGATCTCGACCGGGTGCGCGAGCAGGCCGAGCGCTACCTGCTGTTCGGCATGGGCGTGGAGGATCACAGGAAATTGGTGCAGCTGCTGCGACAGGTGCGCGAGCACGAGCGCCAGGAGGCCGGAGCAGAGGGGGGGGATTTCGGCCTGGGGGGTGGCCCGGGGACCTGATCAACCGGTCTGTGGTAACATCCTTGCATTTTTCCGGCACCGCCCCTACCTGGACGGTCGATGGTTTACCGAGGATACTGATCATGCCGATCTATGAGTACCGTTGTGCGTCCTGCGGCCATCGGCTGGAGGCCATGCAGAAGATGGCCGACGCTCCGCTGACCGACTGCCCGGAGTGCTCGCAGCCCGCCCTGAAGAAGCTCATCTCCGCGGTTGGCTTCCGGCTGAAGGGCGGCGGTTGGTACGAGACCGATTTCAAGGGCGGTGCCCAGCGCAACGTTCACGAATCCGGCAAGTCCGAATCCGGAAAGTCGGATTCTGGAAAGTCGGATTCTGGAAAGTCCGACTCGCCCCCGAGCTGCGGGGCGGGTGCCTGTCCCGCCTGTCAGTGACCCCGAGACGCGGGTGCCCGGGATGTCGAGGGGCCGAGCGTCGGCGCTGTCCGGCGGCGGCCCTTCGCCGTTTCGGCGCCCGGCACGCCTGAGCCCGCGCTGCTTCCCGGGTCGGCTTGCGCCGCCCCGGACCAGTCCGTAAGATTTCGGCCCTTCGCCGGGCCGCTTCCCGGTGAGCTTCCAACCGACGGTTCCCAGACATGCGCACTCACTATTGCGGAGAGGCTTCCGCAGCTCGCATCTCGACCAGCAGGTCGAGCTGTTCGGCTGGGTCCACCGACGTCGGGACCACGGCGGGGTGATCTTCATCGACCTGCGCGATCGCGAGGGCCTGGTGCAGGTGGTCTACGACCCGGACGAGCCGGAGGTGTTCAGCACCGCCGAGCGGGTGCGCAGTGAGTACGTGCTGCGGGTGCGCGGGCGCGTGCGCCGCCGCCCGGCGGGGACCGAGAACCGCGATCTGCCCACCGGGGAGATCGAAGTGCTCGGGGGCGATCTGGAAGTGCTCAACCGCTCGGAGACGCCCCCGATCCAGCTCGACGACGAGGGCGTGTCCGAAGAGCTGCGGCTGCGTTACCGCTACATCGATCTACGCCGGCCCACCATGCAGAAGCGCCTGCGTCTGCGCCATGGGGTGACCCGGGCGCTGCGGCGCTTCCTCGACGACCGGGGGTTCATCGACGTCGAGACGCCGATGCTCACCAAGGCCACCCCGGAGGGCGCCCGCGACTATCTGGTGCCGAGCCGCACCCACCCCGGGCACTTCTTCGCGCTGCCCCAGTCGCCGCAGCTGTTCAAACAGCTGTTGATGATGTCCGGGATCGATCGCTACTACCAGATTGTGCGCTGCTTTCGCGACGAGGACCTGCGCGCCGACCGCCAGCCGGAGTTCACCCAGCTCGACATCGAGATGTCGTTCGTCGACGAAACGGCCCTGACCGGGATGATGGAGGCCATGATCCGGCAGCTGTTCCGGGAGGTGCTCGGCGTGCTGCTCCCCGAGCCCTTCCCGCGCATGAGCTATCAGGAGGCGATCCGCCGCTTCGGCTCGGATCGCCCGGACCTGCGCATCCCTCTGGAGCTGGTGGACGTCGCCGACCTGATGAAGGACGTCGACTTCAAGGTGTTCGCGGGGCCGGCGCGGGACCCCCACGGGCGGGTGGTCGCCCTGCGCTTGCCCCGGGGCGGGTCGCTCAGCCGCAAGGAGATCGACGACTACACCAAGGTGGTGGCGATCTACGGCGCCAGGGGCCTGGCCTACGTCAAGGTCAACGAGCTGGCCAAGGGTCGCGACGGGCTGCAGTCGCCGATCCTGAAGTTCATCCCCGACACGGCGGTGAACGGCATCCTGGAGCGCACCGGCGCCCGGGACGGCGACCTGATCTTCTTCGGGGCCGACAAGGCCAAGGTGGTCAACGAGTCCATGGGCGCCCTGCGGATCAAGCTCGGCGAGGATCTGGGGCTGGTCGAGCAGGCCTGGCGTCCGCTCTGGGTCGTGGACTTCCCCATGTTCGAATGGGATGGCAGCGAGGACCGCTGGATGGCCCTGCACCATCCGTTCACCTCGCCCAAGATGGACCAGCTGGAACTTCTCGAGACCGATCCCGGCGCCTGCCTGTCGCGCGCCTATGACATGGTGCTCAACGGCACCGAGATCGGCGGCGGGTCCATCCGTATCCACCGCGAGGAGGTCCAGGAGCAGGTGTTCCGGCTGCTCGGCATCGGCGCAGAGGAGGCCCGGGAGAAGTTCGGATTCCTGCTCACCGCCTTGCAGTACGGGGCCCCGCCCCACGGGGGCATCGCCTTTGGGCTGGACCGGCTGGTCATGCTGATGACCGGCGCCGGCTCGATTCGCGATGTCATGGCCTTCCCCAAGACCCAGACCGCAGCCTGTCTGCTGACCTCGGCGCCTTCAGAGGTCGCGCCCGCCCAGCTGCGCGAGCTCTCCATCCGGGTGCGCCTGCCTCAGCCCGGCGAAGAGCGATAGCGGCTCCTGCCGACCTTCGGTCTCCTCGGCCGAGCGTCGCCGGCCTCGTAGGAGGCCAGCCCTCTGGCCGATGGGGGCCCGGCGCAAGGGATAGCCGAGGGGGCTCGGCTCCTACAGTCCGGGGATCGCAGCGGGTGTGTAGGAGGCCAGCCCTCTGGCCGATGGGGGCCCGGCTCAAGGGATCGCCGAGGGGGCTCGGCTTCTACAGTCCGGGGATCGCAGCGGGCGTGTAGGAGGCCAGCCCTCTGGGCGATTGGGGGCTGGCGCAAGGGATCGCCGAGGGGGCTCGGCTCCTACAGTCCGGGGATCGCAGCGGGTGTGTAGGAGGCCAGCCCTCTGGGCGACGGGGGCTGGCGCAAGGGATCGCCGAGGGGGCTCGGCTCCTATAGTCCGGGGATCGCAGCGGGTGTGTAGGAGGCCAGCCCTCTGGCCGATGGGGGCCCGGCGCAAGGGATCGCCGAGGGGAATCGGCTCCTACAGTCCGGGGTTTGCGTCGGGTCTGCAGGAGGCCGGCCCTCTGCCCGATGGCTTGCTGTAGACCGGGAGATACCGGGGGAGCGGATCATGAGCGAGCCTGGCGACGAGCCGGTCCGCCAAGCGGATCAGCCGAGCGCCGCCGATGCGAGCACGCGCTTCAAACGACCCGAGTCGGTGCTCGTGGTGGTCTATACCTTGTCCGGGCAGGTACTGATGCTGCGACGCCGGGAGCCGCCGGATTTCTGGCAATCGGTGACCGGCAGTCTGCGCTGGGGCGAGACGGTGCGCCATGCGGCCGAGCGTGAGCTGCTGGAGGAGACCGGGATCCAGGCCGGCGGTGCGCTGGAGGACTGGTGCCACTCGGAGCGCTTTCCCATCGTCGGACCCTGGCGGGCCCGTTATGCCCCTTCGGCGCGCTTCAACACCGAGCACTGGCTCGGGCTCTGCCTGCCGACACGGCGGATCGTACAGCTACACCCCGACGAGCACCGGGCGTACCGCTGGCTGATTGCCTCCCAGGCCGCAAGGCTGGCCAGCTCCTGGACCAACCGCGCGGCGATCCGAATGCGCCTCGGCTGAGATCAGACCCCCGCGGGCGGGGTGGGGGAAGCCGGGATCAGGGCGATCTCGTCGCCGTCCTCGATGCGCGTGAACGGCTCCGCAAACTGCTTGTTGACGGTGACCCTGACTTCGGCGTCGCGCAGATAGAACTGTCGATCGGGGTAGCGCATGCGCAGGTAGCCGAGCAGCCCGCTGACGTCCTTGACCGTTTCCGGCAGCGCCAGGCTCTCATGGTCCTTGCGCAGGAAGCGCGCGAGCCAGGCGAAATAGAGCATGCGCACCTGCGCCTGGCCGCGGCCCCCGCCCGGGGTGGGGTCGTCACGGCGGTAGCCCATAGCCTCCAGGCGCGCCAGATACGCCTGCCAGTTCTGCTCCTGGTGGACGCCGAGCTGGTACAGGGTGTCGAAGGAATAGATGCCGGTATCGTGCCCGTCATCGAACACCAGACGCAGGGCGTACTGGCCCTGAGGCTCGATGCGCTCGATATTGACCCCTTCCTTGCCGGTGATGGGCCGGTCGGTCATGCGCACCTCCTTGGCCTTGGAGAACACCCGCAGGTACTCGCAGGGCAGGTCGAAGTGGCTGCCGTCAGAGAAGCGGAGGGACAGCAGGCGCGACTTCTTGTGCAGGCTGATCTCGCTGGGGATGGGGTGCGCGCTCTCTGTCATCTCGACCGGCCCAGGCTGGAGGGTATGGGGCAGCACGGCAGTGTTGCCCCGCCGACATCGGGGCGCCCTCGGTGAATTCAAGCGCTGCATGCTAACACCGGCTCCGCTGCCCCCTGGCGCAGCGAGGGTCAGCCGGTCGCCCTCGCGGCGGGCGCGTGGGGGAGTCCTCAGGTCCCGGCGAGGCGGTCGTAATAGCGCGCGCGGTAGAGCAGGCGTTGGTGCGCGTGGCTCTCGAACGCGCTGCGGGTGTGCAGGCAGTTGTTGCTGATAAGCCCCTGGCCCGCTTCGAGCCGGGCCTCGTGTTGCAGGGACTTGCCGGTCTCCAGGATGCGGCGCAGGGCCTGCTCCGCGCGCTGGATCCCGGGGCTGTCCTTCCACAGGCAGTTGCGCCGGCGCGCTGTGTAGCGCATGTGCAGCCGCCCGTCGTGCTGCACCGAGAACACCGGGCCGCTGCGGGCGGGGCGCAGCTCGACCCCGTCGACGATGTTGGCCGGGATCGTCATGGCGTCGGGCTCCATCAGGGCCCGCACATGTTCCGGGTCCTGGTCGCGCAGCCCTATGTAGACAATCTCCGGATCGCAGAACCGGTTCGCCCCGCCTATATCGGCGGGCTGCACGCAGTGCAGGATGAGCCCGCGGATCTGCTGACCGGGCGTGTTGTAGTAGCCGTCGGTGTGCCAGGCAATGGGCCGGTCCGTATAAGGTATATAGCCCTGGTGCAGGGTGTCGGAGGCGACCCGCAGGGAGGTGATGGCATCCTCGTCGGCCCCCATGTTGTGATCGAGCGCGCGCAGCCCGAGCTGCTCGCCGAGCCGGCGTACGATCGCCTTGTCGGGATCGTGGTCGGTGCGCCCCGCGTAGATCGCCATGTTGGTGCGGCGCAGCAGCCGGTAGAGCTCGGCGTGCTCGGCCGGGCTGAGGGCGCGGGGGTCACGCACCTCCACCACCAGCTCGCCGACGCTGCGGGGATATTCGGCGAGCTTGTGCTCGCGCCAGCTGCGGTAGGCGCCGTCGTCCGCCAGGTCGAAGGGGCTGCGGTGGCCTGCCACGGTTGGGGCTCCGACACTCAGCCGACCTGGTCGAGCAGGCGCCGGCGGAAGCCGACCCCGAGGCCGGCGGCCAGGCGCTCGCAGGCGGCGATGTCCACGCCTTCGAGGCCGTCGATGGCAGTGGCTGTTACCGACGGGATCCAGCGGGGCGCGCGGCCGAGGAAATCCAGCAGGTGCTCGTAGGAGCCGGGCAGGGCGGGGCGACAATGACGTGCGTAGACCTCGGCATTCTGGGCGTTGAGCGAGATCGACACGGCGTCGACCACTGCCGAGAGCTCCGGCAGGGTATCGCGCTTGTGGACCAGGTTTGCCAGGCCATCGGTGTTAACGCGTACCTGTCCACCCCGGTGCTTGACGCCCCGGGCGACCTCCAGCAGGGTGCGAAGCCGCAGCGTCGGCTCGCCGTAGCCGCAGAACACGACTTCGGCGTAGCGGGTCGGATCGCCGACCGCTGCGAGGATCTCCCCGGCCCCGGGGCGATGGTCGAGGCTGAGGTCGTAGTCGTGCACCTGATGGCTGCCCCGGAACTTGGGGCAGAAGGCGCAGCTCAACGTACAGCGGTCGGTGATGTTCAGATAGAGTCGATCACCGATGAGATAGCTGATTTGCTGGGACACGGAATCCGGCCGAAGCGATGTCGAAAATTGCATTAAAGCGCAGCTGTTCCCAGGGGGAAATGATAATCGTCAACCGCCCGGACGCGTGGCGTGGCACGGCCTGACGCGGCCTTGTCCCCGGTGGCCCCGGGGAACGCCCTGGTGCTGGTGCATGGGATCTGGATGACCGGTCTGGAGCTGATGCCGCTGGCGCGGCGGCTCGGTACGGCCGGCTATCGCTGCCGGCTCTTTCGATACCCCTGCCTGCGGCGCCCGCCGAGGCGCAACGCCGCTGCCCTGGCGGGCTTCGTGGACCGCCTGTCGGCGAGCCGGGTGCATTTTGTCGCCCACAGCCTGGGCGGTATCGTCCTGGCGCATCTGTTCTCGGGCTGGCCCGAGCTGCCGCCCGGTCGTGCGGTGCTGCTGGGCACGCCCCTGGCGGGCAGCGGAGTCGCGGCTCGTTTGGCCGCCCGCCCCTCGCTGCGCCCCCTGCTGGGGCGGAGCATTGACCACGGCCTGCTCGGCGATGTGCCAGCGCTGCCGCGCGGCCGCAGCATCGGGGCGATCGCCGGGAGCGCCGGGCTGGGGCTTGGCACGCTGGTCGGTGGTCTGCAGAGACCCGGCGACGGCACCGTCGCCGTCTCCGAGACCCGCGCGGACGGGCTCGCGGACTGGATCGCCTATCCGGTCAGTCACTTCGGGATGCTGTGGTCCCCGCGGGTGAGTGCAGCGGTCCTGCGGTTCCTCGCCCGGGGGCGGTTCGAATAACGGCTGGAGGCTGCTGGGCAGGCCCTTCGATCGCGGGGCGCTCGGGCGAAGAGCCGCAATACGCGCGAGCAGACGGGCGGGATCGGCCGCGTCGCTCATCGAGGTATTACATGGGAGGGCCGAGAGAGTCTTGCGCCGGTGCGGCCTGGCGCACGGGTCTGCGCGGCTCGTCACGGCGAGCCGCCTCGCAGGGGGACTCTGAGGCCCCTCTGGCAGAAGGTGTGGCGACGTGCAGCCCGCACGCTATTCTTGGCCTGCCGGACGGGATGATAAGATCGCACGGGTTTGCAGCCCCGAGACGAAAGCGATGTCAGGACACAGCAAGTGGGCCAACATCAAGCACAAGAAGGCGGCCCAGGACAAGAAACGCGGCAAGGTCTGGACCAAGCTGATCCGCGAGATCACGGTCGCTGCGCGTGCCAGCGGCGGCGAAGTGGACGCCAACCCGCGTCTGCGCCTGGCGGTGGACAAGGCGCTGGCCGCGAACATGCCCAAGGACACCATGGAGCGTGCCATCAAACGCGGCTCCGGGGATCTGGACGCCGAGAGCTACGAGGAGCTGCGCTACGAGGGCTACGGGCCCGGGGGTACGGCGGTGATCGTCGATTGCATGACCGATAACCGCAACCGGACCGCCTCGGAGGTTCGCCATGCATTCACCAAATGCGGGGGCAACCTGGGCACGGACGGCTCGGTCTCCTATCTGTTCAGGGCGCTGGGCGTGCTGCGCTATCCGGCCGGGGCGAGCGAGGACGCGCTCATGGAGGCGGCGTTGGAGGCGGGCGCGCACGACGTGGCGAGCGCCGAGGACGGCGGCCTCGAGGTGTCCACCGCCCCGGACACCTTCAGCGCGGTCAAGGCTGCGATGGAAGCGGCCGGGCTGGCGCCGGAATCGGCCGAGATCACCCTGCGCGCCGAGACCACCAGCGAGCTCGAGGCCGAGGCAGCGGAGAAGGTATTGCGCCTGATCGACATGCTGGAGGACCTCGACGATGTCCAGGATGTGTACACGAACGCCGAGATCGCCGACGAGGTCCTGGAGGCCATAGGCGCCGGCTGACGGCCGGGCGCCGCGGGCAGGCATGGACAGGTGCGCCGTATCCTCGGCATAGACCCGGGCTCCCGGGTCACCGGCTACGGCATCGTCGACAGCGACGGGGTGCGCTCTTGCCATGTGGCGAGCGGCTGCATCCAGCTGGGCGACGGGCAGATGGCGCTGCGCCTTGGGGTGATATTCGCCGAGGTGAGCCGTCTGGTGGCAAGCTATGGCCCGCGGGATCTGGCCATCGAGCAGGTGTTCGTGGCGAAGAATGCCGCCTCCGCGCTCAAGCTCGGCCAGGCGCGCGGTGCGGCGATCTGTGCGGCGGTCACGGCGGGGCTACCGGTGAGTGAGTACGCCCCACGCGCGGTCAAGCAGGCGGTGGTGGGCACCGGCCGGGCCGAGAAGGGACAGGTACAGCACATGGTGCGCCTGATCCTCGGGCTCGACGCCGAGCCGCCGGCCGACGCCGCCGATGCCCTGGCGGTGGCCATCACCCATGCCCACACCGGCAGCACCCTGGAGCGGCTGTCGGCGAGCCGCGGAGGATCGCTGGGGTGATCGGTCGGCTGCGCGGGGAGATCGTCCACAAGCAGCCCCCCTGGCTGCTGCTGGATGTGCATGGCGTGGGCTACGAGATCGAGGCCCCCATGTCCACTTTCTACAACCTGCCGGCCGCCGGCGAGCAGACTACTTTGTTGACGCACCTGGTGGTGCGCGAGGACGCCCAGGTGCTCTACGGGTTCGGCAGCGAGGCCGAGCGTGGGCTGTTCAGGGGCCTGGTGAAGGTCAGCGGGGTCGGGCCCAAGGTCGCCCTGGCGATCCTCTCGGGCATGAGTGCCCAGGATTTCAGCCGTTGCGTGCGTAGCGACGACGTCGCCGCTCTGACCCGGCTGCCCGGAATCGGCAAGAAGACCGCCGAGCGCCTGATCGTGGAGATGCGCGACCGGCTCGGGTCCCCGGCGGTCTCCGCCAGCGGGGTGGTAGCCCGCCCGGGGGTGCCGCCGGCGCCGGAGCAGACCCCGGAGGACGAGGCGGTGAGCGCCCTGGTTTCCCTGGGCTATCGGCCCCAGGACGCGCTGCGGATGGTGCGTGCGGTCGCCGCCGAGGGGCAGGGCAGCGAGTCCCTCATCCGGGCGGCGCTGCAGCGGGCGGTGAAGCGGTGAGCCTGGAAAGACCATTTGAACCGCCAAGGCGCCAAGATCGCCAAGCGTTTCAAGGATATATCCTCGTGACTCGGGTCACCCTCTGGGTGAAGAAGGAGCTTTCGCATCTGGTGCACATCTGTCGTGGCGTCCTTTGCGCCTTGGCGGTTCCAACTGCCGTTTCTCGGGTGAAGGGCTTGGGGGCGAGGCTATGAGCGAGCCCGGGCGGCTGATCAGCCCCGAGGTGGGCACCGAGGACCGGGCGCTGGACCGGGCCATCCGGCCTCGTCGGCTCGCCGAGTATGTGGGCCAGCCGGTGGTGCGCGAGCAGATGGAGGTCTTCATCCAGGCCGCGCGGGCGCGTCGCGAGGCCCTGGATCACGTGCTGATCTTCGGGCCCCCGGGGCTGGGCAAGACCACGCTGGCCCACGTGGTGGCCAACGAGATGGGGGTGGGCCTGCGCCAGACCTCGGGGCCGGTACTGGAGAAGCCCGGCGATCTGGCGGCGCTGCTCACCAACCTGGAGCCGCGCGACGTGCTGTTCGTCGACGAGATCCACCGCCTGAGTCCCGTGGTGGAAGAGATCCTCTACCCGGCCATGGAGGACTACCAGCTCGACATCGTCATCGGAGAAGGCCCGGCTGCACGCTGCATCAAGCTCGATCTGCCGCCCTTCACGCTAGTGGGCGCGACCACCCGGGCGGGGCTGCTCACCTCGCCGCTGCGCGATCGCTTCGGTATCGTGCAGCGCCTGGAGTTCTACTCCATCGACGAGCTCACGCGGATCGTGCGGCGCTCGGCGGGCATCCTCGGCATGGAGGCGCAGGAGACCGGGGCGCGGGAGATCGCGCGGCGCGCGCGCGGTACCCCGCGCATCGCCAACCGGCTGCTGAGGCGGGTGCGCGACTATGCTCAGGTCAAGGCGGATGGGCGGTTGACCGCCGACATCGCGGATCGGGCCCTCAAGCTGCTCAACGTCGACGACAGCGGCTTCGATGCCATGGACCGGCGGCTGCTGGAGGCGGTGATCCGCAAGTTCGACGGTGGCCCGGTGGGCATAGACAGCCTGGCTGCGGCGATCGGCGAGGAGCGCGGCACCATCGAGGACGTGCTCGAGCCCTACCTGATCCAACAGGGCTACCTGATGCGCACCCCGCGGGGGCGGGTGGCCACCCGCGCCGCCTATCTGCATCTGGGGCTGCAGCCTCCGACGCCGAGAGCCGCGGGCGGTGTCGGGGATCTGTTCGAGGGGGGCTGAGGCGGGTGCGGCCGCTGGACGTGCATCCGGCCTCGATCGATCGCTCCCGATCCGGCATGGGCGCCTGGCCGGCCTTGCCCCGGGACCCCATTCGGTGAAGGAAATGCGTTGACCGTGGAAGAATTTGTCTGGCCGATCCGGGTCTACTACGAGGACAGCGACGCCAGCGGCGTCGTCTACTACGCCAACTACCTCCGGTTCATGGAGCGCGCCCGCACCGAGTGGCTGCGCAGCCTGGGCTTCGAGCAGGACCGGCTGCGCGACGAGCAGGGCGTGCTGTTTGTGGTCCGCCGGGTCGAAGTGGATTATTTGCGCCCGGCCCGGTTCAATGAGCCGCTGGAGGTCAGCGTGCGGGTCGTGGAGCGGCGCAAGGCCAGCCTGGTGTTCGAGCAGGCGGTCAGGCCCGCGGGTGGAGGCGAGGTGCTGGCGCAGGGCCGGGTCAAGGTCGCTTGTGTGGATGCCGAGCGGCTGCGTCCGGCCGCCATACCCCCAGGGGTTGCTGTGGAGATTGTCGATGGTCGATGAAATGTCGTTCGTGCGCCTGGTGGCGAACGCCAGCCCCCTGGTGCAGGTGGTGATGGCCGCCCTGGGGATGGCTTCGGTGGCATCCTGGACCATGATCTTCGACCGCGCCCGGGCCATCAAGCGCGCCAAGCGCGAGGCCAACCATTTCGAGGAGCGCTTCTGGTCGGGCGGCGAGCTCGGCGAGCTGTACCGGCGTTTCGACCACGAGGCCGGGGCGCGCGGCATGGCTGGCATCTTCCGGGCCGGATTCCGGGAGTTCGTGAAGCTGCGCGAAAACCCGGATATCGAGCCCATGAATGTGGTCGAAGGGGCACGCCGCTCCATGCATGTGGCGATGAACCGCGAGCTCGATGGCCTGGAGACCTACCTGTCGTTTCTCGCCACGGTCGGCTCGGTGAGCCCTTACGTCGGGTTGTTCGGCACCGTTTGGGGCATAATGAACGCCTTCGTCGCGCTCGGTAACGTCAAGCAGGCGACCCTGGCGCTGGTCGCTCCAGGCATCGCCGAGGCGTTGATCGCCACCGCCATGGGTCTTTTCGCGGCCATTCCGGCCGTGGTCGCGTACAACCGCTATGCCAACGATGTGGAGCGGCTAAACAACCGCTACGAAGGATTTCTCGACGAGTTCACCACCATCCTGCAGCGCCAGGCCCACGCTTGAGCCGGCGCGGTAAGCGCGCCCGGGGGACCCGATGGCGACCAGAAGACGCACCCTGCGCAAGCCCATGTCTGAGATCAACGTCGTGCCCTACATCGACGTGATGCTGGTGCTGCTCGTGATCTTCATGATCACCGCCCCCTTGCTGACCCAGGGGGTCAACGTCGACCTGCCACAGGCCGAGGCGGAGGCCCTGCCGCCGGAGGCCGACGACCCGGTGGTGGTCAGCGTGACCGCCGCCGGGGATTTCTATGTGGATGTGGGCGAGGGCAAGCAGCAGCCGGTGGACGGTCAGACCCTGCAGCTTCGCATCGCGGCGGTGCTGCGCAACAAACCGCGCACCCCGATCATGGTGCGCGCCGACCGCAGCGTCGAGTATGGCCGGGTGATCGAGGCCATGGTCCTGCTGCAGGGCGCGGGCGCGCCCAGCGTGGGCCTGGTCACGGAGTCGCCGGAGGCGAAGAAGTAAGCTCGCATGTGGAATCTGATCAAGCGCAATCCGCTGGCCGCGGTGCTCGCGGTGCTGCTGCACCTGCTGCTGCTTGGGTTCATGATCGTGGGGGTGGACTGGCTCAAACGTCCCCATCCGGTGCGTCCGAGCGGTAATCTGGTGCAGGCGCGGGTGGTGGATGCCCGGGAGGTGGTGGCCGAGCCCGATCGCCTCAAGCAGCAGGAGACCCAGCGCCAACAGGCAGCGGAGGCGGCCCGACGCCAGGAGGAGCAGCGCCTCGCGGAGCTGAAGCATAAGCAGGCGGCGGAGGCCGCCCGACGCCGGGAGGAGCAGCGTCTCGCGGAGCTGAAGCATCAGCAGGAGGCGGAGCGCCAGCGCCTCGCCGCAGTGGAGAAGCAGCGCCAGGCCGAGGCCGCCAAGCAGGCCCTGGAGCGGAAGAAGGCCTCCGCGGAGGCCGCCCGGCTCGCCAAGCTCAAGGCCGAGCGGGAGGCGGCGGAGCAGCAGGAAGCCCAGCAACGCAAGGCCGAGGAGCAGAAACGCCGCGCCGAGGAGGCCAAGCGTCTGGCCGAGGATCAGAAGCGCAAGGCCGAGGAGGCCAAGCGTCTGGCCGAGGATCAGAAGCGTAAGGCCGAGGAGCAGAAGCGCAAGGCCGAGGAGGAGCGCCGCCGCCAGGAGGAGGCCAGCAACAAGGCCGCGACGGATCGCCGAGCCGCCGAGCAGCGCGCGCGCGAGGAGGCGCTGCGCCAGGCGATGGCCGCCGAGGAGGGCCAGCGCGAGATCGCGCACTACGCGGGGCTGATCACCGATAAGATAGAGCGCAGTTGGCTGCGTCCGTTGGGGGTCGGCAGGAACCTGAGGGCGACCCTGCGGGTGCGCATGATCCCGGGCGGTGGTGTGATCGCCGTGAGCGTGATCCAGAGCAGCGGCAACGGCGCATTCGACCGCTCCGCGGAGGCCGCGGTGCGCAAAGCGGACCCACTGCCGGTGCCCTCCGGCGCGCTGTTCGATCAGATGCGCGACCTCGAAATTATTTTTGATCCGGACAAGAGCTGAGGTGAAGATGAGGCCGATGACAAGATGGTGCTTGATCCTGCTCGCGGCTTGGCTCGGCCGGGCCTCGGCCGAGCCGTTGACCATCGAGATCACCCAGGGCACCGAGGGCGCCCTGCCGATTGCCGTCGTGCCCTTCGGCTGGAGCGGGCCGGGGGCGGTGCCCGAGGACCTGGCCGCGATCGTGGGCGCCGATCTCTCGCGCAGCGGCCGGTTTCGGGTGCTCGACCGGGCCGACCTGCTGTCTCACCCGGAGACCGGTGCGGACGTGGACTTTCGCGACTGGCGGGTCCTTGGTATCGAGGATCTGGTGGTCGGGCAGCTCCAGCCCCAGGGCGCCGACAGCTATGTCGCCCGGTTCCAGCTGCTCGACGTGTTCCGTGGCCAGCAGATCACCGGCTACGCGTTGCCCACCGGCGCGCGCGACCTGCGCTCCACCGCACATCGCATTGCCGACATGATCTACAAGGCGCTGACCGGGGAGCCCGGCGCCTTTGACAGCCGCATCGCCTATGTGACCTCCACCCGGGGGCACGGCGGCCAGAGCCAGGTGACGCTGGAAGTCGCCGACGTGGACGGCTACAATCCGCAGCCCATCGTCAGCTCTGGCGAGCCGCTGATGTCCCCCGCCTGGTCTCCGGACGGCAAGCGTCTCGCCTACGTCTCCTTCGAGCAGGGACGCCCGGCGATTTACGTCCAGGAGGTGCTCACCGGCCGGCGCGAGCGGGTCTCGAACTTCCAGGGGATAAACGGGGCGCCGGCCTGGTCTCCGGACGGGCGCCAGCTCGCGCTTACGCTATCCAAGGACGGCAATCCGGACATCTACGTGCTGGACGTGGCGACCCGGCGGGTGCGCCCGGTCACCACCCAGCACTATGCGATCGATACCGAGCCGACCTGGTCACCGGATGGTCGCTGGATCGCCTTCACCTCCGACCGGGGAGGTGGCCCACAGATCTACCAGACATCGGTGGACGGAGGGGCGGTGCGCCGCCTGACCTTCGAGGGCAGCTACAATTCAAGCCCCGAGTTCTCGCCCGATGGCAAGAGCCTGGCGCTGGTCACGCGGGTCAGCGGAAAGTTCCGCATCGGCCTGCTGGACCTGAAATCTGGGGCACTGCGGGTGCTGACCGACGGAAGGCTTGACGAATCGCCCAGTTTCGCGCCGAACGGCAGCATGATAATTTACGCGACAAAGGTGGGGGGGCAGGGCGAGCTTGCCGCAGTGTCCGTCGATGGCAGGGTGCATCAGCGCCTGACCCAACGCGCCGGAGACGTCCGCGAGCCGAGCTGGTCCCCTTTGGCTGACTAGTGGAGACAGGCTGCAATGAACAAAGTTGTGCTGAAGCTGATCCCGGTGGTGCTGCTCGGGCTGCTCTTGACGGGCTGCGGAAGCATGTCGAAGCATAAGGGCGGCGCCGGGGCGCCGGTTGTCGAGGGCAGCGGAGCGGCGGGGGCCGGGGCTGGGGGCTGGGGCCGAGACCGCCGGCGCGCGGGCCGGGGGCGCCTGGGCAGGCAACCCGCTGGATAATCCCAACAGCCTGCTGTCGAGCCGGACCATCTATTTCGATTTCGACGCCTCGACCATCCGGCCCGAGTACCGCGACGTGGTTTTCGCCCATGCCGAGTATCTGGCTGCCAATCCCCAGGTCAGGGTGACCCTGGAAGGGCATACCGATGAGCGAGGCTCGCGCGAGTACAATATCGCCCTGGGGGAGCGTCGCGCCAAGGCGGTCAAGGAGATGATGGTCGCTCGCGGAGCCGGGGCGGCCCAGATCACGACCATCAGCTACGGCGAGGAGCGTCCCGCGGCGCTGGGCTCCGACGAGAGTGCCTGGTCGCGTAACCGGCGCGTCGAATTCGCCTACTGATCCGCATGTTCCACCGTCGACTGATCGCTGTCGCGTTGGTGCTCTGCTGCATTCCCGTTATCGGCGCAGCGTCCAACAACAAGCTCTCCCTGATGCAGCGCATCGAGCGTCTGGAAAGCATCGTCGAGGGCCGGGGCTTCGGCCAGGGCCAGACTGGGCAGGGATCCGCGGCGACCGCGGACATCATGTCGCGTCTGGACGAACTGCGGCTCGAGCTGAGCCGCCTGAGGGGGGCAGTCGAGCTCCAGGGCCACCGCATCGACCAGCTCAGCAGCGCTCAACGTGACATGTATCGCGATATCGACCGCCGGCTGACGCAGGGAGGTAGCGGCGATCAGGTCCCAGCTGTCGGCCGGGCGCCACAGGCGGCGGCACCGTCCGATGAGCTGGCGGCGCCCGCCTACGAGCCGCCCGATTCGGCCTATCAGCCGTCCGGCTCGGGGTATCAGGAGTCGGACTCGGGGTATCAGGGGTCGGACTCCGGGTATCAGGCGCCGGTTTCGGGCTACCAAACGCCGACCCCGGCACGGCAGGCCGGAGCGCCCTTCCGGGAGATGTCGCCGACCGCCCCGGGGCTCGCCTCGGTGCCGGCTCTGCCTGCGCCGGAGCGGGCGAGCTACGCGGCTGCGCCCCCCACGGCTTCTCCGGTCGTCCCGGGCAATCCAGCCCAGGAGGACGCCCGCTACACGGCCGCTTTCGACTTGCTCAAGGCCGGGCGCTACGACGAATCCGCCAAGGCCTTCCGCGCGTTCGTGGCCGATTACCCGAACGGTCGCTATGCGGACAATGCCCAGTATTGGCTCGGCGAGACCGCCTACGTTCAACGGGATTTCAAGACCGCCCTCGCGGAATTCGGCAAGGTGACGCGGGGCTATCCGGCGAGTCCCAAGGTGCCTGACGCGCTGCTCAAGACCGGTTTCATTTATTGCGAGACGGCACAGTGGGCCGACGCCCGCCGGGAGCTCAATCAGGTGGTGCAGAGTTACCCAACCTCGACCGCGGCCCGCCTGGCCCGGCAGCGTCTCCAGCAGCTGGATCAGGAGCATCACTGAGGTCCCGCGCGGAGCCCCTGCCTTCGGTGCCCCGGTTTCGGATCACCGAGCTTTTCCTGTCTCTGCAGGGAGAGTCCCGCAGCGTGGGTTTGCCCACCGCGTTCGTGCGCCTCACCGGCTGTCCCCTGCGCTGCGGCTATTGCGACACCGCCTATGCCTTCAGCGGCGGCAGCTGGATGGGGCTCGGCGAGGTGTTGGAGCGCGTCGCCGCGCTTGGAGTCGGGCATGTCTGCGTCACCGGCGGCGAGCCGCTTGCCCAGCGCGACTGTCCCGCCCTGCTCTCAGCCCTGTGCGACGCTGGCTACGCGGTGTCGCTGGAGACCAGCGGGGCGCTGGACATCTCGGCCGTCGACCCCCGGGTGGTGCAGGTAGTCGACCTCAAGACCCCCGGCTCGGGCGAGCTCGCCAAGAACCGCTATGAAAACCTGGCTCTGCTTGGGCCAGGTGACCAGCTGAAGCTCGTCATCTGTGACCGCACCGACTATGAGTGGGGGCGGGCGCTGCTGCGGGAGCGTCGGCTGGCCGAGCGAATCGAGGTGCTGCTCTCGCCCTGCCATGGCCGGCAGGACCCCAGAGAGCTCGCGGAGTGGATACTGGAGGACAGGCTGTCGGTACGTTTCCAGCTGCAGCTGCACAAGTATCTCTGGGGCGATCAGCCCGGACGCTGACCGGAGGCTGGGCGATGGCGAGCAACAAGGCGGTGGTTCTGCTGTCCGGCGGTCTGGACTCGGCCACCGTGCTTGCCCTGGCCCGGGCCCAGGGCTTCGACTGCTGCGCCCTCAGCATGGACTATGGCCAGCGCCATACCGCCGAGCTGGCCGCCGCGCGCCGGATAGCCACGGCCTTGGGCGCAGCCGCGCACAAGCAGATCCGTGTCGATCTGGGGGCAATCGGTGGCTCGGCCCTCACCGACTCGTCGATCCCTGTGCCCGAGCAGGCGGCAGAGGGTATCCCCGTCACCTACGTGCCGGCTCGCAACACGCTGTTCCTCGCCCTCGCGCTGGGCTGGGCCGAGGTGATCGGCGCCCTCGATCTCTTCATCGGGGTAAATGCGGTGGACTACTCCGGCTACCCGGATTGCCGGCCCGCCTTCATCGAGGCCTTCCGGCGGCTCGCCGGCCTGGCCACCAAGGCCGGCGTGGACGGCGCCCGGTTCCACGTCCATGCGCCCCTGATTCACATGACCAAGGCGCAGATCATCCTCGCCGGTACCGAGCTTGGAGTCGACTACGCGCTCACCGTCTCCTGCTATCAGGCGGATAGCCAAGGCCGCGCCTGCGGACGCTGCGACGCCTGCCGGCTGCGCGCCCAGGGTTTTCGCGACGCCGGGCTGCCCGACCCCACGCGGTATGCGGCCCGGCCGAAGGGGTAAGGGCAGTGGGCCGACCGATGCCCGTCCGCTATGGCTCAGGCGCCGCTCCCCGCGGGTTTTCCCTCGGCGAGCGCTGGGGTATCATGCGCGTTTTCGGCGAGCCTCCGCGGCGGTCCCCGCACCAAGCGCCCTTAGCTCAGTCGGTAGAGCATCTGACTTTTAATCAGGTGGTCGCTGGTTCGAACCCAGCAGGGCGCACCATTGAAATCAAGGGCTTAGCGCGCTCCGCTAGGCCTTTTTCCTCTAGCTAAACATTCGGCGTAACTATTCAGCTCGCGTCATTCCGGCCATGGATTGGCCGGAATCCAGTACCAGGGAGGGTGCTTAACCATCCGGCTTGCCGTCCATGGCATCTGGATTGCGTCCTTAGCTCGGTAAACAGCACGTCCATGTGGTACTTCTACGGCTCTCAAGCCGGAATGACCGTCGATTTCTCGGGGTGCTGAATAATTACCATTCGGCTAAACTTTCGCGAAAGGGTCTATCCTGGCTCGGCCGGGGGCGTTCTATTAGCGCCGCTTCGGGTCGTTCGCTCTGGCTGCGGGCCCCGGCCTTCCATCGGTGTCCTTTTCCCCTTGTAGGCTCTCTCGGCGGGTGTCTGCCGGCAGGAGCGCGGTCCCATCGCTCCATCCGACCCCGCCCGACCCCCCTGAAGGGGCGGCCCGGCTCCATTACAGTTTCCCCCTCCCCGAACTGCGAGGAGTAGTTGGGGCTGTTACAGGGCGTTTCAGGCGTTGTTCTCACACTCAAGACCGATGACGGGGGCCGTGTGGTCGCTTAGGACGAGGGCGAACGGCAGATATGAAGACATTCAGCCGATATCTGTCCGCCGCACCTAGGCCTAGGGCACGACTAGGATGAGGGCGCTGTTGGCGACAAGCTTTACGGCCGTTTCCACGGGGGCGTCGGCATCGGAGTCGCTCCTAGACCGATCACGAAACCTACACCGCGCGATGAGGGATTCTCGGTCCGCTGGGAAGAGTGAAACGTCTGTTCAATGCCGCATTCCGCGTCGCCGCCCCTTGCTTGCCAAGGGTACGTCTATGACGTATAATCTAAACGATGTACACGTTCGTTGAAACGCCCACATTCCAAGCCGAAGCGGAGCGGCTGTGGTCGGAGGAGGATCGGCTTGAATTCTTTCGGTGGTTGGCGGCGAATCCGGAGGCCGGCGACGTTATCCCGGGCAGCGGTGGCTGTCGCAAGGTGCGGTGGGCAAGGCCTGGTACTGGTAAGCGCGGCGGTGTACGTGTCATCTATTTTGCAAGACTCTCCGCAGGCAAAATCTGGCTCCTTTTGATTTACGCTAAGTCGGCGCGAGACAACCTCCCAAGTCATCTGCTCAAAGCAATACGAGAGGAGATCGAGAATGGTTATTCGTGAAAAGCCCATGAGCCTGTCGTCCAGCGAGGTGCTAGGGCTTAAGTTGTTGCAGTCGGTGCGTGAAATGAAAGCCGGTCAAGCGGCCCGCACGACGTTTGTTGAACCTAACGAGGTTTCCAAGGTTCGGCAGATCGCTGGGATGTCCCAGGCAGAGTTCGCAAACGCTCTGGGCATCTCCAAGCGTACCCTGCAGGAGTGGGAGCAGGGGCGTAGGTCGCCCTCTGGCGCCGCGAAGGCACTCATCCGCATAGCTAAGCGTCATCCAGAAGTTGTGCGGGAAGCGCTTTCGTGAGGAGACTCGTACCGATCGCGCATAACCGATTTCTGGCGAAGGAAGGAAACATGCGCTGTGACACAGATGGACTGGGAGGGTTCAGTAGATATTCGTGGGTTATTCATCGACCGTATGTGAGGGGAGCTCGGATTGCGGCAAACCAAAGTCCACACCGTCGCGCCCTCAGCGTGGCGGAATTACAATTGACGACCTTAGTCAACCCTTGGTGCCCTAGAAGGGTCATTGATAATCGGCACGTGGCGAAGACGGGTTGCCCTCGAAGAACTTTCTTGGCGAGGGTAGCAGACCACCACGGATACTTAGCTGTTCGAGTAGCGCCGCCGGGAGGGCTCCGCGAAAGCCTTGCATGATCTCCGTCGGGCCGTGTAGAGAGAGAATAGTACGAGGCATCCCAGTCGGCCTAACATTCAGCCGCAAGTCCTGGGGTGACTGCAAAAGGGTGGACTGGGAATAGATTAGGAAAGCCTGTAGGTCCGTTCTCGGGCAATCGCGGCCGAGACCGTGTACGTCCCCTTCTGATCTTCGGGGCTCGGTCTTCGGCCACGCGGTAAAGGCGCCCGCTCCTTCCGATCTCAATGAGGCGATGGCCCCTGAGTCACCTCGGCGAGGTCATCGAGACTCAGCCGGCGCGCGAAGGCCGCCTTTACCTGATCGGCGCTCAGGGCCAGGTAGCGACGGGCCGCTCGCGTCGGCTCGTCCAGAGACAGACCAAGGTCCGCCCGCTCGAGCAGGCCGTTGGCGATGTCGCTGACGCTGGCTTCGTCCAATGCAATCTCGGTCATCAGCAGGGCCTTGGCCTGGTTCAGCTCGGCGGGGCTCACCGCTTCGGCTCGCATGGCCGCGAGATCTCGCTCCACGATCCCGCGAGCGCGGGAGACGTTTTTCGGGTCGCAGGCGTATTCCACCAGGTAGACCGCCCGGGTCCTGCTCGAGGAAATGTCGACGCTGACCGTGTAGACGAGTCCGTTGCGCTCACGCAGATCGCGGTACAGGCGCGTGGCATAAAAGCCGCCGCCGAGGACGTGGTTGCCGAGGTCCAGTGGGTAATAATCGGGATCAAGGCGATCCATGGCCAACGTCTCCGCAAGAATCACCATATCCTGGACCCGGCTGCGGTCGGGCACCGCCGTCGCGGAGGCGCGGCTGAGCGGCACCCGTGGGAGGTCGACATCGGGCTTCGGCCCTTGCGCCTTCCATTGCCCGAATGAGCGGGTGACCAGCCGTTCGACTTCGGCGGGGTCGACCTTGCCGATCACGACGATCGTGGTCATGTCCGGCCGGAAGACACGGTGATAGTAAGCCTGCACGTCCGCGACGCTGAGTCCCACGACCGTCTTGGGGGTCGCCTGCCGTAACTTGGGGTCACCCGGCGGGTAGATCGCCCGCAGCAGGGCGCGCCGGGTCAGGTACGCCGGGCTGTCGAGCTCGCCCGCCACCTGGGCGGCGATCTGCTGGCGCACTACGTCCACCTCCCGGTGCCGGAATGCCGGATGGAGCTCGTTGTCCGCAAGCAGCTCCAGGGCACGGCCGAGATGATCCCGAAGCGCGATTACGGAGAAGCGAGTCCCGGCGGACTCGTGCGCCCCGATGGCGTCCAGCGCGCGCTGGAAGGCCAGCCGATCCTGGGTCGCGGTCCCGTAGTCGAACAGGCGATCGAGCACCCGGTCGACACCGTCCTTGCCTTGGGCCTGCTCCAATAGCGGCTCGCTGTGCACGCTCCCGTAGATGCTCACGGCATCGCTGGTGGAGCTGGGCTGGACGATGAGCCTCAGGCCGTTGGGCAGGGTCGTGTCGGCAGGGTGGACCCGCGAGGATGGCAGTGCGGCCGATTCCAGGGCGTGCCGCGCCCAATCGGGTATCTCAACGGCGCCCGGTTGCTCAGGCGCAAAGGATTCGTTACCCCCGAAGCCTTTCCCCGCGACTGGCTTGCCGGAGGCCTCCGGGGTGAGCACGGCAAAGACAGCCTGCCCGAGGCCCAGGTACTTGCGGGCGGCTCGGTCGACATCGGCGGCAGACACCCGCTGCATGGCGTTGATGTCGTCGTGCGGGGAGTTACGACCCTCCACCGCCAGGGCCTGGGACCAGGCGGCGGCCAGCTTCTGAATCGAGGTCTTCCCGAGCTCGAGCTCCATGACCTCCCGGCGCTTGGCGGCAGCCACCAGGTCGTCCGGAAAACCGTGCTCGATAGAGTGCCCCAGGACCTTCTTGACCTGGTCCATCAAGGCCCCAGAGTCGCCCCCCTTGGGAAACTCGGCGACGACGTAGGCCAGTCCCGCGTGGCGCAGAAAGCTCGCCTCCACGTCTGTTCCCAACGCCTTTCCGTCGGCCGCCAATGCGTACAGATCGCCCCGCTCGCTGTCCAGCACATCGGCGAGCAGTCTGACCGCCGCATAGTCCGGACTGTCATAGCCGGGGAGCCTGAAGGCGACCACCACCATGCCGTTGGCCCGGTCGGTCGTGCCCCGGATGGTCTGGACCTGCACCGCACGGGCGTGAATGGCCGGGCGCTTGGGCAGCGCCTTTCTCGCGATACCGGCGAAGAGCGCCTTCACCTGAGGCAGCACCGCCTCTGGCACGACGTCGCCGGCCACTACCAGGATCGCATTGTTCGGCGCGTACCAGTGGTCATGGTAGGCCTTGAGCATCGCAGCCGTGGTCTTGTCGAAGGATGCGCGCGTGCCCAAGGCGTCGTGGGCGTAGGGCGTACCATCAAACAGCGCCTTGAGGAGCTTGGTGTAGAGCACGTACTCGGGATCGGACAGGTCTCTGGCGACCTCTTCCTCGATGGCGCCGCGTTCTTTGACCCAGGCGTCCTGGTCGTCGGATACCCCCCGCATCCGGATTGCCTCGATGCGCAGGGCGATCTCCAGATCTTTGACCGGGACGGTGTTCTGGTACTGGGTGACGCTCTGCTGGGTGTCCGCATTGGCCATGCCCCCCAGCGCCGCGTCGAGATACGAGAGCTGAGCACCCGAGAGACCCGGGCTCCCGCGAAACATCATGTGCTCCTGGGCATGGGCCATGCCCGGAAATCCCGCCGGCGCCTCGTCGGAGCCCGCCAAATAGTTGACCACCACGGAGACAACCGGTGCCAAGGTATTGCGCACGATGACCACGCGCAGACCATTGTCCAGCGTGGCACGCAGAACGCCGGTTTCCTGGCGCGCTGTCGGGTCGGCCCGAGCCCCGAAGGCAAGGGCGAGGCCTGTTACTAGAAAGGTCGCCAGCAGCCAGCGCACAGGCGCGGCGCCAGCAAGTGACGCCCGGGCGTGCCAGGGTGAGCCCGAGCCGGACCGTCCTCGGCGGGGCTTGCCCCGGCCGAGCCCTGAGCCCGGAAGCGGAGCAGTATTGCGCAGCATCAGCCAGTTTTTGTCGTATGTCACGGAACGGTCCCGATGGCCAGAGTCCCAATGATCGTGAGGCATAGGCAAAGACGGTCTTGCCTATAGCACTGACCCCGCGATTGGCACCGCGTTCGATCGGGGTCGACAAAGTTCCTTTCGGAACGGCTTATATTGTCGGGACCGACCTGCTAGGGCACCCCTTCGATAGAAGTTGACGCCTTCGCCATCGCTGCTGGCCCGGAGCGGATAGGCCTGGCCCGGCGAGACCGCTATTGATGCACTGTTCATCTCCTACTGTAGCTGCAGTACGATACCGGCCAGCGGCGGCAGTGTCAGGCTGAGTGAATGCGAGCGGTTCATCCACGGCACTGGATCGGCGATGAGCGGATGGTCGCCGTTGCCGAGATTGCTGCCGGCATAGAATTCCGAGTCGGAATTGAAGATCTCCCGGTATTCTCCGGCCTGCGGCACGCCGATACGATAGCCGACGCGGGGAACCGGCGTCAGGTTCACGACCACGACCACAAAATCATCGTCGGAGCGACGCAGAAAACTCAGCACCGACTTTTCCGAGTCATGGCAGTCGATCCATTCGAAGCCGCGCCATTCGAATTCATAGTGATGCAGCGCACGGGTCTCCTGGTAGAGCCGATTGAGATCTCTAACCAAGCGCTGCACGCCCTGATGGAACGGGTAGTCGAGCACGTACCAGTCGAGCACCTGCATGCTGTTCCACTCCTGCCCCTGCCCAAATTCCGTCCCCATGAACAGCAGCTTCTTGCCCGGGTGGCAGAACATGTAAAGATAGAGCACGCGCAGGTTGGCGAAGCGCTGCCATTCATCACCGGGCATCTTGTTCGGCATTGACCGCTTGCCGTGCACCACCTCGTCATGCGAGAACGGCAGCAGAAAGTTCTCCGTGAACGCGTAGAGCATGCTGAAGGTGAGCAGATCCTGGTGGTAGCGCCGGTAGATGGGCTCCTTGCTCATAAAGGAGAGCGTGTCGTTCATCCACCCCATGTTCCACTTCATGTCGAAGCCGAGTCCACCGGTCCAGGTGGGGCGGCTGACCTGCGGCCAGGAGGTCGATTCTTCCGCGATCATCAGCACCCCGGGGTGCTCCTCATGCACAGCGACGTTGAGCTCCCGCAAAAAATCCAGCGCCTCCAGGTTCTCGCGGCCACCGTACTGGTTGGGGATCCACTCGCCCTCATTGCGGGAGTAGTCGAGATACAGCATCGAGGCCACGGCGTCGACGCGCAGGCCATCGATGTGCATTTCCCGCAGCCAGAATACGGCGTTGGAGAGCAGGAAATTCTTCACCTCATTGCGGCCGAAATTGTAGATCAGGGTCGCCCAGTCGAGATGCTCGCCGCGGCGCGGGTCGGCGTGCTCATACAGGGGCGTGCCGTCGAAGCGCGCCAGGCCGTGGGCATCCTTGGGAAAGTGGGCCGGCACCCAGTCCAGCAGCACACCTATGCCGTTCTGGTGGCACACATCCACGAAATAGCGGAAGTCGTCTGGCATTCCGTAGCGACTGGTCGGTGCGAAATACCCGGTCGTCTGGTAACCCCAGGACGGATCGTACGGGTGCTCGGTGATCGGTAGCAGCTCAATGTACGTAAAGCCCATCTCCTTCACATAGCCAACCAGGCGATCGGCAAGCTGTCGGTAGCTGAGGAACTCCCCTTCCGGCCCGCGCTGCCAGGAACCGAGGTGAACCTCGTAGACCGACATCGGGGTGTGCTGCCAATCAACCGACGGCAGACGCTCCATCCAGACCTGGTCCCCCCAGGCGTAGGCAGATGCTTCGGTTACGATCGTGGCGGTTTTCGGGCGCAGTTCGAAGGCTTGGGCGTAGGGGTCGGCCTTGGCGATGATTTCACCGCTGCGGCGGTTTCGAATCTCGTATTTGTACAGGCATCCCGGCGCAAGCTCCGGGATGAACAACTCCCACACGCCGCTGCCGCCGCGCACGCGCATGGGGTGGCAGCGCCCGTCCCAGTGATTGAAATCGCCGATCACGCTGACCCGTTCCGCGTTCGGCGCCCAGACGGCAAACAAGATGCCGGCGACGTTGCCTACCTGGTGCGGATGCGCGCCCATGAAACGGTAGGCGTGGCGATGCCTGCCCTCCCCGAAAAGGTGGAGGTCGAAGTCGGTGACCTGGGGCGGAAAACTGTAAGGGTCGTGGGCGATATGCTCCCGGTGGCTGGCGTCGCGCCAGATCAGCCGATACTGATCGGGCACAATGCCGCACGCACCGCGCCATTCGAACAGGTCGGTGTCAGGTATGCGCTCCAGAGGCAGGTTACCCTCGGCGATGGCGACTTCGGCCACATCCGGGAGATAGACCCTGACCAGGTCCTCACCGTTCTCGGTATGTTTGCCGAGCACGGCGAATGGGTCATGGTGGCAAGCCCTGGTGATTCGTTCGAGCTCTGTGGGGAGACGATGTGTTGGCATGGTGGTCCTCGGGTAGACGACGTGCGGGGTCAGTTCCCGACGTGCGGGGTCAGTTCCTGGTTTGTTGCATATCACGCGATGATTGCGCGGCCGCTTCGGGTCGAGATTGGTCATTCGCCCATACGGGGAAGCTCAAGCTAGGCAGGTGGTAGTGCTTCGCGGTCTTGGCATTGAGCCGATCGATGTAGGTCATGGCGTCGTTCCAGCAGACATTGTCCCCACCGCGCAGGCGTCGCAGCCGTTGTGCTCGGACGGGTTGTTGCCCACCACCGTTTGCCACTGCGCCTGGGTCACCTCGGTCTTGCCGATGGCGAAGGCCTTCACGCACACCTGGTGTTGGCGCTCGTCTTCGCGCCGATGCTGCTCTGTGCTCGGGCTGCCCCTCTGGTCGCATCCCCCGGGCAGATCCACCATGGCGATGTTCAGTCCGCTCTCCGGGATCTCCTGCGGGGGAGTGAGGGCGGGCCCCGATGCCCGATTCGGACAATGCTCGGTCAACCACTCGTGGGCGAGGCGCCCCGCTTGCGCAACATCGTCGCTCGACATGCGAGTAGTATACCGATCTCGGAGCGCACTCTCACGTTCTGGCCTCCTGCTCAGTCACTTGGGGAAACCCCCGGCTTTGCCGGGGGTCATTTAACACCGAGCGAAGAAGCGGGGATTCGTCCCCGGCAAGGGCAGTGGGGGGCCGGACCCTGCGCACCGGAGCCGACGCCGGGAGGGACTCAGCGTAATGTCGTGCGATTGGGGTCATGTCAAACGGTCTCAACCGGGCCGCAGTGACGCGCCGGTCTCGCTTCATGACCTTGTGGGGGTGGGCGCAGTGCTCGACGCTGCGGGCCCGGGCGAAGCGGCTCCGCCGACCTGTCCGATTGGCCCTCGCGGTGAAGATTGGACCCCAATACCGGCGAATGCAGACGGCACTGGTGCCTGGAGAGGCGAAGCGGGCCCCTAAGGCTGTCGCCGAGCGCTGCCATGTTGGGGACTTGGATGTCCCAGAATGTATCCCGAGCACGGCGACACTCCTTGGATTCTCCCCTGCATCGCCACCGGCGAAAAGCCTCGACGAGCAGGGCGAGCTTCTAGGCTTCAGTCGCGGGCAGACCTCCGCTCTTTTCGATCTCTGTCAGAAACGTGTGCATTAAGCGGTCGGTTGCGGCCGGATGCTTGGCGGAGATCAGGTTTCCGTCGAGCACGATCTCCGCCGTCTGGTCACCATCGAAGACGACCTCGCCACCCGCGTTTTCCACATCGCAAATGATGTTGTGGGCACAGGTCACCCTACGGCCTTTGAGCAATGAAGAGTCGGCGCAGAACAGCCAAAGGCTGTGGCAAATGGTGCCTATCTTGAGATTCGGGGCAGCGACCGCGTGGCGCAGGAACACCACGGCTGGCGCCATGTTCGGCTGCCCCTTGCGGGGGCTGGTCTGATACCGCAGCCGATCAGTGGCATAGGCGCCGATGAGAATGATGCCCTTGAAATCGGTCGGCTCCACATCGTTGAGCTCCGTGCTGACGATGACGTGCTCTTCGACGTATCCCTCATCGGGATTTGAGCCGAAGGTCAATCCCGGATTGCCCCATAGATGAGACAGATAAACGAGCTGGTAACCCCGGCCGGGGAAGAAAGTGTTGAATTTTCTGAATTCGGTCGCATCGAAATGATCTTCGATCAACACCCCGATTTTGCCTTTGAGCGGTTCGCCAATAATTCCTTTGATAGGTTCGGCAGCCAAATCACTTACTCCCCTGGTAAGAAGACTTTCGGTCACTATCCGGGACGAGCCCGGCTAACTCATGCTCGTCAGCCATCGCTGACCCAAAGCGCTGCCAGACAGATGTGCTGCGCCTCTTCCTCCGTGCTATACGGCGCCTTACCTAGCCCGTGTCTTCGGCAGCCGTGTGGCGGTTCGCGGCCTTGGCGTCGGAATGCCGGAACCGATCCCCACAGGGGTAGCTGGTGCGTCATGGCCCACGGCCATCCACTTGCTCCCCGGGCCGTTAGGCAGCACGCGCCCGTAGCCTAGGAGACGACGGTTAGTATCCATTTCCCCGCGACGCATCTGTCTTTGCCTGTGGGTTGCCGGCATAGGTTTTCAGGTTCGCCTCAGGGCGAGCACGGCGATGTCGTCGGACTGGGGCGCGCCGGCCGCATGGATCCTGACCGAGGCGACGATCCCGGCCACGGTGTCGTGGACGCCGCGGCCCGCAAGCATCGCCAGGGTGTCCTGCAGGTGCACCTCAGAATACAGCGTCCGCTCAGGGCTCATGGCCTCGGTCACGCCGTCGGTATAGGCGACGATCATGTCTCCCGGCTCGAGGCGAATCCTGTCGTCGCTGAATTGCGCCTCGGGCATCACCCCGAGCACCAGGCCGTCGGGCAGCGTCAGATAGCGGCACTGGCCATCGGCGCCGAGGATCAGCGGCGGGTCATGACCCGCGTTGGAGAAGCTCAGGTCGCCGCTTTGCAGGTCGAGGATGCCGATGAACAGGGTCACGAACATGCAGTTCTCGTTGTCTTCCGACAGGGCCTCGTTCACCTGGCGCAGGATCCCGGCTGGGGTGATTCCCGGCTGCTGGCTCGCACGCTTCATGAGCGTCATGGTCATGGCCATCACCAGGGAGGCCGGCACGCCCTTGTCCGAAACGTCGCCGACATAGAAGACCAGCCGGTTCTCGGCCAACAGACCAAAGTCGTACAGATCGCCGCCGACCTCTCTTGCGGGCACGATGGTCGCGCAGAGTGAGAATTCGGGCCGGTCCGGGAACGGCGGGAAGATCTTCTTCAGGAAGCTCATCTGGATCTCATGGGCGACCCGAAGCTCGCTCTCGAAGCGCTCCTTCGCGGCGGTCGTGTCCCTGAGGTCCTTGATGTAGGCCTGAAGGTCGCCGGCCATCTTGTTGAAGGTCGTGGCCAGCGCCTCTATCTCGTCGCCGGTCCTGACATCCAGGCGATGGTCCAACTCGCCGCTGCCGATGCGCATCGCCCCTTCGTTGAGCGCCAATATGGGCCCGGTGATCCCCCTGGAAATCCGGAAGGCCGCGAAGGTAACCAGCATGATCACGGCGGCGAAGATCCCCAGGAGCAGCCCGAGGACGAAGACCGACCTTTTCTGGATCTCATCGGCAAGCCGGGTGATCTCCCCTTCAGGCATGGATATGCCCAGGCTCCAGAACGCCTTTCCGTCGGGTGAGTGGATGGATCGTATGGGGGCGTAGGCCACATAGGTGGCACTGGCGGCGTCGAGATCTATGCCAGCTTGACCGGCTGTCATTTCCCGCCGGACGCCGCCTCCGGCCTTTGGCGTGAACATGTCCGGCCTTTCCTGCTCGATGAGCTCACCGCGCTCGTTCAACAGAAAGGCATATCCTGGGACGGCGGCAGGGGTGTGGATGATCTCCCGGCTGATGGCGTACATGCTGATGTCCAGCCCGACCACCCCCGCCAAACGCCCGTCGGAGCCCAGCACGGCCCGGGAACAGGTCAGGATATCGATGCTGTAGACCTTCAGCCTGCCGTTTTCCTTTCTGATGGCGTAATCCTTGCCGTTCTTGTCCTGTAGCCTCCAGTTGCCCGCATGCGCGGCAGAGACAGGGCTGTTCTCGATGAGGCCAATCTGCTTCTGCCTGAATGCCTGCGCCAGGCCGGCGGAAACCCAGCCGGTCAGCTGACGCTCGAAGCTCCGGTTCGAGGCTGAACAGGTATTCCCCCCGGCTCCAGTTGGGGTACTTGGTCCACACCACCCCGTTCCGGGCGGCGGCATTGAGGTACCAGGGGCGGATTCTCGGGTCATATTTCCAGTACACGTTCAGCCCGGTCTCGCCTTGTCGCACGGAGAAGATCCGTTTGGTCTCGACATCCCTGATCAGCCACTTGCCGCCGGGCTCAGTGGTCGAAACCGCGGCACGCCGGGACAGGGCCACTGCGTGCTCCCTGAATGCCTGCCACAGCGAGGCGGAAATCTCGCCCCCCGCATTCAAATCCTGCTCAAAGCTCCGCTCGAGGGTGAATTGCAGCGAATCCAGCGCTTCGCCGTCCCAGGGGTATTCCCGGTAAACGCCGGACCGCGCGCCGTAGTAGATCGCGTCCAGATTGGGATCGCCTTCGCGGATGAGGACAAACACCGCGTCCAGATTGCTGGACAGGTCCAATTCGGGTCTTGCGGCTGCCAGGGGGATGCCGGGCGCCAGGGTATATGCGGAGCTTGCATGGGGGTCTTCCGGTCTCTCCGTGGTGGAATAGGATCGCACGTGGCGGAAGGCAGACGGGTTGCGCACCAGCACCTGGGCGGAAAAGGCCACCATCCTGGTTTCCGATTCGACCTTGTTGAGCATGGCATTGGCGATGGTAGCCTGATCCCCGGCCAGCCGGACGAGGTCCTTCTTGGCCACTTGTATGAGCTGCGACCTGACATGCTCCTCCATATCCACCATGCTGGCGCGGGTGATCACCATGAAAAGGATCAGCGGCAGCAGCGACAGCGTCAATAGCGCAAGCAGGATCTTGGCCTTGATGGATCGGCGATTCGTCTTTGCAGAAAATGTAAGTCCGGCCGGCATGTCGTCAACTATGCTCCCTCAGCCGCGGGTCCCGTGGCCGCAGTCGAATTTCCACTAGGCACATGCGGCGACTCGGTGATTCGCGGACCTGACGCAGGAGGGGTCAGCCATGTCGTATCCGGACTTCGAACAGATTGAGATTGTGCCCACCCTCGCGGCGGTAGTCGAAGCGGTCCACCCCTTGGATCGCGAGATAGATTCCCAGGCCGCCGATGGCCCGCTCCTCCAGAAGTCGGGCGAGATCTTCGGCATCCGGCATGGGCCTCGTACGCGGATCGAACGCCGGCGCATCGTCCTCCAGCGTGATGATGAGAGCGTCATCCGTGATCTCACCGTCTATGGAGATGACGGCTGCCGGACCCGCGTCCTTGTAGCCGTAGGCAATGATGTTGGTGGCGATCTCATCCACCGCTAGCTGCAGCTGGTAGGCCCGGGCTTCGTCGATGCCGGCGCTGGCTGCCGCCTGCTTCGCGTAGCTGCGGATCTCAGCGAGGGAGTCCAGGACCGCCGGCAGCGAGCGCCGTTCCATGACGCGGCCGGTTACTCGGGCGCATAGCTGTCCTGAAGATAGACGCTGTGGTGAAAGCCGCTCATCTTCAGGGTATTCAGGACCGGCCCATGGCTGCCCACCACGTAGAGCGACACGCCGGCCCCCATCTTCTGACGGGCGAATATCAGCACCCGCAGGCCGGCGCTCGCCATGAATTCGAGCCCGTCCATGAGCAGCACCAGCCGCGTGGGCTTGGACAGTGCCACCTGCTCGATCGCCTCCTTGAACTGGGATGCCACGGCGGCATCCAGCTCCCCGGATAACTTGATCCTGGCCTCGCCTTGCCCTTCCTCGACCGAAATGTTGAATGCCATGGTTATTTCCTTTTTTGCGTCCGGCAGCGGCAACGACTCAGGCGCTTCGGCCAATCACCGCCACCGGCCGCATTGCATGAACGACTACTGCCTGGCGGACGGCGACCGTGCGCGCTCCGTCGTGGACCTCCCCACCAGGATCAGCACCGAACGTCCCCCGACCAGGCAGCTCGACTGATCCGCGAGCTCGGGCTCGCTGCCGGGCTCGAAGACGTCTTGCGGCGACGCCATGCCGGTGTTGGCAAAGACGCGCCATCGCGTACGCTCCGGCATGACGGGCAATTCGAAGGGCAAGGCATCCCAGTGCATGTTCATCGCCACGTAAATGAAATCATCCTTGGCCGTACCGCTCTTGGCATGCTGGCCGCACAGCATGAAGGCCAACACCCTGCCGCCCCAGTCGGGCTGCCAGGCACGGGTGCCGTGCCAGGAGATGTCGGGGTATCCGCTGCCCACATAGTCGGTGTGGCGCAAGTGGTCCTTGCCTCTCAGCACGGGGTGCGCCCGGCGAAAGGCGATCATGTGCTTTACGAAGCGGTGGTAATCTGCGTTGCCGTCCCGCAGAGACCAGTCCAGCCAGTTGATCTCGGTGTCCAGGCAATAGGTGTTGTTGTTGCCGAGCTTGCTCTGACCGAATTCGTCGCCCATCAGGATCATGGGCACCCCCTGGCTGACCAGCAGCATCGCCATCGCGTTCTTCATCTGACGCCGGCGCAAGCCGAGTATCCCGGGATCTTGCGTGGGGCCTTCCCAGCCGCAGTTCCAACTGGCGTTGTCGTTGGCGCCGTCGCGGTTGTCCTCGCCGTTGGCCTCGTTGTGCTTGTCGTTGTAGGACACCAGGTCGGCCAGGTTGAAGCCGTCGTGGCAGGTGACGAAATTGATCGATGCCGTGGGCCCGCGACCCCGGTACAGGTCGGGCGAGCCCTGGAGCGCCTGGCTCATGGCCCCGGCGAGACCCGGGTCGCCCTTGAGGAAGCGGCGCAGGGCGTCGCGATACTTGCCGTTCCATTCCGCCCACCGCCCGTAGGCCGGGAAGGAGCCCACCTGGTACAGCCCGCCCGCATCCCAGGCCTCGGCGATCAGCTTGCACTTGCCCAGGATGGGATCGAAGGCCAAGGATTCGAGAAGCGGCGGGTTGGACAGAGGCGCACCCCAGGGGTCGCGGCCCAGGACCGACGCCAGATCGAAGCGGAAGCCGTCGATGTGGTACTGGAACGCCCAGTAGCGCAGCGCGTCGACCACCATGTCACGCACAATGGGATTGTTGCAGTTGAGCGTGTTCCCGGTGCCGCTGAAGTTGTAGTAGTAGCCCTCCGGCGTGAGCATGTAGTAGGTGGCGTTGTCTACGCCCCGATAGGAGATGGTCGGGCCCTGCTCGTTGCCCTCGGCGGTGTGGTTGAACACCACGTCCAGGATGACCTCGATGCCGTTGCGGTGCAGCTCTTTCACCAGGTTCCTGAGCTCGTCCGCCACCATGGTGCCGTCCTGCATCCGGCCCGTGGCGGCATAGCCCGCCTTGGGGCTGAAGAAGCCAACGGTGCTGTAGCCCCAGTAGTTCATCTTGGCCCAGCGACCCTGCTGCTCGTCCCAACGGCTGTTCTCGAGCTCATCGAACTCATAGACGGGCATCAGCTCGATGCAGTTGACGCCCAGCGCCTTCAGCTCGGGAATTTTCTCGCGCATGCCCGAGAATGTGCCTGCCTCCACCGCATCGAGCCCCGATGACGGATGATGCGTGAATCCGCGCACATGCGCCTCGTACACCACCAGGTCCTCCAGGGGAATCTCCAGTGGGCGATCGCCCTCCCAGTCGAAGTCGTCGAAGACGACCCGAGAGCGGTGCGGGAAGGGGGCATTCCAGTCCGGCTTGTCTCCCCACACATCCCGACCGCCGATGGCCCGGGCATAGGGGTCCATCAACACCTTGGCCGGGTCGAAACGGTGGAAGGCCGGCTGCCCCGCCTGGGCCTTGGGATAGCCGCTGTCCATGCGAAAACCGTATTCGATGGCCTCATGATCGATGTCCAGCACGGTCATGGTGAAGACATTGCCGATGCGAAACTCCCCCCAGACAGGCTCCCCGGTAAACGTCTTCGTGAACATCCCGCGGAAGGGGATCTCGACCCGGGACTCCTGGGCGCCCTTGTCGAAGATCACCAGGACGCAATAGTTGGCATGGCGCGAGAACACCGAGAAATTGACCCCGCCCGGCACCAGCGAGGCGCCGAAGGGATAGGGCTTGCCGGGGCGTATCTTGTAGCCCTGGTATTCATGGGTGGGGTGGACGTCGATGCGCTGCATGTTCAACCCACGGCCTGGATGCCGTCCTGCACGCTGTCGCGCACGACGAAGAAGGACAGGAATCCGGTCGCTGACATGCTGTTGCGGATGTTCTTGTTGACCTGCGCCAATACCACTTGCGCGTCCTTGGACTTCGCCTCCCGGTAGATCAGCAGCATCGATCGCAGGCCGGCGCTGGACATGAAGTCCACCCGCTCCAGGCTCAGGACGATGCGGGCCTGGGGTTGCACGAGCCCGAGCACCTTGTCCTGGAATTCCGATGCCGTCTTGCCGTCTATGTCGCCCACCGGCTCGATGACGACGATGCCGCCGTCGTTGCGCACATCCACTTGCATCACGGCCTCCCTTGCGGCTGCAGCAGCACCTTGACCTGCACGCGCCTGTCGGTCTTGGGCAGATTGACGCTCATGCGCTCGGCGTCGAATGCGCTATACGGGGCGCCGTCCACCCAGACCTTCTCCAGGCGCGCCCGCCCGGGAGGCAGGATGTCCGGCGCCACCCGCAGGACCCGGTCCTTGAAGCCGTCGGGCACGGGCTTGAAGTACAGCTCCAGGGGCTGCTGGGTGATCAGCAGGTTGGTATAGATCTGGGCCAGGTAGCACAGCTCGAAGGAATGGTAGCCGCTCATGGAGTGGCTGCCCTTCAGCCGCTCCGTGCCCATCAGATAGGGCACGCCGTTCGCCAGGACGTTGAAGTACACCGCCCCGTCATCCTGGTCGAGGAAGAAGCTGTTGTAGAACGCCGAGGACTCCCGCGCGATCTTCAGGTATCGCTCGTCGCCGAGCACACCGTGCAGGATCAGGTAGGCCAGTATGCCCTGCTCCTGCTGCCACCAGGCCTTGCGGTCGTGGAAGGCAAAGCGGCGTGTCTCTTCGCCCGGCCCCAGCAGGCGCTCCATCACGTCATACCAGCCGCCCCGCTGCGGGTCCCCGCCGATGGCGGGCATGCAGCTCGGCGATCTTGCGCGCGAAGGACTCGTACTCCGGCTTCGGCTTCTCGCCATACATGCGCATCAGGTTCCACGCGATCTTGAGGTTGTGGCCGATGACACCGCGGTTCTGCTGCCACATGTGGGTGTAATCGGGGCTCCAGTCCTCGAAGAACTTCTCCTGGACAAAGGGGCTGCGGTCATAGTCCGGGAAGTGCTTGGTGATGGTGTCGAAGGTGTATTCCAGCATCCGGCCGTAGCGCTCTTCGCCCGTGGCGAGATACAAGTTGATCAGATAGGCCGGCGCGTGGTCGCCCACCGAGTTCCAGTTCTTCTTGGCCCGGTTCTCGCCCAGGGCCTCGCTGCGTGGGTCCAGGGTGATCGGGTCGACATGGGAAAAATACCCGCCCAGCTCCTTGTCCAGGAAAAATCGATCGAACAGGTCGGCGGTCATCTCGGCGTCCTTGAGGATTCGCGGGTCACCGGTGATACGATAGGTCTGGATGGGGCCGGCCAGGGCGTAGATCTGCTCGTAGGCCGGAATGGCGTCGTAGTCGTCGCCAAACTCGGAGGCGAAGATCTTGGTCTCCCGCCGGCCCTCCACGTCGATGCCGTGATACCAATAGACGATGTTTTCGTCCAGGTCGACGAACCGCATGTGCTCGCGCAGGTACTCGGTGCCCTTCTCCGCCCCCTCCAGGAAGCGGTCGTCGCCGGTCATCATGTAGGCGGAGGCGAAGCCGTATACCAGGCGCGAGATGGTGTCGGTCTCCTGGCGGAAACGATCCTTGGCCTTTTCCCCGGTCAAAGTGATGGTGGTGCGGTAGTTGTCGTAATTGACGGGCTCCTCACCGAACTGGGCGCGCAGATAGAAATCGCCCAGCGCCCGGATCTGCCTCACCCACCAGTCCTGCTTCTCGAAGGAGAATTCATCCGGCTTGCGTCCCGGAAACACCAGGTACTGGGCCACGAAATTGAAGCCACCGCCTTCGTGGTAGAAGGTGCCATAGGCAAACAGGAATCGCCCCTGGGACAACATGCTGCGCATCTGATCGGCGCACCATTGGCGGGGCTCGTTCAGGTTGTTCGCAATCCACGCATAGGTATTCGGGCCGAGCTTGACGTGGAGCTCCCGATCGTCGGAGGTCCTGATGCGGAAGCTGTCCAGCTCCTTTTCATAACCCGAGACATAGCCGGCGATGGTGTCCGAAAAGGAAAAGCTGATCGCGTCCATACTAACCCCTCGTCATTGTTGTTCAGGGACAGCTATTGGCGGTCAGCCGCCCAAGGCTGAAAAGCGTTCAGTGGCGCTGCTCTGTCCCACTTACGCGGAGTGCTCCGCGCTTGGCATTGCCATCCATGAAGCAGGTTCAATATAGTCTCCAGGAATACCGCGCACGCTAGGCCGCATTGATCTGCCGACAGGAGGGACCCGGCGCATGCATCCCATGCCAGTGAGCCCGGTACCGAGCCGTACGGCGCTTTGCTTGACGACTAACCAATCAACCTAGAAACGGCAGTTGACCGCTTCGAGTAGCGATCAAGTGTTTGATCTGACCATGGTTCCGGACAAGCTTGATGCTCACCCGCCGGGTGATGGCCGCTACGACCACCAGGGCACGCACCGCGCGGCGCCTGGCTGCGTTATAACTCGTTGGAATAGGTCCACTATTCCGCCTCGTTATGCCTTGCCAGACACCACGGGGCACGCACCCTGGCGGCCGTCCAACTGCCGCTTCTAGGATGAATCAAAAAATGACATGCCTGCGCCAATTCCCGAATCTCCGTAGGATATGGCAGCGAGGGAGCCGCATCTGCCACAACCGCAGTGGCTCGTGCGCCACGGCGCCCGACCCTGGGTGCCCGCCGTCTGACATAGGACTCAGCGGGTTGCGGTCTAACTAAGTGCCATTCAGCGTCGACGCCGGTCCGGAGGGCGGAAAACCGCCTGCTGAGGCAGAAGTATGGCTCTTGCGCGTGCCCCGTCAAGCGCCAGCTTGGTCCAATGACAACTGAGCTTGAACCGAGGCGTGAAGCCGGCCCGGCGGGGAGGACCGGGCCGCGGGTGGCTGGCTCGACGAGCTGGCGCAGCCGCCTGAACGGCTTTGGACGTCCCATGCGCCGCTCCTACGGGGCATGCAGGCCCATACAGGGCACCACCAGGCGCGTAGGCAGGCTCCAGCGCCGCAGCGGACCGGCATCCGTCAGGGCCGATGTGGCGTCTTCCGTGGCGCCAACCGCTGAGCCTCCTCGCGTCCTCGCTCGGCCGAGCACTGTAAGCCTAGTCCTACACGGTTTTCAGCGGTCGCCGATATCCCGGCTCGGTGTGGCAGGGTAGCCTAGGTTTCTACATGGACAGCCGATCCCGCGTCGGAAGCGGACAGGGAGGTTCACCCCCCTTCAAGACGGCCCGCGCCACCCTGGCTCGGGCCATTTTTTGTGCGTGTTGCTTGGGATCACCCCCCCCAGCCCCGGACGTACATCCCGTTCAATCGTAACGATTCATTGTAACGGAGCGTTACTATCGTCTTTGTTCGTGGAGAAAAACTCGCATAAAAACAGACTGATATGAGTTGGCATGGGCTGTGCTTACTGTCAGGGCAAGGCGGCTCGCCGCCGGTCCTTCTAAGGAGCTACTCCATGACCGCCTTGACCCTCGCTGGTCGTTATCCCGCCGGGATCGCCCGACACGCAGATGCCGAACCGATCGATTTCGAAGGCCTCATCGGTCGTTACTCCAAGGATCTGTTCCGATACGCCTACTGGCTGGCCGGAGACCGGCAAACGGCCGAGGATCTGGTGCAGGAAACCCTTTTACGCGCATGGAAATGCCGGGGGCAGCTACACGACGCCGAGGCTGCCAAGGGATGGCTGCTGACCATCCTGCGCCGGGAGAACGCGCGTCGCTTCGAGCGCACCCGGCCACCGCAGGCGGATGTGCCGATCGAGCAGATCGGCGAGTCCCGCCGGGACTATGACACCTCCACCGAGGCGTTTCTGCTGCGCCGGGCCCTCGAGAGCCTCCCGCTTGAGTACCGTGAGCCGCTGCTCATGCAGGTCATCTACGGCTATAGCCAGCAGGAGATCGCCGAGCGTTTGGGGCTCTCGAGCCCGGGGGTCGGCACCCGGCTGTTTCGTGCCCGGCAAAAGCTGCGCGATATGCTGGGTGAGGCACCCGGCTGAGCGCTTGACCGGGCCGTGAGCAGGCGGTTGCTCATCGTCGAGGACGACCAGCCGCTGCGTCGGATGCTCGTGTGGGAGCTCTCGGAGCGGGGCTACGAGGTCGCGGCGGGGGAGGGCTGTGCGGCCGCTCTGGCACTGGCCGGCGGGCGGACGTTCGACCTGGCGCTTGTCGATTACCACCTGCCGGACGGCGACGGCATCGGCCTGCTGGAGCGGCTGCGCGCCATGCAGCCCGGGCTGCGCGTGCTGCTTTGCAGCGGCATGGCCGCGCCGGATACAGCCGCGCTGGCGATAAGCAAGGGAGCCTGCGCCTTTCTGCACAAGCCTTTGCGCGCCGAGTCTCTGGATCGCAGCCTGCGGGCCGCCCTGGAGGCTGTCAGTGCCACCCAATGACCTGCGCTTGTTGCCAGCGTCCCCGCGCCCGGCTGGCAAGCATGCGACTCCGCTCCGCTGTGCACCCCGGTGCTTGCGGGCCCGGCATTCAGAGGTAACGCGCGTAGCCTGCCGCCGGTGCCGACGACAAATGCCTGCCAGGACCGGATCCGGGATGCGCAGCGGCGCCGCCGGACCTGTCGTGCCGCACCCGATGCTAGACTGTGCAGCCCAACGGCTCTCGGAGAATGGGCAATGTTGCGTGTCCTCGTCTTGGCGAGCTGTCTGCTCGCCCTTCCATCGCTGGCGGCGGCCGACCAGCGGCCGATCCTCTGGGGGTTCGGCACCAAGCCCTGCAAGGACTACCTGGTCGCTTATCAGGGGTGGCAGAAGGGCGACGATGCGGCCACCGGTGAGTTTCTGCGCTACCGGGACTGGCTCGCGGGCCTGGTCTCCGGGCTGTCCCTGGCGACGGGTGAGGATGTGCTCCACGGTACCGAGCTTCAGGACACCATGGGTGATATCCGCAAGCAGTGCGAACAGAAGCAGGACGGCGATTTCTTCGATGCCACCATGGCCATAGTGCGCGCCCTGAGCCTGCTGCACTGACGCCGGCGGCGGGGCACAGCGGGTTGGGTGGGTGGCCCCGGCCGGAGATCCTGCCCCCGATGCTCGACTTGCCGTCACATCGCCGCAATATTGGATCCGCAAAATCGAACTATTGGCGGTCAGGGTTTTGGCGGGTCGCGGTCGCCTTGCCTGCGTGGATTCTCTCTCAGCGGCGGAGCCGTCCCTGCTTATGGTCTATGCCCTGCTCGTTCTGGTGACCCTCGGTGCCGGTATACCCCGACGGCGGTGGCTGCGGCGGAGCGCGGCCAAGTGATGGCTGAGAACGGCAACGGGCATATCGTCAAGCGCTTCGACCAGGAGCTGGCGAGCTTTCGCGGTCTGGTCCTGGAGATGGGCGAGCTCGCCCTGGAGCAGGTCCGCCATGCCGTGGATGCGCTCTGCGGGGAGGATATCGGCCTCGCCCGGCAAGTGGTCAAGCGCGAATCGCTGGTGGACAACTTCGATCTCGAGGCCGATGAGGCCGCGAGTCGCCTGTTCGCCATGCGTCAGCCCATGGCCGGTGACCTGCGCCTGGTCATCGCCCTCTCCAGGACCGTCACCGACCTGGAGCGCATCGGCGACGAGGCGGAAAAGATCGCCAAAGCGGCGATCCGCGGTCTGGAGCATGAAACCGGGCGCCCGCAGCCCGCCCTGCTGCGCGATGCCCGCACCATGTGCGAGCTCGCGAGCCGGCTGCTTGAGCAGGCCCTGGATGCGCTCGCCGAGAAGGACTGGAAGAAGGCGGTGGCGGTGGTCCAAGGCGACCAGGAGCTCGATGCCGAGATGCAGGCGGCGCTGCGGCGCCTGGCGACCTATCTGCTGGAGGACCCGCGCAACGTCGGACACGTGATCGATGCCGTGCTGATCGTCAAGGCATTGGAGCGGGTCGGGGACCATGCCCAGAACATCGGCGAGTCCGTGGTCTACCAGATCAAGGGCAAGGACGTACGTTACATGAAGGCCGATCACCTTTCCGAGGGATTCCTCGACGACTGAGCGGACCGGAAGCGGCGGGCGGGGCGGGAGACCCCGCCCCACGACCCGGTGTCCCTAGCGCGGCACCTCCGCCATGGGCGACGGATAGGACGCTCGCCCAGGAGGGCTAGATGGAGCCTGCCGGCGCGCAGCGCAACCGTCCCAGACGCTCCATGCGCTCCTGGGCCTCCAGCGTGTAGCGGGCGAGCGGATTGGCCGCCAGCCGCGCCAGGCCGATCTCCTCGCCGGACAGGGCGCAATACCCGAAGCTGCTCTGGGCGATCCGCGCCAGGGCGTCGTCGATCGCCGCCAGCAAACGTCGATGTCTCGCTTCCGCGAGCACCTGCAGCCGATACTCGCTCTCGTGCTCGGCACGGTCGGCCTCGTCACCCGGCGAGGTGTCGGTCCGTCCCCGCAGCGCGCTCAGGGTGCGCCGGATCTCGGCGCAAAGCGTCTCGCGCATCTGCAGCAGGCGCGCGTGGAAGTAAGCGAGCTGCCGGGGATTCATGTAAGGCCTGGCGGGAAACGGCCATTGCATCTCGATCCTGGACTGGGACATGGGCACCTCCTTCACGCGTTGAGTCTATGGCGCCCAGATGAACATCTCGTGAAGCCGTCGCCGTGGTGGACGCCACTCGCCCGTGTTAGGCTTTGAGCGCCCTGGCTGGGCACCGCCGGGCCGGCGAAGCAACCCATGAAAATCGTCTCTTTCAACGTCAACGGCATCCGCGCGCGGCGCCACCAGCTCGAGGCGCTGTGCGAGCGGCACGATCCGTTCATCATCGGTCTCCAGGAGACCAAGGTCACCGATGAGGATTTTCCCGCCCAGATCGCCGCGGATCTCGGCTACTGGGTGGGCTTCTTCGGGCAGAAGACCCATTACGGCGTCGCCCTGCTGGCCAAGCGAGCGCCGGTCCGCGTCATCAACGGCTTCCCCTCCGACGGACCGGATGCTCAGCGCCGATTGATCAGCGGCGTGTTCGAATCCGACGCCGGGGAGCTGATCAGCGTCGTCAACGCCTACTTCCCCCAGGGGGAGAGCCGCGATCACCCGGTGAAGTTCGTGGGCAAGCAGCGGTTCTACGCAGACATGCTCGCCTACCTCTCCGGGAGCTTCCGGCCGGAGGACAACCTGGTCGTAATCGGCGATATGAATGTAGCGCCGCTGGATCTGGATATCGGCATCGGCGAGGACAACGCCAAGCGCTGGCTGCGCACCGGCAAGTGCAGCTTTCTGCCCGAGGAGCGGGAATGGCTCGACCGTCTCCGGGGCTGGGGCCTGTTCGATACCTATCGCACCTGCCATCCGGATGTGAGCGACCGCTTCAGCTGGTTCGATTACCGTAGCCGCGGCTTTGAGCGCGATCCCCGGCGCGGACTGAGGATCGACCTGGTGCTGGCGAGCTTGTCACTGAGCCGGCGTTGCGTGGCGGCGGGGATCGACTATGACATCCGGTCCATGGAGCGGCCCTCGGATCACTGTCCGGTGTGGGCCGAGATCGAGGTATAGGCCGCCGTGCACGAGCGCGAGATCTTTCTCAACGAGTGGCGGGGCGGCAATGTGGAGACCCTGAAGGGGGCGTTCGGGATCGGTGCCCACGAGCTGGCGGGCACGGAGGTGCTGCTGGCCGCCTACTGTCGCGACAGTCTGGGGGGCGAAGCGTTTGTGCTGCTGCGCCGGGACGGGCTGCTCTATGAGGTCAACGCCAGCCACGACTCTGCCGGCAGCATCGCCGGTCAATGGGAGCCCGAAGAGACCCTGGTGGAGGCCCTGCAGTATCGCCTGGACAAGGGGCGTCTGGGCTGCGACGAGGAGGGCGGCAGCGTGTTTGCGCACGAGCTGCGCTTCCTGCTGGCGGAGCTTGCCGCGGAGGCTAGCGGCCGGGATTTTTGATCCGGGGCGCAGCCGGGTACAGCGGCGCCGTCGCGACGAGCAGGCCGATGAGCCGTGTCGTCTTTCGCTTCTACGAAGAGCTCAACGATTTTCTGCCGCCCGAGCGACGCAAGCGGGATCTGGTCGTTGCGTTCGAGCCCCCGGTGCCGGTGCGCCACCTCATCGAGGCGCTGGGCGTTCCCCACACCGAGATCGAGGTGATCCTGGCCGACGGGCGCTCGGTCGACCTTGCCTATCGCCCGGGCGACGGCGAGCGGATCAGCGTCTACCCGGTGTTCGAGTCCCTGGATGTCTCGCCGCTGCTGCGCCTGCGCCCATACCCGCTGCGCGAGATCCGCTTTGTCGCCGATGCGCATCTGGGCAAGCTCGCTCGCCGGCTGCGGCTGCTCGGCTTCGATACCCTGTTGGCACCGCACCCCCAGGACGCGGAGCTGGTCGAGATGGCGCGGCGCGAGCGGCGCATACTGCTCACCCGCGATCGGGCGCTGCTGATGCACGCGGCCCTGACCCACGGCTGCTACATCCGTCCCCGGGGCATAGCCGAGCAGCTGGCCTATGTCGTCGAGCGCCTCGATCTGTGTCGCTCGATCCGGCCGTTTACGCGCTGCATGGTCTGCAACGGGCTGCTCGCGCCGGTTTCCCGGGACGCCGTGCTGCGGCTCCTGCCGCCCGCCGTGTGTCGCGACCAGGAGCGGTTCTGGCGCTGCGGCGGCTGCCGCCGGGTGTACTGGCAGGGCAGCCACTTCCGGGCGTTGGCACGCGAGCTCGAGACGCTCTGCCCCGGGGCGCGCCCCTGACCTCCGGACGACGAATTGCGTTATCCTGTCGCATCTTTGGTGGAGGGCCGGCCCCATCCACCGCCATCAAGGAAGCCTTGCATGTTTTCCAGATTCCGGCGGATGCTCCTGGCGCCTCTTATTGCGATGGTCTCGCTCGGGGCACGGGCCGAGGAGGCCTGCCTGAAGGTCGTGTTCGACAGCTACTGCCTGGGCGGAGACATGGAGGCCCAGATGACCAGTGCTCCGCGCTTCGTCCAGCAGGAGCGCAACGGCGAGCGGCTGGCCGTGGTCTACACGGTCGGGCGGGAGAGCACTTACGTGATGGCCTATCGCGGCCGGATCTACAAGGTCCTGCGTCGCTATGATCCGGCGACGGTGCTGCACTTCACCGATCTGCAGACCATACTGACCGGCAAATACGGAGAGCCCCAGGATCGCAGCCGTTATCCGGCCTACGCCCGCAATCGGGCGTCGCGGATCGGGGCGATCCGTCGCGGCGAGGGCGACTCGGAGCTGGTCTGGACGCCCGACGGCCAAGCCTGGTCGGTTACGCTGAGCTGGACGCGCGAGCTTGGGGTTGCCCTCGATTACCGGGCAAAGGCGCTGGACGAGGCCCAGCGGCACGCCGCGGACGCGGGGCTCTGAGAGGCGGGGAGCCGCTGTGCGGTCGAGCCCCGGGCCGCCGTTTGACTTCAAGCGGCCGGGTGGCCCAGCAACGCCTGGCCGGACTCGTCCACTGCCTCCAGTCTGACCGGGATGACGCAGCCTTGCAGGGCTGCGCCGATGGGGGCCTGGACCCTGACGCGCAGGAAATTGGGTGTATAGCCCTCCCATCCCGGCTGAGGCGCCTCCACCAGGACCGGGAGCGTCCGTCCCACAAACCGCTCGAGGATGGCTCGTTTCAGTTGCCGGCCCAGGGTCTGCAGCTGGGCGCTGCGCGTCCGCCTGACCGTCGCGGGCACCGGGTCGGGAAGGCCGGCCGCCTTGGTCCCCGGGCGCGGGGAGAAGGCGAAGATGTGCAGCTGCCCGAAGCCCAGGCGCTCGACGTAGCTCAGGGTCTTGCACCATTCCGCGTCGGTCTCGCCCGGGAAGCCGACGATGAGGTCGGTGGTGATATTGAGGTCGGGGATCCGCGCGCGTGCCTGCGCGATGACTCGCTCCAGCTCCCGGGTACGACAGCGCCGGGCCATGCGGCGCAGTACCGCGTCGGAGCCGCTCTGCAGCGGCAGGTGCAGGTGGGGCATCAGGCGCGGATCGTCGAACAGCCCCCAGAAGCGCCCATCGATGTCCCAGGGCTCCACAGAGCCGATGCGTAGCCGCGGCACGGCGGTCTCGGCGAGAATGGCGTGCACCAGCTCGGGCAGGCTGGTGCCCCGGTCGCTGCCATAGCCACCGATATGGACGCCGGTCAGCACAACCTCGCCGATCCCTTCGCCGTGCAGGCGATCGACCTCGGCAACCAGCTCGGCGAGCGGCCGGCTGCGCTCCTCGCCGCGCGCCAGCGTGACGATGCAGAAGCTGCATCGGTGCCGGCAGCCGTCCTGGATCTTGATGAAGGCGCGCTGCCGCCCCCGGGCGAGCAGCGCGCAGGCGTCGGGGTCGAGCGCGCTGGAGGGCATGACGTGCAGGTCCAGCGCCCGGGTGGCGATCTCCGGCAGGCGGTCCTTGTCGCGATTGTCGAGGACCAGGTCGACGCCCAGGCTTCGGGCCTCCTCCTCGCGCAGGGTGGCGTAGCAGCCGGTCACCACAAGCTTGGCCATCGGGCTCAGACGCTGGGCCCGGCGCAGCAGGTGACGGGACTTGCGCAGCGCCTCCTGGGTCACGGCGCAGGTGTTGATGACCACCAGGTCCGCGTCTTCCGGGTCCCGGGCGAGCCCATGACCGAGGGCGCGAAAGCCGCGGGCCCAGGCTTCGACCTCGGCCTCGTTGAGGCGGCAGCCCAGTGTTTGAAAGAGAACGCGCATGATCGATCAGGGGGTCTGATGGGTCGTCCCCGGCCCGCGGCCGGACGAAAGGCACACCGGTGTTGCTCCGGACGAGTCATTCTAACGCGCAATTCCTTCAAGCTCGTCGGGCGGCTTGGGAGAGAGATCGTGGCGAGATCGGCGCCGACCGGTCGGCGGAGCCTTGTTGATATCGCGAGCCGATCTGTTAGGCTTCATTAAAAATAGACTTTCAATCATAGGGTTCCGCTATTTATCTCGAATGGATCCTGATCGTCGGCTTGGCCGTGGTGACCCTCTCGGCCGGGATGCTGCTTTGGCGCCAGTCGCATGTTGCGCTCGGCTTGGCGCGCCTGATAGACGAGCAGCGGAGGCTGGAGGGCACGCTCAGGGAGCGCGAGCGCGCCTTGTTCCGACAGCTCGCCATGGCGCACCAGGCCCAGATCCGCCAAGCCGCGGAGACCCAGCAGCGGCTGCTCGAGCGATTCGCGCGTCTCTACCAGGCGGTGGAGCGGCGCTTCGGAGAGATGCAGAAACACCTCGCCGAGGACGCCGGCAAGCTGCGCGCAGACCTTGCCGAGCGCCTCGAGGCCCAGCAGAGGCTGATCGCCCAGTCGATGGGAGAGGGGCGCCTGGCGCAGCAGCGCAGCCTGAGCACCTTTGAGGAGGTCATGCGCGGCGCGCTGGCGGAGCAGAGCGAGGCGCTCGAGCGGCGCCATCGCGAGGCCCTGCAGCGTCAGCAGGAGGCGGCCATCGCTCAGGGAGAGCAGTTGGCGGGCGCCCTGGAGCGCTCCGCCGAGCAGCTTGGGGGTCGCTTCCGGGAGCTGACCGATGCCACCGAGCGCCGGCTGGGCGAGATCGGTGGGCAGGTGGAGCGGCGGTTGGGCGAGGGCTTCGAGAAGACCACCGAGACTTTCTCGCGGGTGTTGGCGCACCTGACGCGCATCGACGAGGCCCAGAAGCGCATCACCGAGCTCTCCGCCAACGTGGTCAGCCTCCAGGAGGTGCTGGCCGACAAGCGCTCGCGCGGTGCGTTCGGCGAGGTCCAGCTGGCCGCGCTGGTGCGCAACGTGCTGCCCGAGAGCGCCTTCTCCCTGCAGCACGGTCTGAGCAACGGCACCCGGGTCGACTGCCTGCTGCATCTGCCGGAGCCGGGCGGCGCCGTGCCCGTGGATGCGAAGTTCCCGCTGGAGGCCTATCGGCGTCTGGCCGATCCGGATCTGCCCGAGGCCGAGCGCAGCCGGGCGGCGAGCCTGTTCCGCCACGACGTGCACCGGCACGTGCGCGACATTGCAGAGAAATACCTGATCCCGGGAGAGACCGCCGACGGGGCGGTCATGTTCATTCCGGCCGAGGCCGTGTTCGCCGAGATCCATGCCCGGTTCCCGGACCTGGTCGAGATCTCCCAGCGGTTGCGCGTGTGGCTGGTGTCACCAACCACTATGATGGCGGTGCTCACCACAGCGCGGGCTGTGCTTCGTGACCAGGCGACGCGGGAGCAAGTGCACGTGATTCGGCGTCATCTGGGCGCCCTGTCGGAGGACTTCGGACGGTTTCAGCAGCGCATGGACAAGCTCGCGCGCCATATCGAGCAGGCCCACCGGGACGTGGACGAGGTCCACAGCTCGGCTCGGCGCATCAGCGGGCGTTTCGAGAAGATCGAGCGCGTCGAGCTGGAAGGGGATGCCCCCGGGCCGGCGCTGGGCGGCACTGGGGCAGAGCCCCTGGCGGCCGACTCAGCAATCCGGGCGGGTCGGCTATAATGGTGCAACGGGCTGGGGCGCCCGGATGAGGAGGGTCAGGGACCATGAAGATTATTGTGACCAAGCTCGGCTCTGGCGCCGGGGTTCGCGATGTCGTCGCTTTTCTCCGAAGCGGGCTCAAGAGGCGTTTTCCACTGCCGATGGGCGAGACGCCGAAGGTCGAGAACTGCCAGATTCTCAGGATCGTCAACGATGACAACGGCGACGAAGAGTACATCGCCATCGTCAATGTCACCCCGGAGAAGGCTGCGCTACGCGCCATACAGCGCACCGACCGGACGGTGCTCAGGGGCCGCTTGGTCGAGGTCCGCCAATACCGCTACCGCTCCTCTCGCAACGATCGGCGCGAGCGCCGTTACCCCGTGGCGGACGAGCGTGAGCGACGTGACGACGAGCGCCGCCGGCCCCACCTGCGGTTTGAAAAGGACACCGGGCCGGCGCGGATCGAGGCACTCGACAACTTTCGGCGCACCTACGGCTACTGAGGCTGGAGCGGGCCATAACCGCTTCGCGCGAATTCCGAGTGCCCGGGGCACGTGGCGGCGACCGACCGATCTACCTCACTGAGAGGCGCCGTCAGCGCATCCCTGGCGGCATGGCCGCGCCCGGCGGGGGAGGGGGGCTCGGGGAGTTCTGGTGTAGCACCAGGCGCCAGCCGTCGGCGCCGCGCCGGTACACGTTGGTCGCGTACATCGGGGGCTGCGGCCTGCCATCTGTCGATGTGACCCGCTCCTCGACCAGGTGGAGCGCGATCTCGTCGGTCTCCATCCAGGCGATGTGGGTGACGGCAAGATCCGGTGTCATGCCCCTGCCGAGCAGACTCTGCCACATCCGACCCACCTCCTGGCGTCCGTGGATCAGCGGCTGCATGGGCAGCAGACAGGCAACGGCCTCGGAGTCGTCCCAGACGCCGAGCATCTTGTCCACGTCCTTCTCCTCGAGGGCGTCGTAGAAGGCGTCTTCGGCATCCTGGGGGCTGGGGTAGGCGGTCATGTATGCGGCTCCGGGGCTTGGCGGGGCGCCGATGGTCTCACCCGGGCGCGAACGCGGCAAGAGCGCCTTAGTGCGGGCGGGGCGCTGAGCCGACGCGCTCAGCACTGCTCCCATGGCAGCCCGCGATGGCGCCATCCGCCGACGGTGCTGCGGTGGTGATGGTCGTCGAGATCCCCCTCGAAGCCCTCATCGACGTGGTAGACGCGCTTGAATCCCCCATCGAGCAGGGCGCGGCCCGCTTCCAGCGAGCGTTTGCCGCTGCGGCAGATGAGAATCACCGGGGCACAGCCCTCTTCCACGTCGCAAACGGTACCGCCGAGCACCAGCTTGCGGATCTCTCGGGTGAAGTTCGGGTTCACCGTCCAATCGGGCTCGTCGATCCAGGCCACGTGCACGGCGCCGCTGGGGTGACCGACGAACAGAAATTCCATGGTCGATCGGATATCGACCAGCAGTGCTCTCGGATCGGCCTCAACCATGTCCCAGGCCCGCTGGGGGGAAAGTCCAACTGGAAGGTGGTCGCTCATGGGGATCTGCTTTCAGGCTGCTCAGGATGCAGCGGGAAGTATAGACCACCACTTGGCTTATAATGCGCACCGGGTGGTGGGGCCACTGGTCAGCGGATGGCTCACCCGCTGTTGTTTGTCCCGGACCCATCGGGTGACGCCCTGGTATCGAGGAAACATGCGCGATCGGTTGATCTCAGGTCTCGTTCGGCTGTTGGCGTCGCTTCCGTTCGGCCTGCTGGGGCGGCTCGGTGCGGTGGTGGGCCGGCTGGCTTTCTGGCTGCGCATCCCAGAGCGTCGCTATGCCTTGACGAACCTGGCGCTTTGTTTTCCCGGACTCTCGACCGGCGAGCGGCTCCGGCTGGCGGGCCGCAGCCTGATCGAGAGTGCCAAGACCCTCGCGGAAATGCCGGGGATCTGGAGCCGCCCGGTGGGCTTCTCCACTGGGCTGATTCGGGAAGAGCAGGGCAGGGCGGTGCTGGATCAGACGCTCGCCGGTGGACGCGGGGTTATCGTGGCGGCACCGCATCTGGGAAACTGGGAGGTCGTCGGCCACTATCTGCAGCTTCTCGGTCCGACCACGTCCCTGTACCGCCCGCCCCGCCAAGCCGCCCTGGAGTCCCTGATGCAGCGGGGGCGCAGTTCCGGAGGCGCCCGCCTGGTACCGGTCGGGCCCGCTGGCGTGAGGGCGCTGTACGAGGCCCTGAGACGCGGCGAGACGGCCGGCATACTCCCGGATCAGGAGCCTCGCTCGGCGGCGTCCGGGGCGTTCGCCCCCTTCTTCGGCGTGTCGGCGCTGACCATGACCCTGCTGAGCCGGCTCGCGCGCAAGAGCGGCGCGCCGGTGGTGTTCTGTTTCGCCGAGCGATTGAACGGTGCGACGGGCTACCGAATCCATTGGCTCCCGGCGCCCGAGGGGATCGCGGACACCGATCCGGCGGTCGCCGCCGCCGCGCTGAATCGAGGGGTGGAGGCGTGTATCCGGCTCTGCCCGGAGCAGTACCAGTGGAGCTACCGAAGATTCAAACGACGTCCGGACAACGGTCCCAGTCCGTACCGTCAATGATGCTAGGAGCCTGTCGGACTTTGGATGTCCTACTGCGGAAAAGCGGATATCGGCCGGATTTCCCGCTCGATCTCGTCAAATAGAGCCGGCTATTCTCCTCAATCGAGCGAAAAATCTGTCTCGATCCCGCTTTCCCTCGCTACGGACCCCAAAGTCCGACAGGCTCCCAGAAACGGCAGTTGACCGCTTCCAACAGCGATCAAGTGATTGATTCGGCCATGGCTCAGGACAAACCTGCTGCTCACCCGTTGGGTGACGGCCGCTACGACCACCAGGGCACGCACCCTGGCGGCCGTTCAACTGCCGCTTCTAGGATGATCGGAGTCATCGATTGCAGGCATCGGGGCCAAATCCGAGGAATGGCTCCCGCTTTTGCTCCGCTTGGCGAGAGCGCCGGTTTTCCCGGCGTGCCGACAGACGCTACCGAGGCGCCAAGAAAAAGGCCCGATCCTTGCGAATCGGGCCCCTGAGTCGCCGGCAGACGTCTCGCGCTACTTGCGCGACGAGGGTCCGTTGTACTCAAGCCCGTTGCTCATGTAGCTCATGAAGTACTCGAGATCCCGGTACTCTTCGCTCTGGGCCGGAAACGGCTTGGCTCTCACCTGCTCGTTGCATCCTTCGAAGCGCCGATGCAGGGTCCCCATCTCGCCCCACTTGGATCGGTACACCGGCCAGCTCGTGGTGTGGCCCAGCGCGGGGCTCAGGATGTCGGTGCGGATGTACAGCCCGGCGCTTTCCATGTGGCATTGGGCGCAGGAGAAATTGAGCTGCCCGCGCCGGGTAAAATAGAACTGCTTGCCTTTCTCATAGGCCTGTAGCGCGCGCGGGTCGTCCTTGGGGATCACCACGTGGACCTTCTGGCCCCGAGACTGGAAGGCCATGTAGGCGAGCAGCGAGGCGATGGGCCCCTTGCTGTACTTCAGCGGCTGCTCGCCGTTCTTGGTCCGGCAGTCGTTGATTGCCAGGGGGAGCGTGATGACCATGCCTCGTTGCTTGTCCCAGTGCGGATAGTTATTGCGCTGGGCCGGCGTCGCGCCGGCGAAACAATCGCTGTAGGTCTTGCCGTTCTTGAACGGCGTCTTCCACATGGTCTCGCCTTCCTCGATGTAAGGCTCGTAAGGCGGGAATTCCTCGATCGCCTCCCAGCTCTCGCGCGATGTCTTGTCGATCCCGTACACGCCGTTGGCAAACTCCTGCATTGGCACGCCGGGAAACTTCTTTACGAAGTAGTCCCTATAGAGCTTGAGGTCCTGTTCCGGGGTGGTGGCCTGAGTCACGATCGGTGCGCAGGCAAGCAGGGCGAGCGCAACCGCCCCGATTGTTGTCTTTTTCATCGCTTGATCTCCCCCCGCTCTCCAAGATGGCGCAGCGCGGGCCGGCGGCGCGCACGCGGCCCGGCTAGCGCTTCAGCTGACGGTCGCTTCCTGGCTGTCGCTTTGGCCGGTGTTGTCGGTCCAGGACAGCTTGACGGTATCGCCCTTGGCGCCACCCTTGAACTTAAAGGAAAGGTACGGGTTCTTGGAGACAGCGATACTCCAGAGCGCGGTCACCACCACCTTGCCCTGGTGCTCGCAGATCACCTCTTGGATGAAATGAGCGGGGATCGGCTGACCGGTTTTCTTGTCCTTCTCGACGGGGGGCTGCATGGGGTGTGTGATCAGCGCCTTGACGGTGACCTCATCGCCGCTCGCCTGGGCGCGAATCTTGATGCTCGACATAGTTGTTTACCTCTGCGCTTGAATTCGGGTCGTGAGGATTCGAGGGCCGATACGCTCAGCCGCCGCAGCCGCCAATGGTGACCTTCACCCCTTTGCGGGCGCTGTAGAGCTTACCGCCGGCCTTTACCACGGCGATCACGTCGCCGGTCTTGGCCATCTTGATGCGGGTGGAGATGTAGCCCAGCGCATTGGCGCCGAGGTCGTAGGCGCTGGTGAGGGGGAAGGGATTGTTGGCGGACAGGATGGCGATGCGCTCCACACCGGGCATGGCGGTCTCCACCGTGATGGGCACCACCGTGCCGTTCTCGGCGATGTCCGGGGCCTTGATGGTGATCTCGGTGCTCTCCTCGCTGGTGTCACTGCCGTTCAGTGCCGAGAGGGCATCCGGCACGGCCTTGGCAGAGAAGGCGTCCGTGGGCCAGGCGGCCAGGACGGCGCGCGGCGTCAGCAGGCCCGCTCCGACGGCGACGCTCACGGCGCCGGCCGCCAGTGAGCCCTTGAGAAAAATCCTGCGCTTGATGCTGGTGCTCATATGCATATTTCCTTTGGTTTTAGACATAGGTGGCGTCGCTCACAGCGTGTAGAGGTAGTCGACGATCTTGTTGATGTCGTCTTCACTCAGGATCCTGTACTTGCCAAAGGGTGGCATCCGGGTTTCGGGGTTGATCCTGGGCGCGTCGTAGACGCGGTCGTAGAGGTCGTCGCGTTTGGGGAAGCGTGCCTTCATCGCGACCAGCGGCGGCCCGATGTTACCCGGACTCTCGCCGTCATCGATGATGTGGCAGGCCAGGCAGTTGCCCTGCTGGCGGTCGAACGCGATCTCCTTGCCTTGTTTGAGCCGCGCCTGGGTCTGATCGTCGGCCTGTGCCGAGGTCGCCGGCAGGGCGGTGCCTCCAATCAGCGCGGCTAGCCAAGCACCGGTTGCTGCAACTTTCGCGGCGTTGCGCATCCCATCCTCCTCCACTCGTAAGGTGGGCAATTTGAAGATTTCGGGTCTTTCGTTATGGTCGATCGTCGCCCCGGGCGGGGTGCCGCGGGCTCACCCGCCGGATCTCGGACAATGCCATAGAATACCTGATGCGCGGGTGAGCGCAAGGCAAAATGGCCCATATATTAGTAGGTTATCAATTACTGAGGGCGTCCGTTCCTCCGATCTCGCGCCGCGCTTCTCCCGCTACTTGATCCGCTCCTTGGCGTTCTTGAGATCGGCCCATTCCTGGCGCACCTGCTTGAGTCGGGCGGCCATCTGGGCGCTGACGAAATAATCGGCCTTGGGGTCGTTGAGCCCGATCTCGAGTTGGCGGATCGCCGCTTCGTACTCGCCGCTCTGGTAGTAGTACTCGGCCAGTTGCTGGTGGCTGAGCGCCTCGTCGCCGGTGGCCGCGGCCGCCCTGGACAGCAGCCGGTAGAGTGCGGCATCTTCGGGGTACTGGCGTACCTTGCCTTCCAGCAGCCGCTTGGCCTTTTCCGGGCGGCGCGCATCCAGGAGATCCTCGGCGTAGCTCACCACCAGCGGGTAGCTGTCCGGATGGCTCTTCAGCTCGGCGGCGTAGCGGGCGAGCCCCTTGTCGACCTGGCCGGTGAGCTTGAGCAGGTGCGCGTCGAGGATCGCGAAATCGGGACGGTCGTGATCGATGGCGTTCAATCGATCGACCTGCGCCCGCGCCTCCTGGAACCGTTCGGCCTTGATCAGCGCCAGGGCATAGCCATAGCGCTGGGCGGTCTCGTTGCGGTAGCGCCCGTCGGCGATCGATTTGCGGAAGAATGTCACCCCTTCGGCGGGGTCATGGAACTGACGCACCTTGAGAGCACTGCGAAACAGATGGTAGTCGAGGCTGTCCGGATATTGGCGGTACGGATAGTGATCGGCCCGACCCATGGAATCGGCGATGCGGCTGGCTGTGACCGGGTGGTCGCGCAGAAACTCCGGCACCTCGGTCCCGGAGGTCTGGTTGCGGGCACCGAGTCGCTCGAAGAACACCGGCATGGCCCGCGGGTCGAAGCCGGCCTGGACGAGGAATTCCATGCCCACGCGGTCGGCCTCCTCCTCGTCGTGGCGGGTGAAGTTGACCTGCCGCTGTGCGACTCCGGCCTGGACGCCGGCGACGGCGGCCGAGGTCACCTCCCCCGGGGCGCCCTTGATGCCGGCCAGCACGGCGGCGATCATGACCGCGGCTGCGGGGATGCTCAGCCGGTTGATGTCGTCGAAGGCGCGCAGCAGGTGCTTCTGCTCGATGTGTGCGGTCTCGTGGGCCATGACCGCCGCGAGCTCGCTCTCGGATTGGGTTGTGAGCACCAGGCCCGAATAGACTCCGATGTAGCCGGCGGGTCCGGCGAAGGCATTGGCGACCGGCTCGTCCACCAGGAAGTAATGGAAGCCCTTGGCCCCGTCCGGTGTGGCGGCGGCGATGCGCTCGCCGAGCGACTCGATATAGCCGGCGAGCAGCGGATCGTCCACGACCGGGTGGTCGGCACGGATGCTGCGCATGAACGCCTCACCCAGTCGTGTCTGAGCCGCCGGGGTCAGCAGCCGGTCCGAGGGGTCTCCCATGTCCGGCAGATCGATGTCGGGAGGCGCGTTGCTGAGTACGTCGGAGGGCGCCGGCAGAGCCACGCTCGGGAGCGCGAGCGCCAGCGACAGGGCGAGACTCAGCGTGAGGCCGCCGCTTGGGCGGATCGACGTGGCGGGCATGCGCATAAAGACCTTGGCCTTCGAGAAAGAGTTCCCGCCCGTACCGGCGAGGTGCAACGAGCTCAGTTGAGCTGTACGCGCTGGCCCCAGGGCACCTTGTCCTTGCCCTTGATCAGCCAGATCACCGGATAGGCCGGCTCCTGTGCCGGAAACTCTCCCTTGGCGTCCGTGAAGTAGACCAGCAGCTCCGGGCGAAGCCCGCTGCGGTCCACCCATTCGAACACCGGGCGGAAGCTGGTGCCGCCACCACCGCCCAGCGAGGCGGGCAGGCGCAGCTCGTCCCAGGGCTCGAACAGCCAGGGAGCGCCCTGGGCAAGCTCGGCGTCGCAGGCGAGCAGCGTGATCCGGGAGCGGATCTGGCCTTTCAGGGCCTGGATCTCGGCGATGAATTCCTTGATCTCATTGTCCTTGATGGAGCCGCTGGTGTCGATGGCGACCACCAGCTCCACCTGGGCGCTGCGCAGGCTCGGCAGTATGGCCGTGCCCTCGCGCCGGGAGGGACGCATATAGCTGAAATCGTCGCGGGCGGCGGAGCTCAGGTAGCGGGTGAGCAGCATGCGCCACGGCAGCTGGGGCTGCAGCAACTGGTCGATCATGCGTGCCAGCTGCCCTCCGAGCTTGCCGGCTTGAAGCGCTTGCTGGGCCGCACCTGCGGTACGCTGCTGCCATTGGACCGCCAGGGTGTCGCGCTCGTCCGGGGTCAGGGGCTGGGGGCGCGGCGCGGCTCCGGTCCCCGCATCGGCGCTCTGCTGGGGCTCTCCGGGGGAGGCGCCGGCGGATTCTGGTGTGCCCTCGGGCTGCCCTGCGCGCCCCGCTCTTTGCTGCTCGCCGCTTTCCTCCGGCCGCCTGCCCTGATTGCGATCATCCCGGCGGGGCGGCGGCCTGGGGCTGCCGCCACCGCCCTGATCCTGTTCGCTGTCATAAACATGCCGGTCCAGGGTGTCGGTCTGGTCGTTGTCGTCCAGCAGGGGGTAGATCTCCTCGGCGGTCATGCCCTGGTACTGGCCGATGATCACCGCGTTGGGGGGCGGGCTCAGACCGTCGTCGACCAGCAGCGGATTGACGGCGAAGTCGCAGGCCAGATCCCAGCGGTGCTGCACCCTGTGCTGGCGACGGGCAAAATGTGACAGGGCGCAGTGCAGGGCCTCGTGGGCGAGCACGAACTGCGTCTGGTCCAGGCTCAGGGCGCCGATGTATTGCGGGTTGTAAAAGAAGGTACGGGCATCGGTGGCGGTCGTCGGGCACCAGGCCGGGTCCGCCTCCACCATGGGAAGACGCAGTACCAGGGCACCGAGGAACGGTTTGTCCAGGATCAGCCGGGTCCTGGCAGCGGCCAGCTTGGTCTCGATCGCGTTCATCTCGGGGTGCGGCGCCGGGGCTGCAGCAGCCTCTCCCGGCGCTGGCTCAGCCCTCGTAGAGCATGACGTCGGCGACCAGATTGGCCCAGTCGGCGAACGCCGGCGCCTGGAACAGCCGCTCGCCGATGGCCCGGTGCATGTCCGAAACCAGCATCACGCCCATCTCGCGCTGGGGGAAGCGCCGCGCGTAGCCGAGGATATGGTCGAGCACTGTCATGGCCTCGGGGCCGTCCTTGGCCTTGATGGCGCGTCCCACCAACGCCGCGGCCACTGCGTACTGCAGGTCGATCTCGCGCGGGACCGCCACCTCCTCGCCGCGCAGGATCGCATCCAGGTCCGGCATGCGATCCAGGCTGTTGACGAAGGCGTTGAGCTCGACGCCGGCGGCCGGCCCCACGCAGGCCTGGAGAGCGCCCTGCAGGAGGTCTGGCGAGTCGCCGAATTTCTGCAGCCCCCGGTGCGCGAACTCCCAGGAGCGCGGGGTAGGGAAGGCGACCGGATTCTGGGCCGGGTCGAAGTCGAACAGCAGCTCCGGACGGAAGCGCAGAAAGGCGATGACCCGCTCGTCGATGCCGTTGGCGTAGGCCCAGGTCGCCCAGTCGTCGAGGTGGGTGTCGACCTCGAAGTGGGAGAAGCGGTTGGCCAGGGGCGAGGGCATCGGGTAGGTGACGCCGCGATCGCCCTGGCGGTTGCCGGCCGCGAAGATGGCCCAGCCGCGGGGCACCTGGTAGGCCCCGAGTCGCCGGTCGAGGATCAGCTGGTAGGCAGCGGCGGAGACGCTGGGCGGGGCGGAGGTGATCTCGTCCAGGAACAGGATGCCCTCGGGGCCATGGCGCTGCTCGTCGGGCAGCATTGCCGGCACCGCCCAGTCCACGTGCTCGCCGCTCCGGAACGGGATGCCGCGCAGGTCGCTGGGCTCCATCTGCGAGAGCCGGATATCGATCATCTGCACCGCGTGTTTGGCGGCGGTCTGGGCGACCATCTGGGACTTTCCGACGCCGGGTGGCCCCCACAGCATGACCGGTGTGTGGTGGCCGCTACGGGTGCTGGCGAATTCTCGGTCGAGGATGGTCAGGAGCTGAGCGGGGCGCATTCTCGGTACTGCAGCTGTGGCTTCGGCTGAGAGGGAAACGCGGTTCAGGGCGCCAAGCGCCCGGGACGAGCATGCTCGGGGACGCCGCAAAGATCAACCCCCCCGGGGATGCCGGGTTTGGGGCCCTTCGCCGGATCTGGGGAGGCGCGGTACGTCGGCGCGGGGGGTGACGACTGACTGTGGCCAACCGGCGCGAATAAACGTATCATACCGCCCCCTCGGGCATAGGGGTGCCAGGGCGGCTCGGCGATAATCGCGCGGCGGATCGGTTGCCTGACAAAACGTTGCCTGACAAAACGGAGCTATGTGAAAATATCGCGGTTTAATTCTAACCACGATAATACGCGGAGACCCAATATGGACCAGACCTACTACGACGCCGTGACCAAAATGGAGCAGATGGGTGTCGACGACGAGTATATCCAGGGCTGGCAGGCCGGCTATCTGCAGAATCCGAAGCGCGAGGAGCAGCGGATCACGGAAGCCTATGAGGCAGGGTACGCGGACGGCGAGGAGAAGAGCCTCGATAATCTGGACGATTGGGTCGGCAAGGACTGAATCGCTGCCGTAGTATCTCTCGGAGAGAGGCGGGGATCACCCCCGCCTTTGTCGTTTGGCCGTTCCGCTGAGCGCCGTCGCCACGCCCGCCGTTCCGGGCAGCCTCGGGCTTATGCCCCGACCAGATCGCTGAAGGCGCGGGCCAGCTTCTTGTAGATCTCCGGCCCGTCGCTGTCCATCACCTGATCGATGACCCAGCGATTCTGGTCCCGCTCGCCCATGATCCCCTGAATCTCGTAGCCGAGCAGCCGCAGGAAGGGGTAGCTCGGGCCTTCTTGCGCGAAATTGAGCTCCTGCGTATTCCCCGGCCCGCGCGTTCAGACGCTCGATAAAGGGTCGCCCGTAGTCACCCGGGCCGAACAGATCGACGCTGTTGCTCTGCACCTGGGCCGCCACGCCCAGGGCCATGGCGGTGATCAGCCGGCGGCGATCGGTGTCATCGAGGACGCCGGGGCACAGACGGTCGATGACCTGGATCTGGAAGATAAGATACTCGACGATGACGGCCATGCGCTGGTCGTCGCCCTCGTATGCGAAGTCCTCTCCGTGCAGGTTGATCGCCTTGTCCCGGGCCATGCGCCAGGCGTTAATGCCGAGCGCCCCTCCGATGTCCTCGAGGGAGCGCTCACGGTCCTCGTCATGCCAGTGACTGGTGATTCTCAATGCCACGCTGGGCTCTCCTGTCGCGATACTCGGCCCCCGGGCCTCGGTCCGAGCCGGGGGATGCCGGGCTTGGCAGGGTCCGCGGCGCATGGTAGTTTGGCCACCATAGCCTAGAATTTTACTCGGGAATGGGGTCCGTGGAAAGCCGCCTCGGCGGACCGACGACCCGGACCCGCACGAGGATCAGGCCATGTCGTACGCCCTGGAATCTCTGGCCCACGCTGTTCAGCGCAACTGCCACATCGCCGATGCCCGGCACGGGGCGGACTACAGCATGTGCGTTTACCTGATGAAGATGCGCGAATACTACCGCTGGGAGAAGGGGCTGGGCTATGACGCGTCGCTGGCCAAGGATGAGGTCGGCGCCTGGCTGATGCAGCGCGAGCAGCTCTGGGAATCCCTCAGCGAGGCCGATTTCGAGCCCATCGAGGCTCGAAGGCGCAGTCTTCGATCCGTTCGACTGCGAGTCAGTGAACCAAGCGCTCCTTCCGTACGGCCTGGTGTACAGCGGCGGCTACGGGCGGGGCGCGCGCCCGCATTTCTTCCTGGGGCAGCTGATGCGCCGGGAGACGCCGGGGGAGTTTTCTGTGCTGGTCTCCGACCGGGAGTTTGCACGCGATCTGGCTGCCCCCCCGGCGATGACCGGGGGCCGCACCATATACGTGCGCCGCGAGTCCCTGCGACGCATGCTCTGGGAAAAGCTCGAGAACTGGCGCTGGAGCCGTGCGGACAACGCCCTGGGGTGCGCCCTGGCGTTCTACGATTTCGAGGGAGATCTCAACGCCGCCCTGGATACCATGACCGAGGATGAGCTTCAGGCCGTGCTCTGGCACGAGGTGGGCGAGTGCCGGGCAGCGGAGCGGCTGGGCGAGGGCTGGAATCCCATGCTGATCGACCTCGCCCTGACCCCGGCCGAGCTGATGACTCGTGCGGTGCGCGACCATCTTGCCGATTGTATCTCGACGTTGCCCGCGCTGGTGGCGCACGGGCGCGAGGCATCCATCCACTTCTATGCCGGCAGCCTGGCGGGCATGCGCAAGGAGATCTTCCCGGGACTGCTCGGGGCCTATCGCGAGTGGGCGCAGGGCGGCGATCCCGAGTCGATCCTGGCGATCAGCGATGTCGGGCGCGAGCATTGGGAATCCCTGGCGCTGGATATGCTCGAGCTCCATCGGCAGCTCGGCGCCCGGGCGGCCGAGCCCATCACGCGGCTGGTGCGCAGCAACTACCTTTAGCCCTTGGTGCTGCGTTGACCCGGTTGCGGTGCACGCCGGATAATCGCATGATCCCCTGGATCTACGCCGGAGACCCTCTTGCCCCACGTTGCCGAGCGCATCGTCCCGCCGCTGTCGACCATCCGGGAGGTCGAGCCCGGCAGCTTCGTGTTCGAGCGCCCGGGGGCCCTGCCGCCAGCGTTCTGCGAAGAGGTGATCCGCCGCTTCGAGGCGAGCCCGCACCAGCAGCGCCCCGGCGTGATCGGTCAGCTGGGCGACCAGGACCAGGCGGTAAAGCGCACCATGGACCTGGTGGTCAGCGATAAGGACGACTGGAAGGACCTGGATCAGATCTTCTTCCGCTGCGTGGCCGCCGCGCTGCGCGAGTTTCGCGAGGCCTTTCCTTACTTCAAGGGGCCGTTCAAGGACCTGGGCTACCAGGTGCAGCGCTACCTTCCGGGCGAGTACTACCACTGGCACATCGACGGGGGTAGCCACCAGTTCAGCCAGCGTCAGCTGGTGGTGCTCTGGTATCTCAATGACGTGCCGGGCCCCGGGGGCGAGACCGAGTTTCTCTACCAGGGCATCAGGGTGCGCCCGCAGCAGGGCAAGCTGGTGCTGTTCCCGCCGTTCTGGACCCACGAGCACCGGGCTCGTGAGCTTCAGGCGGGCGTCAAGTACATTGCCACCACCTGGGTGGTATTCGCCTGATGGGCGAGCCCCCGCGCCTGCTCGCCATCGTCGAGCTCGGCGGCTACCCGAACCTTTTCCCGCTCTACCAGCGTCTGGGCTTTCGCGCTGAGGTCGTGAGCTCCCAGCGCAAGGCCCGCAACTACCTAAAGACGACAATGCCTGACGTGATCGTCGCGGAATACAACTTCCAGTCGGATTTTCGCGACCGCACCAGCAACCTCGAGACGCTCATGGCGGCGCTGCAGCGCCACCCCGAGGTTAAGGTCATCGTGTTCTACCAGCCCGAGCACGTCCCGAAGCTCCAGGGGCTGGAAGCCCGCTTCCCGGTGTTCAGGACCATCCCCTTTCCGGTCAGCCAGGAGCTGGTCGAGCAAGCGTTGCAAGACGCCCTGGGCGGGGTCTGACCCGCGGTTTCGCTCGGGCGGGGAACACCGACCAAGCACTTGGGGTCGAGCTCGGCGAGCTCGACCACAGCGGCGACCCTGAAGCGCGCACGAGCCCCGATGGACGGGCGGCGCCCTGAGGCAACCCTGACCCTTGACTCCGGTCTCATCCCTCCCTGTTATTCTCGGGCACAGGGCGCGAGTACAATCTGACGAGGGCTCTCGCGGCGCTCGGATCGAATGGACCATGATCAGCATCTACGACCTCAAGCCGCGCTTTCAGGCACTCTTGCGACCCGCCGCCGGCAGACTGGCAAAGGCCGGCGTCACCGCCAATGCGCTCACCCTCACCGCCATGGTGCTGTCGATCGCGTTGGGCGGCTGGCTGTACCTCGCCAACCCTGCCCGCGCCGCGTTTCTGCTCCTGCCGCTGTGGATGTTCCTGCGGATGGCCTTCAATGCCGCCGATGGCATGCTCGCTCGCGAGCTCGGACAGAGATCGGCCCTCGGCGCCTACCTCAACGAGCTGTCGGATGTGGTCTCGGACGCCGCCCTGTACCTGCCTTTCGTGGCCGTCGCGCCGTTCGGCTGGCCCAGCGTGGGTGCAGTGATCTTTCTGTCCGCGCTGTCCGAGATGGCGGGCGCCATGGCCCCCATGGTCGGCGTGGTGCGCCGCTACGATGGGCCGATGGGCAAGAGCGACCGGGCGTTCGTTTTCGGCGCGCTCGGGCTGTGGGTGGGACTCTCCGGTGCACTGCCGGCCTGGGCGTTCTGGTCGATGCCGGTGATTGCCGCGGCCATCACCGTCAATATCGTGCAACGGGTGCGCCACGGGGTGCGTGCCGCTACGATCTCACACACAGGATGACCCGCCATGAACGGCCCCAGAGATGTCACCGAGCGCAGTTTCAGCACCCATGACGGCCTGGACCTGTTCTACCGCCATTGGCCGGCGCGCTTGGAGACACCACGTGGCTGCGTGGTGATGTTCCACCGCGGTCACGAGCACTCCGGGCGCATGGCCCATCTGGCGGATGAGCTGGAGCTGGATGACTTCGATTTTTTCGCCTGGGATGCCCGTGGCTACGGGCGTTCCCCCGGGCAGCGCGGCTACTCGCCGAGCATCGGCACTTCGGTGCGCGACGTACAGACGTTCGTGGATCATATCCGCGACGTCCACGGATTCGCCTACCCCGAAATGGCCGTGCTGGCGCAGAGCGTCGGCGCGGTGGTGATTGCCGCCTGGGCCCACGACTATGCGCCGAAGGTCCGGTGTCTGGTGCTTGCCTCGCCGGCCTTCAAGGTCAAGCTCTACGTGCCGTTCGCCCGCGCCGGGCTGCGCCTGCTCTACGCGCTGCGGGGCAATTTCTTCGTCAACAGCTATGTCAAGTCGAAGTTCCTCACCCATGATCCGCAGCGCCAGGCCTCTTACGACGCGGACCCACTGATTACGCGGCCCATATCGGCCAACATCCTGCTGGCGCTGTACGACACGGCCGAGCGGATCGTCGCCGACGCCCAGGCGATCCTGGTGCCGACCCAGCTGCTGATCTCCGGTGCCGACTGGGTCGTCCACCAAAGGCCGGAGCACGAGCTCTTCGAGCGTCTCGGCACGCCGGTCAAGGAAAGGCACGTGCTGGACGGATTCTTTCACGACACCCTGGGCGAGCTGAACCGCAAGCTGGCTACCGACAAGGCACGGGATTTCATCCTGCGGATGTTCGACCGGTCGCCGCAGCGCAGCGACCTGCGCCACGCGGACCGGGAGGGTCCGTTGCATGCCGAAGCGGCCGAATTGGCTCGTCCCCTGCCACCGCTCAGCCCCCGGGGCCTGTACTGGGCGGCCGTGCGCTCGGGCCTGAGGATCGGCGGCTGGCTGTCGCATGGCGTTCGCCTCGGTCAAGAGACAGGTTTCGACTCAGGCAGCACGCTGGACTACGTGTATCGCAACAGCCCGAGCGGCACCGGCCCCCTGGGCCGGCTGATCGACAAGCGCTATCTCGACAGCATCGGCTGGCGCGGCATCCGCCAGCGCAAGCGGCACCTGGAGGAGCTGCTGCGCAAGGCGATGCAGCTGCTGCAAGCCGTCAGGGAGCCGGTGCGGGTGCTGGACATTGCCGCCGGTCATGGACGCTATGTATTGGACGCGCTCACCGGGGGTGCTCCGCAGCCCGCATCCATCCTGTTGCGCGACTACAGCGAGCTCAACGTGCGCGACGGCACGGCGCTCATCCGCAGCCGGGGCCTGGAGCCTATCGCCCGATTCGAGCGCGGCGACGCCTTTGACCGGGCATCGGTGGCGGGCGTGCGGCCGCGTCCCACCATCGGGATCGTGGCCGGCCTCTACGAGCTGTTTCCGGACAATGAGCCGGTACAACGGTCGTTGGCCGGGCTTGCGGACGCGATCGAGCCGGGCGGCTTCCTGATCTATACCGGGCAGCCCTGGCACCCGCAGCTGGAGCTCATCGCCCGGGCGTTGACCAGTCACCGGGACCATCAGGCCTGGGTCATGCGCCGGCGCAGTCAGGCGGAGATGGACCAACTGGTGGAGGCAGCAGGCTTCGAGAAGATCGAGCAGCGCATCGATGAGTGGGGCATCTTCACTGTGTCCCTGGCGCGTCGGGTGGGCGTCTGATCATGGCCGCCGACCGGGTGCCGGTCTGCCACGGGCCGGCACCCTGGAAGCGCAGCCTGATCTGGCTGGCATTCCTCGGACCCTTCTTTTTTCTGAGCTACGGCCTGGCCAATTGGGCGGCCGAGCAACGGGCGGTCACCCATGTCCTGTTTTTCGACTGGGAGCCGCGTATCCCGTTCCTGCCCTGGACCATCCTGCCCTATTGGTCCATCGACCTGTTGTACGGCCTGTCCTTCCTGCTCTGCCGCAACCGCTTCGAGGTCGACCGCCACGCCCTGCGGCTGCTCAGCGTGCAGCTCATTTCGGTGGCCTTCTTCCTGCTGCTGCCGCTGCGCTTCGGTTTCGAAAGACCCGCGACCTCCGGCCTGTTCGGCGCCCTGTTCGATGCGCTGGCGGGCTTCGACAAGCCGTACAACCAGGCACCGTCGCTGCACATCGGCCTGCTCGTGATCATCTGGGCGCGGTTCGCCGGCGCCAGCCGTGGTCTCTGGCGCGGCGCCGTGCATGGCTGGGCCGTGCTCATCGTCGTCTCCGTGCTCACGACCTATCAGCACCATTTCATCGATATCCCCACCGGCGCGCTGGTCGGCCTGTTCGGGCTTTGGCTCTGGCCCGACACAGGCCCCTGCGCGCTGGCACCGCTGGCGCTGACCGACTCGGCGGTCAGGCGCCGCCTGGCCGGGCGCTATCTCGCCGCTGCCCTGCTGCTGACCGGGCTGGCGACGGTGCTGGGCGGCGTCTTCGTGTGGCTCGACTGGGGCTCTGCGGCACTGGCCCTGGTCGCCCTGATCTATGCCGTTCCCGGGGCGGAGGGTTTTCAGAAACAGCACGGCCGCCACAGCCTGGCCGCCGGCCTGCTGCTCGCCCCGTACGTCCTGGGTGCCTGGCTCAGCTCGCGCTGGTGGACAAGGCGCGACCCGAGGTCCGTCGTTGTCTCCGAGGGGGTCTGGCTCGGCCGACTGCCGACGGCGCGCGACATGGCCGCCGGGAATTTCTCCGGCCTCTGCGACCTGACCGCGGAGCTCCCTGCGCCTCGCGGGGGCTGGCGTTACTTCGGCCAGCCCATGCTGGATCTGGTGCCTCCGACGCCCGCGCAGTTGGGTACGGCCGCGGCCCAGATCGAGTCCCTGTCCCGGGGCGGCAGCCTGCTCGTCTGTTGCGCCCTGGGATACTCGCGCAGCGCCTGCGCGGTAGCCGCCTGGCTGCTGTCCAGCGGGCGCGCGCAGGATGTGGACGAGGCGATCGCCCGGGTCCGCGCCCACCGGCCCCAGGTCGTTCTGGGTGCCGCGCATCGCGACGCGCTGGCGGCCATGCAGCGGATGCGCGGTCATGCCGATGCCGCCTGAATCGGGGTCCGCGGAGCCCATGACCCCCGAAGGTCTCGTCGCCTCCGCCATCTGCGGATTTGCCCGCATCCTCACCGGCGTGCGGGCGCTCTGGCGCGGCAATCTGCCGGACGGGCGCCAGCGGGTGTACTTCGCCAACCACCGCAGCCACGTGGATTTCGTGTTGATCTGGGCGGCCTTGCCGCCCGCCCTGCGAAGCCATACCCGCCCGGTCGCCGCGGCCGATTACTGGCGCAGCGGTCCACTGCGCCGCTATCTCGCTACTCAGGTGTTCCGCAGTGTGCTGGTGAGCCGGATACCGAGCCGCCACGACCCGAATCCGATCACCGAGATGGCGGCGGTCCTGGAGGTGGGCGACTCGCTGATCATCTTCCCGGAAGGAACGCGCAACCTCGGTGACGATCTGCTGCCCTTCAAGGGTGGCATCTTCCACCTGGCCCGGGTCCGGCCCGACGTCGAATTCGTTCCGGTGTGGATCGAGAACCTGGGCCGGGTCATGCCGAAAGGCGCGCTGATTCCGGTACCCCTGTTGTGCTCCCTGACCTTCGGTCAGGGACTGACATTGACGGCGGGGGAGAGCAAGATCGCCTTCCTGGCCCGTTCCCGCGAGGCCTTGCTCGCCCTCGCCCCGCCTAGCGAATGAGTGATCGCCGCGATGCCCGATGACGCACTGATCGCCGTTTTCGGTGGTGTCTTCGCCGTCCTTACCGTCGCCAGCCTGATCGCCGCCGCGCTGAAGTATCGCCTTGCGGCCGGTACGCCCCACGCCGTCGTCGATAACCTGAGCTCCCGCATCAAGGCCTGGTGGTGGATGATCCTGCTTCTGGCGCTGGCATTCTGGATCGGCAAGGCGGGTGTCATCGGCCTGTTCGCCCTGATCTCGTTTCAAAGCCTGCGCGAGCTCATCTCCCTGACCTACACGCGCCGCGGCGATCACCGCACCCTGTTGTGGAGCTTTTTCTTTTTCCTGCCCCTGCAGTACTGGCTCATCGCCATCGACTGGTACGGCCTGTTCTCCATCCTGATCCCGGTCTACGCCTTTCTGCTGCTGCCGATCTTTTCGTCGCTCGGGCGCGACACCACGCGGTTTCTGGAGCGTGCGGCCAAGGTCCAGTGGGGACTGATGGTCTGTGTCTATTGCCTGTCCTACGTGCCGGCGCTGCTGACCCTGGATATTCCGGACTACGCCGGGCGCGATGCGCTGCTGATCGTGTTTCTGATTCTCACGGTGGAATCCAGCGACGTGCTCCAGTATGTCTGGGGCAAGCTCTTGGGCAAGCACAGGTTGGCACCGGGCGTGTCGCCGTCGAAGACCGTCGAGGGATTGATCGGCGGCGTGCTCTGCGCGACCGCATTGGGTACTGCGCTCTGGTGGATTACCCCCTTTACTGCCTGGCAGGCAGCCTTGATCGCGCTGACCATCAATGTCATGGGATTTTTCGGCGGACTGGTGCTGTCGGCCGTCAAGCGCGATCGAGGCGTCAAGGACTGGGGGCAGATGATCGAAGGCCACGGCGGCATGCTCGACCGCGTCGACTCCATCAGCTTCGCCGCGCCGATCTTCTTCCATATCGTGCGCTACTGGTGGGTGCCCTAGACCCGCATTTCTCGCCGAGTGCATTCCGGGGCAGCCGGATTGTCTGCGTCTACTGCGCTGCGCTCGGCCCGGGTGCTCGACGCAATGTCACGGACCTCTGCGCGCCCGAGCCTCGTGCGCCGCGTAGGGGCGAGCATCCCGGGCGCTTCGCGACGAGCCTCGGCGAGACATGCGGGCCAGCCTGCGAGCATCCAACAAGGCGGCAGTCGCGCCGGGTGCGATGCGACCTCCGGTCCGGGCGTCGTTCCCACCTGAGCCGGCTACAGTCCCACAGGTCCCTGCACGCCCATCAAGTCCTGGATTCCGCGGGTGCAGGGTGCGGAGAGCTCGGTCTGACGGCTCTGCAGGCAGCGCATGATCTCTCCGCCGCCCGATCCAAGCGCGCCGGCGCAGAGCCGGATCACATCCGGCGCGCAGGTCCAGCGAAGCGCCGCGACCTTGGTGTTGGCCTCGTCCAGGGTGCTCTGGCAGCTGGCCGACAGACGGTCGTGATGCGCCTTCAGACAGCCCAGGATCCGGCCGTCGCCGGGCTCCACGCCCTGGCAATAGGCCGCAATGTCCGGCGTGCAGGCATTCTGCGGGACGGATTGTGCGGTGACGCCCCGGGGGAGCAGGATAATGGCAAGTAGTGCGGACCATACCGGCAAACGCCAGTTCTTCATTGTCTCGGTGTCTCCTCGGACAGGGTTTCTGCGCCGCCCGAAGGGGCGGACGCCCCCTCGGTGGCGCTCAGACAGACCCCCCCTCAATAGTCGTGGTAGTAGTCGCGGTCGTGGTTCTGTAGGCCCTGGAGCAACAGCGGGGTCGCTACGCCGAGCCCGTACCACAGCGCATTGTCATTGCCGTGGTGGTGGTCGTCGTCGTAGTAGTAGCCGCCGCCGCCGCAGCCGGGGCACCCGTAATAGACCCGCGCTCCGGAAGAGTATTTGCCCGGGTACCAGTAGCCTGCGGCCCCCGGCTGCCAGCGGCCCCAGTGCGCGCCGTGGCGACCCCCCCAGTACGCGAAGCTACGCCCCGCGTGACCGACGCTCGGCCAGGTGGCGAAGCCGCCGGCGCTGGCGACCGTCGACAATGTGAGGGCTGCGGCGCCTATCACTGCAGCGATGTAACGTGTCTTGATCATTTGCGTTCTCCTGAGCTCTGCGACTGTTTTCCACTGTGGCTAAGAGCATGACGCTTCCAGGCTGAACCGGTGCTGAACAGGATGATGTCTCCTCGGCGCGGGTCGCAAGCGGGGATCTGCCGCCGGGTTACGCCCGCTCCCGGCCTGCGGTGGTCGACAGGCCTAAGGAATGATCGTTCGCCCTGCATATCCGCTCGCCCTCGGCGGGGATCCCGGCTCGAAAGGCGCGGTGGGCATCGCGCCAAAGCTCCCGGACGTAAGGCCCGGATGTCTTCTGACGCGAGCACCATCCCAGCTCGCCGCCCGCGATGATTGAGCCGCACCGCGAGACATTGCGCCAATGCGCTGTGTGCCGGCGACTTGCCGTTGCCCCGCAGCAGCGCGCCGGCCTGGGCCGGGGAGCCGACCGAGCACCGGGATGTGCAGGGCACGCTCTACCTTGGCGTCGATGCCCTTGGCCAGCGAGTCACCCGACTGTGCGGCCCATAGCGCGGCAAGCCAGGACCGGGCGTCCCGTACTTGGCCGCCCGGCTCCGAGATGGTGAACGGCAGCGTGTCGGGCGTGACCAGTACCTGGGTAGTATCAACCTGAGCATAGACCACCATCGGACTCGCGAATCGGAGCTGAATCAGGTGGGCGCGACAGCCCGGCAGCGGGGGGTGCGCCAGCGCTGCGAGGTCAGCCTCAGCCGATACAGGGTATAGTCCTTGCCGGCCGAGGTATCCTGCGGTGCGAATCCATCGGCGGGGACAAGGCTCGGGATGACGAGGACAAGCCATGCCAAGCGCCAGGTGGCGCGGGCACGGCCGGCGCAGCGCTTTACAGGTGCATCGGCGACCTGGCCCAGGCTCTGCCGAGAAGGGTCCGCACCGCGAAGGCCCGCATCCAGGGTGGCGCCGGATTGGCCTCGGACTTGCCTGTCGGCGGTCAGCGGGCCAGCGACACCGGGTGGATGAGGGCACCCAGGCTCCGGATCGCGAGACGCCGGCGTGGCCGCTCGGGGGTCCGGAACGCCTGCCCGCGCTTGGACCGGGCCAAGCTCCGTCCACCTGTTCGGGGCGCGCTACCGGATGTTTTCGGGGCAAGGGAGCCCCGCCTATTGTGCATTTGTCATCCAATCCAGCTAAATTGTCGGTACGGGGTTAAGGTAACCGGTAAGGCTGGGCCGCGGTCAAGGCCGATGGCGGTCTCTGGGGCGGCGAGGGTGGCACGGTAAGCTCGAACGATCTCTTCGATAAGGAGGACCGATGGAGCGCGGCGGGAATGGGCTTTGCGTCGGCCCGGCAGGGCCAGACCGGGCACTGTTCCAGTGCCGCTGCCGGATCTCTCTTCCATAGATCATATCTCTCCTGCTCGGATCGTTCTGCGACCAAGAGCGGAGTCTCTTTGATTGGGTTGCGAGGCGTTCTGCCATGAAGATCGGGTTGCAGACCTGGGGCACCGCCGGCGACGTGAGGCCCTTCATCGCCCTCGCTGGGGGTCTCAGCGCCGCGGGACATAAGGTCACTCTGGCCTACACGGACGTGGACAACAAGGACTACGAGGAATGGGCCCGCCGGGGCCAGTTCGAGATCGAACGGGTCGGCTGGGTCGACCCGGGTCATGGGGACCTTCGCTCGCGGATCGTCGGCACGATCAACCCGCTGCGCCAGTGGGAGCTGGTGATGCGCAGCTGCCTGGATCCGCTGGACGATGAGATTTACCAGGCCTCCACGCGGCTGTGTGCCGACAACGACGCGGTGGTCGGCCACGGTCTGGTTCATCACCTGCAGGTGGCTGCCGAGAAGAGCGGCACACCCTATGTGGCGGTGATGCTGCAAACCAATTCGGCGGAATCTCGCTTTGTGCCTCCGGCTACGGTGCCCGACCTGGGGCCCTGGATGAACGTGCTGTCGTGGAAGCTTGGCCATTTCATGGTTGATCGGGTGCTGAAGGGGCGGTTCAACCGGCTGCGGCGCAAGGCGGGTCTGCCGTTGCTGTCTCATGCCCTCGACGGCCCGGTCCCGCGCTATCCTCATCTGCACGCCTACAGCCCCACGCTGAGGTCGGCCCCGCGCGACTGGAGCCCGCTGCATCAGGTGTGCGGGTTCTTCAATGTCCCGGTCCAGCGCGAAGCCTGGGACTTGCCCGACGAGCTCAGCGCATTTCTGCGCGACGGCGACGCCCCGGTGTTCCTCGGATTTGGCAGCGGCAACGGCGTGGAGCCGGCCTTCGGCACCATCGCAGAAACCGCGCGTCTGTTGATCGACGCTGCCCTGAAGGCGGGCTGTCGCGCGATCGTTCAGGCCCCTTGGTCGAAGTTGCAAGATCTCCCGAAGCATTCGGATATCTATCCTCTCGAGCAGGGGCCGCATAGCGTCCTGTTTCCCCACTGCTCGCTGGTGGTGCACCATGGCGGGGCGGGCACGACCCATACCGCGGTGCGGGCGGGCTGCCCGTCTATTGTCGTCATCCACTGGCTGGATCAAACGGTGTGGGCAAGACGGCTGCATGAGCTCGGTGTGGCGCCGAGACCGGTGTCGCGCAGGCACCTCACCGCGACGAAGCTCGCTCGAGCGATTCGCGCGGTGCAGGCCGACCCTGGGCTCCGCCGGCGGGCCGGCGAGCTGGCGGTAGCGATGCGGGAGGAAGATGGCGTCAAGGCGGCCGTAGCAGCGATCGAAGCCTGGCTCGGACAGCCGCGCCCCAGTGCCCGTGCACAGTCGTCGCCGCAAGACGCTGCGGAGGGCCGGGACCTGGCAGTGCGCAGCGCGGTCGGGCACTAGTTGTGAAGTGCTTGGGCGGCGGGCGTCCGGGCGGTGCTGAGCGCTGATCCCAACGGAGGATCGAGATGGAGCTGAATGCGCCCTTGCGTCCCGGGCGCCGCGAGGATGCCCCGACGATTGCGGAGCTGGTCGCCGTCGCATCCGACGGCGTCGCCATGGTCGAATGGACCCTGGATGCCGCCCTGGCTCCCGGGCGGACCCCCCTGGACATTGGCGCACGGACCTACGCCCGTGAAGACGGCAACTACAGCTATCGCAACACCGTGGTCGTGGAAGAGCGCGGCCAGGTGGTCGGGATGCTGCTCAGCTTTCCCATGCCGGCGCGGCCGGAATCCGAGCGGCCGGCGCCACCGCCCTATGACGGATCCGACGTGTTCGCGCCTTACAAGTACCTCGAGGCGCCCAACACCTGGTATGTCTGCGGGATCGCGCTGCGCCCCGATCACCGGGGCCTGGGTCTGGGCACGCGGCTCATGCAGGTCGCCCGTGTCCAGGCCCGCGAGCGTAGCTACGAGCGCCTCAGTCTGGTGGTATTCGAGCAGAACGGCCAAGCGCTGCGCCTGTACCGACAGCTCGGCTTTGAGGTCGTCGGTCGTGCCCCCATCGTGCCCCACCCGCTGATCCATGGTACCGGCGATGCCCTGCTGATGGTGGCGCCGGTCTGAGCGGCGCAGTGCGCCTCACCCCCGCGGCCCCCTCCCTATAAGGCGCCGGGGCCGGTTTCGCCGGTGCGGATCCGCGTCGCCCGGTCCAGCCCGAGTACGAAGATCTTGCCGTCGCCGGCACGTCCGCTGCAGGCGGCAGCGCGGATGGCGTCGATGGCCCGCTCGGCCAGCGCATCGTCGAGCACTGTCTCGATCTGTATCCGCGGCAGCAGATCCTCTCTGTGCTCGTTGGCGCGGTACAGCTGGGTGGGGCCCTCCTGATGCCCGAAGCCCCTGGCCTCCAAGATGGTCATCCCCGCGACGCCTAGGCCCGTGAGCACGGCGCGTACTTCATGCAGCTTGGAAGGTCTGATAATGGCTGTGATCAGCTTCACTGCAACCAGCTCCTTTGACGGCACGGGCTGAACCGGCAGACCTCGGCCCTCGGCGGTGCTGAGCAAGGTTTGTGCCGCGCCAAGCCGGTGGAGGCGGACGGTAGCGGCGAAGCCCAGGTGCGCGGCTCACCCAACGTCGGCGGCAGCGACCTATTGGCCGGCGGCTATGGCGTTGCCGATGCCTCCAGCCCCCGAGGTATGGTCAACTGCGCCGGTGGGTCGACGCAGGTTGGTGCAGCCGCCTCTTCAGACCGGATGCGGTCGCTCTTCAATGGTGCGCGTCAGGGTCCCGGCCGGGCGCAGCAGATGCGGACCGCCGCCAGGAGTTGGTCGATCGCCGGCACGGAGCCCCTTCCAGGGCTCGTGCATGCCTCGCGGTGTGTCGGTAGACCTGGGGCAGCCGCTGTATGCCCGCCATGGCGGCGAGCGTCTGTTCGGCTCGTTAGTTGTAGCGGTCGGATGGCATGATGCCGTTGGCACACGGAATTCCCCCTGAAATACAGCACAGCGGCACCCTCCGGGGCTCAGGAAGACGGCTTCGCGACCCATCCGGCCGTGCCTTTCAGGGATCGTGCCGGCGGGCCCGGTCTCCGGCGCGTCTTGTATTGGCGGACATCTCGCGACGACCCTTGGTCAGACACCGGCCCAGCATGCCCTCTACTTCGCCTTCACCGGCGCCAGCCTGTCCAGCCGCAGGCGCTGGCGGTGGTCGAACAGGCGCCGTGACGCCAGCCAGACGGCGGTGACCGCGCCGAAGCCGGTGCCGGCGGCGATCAGGAACAGGATCATCACCTGGTATTTCGCGGCCTCCATGGGCGGGCTGCCGCCCAGGATCTGGCCGGTCATCATCCCGGGCAGGCTCACCACCCCGGCGGTGGTCATGGCGTTGATGATGGGGATGAGCCCCGAGCGTAGGGCGTCGCGGCGCAGCTCGCCGATCGCCTGGGCCCAGTCCTGGCCAAGCATCAGCCGGCCTTCTATCACCGGGCGCTGCTGCCAGGCCGAGCGGGTGAGCTGATCCAGGCTGATGGAGATACCGTTCATGCTGTTGCCGAGCAGCATGCCGAGCAGCGGGATCAGGTACTGGGGCGTGTACCAGGGATCGGGTCCCACGATCACGGTCAGCGCGAGCAGGGTGACGGTGAACGAGGACAGGAACATGGAGGCGGTGCCTATGCCGAAGCTCCAGGGCCCGCGCAGGCGCCGCTGCTGGCGCGCGACCACCTCGTAGCCGGCCACCAGCAGCATCACCAGGGCCAGGGCCGCGATCAGCCCGGGGTGTACCTGGCTGAACAGGAACTTGAGGATCATCCCGAGCAGGCCGAGCTGCACCGCTGAGCGCAGGCCCGCCACCAGCAGGCGCCTACCCAGCCCAAGGCGCAGCCGGTGCGAGAGTCCGGCCAGGGCGAGCACCAGCCCGGCGCAGATGCCCAGATCTCCCGGACTCAGGCTGATCACGCTCAAGGGGCCTCCTCCACCAGTCGGCGGTCCCGGATACTCAGGCGCCGCTCGGCGACCCGGGTCCGTTGGGCCGGATCGTGGCTGACCCAGAGCACTGGCACGCCGCGTTGGCTGCGGTAGTGGGCGATCAGCGTCTCGACCCGTGCGGCGTTGGCCGCGTCGAGGCTGGCGGTGGGCTCGTCGAGCAGCAGCGCCTGAGGCTCGCGGCTCAGCAGCCGGGCCAGGGCGAGGCGCTGACGCTCGCCGCTGGAGAGTCTGTGCAGGCTCCAATCGAGGCAGCCGGAATCGAGGTCCAGCGCCTCCAGCAGGCCATCGGGCGGGCCGGCGAAATGGTCGCGCACCTGCTCGCCCCACCAGGCGCTCTCGGCGGGCAGCAAGCCGACGCGCCGCCGCCAATCCGGTCCCGCCAGGCTGGTCTGGCTGGTGTCATCCAGCAGCGCCTCCCCGGCGTGGGGGTCGAGGTCCGCGATGGCGCGCAACAGCAGGGTCTTGCCGCTGCCGGAGGGTCCGGAGAGCGCCACGCACTCCCCGGGATCGATGGCGAGCTCCACCGGGTCCAGGGCGACGCAGGTCAGGCCTCGCAGCTGCAGGCGTCCCACGGGGCGGCTCAGCGACGCCGAAACGCCAGGTCCCAGACCCGGTGACCCAGGCGCTCGCCGCGCCGCTCGAAGCGGGTGAGGGGCCGCCAGTCCGGTCGTGCGACCCGGCCTTCGGGATCCCCCGCGCTGTCGAATTCTATCGCCCGCAGCAACACTTCGCTCATCTGCCGCGCATAATCCTCCCAGTCGGTGGCCAGGTGGAACAGAGCGCCGGGGCCCAGGGCCCGGGCGACCAGGGAGACGAAGCCGGGTTGCAGGATGCGCCGCTTGTGGTGCTTATTCTTTGGCCAGGGATCGGGAAACAGCAGCAGGACGCCGGCCAGCGAGCCCGGTGGGATCCGATCGCGCAGCAGCGCCACCGCGTCCTGGCGCAGGACCCGCAGGTTCTCCAGGCCCTCCCGCTCGAGCCTCAGCATCAGCTGGCCCACCCCCGGTCCGTGGACCTCGACGCCGAGATAGCCGCGCTCGGGGTGGGCGGCGGCGAGGGTCGCCAGGGTCTCGCCGTTGCCGAAGCCGATCTCCATCCAGGTCGGGCGGTCGTTGCCGAACAGGCTTGCGGGGTCCAGGGACGCATCGGACTCGGCGGCGATCCCGTAGCGAGCCCAAAGGCGCTCGATGGCCCCGCGCTGGGCCGGGGTCATACGCCCCTCGCGCAGTACGTAGCTGCGGATAGGGCGGCGCCGGGCTTCGGTCACCGCCTCGCTCATCCGGAGTGCCCGCCGGGGGCGTGGCGGCTGAGCCCTTGGCGGCGCAGCGGCCAGCTCAGAAGAACAGGCCCTCAAGCGGCGAGGAGGCCGAGGCGAAACGCTTGGCCGGCATACGCCCGGCCAGATAGGCCTCGCGCCCGGCCTCGATCGCCTTGCGCATCGCCGAGGCCATGAGCACCGGACTCTTCGCCGCTGCGATGGCGGTGTTCATGAGCACCCCGTCGCAGCCGAGCTCCATGGCCACGGCGGCGTCCGAGGCGGTGCCGACGCCGGCATCCACCAGGATAGGGACCTTGGCGTTCTCCACGATGGTGAGGATGTTCAAGCGGTTGCGGATGCCCAGGCCCGAGCCGATCGGGGCGGCCAGTGGCATTACCGCCACGCACCCCAGCTCCTCCAGACGCTTGGCCATGATCGGGTCGTCGTTGGTATAGACCATGACGTCGAAGCCGTCGCCGATCAGCTGCTCGGCGGCCTGCAGCGTCTGGACGACGTCGGGGAACAGGGTCTTTTCGTCGCCCAGCACCTCGAGCTTCACCAGGTTGTGGCCGCCCAGCAGCTCGCGGGCGAGCCGGCAGGTGCGCACTGCGGTCGTGGCGTCGAAGCAGCCCGCGGTGTTCGGCAGGATGGTGTAGCGGTCCGGGGGCAGGATCTCGAGGATGTTCGGCTCGCCCGCGCTCTGACCGATGTTGGTGCGCCGCACCGCGATCGTAACGATCTCGGCGCCGCTCGCCTCGATGGCGGCCCGGGTCTCGGCCATGTCCTTGTACTTGCCGGTGCCGACCAGCAGACGCGAGTGGTATCTGCGTCCTGCGACGGTGAAGCTGTCGTCGTTTCGGTCGACGATGATCTGGGGTGCGTTGGGGATACTCATTGGATCGTTCACTTCGAGGTTCCGGTGGCTGGCGTGCATGTACAGCGGGCCAGTATGGGTCAAGTCACTCCGGCTTTACAGGTCTGCGAGCGCCCCGCGGGGCAGGGGCCGGAGCCTCGGTCATGCCAGGCGAGGCATCTGGGCGGAGCCGGCTTCGGTTGCGGCTCGATCGGCCAGAGGGCTGGCCTCCTACGGGGGAACCGCGCCCCCGGTCTGGCTCTCTGCAGCCATCCCTGGCGCACGCAGGGTCTGTGACTTCGATAACCCCCCGTCGGCAGGTCCTGCCGGCCAGCGCAGCCGCTTCGGCGCTCGACTGCGCGCGAAGCCCTGCTTCGGAAACGCTTGTCCCACTCTGCCCGGTCTCTCGCCTCGCGGCGCTCGTCCTCAGGAGCTAGCAACCTGTCGGACTTTCTCTGCAAGTCATTGATTTATAAAGAATCACTATTTTGGTGCAAATTTTATATTTCTTTATATTTCAATTGGTTACGCTTTCCCAGAACCCTAAGTCCGACAGGCTCCTAGGGGTCTCCGGGCGGTCCTGGACGGCCATCCGTGGCACAACATTTCGGGCTTCGACGACCCTAACCCGGCCATCCGTGGGCGGGCGTTCGCCGCGCTGCATTCGTCCGCTGCACGAGCGGTCGCGGGTCACCCACCCCCAATGGCCTGGACGATCTCTATGCGGTCGTCGAGGCTCAGGCGATGCTCGCCGAAGCGACTGCGCGGTACCAGCTCCTCGTTGACCTCCACTGCGAGCCGGCGCCCTCCCAGGCCCACCAGATCGACCAGGGCGGATATGCTGAGCCCATCGGGCACCTCCCTCGGCTCGCCATTGATGGTCACCTGCATGGCTTTGCTTGGGACTCCGTCAGTGAATGCGGGGCGGATGTAAAGGTTTGAATTCTACACTAAACTGCTGGGCTTCCACATGAGCCGACTCGGGGCAGATAGGGTGGAAGGCTGGACTCAGGACAAGATCTCGGTCGACGAGGCGTGCACCCTCGACGGCCTGTTTTACGAGCGGGTAAGGCGCTCGCCCGGATTCGCCGCATACCGCTGGCATGAGCGCCGCTCCGGTCGTTGGCGGCAGCTGAGCTGGGCAGAGATGGGCGGTGAGGTGGGCCGCTGGCAGGCGGCCCTAGCTGCCGAAGACCTGCAGCCCGGTGACCGGGTCGCCGTGCAGCTGCGCAACTGCCCCGAGTGGGTGCAGCTGGAGCAGGCGGCGCTCGGACTCGGTCTGGTCGTCGTGCCCCTGTACACCGATGATCGGCCCGACAACGTCGCCTACATGCTGCGCGATGCGGCGGCCAAGCTGCTGCTGGTCCCGGATGCCGGACGCTGGAAACGCCTGGAGCCGGTGCTCACCGAGGCGCCGATGCTGCAGCGCGTGTTGCTGCTCGAGGCCGGCCCCGTCGGCCACCACCCGGGCCAGCAGGACCCGCGGATCCGCCTGGTCGACGACTGGCTGCCGCCCGCGGGCGAGCTGAGGCGCCGCCGGGGCGATCCCGACGCGCTGGCTTCGCTCGTCTACACCTCCGGTACGACGGGGCGTCCCAAGGGCGTGATGCTCAGCCACCGCAACCTGCTGACAGTGGCGGCCGCCTCCCTGGCAGGCTTCGACTGCTACCAGCAGGACGTGTTTCTGTCATTTCTGCCGCTGTCGCACACCCTGGAGCGCACCGGAGGCTATTACCTGCCGATGCTGGCTGGCGCCACCGTCGTCTATGCGCGCTCGATCGGGCAGCTCGCCCAGGATCTGGTGACGGTCAGGCCGACGGTGATGATCGCCGTGCCCCGGGTGTTCGAGCGCGTGTACGCCCGCCTGGCCAAGCAAGGTGCTATCGCGCGAAGTTTGTTCAATCTCACGGTCCGGGTCGGCTGGTCCCGGTTCGAGCGCGCCCAGGGCCGTGCCCCCTGGAGTGCCCCGTTGCTGCTCTGGCCGCTGCTGCGCCTGCTGGTCGCCGATCGGGTGCTCGGGCGCCTGGGCGGGCGGCTGCGCATCACCGTGAGCGGCGGTGCAGCGCTGCCGGGCGCTGTGGCGCGGACCTTCACCGGCCTTGGCCTGTCGCTGTTGCAGGGATACGGTCTGACCGAGGCCAGCCCGGTGGTGAGCGTCAACCGCCTGGAGAGCAATCGTCCGACGAGCGTGGGTCCGCCCCTGCCGGGCATCGAGGTGCGCATCGCGGAGAACGATGAGCTGCAGGTGCGCAGTCCGGGTGTGATGCTCGGCTACTGGAATCACCACGCGGCGACGGCTGAGGCGCTTACCCCGGACGGCTGGCTGCGAACCGGGGATCAGGCCAGGATCGAGGACAACTTCATCTACATCACCGGCCGGCTCAAGGACATTCTGGTGCTCTCCAACGGCGAGAAGGTCCCCCCCGCGGACATGGAGATGGCTATTGGGCTGGACCCGCTGCTGGAGCAGGTCCTGGTGGTGGGAGAGGGTCGGCCCTTTTTGGGCGCGCTGCTGGTACTGAATGCCGATCTCTGGCCGGGGCTGGCGCGCGAGTACGGCCTTGATCCGGACGCGCCCGGGAGTCTGAGAGACCGGCGCATCCTCGGCATGATCCAGCAGCGGGTGGCCGCCGCGCTGCGCGCGTTCCCGGGCTATGCGAAGGTCCGCCGTTTGGCGCTGTTGCTCGAGCCCTGGACCATCGAGAACGGTCTGCTCACGCCGACCCTGAAGGTCAAGCGTGCCGCGGTACTGGAGCGCTATGCGCAGCTGGTCGACGCGATCTATGCGGAGCCCGGGGTCGAATAACGCGGCCGGTCGCCGGGCTGAGCGTCGCCTTGCGGTGCCCGTGGGTCGGCCTTAGAATCAACGCCGCGCGGGTGTGGTTCAATGGTAGAACCTCAGCTTCCCAAGCTGAAGACGTGGGTTCGATTCCCATCACCCGCTCCATCCATGTCCTCCCGGTTCCCTGAGTGCGAGTCGTGCACAAGCTCTACGAAGCCGCCGACCGTATCGAAGCCCAGCTGCTGATCGATCACCTAGCGGCAAGACGCATACGCGCAGTGATGCTGGGCGACTACCTCTCGGGAGCGGCCGGGGATCTTCCGGCCCTGATGTTTCCCTCGGTGTGGCTGATCGATGACGAGGACCGCGCGCTCGCGAGGCGCTGTCTGACAGAGTTTCTCGGGCGCTTAATCGTGGACGCCGCGCGTCCCGCTTGGCAGTGCCCGCGCTGCGCCGCAGAGGTCGAGGGGCAGTTCGCCTTGTGCTGGCGCTGCGGTGTGCCAAGGCCCTGATCTGACGCGCGCTGCGCGTGGAATTCCCCGGCTCGATGGGCGATCCTAAAGGCGAGCCGGCGAGAGGAGGATAGCGATGCGGCGTCTGTTGAAGATCCTGGGGGTGATCATCGGCGTGATCGTGCTGCTGGTGGTCGCGATGGTGATCACCGTGCCCCTGGTGGTCGATCCCAACGATTACAAGGACCAGATCACCGGCGCGGTGAAGGATGCCACGGGGCGTACCCTGACCATCGACGGCAAGATCGGCCTGTCGGTGTTTCCCTGGCTCGGTGTGGGGCTCTCGGGCGTGCAGCTGAGCAACGCCCAGGGCTTCGGCAAGGCGCCGTTCGCGGCGGTCCAGTCCGTGGCCGTGCGTGTCAAGCTGTTGCCGCTGCTGAGCAAGCGGGTCGAGGTCGACAAGATTACGCTCGCCGGTCTGGAGCTCCATCTCGAGAAGGCCGCCGACGGGCGCACCAATTGGGCTGATCTGGCCGCAAGGCCGGAGGGCAGGTCCGCCGCCGGCCAGCCCGAGCGCGCCGGGCCCGGGCTCGCGGGGCTTAGCGTGAGCGGGATCGAGGTGCGCGACGCGAGCGTGAGCTGGAGCGATGCCGAGGCTGGGCAGCGCTATACGCTGGAGCGGCTCAATCTGGAGACCGGCGCCCTGGAGCCCGGAAAACCGCTGGCCATGCGTCTGAGCGTGCAGCTGCACAGCGATGCGCCCAAGCTCGCAGGCCGGCTGGTGATTGCCGGTACGCTGGTGGCAAGTCCGGACATGCAGCACTTCTCGGTCAAGCCCCTGGACCTGCGTCTGGAAGATGTCCAGGCCGAGCAGGGCCTGGCAGGCTCAGGACGGCTCAAGGGAGATATCAGCTTCGACGTGGGCTCGGGCAGGCTGGAGAGCCCGGCGGTCGATCTGGAGCTCGACGCCAAGGGCGGACCGATCGGCGCCGCGGGGCTCAATGCCCAGCTCAAGGCGGCACTGTCTGTCGAGACCAGGAGCGGCAGGCTGAGCCTCAAGGGTCTGGAGCTTGCCTCGGACCAGCTGCGGCTCGTCGGCGACCTCGAGACCCAGGGGCTCGCCTCGGACCACCCGAGCCTGGCCGGCTCCCTGCGGGTGGCTGAGCTGGATCTGCGCGCCTGGCTGCAGCAGCGCGGGATCGCACTGCCCGCGATGGCCGACGACGAGGCGCTGACGCGCTTTGCCCTGGAGGCGGACCTGGGCTCCCGCGACGGATCGATCGGTATACCGCGCCTGGCCCTTATCCTGGACGACAGCCGCCTGAGCGGCGATCTGTGGCTGCGCAATCCCAAGCGGCCGGCGGTGCGGTTCGCACTCGACCTGGACCGACTCGACCTCGACCATTACCTGCCGGCGCCAGCGCAGCCGGAGACTGCCCCGGCGGCGGCGGGCGTGGTCCAGGAGGCCGTGCTGTTGCCCCTGGACAGCCTGCGCGCGCTCGACCTGGACGGCACCCTGCACATAGGTGAGCTCGGCGTGAGCGGGCTCAAGGCAGGGCAGATCGAGATCAAGCTCAGTGCCCGCAACGGCGAGCTCAGCGTCGATCAGCGGGTGGGCAAGCTGTACAACGGCAATGCCCGGGGCCAGCTCAAGCTCGATGCCAAGGGCGCCGTGCCGGAGCTGACCCTCAGCGAGCAGATGCAGGATATGCAGGCCGGCCCGCTGCTGACGGATCTGCTGGGCAAGGACCTGCTGGAGGGCACCGCGCGCCTGACGGCGGAGCTGCGCACCCGGGGCAACACGCTCAACGCCCTGCAGGCGGCCATGGACGGCAAGACCCAGTTTCGTTTCGAGGACGGGGCGATCAAGGGCGTGAACCTCGCCAAGCTGATCCGGGACGCCGAGGCCCGGCTGCAGGGTCAGCCCGTCGCCGACACCGGCGAGCCCCTCAAGACCGACTTCAGCCTGTTGGAAGGCACCGCTGTGATCAAAGGCAATCTGATCGACAACACGGCACTCAGTTTGCAGTCACCCCTGGTGCGAGTCTCGGGCGCCGGGACGGCGGATCTGCAAAAGGCGTACCTCGACTACAAGATCAGGATCACCCTGGTATCGAGCCTGGAGGGGCAGGGCGGCCGTGCCGCCGACGAGCTCACCGGTGTCCCTATCCCGGTGCACTACCGGGGACCGTTCGATGGGCTATCGAGCGTCCGCAACTGGTCCATCGATCTGCAGGACGTCGCCCTGCAGAAGGGCAAGCAGAAGCTCAAGGAGAAGCTAGAGGAGCGGCTGTTCGGCGGTGCCGGGGTGGCGCCCGCGGCCGGGTCCACTGCAGCCGCCCCCGAGTCCGACACCACCGGCCAAGCCCCGCCCCCCACGGCCAGCCCCAGGGACCAGCTCAAGGGGCTCCTGAAAAAACGTTTCGGCTTCTGAGCCTGCGCGCTGTCCATGGAGCGATTGATCTGGGCACTGCTGTGCCTGGCGCTCGCCTCGGGCGCCGCGGCGGCCGCGCGCATCGATCGCCTGGACGTGGAGCGAGATGCCGACGCCTATCGGGTGGTCATGGAGGCGCGCATCGATGCACCGAGCCCGGCCGTCTGGGCCGTGTTGACCGATGTGGCACATCTGGGCGACCTGTCCCCCTCTTTCCGCGAGGTGGAGGTCCTGAGGGGCGCGCCGGCGGGGATCGAGCGGGTGCGGACCCTGACCCGTTTCTGCATGCTCTTCATCTGCCGCAATGTCAGGCAGGTACAGGATTTCAGCCGCCCCGGGCCGCGCCGGCTGCATGCGTCCGTCGACGCGGCCGCGAGCGACCTGAGTGCCGGAGAGGCGGATTGGCGTCTGCAGGCCCAGGGGACGGGCGCCCGTCTGCTGTTCGAGTCCCGGATCGTACCGCGCTTCTGGGTACCACCGGTCATCGGCACCTGGATGATCCAGCGCAGTCTCGGCGCAGAGGCGCAGGTCATCGTGGGCAGTCTGGAGCGCATCGCCCGGGAGCAGGGGCGTTGAAGGCCGACTTCGCCGATCGGGTGCTGGCCTGGTACGACCGGCACGGGCGCAAGGGGCTGCCCTGGCAGTGCGATGCCACGCCCTACCGGGTCTGGATCTCCGAGATCATGCTCCAGCAGACCCAGGTCGCCACCGTAGTCGGCTATTTCGAGCGTTTCACGGCGCGTTTTCCCGATTTGGAGGCCCTGGCAGACGCCCCGTTGGACGAGGTGCTGCACCTCTGGTCCGGCCTCGGCTACTACGCCCGGGCGCGCCACCTGCACAGTGCCGCCCGGCTGATCCGGGAACGTCACCAGGGCGTGTTTCCCCGGGATCTGGCGACGCTCCAGGCGCTGCCCGGGGTCGGTCGATCCACCGCGGGGGCGATCCTCACCCTGGCCTGCGGCCAGCGCCATCCCATCCTCGACGGCAACGTCAAGCGGGTGCTCGCCCGGGCCTTCGCCGTGCAAGGCTGGCCCGGGAGCACCGCGGTGCTCAACCGGCTCTGGGGACTGGCGGAAGGGCTGGTTCCGGCGCGGCGCGCCGCCGCCTATACCCAGGCTATGATGGATCTCGGCGCTCTGGTCTGCACCCGCGCGCGCCCTACCTGCGGGGATTGTCCGCTGGCTGACATCTGCCGTGCCCGAGCCTTGGGACGGATCGACGACCTGCCCGGGCACCGGCCTCCCCGGCGCCAGCCGGTACGCAGCGTGCAGATGCTCATCCTTGACGACGGAGACGGACGGATTCTGCTTGAGCGCCGCCCTCCCGCCGGCATCTGGGGTGGTCTCTGGAGCTTCCCCGAGTGTCCGGCGGACGAGGACGCGCTGGGCTGGGTCCGCCGAAGGCTCGGTTTCGATGCCGACCTGGTTGAAATGCGCCCTGTGCGGCGCCATACGTTTACCCACTTCCATCTGGACATGGTCCCCGTGCGACTCCGGGTGTCGGGTGCGCCGCAGAGCATCGCGGACCCCGGACTTCGGCGTTGGTATGACCCGCGGGCTCCATACAACCTGGGTCTGGCCGCCCCCGTGGCCGCCTTGATCGCCGAGAGCACCAAGAATTTCGCGAGGAGCAGCCGATGAGCCGAGTCGTACACTGTGTGAAACTCAACAGAGAGGCCGAAGGACTGGATCGTCAGCCCTACCCGGGCGAGCTCGGCAAGCGGATTTTCGAGAACGTCTCCAAGGAGGCCTGGCAGCAATGGCTGCGCCACCAGACCATGCTGATCAACGAGAATCGGTTGAGCCCCATGGACCCCAAGGCGAGAAAGTTCCTCGAAGAGGAGATGGAGAAGTACTTCTTCGGAGAAGGCGCCGCGATGCCTGAAGGATACGTACCGCCCAAGTGAGCACGGGTCCCCGGGCGGGCGGTGCCGAACTTGACTGCGGTGCACCCGCTCGCTTTAATACGGCGCTTCCCCGCGTGCCCGAGCTGCGGTGAGCCGCGACAGAGTTTCCAGTGGACATTCGCAGCGCGGCGAACGCCCGACAGGGTGAGGCAAGCGCCTGCGAAGCAACGCTTCGCGCGCAGCTGAACGCCGAAGCAGCTGCGCTGCGAGGCAGGACCGGCCGGGCTGAAGGGAGCGCCATGGACGGTTCGAAGACGACATCAGTTTGGCCAGGTAGCTCAGTCGGTAGAGCAGGGGACTGAAAATCCCCGTGTCGGCGGTTCGATTCCGTCCCTGGCCACCACCTCAAGAAGCCCCGCCCACCGGAAGCGGGGCTTTGTCATGTTCGGGCTTCGGCACGGGACTCCATCGAACCGCGCGGTTCGATTGCTCGGCCCATCCTGGGCCTCGCCCTTCGGGCTCGCTGCGCTCGCGCCAATCCGCTCCCGGCGGATTGGTCCGTCCCTGGCCACCACCTCAAGAAGCCCCGCCCACCGGAAGCGGGGCTTTGTCATGTTCGGGCTTCGGCACGGGACTCCATCGAACCGCGCGGTTCGATTGCTCGGCCCATCCTGGGCCTCGCCCTTCGGGCTCGCTGCGCTCGCGCCAATCCGCTCCCGGCGGATTGGTCCGTCCCTGGCCACCACCTCAAGAAGCCCCGCCCACCGGAAGCGGGGCTTTGTCATGTTCGGGCTTCGGCACGGGACTCCATCGAACCGCGCGGTTCGATTGCTCGGCCCATCCTGGGCCTCGCCCTTCGGGCTCGCTGCGCTCGCGCCAATCCGCTCCCGGCGGATTGGTCCGTCCCTGGCCACCACCTCAAGAAGCCCCGCCCACCGGAAGCGGGGCTTTGTCATGTTCGGGCTTCGGCACGGGACTCCATCGAACCGCGCGGTTCGATTGCTCGGCCCATCCTGGGCCTCGCCCTTCGGGCTCGCTGCGCTCGCGCCAATCCGCTCCCGGCGGATTGGTCCGTCCCTGGCCACCACCTCAAGAAGCCCCGCCCACCGGAAGCGGGGCTTTGTCATGTTCGGGCTTCGGCACGGGACTCCATCGAACTGCGCGGCGCGATTGCTCGGCCCATCCCGGGCCTCGCCCTTCGGGCTCGCTGCGCTCGCGCCAATCCGCTCCCGGCGGATTGGTCCGTCCCTGGCCACCACCTCAAGAAGCCCCGCCCAACCGAAGCGGGGCGTTGTCATTGACCTGCGCCACGAAGCGGTGTCCCGACTGATGGAGGTGGGCCTGGGTGACCAGGAGGTCGCTGCCATCTCGGGTCACAAGTCAATGCAGATGCTCCGCCGCTACACGCACCTGCGTGCCGAGGATCTGGCCGCGCGTGTGGACCAGTTGGGGGTTCGCTGACCCTGCCCATAACGCATTGCGTTATAGGGCGTAGTTCGCAATCGTCTCTGTATGATCAAGACCTTCCAGGGAAAGGAAGCGGAGAAGATCTGGCAGGGTATCCACTCCCGGCGTTTGCCCCAGGAGATCCAACAGACCGCGCGGAGAAAGCTGCGCATGCTGAACAACACCCGTACCCTGGATGATCTCCGGGTCCCGCCGGTAAACCGCTTGGAGACGCTTCGCGGGCAACGTGCCGGCCAGTACAGCATCCGCATCAACGACCAATGGCGGATCTGTTTCGTCTGGGACCAAGGAGATGCCTTCGATGTGGAGATCGTCGACTACCACTGGCCGAGTGACGTACACGCCCAAGTTGAGAAACGTACATCCTGGCGAGGTGCTCCAGGAAGATTTCCTGGCTCCCCTGGGGATCAGCCAGAACCGACTGGCCAGGGACATCGGCGTCCCGCCGCGGCGGATTAACGAGATCGTCCACGGCAAGCGTGCCGTCACGGCAGATACCGCGCTTCGTTTAGCGCGTTACTTTGGCACCTCCGAAGGCTTCTGGATGGGACTTCAGGCCGACTACGACGTCGAGGAAGCGCGTGATCGCCTTGGAGACCGTCTGAATCAAGTCGTGCGCCCGCACGCGGGCTGAGCGCTCCCGTTCTCCAAGGCAAAACCACGACCAGCCTTGCGCTGGTTATCCGTGGTCGGCGCAGACCCCCCCGCTGCGGTTTCCATGTGCCTTGCCCGCACACCCCAGGAGACCGCTGCCGATGCAAGCCACGCCCATCTCCCGGCCGAGCGCGCTGGAAGCCGAGATCACCGACCGCTACGGTCTGCTGCTCTCCCAGGTGCAGCTCGCGGAGCTGCGCGGGAGAACGCCGGGAGGGCTGCGTTACAGCCTGAGCTACCCGAGCGACGATCGGACCCGGGCTCTCAAGGCCTGCGCGCGCCGAATCGGCCGGCGGGTGTATTACCCGGCCGCGGAAGTCGCACTGATCATCGGCCGGATCGATGCCGAGTGACGCAGGCCATCATCCGCGCGCTCGCAGGCGCGGGACTGGCGTCTATTCCGCAGGCCAACCATCATCCGCGCGCTCGCAGGCGCCGGCGCTTCGTCATCGTCGATCAGCGCGCCGTGGAAGATGCTCGCCTGTCCCGGGCCGCGAGGGGGCTGCTGGCCTATCTGCTGTCGGGACCTGACGCCTGGCGGGTCCTCGTCCGTGATCTCAAGCGCCGGGGCGACCTCGGGCGAGACGGAATCTACAAGCTGCTGCAGGAGCTGCGCTCGGCCGGCCGGAATGCACGTGAGGCCCCTTGCGGGCCAGTTGGTCTGCACCCGAGCGATCTCCAGCAAGGGAGACCCGGTGTCCCCTGTAACCAGGCGCCTTCAGGTCGAAACGGGGTGGTGCCCCGCGATCCTCGCCGCCTCGGCGGACCCGGCTGGCTATGGCCACCGGGTGGTCAGAAACACTTACCCGAGCATTGGTGCACCTTGAGGGACCTGAGCTACCAACGCGACGCTGTGTTCCGGGGGCCCGCCCTGAGCGTTGATTAAGGGATCAAGGGCGGGTTTATAATAAACGCCCTGTTTATCATGGAGCAAATGGCGAGGCCACGATGAGCGCAGCTGAGAACATGGAGATGCGGGCAGGAAGGTATGTCTCCCAGCCCACGGGCTACCGCGCCTTTATCCCGGCGCCGCTGCCGCCTATCCCGCCCGTCGACCTCGGGGGGCGGCTGCGCGAGCTCCTCTCGGAGGCCGACTACGCGCTCGGCAGGCTCGACGGCGCGGTGCTGACGCTGCCGAGCCCCGATCTCTTCGTCTTCATGTATGTGCGCAAGGAGGCCGTACTGTCCAGCCAGATCGAGGGCACCCAGAGCTCCCTCCAGAACCTGCTGGCCGCTGAGGCTCGGCTCTACGACCCGGACGCGCCGGCGGACGTCAATGAGGTCGTCAACTACGTGCGCGCGATGAACCACGGGCTTGTCCGTTTGGCCGATTTGCCCGTGTCGGTGCGGCTGATCCGCGAGATCCACGCCGAGCTGATGCGGGGCGTTCGGGGCGGACGGCTGGCGCCAGGCGAGCTGCGCACGAGCCAGAACTGGATCGGCCCGGCCGGATGCTCGCTGCGGGAGGCGAGCTTCGTCCCGCCGCCGCCACACGAGGTGCCCGGCGCCTTAGCCGATCTCGAGCGATTTCTGCACGCCGAGCCTGCGCTGCCCCCCCTCGTGCGCGTGGGCCTTGCGCATGCCCAATTCGAGACCATTCATCCCTTCCTCGACGGCAACGGCCGCATCGGTCGGCTGCTCATCACGTTCTTGCTCACCGAGAAACAGCTTCTCTCCCGTCCCGTGCTCTATCTCTCGCACCACTTCAAGCGCCACCGCGCCGAATACTACGACCGGCTTCAGGCTGTCCGCGACCGGGGCAACTGGGAGGGCTGGCTCTCTTTCTTTCTCAGCGGAGTGGCGGAGGTGAGCGGCGAAGCGGCGCAGACCGCCGCGGCCATCCTGCGAGTGCGCGAGGACTGCCGGGCACGGATCGCGGACCAGCTGGGCCGCGCCGCGGCTAATGGCCACCGGATTCTGGACCGCCTGTTTGACCATCCGATCGTCGCCGTCGGCACCGTGCGTGACTGGCTTGGCGTGACCCCGGCCGGCGCCAACACGCTGGTCAACCGCCTCGTCGAGGCAGATGTCCTGCGCGAGATCACTGGCTACGCCCGCAATCGGCGTTTCCGCTTCGATCCGTATCTGACGCTGTTTGAGGACGAGGGCGAGTCGCTCGGCCGGTAATCGACGGGGGGAGCCGGGCCTTCAGCTTGCTGCCTTCCCAAAATGGGTATTAGAATGCCCAAAATGGGCAACATTGTCGTCGCGAAGCGTTCTCGCCCGTTCCGCCGGAAGATCGGCGTGGCGCGCGAGGGTGCGCCCACAAGCATGGCGGACGCGCTGTTCACGACCACCCAGCAGCGGGTCCTTTCCCTGCTGTTCGGGCAGCCCAACCGCAGCTTCTATGCCTCCGAGATGATCGAGCGGACCCGGTCCGGCTCCGGCGCCGTGCAGCGCGAGCTCAAGCGGCTGGCGTCGAGCGGCCTGGTAACCGTCAAGCGCATCGGTAACCAGACGCACTACCAGGCGAGCCCCGCCGCGCCGATCTTCCGGGAGCTGTGCAGCCTGGTAAAGAAGACCGTGGCGCTGGCCGAGCCGATCCGCGAATCTCTCGTGCCCTTGGGGGACCGTGTGACGCTGGCGCTGCTATACGGCTCTGTTGCCAACGGCACAGACACGGCCAGCAGCGCTATCGATATCCTGATTGTCGCCGACGGCGTCACCCTGGAGGACGTGTATTCGGCACTTGCCCCGGTAGAATCGGAGCTGTGCCGTAAGATCAGCCCGACCCTGTATACCCCAGAGGAGCTCGCGCAGCGGAAGGCGTCCAACAACCCCTTTCTTGCTCGTGTGCTGGCTGGCGAGCACCTAGTCCTGATGGGCAGCGAGCATGAGCCGTCCGCAACTCGATAACCTGGTGCGTGTAGGCCAACTGAAGGCCGAGCCACCCGCAGACGTGGAGATCCAGGGATTGCTGCGCTCCGGCCTTCGGCGGCTGACTGATGCTGGGCGCGAAGACCTGAGTCTCGAAAGCCGTTTCGACCTTGCCTACAACGCCGCCCACGCCCTGGCGCTCGCAGCACTCAGAGCCAAAGGCTACCGCTCCGAATCCCGTTATCTGGTGTTCCAATGCCTGCAGCGCGCCATCGGTTTGCCGCAGGCACAATGGCGCGTCCTGGACCAGGCCCACCGCAAACGCCACTTGGCCGAGTGTGAAGGCGAGACGGATATCGACGAGCAGCTCGTAGAGGCGATGCTTCGGGTGGCACGCGAGGTCCAGAAGCGGTTGCCAGCACTGATCGAAGCGTAATCGGGGAGAGTGACGCGTGGCGAAGGCCAAGAATAGAGCAACGAGCAAAACAACCACGGCAGCCAACCTCGGCTTCGAAGCCAAGCTCTGGGCCGCCGCCGACGCGCTGCGCAACAACATGGACGCGGCCGAGTACAAGCATGTCGTCCTCGGCCTGATCTTCCTCAAGTACATCTCCGACGCCTTCGAGGCCAAGCACGCCGAGCTCGAAGCTCAGAGAGCGGAGGGCGCCGACCCCGAAGAGACCCGGACGACAAATTCGCCGGGAGCGATTTTGGACGCCCGCAGGGCACCCGCAGGGTGCGCGGCAGGGATGGCGCGCATCAGTACCGCCCCGCCAGCATCTTCTGGGTGCCGAAGGAGGCGCGCTGGCAGCACCTGAAGGCCAGCGCCCCGCAGCCCACCATCGGCACGCTGGTGGACGACGCGATGGCCGCCATCGAGCGCGACAACCCCTCGCTCAAGGGCGTGCTGCCCAAGGACTACGCCCGCCCCGGTCTGGACAAGCAGTGCCTCGGCCAGATCATCAACCTGGTCAGCGACATCGCGCTCGGCAGACGTGCGCCTCACCTTCGACCAGAAGGTCGAGCACGTAATCCAGGAAATCGTCGACTCGAACTTCGACCTCTACAAGCGCATCACCGACGACCGCGCGTTCGGGCAGGCGATCAAGAACTTCCTCTTCGACCAGTACCTGCGCGCCCACCGCAACGCCGAGGACCTGATCAAGGCCGGCGAGTCGAAGACGCTCGAGTTCAAGTCCACCCTGCGCTGGAGCCTAAAGGGCAATCGCCAGGACGACAAGGGCGTGACGCACGCCGTGCTCAAGACGGTTGCCGCGTTCCTCAACACCGAGGGAGGCGACATCTTGATCGGCGTCGCAGACGACGGCTCCATCGTCGGCATCGAGAAGGACCACCTCGAGACCGACGACAAGTTCATGCGCCACCTTGCGCAGGTGGTTCGGAACGGCCTCAGCGACCGGGCCGGCACCTGCATCGACCCGAAGGTCCAGATCGTCCACGAGCAGACGGTCTGCGTGGTGAGCTGCCAGCGTAGTCCCGAGCCGGTGTTCCTGAGGTGGAAGGGGATGGAGACCGTGCCGGAGGGCGACTTCTTCGTCAGGAGCGGCCCCGGGACGGTGAAGTTGCCGCCCGATAGCGCGCGCGAGTACATTCGCACGCGGTTCGCCGGCAGCCAAATCGGGAAAGCTCCCGAGCCGCCCGCCGAGCACTCCGTTTGAGAGGCACAGGGCGTCCTCCTCGACGAAGACAGCAACTGGCCGGTCGCTTCTCCTCCACGGCAACATCATGGTTATCGCCGACGAGGGGCACCGCAGCCAGTACGATTTCATCGACGGCTTCGCGCGGCACATGCGCGACGAACTGCCATGACCCGAAATCATCCGCCCGCCGAGGCGACATGATCACCGCCGCTACACACGCCGCAGGGCTCCCTCCCCAGGTCATGGAGGCCATCCATGCCGTCAAGGAAGAGTCGGACCAACAGGCTGTCCCAGCACCCGGCTCCCGCTGACCCGGGTAGCCCCACCGGGCTCAATAATAGACTCGAAACAAACGCCGAATTTGCTCGAACTCATACAGGTACGGTTCGGCGACCCCGCGATCGTTGAGCACCACCAGAAGGTCATGAGAAAATACCGAGGTGTTGTACCAGTTGAAACTGCCCTCCAGCACGATGGTGCCGTCGATAACACAGTACTTGGCGTGTATGGGGGAATACGGAACCGGATGATCATCCATGCCGTACACCAGCCCGACCCGGACGCCCCCGGCTTTGAGGCGTTCCACCGCTGGCAGCAGGGGGCGGTTCAGTTCCTCCTGCATCGACCGCTCTAGTCCGATCCGCCCCTGCCGCGCCAGGTGACCATTGAACAGGATTTCGATATCCACACCGCGGTCTTTGGCGTGGATCAGGGCGTCTACCACGCTGTCGTCATGGTCCCCAAACAGATCCCCAATCAAGAACAATGTCAGCCTAATCGAATGCCGGGCTCGACGAATCTCAGCCAGGATGGCGTGATGAGGCCGATAGTGCCTGCCGTTGTACATGAACTGCCTGCCAAAGGTATACAGCAGGTTGAAGGGACTCAAAGGGTCGACGCCATATCTCTGGATAAAGCCCCCGCGTTGGCTCTGGAACACATTGTCCAATAGCCGGCACACCCCTTTGGAATGAAACGTCATCCCGGACTCCCAGTTCGCCCACCAGCGGTCAAAGGTGATGTTGAACGAGCCCAGGATGCAATCCTCATCGTTGAAGATCACAAACTTGGTGTGCATGTCCGGGGCAACCTCGATGAGGTCGTGACGGGGGGTGCAGACGACCCCGATCAGCTCAATGCCGGACTGCTTCAGGCGGGCGTAGCTCGGGCTGTTGGTGAGGGTCATTTTGCGCCAGTCCACGAGGCACTGCACCAGAACGTTCTGTTGGCTGGCGTAGATCAGGTGATCGATGAAATCCTTGTCATCTATACAGTCGACGCTGACCTTGATTGTGCACACGCGCTCGGGGTTGTCCCGCTTGCAGCCGATGACCTTGTCGATATGCTCGTGAATATAGCGTTTCGGATGATACGGATGGTGTCTTTGCCCCTTCGTGAACTTGGGTGTCACGTTGAGCGAGGGCAGATGATGGTTGTACCAGTCCACGTCGCGCTGCAACTCGACGGCATCCAGTTCGCTGGTTCGATATCGATTTGGCGTCGCCCAGGCCGCGCTGATGGCACGGCGTTGAGGATCGAGGGCCTCCAGTTGATCTCTTTCCATGAAGATATATTCGTACCGGGAAGGTATCGAGCGTTCGTCAAGGTGCACGATGAAGGAAAACTTGACGCAACTGGCCCAGCCGAATTCTGCGGAAAACGGCAGGATGGAAAAATCGCGCGTGCACCGCCTGTGGCGCCGGCACTCGACGTCATAGGGGTCCGTATCCACCAGATACCGTTCGCGTACGTTGTTGTCGCGATAGACGACGATGAGCACCTTGACGTTGGCGCTTACGTCGAGGGAGACATCAAAGTCGATCCTTCCCGCGCGCAGCGTGAAGGGCTCGTTAAGGTCGTTGGCCCGCTGGAAGAACTCTCCCAGCGCACCATCCTGGGGCGTGGCGTACTGCTCTGCTGCGTGCATGGTCGATCTCGGCAAAAGTCCCGCTGGTACTGGCTCCTAAGTCGATGGTCCGGCGTATGGGCCAACCGCCCCTACCGAAGCACCCCCGCTCAAGCAATAATTATGCCGGCTCGAATGTCATCAGCAGCCCCTCGTGGTCAGAGACCCGGCCGTACTCCCGGCTGTTGAATACGAACCGTGCTGCGGTGGCTCGTAAGGCACTCGACCTGGCCGTGAAAACGTAATCGATACGACCGTCGTCAACCAGGAGACGCGGCCAATCTTTGCATCGGTTACGGAAGATCTTTGCGAATACGTCAGGCGAGGTGACCGCTAGAAATTCATCGTCGTAGGCGTTCGAAGTCACTATGAATTGATAACCTTCGGAGCCCGCAGGAATGTTGAAGTCGCCGCACAGCAGGGTCGCTGTCAGACCTGCGTTGCGGGACTCGGCCCAATCCCGTAGATTTTGAAACTGCTCCGCGAAACCATCTTCCCACCAACTGGTGTGGACGGAGAAGAAGTCGATCTGGCCGAGATAGGGAACCAGGATTCGCCCCATGACGGCCTTGCGGCTGTGAATGCTGTAGGGATCGTGACTACTCGACAGGTAACGGGCATCGTATTCTGCGAGCGGATATCTGCTCAATATCGCGACCCCTTCACGGTATCGCTCGAATCCAAGATGTGACCAATCCGTATGGATATGGAAGGGTCGTTTCAGCCTGTCATTGATGATCCTGGCGGAATTCGATTTCCAGTCCCCCCGAGCATCGTTCCAGTTTTCGGCGACCTCCTGCAGACAGACGACATCCACGCAGAGCTCGTCAATCGCTTTGGCAATCCGGGAAAACTTGTCGTCCTGGTTGTCCTCCTGACGGCAATGCAGATTGAGAGCCAGCACGTTCAGGGGCTTACGGCAGGCGGAATAATTTCGGCCGAGGTTATTGTCCCAGAGAACATCCTTTCCGATTCTGCAACAAATGCTGTATTGTAGGCGAAAGCTGTCCTCTATCTCCAGCTGCGCGGTCCATATTTGAACACCGTTCTCAATGACGCGGTCTCCAATCTCCAGCACCAGGCGGCTCTTGAGACGGCACCGCGTCACCTGGGTGTGACGCCAATCGTCCGTGGTCCAGTAGATGCTGACCTCCCGAGCACGGCAAGGCGCAGTTACGGCAACCGTTACCGGAACGCAGTGCAGGCCGTCCGCCAGCCGATTCTGAAAGCCCGGATTCAGCACCGGCGCCGCGCCGGCGCACTGCAAAGACGAGCGGACCGGGCTGAAATAGTTGAGGCCAGCGTTGTTGTCCCAATATTCCTGCCCGCCAACTCGATAGCGTACGGCGAAATGAATGTTGCGCGGAAGCGGGCCATCGGGGGTGGACCGAATCCTCGTGGTGGCGTTCCAATATTCTGAATCGTCCACCGACATGCTGTGGAACTCAGCGGCCAAGGTGTGCCAAGCGCCATTCGAGCCGGCCCACAGTATGTCTATCGTCTTGGTGAACTCGAGGTTCGTCGCCCGTATCAGAAAAAACAGCTCTTGTTGTGCGAGGCCTTCTTCTTCTGTTATTTCATTTGCTGCGTATAACAATTGGACGCGGCACATCCTTCCATCTCCGAAACAAGTCAGGGTCCGTTGCCCCGAGCGCAGTGGGCGGGCCCGGTTGGCTTCGGGGACCGGCCGCGGAATGGGCCCATTCCAGCGCCATCGGGCCGGACCAGCAAATTGCGTCGAGCCGGCGCCACTACGACTCCGGTTCCCGCATGTACGTCGTACTTACCCTGAGCATGGAGCACACCTGTTATTCCTCGCTCATCCACCTCGATCCGGTCACCATCAACAAGGCGATCAACTTCATAACCGCCATGGATCGATGCACCGCGTTCGCTCCCGGGTTTTTGTTCGACAGGAAACTCAGTGCTCCTAGCACGTTTCATGCCATAAGTCGGCGGGAGCCGAACGATCGATACCTTACGGCTGCCGACGAGACCGTTGGACCGCGAGAACCTGTCAATCTGCAAAACAACCTCACACCGGCTCTTCAGCTTGGACGATGTCCGCTCAGGGTCGACAGCCGTCCTTAAGCGGCGGCTAATACTCCTCTCGGCTTGGGGGCAACAGTCAGAAACACTCGCCGATCGTCGTTGTCCCGCAGGTGTCACCCAGGCATCTGTCGCTGATGGAGCACCCGGGCCACGATAATGGCGCCCGAGTCGTCGATATAGAAGGCGATAAGATGGCGGGGCTGGCGCACGGGTGGTCGTGCTGAGCCCTTGCGGCTCCATTTCAGGTGGTAGAGACAATAGCCTTCCCGGATGTCATCGATGGATAGCACGCCGACTCGGCTCGGATGCTCACCGAGGTCTGGTATGGCCTGGTCGATCAACCGCCTGTAACGGTCAGGCAGCTTGGCTGCCGAAGTCTGCGTCGCTGCGTCTGATTATCCTCGTGATGTTATCCCGTGCCGGGCCTGTGACACGGATCCGCGTCATGCCCGGGGATCTTTGGTTGAGGTCGTCTGCTCGTCGCCAGCGAGGTCGTCGAACAGCGTCGGATTGTAGTCATGGAGATCACCGGCAGCGACTGCCACCTCCGCTTCATCCAGCGCGCTACGGAGGGCCGCCAGCTTGGCCGCTTCCTCGAGCTCACGGCGCTGGAGCAGCCGCAGTCCTTCCCTGAGCACCTCACTGGCGTTCTGGTAACGGCCGGAGCGGACCAACTCTTTGACCAATTCCGCCTGCTGATCAGTGAGCACCACATTGCGCGTTGGCATCGGCGCGTACCTATTGCTTTAGCCTGAGGTATCTTAGGCCCATTGGCATATTATGCCAATGCATGGAGACGAAGTAGTGCCTCCTGTCCTTTGCAGTTGTTGGCTGCGGGACGTCCAGCCGTTCAACAGGATCAACGCGAATTTCCCCAACCGTACCGAACACTGCCTGCCCTAGGAAGATCAGTAAGCTATTGATTTTACTGGCTCGGAAAATCCCCGTGTCGGCGGTTCGGTTGCTCGACCTGTCCGGATGGGCTGTTTCCCTCCCGACTTTGTCGGGGGTCTGGCGACCGTCCGCGGCGCCCGTACCGGTGGGCAGAAAGCGCCGGGCCTCGCGTCCGAGGCTCTCTGGGAAGCGCCGTGGCCAGACGATCACGGCAAGGGGCTGCCCTCACCTTCGGGTAGGAAAGTCGTTGCCCCGGTCGGTGTGCTGGGGAGATTAGTGTAGAAGGGCGGGGTCAAGGCGTCGAGCACGTTGACGCCGCCGGCGTCGACCACGTCCGGGCCTATGATTGGCTGTCGACGACACCGGCCTGGGTCGCGGCCTCCGATCTCAAGGCGGGAGACATCAACGCGGCCTCCGAGCTGCGCAAGGAGCGGGTCAGCGACGACGAGTCGGTGGTCGAGGACGCCAGGGCCCTGGTGAGGGCTCTGCTCAAGGTCGACAAGGGTCGGGGCCAGGCCTTCCACCCGGCCGACTTGGCGACGCCGGGCAAGTCGTCCTGGGCCCAGACCGTGCCCGATGGGCGCGCGCTGTACACGCTCACCCCCCGGGACCCGACGATCCCCTTCACCCAGCTGCGCCTGGGTGACCGCCTGGACGTGCTGGCCCGGGGGCCGACCCAGGTCCGCATGGTGGCGCGCGACGTAATCCTGAGCGGGGCGCTCCGCAAGCCGAGCGGGCGGACAGGCGCTTGCGGCAACGCATCGATGCGGGGGCCTGGCCGGATTCAGACACCACGGGTGATCGATGCAGCGCAGGTATGCCTTGCGGCGCAGTCAGGACCTATCGAGCCGCGCTTCGCGGGTCATGGCCCGCCCCACAACAAACCGCCGCCTCGGTCGCGATGACCAGGGCGGTGGCTCCTGCAGCGGCCTTCCGGGCCCCGAGCCAGCGGTTCGGGGAGCTGGAGTGCCTGGACGGCTACTTCTGGTCCCAGGGCCGGAACATGCCCTCAGTGTTCTGGGCTGGTGCGTAGGGCATGCCCTGGTGACTCGCCGCGCCTTGGGTGGGCTGGCCGGTCTGTAGCGTCTGTCCGCCGGCAGCCCCGCTGTAGGGCTGAGTGCCCTGGGCGCCCGCATAGGCGGGATCAACCGGGCCGCCGGGGTGGCCGCCGGTGCCTGGGCCGGACGGGAAGCCCGAAGCGCTGTAGCCGGGGGTGTTGCCGAGGCTTGGTGTGCCGTACGCCTCCATCTGGCGTTTCTCGCTCTCGAGCTGCTGTACGCGCTCCTCCAGCTCCTTGATGCGCTTGTCCGAGCCCTTGTCCGTTGCGGACGAGGTCGCCGGTGCGCTAGCTGCGGGGGCCGCAGGGGCCGCAGCGTAAGGGGGGGCGCCATATCCGTAAGGGGCGCCGTATCCGTACGGGGTGCCATATCCGTATGGGCCCCCGACGCCGTAGGGCGGATAGTTATCGTCGTAGCCGCGTCCGCCGAACCATCTTCCGGGACTCATGAAGTCACCGAAGTCGAACGCGTTGCCGGGAGGAGCATACGCCAGTGCAACGGACAGTGCGGCAGCTGCCAATACGCCTTTCCGGATGTGCATGGGCTTGGGAAACACGACGCTGGATCCTCCTGAAGTAGTTACGTATGCAGGCCTCACGCGAGGCGCGTCTTGATTATATTAGTCTAGCCAACGCGGCCTGGGTTATGTACTCCTACACGCCTCGTCAGGCTTGGTCAAGTCCACCGCCTTTGCACCGCGCCAGCCCGCATTGCTCAACTGGGCTCGTCGCCTGCGGGCCCACATGACCGTGGATAACCCGGTGCTTGATCCTGCCTCGGGCCCTGGTCTCTGCACTCAACGGGCGGATGCAGTCGGGCATTGACGCTTCGGTTGCTGCTATGCTGGACCCTTGCCCGCTGCAAGGTCGCGGAGGAGCCGCGCGGGGCAGCCGCCGCAGCAACGAGAGGGCCGAGATGAGCGACCACCAACGGCAGGAGTTGATCGGCAGGCTGCAGACCAGCTTGCTGATGTTCTCTAAGACCCTCCACGGGATGACCGCCGAAGAGCTGGGCAACCTGCTTGACTTGGCGGTACAGGTCAGGCGCGTCTACGTGGTTACGATCGAGCGCAAGCTCGGCTCCGACGAGGTCGCGCGCGCATTGCGCGATCCCGCGTCGCTGGATGAGCAGATCGCCAAGAAGTGGATCATGCAGATCCAGCAGGCGATGCCGATCCTGGGCGGTAACCCCAAGACCAAGCATTGGGTTACCGGCTTGGCGGTGTGGTTCTACTCGCTGCTGGCGTGCACCTACCCGGAGCTGCGCAGCCTGGGACGCAGCATGTGGCTGGAGCTGGAGCGTGGCGTCGAGCACTCCAAGGACTTCGACCCGGTGCAGGAGGGGATCCCCGAGCTCGGGTCGGCCGCCTGACCCAGGTGGGCCGACTCAGAATCCGCTCGAGGCGCGCCAGAGCTGGTAATGGGGCTCTGCCAGGTAGCCGCGGCTAGTGATGTAATTGAGCACGCTGCGCAGCCGGTAGAAGTGCGCCACCGAGTCCACCCGGATGATATCGTGGCCTCGCTCGTCGAAAAACAGGATGGACGGGGTGTAGAACAGCCCCAGCGACCGGGCCCATCCCTTGGCTGTGGTCCTGTGCCCGTCCGGGGTCACCACGGGTGTGTCGGACCAGATATCGAGCTGCACGTTGTCGAATCCCTCGAAGCCGCGGTGGATCGCCGGCTCGTGCAAGGGCTCGGAGTGCAGTACGTCACAGGCGTGGCAGTCGCTCTGCTCGAAGAACACCACCAGGGGCCGTTCGCCGGGGATCTGCGATCGATCCAGGTTGTAGGGCGGCGGACTGAAGAAGTCTTCGGGATTAAGCTCGCCGGACTCGCACGTCAGTGTCGGATCGGCCCGCTCGAGGTAGTCGCCGAAAGTCTCATCCTTGTAGTGCGCATCGGCCACGTATTCCAGGGCCGCCCGGAACTGGTAGGGAGGGTAGTAGCCGCGCAGGCGTAGCGCCTCGCGTCCCTGGGCGTCGTAGAAGATCAGCGAGGGCGTGAAATTGGTGCCTTCGCGCAGGGCGTAGTCACGCTCGGTCAGCACCTGTCCCTTCAGATCCGTGAGCTCTTGCACACCCCAGATGTCCACGGGGATGACGTCGAAGTGCCGAAGCGTGTACGTCAAGATATCGGCGAGTCCGAAGTCCACGTCGAACAATTTCTTGCAGTAGGCACAACGCTGCTGCCCGAAATAGACGATGATGCCCTGCTTGCCGTTGCTGACCGCCTGCTGCAGGTCGTCCTTCAGGAACAGGAAGCTCTCCTTGAGCCATTGTGGATGCTGGAGGGGCTGTTCCAGCGGGAAGTCGTCGAAGGCCGATGTGTCATCGCCGGGCGGGTTTTGGGCCCAGCTGGACCCTGCTGACAGCGTCAGCGCGGCGGCGAGCATGGCTGCCAGGGCGGCGATACGCATCGAGACCTCGCAAACGGCTAGCGGCGGGCTCCGGCCCGTGACCGGAGCCGCCGGGCCGGGGATGCCGTTCGCCGGGGCACGACCGGCAGACGGCCCTCTGGAAACTTATGCCAGAAAGCGGCTCCAGTCCACGCTGGTGTCCCCGAATACCAGGAAGTGCGGGTTGAGCAGCGACTCGCGCGCGTTGTACTGCAAGGGCTGCATATCGGTGTCGGTGACGCGCCCGCCGGCTGCCACCACCACGGCCTCGGCGGCGGCGGTGTCCCACTCGGAGGTGGGGCCCAGGCGTGGGTAGATGTCGGCGCTGCCCTCCGCCACCAGGCACAGCTTGAGCGAGCTGCCCATGCTCAGGATCTGGTGCTCGCCGAGGCTCTCCAGAAACCGCTGCAGGCTGTCGCCCGCGTGGGAGCGGCTGCCGGCGACCCGCACCGGATCTCGATGCTGCGCACAGACCCGGATCGGCTCGGGGGGCTGGCGGTCGCGCTGGCGGAAGGCGTGGCCGTCCGCGCCATAGTAAGTGATCCCCGACACCGGCACGTGGACCACGCCCAGCACCGGGCGATGGCCCTCGACGAGGGCGATGTTGACGGTAAACTCGCCGTTGCGCTTGATGAACTCCCGGGTGCCATCGAGCGGGTCGATGAGCCAGAATCGATGCCAGCGGCGGCGCTCCTCGAAGGGCACGGCGCACGACTCCTCCGACAGCACCGGCAGCTCGGGCGTGAGCTCGGCCAGCCCTTGCAGGATGCTGTGATGCGAGGCCATGTCGGCCGCCGTCAGGGGCGAGCGGTCATCCTTGTGCGCGACCGCGAAATCGGTGTTGTAGATGCGCAGGACGGCGGCCGCGGCGCGCCGTGCGATCTCGACGACGCGATCGATGGGAATGTCCGGCATATGGCTCATGGGGCCTCTCTTGTGAACGGACAGCGGCGCTCAGGCCGGTCCCAGGATAAGGTCGCGGACAATGAGCAGGGCGGCGATCGAGCGGGCCTCGGTGAAGTCGGGCCTTGCCAGCAGCGAGCCCCAGTCGCGCAGCGGCCAGGGCAGCACCTCGATCGGCTCCGGCTCATCCCCCGGCAGCCTCCGGGGGTAGAGGTCCCGGGCCATCACCAGGTGGGTGGTGTGCAGCAGGTAGCCTGGTGCCAGGGTCACCGCGCGCAGTGCCTCGAGCCGCTGTGCCGCGTAGCCGGTCTCCTCCTGCAATTCGCGGTTGGCGGCCGCCAGGGGGTCCTCGGACGGCTCGACGATGCCCTTGGGAAATGCAAGCTCGTAGCGGTCCATGCCGGCGGCGTACTCGCGGATCAGCAGCAGGCTGTGGTCGGCCATCACCGGTACCACGAGCACCGAGTCCCCGGTGCCGACGATACGCTGGTACAGGCGCCGCGCGCCGTTGGCAAACTCCAAGTCCACCTGCTCGACGGTCAGTATTCCGGTGTCGGCGATGATCCGGCGCTGGTGCACGATAGGCTTTTGCGGCATAGCGGGAATCGGGTCAGGGCAGACGGGGCGCAACCCGCCGAGCGCGGTTGAGGGACTGGTCTGCCCCGGGATACCCAAGATGCGGGCGACGCGTTACATCCGGGGTAGACGGGGCGCCCGCGGCACAATCGCACGCGCCGAGTATAGTTTACCCTCAAACCGCGCCTAGATCGCCACGGATGGGGCTCGGTCGGGGGCGCGCAGCTTGGACTTGCGCGCCGGCTCGGGGTGGTACAGGATCTCGGGGCGGCTGCGGGATCCGGCAGCTATGGAGCCGGACGCGCCCGGTACGCGACAGCGGCGATGATCGGCATCAGCCGGTGGGCCGATGTCGGTGTTGGTCTTCGCAGGTGAGCAGATGATGATCGACTGGCAGGGCATCGACAGTGTCTTTCTGGATATGGACGGCACGCTGCTCGACCTTCATTTCGACAACCACTTCTGGCTCGAGCACGTACCCGAGCGCTATGCCCAGGCCCGGGGCCTGGACCCGGCGGAGGCCCGGGAGGAGCTCTATGCGCGCTACCGCAACGTGGAGGGGACGCTCGACTGGTACTGCGTGGACCATTGGAGCCGAGAGCTCGGCCTGGACATCGCGCTGCTCAAGGAGGAGGTGGACCACCTGATCGGCGTGCACCCGCACGTTGTGGGGTTTCTTGAGGCGCTGCAGCGCGCGGGCAAGCGCCGCGTGCTGGTCACCAACGCCCATCAGAAGGCTATCAGCCTGAAGATGGACCGCACCTGCCTGGCCGGGCATTTCGACCGCATCGTTTGTGCCCATGAGCTCGGCGTACCCAAGGAGCATCCCAGATTCTGGCACCTGTTCCACGCCGCCCTGCCGTTCGATCCCGAGCGCACCTTGTTTGTGGACGACAGTGCCGAGGTGCTCGCCGCCGCGCGCGACTATGGGTTTCGCTGGCTGCTCGCGGTGCTGCGCCCGGATACCCGGGGGCCCGAGCGGGCGCCGCCGGGCTTCGATGCGATCCGGGATTTCTCCGAACTGGCGCTGCCGGGCTAGGAGCCTGCCGGATGTCGGACTCGGCGCGCGCCCTGGATTGAGAGTGCCATTGAGCCGTTTGTCGGGGCAGCGGGCCCGAAGCGATGCGGGGCCTGCCGTAGTGGGTCGTGCCGTCTGGCGGCGCCAGAGGCCGGCGCTGAGTGGCGTCGCCATGGCCGGACCTTCCTATCCAGCGATAGATGGTGCTTCGGTGGATGCCAAGCCTGCGCGCCTTGCCGGCGTCACCCCGCACAGGTCGGTGGCTCTGCATGCTCTCTAGTCCTCCACCGGTAGCTGATGTGGCCGTCGCACCGCGCGACGGTGGCCGTGTCGCATCCCGCGACATGGGGGGTTCCAAGGCATTCCAAAAGCCTAGCAAGACTAGACCCGCTTTGCCATCTGGGAGCCGCCGATCTCTCGATACAAGAGCTTGAAAATGAAAGGAGATTTCCAGAGTCCGGGGGTTCGTCCGCGGCCTCGGCGCGGCGCGGGCACGGTTTCTGACTTGGTGGAAGGACAACCCTCTCTCACCCGCCCCCGGCTGTTCACCGACCAGGAATGGCAGGCCCTCCAGGCCACCCGCCGGGTCGCCGCTAGTGGCTTCAGCCCTGCGCCCATGCCCCGGTTGGGGTGATCCCGGGCGCCGCGCCCATTCCGGGTGCCGAGACCGCGCCCTCAGGTCCCGGGCCGCAAGACCCCCATCGACGGTCCCGGCGACCTGGCTCGCTTCGGCGCCGCCGGGCAGCCGGCGCTGCGCGCGCCTGCGCCTGGCAGTGGCGCACCCAGAGGTTTCTGCGATCAGGTAATATGGTTCTGGCCGAGCTGAGGACCCGGGATTCCGTCTATCCTGCCACTAGATTCCTTGACCCGGCAAGATCTTTACAAATGAGTCAAGTTTTGATTTTGAACACAAAACACCCCTTTCCCCAACTTAAGGAGGAACAAGAATTAACGCTAATTAACGCTCTGGAGAGATCGCCTCGTGCGGTCGGTGCCTGAGAAGGCGCTGGCGGCAAATGCCCGCGTAGCTTAAAGCAAAAAGCTTGCGGTTATGACCGCGTATGGTGCGTAATGCGTCTCAGCCAGATGCGCTTGCCAATGTGGGCTATTCAGAAGTATAGCAGGCGCCGCCTCACGACTCGTCGGTCCGAGGCGGAGCCTCGTTAGCGATTGAAAGAAAAGACTCCTCCAGGGCTCAATCCTTGATTCCGAACGGCCAGAGTCAGATGCAGACCAATGTGCGGAAATCCGATCCTGGTCGTTCCGATCTTGGCGCTAGCTATGCTTGATACTCGAGGTTCACCCTCGCTGGCGTCAGGCGCTCTCGCTACGGAGTCCGCTTACGGGCGACCGGTTGAGCTGTTAGCGAATAGCGAATGAGCGTTTTGCCCGGAGGAGAGCGTGAATAATCATGTCGAAACGTCGGCCCCGTGTTGGTATACCGGACCCGCATTCAGGCTGGCCACCTTCGTTGTAATCTCGATTGTTGCCGTCTTGGTCTCGTTTCAGCGAGATCTTTATTCCACCGCATTAGTCTGGATAACCGAATATGGGGCATTCCTCGTTACCGCAGAAATCGGAGTGTTGCTGTTGCTGGTTTGGAAACTGCTGCGCGATCGGACCGGAGCGCAACGAAACAAGACTCCTTTTCTAATATATGGCCTGCTTGCCTTGCTATTCGTGTTCTCCGTTACCAGGGAGCCGGCTGGATTCAAGATTGTCGATGATGAAGTCATTCTGTCGGCAACAGCAATGAATATTCACTATAATGGGGAAGTCAAAGTGCCCGCATTGGGCTACGAGATTTTGGGGCGGTACGAGCTGTTGGGCGGTCGTATTGATAAACGCCCCATCGGCTTTTCCGTGTTATTGTCGCTCGTGCACGATATCTTTGGATACCGGATCGGCAACGTCTTCTTTCTAAATATCGTGCTGACCGCGCTTGTCTCATTGGCACTCTTCCATGTCGCCAAAGCCGTCTCTGATGAGAGAGCCGCTCTGCTAAGCGTGAGCATGTTCCTGCTGACTCCGCTTGTTGCGCAGAATGCAACAGGAGGCGGCTTTGAGATTCTGAACGTATTCATGCTGCTTCTATCAATGTGGCTCGGAATCCGTTATCTGGAAGCGCCTGGGTCATGGAATATTGTCGCGTTCTGCTTGTCTGTTCTGCTTCTTTCGCAGACTCGCTATGAGTCGATCGTTTTTCTATTGCCTGCGGTTGCTGTTGTGCTCATCGGATGGCACAAGAGCCACAGGATTGTTCTTCCATGGGGCGTATTGGTTATTCCACTTCTATTTGTACCCCTGGTCATTCATTTGCAAATGCCTTTCTATGATCAATATTGGTGGGAGCTTCACGGAAACAATACGCCGCCTTTTGGAAAACTGAATTTTCTCAAGAATCTTGGCGCATCGATCGCATATTTGTTCTCTCTGAGACGAGATAGTTCTTCTAATTTCATCTTTTCTGCAATCGGCGTCGGCGCACTTGTTCTCATGTTGGTCGGATTCGCGAGGGTGCGGCGAGAGCGCCAGATCCAGGCAGTCGCCATTGATGTGGTTGGGATTTTTTGCATCGGCATCACATTGCATTTCTGTATTGTACTATTTTTCTATGCCGGCGATTTGACGAAGCTATCGTCGAGCCGTTATGTGTTGCCACTGATGCTGGGGTTTTCGTTGGCGACCGCGTTTGTCGTGGGGCGCCGGCTTCAATCGAAAGCGGCGGCGTCGGCTATTGTTGCGGGTCTGCTATGTTCTTCCTATGTATTTTCTCTTCCAGCGTTTGCGAGAACATCGGGGACCAATTCTGATTTGTGGAAAAAGCGTACAGAGTGGATTTTGGACTATTGCGCGTCCTTGCCGAAAGGCGACGATCTATTGGTTACAAATGAACCGTGGATATTCATGCTTCACAAGCTTCCCGTAACTCAACTCGAGGGGGTGAATGATCGGGCGGATTATTTCAAGTACCATCTGGACGAAGACAGTTTTGACAACATCATAATCGCACAGAATTTCGGTATGGATCCTGAGACAAGGGAGCGTATATACCGAGACCGAGACGCGCTGGATAGCCGATTCCGGCTTGAGGAAGTGGGGCGGATACGCCTGTCGCCTTACGAGTATGCCCGCATGAGCATGTTAACCGGCGTTGATTTGGGCGCAAAGGAAAACGGGCGTGTTTCTCAAAAGGTCTTTCATGGCGACCATTTTATGGTTGACAAGGAGGTGCTTGCTGAGTGGTATAAGCATCTCTGGTAGCCTCCTGTTTGAGCACATGGGAGAGGCTATCAGGAAAGTCAGAGCCCTTAGAATGGTGTCCTGAAACGGCGCTGACCCCTGTAGGTAGTGGTTCGAAGGGCCCGAAGGCCACGTCGCGGCAAGAGTGCAACCCTGCATCCGCACCAGCAACGGAGACACCTGCCGCGTGGGCGCATTGCAGCATCAGGACATAGTGTTGCGGCCGAGCTTTTTTGTAGGAGCTGACAGTCAGGGGGGCGGCTCGTCGAGCTGCTGGCCGACTATCGGTCGATCGAGATGGGCATCTATGCAATCTATCCAACAAGCAGGCATGTCTCCCCCAAGGGTCGCCTGTTGATCGACTTCATTGTGGAGTCATTCAAAATGCGGCGTTGGCCGGAGTAGGGGCATCGTCTTCCAGACGGAAGCCGATAGGTGCCGACGGGCATGCTTTCCGCCCAGTTTGCTGGTACGGTACGAGGGATATCTACAACCGGGGGTTGCTACCGTACGCCGCTTTGACAAACTGACGAGCACCGAGCCCGATCTGATCTCCACCTCTCTCACGCTCAGCCCATGGCACGTGTCGCGATCGTAATCCTGCTGTTGATACTGACTGCGCCTTTCCCCGGTCTATGGCCGGCGGAGTTGGCAGGGCTGCCGGGCTGGGTGTGGCAACTGCTCGCGGGGTCGGTGGTGTTTGCCGTGCTGGTCGCGCTGCTGTTGCAAAGATACTGGGGCGACGAATGAAAGGCGGGACGCTGCTGGATGCCGCAGGGCTGATCTTCGTCGCCGTTTATCTACTGCTGTTGCTGGCGGTCGGCTGGTGGGGCCGCGTGGCCAGCCGGGAGCGCAGCCTGCAAGATTTTTACCTGGCTGGGCATTCGCTCGGCCTGCCCGTGTTGTTCTTTACGCTTTACGCCACCCAGTACAGCGGCAACAACCTGCTCGGCTTCGCCGGCGCCGCTTATCGCAGCGGCTTCGGGTTTCTCGTCAGCGTCACCTTCATGATGGGCATAGTCGCGGTGTACTGGCTGTTTGCGCCGCGGCTTCATAGGCTCTCACGCACCCACAGCTATATCACCCCCGGCGATTACATCGCAGACCGATATGGCTCGCCCACGCTGGTAAGGGCGCTGAACCTGATCTTCCTGATCACATTATCGACCTATATCATCACGAACTTGAAGGCGATCGGATTCGTGGTCGAGCTGGCCACCCACGGAGCGGTGTCCTTTTCCACCGGCGTCATCGCCCTGGCCTCAATCATGGTGGTGTACGAAACCCTGGGCGGTATGCGAAGCGTGGCCTGGACAGACGCCATTCAAGGCGTGCTGCTGTTCCTGGGCGGGCTGCTGGTCGTCGCCGCGCTGGCTTACTACTCGAACGGCTTCGTCGACCTGATCGACGATCTGAAAGCCAACCGCCCGGAATTCTGGCAGGCACCCGACCTTAACGCCCAAATTCGGTGGGCGAGCGTGACGCTGCTGGTAGCCTTCGGCGCGGCCGTTTACCCACAGGCCCTGCAACGCATTTTCGCGGCGCGTGATGCGCGAGTATTGCGCCGCGCTCTGCAGCTGCTGGTATTTATGCCCCTGGTCACGACCCTGTTCGCAGTGATCGTCGGCCTCAGCGGTGCCGCCATCTTTCCTGAGCTGACCAAGCTCGAAAGCGAAAGCGTCAGCCTGCGCGTGATCGGGCATTTGCAGATGGCCTACCCCGAGTTGGCGTTCCTGTTCGTCATCTTCGTCGCTGCTGTGATCGCCGCGATCATGTCTACCGTGGACTCGGCGCTGCTGAGCATCTCGTCGATCGTCACCCAGGACATCTACCGCCCCCTTCGCCCGGACGCCAGCCAACACCGACTGACCAACGTCGGCAAGCTCTTCTCCTGGCTGCTCATGGCCGGCCTGGTCATCCTGGCCATCGACCTGCCACAGACCATCTGGAAGCTCACCCAATTGAAGCTGGAGTTGCTGATCCAGGCCGCCCCGGCGATCCTGCTTGGCATCGCCCAACAACGCCCCAGCGCCAACGTCCTGCTCACCGGGCTCTCCATTGGCGTATTGGTGACCGTCACCCTGATATTCTCGGACGACTTTGGCCTGAATCTACCAGAACGGCCATTGGGGATTCATGCGGGGCTTTGGGGTGCGATGGCAAATCTGCTCGTGGTTCTTACCTGGCGAAAATTCGCGCAGCCGATCACCGCTGACGACGGGATGGGCGTCTGATCCGAGTCTCTCCTCGGGCCCGGGCTGCAAGGATTCGGTGAGCCGAATGAAACCTGTCCGGCTCATCCACCCATGACCGTCAGCTGGTGGGACTAGCTCAGCGTATCGTACCTGCCTCAGAGGGGAGGACCATCATCCCCGAAACGCCACTCCCGTCGCTCTCGTCTTGGGCGGCTCCAGGACGAAGAGGCCCTCGGCGCCCGCCACGCTTGTTGTCCTCAGTCTTCGGTCTGGCTCTGCGGAGCTGCAGAGGAATTCCCGCGGTTGACGAGGGTTTCGCCGAGCGGCCGACGCGACCCAATTCTTTCCGGACCAGCCGGTACCACTTTCGGACTTTCTCCGCTGGCGTGGAATCCGAGCGTGTGCGTCAAACCCGGCGACTTTCCCTATTTCTTTGGCGTCGGCTTCCGCCCGTGACCCTTAGTTTCGCTGGGCTTCTGGTAATCCTGCGGGCGCGGAGGTGGCGCAAACCCCGGCTCGGGCAGGGCGACGCGCGCATGAAGAACGGGGCGCTTCACGGGCTCGCGCAGGACTTGGCGCTGAGGTTCGACGACGTCGACATCGATCGAGGACCCTGCTGCGTTCCCAGTGACCATAACGTAGGTCGCCGTAACGTGCAGCGGCTGCGGGCTTTCAATCAGAACCGTCGCCATGGTCAGGGGCTGCGGGCCCTGCGGCTCAGCGCCCAGCAGAAGCCGTGACACAGTGCAGCAATCGACCACGACGGTTTCCATACTGCCGATCTCGCTCCGCTCCCGCGCCCGGATGCCGGCAGTCTCGGGCCAACTTCCCGTTTTCGCCCCGGCCAGGGTCGTGGGCACCACCGACTGAGCCACCTGCACCGGTTTCTCGGTGCCGTTGAAGATGCTGATCGACGTTGCATACCGACCCGGCAGCAGCGAGGCGCACTCGCAGGGACAATCCTCCTGAACGCCGCAATGCAGTTGCACCGGATAGCGGTATATCGTTCGAGTCCGCACCGGCGGGACTAGAGCCACGGGGTCGCGTCCGGGCTGCGTCACCACCACGCCCGGCATGTCTTCTCCGTCCGGATCGCAGTCGAGCTTTTGCTGATACCTCCCGTCCCCCAGATCGACGAGCCCGCCCGAAGGGGTGCAGCCGGGAACGGGCTCCACCTCCATTCCGTCGCCGGCTCCCGGGCCTACGAGATTGCCGTAGCGGTCCTGGGGAACGAACGTCACGAGGACGCCGCTGTCTCCGCTTGGGGTGACTGTCACGACCGTCGCACCCGGGTCGATCCCGACCCCTACATGGTGGCTCCACTGCACCTCGCGGGTTAGCGTGCAGCCGTCGATATGGAGCTGCGCCTTGGCGTGGAAGGTGTACGTCCCCTCGACCACCAGCGCATCCGCCAACCGAGCGCCGAAGATGCCGGCCGCCCTGAACGTTTCGGCCGCTGAGCCGCTGCTCGACATGGCGTGGGTTTCATCGACATAAGCTGTAACGGGCGCGCCGGTGTCGGCTTCGATCGCGGACAGAGTCGCCTGACGGGCCGGGATGACGTCGCCATTTACGACCCGCGGAGCGCCGAGGCCGACCCGGGAGAGGATCGTTCCCACGCTGACGTTGGGGCGGCGCACCGTGAGCGTGACGTCGCCCCCCGGTGGCACCGTCTCGTCGGCGTACTGGAAGATCACCTTGGGATGAAGGATATCGCCGGTATAGAGCCGCCGGCGCTGCTGATACGGCCGAAGGCTGGGACCCCCGCGGGCGATAACGTTGATGAAGTATTCGACAGCTAGCGTGGGTGGCGGAAACTCGCTGTCGGAGCCCCTCGGGCGCAGCACCCGGGCCGTCCAAATGCCGTTGCGCTCACCGTTCTGGGGCAAAGGAATGCGCGCGAACCGCCAAGTCGTCCCCGAGTCGGTTTCGATCCCGCCTGCGGACAGGTCCAATACCTGCCCACTGGGCGCTCTGACCTCCAGCAACAGCAGCACTGCGGAATTGTCCCAGCCTACGACAACCGTCATCGCCTCTTCGCCGCAGACATGGAAAGGAGCCCAGGGTCCATGCCTCATCGTCTCCGCCAGGTGCAGTTGGGGGTCGGCCAGCGCGCCCGCTTCGAAGATGTCGCCGAAGGCGAGCGCAAAAAACTTCCGCAGTTCCAAGCCCGTGCCCGCGCGTTTGTAGTACCCGCCATGAGTCTGGGCCAGGTCGGTGAGTCGCGGCCCGTCGAGGTTGCTTTCTGTGCCGAATCCGATCGCCGTAATCTCGGTGGCCCCCAGTCCGCCCACATCCTGGATGGCCTGCGGCTCGTTCTCCATCCCATCCGTGAGCAGAAGGATCGAGCGGGGCAGCCCTGAGGTCGTGTTGAGCTGATTGCGAGCCGCGGCAAGCCCGTCACCGATGCTCGTGCGGCCGCCGGGCCCTATGCCCGGCAGCACGCCCAGCATGTCGCCCCTGCTTCCCTCGGTCAGCAGCTCAATGGGAAAATCCACCGGTGAGCTGGCATCGCTTGCAAATGAGACAATCCCGGCCTCGTTGCCCATCGACGCCCGTATCATCGAGATGAACAGCTCAGCGGCATCACGCGCTTCGTCTATCTTCACGCCACCACTGCCGGCAGCCTCGCTCATGCTACCCGAGCGATCCACCACCAACATGACCGCGCGTTCGGTCGGCGGGTTGGGTATATCGATTGGATCATTCAGCATGAGAGCGCCCGAGGAATAGTCGACGCCGCACCCAGCGCCGTTCGACAGAACGCCGAGCAGCCGTCCAGACATGTCGAAAAGACCCGAGCCTGAACTGCCCCCGGCGACGTCGACATTCACGCCGATCCGGCTCCCTGTCGTCTGCACCGGGACGGTTCCGCCGCCGGATGGCGAAATCTTCTTCACCGCGCCGTTGGGGTGGTGCACGCCAAACACCGGCTCTCCCACTGCTGGAGCGCCGTTGCGCACGGGTACCGGCGAGAGCGGCGGCGCACCGCGCAGCTGAAGGATAGCGTAGTCCCTCCCATCGGAATAACGGTATTTGACCAGGCGGGTCACCTTGTAAAAGACCGCGTCGTAGGCGGGGACCAGCGATCCGTCGCAATTGACTTCGTAGTCGAATGTAACCGAGCTCGCCGGAACCGAGAACGGATGGTCCGCGATACAATGGGCCGCCAGCGCCACGAGATCAGAGTCAATCAGCGTCACCGAACAGGTGCTGACATAGGGATTCGGATGATCCCCATCCGCCTCGTGAATCGACAGGATCATCCCTACGCTTCGCGACACGTCCCGCGGGACGGTCCCATCCGGCGCACATCGGGCGTTTTGCCACACCGGTGGGTTGCTCTTGTCGCAGATCCAGAACGGCTCGTATTTCGGCGCCGTCGATCCGGAAATATGCGGGAAATCAGGCTCGTACCATGGGCCTGGTAAGAACGGGTCGCAGTTGGTGATGCTGTCGAAACCAGGCTCGACGCTTTGCAGGCTCTGCCCGCGTGCGTAGCGATCCAGAAAGACCCCGCCGCTGGTCGCCGCGGCTGTGATGTAGCGAACCGGGATAGTTCCGCCAGGCAACTTGTGGATGTTGACCGGTCGCGTCCAGAACGAGCCGCCATCGGCAGCCGTGAACACGTCCTTGCCATAACCCAGTTCCACCTCCAGCTTGCTACCGGCCGTCAGGGTGACATTCATGAAGTGCAGCACGATGAACTTCGTGCCCGTGGAAGGATAGACAAGATCGTGCTGCCAGGTATTTGGCCCGGTCGCAGGCGTCGGACCGTCGGGACCGATATGTATTGAGGGCGCTACATTTACCACCCAGCCGCAAAGATGTGACATTCTTCACTCCTTCCGCAAAACTACCATGGATACAGATCACGACCCCCTTGAAATCGGCAGCGGGGGATAAGGCGAACGCGCCCATCTGCTCATGCGGGAACGATCAGACAGCGGCAAGCGCAGTCCCTGATGGAGATGCTCGGAGAGATACCGGATCTTCGAACAACGGCGTTGGGCTCGGAATCTTTCCGATGTTTGGATGTAGCGAGAGGGGTACGCACATTGCGGAACCGATCCATGTCCAGGCCTCCTGGCGATTTCCGTATGAGTACTATTAGCAATGCACCCCGCGCGCGGTAGCGACGGAGATCACAGAACTAGGCCTTATCGGTTCGACTCGACTCTGGTCGTTCCTGGATCTGTGATGCACTACTATCCCTGCAATGCGTTCGCCGACCCTCCGGCGAGGGCGGGCGTCGGGAGTGCCAGCCTTCTACGTGATGGCCCGCTTCACGGGGAGACCCGGGTCTCGGTCCACCAGCGTGTGGGCACCCCTGGACAGGTGTAACAAGCGGGGACGGGGGCGGAGGGACTCGGGAGTCGGAATCACCTATGGTATCGACTGGGAGCCCGGACCGGGCAGGGGCGTTGTCGGGGCGGGCTCGGTCAGGGCCTCAGTCCCGCCCGGCGAGACGGACCAGATGCTCGAACACCGACTCCCGTCCCAGCCACTGACGCGCGGCCAGATCGGCGGTCACCACGGCGGTCATCCCGGGCAGGATGATCTCGGGATTGCCGGTGAGCTCCAGCAGGGCGAGCAGCGCCGCCAGCGGTGCCTTGAGCACCGCGCCCATCATGGACGCCATGCCGACCACGGCGTAGAAGCGCTCCGAGGCGAGGGTGAAGGGCACCCAGTGGGGGGCCAGCACCCCGAGCAGCCCGCCGGCCGCGCCGCCCAGCACCAGGGACGGTCCGATCAGACCGCCGGGCACGCGCATGCCCACGGACAGGGCGGTGGCGAGCAGCTTGCCGAGGATCAGCCCGGCCAGCAGGCCGGCGCCCAGCCGGTTGGCGAGGATGGCATTGAGGGTGTCGTAGCTGACCCCGAGCACCTGGGGATAGACCAGTCCGATCAGACCGGTCACCAGCCCGGCGCAGGTGAAGCTCCAGAGCGGCCGCCAGCTGCGGCCAAGCAGCGCGAAGCGGCCGGTGGCGCTGACGAACAGGGCGGCCATCACCCCGGTGAGCAGCCCGAGCAGGGCCAGCAGCAGCAGGTCATGCAGCGAGCCCATGCCGAGCCCCGTCAGGGCGAAGGCGGGGGCGGCGCCGTATGTGAGGCGGCTGCAGATGGCCCCGCAGACCGCCGCGGTGACCACCGGGATGAAGCGCTCCACCTGATAGCGCACCCCGAGCACCTCGATCACGAACACCACGCCCGCGAGTGGCGTGTCGAAGGCCGCGGCGATAGAGGCTGCGGCGCCGCAGGCCACCAGGGTGTCCGGCCCCCCGAGGCCGATGCCGCGGCGCGCCAGCAGATCGCCCACGGCCGCACCCAGATGCACGCCCGGACCCTCGCGGTCGACTGAGTGGCCGCAGCAGATGGCGAAGGCCCCGGCGAGGAACTGGACCAGGGCGTTGCCCGGGGGCAGCTGCGTCTGGGGAGGGGCGCCGCGCAGGCGGCGTAGGACGTGCACTATGCCCACTTCGCGCAGGGCAGGGGGCAGGCGCTCGAACGCCAGTCCGAGCACCAGCCCGCCCCCGAGCGGCAGGGCGAGCACTGCCCAGGCGGGTAGCTCCTCGTAGCCTCCCACCCGGGCGCCGGGCAGGAAGCTGCTCTGCCCCTCCTCAATGACCCAGCGGAAGGCCAGCACCACGAGCCCCGCCAGCGCCCCGGTCAGGGCGCCTCCGAGGGTATGGAGCAGCAGCGCTCTTCGTTCCCTCACGGTGTATAGCGCCGTGCGCTGGGGTGGCTGCACGGCCCGGTTCGCAGGCTTCCGGCCTCCGCCCCGGTGCGCGAGGGCCAGGTCGCGGGTCGGCTGCCATGCTGCATGTCGGTCAGATCATCCACGGCAGGGCTTAGGTCCGTCGGTCGCGGCCGGGCACGGCCATCAGTCACCTTAGCTCAAGGACGGGGCTCCGGGCGCCGAGGCATTGTCGCGACGAGCCCAGGGACTTCGCCCGTGCCGATCCGAGCCGGTCCGTCGAGCGAGGGCAGCCGCCGGCGTTTGGCCTGCGCGTCAGTCCCCCGGGACTGAAGCTCCCAGGCGTCGCGCAATTGCCCGGATCTGGGCCCGGGGAGGGTATTGATCGGTGTGGGTCTGCAGATATTGCTGCCACTCGGCGAACGCCTGCTGCAGCTCCGGGTCCGTGCCCTGGCAGCCGAGCACCCGCACCAAGGCATCGCCGACCCGCCAGGGCCCCTCGCCGCGAACCTCGCCTTCGATGAGATGGGCCGCCCGTTGCGGCGTGCTGAGGTGCCAATACAGGTCCAGAAAGATCAGGCCGCGGGGGTGGAGGAAGGCGGCAGCGATCAGCCGCTTGCTCCCGTCGGCGAAGCGCACCATCAAGGGGGCGGTGACGGTCTCTATTCCGGCCATCGAGGTCTCAGGCTGTCGCGTCGTCGCTGTCGGCCCGGGCGCTGAGGACGTCGTAACATCGCTTGAAGGCGCGGTTGCGCTCGGCCTCTGCCTCTGCCTGGCTGGAGAACACGGCCGAGTCGTGCCAGCTGTCGGACGCGGCGTCATGGGTGGAGAATCGCCAGCCCTTGCCGACCTTGAACACCTGGGTGACCTCGCGCCCGGCCCGCTGCATGGCCTGCAGCTTGCTCAGGCCGCCCGCCGGTGCCGGGTCCGGTGCCGGCGCAGGCACCGCGGCGTCCCGGAAGGTGAAGCTCGTCTGATCGATCTCGCCGGAGGTGTCGATCTGCACGCTGTCGATCTCCGGGGCCCGGCTCAGGATGTAGCCCGCCATCAGCCGCCCCATGCGCCCGTCCTCGTTCTCCAGCGCGGTGAGCAGCTTGTTGGCCGCGATCTGGCAGCGCTGCAGCCTGTCCGGATGCGGCACCCACTCGCGACTCATCTGCCAGCCCTGGTCCATGTCCCGATCCATGCGTGCGAAAAACTCCGCCGCCTGGGCGATGAAGGCCTCGGGCACGTTCAGGGTGAGGATTTGATCGTCGACGACGGCGTTCAGTATCATGGCGGGTCTCCGACCGCAGGGCGTGCCGCGCATTCTACCAAAGGCGGGCAGGCCTCAGGCCCGGGCAAGGCCCCGCGGGGCCGAGGGAAAAGGCCGCCGCGGTGCCTTGCTGTTGTCGATCGTCGAGCGGGGCGGCTGCCCCCATGTCAGGTCGTCCGGGGGACGGGATGCCACGACGAGACCCACAGCGCCGTGCGCAAGGCGCTCGGGCGCCACTGGCCTCAGGCTCGACGCCATGCCCCGGCCGCAACGCAGGCCCGGTGCTGCCGGCGGTCGCCCCTCCAGGGCTCGGATGTGTGGCCCGGCACACCGCTCGCGGCGAGGCTGCCCCGACCCTTGCCTGTCCGTCCGAGGAGAGCCCGATGCTGCTGGAAATCGCCGAGGTCCTGAATGCGGCCCAGATCGCCCGGATCCGCGAGCTGGTCGCGGCGGCAGGATTCGCCGACGGGCGCTCGAGCGCCGGCCGGGCCGCCGCCCGGGTCAAGCACAACGAAGAGATGTCAGCCGGTGCCGCGGCCCAGCAGCTTCTCAACCGCATCATCATGGCGAGTGTGGCCGAGCGCGCGCAGTTTCGAAGCTTCGCGCTGCCGCATCGCATGGCGGACTTCATCGTGGCGCGCTACCGGCCGGGGATGACCTACGGCGATCATGTGGACGACCCCATCATGGGCAGCGCCGGTCCGCGCTTTCGCACCGATGTGTCCATGACGATCTTTCTCAACGACCCCGCGGACTACGACGGCGGCGAGCTGGTGGTGCGCACGCCGTTCGGCGATCGGCGGGTGAAGCTGGTGGCGGGCAGTGCGGTGGTCTATCCCTCGGCCAGCGTTCATCACGTAGACCCCGTGAGCCGCGGCGAGCGCCTGGTGGCGCTGACCTGGATGCAGAGCTATGTGCGCGACGCCGCGCGTCGCGAGCTGCTGTTCGAGCTCGATCAGGCGCGCGAGCACCTGCTCGCCAGCGCCCCGGACGCGGACACCACCAAGTACGTGGACCGCTGCTATGCGAACCTCCTGCGGATGTGGGCGGAGCTCTGAAGCGGAGCCCGTGGCCGAGGCGGACGACATGGAGGAGCTGTACCAGGCCCTGCGCGGGCGCGTTGGGCCCCTGCATCTCAGGCAGCGCCTGGGGATACAGCGCGACCACGCGGTGCAGGTGTTCGGGCGCGGGCGCAATTTCTTCCATATCGAGAACTGGTACTCGGTGCACGCCCTGATGCGCCTGGCCATGCGCTCGGTGGGCATGCACGGGCGCGGGCGGCGCAACGCGGTGGCGATCCGCACCAACCGCAACCGGGTGGTGATCCCGCACCTCTCTCCGGCCTTCGAAGGCTTCGTGCTGCTGCACTTGAGCGATCTGCATCTGGACATGGACGCGGCGATTGGCCGGGCGTTGTTCGAGCGCGTGCGGGCGGTGGACTACGATCTCTGCGTCATCACCGGAGATTTCCGCGCGCGCACCTACGGGGCCATCGACCAAGCCGTTGCCGAGGCGGCGCGTCTGCGACTGCACCTGAAGGGCGAAGTGCTCGCCGTGCTCGGCAACCACGACTTTCTGGAGATGGTCCCGGGGTTGGAAGCGGCTGGCATCCGCGTGCTGCTGAACGAATCGACCCTGGTGGAGCGTGCCGGCGAGCGGCTGCATGTGGCGGGCATCGACGACCCCCACTATTACCAGATGGACAACCTGGAGAAGGCGGCCGCTGGCATTCCCGAGGACGAGGCCGCTATCCTGCTCAGCCACTCGCCGGAGACCTATCGCCACGCCGCCCACGCCGGATTCGATCTGATGCTGTGTGGCCATACCCACGGCGGGCAGATCTGCCTGCCTGGCGGCATCGCCGTGACCTACAATGCCCGCTGTCCGCGACGTCTGGGCAAGGGCGCCTGGCGCTACCAGGGCCTGCAGGGATACACCTCGGTGGGCGCGGGCTCCTGCGTGGTCGACGCACGCTTCAACTGCCCGCCGGAGATTACCCTGCACGAGCTGAGGTCGGGGCGGGGGGACTGAGGGCCGGCTCGCTCGCGGGGCGGTCTCCTGCGGGGGCGGGGTTGGTCGGGTTCCGATCGGCCAGGGGGCTGGCCTCCTACAGGGCGCGGAGGCCTACCTCCGGGGGGGTGTTGGCCCGGCGCTTCAATACGGGTGCTCGCGAAGGCGCCAGCGATAGGCAAGGCGCGACAGCAGCAGCTCGGCGACGAAGAAGGCGGCGACCAGCCCGAGGATCTCGCCCCAGCCCAGGCCAAAACGCTCGCGCACCCAGAGCAGCGGCAACAGGGATTCAGGCACCTGGTCGAGGCCGAGCGCCATGGTGCCCGGCGCCAGGCCCAGGCGGCGCTTGACGAAGCACGAGGCGGCGTCCCCGGCCATCGCGAGTGTCGCCATCCCGGCCCCCAGCCCCGGGGACAAGCCCAGCAGTGCGGTGGCCAGGGTCGTGGCCAGCACTGCGGCGATCCAGCCGCGATAGGTGCAGGAGTCTCCGAGCAGGCGTCGCCCGTCAGGCAGATTCCGACCCAGGTCCACGGGTCTGCACCAGCGAGGCCCCAGCAGATCCTTCGCCAGCACCGGCGCGGCGTTGGCGACCAGGATCAGCAGCAGCAGCCCCAGGTCGATCATCGCGGTCGCGAGGTCCGTGGTGAGCACCGCCGGCTGGGTGGCCGGTAGCTCGCCGGGCGGCCCGCCCGCGGTGGAAAAGGAAAAAGGCAGCCCCGCGGCTGCCTTTTTCGTCCCCGACCGGCGCCGGATCGATCAATAGCCGCCCTTGCGGGTGCTCTGGGGCAGGCCCGCGATCTTGCGCCCCTGCTTGCTCGGCATCAGCGGAAACAGCTGATACATGTCCTTGCTGGTCAGCTTGGCGCTCCACTTCTTGCCCATATCCTTGAGGATGGTGCGCTCGTTGGGCTCGTTGCCGGCATTGTTGAAATGCTCGTCGCGCAGATAGCTGACGATGTCCCAGTGCTTGTCGGTCATCTCTATGCCCTCAATCCGCGCGAGGGCGGCGGCGACCTCTTCGCTCCAATCGCTCGCGTCGACCAGATAACCGGTGTCGGTGGTTTCGATGGTCTTGCCGCTTACCTCTATTGCCATGTCGTCCCCTCCTAGCTTGGCCCATACAAACTTTAGAACCGGGGAATTTTATTGAATTCGAGGCCGCGGGGAAACCTCCCGGTCGCATGGCCCCCCGGGCGGGGGGCGCAGGTGCGCGCCGAGGGCCGTGGTGCGAGCAGGCCAGGTCTACTCCTGGGCCTTCTTGACCGCCTCTATCCCCTTGTGGGGAATGAAGATTCCGCAGCCCATCCGGCGCCCGGGGCCGAGCCCCTGCTGCTGCAGCTTGATCGACTCCTCGATGGACAGGTCGGCCAGCATCAGGCTGCGGGTGTGCAGCGGACCCTCCGGCAGAGTCAGCACCGTGGCCCTGCCGCACAGGGCCTTTTTTACCCGGATACCCATGCCGGCCAGCTCTGCTACGACGCGGGTGAGGAAGGCCTCCTCCGCTTCGTCGGGCTCGCAGACCAGGTGGCGGGTAAACAGCGTGGCCTGGCTGCTCAGGGGGTGGGTGCTTGGCGCCCCGACCTCGATCCCGTGGCCGGCCAGGTTCAGGGTGACCCCGACCAGGGCCTCGGCATCGGCCAGGCGCTCCCGGGGCAGGCGCAGGGTGAGCTTGGCGCGCCGGGAGAGCTGAAGCAGGTCATCGGGGCGCTGCCAGCCGTTCTGGGAGCCGGCGACGTGGATCAGGTGGACCGCTGCGCGCCGCTCCTCGGCGAGCCAGGGCAGGGCGGCCTGCAGGGCGCGGGACAGGGCGTAGGCGTGGTCCACCGGGATCTGGCGGCCCTTCAGGGCGAAGCGCAGATCGACGATGTCGTCCGGGACTCGGGTCTCTGGTTTGGCCGTGTCTTCGTGCCAGAACATCTCAGTTCACCGGGAGCTTGGCCTGGATCGCGTCGCGGTCGAGCCACCAGTCGTCCTGGACCAGCACGTCGACGACGTTGCGCAGGCGGGGGAAGAACTTCTCGGGGTCTCTCAGCTCGAGCCGCTCCATCCAGTGGTCGAACTGCTCCTGGGTCTCGACCCGGCTGTGGCGCCGTGCGACGCTGCCGAGCAGCTGGCTGGCGAAGAAATGCAGCCGTTCGTGCAGCGCACCTTCGCTGCGCATGTCGGCCAGGTACAGCGCTGCTGTCGCCGCCACTGCGGCCCCGTCGGAGTCGTCGGGGGTCTCGTCCACGACGTGGCTGAGCAGATGGACGCTGAGCTCGGGGTCGATGGGAAAGGTGACGCCGAGCCAGATCCCCTGGCCCAGGGCGGCCAGGGAGTCGGGCTGCTCGGCGCGAAACAGCAGGTCACAGGCGTCGGCGGTGTCCTCCCACTGCTCGTGGGCGACGAATTGGTCGAAGGCTTGCCGGGCCGGCTGCCAGGCCTCGGCGCCACGCTCCAGGCCCACCAGGGCGCGGGCTATCTCCAGCTGCAGGCGTGCCAGCTCGAGGTCGCTGCCGCGCAGCTCGCTCAGACGCTCGCGCAGGGAGGCAAGGCGCGACTCGAGCTGAGCCTGCTCCTGGCGCCTCAGGGCGCTCACGGACTCGAGCGCGGTATCGGAGAGCTTGGGGTCGAAGAATGCCATCTGGGGGCTCCGGGGCGTCGGGTTGCTCAGACCAGGCCGCTGAACGCCGCCTCCAACCTGTCCTCCCAGTTCTCGGGCGTATCGGCATAGGGCGGTTTGACGTCCATCCGGAAGAAGCGCTCGCCGTTGCGGGCATAGTCGCGGATGACGGCGAGCAGGTCGTCGAAAGACTGCAGGTCCTTGTGGGCGATCAGGATGTGGCTCAGATAAAGCATGTCTCGGTGTACCCTCGGCCCGAAACCGGTGGATCGGCTGCGCTGCCGGCTATCCGGTCGTAGTATCGAGCCCTCAGCAGGAGCCGGGCGCTGCCGCTCCCGGGTGGCGGGTCGCGGAAGCCATTCCGGCGGTGCAGCACGTTGTTGCTCAGCACGCCCTGGCCGGGTCCCAGGCAATATTCAAAAATGGGTGCCCCGGGGTCGGAAAGCAAGCCCTCCAGCCAGCGCCGGGCCGCCTCGGTCAGCGTATCGGGCTTCCACTGGATATGACGCTGGCGTGCAGAATAGCGCATGTGCAACGCCCCCGTGGAGTCCACGGAGAACACCGGTCCCAAGCTGGCCGGTCGGATCTTCCGGCCCGCCTCGATGTTCGCCGGGACGCTCATCGCATCCCCTGCCATCATGGCCCGCACGTAGTCGGGGCTCGCGTCGCGCATCAGCAGGTAGGCCATCTCGTGATCGAGCAGTGCATTGGCGCCGCCTTCGGCCGCGGGCTCGACGCAGTACAGGATCCAGGCGCGGATCTGCCGATCCGGGGCGTTGTAATAGCCGTCGGTGTGCCAGCTCAGGGGGCGGTTGGTGTAGGGGATGTAATCGGCATGGCGGCCCTCGGCGCGGCAGCTCAGCGCGCTGATCCCGTCTTCATCGGCGCACAGATTGGCATCCAGGCGCCGCAGCCCGAGCTGGGCCGCGAGTGCTGCCAGCTTGGTCTTGTCGGCGCACGGGGCCCGGGTATCGAAGATCGCCATGTTGGCGCGGCGACAGCATGCGCGCAGCCGCCCGCGCTCGTCGGCGGACAGCGCCAGGGGATCGTGTATCTGCACCACCAGCTCAGCGATGCTGCGCGGCGCTGCGGCGAGCTTGGCGGCACGCCAACGCCGGTAGCCAACCCGATTGTCGGGGTGGAAGGGCGACTCAGTAGGGATGGCGGGCGTTGCCTGGGGGGCGCGGTCTGATTGCATCGAAATATTAGAATCCATTGACCGAGACATCACTCCCACGTAAAATTGCGGGTTGAGCTCACCGCCGACGGAGGTGGCCGGGACTCCCGGCGCCGTCGGCCCACGCGGGGCCTGGCGGACAGCAAGGTTCCGCCTTGATCGCGCCGAAAGGTCGGGCGCAGGGGAATATCCCTTAGGGGGTAGATGGCCGCTCAGCCTACCCCCCTTTGGTGGAGTATGGCAGCCCGCCGCGCTTGGCTATATTAGCAACAATCTGTGGGGCGCTTAGGTGCTGCTGGCTAGCCGGCACCGCGCCGCACAGACGGGCGCAAGCGCTCTACACAAGGTTAGCGTGAGGCACTGCCGCAATCCGGACCCGATCCGGTCGGCGCAACTCTCAGAACTTCGGACGTTAGGAGAACGAGCAAGATGGCAATCGAAAAGCACCAGACCCCGATGCTCGATCAGTTAGAGACCGGCCCCTGGCCCAGCTTCATTTCAGGGATCAAGCGTCTGCGCGACCAGCACCCCCAGGAACGGATCAACAAGGTCACCAACGACCTGCTCGGCCAGCTGGAACATTCCTACGAGACGCGCAAGGGCTACTGGAAGGGCGGCACGGTGTCGGTGTACGGCTACGGCGGCGGCATCATCCCGCGGTTCTCCGAAGTCGGGAAGGCCTTCCCGGAATCCAAGGAATTCCACACCCTGCGTGTTCAGCCCCCGGCAGGCAATCACTACTCCACCAAGATGCTGCGCCAGATGGCGGACAGCTGGGAGAAGTGGGGCTCGGGTTTGGTGACCTTCCACGGTCAGACCGGCAACATCATGTTCATCGGTACCGACACCAAGGGCACCCAGCACTTCTTCGACGAGATCAACGAGTACGGCTGGGACCTCGGCGGCGCCGGTCCCTGCGTGCGCACCGCCATGTCCTGCGTGGGCGCGGCGCGCTGCGAGATGTCCTGCACCAACGAGCAGAAGGCGCACCGCCTGCTGGTGAATAACTTCACCGACGACGTCCACCGTCCGGCCCTGCCCTACAAGTTCAAGTTCAAGGTCTCGGGCTGCCCCAACGACTGCCAGAACGCCATCGAGCGCGCGGACTTTGCCGTGATCGGCACCTGGCGCGACGCCATGAAGGTCGACCAGGAAGAGGTCAAGGCCTACGTCGCCAAGAAGGGTCGCCAGTACATCATCGATAACGTGATCACCCGTTGCCCGACCCAGGCGCTGGCCCTGAACGCTGACGATACGCTGGCCGTCAACAACAAGGACTGCGTGCGCTGCATGCACTGCCTCAACGTCATGCCCAAGGCCCTGCATCCCGGCGATGACAAGGGTGTGACCATCCTGATCGGCGGCAAGCGTACCCTGAAGATCGGCGATCTCATGGGCACCGTGGTGGTGCCGTTCAAGAAGCTTGAGACCGAGGAGGACTGGGGGTCCATGGTCGAGATGGCCGAAGAGATCATCGACTTCTGGGCCGAGAACGCCCTGGAGCACGAGCGTTGCGGCGAGATGATCGAGCGCATCGGTCTGGTCAACTTCCTCGAGGGCATCGGGATCGATCCTGATCCCAACATGGTTAGCGAGCCGCGCCAGAGCTCCTACGTCCGCATGGACGGCTGGGACGAGGCGGCGGAAGCCTACTTCGCCCGCAAAGCGGAAGGCTGATCGCTGTCGGTCGGGCCCTCGGTTGCCGGGGTTTGCGCCCCGGCAAGGGGGGCCGTTTGATCAGACGGTAAAGACCCTGCCCGGACTACTGTTTAGCGAGCTCTCTTGGAGGTTAACGATGGCGATGCAAGACATGCGCGAGCCGATCGAAAGTGGCTGCCCCGATCCGTTTCAGTACATGCACCCGACGATGCGCAAGAACTTCGGGATGTGGAAGTACCACGAGCATCCCCGTCCCGGCGTGCTGGTCCACGTCGCCTACGGCGGCGACAAGATCTGGACCGTGAAGGCCGGCACCCAGCGCATCCTGGACGTCTACACCCTGCGCAAGCTGTGTGACATCGGCGATCAGCTTGCCGAAGGCTACGTGCATTTCACCCTGCGCAGCAACATCGAGTACATGGTGACCGACGAGGCCAAGGTCCAGCCTCTGATCGACGCCCTGGAAGCGGCCGGCTTCATCGTCGGCGGCACCCAGAACTCGGTGACCATGATCTCCCATACCCAGGGCTGGCTGCACTGCGATATCCCCGGCACCGACGCCTCCGGCGTGGTGAAGTCGATGATGGACGAGCTCATCGACGAGTTCCGCAACGCCAACATGCCCAACCGGGTGCACATCACCACTTCCTGCTGCCAGATCAACTGCGGCGGTCAGGGCGACATCGCCATCAACGTACAGCACACCAAGCCGCCGAAGATCAACCATGACCTGGTGGCGAACGTCTGCGAGCGCCCCTCGGTGGTGGCCCGCTGCCCGGTGGCGGCCATCCGCCCGGCCATGGTCAACGGCAAGCCTTCGCTGGAAGTGGACGAGAAGAAGTGCATCTGCTGCGGTGCCTGCTACCCGCCCTGTCCCCCGATGCAGATCAACGATGCCGAGCACTCCAAGCTGGCGATCTGGGTCGGCGGCAACCACTCCAACGCCCGCGGCAAGCCCACCTTCCAGAAACTGGTGGCTGCCGGCATTCCCAACAATCCCCCGCGCTGGCCCGAGGCCACTGCGATCGTCAAGCGCATCCTGAAGGCCTATAAGGAAGGCGCGCGCGACTGGGAGCGGATCAACGAGTGGATCGAGCGTATCGGCTGGCCGCGGTTCTTCGAGCAGGTCGAGCTGCCGTTCACCAAGTACCACATCGACAACTGGCGCGGTGCCCGTAAGTCGCTGAACTCCTCCACCCATATCCGGTTCTGAAGCGGAGTCGATCGATGAAGCTGACGATCCAGGTTAACGAAGGGCCGTACCAGCACGAGGCCGCCGACAGCGCCTACCAGTTCACCAAGGCCGCGCTGGAGAAGGGACACGAGATCTTTCGAATCTTCTTCTATCACGATGGCGTGAACAATGGTACCCGGCTGACGACGCCGCCCCAGGACGACCGCAACGTCGTCAAGCGCTGGAGCGAGCTCGCCGAGCAACACGGCCTCGATCTGGTGGTATGCGTGGCCGCCGCTCAGCGCCGCGGGATCGTGGACGAGGGCGAGGCCAAGCGCAATGGCAAGGATGCCACCAACATTGCGCCGGGCTTCCGGATCTCCGGGCTCGGGCAGTTGGTGGAAGGGGCAATCCAGAGCGACCGTCTGGTCGTGTTCGGCGACTGACGGAGGCGGCGATGTCTAAAATAAAGAAGTTCTTGTACGTGAACCGCAGGGCGCCCTACGGCACCATCTATGCCTGGGAATCCCTCGAGGTCGTGCTGATCGGTGCGGCATTCGAGCAGGACGTCAGTGTCGCCTTCATCGACGACGGCGTGTTCGAGCTGACCAAGGATCAGGATACCAAGGGGCTCGGCATGAAGAATTTCTCGCCGACCTACTCGGCCCTGGGCGACTACGAGGTCAAGAAGATCTACGTCGAGAAGGAGTCGCTGGAAGAGCGCGGCCTGACCCTGGACGATCTGCAGCACCTGACCTGGGAGGACGAGGACGAGGACTACGCGGAAAAGGACTCGATCCAGCTGGTGACCCGGGCGGAGATGGCCGATGTCATGGCCGAGCACGACGTGCTGTTCAACTTTTAAGGCGAGGATCAGGCGATGTCGATCTTGCACGTGGTGAACAAGTCCCCTTACGAGCGGAACAGCCTGGATACCTGTGTTGCGTACGTCAGGGATGGTGATGCGGTCCTTCTGATCGAAGACGGCGTGTACGCGGCGATGAACGGTGGGGCTGCCGCCGGCAAGCTGGCGGGCCTGGGCGAGGTTTGCGCTCTTGGCGCCGATCTCGCTGCGCGGGGTATCGGCGAGGACAAGCTGGCGGACGGCGTTAAGGTTGTCGATTACGCGGGTTTCGTCGATCTGGTCGAGGCCAAGGACAAGGTTCAGTCCTGGCTGTGATTCAACGGCAATTCTTTTAGAGAGAAGAGGAGAGATTCCGATGCCTATCGAAGTGAGCGGTAAGAGCCTGGAGACCGATGAAGAAGGCTACCTCGCCAACCTCAATGAATGGGAGCCCGGTGTTGCCACTATCATGGCCAAGGAAGACGGTGTCGACCTGAACGACGAGCACTGGGAGATCATCAACTTCCTGCGCGAGTACTATGAAGAGTACCAGATTGCACCTGCCGTTCGGGTGCTGACCAAGGCCGTCGGCAAGAAGCTCGGCAAGGACAAGGGGACCAGTAAGTATCTGTACTCCCTGTTCCCGTACGGGCCGGCCAAGCAGGCTTGCCGTTACGCCGGGCTGCCCAAGCCGACCGGTTGCGTCTGATCGCGACGCCCTGACGCCGGGGGCGGGGCGATGGCCCCGCTTCCCGGTATCTTCAAGCGCCAGTTGAGGATTGCGGAAACATGTCGTTTCTGACGGTAGCGTTTGCTGCGCTGTTCTATGCCGCCTTCATCGTCCTGGTGGTCGGTGTGGGCAGGAAGATCTATGTCTTTGCGAAGACCCCAGCGCCGTTGAAGATTCCCACGACGCCGGCGCCGACCACCCAGAGCGGCGTGGTGCTGCGTATGTTCCGCGAGGTGGTGTTCTTCGAAAGCCTGTTCAAGGCCACCAAGTGGACCTGGCTGTTCGGGTGGATGTTCCACATGGCGTTGTTCGCCATCCTGTTCCGACACCTGCGCTATTTTCAGGATCCCATCTGGGAGCTTGTCGAGTGGGTCTCCCCGGTGGTCAAGTATCTGGCGTTCGCGATGATCGCCGGGCTGCTCGGCCTTTGGGCGCGTCGCCTGCTGGTCGACCGCGTGCGCTACATCTCTGCGCCTTCGGATCATCTGATGCTGCTGTTGCTGCTGCTGATCGGCATCAGCGGGGCCATGACCAGCTTCGTGGTGCACACCGACGTGGTCGCGGTGAAGGAATTCTTTAGGGGGCTGATCACGTTCAGCTGGGGCTCGCTCCCCAATCTGCCGGGCGATCCGATCATCCTCATCCACCTGCTGTTGGTGGCGACACTGATGATCATCTTCCCGGTGAGCAAGCTGCTGCATGCCCCCGGGGTGTTCTTCAGCCCCGGCCGCAACCAGGTGGACAACCCGCGCGAGCGCCGACACATCGCCGAGTGGGCGCGCCGGCTTGAGCAGCAGTGAGACCAGAGCGAGAACCGGGCGAAGCCGCAGGCAAAGACCGATTCCAGCCGTGACGAGGTTGACCGATGGCTAAGGCAGATTTCGAGGTTCCAGAGCTCCAGGAATACCCGGAGATCCCGGCCCTGGTCGAGGGGACGATGGCGCACAGCAAGCCGTTCGTCGCCAAACCGGAGATCCAGGCGCCGCTCGGTTTTCCGGGCGAGCTGGTGGATGGCTGGGAGGACAAGGCGATCGCCAAGATGGGCGATCTGCTCGGCAAGTACCGATCCTTTCGGGTCTATCTGGATTCCTGCGTGAAGTGCGGGGCTTGCACCGACAAGTGCCATTACTACCTGGGCACCCAGGACCCGAAGAACATGCCGGTGGCGCGCCAGGACCTGCTGCGCAAGGTCTATCGGCGCTACTACACCTTTGCCGGCAAGTTCTTCCCCAAGCTCGTGGGTGCGGTGGACCTGACAAAAGACGTGCTGGACGACTGGTACAGCTACTTCCACCAGTGCTCCCAGTGTCGGCGCTGCTCGGTGTTCTGCCCGTACGGCATTGACACCGCAGAGATCTCCATGGCTGCGCGCGAGATCATGGACAGCATCGGGGTCGGGCAGAAGTACTGCAACGAGATCATCGGCAAGGTCTACAAGATCGGTAACAATCTCGGCCTGCCCGGGCCGGCCCTGGAGGACACGCTGGAGGGGCTGGAGGAGGATGTCCTGGACGAGACCGGTGTCCCGGTAAAGTATCCGGTCAACCAGAAGGGCGCCGAGATCCTGCTGGTGACTCCTTCGGCGGACTTCTTCGCCGAGCCCCACGTGGACGGCCTGATCGGCTATGGCAAGGTGTTCCACGAGGCCGGCGTGTCCTGGACGCTGAGCACCCACGCGTCCGAGGCGGCCAACTTCGGCATGTTTATCGGCAGCTACGAGAACATGCGTCGGGTGTCCATGCGCATCCGCGAGGCGGCCTTGGAGCTCGGCGTCAAGCGCATCGTATTCGGCGAGTGCGGTCACGCCTGGCGCGTCGCCTACAGCTTCCTCAACACGCTCGCCGGCCCCTGGGATTTCCTCGATCCAAACTACCCGGTGCCCCAGCACATCTTGGAGTTCACCTGGGATCAGATCCAGAAGGGCAATCTCAAGCTCGACAAGTCGAAGAATGACGACAAGGTGCTCACGTACCACGACTCCTGCAACGTGGCTCGCGCGAGCCGCATGGGCGACAAGCCCGGTGGCCAGTTCGATATTCCGCGCGCTGTCATCAAGGCGGTCTGCAACCACTTCGTGGACATGCCTGCGGACACCATCCGCGAGCGCACCTTCTGCTGCGGCGGCGGTGGCGGGCTGCTGACCGATGATCTGATGGAGCTCCGCGTCAAGGGTGCCAAGCCGCGCATGGAGGCGCTCCACACGGTGATGGAAGAGAATGGCGTGACGCACATGGCGGCTATCTGCGCCATCTGCAAGAGTCAGTTCACCAAGGTCCTGCCGTACTACGGCATGGACATGGATCAGATCGTCAGCATTCACCAGCTGGTGAGCAGCGCGATCGTGCTGACGGGTCAGATCGTCGAAGACGATGAGAGTGAAGCGGCCGAAGCAGAGGCCGAAGACTGAATTAGGCGTGTTTGATGCCGGCGGCTTGGGCCGCCGCCAACCGACAGATGCACCGGTAAGGAGAGTAAGAATGGCGACTCCTAGCGACACCATGAAGACCAAACTGACCTGGCGGCGGTTCGAGGACGGCGACAACAAGTGGTCCGATCTGACGGACCAGATTTTCGAGCAGGACCATTCGCACAAGTGTCCGACCTACGTTCACAAGACGCCGCCCTGCCAGGGCAGCTGTCCTTCCGGTGAAGACATCCGCGGCTGGCTGCAGATCGTCCGTGGCATGGAGCAGCCGCCCAAGGGCATGGCCTGGCAGGAGTACGCCTTTCTCCGTTCCACCGACGCCAATCCCTTCCCCTCGATGATGGGTCGCGTCTGCCCGGCACCCTGCCAGGATGGCTGCAACCGTAACGAGGTCGACGATTTCGTCGGTATCAACGCGGTCGAGCAGTTCATCGGCGACACGGCGATCGCCAACGGCTACCAGTTCCAGGCCGGCCCCGACACCGGCAAGAAGGTGGCCATAGTGGGCGGCGGTCCCGCCGGCCTGGCCGCTGCCTATCAGCTGCGCCGCAAGGGCCATCAGGCGACCATCTTCGAGGTGTTTCCGGAGCTCGGCGGCATGTTCCGCTATGGCATCCCGGGGTATCGCGTGCCGCGCGAGGCTCTGGACTCCGAGATCAAGCGCATCATCGACATGGGCGGCATCGAGGTGCGCACCAGCACCCGGGTCGGCAAGGACGTGAGCCTCGAGACCCTCGAGAAGGATTACGACGCCATCCTCTGGGCCCTGGGCTGCCAGACCGGACGCGGTCTGCCCGTCGCCGGCTGGGAGGGGACCCCGAACTGCGTCACCGGCGTAGCCTTCCTGAAGGCGTTCAACGAGGGCCGTATGAAGGTCACCGCCCAGAAGGTGGTCTGCGTCGGCGGCGGTGATACCTCGATCGACGTGGTGTCGGTGGCCCGTCGCATCGGGCACATCACCGACACGAACCCCTCGGACACGCCCGAAATGGTCATCCTCGACGGTTACGTGGCCCATGACGCCGCGGTGACGGCCAATGCCCAGGGGGCGCAGGTGACCCTGACCTCGTTGTTCCCGCGCGCCCAGATGACCGCTGCCGAGCACGAGGTGCACGACGCGCTGACCGAGGGCGTCGACGTCCGCGACGGCATGATGCCGATCGAGCTGATCAAGAATGCGGAAGGCCGTGCCACCGGGCTCAAGATCGTCGCGTGCAAGATGGATGGCGGTCGGCCGGTGCCGGTCGAAGGGGCGGAGCCGGTGATCATCGAGGCGGATCTGATCGTCTCGGCGATCGGCCAGGGCGGGGACCTCGGCGGCCTGGAGGCGCTCGACAACGGCCGTGGGCTGATCAATGCGGACAAGTACTACCAGGTGCCGGACCGCGAGGGTCATTTCGTGGCGGGCGACATCATTCGTCCCCACCTGCTCACTACCGCCATCGGTCAGGCATCCATTGCCGCCGACAGCATCGATGAGTACCTGAAGCACCGGGAGCACAAGAAGCGCCCCAAGGTGGACGTGCACCATTTCGATCTCATGGCCAAGCTCCACGAGGCGGGTCTAGATCCCGATCAGTTCAGCGCGGACGAGCGCGGTGACATGCGCGGGACCTCCCTCGGCAACTGGGCGGTGCACAACTACGAGGACCGCTCGTTCCAGGAGATCATTCCCCACGATGAGCTGTTCCTCGGGCACTTCGGGTTCCAAGAGCGCAACAAGCGCGCCGAGGAGGTCCCAACTGCTGAGGAGGTGCTCGGCCACTTCAGGGAGCGGGTCATCGGTCTGGAAGAAGCCCGTGCGGTCGACGAGGCCAAGCGCTGCATGAGCTGCGGCATGTGCTTCGAGTGCGACAACTGCGTGATCTTCTGCCCGCAGATCGCCGTCTACCGGGTCGAGAAGGGCAAGCGCACCACCGGCCGTTACGTGGCGACTGACTATGACAAGTGCATCGGCTGCCACATCTGCGCCGACGTCTGTCCGACCGGCTACATCAAGATGGGGCTGGGCGAGTAATCGGGGGCCATCGATGCACGGTTCTGTGTTGAAGAAAGGCTTGTGGGCGGTGCTGGTCCTGGCGGGGGCGGCTGTCCTCGTCCGGCCGGCGCTGGCCGAAGGCGAGCATGAGGAGATCTGGCGGACGGGCAATTCCAAGGCGGCCGGGCTGCAGCACTGCGTCAAGCCCACCGACTGGATGCGGCGCAATCACATGGAGCTGATCAAGCACCAGCGCAATCTGACGGTGCATGAGGGCATACGTGACGAGCGGCTCAGTCTGGCCGGCTGCGTGAAGTGCCACGTCCAGTACGATGCCGGTCGCAAACCGATCGACATCAACTCCGACGGCCAGTTCTGCGACGTGTGCCATGAGTATGCGGGCGCCAGCCTGGATTGCTTCCAGTGTCATGCCAGGGTGCCCACGCCGGAGTCCGACTACGGCGCGAATGCGGAAAAAGGTGAGCAACGATGAGCAAGACGACCGATCAGCCGGATCAGGATCGCAGGGCGTTCATCGGCAAGGCCGTGGGGGCCGTTGCGGCGGCTACGATTGCGCCGGGCGTGTTGCTGCATACCGCGGCCAATGCGGCCTACCGGCAGGAGCCGGTGAGCAGCAAGGTTCGCTACGGCATGCTGATCGACACCGCGCGCTGTGCCGACGGATGCAATGCCTGCGTGGATGCCTGCAACCACGAGAACGGCATGGACCAGATGGTCAAGCCGCAAGGGCTGTCCGACGAGCACTGGGATCAGGTGATCCCCAAGTGGATCCGCAAGGTCAAGGTGCAGGACCAGATGACCGGTGTGGTGACCAGCCTGCCGATGCTCTGCCAGCATTGCGAGTACCCCCCTTGCGCGGACGTCTGTCCCACCGGCGCATCGTTCAAGCGCGCCGACGGCATCGTCATGGTGGACCGGCACACCTGTATCGGCTGCCGCTACTGCATGATGGCCTGCCCGTACAAGGCGCGCTCGTTCATTCATGAGGTGGTGGAGCACAAGCCGACCGTCGCCCCGCGCGGCAAGGGCTGTGTGGAAAGCTGCAACTTCTGCGTGCAGCGCCGCGACAGCGGCGGAACGACCACCGCGTGTCAGGACGCCTGCGCCAAGGAAGGACACAATGCCATCGTCTTCGGCGACCTCAATGATCCGTCCAGCGAGGTGTCCCAGGCCCTGCGCAAGTACCCCAGCCGCCAGGTCAGGGCGGATCTGAAGCTCAATACCGGCGTGCGGTATTCCGGCGTCTGATTTTGCGGGAGCTCGAGGTGATGAAAAAGATCTACTTCAGCGAGTGGAGCATAGAGAGCCCGCGCTATTGGAGCATCCTGGCGCTGCTGGCGGCCGTGGTGGCGATCGGCGGGCTCTCCGCACTGTACATGGAGGACGAGGGCCACTGGGTGACCGGCATGACCAATCAGGTCGTGTGGGGCACTCCCCACGTGTTCGCGATCTTCCTGATCGTGGCCGCCTCCGGCGCGCTCAATGTCGCCTCCATCGGCTCGGTGTTCGGCAAGAAGATCTACAAGCCCTTGGCGCCCTTGTCGGGGCTGCTCGCCATCGCCCTGCTGGTGGGCGGGCTGCTGGTGCTGGTGCTGGACCTGGGGCGGCCCGACCGGCTGATCGTGGCCATGACCACGTACAACTTCAAGTCGATCTTCGCCTGGAACATCTTCCTGTATACGGGCTTCATGGCGATCGTGGCGGTGTATCTGTGGTTCATGATGGAGCACAAGATGGCTCCGTACAGCAAGCCCGTGGGCCTGTTTGCGTTCGTCTGGCGCCTGGCGCTCACCACCGGTACCGGCTCCATCTTCGGCTTCCTGGTGGCGCGCGACGCCTATGACACCGCCATCATGGCGCCGATGTTCATCATCATGTCCTTCGCTTTTGGCCTGGCGATCTACCTGCTGGTGCTGATGTTCACCTTCAATCTGGAAGGGCGCCCCCTGGGCGAGGCGGTGGTGCGCCGCCTGAAGAATCTGCTCGGCGTGTTCGTGGCGGCAGTGCTGTTCTTCACCGTGATCTACCACCTGACCAATCTGTACATGACCGGCAAGCACGACCTGGAGGCCTTCGTGTTGCTGCACGGCGGCGTCTACACCCAGGTGTTCTGGATCGGCGAGGTGCTCATCGGCGGCCTGGTGCCGCTGGCGATCCTCTATCATCCGGCTCTGGGGCGCGATCGTGGCTGGATTGCCTGGGCCTGTACGGCGGTCATCGTCGGCGGCTTCTCCAAGCTGTACGTGATCCTCATCGGAGGGCAGGTGTTCCCGATGCAGATGTTCCCCGGCATGAAGGTGCTGGAAAGCGGCTTCTACGACGGGGTGGTCGCCCATTACGCGCCGAGCCTGCCGGAGGTGCTGCTGGGCCTGGGCGGCATCGGTGTGGCGCTCGCCGCGACCCTGGTGGGCATCCGGGTGCTGCGCTGCCTGCCCCAGTCCCTGGCGAACGAGGTCGTCGATCCCCACGCCGCCTGAAGGCGGTCCTCGCTGCACAAAGTGCCGCGAGGAGCCGCGGGTCAGTCAGGCCCCCGTCGCGCGGGCGTTCGGTCGAAGCCTGCGAGCCAGCCGTCCCCAGCGCCGGGCTGAGGGCCTTCCGGCATAGCCTCGAGGTGCTCCCATGGCGCATCTGATGGTGGCGGCTACCCGCAAGTCATCCGGCAAGACTACGCTGAGCGTCGGCGTTTGTGCGGCGTTGCGCCAACGGGGTCTGGCAGTGCAGCCGTTCAAGAAGGGGCCGGATTATATCGATCCGCTCTGGCTGGGGGCGGCGGCCGGGCGGCCCTGCCATAACCTGGATTTCCACACCCAGTCGCCTGCCGAGATCAGGGCCGCGTTTGCGCGGCGCATGCAGGGCGCCGACCTGGGGCTGATCGAGGGCAACCTGGCGTTGTTCGACGGCATGGACCCGGAGGGCAGCGACAGCAACGCCGCGTTGGCGGCGCTGCTCGAGGCACCGGTAGTGCTGGTCGTCGACGCGCAAGGGATGACCCGCAGCGTCGCCGCCCTGCTGCACGGCTACGAGCTCTTCGATCCCGCGGTACGGCTCGCGGCGCTGGTGCTCAACAACGTCGCAGGTGCCCGCCACGAGAGCCGGCTGCGCCAGGTCATCGAGCGCTACAGCAGGGTTCCGCTGCTGGGGGTCATTCACCGCGATGCGCGGCTGCGCATCGAGGAGCGTCACCTCGGGCTGGTGCCCAGCAACGAGGCGGAGCAGGCCACCGCCGCCATCGAGCGCATCGGCGCCCTGGTCGCGGAGCAGATCGACCTGAAGCACCTGATCGGGATCGCGCACACCAGCCCGCAGCTGCCGCTCTGCGAGCAGCCACCGCGGCCGTTCGCGACCGGCCCGGCCGTGCGCATCGGCATCGCCCAGGATCGGGCCTTCGGCTTCTATTACCCCGGGGACCTGGAGATCCTGGCCTCGTGCGGCGCGAAGCTGGTGCCCATCGATACCCTTTCCGATGCCGCCCTCCCGGCGATTGACGGGCTGTTTCTCGGGGGTGGCTTCCCCGAGTCGCGCATGGCCGAGCTGGAGGCGAATGCAGCCCTGCGCGCGGCCATCCGCGAGTTTGTCGAGGCAGGCGGGCCCACCTATGCGGAGTGCGGGGGGCTGATGTACCTCTCGCGCAGCCTGACCTGGAAAGGCAAAAGCTGTAATATGGTGGGGATCATTCCGGGGGACGCCGTGATGTACGCGCGGCCCCAGGGGCGGGGCTACGTACGGTTAAGGGAGACCGGGACAAGTCCCTGGCCCCAGGCGCCGGGACAATCGCTCGAGATTGCCGCCCACGAGTTCCATTATTCGCGCCTGGAGAATCTTGCACCCGGCCTGACCTATGCGTACGAGGTGCTGCGCGGGAGCGGCGTGGACGGGCGCCACGATGGCATCGTCTACAAGAATCTCCTGGCCAGCTACAGCCACATGCGCAATGTCGGGGGCAATCATTGGGCGGAGCGCTTCGTGGCCCAGGTGCGAGCCTGTCGGGGCGCCTGAATTCGTAGCGCTGGGCCCGTCGGTCAAACGGGGTCGATGTGCCATCCGACACAGCGGGGGAGACGATCGCAATGTTCAAGGTGACTCCGGTAGCCGCTGACCAGGTGCGGTCCGCGGCGCAGAAGGGTGGGGCCGAGGGCATGGCCCTGCGTTTAGCGGTGGCCCGCAAGCCCGATGGTGCGATCGACTACCGGATGGGCTTCGATGATCCCAAGGACGACGATATCCGGCTCACCTGCGAAGGCGTCGAGATCGTTATGGAGCCGGAGTACGTGCCCTTGCTCGACCAGGCGGTGCTGGACTACGTCGAGCTCGAGCAGGGCGATTTCCAGTTCATATTTCTGAATCCCAAAGACCCCGCCTACCGACCCCCGGATGACGCGGCCGCCCCGGCCGACCGCGGTCGGGACTGAGCCCGGCCGGCGGCTTGGCCGGCCCCGCCGAAATGCCCCCCAGCGAGCTGTCCAGCCAAGACGCGCTGCGCCTGAACGTGATGTTGGCGAACCGTCCGCTGGCGATCCGTATCAACGAGTCGAGCATGGTGGTGCATGCCCTGACCGAGCGCGGCGAGGCCCAGGTCAGACTCAACCCGAACTGCCGTGACGAACAATATCTGCGGCGTGTGCGCGAGCTTCTCTCCGGGCATGTGCTGGGCTCGCCGGGCGGCTATCCGGTCTATCTCAAGCGCTGGACCCGCATGGGCCAGATGCGCGACGAGAGCCTGGAGCAACTGCTGCTGCTCGGCGAGCCGGAGGCGGTGATGGCCGCGGTCTGTGCGCCCGGGCTGACCACCGAGCTGGCGCGCCGGGCCTGGTGGATCATGGAGGACGCCGAGCATGCCCGGCACATGCTTGCCAACCCCGCCATCGCTGCCGGCTCCATGGGGCCTGTGCTTGCCGATTATCTGGTCGAGCACCTGGCCTTCGAGACCGAGCCCGAGGTGATGATCGAGACCGTTCGTCTGGTGCTGCAGCCCGGCCTGCTCAGTCCGGAGACCCGGGCGGCTTCGGAAGCGGGCCGGGCGCAAGCACGCCTACTACGTCGGCTTTCTCGCCGCCGCACCGCACGAGCTGCCCCTGCAGGCGCCGGAGCGGCCCGCGCCGCTCGCTCTGGCGTCCCTCGCCGAGGCGGGCAACGCCGCTGCGCAGACCCTGTTGAAGGTGTTTTCCGCCCCGGGACAGGCGTTCCTGGAGACCCTGGTGCTGGTGCTCAACAAGCCCGCCAATCAGGAGGTGGTAAGCCTGACCCTGGAGATTCTGCGCGATTATTTCGCGGCCCTGCGTCCGGAGGGCGATCCCGACCAGCCCCTGGATGCCCTGGTCGCCGAGGCCGAGGCCCGTTGTGCGGCTGAAGGGGACCCCGAGGTGCGCGCGCTGCTCGCCGCGGTGCCTGATCTGCTGCCCCAGCTGCGCGCCGCCCTGGTGCTCTCCGGCATGGGCTACGGGGTGCTGCGCTCGGTGCTCGGCGGCACCACGGCCATCGGCAGCCTCATGCGCCGCAAGCTCGAGCCGGTGCTCTCCGGTGCACTGGGGCAGATCCGCACGCTGCAGGGCCGGGGCTGAGAGCCCTCGTCAACGTTTCTACCGAGGTCAGCGCTCGGCGGTGAGATAGCAGATCCAGCCCGCGTCCGCTTCGCCCTCCTGCGCCGGGCGGAAGTTGCCGTCGGGCTCTCCGTCCGCGTCCCATCCCTGCCAGTAGACCGTGACTCGGGAGAATCCCACCTCACCGAGCAGGTCGCGGATCTCCGGCAGCGTCCAGAGCCGCCAGTCATAGCTGAAGGCCCGCTCCATGCGTGATCCGTCCGGGAATGCGAAGTGGATATGGCAGATCAGGCCGCCGCTGATCGGCTCGTACTTCTCCTGCTCCCAGACGTAGGTGAAGCCGTCGATCTCGCGCTCTTCCTCGATCTCCCGGAACGAGTCGTAGCCGCCGTAGGCGTCGAGAAACAACACCCCGTCCTCGGCCAGGGCCTCGCGCGCCCGGCGCAGATAGCGCTTGAGCTGGGCGCGCTCCTTGAACAGCCAGTAGCTGAAGTTCATGGCGCAGATCGCATCCATGGGCTCGCTGCGGACCTTGAGCACGTCCTCGCGCCGCAGGCTCAGGCGCTGGAGCTGGGTGGGCGTGAGACCGGTCAGGTTGTGCGTGCGCCCCCAGTCGAGCACCTCCGGGTCGATGTCGACGCCCACGGCCCGGTTGGTGCGCCGGCGCTTCACCCATTCGCAGCACACGCCCGCGGTGCCGCAGAAGTCCTCGCGCAGCAGGCGGGGCTTGCGCCCGCGCAGCCTGCGGAAGGTCTCATCGACGAAATCGATCTCGGCCTCGGGGCACTGCACCGAGAGCTCATAGAGGCGATGCCGGTCCGAGGTCTCGGCCAGGGTCGGTCCCTTGGCTCGCTTTTTCTTGGTCGTGCCCATGGCGATTGGCAGCGGTCGAGGATCAGCACGCTACTATACTGCAATGAATCCGCAGGCATGAGCACAGCAGAGGGTACTGTCATGGCTTTGGCACCGAAGATCCAGGAGCTGTTCGAGGATCAGGACGCGGTCTTTGAGCTGATCACCCATGCGCGCACGGGCTCGGCCCTGCATACTGCCGAGGCGGCCCATGTCCCGGGCGATCTACTCGTCAAGGGTGTGCTGCTGTCCGATGCGGCGGGCTACGTGCTGGCGGTGATTCCCGCGACCCACCACCTGGAGGTGGAGCGCTTGAACGGGCTCACCGGGAGAGGTTTGGCCCTGGTGAAGGAGGAGGAGATCCACAGCGTCTTCTCCGATTGCGAGCCGGGCTCGGTGCCGCCCTTCGGTGATCTCTATGGCGTCGAGACGCTGGTGGACTACCGGGTCGAGGAGCAGCCGGAAGTCTATTTCGAGGCCGGCAGCCATGGCGAGCTGGTACGCATGTCCTCCGAGGCCTTCAGGGTCCTGTTGGGAGACTGCGCGCGGGTTCAGCTCGGCCACCACCTCTGAGCGCGCAGCTGGCAGCCTCGTAGCCGCCCGGTTTGCCTCTCGCTCCGTTCTGGTATACTGTCGCGCCGCGTCGGGAGACCGGGGCCTCAGCCCACCGCCCCGACCCGAATCCGCCCAGAGACGGCGCAGGATCCAGACCCATCCGGAGAGGCGTCCGAGCGGCTGAAGGAGCACGCCCGGAAAGTGTGTGTACGGCAACGTACCGAGGGTTCGACAAAACGGCAGGACAGCCGTTTTGGACGCCGCGCAGCGGCGCCCGCAGGGCGAAGGCCAGGATGGCTGAGTCACAAAACGGCAGGACAGCCGTTTTGGACGCCGCGCAGCGGCGCCCGCAGGGCGAAGGCCATGATGACTGAGTCACAAAACGGCAGGACAGCCGTTTTGGACGCCGCACAGCGGCGCCCGCAGGGCGAAGGCCATGGATGGCCTGAGTCACAAAACGGCAGGACAGCCGTTTTGGACGCCGCACAGCGGCGCCCGCAGGGCGAAGGCCATGGATGGCCTGAGTCAATCCCTCCCGTGTGAGGGGTGTCGCCCAGGCCGACGCGGTGGAGTACGGCCGAATGAAAGCAAGTTACCGGAGAGGTGTCCGAGCGGCTGAAGGAGCACGCCTGGAAAGTGTGTGTACGGCAACGTACCGAGGGTTCGAATCCCTCCCTCTCCGCCACGCAAGAAGACTAAGCCCTTGATATATGGGGCTTTTTCTTTTCTGACAGCGACGCAGGTCCCCCAAATAGTCCCCCAAGGTGGTCCGCGTGGCCCGCCGGATGGCCTGCTGGCCCTGCTTGTTGCCGGGGAATCGGTGAGCGCAGATTGGCCCGATGATCGGGGCGAGGAGGGATTGCCACCGACCATGCGCCCCGTTATGACGTCGCCTCGGGTCCAGGGCGCCGACCTTCCACGCGTGCGCGCGCGTTTCGGGACCCAAAAGACGCGGGCGTGCCGTCTCCCAGCTGGCGGGCTCCGCGCGTCCCTAGCCAGGCACCGACCGTCCGCTTGCCCTCGGGCAGGGCTCGGCAACCGGGACAAAGGCGGCGCCGTGACTGCCGAGCGGTGCTGTGGGCACTGCTGGGGGTCGGTGGCGGCTGGCCTTGGGCCACCGCTCGCAGGGGCTGCGAACGCCTCCCGGTGTAATCCCGGTCCTACAAGGCTCTCAGATCCGTCCGATACCGCAGCGCCGCGGGGTAGCCTATGGTGGACCTCGGGTCACGCGCCAGGACGGCAAAGGGAGTGCCCAGTCGCCACGGAAGCTCCGGCCCTGCGCCGCCCCTTCGGGTGCGTCGCCTCACGCCTCGCCGACGGCAATCCCGTGCCCGCATGTCTGAGTTCGACCCGAGGGAGTCATCCGCTCGGCCGGAGAGCCCAGTGTCTGACACCCCCCGACGGATTGACGTGAGCCAAGTTCCCCCTAGAATTGGTGGACGGTCGGGGTTTCGTCTCACCGGCGGCCGTGCAGGCCCGCAGACCGCGCGGCGCCACCCGCACCGAGAGGGAATCAGGGTGAAATCGAGCGACCGGACCCGCTACGAACTGCGTCGTCAACGCCCCAGCAGCGGTGCCGGCTTCATTTCAGCCCTAGGCGACTCAATGCTGACACCTAATTTTCTTCGCCTCGGCGCGCGATGTCGGCTGGAACAATTTCGCGTTGCATGTAGACACCCGGGTGGTCGAATCAATGGCCCAAGTGTCTATTTTTGCTATGCTTCCCGAAAGAAACTATATTTCGTGCTGCGGCACGGGCCCACCCTGAGCCTCTGACGACGACATGACAACGCGCGCAACTGAACTCTCCGTGGTGGTTGTAGGGGCTGAGCACAATCCAACGATCTTGAACCCAAACTTCCTTGAAGACCAAGGGATCGTTTCACGCGACTGGGGGTGGGATGTGGGGGACGACGATCCACCTCTAACGACGCCGGTATTGTCGCGTGTGAGCTATGCAAGCGGAGTGCTGATTACTGTCCAGCGGGAGAGGTTGCAGGTTACGGACCTTCTCCTCCAGAACGACGTGCAGAATAGTAAGGCTCCGGAAATCGCAAAGCGCTACGTCAAAGTGCTTCCGCATGTTGAGTATCGAGCAACTGGCATCAATTTCACCGCAGTTGTAGAAATTGACGAGCCAAAACTTTTCTTGAGAGAGCGGTTTCTGAAAGAGGGATCTTGGTTTGGGTCTCCTGATACTCTATCTGGTTTAGGTTTAAGACTAAAGTATCTCTTAGCGAACGGGGAAGTGACGCTCAGCTTAGACGCCAGTTCCAGCGAGCCAGAGCAGCAAGGACGCACCGTATCGCGCGGAGCGGTAATTGCCCGAGCAAATTTTCATCGGGAATGTCAGCCACCTTCAAGTTCTCAAGTGGAGCGAAATATCGACTACCTAACGCAGGACTGGGAGACGTTCAAAATCATGGTGAGAGACAATCTACAAGGGGCGTTATAGGGCCATGGAACAGAGAAACAGCGACGCGATGGTCGCTAGCCAAGCGCACGAGCGGTATTTCGGCACGGAAAGCCTCGGCGGTGATGACGAAGCGGATCTCAATCGCGTGCGGTACATTATCCAGTCGCGACCGTGGGGGTGGGCGGGTACGCAGGCGCACCCGGAAGTGCCGACGCTGCGTGTTCTGCATTCGACGAAGCCTGTCTATATCGACGAAAGATGCGAAGCGTTCTTGCGGGAGTGGGCGGATCGCATAAGTAACGGTTATCTCGAATCTGTGGCTGGAAATTTGCGGTTACCGCCGGGATACCCAAGGCCTAAACACGGCGCTGTTTCGTGGCCGTCGAGCGCACGTGATTCTTCGCCAGGGGACCGTAGAGACGATCTGATGCAGTCATTTGAGCGTATGGCGGATAGCATGCCATTTCCCAGTGCTTGGCAAAACGTCGGTATCAAGCCGCCAACTAGCGAATGCAAAAAGCGAAGCGTTGCACTGGCGACGGATATTTTCCTACGCCACGGTTTGACCCCGACTAGGATAGCGCCATCCATAGAGGAAGGGGTGATGCTGGTGTACTGGAACCGAAAAACGGACAAAAGTTTGAACATTGAGATCTACAATACGACGGAATTGGCTGGCCTAGTTAATGAAAAAAGCGATGTTTTGCGGTGTATCGATATTGAGCCGGGAGGTGAGCAAGGAGCTATCAATACGTTGGTGGCGAAGTTCAAGGAATAGTTTGTTGTGCCGGTACCCGAGCATCTGCGAATCAGCGGTCGCATAGCAGACCAGCAGTTTCAATCGCGTGAAAAGCTGTACCACGGATACGTTATCGCTGATTACGACAGTGATCAGCAGAAGCTGCGGACGGAGACGATCAGGTTTCCTGACTTTTCATGTAACTGGGCAAAGTTCTCCACGCCCGAAGATGTAAGACACAGGCGTAACGGCCAAGTGACAGATGGTTGCTATTCGTTCTCCGTCGAAGTCGCACGGTTCAACGGGATGGCCACTCCGGTTCACGACCCGCTTGATGACGAAGAGTATCCCAACTATTCACATGTTGAGGTGCGCGCTTTAAGACAGTGCGAAGGTCCCTTAACACATATACCGCCCAGGGACCGAAAACTGGGTGGCAGTAAGGGCAAGAAACTTGAGTACCGGCAGAACATCGTTAACAACCTTTTCATCGAAATCGAAGCGATTGAGTAGGCTTTTGCTTTGCCGGGGCGCATTCGCGTTAGTCGACAGAACAAGTCAAAGAACGCTGCCACACCCGCCGCCTTGGTGTTGGTAGGCTGTATGAAGACGCCGGCTAAGTGCGTCCGCTTTTGGCCGATCTCGGTCATCCCTCCGGGGCTAGCGGTGCCTCCATTCCCACGGCGACACGGGGTCCACGGATGGCTCCACCCGCTCCCTGCGGTGACTGCACGTCCCTGACAATGACTCGAACAGGAGTGAAGGGGGCTGCGGAGACAATGGTTTGTCTAGTCAGTCAGACCGAGTCGCCGCGCTTCCTCGTCAAAAAAGCTCCCCTCGCTGACGAGGGAGCCGAAGAAGAGCCGCTCGTAGGTTGCCCAGTGCATCCCGCGGGGCTTCGGGGGGAAAGGCTCCAGTAAATTCTTCGATCCACCCAGCCGCGTTCGTACCTTCTGCGCTTTCCTGAACCGTCGGAAGTGCTTGGCTTCTCGCGCGGCGGCGTACGTCAGTTCGTGGCAGTGCCGGCACAGAAAACGCCTGCCAACGCCGTAGATTGCCACCACCCGGCGGTGGCATCTTGGGCACTCGATCCAACGACGCGTCCCCCCAAAGTGACACGCGGTCTCAATGAGACGGAAGCGCTCCTTCACATGTTCAGCTTGGCCACCAAGCCTGCGGTAATCGAATTCGAGTTCCAGGTGGCCTGGCGAGCACCGGGGGTATCGCGCTTGGGAGGGCGCCGGCGATGATAGCCGCGGGCCTTCATATAGCGGCGCAGCGTGCCATAGGAAGGTAAGGGCTGCAGGGCGGGCGCCTGTTCGGCCAGGGCCGCCAGATTGTCGTAGTGCAGTTGCACCGTCCAGCCCGGATGCCCCCGATACTGGGCTTCCAGGGCCTGGATCAGCGCCGCGCTGAGTCGGCGGAACTGCCCGGCATCTTGGCGTGCACGCCGACGCAGCGCCGCCACCGGATCGCTCGCCTGACGTGCGCCATAGTATCAGCGCTCCAGGGTGGCGAAGCTAAAGCGCACCGCGGTGGCGTTGACCGGGTGGGTCCAGTGCTTGGTTGCCAGCGCGGCCAGTGCCTGGCGCAACGCCCCGGCCTTCGGGGGTGCGGCCAACAAGGGGCCGATGATCGCAAAGCGCAGCCGCGCCCAGCGATCGAGATCTTCTTGGCTCGCCATTCGCCGTCTCCCGTTATTCACTCCACCGGGAGTCTACAAACGCCTCCAGCGCGCCGGCGATCACCTCTTCTGCGGATCTATGGCCACCCGCAAAGAGCCCGACCAGGAGACCGTCGTGACCGGGGCCACCAAGCGCAGCAACCGGCACAGACGATGGCGCAGATCGACCCCGCTCAGCCGACCCAACAGGGCACCGGGCAACTGGCCCACCGCCAGCGCAGGCACAAACTGGCCCCGCGCTGCCTGCCAACAGCGACTGGCCGGAAAGATCCCCCGCCACCATAGACGCCAGCGGGCAAGGGTCTGCGGCCAGATATCGAGCTGTTCGATCAGTTGCTTGCGCCGCTGAGGGGACAGACCCTGCTCCAGCGCGCTGACCAGGACCACGATCGCCCCGAGATAGACCTTCAGACCTCCTGATCTCGACTTAGATCTCGGCCGCCTCCAAAGTGGCGGAACTCGTTTGGATACCTGGGGTTGCAAGAGAAACAGAAGCGGTAGTCGGGCTCGGCTTGTCACGTCGGTAGGATTTTGAAACGATACCGAGATATGCCACAGCGGACGGGAGGTGGCGACCCTGTACCCATCCATTTACCTTTCTCAATTCCGTTCATTGCGTCCAGAGAGCTCGACGATGCCACAGATGCAATTGCCGATTTTTCCTGATGGTGTGGAACACATCAATGCGCAATTAGCTTATGAAAAAGGCAATGGGCAGGTGACTTATTTCAATGGATGCATGCCGGTGTTTATTCACGACGAGAAGGATGTAGCGACGTTTCGAATGATCACTGCGCAGTTCTGCATTAATGGGAACGCCACGCAGGCGGAAATATCACGTGCCTTTGGCGTGACCCTGATCAGTGTCAAGCGGGCCGTGAAGCGCTATCGGCAGAAAGGCGTGGCGGGGTTTTATCAAGAACCGAATCGGCGCGGACCGGCGGTGCTGACGGCTGAGGTGTTGCAGGAAGCACAGAGATTACTCGACGAGGGGTTGCAGACATCGGCAGTTGCAGAACAACTGGGCGTGAAACGTAATACGCTGGCCAAGGCCATAGGCGCGGGGCGCCTGCATAAGCCCACAAAAAAAAAGACCGCGATACGCCCCTAAGCACCAAAAGCCAACGCAGCGGCGAAGACGCAGAGGCGCCGATGGGGATGGGGGCGTGCAACCAGCTGGCTCGGATGGCGGCCAGCGTGGGCGACCTCACCGCCGTAGCACCGGTATTTCAAGCGGTTTCGGATGTTCCCAATGGGGGCGTGCTGTTGGCCCTGCCGGCGCTGTTGGCGGTCGGTCTGCTGCATCAGGCCCATAAATACTTCCAATTGCCCAAGGGCTACTATGGACTGGAGAGCCTGTTCTTGATGCTGGCCTTCCTGGCGCTGGCGCGGCTGCCATCGCTGGAGCAACTGCGCTACCGTGCCCCAGGCGAATGGGGCAAGCTGCTGGGGCTGGACCGCATTCCGGAAGTGCGTACCGTGCGCAACAAGATCGCCCTGCTTGCCGACCAGCAGCAGGCGAGCGCCTGGAGCGCCGAGCTGTGTGCCCACTGGATGGGTGCGGATCCCGAGCAGGCAGCGGTGTTGTACGTCGATGGCCATGTGCGGGTCTACCACGGCCATCAAACCGAGCTGCCCCGCCACTACGTGGCGCGCCAGAAGCTGTGTTTGCGCGCCACCACCGACTACTGGGTCAATGCCATGGATGGCCAGCCGTTCTTTGTGCTCAACCAAGCGGTCGATCCCGGGATGCTCCAGGTGTTGGAGCACGAGATTGTGCCGCGCCTGGAGCAGGAGATCCCCCACCAGCCCACGCCCGAGCAGTTACAGGCCGATGCGACGTTGCACCGTTTCACCCTGATCTTTGACCGGGAAGGCTACAGTCCGGGGTTTGTGCAGGCCATGAAGAACAAACGCATTGCCTGCCTGACTTACCACAAGTACCCCGGCGAGGCTTGGCCGCCCGAGGAGTTCTCGCCCTGCCAGGTGCCGCTCTCATCGGGCGCCTGCGTGGCGATGGACCTGGCCGAGCGAGGCACCTTTTTGGGGGGTAAGGTGTGGGTGCGCGAAATCCGCAAACGCACCGAAAGCGCCCATCAGACCGCGGTGCTCTCGAGCGATTACCGTTCGGAGCCGGGACCGGTGGCGGCGGCCATGTTCGCCAGATGGTCGCAGGAAAACTTCTTCAAGTACATGCGCCAACACTACGGACTGGACCGTCTGATCGACTATGCGACGGAGGAGATTCCTGACACCACAAAGGTGGTGAACCCGGCGTATCGGCGCCTCGATGGACAGGTGCGCAGCCTTCGAGGTCACCTCACCCGCAAGCTTGCCGCCTTCTCGGCGATGAATCTCAAAGGCGAGATCGAGCCCAAACAAGTGGCTGCGTTCGAGCAGCAAAAGGCCGCGCTCCAAGAGCAGATCGAGGACTTGACAAAGGAGCTCGAAGAGCTGAAGACCCAGCGCAAAGCGGTCAAACACCACATCACCATCGCCGAGCTACCCGAAGAGCAACGCTTCAAGCAACTGAGCACACAAAGCAAGCACCTGATCGACACCATCAAGATGGTGGCCTACCGTGCCGAAACCGCCATGGCGCAGATGGCACGCGAGAAGATGCGTCGCGAAGACGATGCGCGCAGTCTACTCAGAGCACTCTACAGCACGGAAGCCGACCTGGTGCCCGACCAAAATGCCGGGACCTTGACGGTGCGCGTGCATCACCAGGCCAATCGTTGTGCCGATGAGATCATCTTTCACCTTTGTAATGAGCTCAACCAGACCGAGACAATTTTTCCCGGCACGAATTTACGTCTGGTTTATGAATTGGTCTCGGCATAACTGTGGCCGATTATTCCGCAAGCTGGCACGGAGCGAGCCGCCAGCGACCCATATCAAGCCACCCGGACACTCGTGTGCTCACCCCGCATTTCGTGAACCTGGGTCATATTAGAATCCCCGAGATCAGGATGTCTGAAGGTATTCAAAAAAACGCTTTTGCCATTGCCGCCGGGTCCGTAGACAAAAAAGAGCGCATGCTCGCGAATATCCCCGGTGAGAGCATATCCGGCGATCTGCTGAAGGAATGCGATCAGCTCGGAATCGTTGCCGGTGCTTTCGGCCAGAAATGCCCTCCAGCGCGGTGCCAGCGTTCCAGGCGGAGCAGGTGCGACGCTCGTGCTCTTCGTGATGTGCTCAGACTGGAGAGATTCCCTCAGCTCGCCGGTCATCAGATTCACGGTCCCGGCCGGAGTGCAGAGCAAGAATGGATCGCGATCCCAAATATCGTTCGTCCGTGCGTGCACCCGGTCGGCCTGTGCCATGCGCTCGGCGCCCGAAAGCACGGATGCGCGCAACAATCGCTTGTCCCTCGTTTGTGTGGCGATCCGCCGTATCAGGTCGTAGGCCAGATGCGTTTGTTCTCGCTCCCAGCGTATCCCGCGCCAGAGGTACCAGCTCCCGGCGGTGTGGTCGAAGAGCAGCCGGTCGCCATAAGTCCGGGTAAATACGCGCGCCAACGTGTCCTCGGTCCACTCGACCGCGGTCAGCGACAGAGTGCCTACATCGTCTGCCTGGCGTGGTCCGGTAGATTTATCCGCCTCGGGCGGTAACGCATCCAAGATGCTCGGGTCGGCGGTCATGGATAGAGCCTCGCGAGACCGGCTTGCAGCCGCCGAGCGGCCAGCCGCTCCCGGTCCCAGTGCGCGTCGGGCATCGGTCGCCACCCGGGGCGGACGGTCCTGAATTTCTGATCTTTCGCAAACTTGCGCTCGGTGACCCTGGCTCCCACTACATCGGCGAGAACGAGCAGCTCATGCCAAACTGCGGCCTCGACCCGCTCGCGCTCTCGCCGAGCGCGGATCTCCGCCAGCCGAGCCGCGGATGCCGCATCGCCCCGAATGCCGAGGTGCTGCGCGACGGCCCGCAATGCCTCGGCCTTGGACATCCCGAGGGCATGTCCCAGTAACTCGAACCCGTCGCCGGCTACAGGCGAGCCCCCGCCGCCGCATATCCATGTGCCGCGGCCGTCGCGGTCGTCCCAGCGGAACCGGTCCCGGCCTCCGCACCCAGGGCAGGGTCCGTGCCGGCCGGTGAGAACCTCGGTGGGTACGCCCAGGGCGGGCAAGATCTCTGCCCACCGACCCCGGGCCGCCTGGTGCACCTCGTTGAAGGTCGGTGCGCGAGTCTCGGCGCTCATCGCGCACCTCGACGGCGCCGACGTGCCCGGAGGGCGGCGACCATGGCGGCATAGGCGGCCAGCTCGCCGGCCGGGGCAGGGTCGGCAGACGGTAGGCCCGGCCGACCGGGAGATGGGCTATGATCGGCGTGCGAGTCCAGACCACAGCCCGCCGGGGGGTGACGCCCCCGCGCGGGTTTTTTGTGGGCCACGGGTCAGGCTCCGGCCTGGCGCTGGCGCTCGCGGACCGGCTGCACGGCATGGGCCTGTAGCCATGCATCCAGATCGGCGCGGCGATAGATGATCTTGTGCGGCGTGCGAACGTAGGACGGCCCGATTCCCTGCGAGCGATAGCGCGCCAAGGTCCTGTCGGACAGGCCGAGATATGCGGCGGTGTCGGGGGGGGATAGATGCGGGGCGGTGACCATGGATAGCTCCGGGTGGCATGGTGGGTCATACCATGCCGGCTATCCGCCCGAAAGTACGGAAAAAAAGATCCGTAATTCGGCTATGTTTTTTTCCGGTCGCGCTCGGACTCGGCTATGAGCCTTCGCGCCTGTTCCTGTGATTGGCGGTATTCCTTTTCCCTGCGCTCCCGGTATTGGCCTATCGCCTTCTCAGAGGGTCGCTTGAACTTGGCCTCCGGGAAATACTTGTCGATGGCACCGAAAACGAGATCTACAAAGGCCTCTTCTTTCTCTGCGTCGAATTCAAGATGTCCGCATTCCCGAGCCTTCTGCAAATCATCCTGAATGTCCATGACGAGGGTGGATGCGAGAAATGCTTTAGGGCGCCCTTGCCGCGGCCTGCTGATCTCCTCGATCTCCCGCAGTCTTTGGCGAGTGCCAGCAAGAGCGACCCATGATTGGCGCAAGTGCAGACCGAGCAAAAAGGCTTCTCGCGTTTGGGTCTTTTCGACCCCTGCGAGAATGCGGTCTCTTTCTGCGAGCATGCTTTCATAGACGGGGCCATGGAAGTCCAAATACGGGTCTAGCGAAAGCAGCGTGTCGAGACTCTCGCGCAGTTTATCGACATGGGATAACGCCGCTTTTATTTCCCGGTGCATCTCGCCGGTCTTGTATGGGGATGTGCGCCTTGTGATGGTGCCATCATCGGATATTTGCTCGATGGTGGAGTACTTTCCGGCCACGGCTTCGATGATGAATAGAATGCGGCGCTCCAGTCGGTCAGAGAGCGCTTTTTGTTTCGCGAACTTTTTCGAGATCTCGGACGCAATCTTTTTCATACAGGCGTCGATAGCGGATTGATCCATTGATCAGCCCTCCGCGCCGATGATGGCCAGCAGTCGGCGCTCCCACACCTCCAGGGCGGAGCGCTTCTCGTCGGCGTAGGCGTAGTGGTCATAGACAGCTGCGATGCCCTTGCGCCCGTGCCCTATGACGGCTTCGGCCACCACGTCGTTGACACCAGCCGCGGCAAGTCCAGTGCGGCAGGTGCGCCTCAAATCGTGGGTTGACCAGTTCCCCCAGGTGTCGACATCCTTGTTGCCGAGGGCGGCGGCGAAGCGGGTCACGGCTCTGGCCAGCGCGGCGGTGGTGATCGGGGCGCCCGGCCGCGCCTCGAAGACGCAGCCGGAGGGCTGTGTCGGGCGGCGCTTGCCGAGCCGCTGGAGCTCCACCCGCGCCTGCTCCAGGATGCCCAACGCCGTAGCAGTCAGCGGCACGGAGTGCGCTGTATCGGTCTTGCCTCGCCTCGATGCCGGGATAGTCCAGGTGGTGCCCTGGATTTCCTCCCAGCGCATGCCTGAGACCTCCCCAGGGCGTTGCCCGGTGACCAGCACCAGCTTCAGCGCCAGGGCGGTGAGCGCGAACATGCCGCAGGCGTCCGCAGCGCTCCAGAATGACCGGATCTCGTCAGGGTCGAGTACGCGCCCTCGGGCCCTGGGCACCAGCGCCTTGGAGACCTTGGCCGGTTTCAGGCTGGCAATCGGGCTGACCTCGATCAGCTCGCGGTCCTCGGCCCAGGCGAACAGCTGCTTGATGTAGATCAGCAGTAGTGCCGCTGTGCGCCCGTGCTTGGTGGCCAGCGCCTCCACCAGGACGATGATGTCCCGGCGCCTGATAGTGGAGAGCTTGCGCGTGCCCAACGGCTCGACGAAGTAGGCCTGCAAGGTGGCGGTGATCTGGCCATGGGACTTCAGGCCGGCCGCGGGGCCTTCGCAATAGCGCTTGACGGCATCGGCAACGGTGGGCTCTTGTCGCTCCTCGCGCCGTGCCTCCAGGATGTCGGTGCCTGTGTCGATCCGCTTGCGGTGGCTTGCCGCCTCGAGCCGAGCAGCTGCCAAGCTCCATGTCGGATGCTCGCCGATAACCATCAGCCGGTCCTTGCCATCGGCGAAGTAGCGCAACAGGAACACCTTGGTCCCGGCCGCCGTGACCTTGACCCCGAATCCGCGGGGGGCTTCCGGGTGCTGATCGAAGATGATCCGCTTGCCCCGGTCTGGGGGTTGAAGCTCGGACAAGTAGAGAGCGTCGGCTGGGGGTGCCTTGCGGGTCTTGGTGGGCTTCTCGTACAACGTCGGCATCGGTGCCTTCCCATGGTGTGCTGTGACTCAGCGGGTCACAGTATGGTCACAGTATGAAACCGTATCTTGTGGCGGTCAATGGCACCGAGCGGCACCGAGTAGGAAGACGTAACAGGCTGTATATGAAGGAGAAAAGCGCGGAAACCCTTACGGCATAAGGGCTAGGCAAAAACGGCCGGAAGCGACTT
>CAVQCX010000007.1:0-142437 GCA_963711095.1 uncultured Gammaproteobacteria bacterium | reverse complement strand
ACGAATGAACTGCCCAAAGACATTTCCGAAAACATCAAGCGACCCCCGGCTTCCTCGTTGCTGTAGATCGCCCCGCGACGATCCTGAGGGTGACATGGGCGGAGCCCTCCAGTGGCTCGATGCGCAATCGATCAAGGCCATGCTCTTGGAGGATAGACTAGGGATGCGGGGTTGCATGACTTGACCCTGTTTGCACTTTTTGCATGGCGGCAGCCGCCGCGCGTCCAAAGCCCGCTCATGGCCGGGCAGCAGCTGCCCGCCATGCAAAAAGTGCAAACAGGGGTCAAGTCATGCAACCCCGCATCCCTAGTCTATCCTCCAAGCATGGCCAGATCATTGCGCATCGAGCCCGCTGGAGGGCTCCACCATGTCACCCCTCGCGGGGATCGTCGCGGGGCGATCTACCGCGACGAGGAAGACCGGGGGGCTGGCTTGATGTTTTCGGAAATGTCTTTGGGCGGTTCAATTGGCGCTGTCACGCCTATTGTCAAATGACCAACCATTACCATTTCTTGGTAGAGACTCCGGACGGGAGCCTGTCGAAAGGGATGCGTCAGCTCACCGGGGTATACGCGCAACACGTGAATCGGCGGATGGGCTGGTCGGGCGCAGCGCGGTTCACTAGCGAAGCCGCTCGACTGGTTTGCGAGGCATTATCCGGGGCGCCGTGAATCGATGGCGCGTGCTTTACCGGCGCGTGTTAACAGCATGCAGGAGATCGCGGACCAACTCGGTGTTGCGGGTGACGATAAGTCGTGCCGTGAGATGAATCGCCCTTGCGGGACCCGAGGATGGGAAATGGCAGACCCCAATCCTGTGACCCCGATCCCGATCCTTGCTTCAAACGCTATCCCGCACGTAGCTCGCCATATGCCGCGTTTTGACCGACACTGTGTTCAGGAGCCGTCAAATTCATGAGCCAGAAAGACTGCCCCTTTGGCCAACACCTCCAAAAATATTGGGCCCTGCGGTACCATCTTTTTTCGAAATTTGACGATGGAATCCAAGTCGATGAAGAAGGCTTGTATTCCGCAAAACCTGAGCTTTCTGCGTTATCTATTGGGAAGATGCTTGGGGGGAACATTGTATTGGATGCGTTTTGTGGGGTAGGTGGATCTGCTATAGGTTTAGCCAGAGCCGGGAAAAGAGTCATTGCTGTCGATACAAATAGAGAAAGACTTGGCATGGCCAAGCATAACGCGACCATATATGGCGTTGAAAGCCAGATTGAGTTTGCGAATGACGACGCATTAAGCGCGATTAGCTCGTTTACGTTTGATGCAATTTACCTCGACCCTCCATGGGGTGGTCCAGATTATTACAAGAGACCAAGATTTCCTTTGGCCGGTTTTGATCCGAATGGAGATGAACTGCTTCGGGCTGCACTTTCGCATACCAATGATATCGCCATAACAGCTCCGCCAAACTTCGATCTTTGGGAAATCTCGCGTTTTCGGAAGGATTTCTGCGCGGTATATGATTGGATTGATGGAAAAGCAATATATTTAACGGTTTTCTTTAACGCTACTCAGAGAAGAATGATGGAAACTACCGATCACGGAAGATAAATTTATCCGCGCAGCGTCTCGGCCCGGGTTCTCGTGACAGCAACTTCTGTGCAATATCGGCGGGTCTCGGGTAGCGCGGGGGGATCGGGCCGCGGTCTGCGGTCCCATTTCCCTCGATCGCTGGTCTATCGAGGGTAAACCCTCATTCCCATCGGGACCTATACTCATTGCGTGCAGCTTCGAAAACGATTAATGATGCGATGGAAGGTGCCTCCAACAGCTCTTCGCGCAGTGAACGAGAGGCATCCTCCAGCATCCGTCTCCCCCGCGATTCCTCAAGGTGCAGGCGCTGTTTCCGAGCTCGCTGCTGGCTCAGTCGACGATTCTATAATTCGGGAGCTACGTGTTATGGGTGCCGATCAGTTCTGGGGAGAGTTTGGGCCTGTATTGGTGGTCATCGCCAGCTGCGCCCTGCTGGTGGCAGGCATCGCTATGCTCTTCAATTGCATCCAGAGCTCGCGATTCCTGCGATCCTACCGACAAGACTTGAATCAACGGATCGGCGGTCTTCGCATCCACCGGATGCTGGAAGCCCTGGGCGTCAGTGGCGGAAGCTACATGCGCAAGGCAGCTTTCTCAGAGGTTGAGACGCACCTGAGTCGGTGCCAGCAATGCCCGAACACTCCCGAGTGCGACGCGGCCCTGGAGCAAGGCGATACTTCCAACGGCGAGGCCTTTTGTTCAAATTTTCGGGAATTGGTGAAATTCAGCCGCCGACCAAGGGGTGTTACGAGCAGACGAGCTCCCGCGGCGGATGGTTCAGGCTGACGGCGCAATCGAACAAGCGATCGCACGGGCAGCGTATCCAGCGCACAGTAAGCGCGGCAGACCCCGGTTCAAAGCCCAAGAGCCCCCGGGAACGGTTTCCCGGCAGTGAGCGGACGCCGGAAGACTCTCGGGCGGGCGGCGAGACCGGCTACGGATACCGCCACGAGGCAGCTTCTGTCATTTCGGATCTGGCAGGCGGCGACACCGATCCGGGTGGCGGTGGTGGCAGATAGCCTACAGCTTGGCGACGGCGAGTGTTTCTTGGGGGTGGCCGGCAGGCGGAGCAGCGGATTAACAAGAAGACGTCGCCTCTGCTGCCGCCCGTGCCAGGTAGGCGCCCAGCTGCGGACCGAGCCAGCTCGATTCGGCCGCGCAGCCGGGCAATAGTCATCAGGTCACGAGGGCATTGGTGACGAGCTGTGAGACAGTACTTACCTTCACGCCGAGTCCGTAGTGCTCATTCAGGTCGGTGATCTGGAGGAGGCAGTTGTCGCAGGAGGTCGCTGCCACCGCGGCCCCGGTCCGGCGTATCTGGTCAGCCTTGACCTTGCCGGCTTTGATCCGAAATTCCTGCCAATCCTCGTTGGCCACCAAGCCGCCACCGCCCCCGCAGCAGTAGTTCTCCCATCGATTGGGGGTCATATCGCGGAAATCCATGGTGGCCGCCCGCAGAATTCGACGCGGCTCCTCCAAGATGCCGCCCTTGCGTCCGAGGTTGCAGGGATCGTGATAGGTGACCGGTACTGGATTACGCGTTGGATCCAGCTTCAGGCGTCCGTCCCGTACATACTCGTCCACCACCTCGAGGATGCTGCGCACCTTGAACTTGAGCGGCCCCCCGAACCACTTCGGCGCCTCCCACCTCAGCACGGCATAGGCATGCCCGCACTCGGCGACGACGATCTCCTTGACATTCAGCCGCTCGGCCTCTTTCAGTATCCTCTGAGTAATGCGCTTCGCCCTGGGGATGTCGCCGAGGAACAACGCGTTGTTCGAAGCCTCGAACATGCTCATGGTCCAAGACTCGCCCACTGCATTGAAAATGATCGCCGGGGGCACGATCGTATGGGCACCGGATAAGGGAACATAGAGCTTGTCGGCCGGCTGATCGACGGGAATACGAGCCTGCGGATCACCCAGCCGGTCCTGCACCTGCTTCTCCAGCTCGCCAATCTGCTCGAGAAAAGCTCCCTCGAGCTCATCGACCGCCTCTTCCCGCCAGATGGCGGCGTCCGACAGCTGGTCGAGAATCTCGGGACCTTTTCCGAGCGCCGTCAATGTGCCGCGTACGGCGCCGATGATCTGCGGTGTCTCGACACACAAGGGACAGTTGACGACACAGCGCTCACACAGGGTACAGTTGCGAAACGCCAGCTCCACCCACTCTTCCAGCTCCTCCTCGGTCAGATCCTTGGACCCCGTCCAGAACGGGAAGACCTTGCTTGTCCAGTCGTGCTTACGGCGCAGGACACGCCGGACCCGCTCGGCCTTCGCCACGGGGGACATCTCGGGATCGCCGGTGGCCAGGTAGATGTGGCACGCCTCTATGCACCATCCGCAATGGGTGCACAGGTTGGTCGCCGACGTGCCCACCAGACGGTTGAACCGTTTGTCCAGCTCTTGAATGGCGGTCTGAGTATTCATCCTGCCGTCCTCCCGCTCGGAACCCCGCGCCACCCGTACCTACGACCGGTCAGGTAGTGGGAGAAGAAGAAGTAGATGTAATGCGAGATCTTGCTGAACGGCACATAGAACAGGAAGAGTGCCGTAGCCGTGTAATAGGCGAACTGCCAGGAGGGCGTCCCGACCAGAAGCGCCATGATGGCGAGGAAGAAGAACAGCTGCAGCGACGCGAGCGCGAAGTAGTCGTCAGGGGTGCTGACGATGCGAAGCTCCGGGCGCAGGATCCTGCGTCCCAGCTTGAGGAGCCCGACAATCATGGCCGGGGCGATCAACACCGCGAAGACCACCCTCACCGATGCCGTCATGAGTTGGGGCGCGAACGGGTAGGTAAACGTGTTGACGATGGCGGTCAGGGCGCCAACGTGATAGATGCCGAATTCCAGCCAGCGGGCCTTGTGTTCCCGGCTGCTCTCCCGGGACCAGGGATTCAGGGTGCTGGTGTAGGAGCGGGCGGCTCCGAGGCGCGCGCTACCGCGCCCTGGGGCCTTTTCCCAGGGCATCGGTAGGCAACAGAGCTTGTAGAGCTTGATGGCATACACGGTCGCCATCCAGGCAAGCGCGATCGCTTGAAGCTCGTATTCCACAAAATGCAGCCATTGGACGTTGCTCATCGTAACGACCTCCTCCGAGTCCCATCGGTATCAGGCGTGCCTGACGGCCGATTGGGATGCCAATCCAGTGTTCTCAGTGCGCGCGACGGACAACGAAGCGGAACACGCCGTCGCTCCGCGCCAGGTCCAACATTTCCTGTCCCGTACTCTTACACCAAGCGGGGATGTCCATCACCACGCCCGGGTCGGTCGCCAGGGCTTCGAGAATCTGGCCGATATCAAGGGACTTGATTGCCTTGCCCACCCGCACCACGGGAATCGGACAGGGCAGGCCCTTGAGGTCAAGGGTCCGAACGATTTCGTAGGGAGTGCTCATCGGATTCCTCCTTCCTTCGGTGGTAGCTGCGCCGAGGCGCGAGCTTCGTTGCATCGGTCCGTCAGGCGACGCACACTGCGCCGACCGGACCAATGCTTATCAGACTCCTCCTTCCGTGAAGTCACCGCCTTGCCCTCCGTGTTGCATTCCGTGTGCGGTCCGATTCTAGATAAGCAAATGCCGTACCGTTTGCGATATTCCGTGGTTATTCATATGCTTAGAACCACTCCCCCATTACCCTTAGGTAGTGGGTGGTTAATATTCTTCATTACTGAGCCAGCGCAGCCGCCTCAGTGAAGAAAATTGTCTACTATTGGCGAGGCCGCCCTGTCCAAAGAGTGTTGGCGTTTCGATCTTTGGCCGCACGGGAGAGTCCATCGTGGCTGGTACCAAGCGTCGCTGGACCAAGATCGTGATCGTTGCCGATATCACGGCTCTGAGCATCGCCATCTACTATGGGTGGCTCATTGCGCCGTTTTATCGGCATATCGAATGGCTGTATGCCCTCCACGGCCGTTTCTGCTATCTCCCTATCGTCATTGCGGCAGCTTGGTTCGGTCTGCGCGGGGGACTGATCGTGGCCGGGCTCATCTCGCTGCTGATCCTCCCGCACATCCTCTGGTCGGACTTGCCGACATCGCGCTTCATCAGTGAGTGGGTCGAAATCTCTTTCTACTTCTCCTCGGCGGCCTTGATCGGCTTCCTTGTGGAACGTGAGCTGTCTACCCGTCGCAAGCAACACGATGCCGAGCTCCAAGTGGCGCAATCGCACAAGCTCTCACTGGTCGGTCAGATTGCTGCCGGGGTGGCTCACGAGATCAAGAACCCACTGATGTCGATCAAAGGCGCCGCCGATATTCTCACCGACCAGACAACTTCTGCGTCCGAGCGCGCCGAATTCAGCGCCATCCTGGAGAAAGAAGTGAATCGGATCGATGCCACGATCACTGAGTTTCTCGAATTTGCGAGACCAAAACAGACCGAGCTTCGCTCGCTCAACCTTTCCGAATGCAGCCGGACCTGTCTGCGGCAGCTCGAATCTCAAGTGCGGGCACACGATGTCGCGCTGGCGACGGCTATTGGGGATCAGGTAATCGTGAACGGCGACCCAGAGAAGCTGCACCAGATGATGTTGAATCTATTGTTGAACGCTGTGCAGGCGTCGTCCAAAGGTGAGTCGATCCACGTCACGCTGCAGCGCTCTGAAAACAGCAAGGCCATGCTCACTATCTCAGACACTGGCGAAGGGATCGCGCAGAACGCCTTGGAGCATATCTTCGAGCCCTTCTTCACGACCAAGTCATTTGGCACCGGACTGGGGCTGCCCGTGGTTAAAGCGATTGTCGATAGTCACAATGGTGAAATTCGGATTGACAGCACTCTCGGCAGCGGCACAACCGTCATTGTCGAGATACCGTTATCCGAAGGAGGAGCAGGTCAATGAGAATTCTCCTAGCCGATGATGATCCGTCGTTGCGACGGGTTGTGCAGTTGAAGCTGCAAAAAAACGGGTACACAGTCGAAGCGGTTGCCGACGGCCGCGCGGCACTGGAGCAGCTGGAGCGGGAACCGTTCGACTTGTTGCTTTCCGATATCAGGATGCCTGGTCTCGATGGCCTCGAGCTGCTGAAGAAAGTACAGGAGCGACGGCCTGAGTTGAAAGTCGTGCTCATAACGGCCCACGCGACGGTTGTCCAGGCCGTTGAGGCGGTCAAGCTCGGGGCGTTTGATTATCTCACCAAGCCGTTCGAAGATGAGCAGCTGTTCAGGACCATTGAGAAGACGCTTGCGTTCGGCCGCCTTGAATCAGAAAACCGTCACCTGCGCGGCCAGCTCCACGGCTGCTCTTCCGGACCACTGGTCGGCATCTCGACGCCGTTCAGGGGGATGATGGCGATTATCGACAAAATAGCGGCAACCGATGCCACCATTCTACTGACCGGTGCCTCCGGTGTCGGCAAGGAGTTGGTTGCGCGCTGCATCCATCGCCGGAGTGCGCGTGCCCAACATAATTTTGTGGCAGTCAACTGCGCCGCTATCCCGCGGGATTTGATTGAATCGGAGCTGTTCGGACACGTACGGGGGGCATTTACCGGGGCGGTGCGGGATAGGAAAGGCAAGTTTGAGCAGGCCGACGGCGGGACGATTCTGCTTGATGAGATAGCGGATCTTGCGCTGGACTTGCAGGCGAAACTGCTGCGCGTGTTGCAGGAGCGCGTAGTCGAGCCGGTCGGGGCGGATCGGCCTCAGACTATTGACGCACGCATCGTTGGATCGACCAACGTCAACCTAGAGCAACGAGTCGACTCTGGGGCCTTTCGCGAAGATCTATTCTATCGCCTGAACGTCATTCCAATCCGTGTCCCCAGCCTGGCCGAACGGGTCGAGGATATCCCGTTGTTGGCCCGCGAGTGTGTCAAGCGGTTCGCGTCAGGGCAGCCGGTGAAGATTTCCTCCGAGCTAGAAGACCGTCTCTGTGCGCACGATTGGCCCGGGAATATCCGCGAGCTTGAGAACCTCATGGAGAGAATGGTTATCCTTCGGAGGACCGATCTGCTCACGCCCGAAGATCTTCCCGGCGATTTTGCCCGGGCCTTGCCGGCCTTCCCGCAGAAGAGCACGCCGGTCTTCAGCCAGTTCACTTTACCGCAAGCCGAAGAGACAATGGTGCGCGATGCCCTGACCCGATCGGGCTGGAACCGCAGCCAGGCCGCGAAGCTCCTGGCTATTCCCCGTCATGTTCTGATCTATCGTATGAAGAAGTACGGGGTCAACCCGCCCTGGATTTGAACGAGCCGTTGCCGGTCACTGCCTCATCGGCAGGGCGACGTGGGAATTCGCAGTGCCTGGCATATTATACTGAATTACATTGGTCCCGAAGGACATTACACAGGTACTCCCACGGGGGAGTCTCACCCCGTAAGCTCATGCCCATGCCGGGCGTACCCCGAGGCGCTGCCGCCGACGGCCAACCCGCGACGGGGCCCGCCCGCGGCTGAGCGCGGTCTTTAGCCTGCCAAAACAAAGAGCGTATATGCCAAAGGCAAGAGAGATCGCAGAGAAGATACCAGTCCTGCCTTCTTTGTATAGAGGATTACGCGACCGATACGCCAGGTATCGATTGGCGTCACAAAATACGGAGCAGGTGTTCACCAATATTTACAAAAGTAACGCATGGCGCGGGAAAGATTCGCTTTCAGGAACAGGATCGGATGCCTATCAAGCCAGAATCATTATCAAAGAGCTTCCGGCCGTGTTTAGCGATTTCGGTATCTCAACAATGCTGGATATCCCATGTGGCGACTTTCACTGGATGAAGAACGTTAATTTAGACGACATAGACTACACGGGTGCAGATATTGTCAATGATCTGATAGAGAAGAACGTAGAACAATACGAAAGAGCCGGCGTGTGCTTTCAGAAACTAAACCTAATCGAAGATAAACTACCAAAGGCAGATTTAGTCTTTAGTCGAGATTGTCTCGGGCACTTTTCTTTTAGGGACATTTTTAGTGCTTTTGAAAATCTATGCAATAGTCAGTCTGAATACCTTCTCACCACGACATTTACAGGAAGAACTAAGAACCATGATATTGCAACAGGCCAATGGCGCGTCCTGAATTTAGAGCTCGACCCCTTTATGCTACCTGGACCACTCAAAATCATTAATGAAGGCTGCACGGAGGCTAACGGCGCTTATGCAGATAAAGCACTCGGACTATGGAGAATAGCTGATATACGAGAAAGCCTATCAAGGCGCCGCACCTGACCGCTATTCCGCTGCGCTTGATAGTGGCAGGTGAGCTTCATCGTCAGGGTGAAGCAAATCCCGCCCTATGTACCAAAGGGCAAAAATGCCGGAGCCAATCGGCCCATGCCAGCGCTCGATGACCTCGTGCATCGACACCAGGACGCCGCAAGTGCCTCATCCACGCTCTACACGACGTGGGTGTGGGTGGCCATAACCGCGAAGGCACAGACATCGATCGAGAGCACGCCGGCCAGTTCCAGCAGGCCCTCCTCTAGCCAGGCCCCGGCTATTCCGCGCGCAGCGCTTCCACCGGGTCGAGTCGGGAGGCGTTTCGCGCCGGCACCACCCCCGCCACCACACCCACCAGGATGGCGAGCAGCTCGGCCGCCACCACGTAATACCAGGGCGTATGCACCGGCAGTCCGGACACGGTGGCGCCGAGCAGCCAGGCCCCGCCGGCACCGAGCACCAGCCCGGCGGCACCCCCGAGGCCCGAGAGCACCACCGCCTCGACCAGGAACAGCGCCAGCACCTGGCGCCGCTCCGCCCCGATCGCCCTGAGCACGCCGATCTCCGCGGTCCGCTCATTGACCGAGATGGTCATGATGGTGAGTATGCCCACCCCACCTACGAGCAGCGAGATGCCCCCCAGCGCACCCACCGCCAGGGTCAGGATGCCCAGGATCGAGCCCAGGGTGTCCAGCATCTCCTTCTGGGTGGTGACGGTGAAATCCTCCATGCCGTGCCGCTGCTTGAGCCGGCTGTTGACCGCGGCGACCACCTCATCGGCATTGGCGTGCACGTCGTAGACCAGGTTGATCTGCATCAGGCTCTCGCGGTTGAACATGGCGAGCGCCCGCGCCGCGGGAATGAATACGGTGTCGTCCAGGTTGAGGCCGAGCATCTCGCCCTTGGACTCCATGACGCCGATCACCCGGAAACGCTCGCCGGCGATGCGCACCAGCTTGCCCAGCGGATTCGCCTGTCCGAACAATTCATGGCGCATGCGGCTGCCGAGCGCGACCAGCGGGCGGGCCGCGCGCGGATCATCGTCCGGAAGGAAACGCCCCAAGGCGATTCCCAGTTGCCAGAGCTGGGGCATCTCCGGGCCGACCCCCAGCACCGTGGTGCGCCGGCGGTGGTGACGCACCTCCACCGAGGCGTTGCCCTGGACCAGCGGCACCACCGCCTGTACCTGGCGTATCCGCTCCAGCGACCCGGCATCGCCCAGGGTCAGCGGACGGACGTTGGAGAGAATCGCGCCCGAGATGCCCTTGGTGGTGGTCTTGCCCGGGGAGATGCTGATCAGATTAGTGCCGAACTGCGTGAACTCCGCCAGCACGAAGCGGTGAACACCCTCGCCGATCGAGGTCAGCAGGACCACCGAGCCGATACCGACGGCGATCCCGAGGGCGGTCAGAAAGCTGCGCATGCGCTGGGTGACCAGTGCGCTGGAGGACAGGCGGGTGAAATCGCGCACGTCCATCCGCTCAGCCCCTGCGCGTCAGCGCCCAGACCGGATCCAGCGCCGCCGCGCGCCGCGCCGGCGCGATGCCGAACACCAGCCCGGTCAGCAGCGCCACCCCGACCGCGCTGAGAAAAGACCAGAGCGGGATCTGGACCGGGAAATCCGGGAACACGCGGATGAGTATCCAGCCGCTGATCAATGCGATGGCAATCCCCAGGGCTGCGCCGGCCAGCGAGAGCAGCGCCGACTCCATGAGGAACACCGACAGAATCTGCCGCCTGCGGGCGCCGACCGCCTTGAGCAGACCGATCTCTCCAGTGCGCTGGGAGACCGACACCAGCATCACGTTCATGATCAGTATCCCGGCGACCGCCAGACTGATCCCGGCGATGCCGGCCACGGTGAGCGTCAGGGCCTTGAAGATGCGGTCGAAGGTGGCGAGCACCGCGTCCTGGGCAATCACGGTAATGTCGTCCTCCCCGTCGTGACGGGCCCGCACGATGTCGAGGATGTCCTTCTCCCCGCGTGGCACATCATCCCTACTCTTGGCCTGGATCAGGATGCGCAGCAGACCCGAAATATTGAACAAGGCTTGTGCAGAGGCCACGGGAATGATCACCACCTCGGTGAAGTCCACGCCGATGGACTGCCCTTTCTCGCTGAGCACGCCGATCACCCGGAAGCGCCGGTCATTGAGCCTGATCCACTCCCCAAGCGCGTTGCGGTTGCCGAACAGCTCGCGTTTCACATTCTGGCCGATCACGCACACCGAGGCCCCGCGTGAAGGGTCTCCCGCGGGCAGAAACTGGCCCTGAGCCACGCTGAGCTGACGTACCGGCCCCAGCTCCCAGGTCGATCCGAGGACGTTGATCTCGCGCGACCGGTCGTGCCAGGAGGCGGGGGCGGAGCCCAGGGTCAGCGGCGCCACGCGCCGCACCGCCGAGCTGCGGTACAGGGCCATGGCATCATCCAGGGTCAGTTCCCGGGGCGTGCTACCCAACAGGGGCGGCGCACCCCCGGTGGTCTCCGAGCGCCCGGGCATTACCACCAGCAGGTGGGTGCCGAGCTCGGCGAACTGGTTGACGATGTAGCGGCGGGCGCCCTCGCCCAGGGAGGTGAGCAGGACCACCGAGGCCACGCCGATAGACATGGCCAGCAGCAGCAGGATCGTACGCACACGAAAGCCGGTGATCGAGCGGCTGCTGTATCGGACGACGTCTTCGATGGTCATGGGCTGGGTACGGCGCCGGGCGGACTGGCTCAGGCGACCAGGGTATCGGAGGTGATGCGTCCGTCGATCATGTGGACCTGGCGTTTCGCCCGTCCACCCACATCGGGGTCATGGGTAACCACCACCAGGGTAATGCCCTGACGGTTCAGCTCCTCCAGGGCGTTGATCACCGCACCACCAGAGACATGATCGAGATTGCCGGTCGGCTCGTCGGCGAGGATGATGCTCGGCCGCATGATCACCGCCCGCGCGATGGCCACACGCTGGCGCTGCCCCCCCGACAGCTGGTTCGGGCGGTGACGCGCTCGATCGGCCAGACCCATGGTCGCCAGGGCGGCGTTTACCCGCTCGCGACGCTCGCCGGGGTCGATCCCGGCGAGCATCAAGGGCAGCTCCACATTCTCGGCGGCGGTCAGGCGCGGGATCAGATGGAAAGACTGAAAGACGAACCCGATCTTGTGCCGGCGCACATCTGCCTGCTGATCGTCGCTGAGCTCGGTGGTACGCACCCCGTCGAGAAAGTAGTCGCCCGCGTTGGGCCGGTCGAGCAGCCCCAGGATGTTCAGCAGCGTCGACTTGCCCGAGCCCGAGGAGCCCATGACCGCCACGTAGGAGCCAGGCTCGAAGATCAGACTGACGTCTCTGAGGGCGTGCACCTCCTCCTCGCCCAGCTCGAAGACGCGGTCCACCCCCTTGATCTCGATCATTTGGCGGGCGCCTCCGCTTTGGCGGGCGCCTCCGCGCGCGCCGCGGCACCGTCCTTCACGCCATCGCGATCCACCGAGGTGACCACCAGCTCCCCGGGCTTGAGCCCATCCAGCACCTCGGTGTAGTTCCAGTTGGTCAGGCCGGGCTTGATCTGTCGTTCCTGCAGGCGTTGCGAAGCGGGGTCCAGGACAAAGACCTGCTTGCCTTCGAGCACCGCCTCGGTCGGAACCCGCAGCGCCTGGGGATGGACCTGCAGAATGACCTCGACATCCGCGCTATAGCCGGCCAGCAGACGGTCCAGATCGGCGGGGTTGACGAACTCCACCTCGATGTCGACGGTCCGCGCCTGTTTCTCCAACGCCATGACGTAGGGCGCCACCCGTCTCACGCGTCCCTCGAACACCCGGTCGCCATAGGCATCGAGCGTAATGCGCGCCGGCATGCCCTTCTCCACCCCGGCGGCGTCCACCTCGTCGATGGGCGCAGTCACGTAGAAGCAGTTGAGCCCGAGCAGATCGACGATCGGCTGGGTGGCAATGCCGGGCGGGGAAGGCGTCACGTACTGCGAAAGCTCGCCCCTGACCTCGGCCACGACGCCGGCGAAGGGCGCCACGAGCCGGGTGCGCGAGAGCTTGGCCTCGGCGACGCCGAGCTTGCCCTTGCTCACCTCGATGTTGGCCTGGGCGGCGGCGCATTCGGCCTTGCGCGCCTTTCCCTCGGTCACCGCCTTGTCGGTCTGCTCCTCCGAGGCCACGCCCCGTTTCTGCAGCTTGACCATGCGCTCGCCCTCGCGCTGCCCGACCTCTGCGGTGAGGCAGCTGGCGCGGGCCTTGCTTTCTGCCGCACCGACCTCGCTTCGGGCCAGCGCCACCTCCGCCTTCAGGTCATCGTTCCAGAGCTCCAGCAGCAGCTCGCCCTTCTTGACCGCCTGACCTGCGCGCACATCCAGGCGCGCGATCTGTCCGCCCAAGCTCGGCGTTGGGAATGCCCGCAGACAGGCACTGACCGTGCCGGCACGGGTGTTGGCCACGGTCTTCTCGACCACACCGCGCTCTGCCGGGACCACCACGACATCGATCGGCTTGGCCCGGGTCGACCACCAAAGGCCCACCGCACCTGCGGCGACTACTACCAAAAGGAGTATGCGTAACTGTCGGCGTTTCACCTTGTTTGACCCGGCTCAGTGGCTCTACAAAGGGCGCTTACGATACCATACGCGGTAAGCTGTCGCGGGGCATGTGCCGAACAAAACCGGGCATTCCCACACAAACCCGCAGTCGGACAGGGGCTTGACGCACGGGGATCAGCGACACGTAACAGCCATTGGCCCTATAATTTGGCTACCGGCACCGCCCGGTCCAAAAGCACTTTGCGATTGACCGGCTCCAGGTAGACTGGTAAAAAGTCCCGCTCAACGAACCCCAACCCGGATCACCAAGCCCCCGAGATGCGGACGGAAATGCTCGATTTCAGAATTATCGGGATCAGCCCTTTTTGCAATCCTGATCCCAACTTGGTTGCGGCGCTGGCAAAGACGGATGCCCTGGGCGTCCTCGACCTAGGCACCGATGCCGCCGCCGGGGCGGCCGGGCTTGACGCGCTGTTGGCACGCAACCCGCGGCGCTTCGGCGCGCTGGTGCGGCCGGGGCTGCAGCCCGCCGACCTGCCCCCCGAGGTGCTGGTGATCCTGCCCGGCCCCCCGTATCGGGTGCATGAGTGGGCGCCGCGCAGGGTGCTGGCGCAGGTCACCTCGGTCGAAGAGGCGCGCCAGGCCATCGCGGCCGGCGCGGCGGGTCTGATCGCCAAGGGCACCGAGTCCGGCGGACGCGTGGGCGAGGACACCTCCTTCCTGCTGCTCCAGCACTTGGTGCGTGAGACCGAGCTGCCGATCTGGGTCCAGGGGGGCATAGGGCTGCATACCGCAGCGGCCTGTGTGGCAGGCGGCGCCTACGGCGTAGTCCTGGACTCACAGCTCGCGCTGGCGCGGGAATCGCGCCTGCCGGCGGACGTCAAGTCTGCCGTGGCCATGATGGACGGCAGCGAAACGACCCTGATCGGGAGCCACCGGGTGTTCACCCGGCCCGATCTCAGCGCCCTGTTGGCAATGGATCCGGAGCATGTCGCCGAACACCTGGGCGCGAACGGCCTGACCATCCAGCCACTGCCCGCCGGCCAGGATACCGCCCTTGCCGGCATGCTGGCACAGAGGTTCGTAACCGCCGGGGGGATCGTCGCCGGTATCGAGCGCTCCATCGACGCATCCATCCAGACCGCCAAGCGGCTCGACCCGCTGGCCCCTGGAAGTGCCCTGGCCGCGCAGCATCACATGCAGTACCCGGTGCTGCAGGGCCCGATGACCCGGGTCAGCGACACCGCCGAGTTCGCTAATGCGGTGTCCGCTGCAGGCGGTCTGCCGTTCGTTGCCCTGTCGATGCTGCGCGGCAAGGCCAGCCAGAAGCTGCTACGCGAGACCAAGGCCCTGTTGGGGAGCCGGATCTGGGGCGTGGGGGTCTTGGGCTTCGTCGACGCCGAGCTGCGAGCCGAGCAGCTCGCGGCCATCGAAGAGGTAGCACCGCCGGTGGCATTGATCGCCGGTGGACGCCCGTCCCAGGCCCGTCCGCTCGAGGACAAAGGGATCGCCGCCTATCTCCACGTACCCTCGCCGGGGTTGCTCAAGCTGTTCCTCGCCGACGGAGCGCGGCGCTTCATCTTCGAAGGGCGCGAGTGCGGCGGCCACGTCGGACCGCGCACCAGCTTTGTGCTCTGGGAGCTGCAGCTCGCCGAGCTGATGAAGTTCGACCGGCCCCAGGAGTTGTCCGTGGTGTTCGCCGGCGGCATCCACGACGCGCGCTCTGCGGCGATGGTCGCGACCATGGCCGCCCCGCTTGCGGCCAAGGGGGCCAAGATCGGCATCCTGATGGGCACCGCCTACCTGTTCACCCAGGAAGCCGTGACCAGCGGTGCGATCCTGCCCACCTACCAGAGCGCCGCCCTGGACTGCAGACACACGGTGCTGCTGGAGACCGCACCCGGGCACGCCACCCGCTGTGTGGATTCGCCTTACGTGCGGGCCTTCCTGACGGAGCGCCAGCGCCTGGCGGCGGCGGGCACGGACCCCAAGAAGATCTGGGAGGAGCTCGAAAGGCTCAACCTGGGCCGCCTGCGCATCGCCTCCAAGGGCATCAAGCGCGAGGGCAGCAAGCTCGTCGATGTCGGCGAGGACGAGCAGCTCGAGGAAGGCATGTACATGATCGGCGACGTGGCGACCCTGCACCACGAGCTCACCACCGCCGAGGCGCTGCACCGGGAGGTCACCGCGGGTGCCTCGGCCTATCTCGCGAAGCTCCAGGTTGCCGCCAAGCCCGTCGAGAAGCCGGCCCCGGCCGACATCGCCATCGTCGGGATGGCCTGCGTCTTCCCCGGGGCCGACGATCTCGAAGGCTTCTGGTCGAACGTGGTCGCGGGCACCTATTCCATCACCGAGGTAGACCCGGCGCGCTGGAGCCCGGATCTCTACTATGACCCCAACTCCCGCAACGGCGAGAAGACCCCGAACAAGACGGGCGGGTTCATAGGGGATGTGCTGTTCGACCCCCTGGACTACGGCATCCCGCCGCAATCGCTGGCCGCTGTCGATCCCTCCCAGCTGCTGAGCCTGGAGGTGGCGCGCCGGGCCCTCGCCGACGCCGGCTACGCCACCCGGGATTTCGACCGGTCCCAGGTCTCGGTGATCTTCGGGGCCGAATCGGGCGCGGACATCTCCGCCGCCTACGGCTTCCGAGCCCTGTATCCCCAGCTCGCGGGTGCGCTGCCCGCGGCGCTCGACGAGCATCTGCCGCGGCTCACCGAAGACTCCTTTCCGGGCGTGCTCGCCAACGTCATCGCCGGGCGCATCGCCAACCGACTCGACCTCGGCGGCTCTAATTTCACCGTAGACGCGGCCTGCGCCTCCTCCCTGGCTGCCCTGTACCTGGGAGCCAGGGAGCTCACCATGGGCACCAGCGACATGGTGCTGTGCGGGGGCGTGGATCTGCACAACGGGATCAACGACTATCTGCTGTTCGCCGGAGTCCATGCGCTGTCCGCGTCCGGCCGGAGCCGGCCGTTCGACGCCAAGGGAGACGGCATCGTGCTTGGCGAAGGCGTGGCCTGCGTGGTGCTCAAGCGTCTGGCCGACGCCGAGCGTGACGGCGACCGCATCTATGCGGTGGTGAAATCCGTGGCCGGATCGAGCGACGGGCGCTCCCTCGGGCTCACCGCCCCCCGCAAGGAAGGCCAGATGCGCGCGGTGGAGCGGGCCTACGCCCGCGCCGGCATCTCCCCGGTCGACGTGGGACTGGTCGAAGCCCACGGCACCGGGACGGTGGTGGGCGACCGCACCGAGCTCGGGACCCTGACCGACACCTTCCTTGCCGCCGGTGCCGGGGTGGGCCGCTGCGGCCTGAGCTCGGTCAAATCCCAGATCGGCCATACCAAATGCGCCGCCGGTCTCGCCAGCGTGATCAAGGTCGCCAAGGCGCTGTATCACCGGGTGCTGCCCCCGAGCATCAACATAGACCAGCCCAATCCCGCCTACGATCCCCAGACCAGCCCCTTCGTGCTGTCGGGCAAGGCCCGTCCCTGGGTGGACACGGGCACCTACGCCGGGGTCAGCGCATTCGGCTTCGGCGGCTCGAATTTCCACACGGTGCTCGCCAGCTACGACGACGCTGACGCCCCGGAGCACGGTTTCTCGCACTGGCCGTTCGAGCTGTTCTTGTTCCGCGCCGCCGACCGCGGCGCGGCCCTGGAGCACGCGCGTGCGCTGCTCGGCGTGCTCGAGGCCGGCGTACCGGTACACCTGCGCGACCTGGCGGCGAGCGTTTCCCTGCACGGCCAGGGCCCTGCACAGCTGGCCCTGGTTGCCGGGACCCCCGAGGAGCTGCGCACCGCACTCCAGGCCGCCCTGGTAGGCCGTGCCGACGGCAAGGACGTGCTGTTCCCGCACAAGCTCGAGGGCAAGATCGCTTTCCTGTTCCCGGGGCAAGGCTCCCAGCGGCCCAACATGCTGCGCGAGATCTTTCTCGCCTTCCCCCATCTGCGCCGCCTGCTGGAGCTGGGGCTACCCTGGCGGGACGCGCTGTTCCCGCCGACCCCCTGGAGCGAGCAACAGCGTGCCGCTCAGAACGCCGCCATCACCGACACCCGGGTGGCCCAGCCCACCCTTGGTATGGCGGGCCTCGCCATGGCCGACCTACTCGGCAAGGCCGGTGTCCGCGCCGACATGGCCGCCGGACACAGCTACGGCGAGCTGGTGGCCCTGTGTCTGGCCGGTGCCTTCGGAGAGTCCGAGCTTCTGGAGCTGAGCCTGGAGCGCGCCGACGCGATCTTGGAGGCCGCGGAGGGCACCAGCAGCGGCATGGCGGCCGTGGCCGCTGACGCCGCCACCGTCGAGGCGGCCCTCAAGGGCATCAAGGGCGTGGTCGCGGCCAATCACAACGCCCCCGACCAGACCGTGATCTCCGGTCCCCAGGAGGCCCTGGACGAGGCGCTGAAGAGGCTCGACAAGGCCGGCGTTTCCGCCCGCCTCATACCCGTGGCGGCCGCCTTCCACAGCCCGTTGGTGGCGGGGGCATCCCAGCGTCTGCGCGCTCACCTGGAGCACCTGCCCATCGCAGACCTGGCGTTGCCGGTATGGTCCAACACCACCGCCGAGCCCTACCCCGTCACCGCCCCGGCGATTCGCGACCGGCTCGCCGAGCATGTCGCCAAACCGGTGTACTTCTCGAAAGAGATCGAGGCCATGTACGCCGCGGGGGCACGCATCTTCGTCGAGGCCGGCCCCGGGCGCGTGCTGACCGGCCTGGTCGGGCGCATCCTCGGCAATCGGGAGCATGTCACGATCGCCTGTGACAGCGGCCAGGGCTCGGAGATTCATGACCTGCTGGTGGCTCTCGGACGCCTGGCGATGCTTGGCGTCGACGTCGATGCCCGCTTCCTGTTCGCCGGGCGCGACGCCCGACAGCTCGACCTGCATCATCCCCAGAAGCTCGCGCCATCGCGCACCGCCTGGAAGATCAACGGCTGGCTGGCCCGGCCGGTGTACGGCGATCCGCCCAAGAACCGCTTGCGCCCCACGCCCCACCCGGTCATCAGCCCCGGCCAGCAGGCCCCGGTCTTGCCCGCCGCGGCGCTCGACCAGCGCGAGGCGACGGTGGTGGAGTACCTGCGCAACCTGCGCGAGCTGGCCGTCGCCCAGCGCGACGTGATGCTCGGCCTGCTGGGCGCCGAGGCGAGCCCCTCGATCCGCCTCATCGAGCCAGCCCACCCGGCGCTGGCCGATCAGCGTCCCCGGCCGGCGACCCCAGCAGAGGCCCCAGCAGCCGCGCCGGCGAGCCAGCGCACGGCACCGGTCGCGGCGGCACCGCGGGTCGACATCCAGGCCGCATTGCTCGCCATCGTCAGCGACAAGACCGGCTATCCCGAGGAGATGCTCGGGCTCGATCTGGACCTGGAGGCTGAGCTCAGCATCGACTCCATCAAGCGCGTGGAGATCCTCGGCGCGCTCGCCGGACAGATCGGCCTCGACGAGACCGCCGGGGCCGACCGCGACTACATCATCGAGCAGCTCGCGGCCAAGAAGACCCTGCGTGAGATCATCGACTGGATGAAGGAGCAGGAGACCAACGCCCCCGACCTGGTCGTCCCTGCGACCATCGCGGCAGCCGCGGCTCCGGTCCCTGCGGTTGCAGCAACCCCGGCGGCGGTCTCCGTCGACATCCCGGCTGCGCTGCTCGCCATCGTCAGCGACAAGACCGGCTATCCCCAGGAGATGCTCGGGCTGGACCTGGACCTGGAGGCCGAGCTCAGCATCGACTCCATCAAGCGCGTGGAGATCCTCGGCGCGCTCGCCGGACAGATCGGCCTCGACGAGACCGCCGGGGCCGACCGCGACTACATCATCGAACAGCTCGCGGCCAAGAAGACCCTGCGCGAGATCATCGACTGGCTGAAGCAGCAGGCCGACGAGCAGCCGCCGGCACAAGCGATCGCTGCGCCTGCCGCGGCCCCCGCGGTCTCGCTACCCGCCGCCCCCGCGGTGGTGCCACCCGCCGCGTCCGTCGCACCCACTCAGGCGCCGACGACCCTGACCTCGACCGACATCCAGGTGGCGTTGCTCAGCATCGTCAGCGACAAGACCGGTTACCCCCAGGACATGCTCGGGCTGGATCTGGACCTGGAGGCCGAGCTGAGCATCGATTCCATCAAGCGCGTGGAGATCCTGGGTGCGCTTGCCGGGCAGATCGGCCTGGACGAGTCCGCCGGGGCCGACCGCGACTACATCATCGAGCAGCTCGCCGCCAAGAAAACCCTGCGCGAGATCATCGACTGGATCGGCGATCAGCAAACGGGACAGGCTACGAGCCCTGCACCGGCGTCCCCCCAGGCGCCGGCTGCGCGCGTCGGCCCGCCCGTGCGCCGCTTTGTCCCCCAGGTGACGCCCATCGAGCAGGCCCGGACCCGACCCGAGATGCTGGCCGGCAAGAAATTCGCGCTGTCCGATGCGGACAGCGCCATCGGCAAGCAGCTCGGCGTCCTGCTCAAGAAGCAGGGCGCCACCGTCGAGCTGCTGCACCACGGTGGCGCGGTCGGCGAGGTGGACGGCGTGGTCTATCTGGGCGCGCTACGCGACCCCAACGGCATCTATCCGGCCAAGGAGTTGTTCGACCTCGCCCGCCAGGCGGTGCTCAACGGCGCCCAATGGATCTATGGGCTGACCGGCCTGGGCGGACGCTTCGGACGCTACGGCGACAGCCCCTTCCCGACCGCCAGTGGCGGCATCGCGGGCCTGCTGAAGAGCCTGGCCAAGGAAAAGCCCGAGCTGCGCGTGCGGGTCATCGACGTCAGCCTTGGGGAGAGCCCCAAGAAGGTCGCGCTGGCGGTCTTCAACGAGCTGACGGCGCAGGACGAGCGGGTCGAAGTCGGTTATGCGGGCGGTGAGCGATTCGCCCTGCGCACCGTGCAGGCCAACATCGATGGGGCCGCGACAGCCGAGCTCGATCTGGGTCCGGACTCCCTGGTACTGATCACCGGCGGGGCGCGCGGGATCACCGCCGGCGCCGCCATCGAGCTCGCCCGGCGCGCCGCCTGCAAGCTGGCCCTGGTGGGCCGCTCGCCGCTGCCGGGTCCCGAGGAGCCGGTGTACGCGCCGGCCACCGACATGGCCGTGCTGCGCCAGATCCTGATCACCCAGGGCAAGCTGAAGAGCCCCCGCGATATCGAGGCAGAGTGCCTCCGGGTGATGGCGGCGCGCGACGTGCGCAACACCCTGGCGGCGGTGCGCGAAGCCGGCTCGGAGCTGGAATACCACTCCCTGGATGTGCGTGACGCGGTCGCTTTCGAGCAGCTCATCGACGATCTCTACGCACGCCACGGGCGGATCGACGGGGTGATCCACGGCGCCGGCGTGATCGAGGACAAGCTGATCCTCGACAAGCCGCGGGATTCCTTCGACCGGGTGTTCGACACCAAGGTCCAGGCGGCCCGCAGCCTGGCGGCCAAGCTCAGGGAGGACGTCAAGTTTGTCGTCTTCTTCTCCAGCGTGTCCGGGGCCTTCGGCAACCGCGGCCAGACCGACTATGCGGCGGCCGGCGATCTACTCGACAAGCTGGCCCTTGAGCTGCACAAGCGCATCCCGGGGCGGGTGGTGTCCATCGACTGGGGCCCCTGGGCCTCCACCGGCATGGTGTCCGATCAGCTGGCCCGCGCATACGCGCGCCAGGGCGTCGGTCTGATCCCGGTCGACGAGGGAATCCAACGGCTGTTCCAAGAGCTTCAGAGCGGCCCTGCCAGCGATGCCCAGGTCATACTGATGGCTGCCGAGCCATCGGTCATGGCCTGATGCCCCCCAGCGCACCGGCGGGCATCTTGGCAACGCGTGCCGTGAGCGGCCCAGGCCAGCGCCTATGAAACGGCAACCGACCGGGATCGCGATCGTTGGGATGGCGTGCACCTTCCCGGGCGCGCCCGATCTCCAGGCCTACCACGCCAACCTGCAGCGTGGCACGGACGCGATCACCGAGGTCCCGCCCAAGCGCTGGGACCCGGTGTTCTTCGATCCGAGCTCCTCGGAGATCGATCGTTTCTATTGCCGGCGCGGCGGCTTCATCGGCGATCAGCTGCTGTTCGACCCCCTGCCGTACGGGATCATGCCGGTCGCGGCGGAGGGCTCGGAGCCCGACCAGATGCTCGCTCTGGACCTGGTCAACCGGGCGCTGAAGGACGCCGGGATGGACACGGATGTGCCCCGGGAGCGTACCGCGGTGATCCTGGGCCGCGGCGGTTACATCGGCGTACGCGGCGCGCGCGCCACCCAGCACTTCGCCACCGCTCAGCAGCTGGTCCAGGCGGTCAGCGACCTGGTGCCGGGGGTCTCGCCCGGGCAGCTCGCTGCGATCAAGAAGGAGTTCCTCTCCAAGATCGGCCACTACGGCCCGGACACGGCGATCGGGCTGGTGCCCAACATCGCGGCTTCGCGGATCGCCAACCGCTTCGACTTCCAAGGGCCCGCTTACACCATCGACGCGGCCTGCGCGAGCTCGTTGATCGCCGTGGATCAGGCCTCCCGGGAGCTCGAGTCCGAGCGCGCCGATCTGGTCATCGCCGGTGGCATGCATCTGTGCGACGACCTGAGCTTCTGGAATGTCTTCACCCAGCTCGGCGCCATCAGCCGCAGCCAGCAGATCCGTCCGCTGGACCGCCGGGCCGACGGGCTGCTGATCGGCGAGGGCGCCGGCATCCTGGTGCTGAAACGCCTGGCCGACGCCCTGCGCGATGACGACCGGATCTACGCGGTCGTCAAGGGCTGCGGCCTGTCCAGCGACGGACGCGAGCGCAGCCTGATGGACCCGCGCTCCGAAGGCCAGATCCTGGCGGTCAAGCGCGCCTGGCAGGCGGCCGGGCTGGACCCCGCCAGCATCGGCCTGCTGGAGGCCCATGGCACCGGCACCCCGACCGGCGACCGCGCCGAGCTGACCACGCTGGCCCAGGTATTCGGTGCCGCAGTAAAGCACGCCCCGGGCATCGGCTCGGTCAAGTCCATGATCGGCCACACCATGCCCGCCTCGGGTGCGGCCAGCCTGATCAAGACCGCACTGGCGCTGCATTACGGCTTTCTGCCCCCGACCCTGCATTGCGAGGAGCCCCACGAGCTGCTGGCCCGAAGCGGCTTCCGGCCGATCCGGGAGGCTGAGCCCTGGGAGGCGCCCGCGGATCATCCGCGCCGCGCGGCGGTGAATGCCTTCGGCTTCGGCGGCATCAACTCCCACGTGGTGCTCGAGGCCGCCCCTGGCGGCTCGCCGGAGCCGATCGCGCCGCCCCGGGCCCTGGCTCCCGAGATGCTGTTCCTCGCAGCAGACAGCCGCGAGGCCCTGCTCAAGGCGCTGGAAAGCGGGCATTCGGACAAGCTCAGCGGCAGCCACCGGCTGGTGATTCAGAGCCCTACGCCCGAGCGTCGGGAGATGGCTCAAAAGCTGGTCGAGCGCGGCAAACGCTGGTCCGGGCGCAAGGACATCTGGTACTCGCCGGGTGGCCTGGCCCAGCACGGCGGCAAGGTGGCATTCCTGTTCCCGGGCGTGGATGGACGTTTCAACCCCCACGTGGAAGACGTGGCCCGCCACTTCCACCGGCCCCTGCCGCGCCACCTCGATCCCCAGGGGGACCTGGTCACGATCGGCGCCGGGATCGTCGAGGTGGGCCTGATGCTCCATGGCGTGCTCGCAGACCTCGGGGTCCGACCGGACGCCATCGCCGGGCACAGCATCGGTGAGTGGACCGGGATGCTCGCATCGGGGCTGAGCCTCGCCGAGGAAGCGGACCGTTTCATCGACGAGATCGTGCCGGCGATGTCCCTGGAGGTCCCGGGCGTGCTGTTCGGGGCCGTGGGTTGCGGTGTCGAGCAGGCCGGGCGCGCCATCGCGGACCTGCAGGACATTGCGGTCTCTCACGACAACTGCCCGCATCAGTCCATCCTGTGCGGCGTCGAGCAGAGCATGGACATCGCCCTGCAGCGGCTCAAGGCCGAAGGGGTGCTGACCGAAAAGCTCTCGTTCCGCTCCGGCTTTCACTCCCCTTTGTTCCGGGAATACCTGGAGCCGCTGGCGATCACCTTCTCTTCGTTCTCGCTGGGTATCCCCGAGACCCCCATGTGGTCCGCCACCCGGGTCTCGCCCTACCCCTCGGACCCCGACGAGGTGCGCCAGCTCTGGATCGATCACCTGCTCAAGCCGGTGCGCTTCCGGGAGCTGATCGAGCGGCTGTACGAGGAAGGGGTGCGGGTGTTCATCCAGCTCGGCACCGGCCGCCTGATGGGCTTCGTCGAGGACAGCCTGCGCGGCCGGCCCTACGCCGCGATCACCGCTAACGCCGAGAACCGCGCCGGGCTCGAGCAGCTGCGCCGGCTGCTCGCCGAGCTCTGGTGCGAAGGCTATCCGGTGCGCCTGCAGCGCCTCGGCATGGAGCCTAAGGCGGCCACGGTCGGCGCTCGCCCGATCGCCCTGGAGCTGAGTACCCGACCGGTCCATTTCGAGCATGCCATCGAGCGGCCCGCAGCAGTCGCGCCGCCCGCCTTGGTCGCCGAGCTACCGGTGGACAGCTCCGAGCCCGTGCTGGCAGAGCTGGCCCTGATGCAACAGGACCTGCTGAGCATGTCCCGGGACGTGGTCAACGCCTGGAATCGGGTGCGCTCGCCGCGCCCGGCGGCCTTGCCGCAATCTGCCCGAGTGCTGGCCAGCCCACCGGCGGTCCGGCCCGCCTCCCCGGCGGCAGCGACCCCGATCGGTCCCCGCAAGGCTCGGCGGGTCCGGCACTTCTCGCTGGAGAACATGCCCTTCCTGATCGACCACAGCTTCATCCGCCAGCCCGCTGGTTGGCCCAACCCCATCGAGCGTTTTCCGGTCGTGCCGTTCACCATGTCCATTGATCTGGTGATGGAAGCGGCCAGGGAGCTGGCTCCGGGGCTCATCCCGGTAGGTCTGGAGCGCATCCGCGCCAACCGCTGGATCGAGGTCACCCCGCCCGAAGACATCGAGATCACGGCCGAGGTAGACGGCGACGGCAAGGTCGCCGTAAGCATTGGCGAGTACTTCAACGCCAGCGTGCTGATGGCCAGGAGCTACCCGCCGGCGCCGGCCCCCAAGCCCCTGGACATCGGCGAGCAGGACAGGCCCTGGGCAAGCGCGCAGCAGTTCTACGACGATCGCTGGATGTTCCACGGTCCCGGCTATCACGCGGTCACCGATGTGGGCCCCATGGGCTTGAAGGGGCTGCATGGTGTAGCCAAAGCCCTGCCGGCGCGGGGCTCGCTGCTGGACGCCGCCGGCCAGATCGCCGGCTACTGGTGCGCCTGCCATGCCACAGAGAACCAGGAGGCCCTGCCCTTCCGGGTCGACCGGGTGCAGTTCTACGGACCGCACCCGCAGACCGGCACCGAGCTCAAGTGCGACGTGCACATCCTGGAGTTCACAGACCTCTGGGGCCGCTTCGATATCGACATGCACCGCGACGGGCGGGTCTGGGTGCGCATCGAGGGCTGGGAGGACCGCCGCTTCGAGTCCGATCCGCAGATGCGCAAGGCCATGCTGTGGCCGGAATTCAACACCTTCGCCCAGCCGACCCCGGAGGGCCTGTTGATCGCCCGGGAGACCTGGCGCAGCGCCTCCTCGCGTTATTTTGTCGCCCGCCGCTGGCTCGACTGGGAAGACATGCAGCGCTATTCGGCGAAGAACCCGCGTGCCCAGCGCTCCTGGCTGCTGGGACGCATCGCTGCCAAGGACGCGGTGCGCCGCTGGCTGTGGGATCGGGGAGACAGCCCGCGCTTCCCGATCGAGATCAGGGTGCAGAGCGAGGACAGCGGGCGCCCCCGGGTGAGCGGCCCATTCAGCCAGGACCTGCGCATCTCCATCGCCCATTCCGATGCGATCGGCGTCGCCATGGTGACCGAAGGCCGCGACGTCGGTGTCGACGTGGAGCGGATCGCGCCCCGCGACCCGGCCCTGATCGGCAGTGCCTTCACCGAGGCCGAGCTGGCACTCTTGCCCGGCGCCGAGCGCGACGAGTGGCTGACCCGGCTGTGGGTCGCCAAGGAGTCGGTCGGCAAGCTGCGGGGGACAGGTCTGGCCGGCAAGCCGCGCAGTCTCAAGCTCTCGGGGATCGACGGCGAGCGTCTGCGGGTGGACGGGGTCTGGGTGAGCACCCGCCGCGCTGGCGAATATGTGATCGGCTGGACGGTGCAGGGCGACTGAGCGTCCTGTGCCCACCAAGCACAACCCCTGGAGGAAGCTGGTTTGAGCGATACGCTGCAAACGGTGGCGAGATTGGTCGAGGAGGTGGTTGGAGAGGCCCCCCTGGAGCCGATCACGCCCGAGACCTCGTTCGGCGACGATCTGGAGCTTGAGAGCATAGAGCTGGTCGCCCTGGCCGAGAAGCTGCAGGCCGAGTATGGCGGAAAGGTCAATTTCGCCGACTGGCTGTCCCAGAAAGAGCTCGACGAGCTGATCCACCTGAAGGTGGGCGAGCTGGTGGACTTCATCGACCAATGCCTGTCCTCGACGTCAACGGCCTGAAGCTGCACGCCCAGATCCTCGGGGAGGGCCCCTCCCTGGTGATGATCCATGGGCTGCTGATCGGCAATCTGTCGTCCTGGTTCCTGGCGGCGGGGCGGCTGTCCGGCGAGCGCCGGGTGGTGCTCTATGACCTGCGCGGGCACGGCAAGAGCGACGTGCCCGACTCCGGCTATGGCCTGACCAGCATGTCCGCCGACCTGCAGGGCCTGGCGCCCCAGCTGGTGCCCGAGGGGCCTTTCGATCTGGCCGGTTACAGCTACGGTGCCCTGGTCGCCCTGCGTTTCGCCCTGGAGCACCCCGGACGGGTGCGCCGGCTGATCCTGGTAGAGGCCCCGCTGCCGCCGCTACGCCATCTGACCGAGCGCTACGTCAACGCAGACGTCTCCACGCTGCTGGCCTCGCTGCCCGCCGACGTGCGCAAGGCGGCCCTGGCCAGCCCGCGGCGGGTCGCCAGCGCCACCCTGCGGGTGCGCAAGCTGGTCAAGGAGACCTCCCTGGTCGAGGACATCAAGGCGGAGCCGGAGTTTGCGTCGGCAGCGCTGCAGGCGCTCGGCTGTCCGACCCTGTGCCTATACGGGGAGCAATCGGAATTCCTGGACGACGCCCGTTATCTGGAGCGCACCCTGCCCGACGCCAGGCTGCGCCTGATCAAGGGCTCGCACCTGCTGCTCAATGAGAGTCCCGCCGAAACCGCATCCGTCATCCAGGAGTTTCTCAATGGCTGAGGTCCAAGCACGGGGCGTGCGCTTTCATTACCAGCGCCTGGGCGGCGGACAGGAGCGCGTGGTGTTCCTGCACGGCTTCGTCTGGGACAACATGTCGAGCTGGTATTTCTCGGTGGCCGCGGCGGTATCGCGCGCTGCTGACTGCCTTCTCTACGACCTGCGCGGCCACGGCAAGAGCGAGCGCCCGAGCGGTGGATACACCCTGGACGACATGGTGGCGGACCTGGACGCGGTTCTGGACGCCACCGGCTTCGGTGATCGCCCGGTGCACCTGGTGGGCAACAGCTTCGGCGGGCTGCTGGCGCTCGCCTACGCGATCGCGCACCCCGATCGGGTGGCCAGCCTGGTGCTGGTGGACGCCCATGTGGCGGATGCGACCTGGACCGAGGAGATGCGTGCCACCCTGCAGTCCCAGGGACAGGAGCGGGATCGCAAGATCATCCAGGCGTTTCACGAGTGGGCCGGGCGACACAATGATCCGCGCAACACCCGTCTGGCCAAGAGCGCCGAGGAGCTGGTGCACGACACCAGCCTGCTGGAAGACCTGACCCGCCCGCACGTGTTCAGCGACGCCGACCTCGCCCGCATCCGCTGTCCAGTGCTCGCCATCTATGGCGAGCACTCGGACATCCGCGCCAAGGGCGAGCGTCTGGCCGGGCAGCTGCCCGATTGCACACTCGAGATCGTCGCCGGCGGCTCCCACGTGATCCTCTGGGAGGCCACCGCACGGCTGCGCGAGCGCATCGGCGAATGGCTCGCCGTCCAGGAGGCTGGCCGGCGCGCAGCGGACGCCCGTTGACCTCATGCCACGCTTCCTGTTCGTGGTGCCACCCTTCGCCGGCCACATCAATCCCACCGTTTCGGTCGGCCAGGCACTGCGCGAGCGCGGCCATGGGGTCGCCTGGGTCGGCTACGGCGACGCGCTGCGCCGGCATCTCCCCCCGGACGCAGAGATCCATGCCCTGCACTCCGGGCGCCGGCCCGAGGAGATCGATGCGCTCGCGGCAGATATCCGTTCGGTGCGCGGCCTGCGCAATCTCAAGCTGATGTGGACCGAGATCTTCGTGCCCATGGCCCGCGACATGGTGCCCGGCACGGAACAGGCAACGCAGAGCTTCCGCCCCGATGTGCTGATCGTCGATCAGCAGGCACTCGCCGGCGCCCTGGTGGCCCGTCGCCTGGGTCTCAAATGGGCCACAGCCGCCACCAGCCCGGTCGACCGGGTGCGCGCCCTGGCGGGCCTGCCCAAGGTCCTTGCCTGGACCGAGGAGCAGCTGCGCGGGCTTCAGGAGGAGATCGGGCTGGAGCCCGTGGCGGTGCCCGATGAATCGCCTGCCCTGGTACTGCTGTTCAGCACCCCGGAGCTGGCCGGTCCCGCGGAGGGCTTTCCGCCCCAGTACCGCATGGTGGGCGCCGCCTTCGCGCATCGGCGCGCCCCGGTCGCCTTTCCCTGGGAGAAGCTGAGGCCGGTGCCCCGCGTGCTGCTCACCCTGGGGTCCCTGAACGCCGAGCGCGGCCGCCACGTCTTCGATCTGGCCCGGGACGCGCTGGCAGACCTGCCGATCCAGGTGATCATGGCAGCCCCCGAGAGCTTCGGGCCCTTCCCCGACAACTTCCTCTGCCGGCCCTGGCTGCCCCAGCTCGAGCTGCTGGCCAAGGTCGATGCGGTCGTCTGCCATGCCGGCAACAACACCGTCGGCGAGGCGCTGGGCCATGCGCTGCCCCTGGTCGTCATCCCGATCACGGACGATCAGCCGCAGCTTGCGCAGCGCGTGGAGGCCGCGGGCTGCGCGCTGCGCCTGAGCTACGCGCGCCTGACTGCCCAACGCCTGCGTGATGCTGTGAACCGGGTACTGTCCGAGCCGCAGTTCCGCGACGCGGCGGCGCGCATCCAGCGCTCTTTCGAGAGCGCCGGCGGCGCCCCGCGGGCCGCTGAGCTGCTCGAGCAGCTCGCCCAGGGCGGCGCGCCATGAGCCACCCCCCGGAGTACAGGCCGGCCGCCGCGGACTGGACCTTTGCCCGACCTGCCCGGCCGCCGTTCGTCCGACTGTTCAACTGGCTCGGGACCGGGGCGAGGCGCCTTGGCTGGCGCCACCGGCTCGCGCTCGACGACATCCTGGACGGGGCCCGCCGGCGCGCCGGACTGTCCGACTGGGGCGACGACTATTTCCTCGAGCCCCTGGAGATCCTGGTCCGATCCTTCGAGCAGCAGGCCACGCTCAATCCCTTCGGCCGCGTCCTGATCAGGGCCCTGCTAACCAATTGCGTGGAAAACCGCCTGCGGGTGAGCGAATACGCCCGCCAGCACCCCGAGGCGCTCGAGACCCCGCTGGCCAGCCCGCTGATGGTGGTGGGCATGCCCCGCACCGGTACCACGCTGCTTTACAACCTGCTCGCCCAGGACCCGGACGCCCGGCCATTACTGGGCTGGGAGAGCCTCTGGCCGGTGCCCCGCAGACCGGCCCACGACCGGCGCGCCCACAGCGGGCGTCTGGCCCAGGTCGGGCTGCGCCGCCTCGCCCCCGAGCTGCAGCACATCCACCCCTTCCACATGGACGAGCCCGAGGAGTGCACCTGGCTGATGGCCAACACCCTGGTCTCGCCGATCTTTCCCATGTTCGGCTACATCCCGGACTACGAGGACTGGCTCTGGGAGCTGGGCCCTGCCGGCTGGACCAAGCCCTACCAGGACTACCTGACCCAACTGCTGATCCTGCAGCATCAGCACGGCGGGGGGCACTGGGCGCTCAAGTCGCCGGTGCATTTCATGTCCCTGGACGCCCTCCTGGACAGGATTCCCGACGCCCGGGTGGTGCTCACCGAGCGTGACCCGCGCGAGGTCGTGCCATCGGCCTGCAGCCTGTTCGCCGTGCTGCGGGGCGTCAGCTGCGATTCGGTGGACCGCCGGACCCTGGGGCGGAACATGCTGGAGCGACTCGCCCAGGGCGTGCGCCGAACGGAAAGCGCGCGCATCTCCCACCCCGAGCACATCCTCAAGGTGCACTTCCGCGAGCTGGTCAAGGATCCGCCGGGCACGGTCCAGCGCATCTACGCGCATTTCGACATCCCGTTCGGCCCGCAGGTCCGGTCCGCCATCGAGCGCTGGATCTCCGTCACCCCCCACGCGGGCTCGCACAAGTACGGCCTGGATCAGTTCGGGCTCACCGAGCGCGAGGTGGCCGAGCGATTCGAAGGGGCCGCCGGGGGCTGATCTCGCGCTGTCCCCAAGCCGCGACCGAGGCCGCTCGGCCGCGATCGACGCCGCTCGGCCCCGATCCGAGGGGCAGCCCGCCCACCTTTCCGCTCCATTGACCTATCTCAATCGCGGTTTGCGCTCAGCCATTGCCATGGTATAAAGCCGCGACCTGCATCACTTCGACCACGAATCACGCACGCCCTACGGGAGGGAAATATGCAAGGCAATAACAGGACCGGAGTTTGGGCAAAGACGCTCTTCATCGGGGCAATCCTGCTCGGTCTGACAGCCGGGGCGTCGGCGACCAACCCACCCTTGAATCAATCGGGGGATTTCGGCCAGGTCGCCCGGGCCGGGTTCATGTACACCGTCGACGGCGCCTTCCCCAACCTGGTGTCCAATGCGAACGGGAGCGACCGCAACAGCTATTCCTGGTCCGGAACCTGGTTCCAGGGCAAGCTGTGGGTCGGCACCAACCGCGAGCCCTTCAACGAAGACCGCGCGGCAGCGGGAGGGGCCCAGATCTGGCGCTACACCCCCCCCGTCGACACCGGTGCGGGCGGCTTTTGGGGCCTGGACGGGCACTGGGATCGGGTCTACAACTCGCCCAAGGTGTCGCGGATCGTGGTCTGGCTGTCCGGCGGTGGCGTCTCCAACGACTTCCCGCGCGACGCCGGCTACCGCAACATGTCGGTCTGCAACGCCGGTGGCACCGGCACCACCAGCCGCCTGTACGTCACGGCCACCGGGCTGCCTCCCAACATCCTGTACTGGAACGGCAGCACCTTCAACACCACCTCCACCTCGGGCTTCCCTACCACCCTGGCCAACCTGTCGGACCCCAACACGGCCGACACCGGCTTTCGCGGCCTAGCCTGCTTCAAGGGCAGGCTGTTCGCCTCGCCGGCCGGGACCTACGATGACGTGGACATCTCCCACCACCCGGTGCTGCTGATGAACCCCAATCCCGCCGGCGGCGCGGCCTGGCAGACGGTGCTGGACGTCAAGAACGGCGGCTCCGGCACCCCCGCCGGCATGGCCGATGCGAACAACATCGGCATCTTCCAGGTGAACGTGGTGGGCAACTACATCTGGCTGTCCACCGTTAACCGCACCACCGGCTTCGAGCTGTGGCGCGGCGACGGCGCCGACTGCCTGGAGCCCTGGGTGGGCAACGGGCACTGCAACATCGCCTGGACCAAGGTCATCGACAACGGCGCCGGCCGTCCGCCGGACAACTTCGGACCGCCCATCGACGACGCCGGCGCCACCCTGGGCGTGTTCGGCAACGACCTCTATGTGGCCCCCTCCGAGTCCGGTTTCTACGAGCAGACCTACGCCGAGCTGCTGCGGGTGCCCAACGCCGGCACGGGCGGCGCCAAGTGGCAGCTGCTGGCCGGCTGGCCGCGCAAGAATTTTGCCACCTCCGGGCGGCCGGGGCTGGAGAACCTCGACTGCACGGGACATGTGGACAACATGCCCGGTCCCGGCCAGTATCCCTCGGAGTGGGACGACGGACCGAGCTTCTTCCAGAACTCCGGCCAACACTGGCTGAGCGATGCGGAGCTCGACACCCCCGGCGACGAGGCGGACAACGACTGCATGCCCGCGCTCGGCAGCGGTCCGGGCCTCGGGCTGGAGGATCCTTACCGGAACCCCTTACTCCCCGGCCCCAACGAGTACTTCTGGCGCATGGCCGAGTATGACGGCAGCTTCTACATCGGCAGCCTGGACACCGGCGGCGGATTCCGCCGCGCCTACCCCGGCGAGGAGAGCGGCTTCAACATTTACCGGCTGAACAACGCCGGCGGCGGGGCAGTCACGGTCACGACGATCGACAAGGACGGCCTGGGCAACCCCGACGCCTACGGTGTCCGCACCCTGGTCCCCACGGACTTCGGCCTGGCCCTGGGCTCCGCCAACGGCAACGTGGGCGGCGAGCAGAACGCCGGCACCGATGTGTTCATCGGCACCACCGTCCCCGCCGCGCAGGTGTCGCCCACCCCGCCCCATGTGGATGCGGGCGGCGACCAGTTCCTATACGACCGGGCATCCGCCAGTGACCCGACCCCTGATCCGGACCAAGTGGAGTTCCAGCTCGACGGCACCGGCTACAACACCTTCGGCGGCACCGGCGCGCTCACCTATGAGTGGTTCCAGGGCTCGCTGGCCTCGCTCGGTGGAGACTGCTCCAGCATCAGCGACACGGCCATTGCCTCGACCGCGCAGGCGACCGTGAAAGTGCCGGCGCAGGACGCCACGCATGACGTGATCAGCCAGACCTTCACCCTGCGAGTCTCCAACCCGAGCGGGGCGAACTGCGACGAGGTCACCCTGACGGCGAGCCACAACCTGGCGCCGACCGTCGATCCCTGGTACAGCGGGGAGCACCCCATGTACCCGAGCGTGCCGGCCAGCTACCCCTCGTCCGGCAACCGTAGCTCTTCACCGGCTGCAGTGAATCTGATCGATCCCGAGGGGGACGGCGAGTCTTACAACGTCACCGCGTACTGCAATGACCCGGAGGCGGCGCTCACGCAGTGCAAGTTCCAATCCATCGACTTGCCGGGCGTGACCTTGAGCAACGTGGTCGACACCAGCACCAACGCGAGCCTGTGCAGCAGCCAGGTCAGCTGCCAGATCAGCGCCCAGCTCAACGTGCCGGACTGGACGACCTTGCCTTTGGCCGTCAACCAGTTCAACGGCCGGCCCGACTACAGCTCGGTGCGTCCGGACGTGCAGGTGCTCGCTCAGGACGACCACGGCAACCAGGACAGCACCAGCTGGGAGAGCCTGGCGCAGCCGATCGTCAACAACTCGGGCAACGACGCGCCGGTGTGCCGCAATGCGGACGTGATCCTCCCGCAGGGGGCGGACCATGTCACCTTCAACCCGGCGACCTTCAGCCCACCGATCTGCGTCGACCCCGACGGCGATCCGCTGACCTACGGCCAGCGCACCGCGGGACCCAGCGGCAACCGCTACCCGCGGCACGGCACAGTCACCGGCGGCTCGCAGCTCACCTACACCTACACGGGCGGTGGAACGCCTGCGCCGGGGGTCCTCGACTACTTCGCATTCCGGGCCGAGGACACTGCCGGGGCACAATCGGACGACGTTGCGGCAGGCGACATGATGATCCGCGTGATCGTCGCCGGCGATGCCGCGAATCCGAATGTAGCCATCGGCTTCCCGGCGAACGGCAACACCTACAGCGCCAACGGCTACAAGGCCGGCTGCGGCACGTCGACCACGGGTGACATCTGCGGCACCGCAAGCGACGACGTCGCCGTGGACCACGTGCTGGTATCGGTCCGGCAGGCGGGAGGCATGTACTGGAACTGCTCGAGCGCCTTCAACCAGGCGAGCGAGCAGTGGTGCACCGCCACCGGGACCACGGCCTGGAATCTCCCCCTGCCGACCCCGGCAGACGGGAATTACGTGGTCCGTGCCAAGGCGGTCGACAGTGCCGCCCACGAGAGCACCGTGGCGCAGGTTGGCTTCACCATGGACGCCAGCGTGGACACCACGCCACCAACGGCCTCGGTGACCTTCCCGAGCAACGGCGGGGCCTACTATTCGGGCAACTTCAACAGCGGCTGCGGCGCCTCCGCCGCCGATGTCTGCGGCACGGCCTCGGATCTCGACAGCGGCGTCAGCTCGGTGGAGGTCAGCATCCAGCGCACCACCGACAACAGCTGGTGGAACGGCGGCTCGTTCGTGTCCGGCGGCCAGATCTGGCTCCCGGCCACGGGGACGACCAGCTGGAGCTACAACTTCAGCCCGGCCGTCTCAAGCTACTCGGTTCAGGCCCGCGCCACTGACGGCAGCGGCAACAAGGGGACCAGCAGCGCCGCGGCGTTCAGTTACTACAGCAGCTTCTGGGAGTGGTTCCGAAACCGCTGACAGCGCGTCGCCTCTGAGCCCGCTAGCCGGGCTTTGCGACCCGGGTCCGCAACAGCGGGCCCGGGTCTTTTCATTTCAGGCCCGCGACCCGGTCCCTGCGTCTGCGCAGGCCTGAGCCTTCAACCGCGGCTGCGATACCACTGCGGGTGACGTCTGCGGCACTGCCTCGGACGACCTGAGCGGCGTGGACTCGGTGGAGCTCAGCCTGCAGCGGACCTCCGACGGGGCCTGGTGGAACGGCTCGGCGTTCGTCACCGGGGCTCAGATCTGGCTGCCGACCACCGGGACCGCGAGCTGGAGCTACGCGTTCAGCCCGAGCGTCGGCAACTACGCGCTCCAGGCCCGGGCAGCGGATGCCGCCCATAACCAGACAATTGGCGCGGTAGTGACTTTCACGCGGCGACGCTTCTGACACGACCCAACCGCGTGGTGCATCCGGACCGGGCCCCCGCAAGCGGGCCCGGCCTTTTTTTGACCTTTGCTGCGGCCCAGGGCCCTAGCCGGGTCGCGCCCGCAACAGTGTAGCCCGTTGGCCCAGAAGCCCCGCCTCGGCATGTAATTTTTGTACGAAGGATCAGTATCTTAGGCATCGGAGAGGGCTATTGGCCAACCGGCTTCCGCCGTGATATATGCCGCAAATCTGCCCGATGCAAGGCATTCGGGCGCGATCAACTGTGGCAAGGGGGCAACAATGCACGGATTAGTCGGACGGACCAGGGCGGGCATACAGGCAACGCTGTTGGCGGTCGGTATACTTCTCGGGCTGGCGAGCGGGGCGGCCAGCGCCGCGGGCCCGGCCAACGCCGGGGATTTCGGCCAGCTCTCCAAGAACGGCTTTGCGTCCGCCGTCAACGGGGCCTTCTACCTGGACCCGGGTAAGACCGAGTTTCCGAACCTCCAGCCCACCGGCCTGGGCGGCCCCCTGAACACCTACTCCTGGTCCATGGCCTGGTTCCAGAACACCCTTTGGGTGGGGACCAACCGCGATGCCCTGGGCACCGACCGCGTCGCGGCCGGCCCCGCCGAGATCTGGCGCTACAGCCCGAGCGCCGGCGACGCCGGCGGCGACTGGGGGCTGAGCGGGACCTGGCAGCAGGTCTATGTCTCGCCGAACGTCTCGCGGATCGTCGCCTGGCTGTCCGGCGGATCGGTACCGACCGATTACCCGCGCGACGCCGGCTACCGCAACATGAGCGTGTGCAACGCCGGCGGCAGCGGAGCCACAAGCCGCCTGTATGTCACCGCCACCGGCCTGCCCCCGAACATCCTGTACTGGAACGGCAGCACCTTCAGCGCGACCTCCACCTCGGGCTTTCCGACCACCCTCAACAACGTCTCCAACACCAATACCGCCGATTTCGGGTTCCGCGGGCTGACCTGCTTCAAGGGGAGGCTGTTCGCCTCGCCCGCCGGCACGGCCGATGACGTGGACATCTCCAACCATCCGATCCTGCTTATGAACACCAATCCCGCCGGCGGCGCGGCCTGGCAGACCGTGCTGGACGTCAAGAACGGCGGCTCGGGCACGCCCGCGGGAATGGCCGACCCGAACAACATCGGCATCTTCCAGGTCGAGGCCATGGGCAACTATCTGTGGCTGAGCACGGTCAACCGCACCACCGGCTTCGAGCTCTGGCGCGGCGACGGCACCGCCTGCCAGGAGCCCTGGGTCGGCAGCAGCTGCAACATCAGCTGGACCAAGGTCATCGACAACGGCGCCGGCCGCCCGGCCGACGCCACTGGCCCAACCATCGACAACGCCGGCGCCACCCTGGGCGTCTACGGCCACGACCTCTATATCGGCGCCGCCGAGTCGGGCTTCTTCCAGACCACCTACGCCGAGCTGCTGCGGGTGCAGAACGCCGACACGGCGAGCTCGCCCAAGTGGCAGCTGCTGGCGGGCTGGCCGCGCAAGGACTATGCGCAGCCGGGCGTGCGCCTGCCAGGCCTGGAGAACCTGGACTGCACCGGCCATGTCGGCGACATGGCCAACCCGGGCGAGCCGCCCACCAACACCGTCTGGACCTCCGGTCCGACCTTCTTCCGCAAGGCTTGGCTGGCCAACAGCGAGCTGGATGACGACGCAGTCGCCGACGACTGCATGCCCGCCACCGGCAGCGGTCCCGGGCTGGGGCTCGATGCGACCTACAAGAACCCACTGCTGCCCGGGCAGAACAACTACTTCTGGCGCATGGCCCAGCACGGCGGCGAATTCTTCATCGGCACCCTGGACACCAGCGGCGGCGGCAGCCGCGACTATCCCGGGGAGGCCGACGGCTTCAACGTCTACAAGACCACCGACGGCATCAACTGGACCCTGGTGGTCAACAACGGTCTGGGCAACCCCGATGCGTACGGCGTCCGCAGCCTGGTCTCCACCCCCCTGGGCCTGTTCCTGGGCTCCGCCGACGGCACCACGACCCTGCCCAACGGCGGCACCGATGTACACCTGGGCACTACCGCCCCGGCGGGCCAGGCGGCACCCAAGGCCGATGCGGACAGCGACCAGCTCAAGTTCGACACCGGCCAGGTCGGGACCCTGAGCTTCACTCTGAACGGCAGCGGCAACGACACCTTCGGCGGGACCGGGCTCGTGCCCAGCCCCTACGAGTGGTTCAGCGGCGCGCTGGCCAGCAGCTGCACCAGCCTGAGCTCGGCGAATGCCATCTCCACCTCGGCCACGCCGACTGTCATTGTGGCCTCCGACAGCCCCCAGGATGTCAACAGCTACACCTACACCCTGCGTGTGACCAACCAGCAGGGCAAGGTCGGCTGCGACGAGGTCACGGTGACGGCAAGCTATGACCTGCCGCCCCAGGTCGACCCCTGGTACAGCGGTGCCAACCCCATGTTCATGAGCGTGCCGGCCACCTATCCGACCGGCAACAACCAGCCCAGGGCCAATGTCAACCTGATCGATGCCGGCGCAGCGGGCAGTGCTGACTATGATGTCACCGCGGTCTGCACCGACGCCGAATCGGGGCTGGTGCGTTGCGAATTCCAGAGCCTCGACTCACCGGGGGTGACGCTGAGCAACGTGCTCGACACCACCACCAACCCGACGCTCTGCGACGGCAAGGCCGCCTGCCAGATCAGCGCCCACCTGAGCGTGCCCGACTGGACGACCCTGCCCGCCAGCAACAGCGGCAGCGCCCTGCGCCCCGACGTCCAGGTGCTGGCCGAGGACCATCACGGCTACCAGGCCAGCCAGGTCTGGGAGAGCCTCGCCCAGCCGATCATCAACAACCCGTCGGTCAACGATGCGCCGGTGTGCCGCGACGCCGATATCTCGCTGATCATCGGCCTGGACACCCAGGTGACCTTCAACCCGGCCGCCACCGTTCCGCCGATCTGCGTCGACCCGGACGGCGACGCGCTGACCTACACGAAGGTCACCGCCGGCCCCTTCCCGCTGCACGGGACTGTGGGCGTCGGCCCCACCGGCATCACCTACACGCCAACCGACGCCAACACCCCCGGCGTCGACTACTTCACCTTCCGGGCCAGCGACCCGGGCGGGCGCAACACCAGCAACACGCCCTCGCGCGACCCCATCGTCCGCGTCACCCTGCTCCAGGACGGGACCCTCCCTAGCGTGGCGGTCAACTTCCCGGTCAGCGGCACCAACTACGACGCGGCCGGCTATCTCGCCGGGTGCGCCAGCCCGGGGGGTGACGTCTGCGGCACGGCCGCCAATGGCGTCTCCGTCATCACCTCGGTGCAGGTGGCGGTCCGCGACGCCACCGGCAGGTTCTGGAACGGCTCGGCGTTCGTGGACAACGCCGGCAGCCCGCTCTGGCACACCGCCACCGGCACCAGCGCCTGGAGCTACGCCTTCACGCCGCCGGCCAACGGCAGCTATACCCTGCTCGCCAAGTCCATCGACCAAGGCGGCAACGAGAGCGGCGTGCTGGAGACCCCGTTCGGCGAGCAAGGGGACAGCGTACCGCCCACGGTCACCATCGGCTTCCCGAGCGCCGGAGGCGGCTACACGCCGGCGGCCTACCTGGCCGGCTGCTCCAGCCCGGGCGGCGACATCTGCGGAACCGCCGCCGACAGCGGCTCCGGAGTCAACCTGGTGAAGGCCGCCGTCCGCGACGCCGGCGGCAACTTCTGGAACGGCTCGGCGTTCGTAGCCAACGGCGGCACCCCGCTCTGGCAGACCGCCACCGGCAAGACCGCCTGGAGCTATGCCTTCACCCCGCCGTCGAACGGCAGCTACACGGTGCTCGCCCAGTCCTTCGACGTTGCGAGCAACCCGAGCACCATCGCCCAGGCCGCCTTCAGCCAGCAGACGGACAATGTGCCGCCCACGGTGTCGATCAGCTTCCCGGCGAGCGGCGGCTCCTATACGTCGTCGGCGTTCAACCGCGGCTGCAGCACCGCTACTGCGGATATCTGCGGCACCGCTTCGGACGCCGGCACCGGCGTCGCCTCGGTGCAGATCAGCCTGCGGCGGACCTCCGACAATACCTGGTGGAACGGCTCGGCGTTCGTGGCGGGGAGCCAGATCTGGGTGCCCGCCACCGGCACCACGGGCTGGAGCTACGCCTTCACCCCGGCTGCCAGCACCAGCTACAGCCTGCAGGCCCGGGCGACGGACGGCGCGGGCAACAGCACCACGACGGCCGCCAGCTCGTTTACCCGGCGGTTCTTCTAACGGTGAGATGGCCTGGGCCCCCCCGGCGGGGCCCAGGGCTGTTACCCTCTCCCTCCGGGACGGCACGACGTTCCGGCCCCCCCTGCTCGACGAACCCGGGCCATCAGGCCCATCGCGGGTGTGAAAGCCTCCGCGGCTATGATATAAGCCCGTAAACGCGCCGCCTCTGCGAAGGGCGCCAAGGGAGAACAAGGGTGCCGAGACGTACTTTTTACAGAATCCTGGCCAGCGGGGTGCTCGCGCTGGCTGCGACCCATGGGGCGTCAGCCTCTTCCGACCTCAGCGAAAGCGACTTCTATCAGATCGCCAAGAACGGCTTCGCTCTGACCGTCAACGGCGCCTTCTTCGCCGACGCGGACAAGACCATATACCCGAACCTGCAGCCCAATCTGGGCTCCAACCAGAACGGCTACGCCTGGTCCATGGCCTGGTTCCAGGGGGCCCTGTGGGTGGGAACCCTTCGGGAGGACCTTACGCAGCAGGATTACGCCGCGCGCGGCCCGGCGGAGATCTGGCGCTACCAGCCCAGCTCCAACGACGCAGTCGGCGACTGGGGCCTGAGCGGCACCTGGCAACGGGTGTTCCAGTCTCCGAAGATCAGACGCGCCGTCGCGCTGTTCTCCTTTGGCCAGCTTTCACGCAAAACCCCGCGCGACGTCGGCTACCGCAATATGGCGGTGTGCGACGCCGGCGACGGTGTGGAGCGGCTCTATGTCACGACGGCGGGGATCCCGGGGAACATCCTCTACTACGACGGAACGACCTTCCAGCCTACGGCCACAGAGGGTCTGTTCAACAACCTCGGCAGCCGCCCCTTCCTACACCTCAGGGCAAGCCTGGGGAACTTCCAACAGGTGGACCTCGGCTACCGGGGCCTGGCCTGCTTCAAGGGTCGGCTCTGGACCTCGCCCACGGGCACGATAGGAGACCATGACGTGTCTGCGCATCCGGTCCTGCACATGAGCCCGGACCCGGCGCACGGCGCCGCCTGGCAGACGCTGGTCAACGTGAGCGACTCGGCCTCCACCCCCCTTGCGGATCCGGGCAACATCGGCATCTTCGACATCCAGGCGGTCGGCCGCTATCTGTGGATGACGACCGTCAATAGGACCACCGGCATGGAGCTGTGGCGCGGCGACGGCGCTGACTGCCTGGAGCCCTGGGTGGGCGACGGCCACTGCAACATCAGCTGGGCCAAGATCATCGACAACGGTGCCGGACGGCCGCCGGACAACATCGGGCCCCCCATCGACAACGCCGGAGCGACACTCGGCGTATTCGGCAACGATCTTTACGTCGCCCCGTCTGAATCCGGAAACGTCAATCTCAATCTCACTCTCGCTGAGATGATCCGCGTGCCCAACGCAGGCTCGGTGCCCCAGGGCGGACCGCTGGCGCCCCACCAATGGCAGCTGCTCGTGGGCTGGCCGCGCCGCGACTTCGCGGACCCCGGCCGACGTCTGCCCGGCCTGGAGAACCTGGACTGCACCAATGTCGGAGACGTCGAGAACAGCATGGACGAGCTGCCCCCGGCCGTGCGTCTGGTCTGGGAGGCCGCCGCCAATACCCGTCTGCTGCCGGCGATCAACGTCTTGGGCCTGCCGCCCATCCAGCTCGACGACGACACTGCCGCCGACGACTGCCTGCCCGCGACGAACGCCGGCCCCGGTTTCCCCACGGGGGCGCTCCGGCACCCCCTGGGCGCCGGTGACGCCAGCTACTTCTGGCGATTCGTCGAGCACCAAGGCGATCTGTTCGTCTCCACCCTGGACGCGGTCGGACAGTTCGACGGCTTCGATCTTCTGAAGTCTTCGGATGGAGTCCAGTTCACCCGGCTGTTCAAGGACGGCCTGGGCAATCGCTTCAACTATGGCGGGCGCTGCCTGGAGTCGACGCCGATCGGTCTGGCCGTGGGTACCGCCAACCCGTTCGCCGGGATCGTGAACGCCGAGGGGGTGCCCTCCGGGGGTACCGAGATCTTCATCGGGACGCCTGCGCTTGCGCGCTAGCGGCCTGCGGGCCCCTCGGATACGCGCCCGAGGCGCGCTGGCACGGACAAGCTCGGCGGTGGCCTGGCCCGAAATCTCCAGGCCGCCTATGGACTCATTTGACTGCACCGGATAGGCGATCCGCCATGGCCAGACTCCGCTTGAGTGAGTGGATATTGATCGGGGTGTCTTGGCTGGCATGTGCCGAGGCGCAGGCGTTGAGCGCGGTGGACCGGAGCGACCTGGTTTACACCGCGGAGGGGCGGCAGCGGAGCATCGTCGTCTACGAGCCCCGGGAGCCAGGGCCTAAGCCGCTGGTGATCTTCGTGCCCGGCACCAAGGCGCCCTCGGTGACAAACAGTGTGCTGGCCGACACCTATCTGTGGGCCTTGTCGGCGAGAGGCTTCGTGGTCGCCGCCGTGGACTACAACAACGGCCTGGCTGCGCGACTCAACTGTTCGGCGCTAGACCGCAAGGTCCGCAATATTTTTGACCGCTCGAATCCGCGCTCAGCCATCAACGCCATCTATGCCAGCACCTCGGCAGAGCCCAGCCTCGGCATGGGGGTGGTGGGGTTCAGCCAGGGCTCGTGGATCGCGCACCAGGCGGGCCGTTACAGCGCCGACGTGCAGGTCAAGGCGGCGCTGCTGATGGCGACGGGCACCCTGGTGAAGTTCAACCGCGCCGCGCTCACGATCCCGCTGACATGCAACGAGCGCCAGGCCAACGGGGTGCCAAAGGTGCTGGCCGTGACGGGCGAGGACGATTCCGTCTACACCTACGCCGATCCCACCATTTCCCGACAGGAGCAGCTGCGCCCCCAGCTCGCCCAAGTGACGGGCAAATCCTGCGACGGGCTGAGCTGCGTGGACCCGACCGACGGGTCCGGCTGGCTGCTGGTGCCCGGTGACCAACTCACGGACGGCGAGGCCGATCACAAGTTCGAGATGCTCGATGGGGGAAGCAATGCGGACCCGGCCTGGTTCCTCAGTGACGAGCCCTGGGGGCTCAACGCGACCATCAGCTGGCTCGATGCCGCGCTCAGAGGGCCGTGACGGCCACCGGCTCCCCCCTGCGTCCTCCCCCGCGACAGGGATCGGCTGCGCCCCTTCCGTCTGACGCTGATCGGGGTCCGCTTCGGGCCCGGCGCAGTCTCCAGAGCCAAAGTCCAACCGACGCTTAGCGCTTAGGGGTAAAGGCCTTCGACTCGGTCGGCGATGCGCGCAAAGGTGTGCATGGTGCGGGATGCCTCGGCGAAGCGCGCGCAGGCAGCGGCCACGGAAGGGCTGCTCAGCAGCCGCTCCAGCGCTGCCCTGACAGCGGCAGCCTTGTAATGCCTCGGCGCGATCGACTCGGCCACACCCAGGCGGGTGAGCCGCCGCGCATTGGCCGGCTGATCGCCCACCCGCGGGCACACCAGCTGGGGTATACCCGCGGCAAGGCCCGAGGCGAGCGAGCCGGTCCCACCATGATGCACGAACGCCGCCGAGCGGGGCAGGACCCGCGAATAAGGAACGAACTTCAAGTGCAACATGTCCCCTGGCAGATGCGACGGCACCTGCTCCACATGCGGCGTAAGCAGAATCGCGCGCAGCCCCAGGGCCTGTGCCGCGGCCACGGAGCTGCGGAAATAATCCTCGGCTCCCTGGATCCAGGATCCCTGCCCGAACACCACCGGGGGCTCCCCGGCGCTCAGAAAGGCCTCCAGATCAGGCTCTTCTTCGAAGGCCTGCACGGGCTCGTAGAGGGCGAAGCCCGGGAGAAAGGTCTGCGCCGGCCAGTCCGGGGCCGGTGCCTGGAACCAGTCCGGAAACATGCCGACCACCAGGTCTGGAGAGTTCCACCATTCGGTCACCACCCGCCTGACGGGACCGAGGCCAAGTTCCCGACGTAGCGCGTTCAGCTTGCGAGCGAACACCGCATCTGCCATGGCGCCGTACGCCAATCGGCGTACCGCCCGTCGGACATCCTGCAGCCAGCCTCGGCCGACCAGCAAGGTACCCAGCGGCTCCGGCTGCATATGGATGGTCACGAGTCTGATATCGAGCAGCTCCCGGGCGATCCGGGTCCCCAACATCCAGCCAAGCGAGATCACCACAGTCTCCCCCGGGACAGCATGAGACCGCACCAGGCGCTCTACAGGCAGCACCGAAGACAGCACGTGCCCCGCCCACAGCTTGACGCCTGACAGACCGCTCCAATCGCGCTGTATCAGGCTTCGATATTCATCCGCCGAGTACAACGGCTGAAAATCGAGACCGGCCCGCTCAGCGAATGCATCGTAATAGCCATTGCCGAACAGCGTGACCTGGTGACCCCGGCGCTGCAGCTCCCGCCCCATGCCGACAAAGGGCAGCAGATCACCGAGGCTGCCTGTGGAAAAGATCAGGGCCTTCATCTCAGACGAGCTCGGGCAAGCAACATAGCACCGAGGCGGCAACGGCGCCGGGATGCATCAGCCATGCGCTGGACAAGCAACGGCGGATCGCGAAGGGGCCATCCACTGTATTGCACCTCCTGGCAAGGTCTTGGCCATGACGGACAGGACGCCCTTGTCACTGGCCCCTGGCCGGCGCCCAGAATGATACGCGTGCACTCGAACGGAATACTAGCCAGGCAGGGAGTAGCCGAACCGCTCGCAATAGCGGCGCAGACGGGGGGCGATCCTCGGCAGCTGGCGCTCGACATCCGGCAGCAGGTGAATCGGGCGCTTGGCGATCAACGCGGAAAAATCCTCTCCGGTACGGTCCTGCAGCCCGAGAAAATCCATGATCTCCTTCACCCGCTCGTTCGGCTGCTCGCAGAGATCTTCATAGCGGATCTCGATATAGCGCGAAGGCGGCAGCTCGCTCACATGATCCAGGTAGTAGCTTGCAGCGGCAGCGACATGCCGGCTGGTCATGCGTGCCCCCAGATCCCAGGTGTCGGAGTACAGGAAGCGCACGATGTACAGCCCTATACGCCGCTTGAACATCACCTGGTATCGCCTGGAAATCATCATGCCGTAGGGGTTCGGCTCGCTGAACGTGATCCTTGCCACCTTCAGGCGGGAGTTGATGACCTCCGCCGGATTGCGATGGATGAAGACGAATTTCGCCTCGGGGAACAGGCCGGCAACCCGCAGGAATCGCCGATCGTAATCCCAGGGGTTCTTCAGCAACAACGGACGATCGGCCTGCGAGACGAACTGGACCTTGCGGCAGACTTCCATGAACCGCCCCAGAGTCAAGCGGTTGATGGTCGGCATGCCCTTGAGGAGCCAGCCATACTCCTCCGGGGTCTCTGGTGTAACCTTCACGCCGTCGATCTTGCGGTCGACAATGCCCAGATCCGCGAACTGGCGCATCAGCGCGCCTTTTGCCTCGTCCGTGCGCCCTTCGACATGGTTGCGCACCAGCTCGGGGTAGCGAAGGATGTGGTAAACGGTGAGGATATTGAACGCCCCGGTTCGACCCAGCAGATCGTAGAGCAGGGTCGTCCCGGAGCGATGGTCCCCGAGGATGAAAATCGGCTGAAAATCCGTGCTCGCGAACCGCTCCCTGTACGCTTCATCTGGTACCCGCACTGCCCGTCTCTCTAGATAGATGGATAGTTGGCGATCGGGGTCCGACGCGGCACCCAGGCCGCCGCCCGGTCGCGGAGGGATTGGGCGGGCTGTTCGGCTCGAACCGCCATCCGGCAACAGGCCGCCACGATAAGGCCGACATGCTACCGCCCGGTGGATGGGCCGTCCAGCCGACCCCACCCAGGTGAGACCTGGTCCCGCTTGCCTGCCCGTCGGTGTCGCGCCAGCAGCCGAAGCCACCAGGCGCAGCAGCAAGCGCTTGACCCATACCGACCCCTTGGCTAAAAGACCATTGTCAGAGTCACCGCCGTCCAAGGGGCGCTCAGGGTCGCCCGAAACGCCACCGATCTGGCTGAGACCTACCGGGGTGCCGGTGCCCTCTCGAACACCGCACCCGGCGCCTTGGGCTGTGGGCCAAGCAAACACGTCAGCACCTGGTTGGGCATCGGCCTGTGCGCGTGCTGCAGCCAAGGCCGCCTCGCCGCAAATTGCCGGCCGCGGTTCTGATTCCTTCATGGCGATTGCAGATCCCGCGGCGGCCTGGCGCGGGGTTCGCGAGGAGGCAGTTGTGATCACGAGATTGTCCCGGGTGGACTACTGGATGATGCAAGGTGAAGAAACGTGCCCGATGCGATTTTCCACCGCTGCGCGGATCCGTGGCGACCTGACCCTGGACCAGCTGCAGACCGCCATCGTAAAAGTCAGGGAAAGGCACCCTTTGTTGGCCGCGCGTGCTGTCCAGGACGACGCCGGCCAGCCCTGGTTTTCTCAGGACGGGGTCCCGGACATTGCGCTGCGCGTGGTCGAGGCCCGCCAGGAAGACGAATGGCTGCGTGTGGTCGCCGAAGAGCTGGCCCGGCCGTTTCCCCTGCAAACCGGACCGCTGGTGCGCTTTGCCTGGGTCAAAGGCGAGCGCCGGTCGGATCTCATCGTCATCTGCCACCACGTCATCGCCGATGGACTGGCCGTCGTCTATCTGCTCCGTGACCTGTTGCGTCACCTCGGCGATCCGGCCCTCGCGGTCGAGCGACTTCCCGCGACTCCGCCCATCGGTGAAATGATCCCCCGCGAAGTCGATGCGGTCCTGGACCGCACACCCGTTCCGGATCTTATCGAATGGATGCTCTTCGGGGCACACGGGACGCAGCTCGGACGCGTCGGCAAGCTCGTGACACGATCGATCATAGGGCTGCTCCGATCGCCGTTGGGGCCCGCTATCGTTCGTCGCGTCAAGCGGCGAGCGGCCCGCGCAAGGGGGCGTACGCCCGCCCCTGGGCAGCGCCCGCAGCCGCCTGCCTGGCATATCCATGCCTGGTCGTTGACCCGGGCCCAGACCGACGCACTTGTCGAGCGCGCCAGACAGGAGCGTACCACCGTCCATGCAGCGCTGGGCGCCGCTTTCCTGCTCGCGTTGCGGCAAGCCGCCAGCTCCGGCAGACCGCGACGCATCATCCAATGTCCGGTCAACCTGCGCAATCGTCTGGCGCATCCGGTCGGAGAATGTTTCGCCTCCTTCGTCGCGCTCGCCTGTGCCACGGTCGACTGCTCTCCGGGACGCGGATTCTGGGATGTTGCGCGCGACCTCAAGGATGGGCTGAATCGCGTAATGACGCCGGAGCGATTGTTTGCCGCGGAGGGCGTGGGCAGGGCGCTTTGCACGTTGCTGGGCGGAGAGATGCCGCCGGCTGGGAACACAGAAAAGGCGTGTGCCCATGCTTCCCATGTCGACTATGACCTGTCACTCTCCAATATCGGGCGGCTGGATATACCGACCACATACGGCTCGCTGACGCTGGAGTCATTGTACGGCCCGACGTTCAGCGCCTCCGGCAACAACCGCGTCTTGGGTGTCAACACGACTGGCGGGCGATTGTTCTTCACCTTCATCTGCCGGCGCGCGGCCATGCCCAACTCAGCGGTGCAAAAAGTCCGCGACCTGGCGATGAGCCAGCTGCAGGAAACGCTGGGGTGGCTCCCCTGAGCCCACTTGGCCGACAGGTCCCGCGGGGCTCGTCGCGAAGGGTCGGAGATGCCCATCACGGGGCAGAGCCTGCCGATATCCGCTTTCGCGCAGCGGGGTATCCAACGTCGTCCGACAGGCCGCCAGGCTCAGCCGTCCCCGGCGGGCCCCTAGGGTAGCTCAGGGGCCGAGCTGCCAGAAAGGGATGGTGGACAGATACAGGACGCCGAGCACCACCGCTAGATACAGCAGAAACAGCAGCGGACGCTCCCTGAGCACGTCGATCAGTGTGCGCCGCGCCTGCTGGTACGCCGCCCGCTGCAGCGCGGCCCGACTGCGCTGGTAATCCTCTATCAGCGTGCGGGCATGGGCTGCTGCGGCCCGGTCGCTCACCCATAACCCGGCCACCGAGATGCCGAGCAGACCGGCGCCGGTCTCGTGAAACGCGATCCCCCCCTCCGCGAGCAGCGACCGGACGTCGTCGGCCTCGTCCTCGGGCACACCCCGCAACGCAAACACCAGCACTGCCACCGCAGCAGGTCTCTCCCGCTGGCGCTGGCCTCAGACGGACGCCCCGTCCCCCTTTGCCGCACCGCCCCGCACCAGGGAGTACACCAGGTCGACCGGCAGCGGAAAGACGATGGTGGAGGACTTGTCGCCGGCGATATCAGTCAGGGTCTGCAGGTAGCGCAGCACGATTGCCTGGGGCTGTTGCGCCAGCTGCGCGGCGGCGTTGACCAGCATCTTGGACGCCTGGAATTCCCCCTCGGCGTGGATGATCTTGGCGCGGCGCACGCGCTCTGCCTCGGCCTGCCGGGCGATCGCCCGGATCATGCTCTCGTCGATGTCCACATGCTTGATCTCCACGTTGGAGACCTTGATACCCCAGGCATTGGTCTGCTCGTCGAGGATCTTCCGTATGTCCGCGTTGAGCTTGTCGCGCTCCGCGAGCATCTCGTCGAGCTCGTGCTGGCCGAGCACCGAGCGCAGCGTGGTCTGGGCCAGCTGGCTGATCGCCATGGTATAGTCCTCCACCTGGATGATGGCATGCTCCGGATCGAGCACCCGGAAATAGACCACCGCGTTGACCTTGACCGAGACGTTGTCCCGGGAGATCACGTCCTGGCTGGGCACATCCATGACGATGGTGCGCAGATCCACCCGCACCATCTGCTGGATCAGGGGCACGACCAGGATCAGGCCCGGCCCCTTGACTCTGTAGAAGCGACCCAGCAGGAAGATCACGCCCCGCTGGTATTCCCGAAGGGTGCGAAACGAGGCGAAAACCAACAACAACAGGAATCCCACCACGAACAAACTGCTGTTCATCACGATCAGCTCCTCCTCTGCGTCTCGGGGGTAACTCGCAGCACCAGACCCTCGCGGCCCAGTACGCGGACCGGCTGGCCCCGCTCCAGCGGAACGTCGCTGCGCGCAGCCCAGACCTCGCCATGGACCCGCACGCTGCCCTCGCCGTCGAACGCCGCGATGGCGCGGCCCGGGGCACCGACCAGCTGCTCGCTGCCGGTAACCACCGGTCGTCTGCGCGCACGCAGGGCGAAGCCGACCGCCAGAGACAGGGTCAGCAGGCTGGCCACGGCGAAACCGAGGATCAGCGACAGCGAGATGCCGAACCCGGGCGCGTCCGTATCGATAAGGATCACCGACCCTAACACGAACGCCGCCGCCCCGCTAAGGCCGAGCGCACCGAAGCCCGGCGCGAACGCCTCGGCCACCATCAGTGCGATACCGAGCAGCATCAGCGCCACGCCGGCATAGTTTACGGGCAGTACCTGAAAGGCATAGAGCGCGAGCATCAGCGAGACGAAGCCAGCCGCCCCGGGCAGGATCGCCCCGGGATTGGCGAATTCGTGGATCAGGCCGTAGATGCCCAGCAGCATCAGGATGTAGGCAACGTTGGGGTTGGCGATGATCGACAGCAGCTGGCTGCGCCAGTCGGGCTCCAGGGTCTCGAGGGACAAGCCCTGGGTCCGGAGCCGCCGCTCGCCGCCGGGCAGCTGCACGGTCCGGCCGTCGAGTCCCTTCTTGAGCGCATCCAGATCGGATGCGATCAGGTCGATGACGCCTAACGCCAGGGCGTCCGGCGCGGCCAGGCTGGCGCCCTCGCGCACCGCCCGCTCCGCCCAGTCGGCATTGCGCCCGCGCAGCTTGGCGAGGCTGCGCAGATAGGCCACGGCATCGTTGACCAGCTTGCGCGTCTTGGCGTCCTTGGGCATCTCGGGGGCCCCGGGCTTCTCCGCCCCCCCTTGCCCTCGGGGTGCGGCTCGCTGCCGCCGGCCCCGCCCCCGGTGCTCGGCAGCCCACCGATCTCGATCGGCGTAGCCGCCCCCAGGTTGGTCCCGGGGGCCATGGCGGCGATGTGGCTGGCATAGAGGATGTAGGTGCCTGCGCTGGCCGCCCGGGAGCCGCTGGGGGCCACGAAGGTGACCACCGGGACGTCGGCGGTGGTGATCGCCTTGATGATCGCGCGCATGGACGTATCCAGCCCCCCCGGCGTGTCCATGCGCAGGATCACCAGCTCCGCCCGGCGCTCTTCGGCCTGTGCCAGGGCCCGCTCGATATAATCGGCGGTGGCCGGCCCGATGCTGCCCTGCAGGTCGAGCACCAGCCCGAGACGCGTCCCCTCGGGGCCGCCCCCCCGCGCCAGGGTCCAGAGGAGCCCCAACCCGAGGAAACCGAGCCAGATCAGGGTCTTGTGCAATCGCTGGTCCATGGATTCGGGGCTCGCTCGTCCTCTCCCGCCTGGGTCTCAATCTGCTGCACCGATAGGTGTCCGGGAGGCCCGCGCATCAGGGCCGGCTGTCTCGGGTCCCCATGACCCATCCTAGCAGGGTGAGTAGAATCCGCCCATGGAGATCATCGACACCCACTGTCACCTGGACGTGGCGGAATTCGACGCCGACCGCTCGGCGGTGATCGAGCGCGCCCGCGCCCGGGGGGTCGCCGGCTTCCTGGTGCCCGCGATACATCGCGACGGCTGGGCCTTCTTGCGGGAGCTTTGCCACAGCGCGCGGGATCTGTACGCCGCGCTCGGCATGCACCCCATCTACCTGGAGCGCCACCGCGACGCGCATCTGCAGGAGCTGGAGCAGGCCGTCGAGAGGGAGCGGCCGGTGGCCATCGGCGAGATCGGCCTGGATTTCTTCGTCCGGGACCTCGACCGGCACCGCCAGCAGTGCCTGTTCGAGGCCCAGCTGGCGATCGCCCAGGAGGCGGGACTTCCGGTGGTACTGCATGTCCGCAAGGCCCACGACCAGGTGCTGGCCTGCCTGCGCCGCATGCGAGTGCCCGGCGGCATCGCTCACGCCTTCAACGGCAGCATCCAGCAGGCCGCACAATATCAGGACCTGGGATTCGGCCTGGGCTTCGGCGGCATGCTCACCTTCGATCGGTCAAACAAGGTCCGTGCGCTGGCCCGGGCGCTGCCCCTGGATGCCATCGTGCTGGAGACCGACGCCCCCGACATGACGGTCGCCGCCCACCGCGGAGAGCGCAACAGCCCCGAGTATCTGCCCGACTGCCTGGCCGCCCTGGCCGAGGTGCGGGACCAGGACCCGGCCTACCTGGCCGAGCAGACCACGGCCAATGCGCGGCGGCTGCTGCGACTCCCCGGCCTTTGATCCTAGGATGATCTGTTCGCTCCGCGGCGACCGGGATCGCAGCTCGTGGCAGCTCGCGGCCCTGCAATAACGGTCGTCGCAGTCCCCGGACCCGGTATACGTCACTCGCCGATGTTAGCGGTGTTGGGCAACAGTACACTAGCCAGCGCTGCGCGCGACGCCGGAGATTGCAGTCCCAGGGGCGAGCCGCCAGAATGCAGCCGACGCGATCGCCCCGGGCAATGCCAGGCCGCCCATGGCGGGACCCGCCGCCCCGGCTTGAACCTAGAAACGGCAGTTGACCGCTTCGAGTAGCCATCAAGTGATTGATCTGGCCTTGGTTCCGTACAAGCTTGATGCTCACCCGTCGGGTGATGGCCGCTACGACCACCAGGGCACGCCCCGCGCGGCGCCTGGCTGCGTTATAACTCGTTGGAATAGGTCCACTATTCCGCCTCGTTATGCCTTGCCAGACACCACGCGGCACGCACCCTGGCGGCCGTCCAACTGCCGCTTCTAGGTTGAACGGAATGCGCCGGGATTGATCTTCCAAGGACACCGCGCAGAATAGCAGCCTGTCCGCCACGAGATACCATCCACCGTCTGTGAGCCCCAGCACTCATGATGCCCGCCACTTCGCCGAGCAAACAAGGCCCGATCTTCGTCGTCGGATCCGGCCGTTCCGGGACTTCCCTGATCCGTCGACTGCTAAACACGCATCCGGACATCTATGTGGCCCAGGAGACAGGATTCTTCATTTCGTCCATCGCCATGGGGCGAAAGAAGGATTCGACGGAGAACCTGCAGCGGTTCCTGGGCTCCTACCACGCAAAATGGCTGCGCCTTGATGACCAGGCGGTGCAAGCCCGGCACCGCGCCAATGGCGGAAACCTCCGCGACACCTATCTCTACATCCTGCAATCCCTGGCCGCCCGCACGGGGGCGCGCCGTTTCGGCGACAAGATCCCCGGCGCAGAGCTGGCGCTGCGCCGGCTGCTCACCGCCTGGCCCGATGCCCGGATCATTCACATCGCCCGGCACCCGGTCGCCGTCGCCACCTCCAAGCGCGGGGTGCCGTTCACCTCAGGGAGCCTGGTCCTGATCGCGGCATCCCTGCGGATCACGGCGAAACGGCTCGCCGGCTTCTCCGACGAGCGCGTCATGTTCATCCGCATCGAGGATCTGCTGGCCGATATCCCCGGCACCTACCGTCGGATACTGGAGCACATCGGAGCCCCGCCGGACCCCCGGGGGAGCCCGGACCCATCCAAGCTGCCCGTCCGCGACACCACGGCCTTCGAGAAGCCGTATCCGTGGCTGGCCAGCGCCAACGAGCCGATCCGGCCCGGGGGCGCAAACCCTCGGGAGACCCTGTCGCCGGCGGCCGTCCGGCTGGTGGAGCGCATCGCCCGACCCTACATGGCGCTCTTCGCGTATCAGCCCAGCGCGCTGGAGGCAGAGCCGTCACGGCTCGCCAGGCTCGGTGTGGTGCTGGGCGACCTACCCATCCTAATGAGCTTCATCGGCCGCGCGATCTACCGGCTGCTGCTGCTGCGCCTGCGCTGGCGCCAGCTGAGCCCCGCGCAAGAGCAGGAGCTGGGCCTTTCCCTGAACCCGCGCCTCTCCTCCAGCGATCCCCAGCGCCACCTGCCACGGCCACCGGGCTAGGAAATGGGTAAGCCGGTCCCGCGTCGATCCGGGCGGTCCCGACGTACAGGGTGCCCATGCAGGCCCTGACCAGGGTATCGTCGGGCGTTAAATGACCCCCCGGCAAAGCCGGGGGCTTCTCCAAGTGAATGATACAGGCCGTCGGCAGACGAAAAGCCCATCCAGCGCCGGGCGTTCCGGGCAGGCGCCCTTAGTCGCGGGGGGCGGCCCTCGTCTCCGCAAGCGCAGCCGCCTGGGCCTGCATCTTGCCGACGATCGCATAGATGCCCACGTGCCGGTTCGGGCTGAGGTGCTCGGCCAAGCGCAGGCGCTTGAACAGGTCATCCACATCGAGCTCGCCGATCTCATCGGGCGTGCGGCCCGAGAGCAGGTCCACCAGCAGTGCCACCACGCCTTTGATCACCGCGGTGTCGCAGTCACCTAGAAACCGGACCCGCCGCGGGTCCTGAGGGTCCCAGCAGGCGCTGACATGCACCGTGCTCATGCAGGGCATGACCCGGTTGTTGTCGGACTTGGCCGCGGGGGGCATAGGCGCCAGACCCTCGCCGAGCTCGATGAGATACTGGTAGCGTTGCTCCCAGTCACCGAGCAGATCGAAGGTCTCGACTATGTCCTCGATGTCGGTCATCTGCCCATCCGCAGCCACGCCGGCCTGCTCAGCGATCTGCATGCTCACGAGGCCTCAGACGCTGAACGACTCGCCGCAGCCGCAGGATTCCTTCACTTGCGGATTGTGGAATTCGAGGCCCTGATTCAGGAGACTTTCGCGCGCGAAATCGATTTGCGTGCCGTCCAGGGCCGCAAGGCTCTCCGCATCGATCACCACCCTGACCCCCTGGGACTCGAACACCCGGTCCCCCTCGCCGATCTGCTCGGCATAATCGACCACATAGGCGAAGCCCGAGCAGCCGCTACGGCGCACACCCAGGCGCAGCCCGAGCGCGCTGCCGTGCCGGCCGAGCATCTTGCGCACATGCACCCCAGCCGATTCAGTCAGCGTAACCGCCATCTCACACCTCCTGCGGCTCTGCCGCCGCCTTTCTGCGCCCCAGTGCGAAGCGCAGGATCAGATAGCCCACCAGCGCGGAGACCAGAGAGCCCAGGATGATCCCGAGCCGGTCGTCCACCTCCAGCCCGGCGGCCCCTTGCTCGAAGGCCAGCGAGCTGATGAACAGGCTCATGGTGAAGCCCACGCCGCACAGCACCGACACCCCATAGATCTCCAGCCAGCCGACCCCGCTCGGCAGCCTGCCCAGACCCAGACGGACCCCCAGCCAGGTCATGCCGAAGACGCCGACCTGATTGCCGACAAACAGCCCGAGCGCGATCCCCAGCGGCACCGGCTGCAACAGCGCCGCGAGCGACAGCCCCGCGAGCGAGACCCCGGCGTTGGCGAACGCGAACAGCGGCAGGATTCCGAAGGCCACGGCCTTGTGCAGGTCTTGCTCCAGCACCTTGAGAGGGGACGGCGCCTCGGGCTCGCGGCTGCGGAGCGGCACGAACAGGGCGAGCAGGACGCCGGCCAGGGTGGCGTGCACACCGGACTTGAGCACTGCCAGCCAGAGCACCACGCCGACCAGGAGATAGGGGGCCAGCTCCGAGACGCCGCGCCGGCTCATGGCGAGCAGCACGGCGAGCGCCACGCCCGCCAGCGCCAGCATCGGCGCCGACAGATCGGCGCTGTAGAAGAGCGCAATGATCAGGATGGCGCCCAGGTCGTCGGCAATGGCCAGGGTCAGCAGGAACAGCTTGAGCGCGTTGGGCACCCGCTTGCCGAGCAAGGCGAGCACGGCAAGCGCGAAGGCGATATCGGTGGCCGAAGGAATGGCCCAGCCCTTGAGCGCGAGCGGGCTGTCGCGGTTGAGCGCGCAGTAGATCAGCGCCGGCACGGCCATGCCGCCTGCCGCGCCCAAGGCCGGCAGCACGGCCTGACGCCAATCTGCCAGCTCGCCCTCCAACACCTCGCGCTTGAGCTCCAGGCCCACCAGCAGGAAGAACACCGCCATCAGCCCGTCGTTGATCCAGAGCAGCAGCGGCTTGGCCAGCTCCAGGGCGCCCACGCGGATCGCGACCGGGGTGTCCAGCAGCGCCCGGTAGAGCCCCTCCAGGGGGGAGCTCACTACCAGCATCGCTAACATGGCCGCCGCGAGCAGCACCAGGCCCCCGGCGGATTCCAAGCGAAAGAACTCCTGCAGCGCGCCTTTCAGCATATGCCCTCGATGCCCCGACGGGGCACTCCCGGCCCGGCCCTTGATGTCGCAATCCCGGCATCATAGCAGCCCGAGCTGGAGCAGGGCCTCCTCGGACATGCGCTCCTGGGTCCACGGCGGGTCCCACACCAGCTGCACCCGGGCATCACGGACCCCTGCCACCGACTTGACGGCCTCGCTGACCAGCAAGGGCATGCCCCCGGCGACCGGGCAGCCGGGCGAGGTCAGCGTCATGTCCAGCTCGACGTCCCCTTCGGCGTCCAGCTCCAGGCGGTAGATCAGCCCGAGATCGTACAGATTCACCGGGATCTCGGGGTCCTCGACCTGGCGCAGCGCAGCAATCACCCGCTCGCGCAGCTCGTCAAGGTCGATGGCCGGCGCCTGGGGGACATCCTGCGCTCGTGCAACCTTTTTTGATCCGAACATGGCTCAGTCTCCTGCGTGCTGCCCTTGGGGGCCCGCGCCCAGCCGATGCGCCAGCAGTACCTCCGCCCGATCCCGCAGTCCGGGCACGCGGAAGGCATCCAGCACCTCCCGGGCAAAACCGATCGACAGCATCCGTCGCGCGTCGGCCTCGCTCAGGCCCCGGGAGCGCAGATAGAAGACGGCGTCGGCATCGAGCTCCCCGACGCTGGTCCCGTGGCTGCACTTCACGTCGTCGGCGAAGATCTCCAACTGGGGCTTGGTGTCGATCTCGGCACCGCGCGACAGCATGAGGTTGGCGTTGGTCAGCTGTGCATCGGACTTCTGGGCCCGCCTCTCGACCCGGACCCGGGCGTCGAACACCGCTCGCCCGCGTCCGTCGAGCAGTCCTCGGAAGCTCTCGCGGCTGGTGCAGCCCGGCGCCGCGTGACGCACATCCAGATGCACATCGACCATCTGGCCGTCGCCCGCGAGATACAGGCCGTCCAGGGTGGACTCGGCCCCCGGGCCGTCGAAGCGCAGCTTGTGCTCGGTGCGAGACCAGGCCGCACCCAGGGCCGCGCCCACGCCGTGGTAGCGGCTGCCTGCGGCCAGTGCCAGGTGCACCACCGAGATATGGAAGGCATGGGGACTCTCGGACTGCAGGCGCTCGTGCTCCAGCTCGGCCGACTCACCGAGCAGGATCTCGCTGACCAGGTTGTTGAAATAGAGCGGCTCGCCGAGGGCAACGAAGCGCTCGACCAGCCGCGCGCGGGCCCCCGGCTCCACCAGCACCAGGTGGCGGGGCTGCGTCACACAGGGGCCGGTGGTGGGAACCGACAGGTGCAGGAGCTCGATTGGCTGCTCCAGACAGACCCCCTCCGGGATGTGCACCAGGGCCCCGTCGTGGGCGAGCACCGCGTTGAGAGCGCTGAAGGCGTGCTCGCCGGGGCCGGCCAGGCTGCCGAGCAGCCGCGCGCGCTCGCCGGCACCCTCCCGCAACGCGTCGCGCAGGCTGCCCAGGCGCACCGCGCCCGCGCGCTCCAGGCTGCAGAGCTCGGGCGCATACCGGCCATTGACGAACACCAGGCGCGTGCCTTCGGTTTCCGCCAGCAGCAGCGACTGGATCTGCGCGAGGCCGGGCCGCGACTCCGCCTCGGGCGGCGGCTCGAACCGGTGCCCGAGCAACGGCTCGACGCTGGTGTAGCGCCAGGCCTCCTGGCGGCGCTCGGGCATACCGAGCTCGGCCAAGCGCTGCGCGGCGGCGTTGCGCTGGGCCTCCAGCCACTCCGGCCCGCCGCCGGGCCGAGCGGCCAGCTGGCGCGCCACCAGCGCCTGAAACCGTTCCACCACGGGGCTGTCGGCGCTCATGCGGCGGCCTCCCCGGGGATCCAGCCGTAGCCACGCTCTTCGAGCTCCAGGGCGAGCGCCTTGCCCCCCGAGCGCACGATGCGCCCGCCCGCCAGCACGTGCACCCGGTCCGGCTCGATGTAGTCGAGCAGACGCTGGTAGTGGGTCACCACGAGCATCGCACGGTCCGGCCTGCGCAGGGCATTCACCCCGTCGGCGATGGTCCGCAGCGCGTCTATATCGAGCCCCGAATCGGTCTCGTCCAGAATCGCCAGCCGCGGCTCCAGCATCGCCATCTGCAGGATCTCGTTGCGCTTCTTCTCCCCGCCGGAAAAGCCGGCATTGACCGAGCGCTGCAGCAGCTTCTCGTCGAGACTGAGCAGCCGGGCCTTCTCGCGTACGAGCTTCAGGAATGCCGGGGCGCTCATCTCGGGCTCGCCCCGCGCCCGGCGGATGGCGTTGAGCGATGTCCTGAGGAAGCTCATGTTGTTGACTCCCGGCAGCTCCACCGGGTACTGCATCGCCAGGAACAGACCGGCCCTGGCTCGCTCCTCGGTGGGGAGTCCGAGCAGATCGATCCCATCGAACAGGACCTCGCCCGCGGTCACCCGATAGCCCTCGCGCCCGGCCAGCACATGCGCCAGGCTGCTCTTGCCCGAGCCGTTCGGCCCCATGATGGCGTGGATCTCCCCCGCACCGACCTCCAGGTCGATCCCTTTGAGGATCTCCTTGCCCTCCACCGCGACCTTCAAGCCCTTGATCGACAACATGCTCTTGACCTCATCTCAAAAAACGGCTGACGGGCTGGGGCCCGCCTACTCAGACCTCGCGGAGCTCGGGCGGAGCCGTTCAGGGGCTCGTCGCGGACCGGGCTCGTCCTGCACCTGCCATCCACCATCCATGGCGCCACTGCTGAGGCTTCGCCAAGCCCCGGCCCGGCCATCCTGGCCGGGCGTTCGCCGCGCTGCGTCGGTCCCACTGGACCCACGGTCGCGGCTCACCCAACCGCACCCTCGAGGCTGACGGAGAGAAGCTTCTGAGCCTCGACCGCGAACTCCATGGGCAGCTCCTTGAAGACCTCCTTGCAGAATCCGTTGACGATCATCGAGACCGCGTCCTCCTCGGACATCCCCCGCTGACGGCAATAGAAGAGCTGGTCCTCGCCCACCTTGGAGGTGGTCGCCTCGTGCTCGACCTTGGCCGTGGGGTTCTTGACCTCGATGTACGGAAAGGTGTGGGCGGCGCAGCGATCGCCGATCAGCAGGGAGTCGCACTGGGTGTGGTTGCGCGCGCCCTCGGCGCGCTGGGCGACGCGCACCAGCCCCCGGTAGGCGTTGTGTCCCTGGCCCGCCGATATGCCCTTGGACACGATGGTGCTGCGGGTATTGCGCCCGATGTGGATCATCTTGGTGCCGGTATCCGCCTGCTGCATCCCCTTGGTGACCGCCACCGAGTAGAACTCGCCCACCGAGTCGTCGCCCCTCAGGATGCAGCTGGGGTACTTCCAGGTGATCGCCGAGCCGGTCTCCACCTGGGTCCAGGAGATGTGCGAGCGCGCACCCCGGCAGTCCCCGCGCTTGGTGACGAAGTTGTAGATGCCGCCGCGGCCCTGGGCGTCGCCCGGGTACCAGTTCTGGACCGTGGAATACTTGATGCGGGCACCCTCCATGGCCACCAGCTCCACCACCGCAGCGTGCAGCTGGCTCTCGTCGCGCATGGGCGCTGTGCAGCCCTCCAGGTAGCTCACGAAGCTGCCCTCTTCGGCGATGATCAGGGTGCGCTCGAACTGGCCGGTGTTGGCGGCGTTGATCCGGAAATAGGTCGACAACTCCATGGGACAGCGCACGCCCTTGGGCACATAGACGAAGGTGCCGTCGCTGAACACCGCCGAATTGAGGCAGGCAAAGAAGTTGTCGGTGTACGGAACCACCGAGCCCAGGTAAGGGCGCACCAGCTCGGCATGCTCCCTTACGGCCTCGGACATGGAGCAGAAGATGACGCCGGCCTTGGCCAGCTCCTCGCGGAACGTCGTGGCCACAGAGACGCTGTCGAAGACTGCGTCCACCGCGACCCCGGTGAGCGCCTTCTGCTCGTCGATGGGGATGCCGAGCTTCTCATAGGTCTTGAGCAGCTCCGGGTCCACCTCGTCGAGGCTCCGGAGCCCTGCCCGCTGCTTCGGCGCGGAATAGTAGGAAATGGTCTGGAAGTCGATCGCCGGATGGCTGACGCTCGCCCAGCCCGGCTCCTGCAGGGTCAGCCAATGACGATAGGCCTGGAGCCGCCACTCCAGCATGAATGCCGGCTCGCCCTTCTTGGCCGAGATCGCGCGGATCACGCCCTCGTCCAGTCCTGGAGCTACCGTGTCCGCCTCGATCGCGGTAGTGAACCCATGCGGATAGCCGTTCTGCACCAGCTCCTGCAGGGCGTCGTTGCTTGCACCCATCGATCCCACCTCTTGGTAATTTCCGAGTATTCTACTTGGTTATGGTATAGGGCCGCCACACCCCCTTTCAACGCCCCGGTTACTGGGGAAATAGCCCTGTGCCCGGCCATTGTCAGGGCGCTCACCCTGCCCTGCGCCGCTGCTGCGGACCCTGTGCATGGGCTCACGGCCCTCCCCCGGTAGCCCTGGCCCGAGCCGCCGGCTCGCCACCCGCTGCTTGCGTTTTGACCGGCGCGGCGGCCCGTGCTACAAATTGATGGCGGAAGCGGGCATACAGTGCTCGCCCGCCAGCTCAGGAGCATCCGCACGACCCGCCATGGACGATCCCGTCAAGATCTCGGTCCTCCCCCTGCCCGTGCGGAGCAAACCGAGCGGGACCTCTTTCGACACCCGACCAGCCAGCGTCAAGCGCTGGGTAGAATCCCTGCCCATGGCGAGCGTCAAGCAATCCGGCCGTCAGATCTACAACGCCCTCAAGGAGGTCAACCGACTGGACATCCCGCCCAAGCAGCGGTTCGCTTTCCTCGAGCAGATGCGCCAGCCGGTCGGATACATCTCGAACGAGCTCGAAAGTCGCTACATTGCGGCCTCCTTTCCCCTCCCGACCCTGCAATACCGCATCGCTTCGCTGAATCAGAAGTTCCAGGCGGCCATGGCCACCGGCTACAAGCTGGTCCTGCACGACCTGCTGGCTGCCGCGCCGTCGCTGCTCCGGCGATTCACCGAGCGACCGTTGGTCTGCACTGCGGTGCATCGGACGCTTCGCTACATGGGGCAAATCCTGCTGCGCTGCTACCAGATCTATGCCCCCTACCCGGAGAACACCTGGCGTGAGATCCACCACCTGTTCGAGGTCGCATCTGCGGTCGGCTGCGTCGATCGCAAGATCCCGGACACCCAGTACACGAGGATCAAGCGCTCGACCGCGGAAGAGGCCTACAAGCAGATCCTGCTGTTCGCCCTGGCCTCACCCTACCGGCTACGTCCGGGTGAATGCACAGGCGTATACGAGGCCCTGGAGAGCTGGGCCTCCTATTGCCGCCTGTCGCGGATCTCGGAGGCGGACCACGAGCTCCAGGGACTGTTCGGCATTCAGCCCGATACCGATCAGCAGCCCACCTACCTGGAGCTGAAATCCCGCCACGCCGGGCAGACTTCCTGGGTGCTCGACACCGCGGAGCTCGGGACCCTGCTTCGCCAGCAAGCCGCGCGCCTGCGGGACGGCACCAGCGACAGCCCTGGGAAGCCGCGCGGCCTTAGCGCGGATCTGCTCGGACGGTTGATGCGAAGCTGGGGGCTCATGACCGAGCGCAGCACCGACCGGCATCACCAGGAAGGTCAGATCGAGGTTGTGCTGGGCTTCAGCGGCGCACACCGCGCCCTGACCACCCCCGGCGCGGAGCCCGATGAATCCGAGCCGGGCTACGACGGGCTCGAGCTAACTCTGGAGGACGACGCGGGGGCCAATTGGGCGGCCTCCGCGCATCAGGGCAGAGATCAGGCCGAGAGCTTTCTCTGCGTCATCCGGGATGAGACTCCCGCCGGGCTCAGGCTGCAGTGGCACGGCAACAGCCGGCTAAAGCTGAGCATCGGAAACCTGATCGCGCTGCGGCGCCCGAGCCCCGCCCAGGGCAAGTGGGAATGGACGCTCGGGGTGGTGCGCTGGCTGCGCGCCAAACAGACCGCGGACGCAGTCCAGTTCGGTGTGCAGCTGCTCCCGGGCCGGCCCGAGGCGGTGCTGATCCAGCCGCTGGTCGCGGGACAGGGCTCGGGCCGACCGGTGGAGGGCTTCCGGCTGCTGGACCCGGCGGAGTCCGCGACCCCGCCCAGCCTGCTGGCCCCCGGTTTCCTGGAGCACTTCGGCCACCCGGAGGTGCTGGTACTGTGTCAGGGCATGCAGCAGGCGCTCAAGCTGACCCGTCTGATCGAGAGCACCGGCGTGCTGGCCCAGTTCGAATACGAGCAAATCACGGAGCCCGCGCCCCAGGCGAGCCCTGCAACCGTGGACCAGGAGACCAGCTTCGAGAACTTCTCGGATCTGCTCTGACGCGGCGTCGGGCAGGCGCTTGTTGCCAAGCGCCTGCCGTCACACGGCAACAACCGACAGCTTCGCCCCCGATCACCTTCAACCCGAGCGCTTGCAGTGGGCGGTACGCGGGCCCCTTGCCAACCGCCGCCGAGCGCCCCATCCCGAACGGCCTTTCCGCAGCGCGCCGCCCGGACCACCTTTGACCGGCGCGTCCCAGCATGCTAGAAGGCACGGAAGCCCATCAGGGCGGAACGGGTGGCTCCAGCACCAGCGACCTTGACATGCCAGATATTTCGAACGTCTCGGTTGTCCCCTTCCCACCGCGCAGCAGACCGACGGAGCGGTCGTTCGATACGGACCCCAAGCGGGTACAGGCATGGATCAGCCAGCTACCCATGGCCAACCTGGGCGAGGCCACCAAGGCGGTGTTTCGGGCACTCACCGAGGTCAATCGCCTCGACACTGCCCCCGGCACGCGGCTCCAGTTCATGGAGACAGTGCGCGACCCGGTGCGAAGCCTTTCCGAGCATCTGGAAAAGCAGTTCGTCAACGAGACCTTCCCGCTGCCCAAGCGCGAGGGCCAGATTGCCGCCCTCACCCGCGCGCTCCAGGAAGAGATGGCCCTCGGCTACAAGCTGGTGCTCCAAGATCTGCTGAGCCAGCGTTCCGGCCATCGCTGGCTGTTCCAGACCGCCCAACTGTGCGTGCCCCTGCACCGGGCGCTGCACCACATGGGGCAGATCCTGCTGCACTGCTATCAGGTCTACGCCCCCTATCCCGAGAACACCTGGCGCGAGATCCATCACCTGTATCAGCTCGCCGAAGACATTCGGTGCGTCAACCGCCCGATTGCGGATCGGCACTACAGTCTGATCGAGAAGAATACCGCCGAGGAGGCCTATAAGCAGGTGCTGCTGCTGGCGCTGGCAGCCCCCTATCGGCTGCGCCCTGGAGAGGTGCTCACGGTCTACACGGCCCTCGAGCGGCTGTCTCCCCACTGCCGGCTCGCCCCCATCGCGGACCGCTCCAGCCAGCCCCAGGGGCTGTTTGCGGTGCAGCTCGACAGTGATCAGCAGCCCAACTACCTGGAAGCTCCACTCGGGGCGCAACGAGCGCATGGCCTGGGTGCTGGACACCACCGCGCTGGGTGCGCTGCTGCGCCGTCAGCTGGCCCGCCTGCAGCAGAGCGACCAGGGCCATGTGCAGCACCCCGTCGACCTGCCGCGCGCGATGAACGTTGATCTCCTGCAGCGGTTGATGCAGAGCTGGGGCATGATGGCCGAGCGCCGCTTTGAGCGCAGCCTGCGCGACGGCTACGTCGAGATAGTGCTCGGTCTGCGCGACGCCCATCAGGCCCTCGGCGGGCCCCCGCGCACAGATCCCGCGCCCGAGCACGACGAGGAGCAGCCCGGTTTCAGCCTGGAGCACGATGTCACGCTGGAAGCCCGTGTCGGGGCGGCCTGGGCCAGCACCACCCAGCTCCATGTGGACTTCGAAGCGTACCGCTGCCGGGTGCTCGATGCGAGCTCCGGGGGCTTCCGCCTCGAATGGCGCGGCAACAACCGGGTCAAATTGAAGATCGGCAATCTGATCGCCGTCCGGGAGACCGGCGAGCGGGCTGAGGCGTCCGGCTGGTCACTGGGGCTTATCCGATGGATGCGGGCCAAGCACGGGGATACCGTGGAGTTCGGCATCCAGTCGTGCGCCAGCGCCGCCGAGCCGGTGCTGATGCGCGTGTGCAGCGCCGAGGGGCGATGCGGCGATTTCGTCGAAGGCTTCCTGGTGCCCGAGGCACCGGAGCTCAGCCGCGCCGCAGCCCTGATCGCACCAGGCTTCCTCGAGCACCTGTTCCGACCCAAGATACTGATCTCCCGCCGCGGCCGGGAGGAGACCTGCCGGTTGACCCGCATGCTCGAGAGCACGGGCGTGGCGGCGCTGTTCGAATACGTCGTGGAGAAACGCTCGGGGCCGGTGTCGACCCCTGGGGGCACGCCCGCGCAGGACGCCGGCTTCGACGGGCTCTGGGAGAACATCTGAGACCCCCTGGCGCCTCCGGCCGGACCCGGCCCAGGCCGCCGACCCGCGGCGACCGACGGACCATTGGAGCGACCACCCATGAACCTAGAAACAGCAGTTGACCGCTCCGCGTAGCGATCGAGTGATTGCTTGAACTATGGTTCTGGACAAACTTGGTACTCACCCACGGGGTGATGGCCGCTACAACCACCAGGGCACGCACCGCGCGGCGCCTGGCTGCGTTATAACTCGTTGGAATAGAATGACTATTCCGCCTCGTCATGCCTTGCCAGACACCACGCGGCACGCACTCCGGCGGCCGTTCAACTGCCGCTTCTAGGATGAACAGAGCCTCCCGCCTGGCGGTTACCTCGCTCGCGGTCGGCTTGACGGCGGCAACCGTAGTGGGGCTCTACCTCGCCGCCGACCGACCTGCCGGGGAGGGCGCGGCGATCCGCGGCGCGCTGAATCGTCTGAGATCCTGGATCGAGCCCGAGCGGGCCCCGCCCGGATTCGCCGTCAGCAACGGGCGCATCGAGGCCGTGGAGGTCAACGTGGCCACCAAACTGCCGGGGCGGCTGCTAGAGGTACTGGCCCAGGAGGGCGACACGGTCGAGGCCGGGCAGATCCTGGCACGCATGGATACTGCTTCACTGAACGCCCAGGTGCGGCTCGCCCAGGCGCAGCTGCTACAGGCCGACAAGCAGCGCGCCAGCGCCCAGGCCCTGGTTGCCCAGCGCGACAGCGAGCTCGGTTTTGCCCGTCGCGAGCTGGCTCGCACCAGCAAGCTCATCACTCAGGGCCACGTCTCCGAGGAGCAGCTCGATCGCACCCGCACCCAGGTGCGCAGCGCAGCGGCCACCCTGGACGCCGCCCGGGCCCAGGTCGAGCAGGCGGCAGCCGCGATCGAGGCCGCCCAGGCCGGTGTGGACCGGGTGCGCGTCGATCTGGCCGACGCCGAGCTGCAGGGCCCCCCGGCGGGGCCGCGTGCTCTACCGGCTGGCCGAGCCCGGCGAGGTGCTGGCGGCGGGGCAGAAGGTGCTGACTCTGCTCGATCTCAGCGACGTTTACATGGTCCTTTTCCTGCCCGAGACGCTCGCCGGCCGGGTGGCCTTAGGGGCGGAGGTGCGCATCGTGCTGGACGCCGCCCCGGAATACGTGATCCCCGCCAAGGTCACGTTCGTTGCCCCAAGGGCGCAGTTCACCCCCAAGCAGGTCGAGACCCGTAGCGAGCGAGAGAAGCTGGTGTTTCGCATCAAGGCGCGGATCGATCCGCGCCTGCTCAAGCAGCACGAGTCTCGGGTCAAGACCGGGCTGCCGGGTCTGGGCTATGTGCGGCTCGACCCGGCCCGGGACTGGCCTGAGTGGCTGCACACCCGAGTGCCCTGATGGCGCGCCCGGGCGACTGGGTGGCCGAGCCTCGCGCAGGTGCACCACCGCTACGGCGATGGCGTCGCGCTCGACACCGTGGACCTACGCATCCCGGCGCGGCAGCTGGTTGGGCTGATCGGACCCGACGGGGTCGGCAAATCCACGCTGCTCGGGCTGGTCGCCGGCGTGCGCCGACTCCAGCAGGGCGCGCTACACACCCTCGGCGGAGACGTCGGGGACGCCGCCTTTCGGGCCGGCCTGTGCACCCGGGTGGCATATATGCCCCAGGGGCTTGGACGGAACCTTTACGGCACCCTGTCGGTGCACGACAACCTGGACTTCTTCGCCCGCCTGTTCGGCCAGTCGCCCGCCCGGCGCGCCGAGCGCATCCAGGATCTGCTGAGTGCCACCGGGCTGCTGCCCTTCGCCGGGCGTGCCGTAGACAAGCTCTCCGGCGGGATGAAGCAGAAGCTTGGCCTGTGCTGCGCCCTGATCCAGGAGCCCGAGCTGCTGATCCTGGATGAGCCGACCACGGGAGTTGACCCGCTGTCGCGGCGCCGTTTCTGGGAGCTGATCGAGCGCATCCGCGCCCAACACCCGGCGATGAGCGTGCTGATCGCCACCGCCTACATGGAAGAGGCCGAGCGTTTCGATTGGCTGGTGGCGATGAACGCCGGGCGGCTGCTCGCCACAGGCAGCCCCGGCCAGCTGCGCTCGACAACCGGCACTGCCTCCCTGGAGCAGGCCTTCATCGCGCTGCTGCGCGGGCACCAGGCCCAGCGGAGCGTACCGCGGCGGGCACCCCCCGAGCAGCCCGCCGAGGGCGGCCCACCGGCCATCGAGGCACAACGGCTTACCCGCCGCTTCGGGGCGTTCACCGCCGTGCAACAGGTGAGCTTTCTCATCCGCCGGGGCGAGATTTTCGGCTTCCTGGGCTCCAACGGCTGCGGCAAAACGACCACGATGCGCATGCTCACCGGTCTGCTGCCGGCGAGCGAAGGCGAGGCCTGGCTGTTCGGCCGACCCATCGACTCGAACGATCTGCAGACCCGCAAGCGCGTCGGCTTCATGTCCCAGAGCTTCTCGCTCTACCGGGAGCTGACGGTACGCCACAATCTGGTGCTGCACGCCCAGCTGTTTCACGTGCCCGGCGCTCAGATCGACACCCGCGTCTCCGGCCTGGTGGAGACTTTCGGCCTGGGCCCCTACCTCGACCGCCGCGCCGAGGACCTGCCCCTGGGCGTGCGCCAGCGCCTGTCCCTGGCGGTCGCGGTGATCCACGGCCCGGACCTGCTGATCCTCGACGAGCCGACCTCGGGGGTCGATCCCCTCGCCCGGGACCATTTCTGGGAGCTGCTGGTGGACCTGTCCCGCCACCAGGGTGTCACGATCTTCATTTCGACCCACTTCATGAGCGAGGCAGAGCGTTGCGACCGCATCTCTTTCATGCACGCTGGGCGCGTGCTCGCGCAGGGCACGCCCGCGGACCTCAAAGCCGCCACCGACAGCCAGAGCCTGGAGCAGGCGTTCATCAGCTACCTGGAGACGGAGACCGGCGAGCGCGAGAAACCGCCCATGAGCGCAACGCCGCTCACCCCCGGCCACGACGGCACACCGGGGCGCCGTCCGGCCCGTTTCTCCCCTGCTCGACTCTGGGCCTATGCCCGGCGCGAGGCCATGGAGCTGTGGCGCGATCCGATCCGGCTGGCCTTCGCGCTGCTCGGCCCGGTGGTGCTGATGCTGGGTCTGAGCTACGGCATCTCGTTCGACGTGGAACGGCTTCCGTTCGCGGCTTTGGACCGGGACCAGACCCCGGAGAGCCGCGACTATCTGGAGCATTTCGCCGCCTCGCGCTACTTTCGCGAGCGCCAACCCATTTCGGATGCGGCGGCCCTGGACCAGCGCCTGCGCTCCGGCGAGCTGGCCCTGGCCATCGAGATCCCACCGGATTTCGGCAAGCGGGTGATCCAGGGAAGGGCACCCGAGGTTTCGGTCTGGATCGACGGGGCCGTGCCCTTCCGCGCCGAGACCATCCGCGGCTACTGCCAGGGGGTGCACCGCCAATATATCCAGGACCTGCTGCTGCACACCCTGGGGATGGTCCCCGATCTGGAGCCTGTGCCGATCGAGACGCGGTTTCGCTACAACCAGGCCTTCCGCAGCGTCTACGCCATGGTCCCCGGCATCGCCATGCTGCTGCTGATTCTGATCCCCTCGACCATGACCGCGGTGGGCGTGGTGCGGGAGAAGGAGCTCGGCTCCATCACCAACCTGTATGCCACCCCGGTCACCGGCACCGAGTTCCTGCTCGGCAAGCAGCTGCCCTACGTCGGTGTCTCCCTGATCAACTATGCGACCCTGGTGGCCCTGGCTCTGGGGCTGTTCGGGGTGCCGGTCAAGGGCAGCTTTCTCGCCCTCAGCCTGGGCGCCCTGCTGTTCGTCATCGCCAGCACCGGCCTGGGGCTGCTGATGTCGACCTTCGTGCGCAGCCAGATCGCCGCGGTGTTCGGCACCGCCATCATCAGCGCCCTGCCGACCATCCTGTTCTCGGGCTTCCTCTCGCCCCTGTCCTCCCTGGGCGGGGGTGCGCGGGTCATGGGCTACGGTTTCCCGAGCGCCTGGTTCCATCACGTGAGCATCGGCACCTTCACCAAGGGCCTGGCGGCCGGCGACCTGATCCCCGACTACCTGGTGCTCGGGCTGTTCGCCCTGGGATACTTTCTGCTCGGGCGACTCCTGCTCAGGACCCAGGAGGTCTGAGCGGTGCGTCTGTCCAACGTCTACCGGCTGGGGCTGAAGGAATTTCACAGCCTGCGCTACGACCCGGTGCTGATCTTGCTGATCGTCTATGCCTTCAGCATTGCGGTCTACAGCCCGGCCAAGTGGGTGCGCCTGGAGCTGGAGAACGCCTCAATGGGGATCGTCGACGAGGACCGCTCGCCGCTCTCGCGCCAGATCACGGACGCGCTGCGCGAGCCCTACTTCCAGCCCCCGGCCCAGCTGCGCACCGAGCAGATCGACCCCGCCATGGAGCGCGGGCGCTACACCTTCGTGCTCGACATACCGCCGGACTTCCAGCGCGACCTGCTGGCGGGCAGGAGGCCCCGGGTGCAGCTCAACGTGGACGCTACCGCGATGACGCAGGCCGGCCTGGGCTCGGGCTACATCGAGCAAATCATCGGCGACGAGACCCGCGCCTTCCTGAGCGGGGTGCGTGACGAGCCGCGCATGCCGGTGACGCTGGTTACCCACATCGGCTTCAACCCCAACACCCAGTCGTCCTGGTTCCTCGGCATCATGCAGATCGTCAACCAGACCACCCTGCTCGCCATCGTGCTCACCGGGGCGGCCGTGATCCGCGAGCGCGAGCACGGCACCATCGAGCATCTGCTGGCCATGCCCCTGACCCCGGCCGAGATTATGCTGGCCAAGATCTGGTCCAACGGCACGGTGATCATGATCGCCTCGCTGTTGTCACTGATCCTGGTGGTGCGCGGCGTGCTGGAGGTGCCCCTGGCCGGCTCCATAGGTCTGTTCATGGTGGGCATGGGCCTGTATGTCTTCTCGCTCACCGCCATCGGCATCTTCCTCGCGACCGTGGCCCGCTCCATGCCCCAATTCGGGCTGCTCTCGATCCCGGTGTTCCTCGTCATCTACATGCTGTCGGGCGCGAACACACCTTTCGACAGCATGCCCGAGCCCGTCCAATGGGTGATGCGCTTCTCCCCGGCCACCCACTTCGTCGCCTTTGCCCAGGGGGTGCTGTTCCGCGGGGCCGGTTTGGGCGCAGTCTGGCCCAGCCTGCTGGCAGTGGCGGTCATCGGTGGCCTGTTCTTCGCCGGGGCCCTGGCCCGCTTCCGAAAGACCGTGAGTCTGACGCGGGGCTGAGACAACCTTCCCCGCCCTGGCCAATCCCCCGGCCGAGCCCCAAGCCAGTCCGGAGCACGCTAGTCCCCCCGAGTCCTAATCCCCCCGAGTCATTCGCGACGCGCGATCCGCCCGAGCCATTCGGGACGCCGGATTCACGTTATCGCGAGTCTCCTTTGTCCTGCTCGATAAGCTGCCTGTGCCATTGGTCATAGCACTCGATCCCAAAAAAATGGAGAACGTATTCCACACCTTCGGCGCTGGCGGCTGCGGACACAGGGATCTCTTTCAGGCAGACGTCGCAGCTTGGGCCACTCTGGGCATCGAACGGAAGATCGACCATGGCGAGCTCCTCCTCGGGCTTGTCCCGAACGAAAGGCCATAAAGCTAATGGTAGTCCAGCGTTCGGAGCCAGCGACTGATCACGACCCCGTCCGCACCGGCCCCTTGCTCGGAGAGACCCCCGCACAACGGGTGAGCCTAGAAAGGCCATTTGAACCGCCAAGGCGCCAAGATCGCCATGTTTTTTAAAGGAAATTTCCTGGAAACGGGCGTCACCCTTTGGGTGAAGCGGGTTCCTTTTCGGTGCTTGTCTGCCTTTGTGTCCTTGGCGTCTTGGCGGTTCCAACTGCGGTTTTTAGGATGAGCCGACCCCATGGACGGCGTCACGCACAGTCTGCAGCCTCGACGTTTCGCCAGGGCGCCAGGACTGTCACGCCCGTGGGTATCGAAGCCAACGACCCCGGGCAGCGCTGTCGCCTGGTCTTCAGCGTCAGATTGAGGGCGGGAAGTTCTTGACTAATTTCCTTGGTTATTCTATAAGTTATTGGACTGAGGCAACCCACGAGGAACATTCCCATGCATATCCGCACCACCACTGACCCGATCACCCTGGGGGACGTGCCCGACCCGCAGAACCATCCGCGGGTCGATGAGGGCGATGATCGCAACGGCTTGGAGATCTACTTCGAGAGCGAGGAGACCAAACGAATGTACCTGGACATGCCGATCTACGACCCGAAGGTGGTCCAGGGAAACGATACTGACGACTACGTCGCGCAAGGCTGACGGGACTGCCGCCGCCATGGTCATGCGACGCATTTACATGCTTGCACCCGCTCGCGCCACGGCCGAGGCGGTGGTCAAGGAGCTCAGTGCGCGGCGCGTGAGCCGACACCATATCCACACCATCGCCAAGGTGGGTGTGGAGATCAGTGGCCTGCCCGAGGCGAGTATCCGCCAGCGTAGCGCCTGGGGCGCGCAGCTGGAGCACTGGCTTTGGGACATGAACCTGGGGCTGTTCTTCGCCGCGGCGGTGGTACTGGCCTTGGCGCTCTGGGCAGCGGCTTGGGGATGGGCCGCCGGGGCTCTGGCGTTCATGACCCTGTCCTTCCTGCTCGGCTACCGGTTTGCCAGCCACGTCCCCCACTTCCACGTGGAGGACTGCCGCGTCCCTCTCAAGCACGGCGAGATCCTGCTGCTTGTCGACGTGCCGCGCTGGCGTGTCGCGGAGATCGAGACGGCGGTTCGTCGCAGCTTCCCCCAGGTGGACATCGGGGGCGTGAGCTGGACCCTGGCCGCCTGGGGGATATGAGCCTGGGGGGATATGACCGGCACCAGCCGGCACATCCCCGGCTAGCGCAGGCTCGGCAAGGTCCGGCGCCGCGGGGCGCTCGCACGCTGCCCGCGCATCTACCTAAGGCGCACCCTGGCGCGCCGCCCGGCAGCAGGCTGAGGCGCCCACTTGCCCGTCGCTTGAGAATAGGGGACCCTTCCCCAGGCTCGAGACATCGGGACGGGCACCCTTGCGCAAGCGGTCCACGACTTCGTCACCTGGCTGAACGGCTATCTGTGGGGGCCGCCCATGCTGGCGCTCCTGCTCGGCACGCATCTCTTCCTCACCTGCCGATTGCGCTTGCTCCAGCATCGAGTCGCTGATCGACGCGCCCTTGGTCATCGAGCGGATCCTGCGCCGCCTCGGGCTCTGGGACCCTCGCCCGACAGGCTCCTAGACGGCGTCCCAAGACGATGACTGGCCGGGCAACGGGGCAGAGCCCTCTGCCTTACGAGCCCCGGACCACCATTGCCCGATCCCCGAGCCGTCACGCGAGGCCCGTTCGGGATAAAATCACACAAGGGTCAAGGACATCACGCACGCAGTCGTCACCCAGGGCCATTTCCGGCTCGCGACAAGCTCACCACGGGGGGGGTCGTGCGGCAAAGGCCTTAGCACACGGGCGCGAGGCGCGGTCCCGGGGGCACTCGCCTGCTGTCCGCCCTCGGCGGCTGAAAGCAAGCTCCTATCCCTTGACCGAGGCACGAAAACGGGAGACCCTACCGCGGGTGCCTCATCTGACAGGTTACCAGGGCAGCGTTGGCACTTCGCGCGCCGTGAGGGACTTCCCCGGCCGGGTCCATTTCCCAACCGCAGCCTTGCTCTCCCCAAACGTCGGGCGCAGCAAGGAGCGCTAAGGGGTAGGCACGCTGATTTTTCTTCCGTGTGTCCTGCCCATCGGCGGCTTTACTCCCCGTCCGTTCGGGGGACTCACCAAGCTTGAAGCGAGAATATCGAATGAAGAACTGGATGGCCGCGCTCTGCGCGATCTTGCTGCTAATCGCCGGCTGTTCCCAGCCGCAATCGGCCAAGGAAATTCGGGTTGCCGTTTCGCCCGCTTCGCCGCCCAACCTCTACGAGGAAAACGGCAAGACTACCGGCCTGGACTTAGAGATTTTCGAAGGCTACTGCAAGTCCCGGGGCTGCACCCTCGATATTACCGCCTATGACTGGCAAGGCATGCTCGGCGCCGTAGTCAGCGGCCAGGCCGACGTGGCGTTCTCCGGCATCTCCATTACCGATAAGCGCAAGCAGGTCATGGACTTCTCCCAGCCCTATCTGGACAACACATGGAACCTGATGAGCCTCAAATCTCGCGATATCCGGATTACCGACCTGGGCCAGCTGAAACAGTACGTCATCGGCTATCCGCGCGGCATGGCGTACACCGACTTTATCAAGAACAACCTCGAGCCCAAGGGCATATATTCCCTGTCCAAGGTCAAGCTCTATCCCAGCTACAACGAAGTGCTGGCGGATCTACAAAACGGCAATATAGACCTGGCCTTTGTCGACGGCACCGTAGCCTCCGTCTATCGCAAGAAGCTACCCCTGCAGGACAGCTACGTCTTCAGCGGATTCGACCGTTTCGGCTATGCCTTCCCAAAGGGCTCCACACTCCGGGTCGATTTCGACCGCTATCTGACGGAGCTTGGACCCGAGAAGTTAAAGGCAATTGTCGACAAGTGGCTCAAGTAGCCACCGCACCCGCCTGAGCCACTGTGAGTTTTCTGCAGCTGCTCTCCCTGCTGGCCAGCGGGGCCGGTTACACCCTGCTGGTGACCTTTGCCTGCATCCTCACCGGCCTGATCAGCGGCATTGCGGTGGCGCTGCTGGGGCGCATGCATCTGGGGCCACTCGACCGGCTGCTGGCCGTCTACGTCTACGTCTTTCGCGGCATACCGGTGCTCGTGCTGCTGTTCATCGTCTTTTTCGGCCTCTCCGGCCTCGGCCTCGCGCTGCCACCGCTGGTCTCCATGATGCTCAGCCTGGGGCTGATTGCGGGCGCCTATCTGGCCGAGGTATTTCGCGGCGCACTGAACGCCGTCGATGAGAGCGAGATCATGGCGGCGGAAGCCATGGGCATGAGCCGCCGCCAGGTGCTCTTTTCCATCGAGATGCCGCAGATGCTGCGTTTTTCCGTACCCGGAATGCTCAACGAATTCACGACGGTTCTCAAATACTCGCCCTTCGCCTACACGGTGGGCATTCCGGAGATCATGAAGCAGGCCATGGCCCTGGCAGCCACTACCCTGCGCGGCGTGGAGATCTATCTGGCCATCGGCCTGCTCTACTTCGGCATCTACAAGCTCATGCTGGCCCTGGTGCGGGCGCTGGAGCGGCGTTTCCGCATACCCGGGTTCGATACCCTCTGAGCCGTTATGCTTCTTCAAGTCCGGCAATTGACCAAGGCGTTCGATGGAAAGCCCGTGCTCCAGGGGGTGGACCTCGAGCTTGGCGAAGGTCAGGTCAAGGTCATCATGGGCCCATCCGGCTGCGGCAAATCCACCCTGCTGCGGTGCATCAACCGCCTGACAGAGCCCAACTCCGGGGCAGTGCATTTCCGCGGCGAGGACGTGCTGCAACCGGGCACGGACGTGCGTGCCCTGCGTCGCCAGATCGGCTTCGTCTTCCAGCAGTTCGCGCTCTACCGTCATCTCAGCGCCTTGGAGAACGTGACCCTGGGTCTGCGCAAGCTGCGCGGTATGGTCCCCAACGAGGCCGTGGACAAGGCTATGCACGAGCTGGAACGGATGAACATGGCGGGGCACGCCGATAAGTACCCCGCTCAGCTCTCCGGCGGCGAAAAGCAGCGCGTGGCCATCGCCCGAGCCCTGGCCATGGACCCGGCCGTGGTCTTTTTCGACGAGCCCACCTCCGCTCTCGATCCGGTTATGGCGAGGGAGGTCGTGGCTATGATCCACCGCCTGTATCGGGAGAAAGTCACCATGCTCTGCGTCACCCACGACGTGTACCTGGCCAGGGGTATTGCCGACCGCCTCCTGTTTCTCGATGAAGGGGTAGTGCGTGCTGAGGGCTCCCCCGACGAGCTGTTGAACGGCCATGGCGATCCACGCATCCGGGAGTTCTTCTCCCACGGAGCCGCACCGGAATGACCGGGACGTCCGTGAGGACGCGGTAATGCGGCGCTTGGTCATTCGGTTGCCTAGATCGCCATGAGCAGTCTGTTATCCTTCTTCGAAGACGTTATCGAGTACTGGCCGCAGATCCTGGGCGGCCTGGGCAATACCCTTTTGCTGAGTGGCATCATCACCATTACCGGCTTGCTGGGTGGCGTTCTCGTCTTCTACCTCTCCCTCTCCCCAAGCCGCCCGGTGCGGCGCTTCACGGAAGGGTACATTTCCTTTTTCATCGGCACGCCCCTGATCGTGCTCCTGTTTCTGATGTACTACGGGCTGCCCCAATGGGGGATCAGGCTCGCGCCTTTGACCGTCGCGGTAATCGGCTTCACCTTAAACGTCGCCGCCTACAATGCACGCTACCTGCGGAGCGCCTACAACGGCATCGACGCAAGCGAGCTGGAAGCCGCCCGCGCCCAAGGCTTCAGCAACCTCCAGGTATTTCGCCTTATCACCTTGCCCCAGGCCCTGCGCCTGGCGGTACCGGGGCTGACCAACCAGGTCATTCTCAACCTCAAGGACAGCTCCGTCGCCTTCCTCATCCAATACACCGAGTTCTTCGCACAGATGCAAGAGCTGGCAGGGCGGAACTTCCAGTATTTCAAGGCCTACCTCCTCGCCGGCCTGGTCTATCTCGGTCTGGTATCCGTCATCCTTTACGCGGCCCGACACATCGAGCGCCGCCTTCTGCCCGAGTGGATGTCCGTCCGCGAACAGGTCCGAGCGCAAAAGCACAATAAGGGACGGCGGGCATACGCTCTGAACAACCCGGTGTAGCCGCTCATAAAGCCGATGAATTGGTCACGTTCCAATCCATTCTCCTCTATCGGATCTCCCATTTACCGGAGTAGGCTGCGATGTGGACGGCTCTCTGCAGGGTGTCCTCGGCGAAGTAATCGTTCCAGTTGTAGATGTTGACTACCGGTTGATCGGCGAGTGCAAAGCGGGCGCCGAACAGCACCGGCAGCAGCAGCACGGCCCGCAGGACGGATCTTGGCATCGAGAGCCCCCCCTCTTGGCGCTCCCTGGAAATGCCAGACGCTATGCTACTGGCCCGACCCCGAGGCATACAGCGGCTCAGACACCGGGCGCCCCGACCTGACCCGGAGGCGCCCGGGGGCGGTCGGAGCACCCCCCGGGCACATCCGGCGTGACCTGTTCCCGTACAGGAGATCAGCGAGCGGCTAATATGCACTCATTGCTGGCATGAGCAGCGAATGGAGGAGCTCGAGTGGTAAAAAAGCCTCGTCTATTGGAAGTATGGCCCGGCCCGGCAGTTCTGGTGACCGCCCTGTGCTGCACGCCCCTGCCCGGCCTCGGGGCCAGCCTGGAAGTGCAGGTGCTGGAGAAGACCACTGGGCATCCCATCGGCGGCGCCTCGGTCTGTCTGGGCACGCCGGCAGAGCCCATGCAGCTGGGGGGTCACCGCACCCCTGCCAACGGCAGGGTCAGCTTCAAGAACCTGCCGGCGGCGGCGCTCACGCTGGTGGTGGCCGAGCCCAATCACCGCCCCGAGCATCGGACCATCGCCATCAGCCAGGATCACCGGGTGGTCACCCTGCTGTTGGCCAGGGGTCAAGGATCGAGCTGGTCCTGTAACGTGCCGGCGCCACCGCCCGAGCCCTCTGTGTCGGCGATGCGGATCTCGGGATTTCGCATCAACGACGGCGCCCGAACCACCAACCGGCGCCAGGTCCGGCTCGACTTCCGGGCACCCGAGGGAGCGAATAGCTATCGGGCCAGCGAGTCCGCCAGCTTCGCTGGTGCCCAGTGGCAGCCTCCGAGCCGACGACCCGCGTTCGAGCTAAGCGCCGGCGCCGGGAAAAAGACAATATTCCTCCAGGTACGGAGGTATCGGCAGGTACAAGGAGCCAGCCTGGAGACGCGCTCGGCGATGGCCTCGGCGAGTATTGAGCTGGAATAGGCGCTAGTGGCTAGTGGCTAGCCCGGGTGGGCCGTAGCGGAATTCGAGGCCGGAAAGCAGTAGACGGCCGCCAGGGTGCGTGGCGCGTGGTGTCTGGCAAGGCATGACGAGGCGGAATAGTGATGCTATTGCTCATCGCCTCCTGCGATTCGCCTCCTCCGTCCTGGAGGCTGACGCGAAAAAACGCTCCCGGCGTTCTTTCCCAGCGAGTTATAACGCAGCCAGGCTTCGCGCGGAGCGTGCCCTGGTGCTCGTAGCGGCCATCACCTGGATGGGTGAGTCTCAGGTTTGTCCATAACCACAGTCCAACCAATAACTTATCGCTACTCGAAAGCGGTCAACTGCCGTTTCCAGGTGGAAACACTTGCGGGCAGAACAACGTCAAAGTGCACGGAGCCGCTCGCGCTCGAAGGTCAGCGACCGCGCGCGATCGGCGCCGATCCGATAAGCAGGACGAAGCCCGCGCCGCGAACGGCGCGGGCCTGCCCCCCCCTTTTTCCACCACTCGTTGTCTCAGCTCGGCCAGAAGTGGTCAAGAGAAACTGTGGTACGTCACCCGCTATTCTACGGAAGCCGTCGCGGGTTGGGCGACACCGACGACCGGAGCGCCGCCCAACCCGCCGTGCTCACGGCTGCGCCACACCTGTGACCGTCACTTCGACGCGACGGTTCGGTTGGTAGCACGCGATCAGCGCGGTCCGTCCCCTGGCGCCGCTACAATCGGCCGGCGTCACCTTGAGCTCGGTCTCGCCGCGACCCTCGGAGCGGATCGTGTTCGCGTGGACACCGTGGCGGCTCAGATAGTTGGCCACGGTGGCGGCACGGCGCTCGGAAAGGCGCTGGTTATACGTATCCGAGCCGAGCGGGTCGGTGTGACCCACTACCACGATGGTGTCGTAGGACACCTCGCCCAAGTCATCCACCAGCTTGTCGAGCTTCTCCACGCCCCGCCGCATCAGAGTTGCCTTGTCGAAGGCGAACAGGGCATCGGCGGACAGCTCGATGTGGCGCACCATCGGGGGCGGGCCCGGGAACTGCGCGAGCAGCTCCTCGAACTCCTCTTGGCAATCATGGATTGCCTTGGGCTCGTTGTTCTCCGACTTCTCTTCCATGTAGCACTCGTACTGCGCCTGCAGCCTGGCGACCAGGCGCGGGTAGTCGGCCGCCATGGGGATCTTGGCGTCGAGCTGCTGGCGCATCAGGGTGGCGGTGGCCACGCCGTCTTCGGGCAGCTTGCGATCGGCGACCTCGATGGGCGGGACTTCCTCGCCCCCAGCGGCCCTCTTCGCTTTGTTGAAGTAGTACGGGACCTCGGGGTAATCGTTCTCGTCGTCCTCCAGCTCGGCCAGGTACAGGTATTCTCTGTACAGCTCCTGGCTGAAGGCAGAGCCCGTGGGCTCCATCTTCTTCACACCGTCAAACTCGCCGTTCAAGACGTAGCTGGCGCAACCACCGAGAAGCGCCCCACAGGCGCCGACCACCATCATGCTGACTATTTTTTTCATCGCCCTGTTTCTCCCGAGCTTATGCAAGAGACCTAATAGCTTCAGCGTCCTGTCCGAGGGATCGCCCAGACTGCGCTTTCAACCTCATCGAACGTAGACCATGTCCCGGGAATCAGAATAGGCGAAGTCCTTGTGGACTTCACCCTATCGACAGGCTCCACGGGCATTCCCCTAGCTTACGATCGTGTCGGGCATCGGCTGCGGGCTCGGTATTCACACCAGGCCCGCGGTCCGTCGCCCGAGGAGTATCCGCCGAGACGGCGACACTTCCGTGACCATCGTGCAACACATTAGCATGCTTCCAACAGTCCGTCGATGACCGGTCGACGGCTGGCGTGTACGGACCACCGAGCTGATGATAGCGCCCTTTGCCCTTGAAGCGGAACGCTTCGCCCGCTTGGACACGTTGCTCGCGGACCACGCGTGGCTTTGGCGTCCGCCCCCGTTCCGGGAGCCGCGCCCCGCTTGGTGCGACGAGCTGCCCCGAATCACCCGTTTTCTGCTGGCCCTGCCCGAGGCCAGAGTCCAGGCCCTCTCCAGCCAGCCCGCCGAGATTGGCGAGCGGATGGCGACGGAGATCCCGGCGTTGGCCGATCTTCCGCGGCTCAGCCAGCTGCCGCCTGCCCGATCGAGCCCACCCCCGAGCGCCGGGCACAACCCCGGCTGGGGCGTGCCCGGGCGCAAGCTGGCGCAGATCCAGGCATTTGCCGCAGCCGCAGGAGCGGCGCAGGCTCCACTGCTGGAGTGGTGCGGAGGCAAAGGGCATCTGGGCCGCCTGCTAGCGCTGCGCGGGCAAACCGAGGTGCTCACCCTGGAGATCGACCCGGCCCTGTGCGCCAGCGGTGAGGCGCTCGCCGGCAGGCTCGGCGCGCGTCAGCAATTCGAGGTGATGGACGTGACCTCGGCCGGGTGCGTGCCACGGCTTGCCGGGCGCCATGCAGTCGCCCTGCACGCCTGCGGTGAGCTGCACCGCGCCCTGCTGCGGGGTGCGGCCGGGGTCGAGGCTCCGGCCATCGATCTCGCGCCCTGCTGTTATTACATCGGCAGTCCGTCGCACTACCAGCCCCTGGCGCCCGGCGCGCGCCTCTCGCCCCGGCGCGATGACCTGCGCCTGGCCGTTACCGAGACAGCCACCGCGCGACCCCGGGAGCTGCGCCTGCGTGACCGCGAGATGGCATGGAAGCTCGGCTACGACGGGCTGCGCCGAGAGGTGACGGGCGAGGACCGGTACCTCCCCATCAGACCCGTCCGAAAGCCCTGGCTCGCGCTCGGATTCGAAGGCTTCTGCCGCGCGCTGGCTGAGCGCGACGACCTCGAGCTGCCCCCGGTGAGGGACTGGACGCGATGGGAGCGTATCGGCTGGGCGCGCCAACGTGAGACCATGCGGCTGAGCCTGGTGCGCCTACTCTTCCGCAGACCCCTGGAGATCTGGCTGGTCTCGGACCTGGGCCGGTATCTCCAGGCCCGCGGCTACTCGGTCGCGCTCACCACCTTCTGCCCGCGGTCGGTCACGCCCCGCAACATCCTGATCTCCGCACGCCGCTGAAGGCCAGCGCCCGCCCTGCGCGACGCCGCAATCCCTTGCACCGCCACCTTTTTCGGGGTTTCATCGCCGCATGGTTGGCACCCTTGTCTCGAGAGCGTCGCGCCTGGCGGCTGTCCGCGGATCTGGCTGCGCCCTGGTGATGGTTGGCGCGGCCCTGCTCGGTGCCTGCTCGAGCCTCGCGCCGGTCCCCGGCGCGGCCCCGATCGAGCCGCCCCGAAGCACTGACGCAGACAGCTGGCAGCGCGTGCGCTTCTTCATCCACTGGCCCGAAGGGGATGACCCACACTGGTATGTAGGCACACTCGTCGCCCATCGGGTGGTGGGGCCCGCCCTCGCCCGGCACCGCAGCGAGATCGTGCTCTGGCGATTCCACCGGCGGGCAAACCGCGACCCTGCGGGGCACTCCCTGAGCTTTCTCTCCTACTCCCCCCCGGGAGTGAATGCCCAACTCTGCACCGAGCTGAGATCCGATCCGCTGGTGCAGCGGCTGCTCCAGGCCCGGTTGCTCGACAAGATCGCCTGCAGCGGCCCGCCCCCGGCCACTGCCGGGCGCATCGATGCGACCAGCGACTCCAGCTGGCCGCCCGAGATCCAGCGCGCCTGGCCGTACTTCATCATGGGGGTGAGCGAGACCTGGCTGCGCCTGATCGACGAGTATGCCCGGGAGACCGGCGCCGCCGACCCCGCCGACCTGCAGCAGACCCTGCAGCGCTACCGCGAGGTCCAAGACAGGATCTCGGCGGTCTGGACCGAGCGAGGAGGACACGCCTTCATTCACCACCTAAGCGGCGTCTTCGCCTACGAGCCCCTTTACGTCAACGAGCGCAGGCTCCAGGGGTTTTGAGCGCGCCCGGCGCGGACCAGCCGGCCGACCAGTCCCCGGGGGGGCGGGACAGGACAGGATGCCCCAGATCAGCGCAGCCGGATCTTGCCACCCCCGGGCCCGCCCGTACCGGCGGGCCCCGCACCACCCAATCCGTCGATCCCGCCTTGGGGAATAACGATCGAGGAGGCCGCTTCGCGGCGCAGCTCCTCGAGCCTCCCGCAGGGTCTGCTCGACCGATTCCTGCGCCGCCCCGGCGAACTTGCGCACCGCCTCTTCAAGCGAGTCGGCCTCGATCTCGAAGGACAGAGGCAGGGCTCCTGCGGGGGTATAGAGCTGTGCCTGGCCCAGATACAAGACCGCTCGGGCGGGATCGGCAGAGCCGTCCGCCTTCACCGGTGTCAGGCGGCGGATCGCCCCGACGCGCCGATCCGTAAACACCTCCTCCCGATAGAGCGCGCCGGGCTCCATCCGCATTTCCTTGAGATCATCTTCGCTGAGCATAGACTGAAACGGCCTCTCGCCAGAGATTCAATGGAGATGACGTTGAACCTGAAAGCCGCACACGAGCATGCGGCAGGGTACCTAATGCTTTGCGACGGGCAAAGCGCAACGGCGAGTAATCTGCGACCCGTCGCGCAAGATCGCAACACCGTCAGACGCCAACCAGGCGTGCCATGCGGCGCGTTGCGACCCCCTGGGAGGCGAGACCGGGATTGGCCTGTCGTCTCAGGTGCCGGCATGGCTCCGCTGCCGCCCAAAACGCTCGACTGCTGATTCCATATTCAAGGGTAACAGATCCCGCCAGGCTTTCAGGACAGGACGCGCGCACATATTGGCGACCCCGGGGTTGAGCGCGCGGGCCTGCTCGACGGTACGCCAAGCATCCGGGCCGAGCGCAGGATGGCCCCGCAGGCCCGGGCAGATCAGGCGCGGTTGGGGCGGCTGGCGAAGCGCGTTGGCGCGCCACGGGGGATTTTCTGCCAGAATGCAAGCAGGGCCGGCGCACGCACCACGCCTGGACATGGATCATGTCGCGCCGGCATGGACCAGCCGCAGAACCGAGACGACGATGACGACCGCGCTCAAGACCCACAACATGGCAGTGTTCTGCGACTTCGAGAACGTAGCGCTCGGCGTGCGCGACGCCAAGTACGCCGCCTTCGACATCAAGAAGGTCCTGGAACGCCTGCTGCTCAAAGGCAACATCGTCGTCAAGAAGGCCTATTGCGACTGGGAGCGCTACAAAGAATTCAAGGGCGCCATGCATGAAGCGGCCTTCGAGCTCATCGAGATCCCCCACGTCCGTCAGAGCGGCAAGAACTCGGCCGACATCCGCATGGTCGTGGATGCCCTCGACCTCTGCTACACCAAGGCGCACGTGGACGGCTTCGTAGTGGTGAGCGGCGACTCGGACTTCTCACCCCTGGTCAGCAAGCTGCGTGAGAACAACAAGCTGGTGATCGGTGTCGGTGTCAAGCAATCCACCTCTGACCTGCTGATCGCCAACTGCGACGAATTCATCTTCTACGACGATCTGGTGCGCGAGAGCGAGAAGGCCCGCAAGGCGCGCAAGAAGCTGGCCACCAAGAAAGCCGCCGCCAAGAAGACGCCCGCCCAGGCCGAGGACGACAAACGCCAGGAGGCACTCGACCTTGTCATGGAGACCATCAAGGATCTCTTTGAGGAGCGCGGAGAAGAGGACAAGGTCTGGGGCTCGATGATCAAGCAGACCCTCAAGCGCCGCAAACCCGGCTTCAACGAGACCTACCACGGCTTCAAGACCTTCGGCCAGCTGCTCGAAGAAGCCCGGACGCGCAATCTCGTGGAGCTGGAGAAGGACGACAAGTCGGGCGGCTACATCATCAAGAGCTTCGTGCACGAGGATTGACGTGGCAACGCCCGAGCGACTGGGTCTGTTCTGGTGGCGGCCCTTCGGGCGGGTGCCCGAGGTGCCCGCGCATGCGCTGCGGCAGCGTCTGAGCGGCGAGCGTCCGCCCCAGGTACTGGACGTGCGCAGCCGCGCCGAGTGGCGCCGGGGGCACATCGCAGGGGCCATCAACCTGCCGATCAACGAGCTCAGAGCCGGACTCTCGAGCCTGGGCCTAGCCACCGACCGTCCGGTCGTCGCCATCTGCCTGAGCGCGCACCGCAGCATCCCGGCGGTGCGCCTGCTGAGATCCCGGGGGTTTCAGCAGGCGGTGCAGCTGCAGGGCGGCATGCTCGCCTGGTGGCGTCAGGCCCTGCCGACGGTCGAAGGCAGCGACGAGTGACCGCTGGGCCCGCCGGAGCCGATATGCCCAGGCAACCCGGAGCCGATACCCCCGTCTGCGTGATCGTCGGCGCCGGGGCCGGCAACGGCGCTGCCTTCGCGCGACGCTTCGCCAGGGGCGGCTATCGCGCCGCCCTGCTCGGGCGCGACCCGGACCGCCTGCGTGCCCTCGCTGAGCAGGTCGACGGGGCCCGCGACTACCCCTGCGACTGCACCCAGGCGCAGGACCTTGCCCACGCCTTCGCGCGCATCCGGGCCGAGCTGGGCCAGATTGCGGTGCTGATCTACAACGCCTCGACGCGGGATTTCGCCGATCTCGAGCATACCAGCCCAGAAGCCTTCGAAGGCGCCTGGCGGGTCGACGCCTATGGCTGCCTGCTGGCGGTGCGCGAGGCGGTCGCGGACCTGCGCCGGCGCGGCGCGGGCAGCATCCTGATCATCGGCGCGACCGCATCCTGGAAGGGCGCTGCCGGGTTCCTCGGCTTTTGCTCGGCCAAGGCCGCTCAGCGCAGCCTGGCCCAGTCGATCGCCCGCCAGCTGGGCCCCGAGGGTATACATGTGGCCTATCTGGTGATCGACGCGGTGGTGGACATGCCCGCCTCGCGCAGCATGCTGCCGGACAAGCCCCCGGAATTCTTCGCCCGGCCCGACGACATCGCCGAATCGGCCTATTTCATCGCCCACCAGCCACCCTCGGCCTGGACCTTCGAGCTGGATCTGCGTCCCTTCGGCGAGCGCTGGTAGCAGTAAGATCGGCGCCTGCGTCCTGATCGTTTGATTTTTCGGGCCCCAGACACGAAAATGCGCGCCCACGCAGCGCGCCCTTGACCCCTGCGCCGGGGCCGCAGGGTGCGGCAGCCCATTCTGTATCCTTACCATTCATCGAGAAAAATCGGAGGGGAAAATCCATGCGACTGATTCTTCTGGGCGCTCCAGGCGCGGGCAAGGGCACCGTGGCCAAGCTGCTGACCAAGCTCGACGGCTCGGTGCAGATCTCGACCGGCGACATCCTGCGCGGCGCCGTACAGGCCGGCACCGATCTGGGCAAACAGGCCGAGGCCTTCATGAAGGCTGGCGACCTGGTGCCCGACGCCCTGATCATGGGCATCATGGAGCAGCGCCTGCAAGAGCCGGACTGCGCCAACGGCTTTCTGCTCGATGGCTTCCCGCGCACCATCCCGCAGGCCGAGGCGCTCAAGAGCCTGCTGGCCAGGCTCGGCATCGAGCTGGATGCCGCAGTGAGCATCGATGTGCCCCGCGAGGTGATCCTGGACCGCCTGACCACCCGGCGCACCTGCTCCAACTCGGCCTGCCAGGCGATCTACAATGTCAAGAGCAATCCGCCCAAGGTCGAGGGTGTGTGCGACAAGTGCGGCAGCCCGGTGATCCAGCGCGACGATGAGACCGAAGAGGCCATCGGCAAGCGCCTGGACACCTACAACGAGAAGACCGCCCCGCTGGTCGGCTACTACGACGACGAGGGGCTATTGATGAGCGTCGCCACCATCTCCAGCGACGACGTGGTCAACGCGGTCAAGCAGAAGGTCGGGCTCTGAGCCCGGCCCCGACGGGGCGCCATGCCGCACTGGAGCTGCGGACCCGGGTCGAGCCGGGTCCCGCGGACCGGACTTCAGGATCGACGCACGCCGCGCCACCCCGCGAGATGGTCTCGCCTGCGCCGGGCGCTCGACAGAGCACGATCGTCGCGTGGGAGATCCGGCGACCAGCGACAAACCGCCCCGGCTCGCCCCAGAGCCAGGCCAAGCGGGCTCAGGCTACCCGCTGCTCTGCGCCGCCGAGCTCACGGACCACCGGGTAGAGCTGCTCGGTCTCGTCCTGGATGCGGTCCAGGACCATCTCGAACATCTCCCGAGTCTCGGCGAGAAAATCGTCGTACTCCCTGATCACCAGCTCCTTGCGCTTGAGCTTGCACCACTTGCCCAGATACTGGGCAAAGATCCGCTTGATCTCCTTGGACCCGCCCATGAAGCGATCCACCATATTGTTTACCCGGCGATCCTTGTGGGTTAGAAGCCTGGCGTAGACATCGCTGTCCATGATCTCTAGATGGCCCTTGACCTCGTCCACGTAGCGAAAGAAGAGGTCGCAGGTAATGTTCGAGTCACACAGCGACCGGTTGCCGAGCAGGTTGGACAGCACATTGGTGAGCTCGGTGATCCGGTGGTTCTGCTGATTCAGCTGGGCGATGGTGGTCATGGGTACAACTCCTCATATTAGCGCCGCTACCGCGGTCGCCAGCCCCGCCCTTCCCGCGCGGTCCGGCCGGCAACTCAGGTAAATAAGTATTTAATAATTCATACTATTTTGCTTGCCCACTCTGGGCTTTAGACCCCATGATAGCCGGCGCCCGCGGCAGGTCAACCGAGGAAACCCCTAAGTCTTGGCCCCGAGACGCAGCGCCGAACGCCCTCTCAATCACGGTTCACTCTAAAGCTGATCGCGCCGAGCAGATGATCGACGTTCGTCCCGCCGCCGCTCAGGGGCATGAACGCGATGCGGTAGCGGATCTCCACATCCTCGGCGAGCTTCAGCACGTCGGTGGTGAGAAACGGGCGCCGCGCCAGCAGGGCACTGTTGCAGCAGTCCAGCGCGAGCTCCCCGAGCGGCGAGCCCAGGGCCTCGCCGAGCCTGAGGCCGAGTGCGTCGCGACGATGCAGGTCATCGAGCAGAGAGCAGGACCGGCGAATCAGGAACCGACCGCCGCCGTTGCCGACCGCCACCAGGAACAGATTGCCGCGCAGCTCCGGCGCGTCCATGAACCCGACATCGCCGATGCCCGGCATCCCTCGCCCCTGGCAGGCCTCCTGCCACAGATACATGGCGCGACAGGATGCCCGTTGCTCCGCTTCCAGACCGCGGCAGAGATCGGACAATCGATCGGTGTCATTGTCCACCCACACCCCCGTGTCGCATGGTGAAAGCTTTCCCGTCAGCCTGGCAAGGAAATACCGGTGATCTTCTTGTACAGCGAGACGGCATAGGAGTCAGTCATGCCGGACACGAAGTCGGTGAGCCTGAGCAGCCGCGAGTAAGCACCAGCCGTCGGCACCCGGTCCGGGCCGACGAACTGCTCCGGCACCAGCTTTACCATCATCAGACTCCGGGCGCCGGCCCCCGGGCCGCGCTCGGCGATGTCGTCCAGCACCTGGCTGAAGCGCTCCAGCAGCTCGCCGATGACCTGAAAGCCCGCAGCCTGGATCTCCACCACCTCGTGGGCGCAATAGATCTTGGCGCGAGCGACCTCGATCATGCGGTCCATCTCGACGCGGCGCCCGATGCGGGTCATCAGCGGCTCGTCGAAGCGCCCGCAGAGAATATCGGGCTCCTGGTCCAGGAAGCACTCGAGCGCCTCGCCGATCGCCTCGTTGATGACCTTGGCGCGCAACAGCTCGATCTTCTCTCTCTGCCCGCTGACGCGTGCAAGACGCGAGGTCTGGCGCTGGGGCTCGCGCAGGATGGGCCAGAACAGATCCATGGCCTCCTGGAAGCTCAGGTAACCTAGCCGGAAGCCGTCCTCGATGTCGATGACCCGGTAGCAGATGTCGTCGGCGGCCTCCACCAGAAAGGCCAGCGGGTGGCGGTGCCAGACCGCTCGCGCCGCGTCGCGCCGAAGCAGACCCACGGTCTCGGCCACCTCCTCGAACAGCCCGCGGTCCTCGGCCGTGAAACCGTGCTTACGGGCGCTCACGCCGTCGAATCGGCTGCCACCGCTGCAGGACTCCCGCGGGTACTTGGTGAAGGCCGCCAGGGTGGCGCAGGTGAGCTGCAGGCCGCCGCAATTGTCGCGATTTTGCAGCCGCGTGAGGATACGGAAGCCCTGGGCATTGCCCTCGAAACGGGTGAAATCCTCCCGCTCGCTGTCGGACAGCACCTGAACGCGGCGCTTGCCATAGGGCGCCTCGGCGGCCCAGCTGCGGATGCCGTCCTCGCCGGAGTGGCCGAATGGCGGATTGCCGATATCATGGGCCAGGCAAGCCGCGGCGCATATGTCACCGAAATCGGAGGCCTCGAAACCGCCCAGGCGATGACGAGCGATGATCTGCTCGCCCGCGAGCGTTCCGAGCGAGCGGCCTACGCAGGACGACTCGAGACTGTGGGTGAGCCGGGTGCGGACATAGTCGACCTTGGACAGGGGGAAGACCTGGGTCTTGTCCTGCATGCGCCGGAACGCCGAGCTGAACACGATGCGGTCGAAATCACGCTGAAAATCGGTCCGCGCCGTGGATGCACTCGGATCGCGCTCGGCGCCCAATCGCTTACGCGACAGCAATCGCGGCCATTGCATCGACACAGGCTGGCTGGGCTCGGCGGACTCGGCAGTGCAGACTCGACCCCGGCAAGCTACGCGTGCGTGATCCGAAAATCAACCGGGCCCGTCCCCTGCGCTCCATTGGTATGGCGTCCCCGCTCTAGGTAAACTCCCAGCGACGGCCCCGTGCGGTTGCGAGCCCCATCGATCGGTCCGTCCGAAGCCAGCGCCAGTGTGCCCGCACACCTTGCGTGGCAGGCCGACCGCCCGAGGACATCCATGCCCAGACACCTGCTGCTGCTCCGGCACGCCAAATCGGCCTGGGACAGCCCCGCCCAGAGCGATTTCGACCGGCCGCTCGCCAAGCGCGGCAGACATGATGCGCCCCGCATCGGTGCCTGGATGAAAGACCAGGGACTGATCCCGGACCGGGTCATCGCCTCCCCGGCACTGCGGGCCTGCCAGACCATCGAAGGGCTCAACGAGCGACTCGGGCTGGACCGGGACCGGATCATCTGGGAGCCGCGGATCTACGCAGCCGGCGTCGACGCACTGCTGGCTGCGCTCGGCGCCTGTCCCAAGGCGACCCGGACCCTGCTCCTGCTCGGGCACAATCCCGGCCTGGAGGATCTGCTGACCTTCCTGGTCGACGCCATTGAGACGCCCGCGTCCGGCAAGCTGTTGCCGACCGGGTCTCTGGCCGAGCTCAGGATACCGGGCGAGGATTGGCACGGACTCACGGTCGGCTGCGCCCTACTGCGCCGCATCATTCGACCCCGCGAGCTGCCGCCCTGAGCGGCGATCCCGGGCGCCTGCCGAACTGGGGTGCTTACGGAAACCTGTCCCATTGAAATATGAATCCATGGCTTGCCAAACAGATCCGACCTACGCCTAGGACGATCGCTGGATGACCGATCGCTCGCCCAGAGCCGGCGCCACATCCCCGGTAGCGAGCCGCCCACGCATCGCCGTGCTCATCTCATTCTCGGGAGAGGGCGGTGTCGAGCGCATGGTGACCAATCTGGTGGAGGCCTTCGCCCGCAACGGACAGGACGTGGATCTGCTGCTCATCCGGGCGCGCAGCGCCCACCTGCGAGAGCTCCCCCTCCGTGCGAGTGATCCGGCTGGCCAGGCGCCACGCCCTGAACAGCCTGTTTCCGCTCATCGGCTACCTGCGCCGCGAGCAGCCGGCGGCCCTGCTGGCGGCCAAGGACCGCGCCGGCCGGGTCGCCATACTCGCCCGGGCGCTCTCCGGCGTTCACACCCGGGTGGTCGTGCGTCTGGGCACCAACCTGTCAGCGGCCCTGCGCGGCGAGGGATGGTGGCGCCGCTGGCCCCGCTACCTGCCCATGCGCCTGATCTATCGCTGGGCGGACGCGGTGGTGGCGGTCTCCGAAGGGGTCGCCCTGGATACGGCGCGCATCACCGGCCTGCCGGAGGAGCGCATCCATGTGGTGCACAACCCCGTGATCACCCCGGCCCTGGACCGCCACGCGGCGGCGCCCTGCGAGCACCCCTGGCTGCGCGATCCCGACCGCCCGGTCATCCTGGCCGCGGGTCGGCTCACCCCTCAGAAGGACTTCGCCACCCTGATCCGAGCCTTCGCCCTGGTGCGCGCCCAGCGCCCGTGCCGTCTGATCATCCTGGGCGAGGGCCGGCTGCGCCGCCCCCTGGAAGGCCTGGTCGGCGAGCTGGGACTCGGCGAGGACGTGGACCTGCCCGGCTTCGAGCCCAACCCCTACCCGCTGATGGCCGCGGCCGATCTGTTCGTGCTATCGTCGGCCTGGGAAGGCTCTCCGAACGTGCTCACCGAAGCCCTCGCCCTGGGCACCCCGGTGGTGGCGACGGACTGCCGGAGCGGTCCCCGCGAGATCCTGGCAGACGGCAGCATCGGCCCCCTGGTCCCCGTCGGCGACGCGCCTGCCCTGTCCAAGGCGATCCTCCGAACGCTCGACCATCCGCCGCTGCCGGAGACGCTGCGCAATGCGGCCGCCGAGTACGGTGCCGATGCCAGCGCGACCCGTTACCTCGAGATCCTGTTCCCTTGACGCTTGTCCCCATGCTGCTCTCGGTCCGTCACAAGTTTCTGTTCGTTCACATCGCCAAGACCGGCGGCACCAGCGTGCGTGCGGCGCTGCAGCGGCTGCGCTGGCGCGATCCCTATTACTGGCCGATGTTCCTGTGCAGCCGCCTGAGCCATCTCACCGGCCACCGCATCGGCACCAAGTTCCCGCGCCACGCCAAGATCATCCTGGCCCATGAATCGCTGCCGGCCGAGTTTTTCGCCAGCCTGTTCAAGTTCGCCTTCGTGCGTAACCCCTGGGATCTGCAGGTCAGCTCCTTCCACCACATCCGCCGCGAGCGCCCGCAGCTGATGGGCGGCTACGAGGATTTCTCGGACTTCCTGAAATGGAAGCTCGATCCCGGCCGGCCCTACCAGTACCACGTCGACACCTCGGTCCAGCTACAGTCGGACTATCTGATCGACCTGCGCGGCAGGCTGCTGGTCGATTTTGTGGGACGCTATGAGAGCCTGGAGGCGGATTTCCGCAGCGCTTGCACGCACATCGGCATCCCGGCGCCCCGGATGCCGCATCGACGCCGGGCCACGGATCGGCACAGCGACTATCGAAGCTATTACAGCGAAGAGACTGCCGAGCTGGTCGCGCGCCATTTTGCCAGAGACCTCGAGCTGCTCGGCTACCGCTTCGATCCCGTAGCGCCGGACGCATCCCTGCCTCGACACTGAAGCGCGCCCCGCCCGCGCGCCAGAGCACGCGACCAGCCCCAGCATCCACCGAGCCCCTGCGAGTCTTCTGCCATGTCCAACGCTTCGACGGCCACTGCCACGCGCGGTGCACGGTGGCGAATCGGCGCCGCACTCATGCTGGCGGCCCTGGCGCCCGGCGAGGTCATCCCGGACACCTTTCCGCTGCCTCCGGCAGATGTCGAGCTGGTCGGTGGCACGGCCGTGGCCCGCACCACGGAGGGCGACACGCTGCTCGACGTCGCTCGTATTTACGATGTCGGGCAGGAGGAGATCCTGCACGCCAATCCCGAGGTCGACCGCTGGCTGCCGCCGCCGGACACCGCGGTGCTCATCCCGTCGCGCCATATCCTGCCCGAGGCCGAGCGTAAGGGCATAGTCCTTAACCTACCCGAGATGCGCCTGTACTACTTCCGGCCCGATGCCAGCCCCCCCACCCTGACCACCTATCCGGTCAGCGTCGGGCGCATGGACTGGACCAGCCCGCTGGGCGGCACCCGCGTCGTCGCCAAACAGGTGGACCCATCCTGGACCCCGCCGGACACCATCAAGGCCGAGCACGCCGCCGAAGGCGATCCGCTGCCCGATGTGGTGCCTCCGGGACCGAACAACCCGCTCGGGCGCTACGCGCTGCGCCTGGGGGTACCGGGCTACCTGCTGCACGGCACCAACAAGCCGTATGGCGTGGGCATGCGCGTCACCCACGGCTGCATCCGGCTCTATCCGGAAGACATTGAGGAGCTGTTCAACCGGGTGCCCGTCGGCACATCGGTGCAGCTGGTCAATCAGCCGATCAAGCTCGGGTGGGTCGGGGAGATGCTTTACATCGAGGTCCATGCCCCGCTGGAAGAAGACTCCGTCGGCGACCAGGAGCTGCTGAGCTCGGTGGTGGATCAGATCTATGCAAAGATCGCCGGCCGGGGGACAGCGATCGACGGCTCGGCACTGAGTCTTGCCGTACAGCAGAAGGCGGGGATGCCGGTGCTCATATCGAGGACGGCGCCTGGCCCGGCCGGCGCGGACCGGAGTCCGACGGCCGAGTAGGCGCCGGCCCGGCGCGCCAACAGCCTATTTGTACATCGCCTTCTTGAACATGCGATCGATCTTGGCGGCGGTCTCGTCCGACTGCTGCTTGGCGGCATTGGCGGTCGCCATGGCGCTGCTGGAAGTCGCCAGTGCGCGATCGGCGGTGCTCCTGGCAGCGGCAGCATCGGCCTCGGCCTTCTCGGCCACGCCGCGCACATCCTTCATCTCGGCCCGCAGGCTGTCCAGCTGGCTTGTGGTCGCACAGCCGGTCAGGGCCAGGCAGCCGCCAAGCAACGCGACGGGAATCATACGACTGGTCATTTCAGCTTTCCTTGTAGGCGGTGGATGATGGGTGTATCGGATGCCCGCGACGCCAATTCCGACCACCCTGTGGATGGCAAGCCCGCACTTTTCAGCGGACCTCCACCCGGGTGCCTATCTTAATCCAGTGCAGCAAGATGTCGATCTGCTCATTGGTGAGCGCGACGCAGCCCCTGGTCCAGTTGTACCGGGCGTGGATCGCGCGATCGCCCGCGCCCAGGCCGTGGATGCCGATCAGCCCCCCCAGGGCGGTGTTCTGGGGCGGCGCCCGGCCTTGGCGGAACGCGCGCTCAATGGACCGGCGCTCGTCCGCGCCGATGATGCCTTGATCAGCCGCCGTCCTGGCCTGGGCGGGGGTGGGGTAATCGAGACCGATGAAATAGTGAAAGTGGCTGCGCGGCTCCATCCAGGCCACGTGATAGCTGCCCAGGGGCGTGCGGTTGTCGCCCCGGCGCTTGGCCTCGGTGGTGCCATAGCGACCGATCGCGATGTCCGCAAGACTGACCTTGACCTGCTTGTCCTGCAAGACCTCCAACACCGCCCGGCCGGTATCCACCAGCACCCAGATCTCGCCGGAGCCGTTGGCATGGACCGGCAGCACGCATGCCAGCCAGCCGAGCACCAACATCGCCGGGACGAGCCGGATCAGCCCTCCGCCCATGAACCTCTGCCACCGTCCCGGCAACCGAAGCGCTCCCAAATCCGACCCATTCCCGCAACCAACCGTATTGTGCTCCAATGCCGGAATGCGTTGAAATCAGCGCAGACAATCGGGAGGGTCCGCCTCACAGGGTACGGAAATGGATACTCCGGATCTACATCTGCTCCAAGGCTCGCGCCGTTCACCGGTGTCCCTGAGGAGCACCTGATCGAGATGCTGCCGCGCCTGGCCTGGCGCGACCTCGCCGAAGGGGCGGTGCTGCTGCGCCCCGGCGCAGTCAACACCAATCTCTACATCATCGCCTCCGGACGGGTCCAGGTGCTGCTCGATGGCGTCGACGACGGCCCGTTGGTATTTCTCGGCCCCGGCGAATATGTCGGCGAGATGTCCGCGGTCGCCAGCCAGCCCGTGACCGCCATGGTGGTGGCCGACGTACCCTCGAAGATCCTGGTGGTCGACGAGGAATCCCTGTGGATGCTGATCCGCCGCTCGCCCCAGGTGGTGCGCAACCTGCTATCGACCCTGTCCCGGCGCCTGCGTCACAGCAACGAGCTGATCACCAACGCCTACCTGCGGCGGCGCGACTCCGAGTACGAGGCGCAACGTGATCCCCTGACCGGACTGCTCAACCGCCGCGGCATGGAGGGCTATCTACAGCGGCTGGTCACAGCCGCGCAAACCGAGGGCACCCCCTTCACCCTGCTGGTGCTCGATGTCGATGACTTCAAGTCCTTCAACGATCACCACGGGCACTCGGCAGGGGATCAGGTGCTCGCCGCCGTTGCCGGCGCAATCAGCGACAGCCTGCGTCCCGGCGATCTGGCCGGGCGCTTCGGCGGCGACGAGCTGGTGATCGGGCTGATCAATGCCACCGCCACCAAGAGCCGGCGCGTAGCCAAGCGCATCCGCGAGACCATCGCCGAGATCCACCTGGAGAGCGAGGCCGGCGAGCCGCTGCCGACCCCGACGCTGTCGATCGGGCTGGCTCAGCTGGAGCCCGGCCAGGACGCGGTCGCCCTGTTCAATAGCGCGGACGCCCGCCTGCTGCGGGCCAAGGCCCAGGGCAGAAACCGGGTGATCGGCTAAGCCCTTGGTGCGGCGCCCGGGGTACCTGACCCAGGGCGTCGCACGGAGCAGGCTACTGGGTCTGCTTGAGTCTGGGCAGGAAGATGCGGATGCCCTCCGCTGTGGTCTTGTAGGTCATCCCCGCCGGGTCGGCGTCGCTGGGGAGGCTGAACGAGCGGTGGAAACGCCCGAAGCTGTAACTGTAGCTGCGGCTGTAGCTGCCCGGGCCCGGTGTCTCGGTGTTCTTGCTCACACTCTCATCGCGGGACACCAACAGCCGATGGCCCTGCACCTGAACGCTCACCTCCTCGGCGGAGACGCCGTGCAGCGGCACGAAATACTCGTAGCCTTCGGCAGTGCGCGACATCTGTACGCCATAGGGCCCGTGCTGGGGCGGCGCCCCGGAGCCGAAGCCATAGCCCGATCCGCCCTGCTCAGCGCCCGGCCGGCCGGCGCCATACCAGGGTGGCGCCATGGGTCCGAAGCGACCCTCCGGCATCCCGGGACCGTAACCGTAGGGGACACCGGCCGACGCGCCCGAGTCCGTCTGGCTGCCGCTCGGCGCCTGAGCCGCTCCGCGATACCAGGGCGGTGCCTGCGGTCCGAATCCGGGGCCCGGCGGCATGCCCGGGCCGTAGCCGTAAGGGGCGCCCGTCTCGGGCTGTCCGCCGCCCTGGGTGTCGCCCGAGCCGGCGTACCAGGGCGGGATGTTGGACCCGGCGCCCGGCTCGCTGTCGCTTGTCTCCGCGTCCGGCTGGCTGGGCTCGGCGGTCTGGCCGGAAGGGCCCGAGCCCCCCATCGGATAGCCGAAGCCGCCCGCACCCGGACCGTACCCATTACCGGGCATGGGTCCGCCGTAACCGAAGCCTTGGGACGGCCCGGGCTGCTCGGCCCCCGGCTGCCCCTCGGGGGCGCCATAGCCCCGCATCATGCCCTGATCGAAGCCCGGCATCCCCGGGCCTCCGCGGTACTGCGGCGGCATCCCGGAGCCGAAACCGAAGCCCTGGTCGGCGGGCTGCTCAGTACCGGCCGACTGGTCCTGACCGGTTGCCGGGGCAACGGCCGGGCCCATTGGGCCGTACATGGGCCGCATCCCCATCCCATAGCCGGGTCCGCCTCGCCCGACCCCGGGGCCGGCGCCATAGCCCGGGAAGCCCGGGCCGAAGCCCGTACCGAATCCGGAGCCGGGACCCGCGGCGCCGTCATCCGGCTCGGAGGACTGATCCGAAGGCGCAACCGTCCCGGGCACACCGGGATAGCCCTGACCCATGCCGGACCGCGGCCCGCCATACTGATAAGGCCCGCTCGAGCTGGACCCCATGGACATACCACCCGCCAAGGCGCCCGTGGCCACCAGGGCCAGCGATACTGCCACCACCGTCATCTTCTTCTGCATGTATGTTCTCCCAACCTCTCGTGTCGACCGTGCATCAGTCTCGATGCCTGCTTGACTCCGCTGCGAATCAGCTTAGCCCAAACGATCCCGCCGCGGCCAATCGGCTGGAGCACAGACTTGCTGCACCTCAGGGGGCACCGGCGCGGGGGGAGCGGCGCAGACCGAGCGGGTCCGTCGGGTCAATACCCTCCATGAAGGGCCGCTTGCGGTCGCGATGGGTGACCTGGTAGACCAGCCCCATCCAGTTGCCGACCACGGCTTCGGCGGTGTCGTGCCAGGTGTTGTCGAGCAACGGCGACAGGAGCTTTTCGGGCAGCTCCGGCAAGTCCTCGCCCCCCGACCGCCAGGCCAGCAGACGCGCCCGATGCTCGTCGAGTATGGCCCGGGCCCGCGGCCGGAAATAGTTATCGGGGAACGGCGGGTAGTCCTCGCGCTCGCCCCGGCTAAAGCGCATCACCTCGCGCTTGTATTCTTTGAGCAGGCTCACCGTGTCATATTCCGGGTGGCCCTGGAAAAACACCACGCGGAACCGGTCCTCGCTCACGGCCAAGTGCACCCCGGCCTCGGCGCTGTCGCCCAGCACGTGCAGACCCGCTGCCTCGAACTGGGCGCGGCTGATGTCGTTGAACCGGGAGTGGGGCACATCGAATCTGGTGTTGACGTCATTGACCAGTGGGTGAGCGCGATCCACCACCCGGTGCGGGAACACCCCCCAGCGCTTGACGCCGAGACTGCGCCGTTTCTGCCCATAGCGAAACTGCAGCACGGCGTGGGTGGCAAGGCAGGAGCACAGCACCGAGGTCACGTTCTCCAGGGCCCAGTCGATGACCTCGATCAGCGGCCCCCAGAACGGCTCCTGGGCCAGATCCGGGTGGGTCACGTTGGCGCCGGTAATGATCAGCGCATCGAGCCCCTCCGCGCGCAGCTGCTCGAAGCTGTCGTAGAAGCGGCCTACGTGCTCGGACGCCCAGGGCCCGCGCTTGAGCTGCGCGAGGGTAAACGGGTGCATGTAGAACTGAGCGATCGGGTTGCTCTCCCCGACCAGGCGGTAGAACTGGCGCTCGGTGGCCTCGAGCGCGGCGTCGGGCATCATGTTGAGCAGCCCCACGTGCAGCTCGCGCACATCCTGGTGCGCAGCTCGCTCCGGGTCCAGAACGAACTGGCCCTCCTGTCTCAGGCGCTCGAAGGTCGGCAACGCGTTGTGAGCGACCAGCGGCATGGCACTGACTCCGAGCTCGACGCTACGGCTTGCGGGCGACAGCCCGCTCGAGCAGCCCCAGGAAATCGCGCTCGTCGCGCACGCCCGAGACCTCGCGCGAGGTCACTGTATAGCCGTGCGGTCCGGCGATCGCCTCGTACCTGGGGACCCGGGAGCGGAACAGGCGCGGAAACACCCAGCGGGTGAAGGCGTCCGGGTCCATCTGAGCGGCATACCCCAAACCCTGCTCCGCGAGGTAGATGCCCAGCTGCTCGCGCAGGAACGCCGGGCGGTAGTAGAGCGGCTTGGGATCAGATTGGGCGCGCCGGATCAGCTGCTCTTCCTCATCGGGGTCGGTGACCTGGATGTACAGAATCAGCGTCTCCTGCACCAGCAGATCGATCACCCGCGGCTCCTCCAGCTCGCAAAGGCTGCCTCCCACGTCGTTGACGAAGTGCTGGTAGCCGTAGATCTCGCGCGCCTTGCGCACAAACTCGGGCACGTCGTACATGGCGGCGATCTCCGCGTCCCGGTACATCGCCTGGCGTCGCTGGAACTCCTCAAGGGGCACCCCGCCGCGCTCCGGATCCCCGAGCTTGCCGACAAAGCTCAGCACCGGCCCCAGGTTGTCAACCTTGATATTGTTGCGGATATAGATCCAGTCGCGGCGCAACAGGTCGCGCAGAAAAGCCGCCTGCATGGCCTGATGCTTGATCAGGTCCAGGATCGGCTCGTCGAGGTAGCGCGTGCCGATCCGGTAATCGCCCGAATAGTGGAACCAATCGAACCCGCGCAGCAGTGTGGACAGATAGGTCTTGCCCACCCCGGACATGCCCAGCAGGGTGACCCGCCGGTTTCCCCAGGCCTTGAACTCATCGACGGTGAACTTCACGACGCTCGGCTCCCCCCCCCCGGCACGGACCTCGGGACCGCTAACCGCTGAGCGGTCGAATGCCCTCCCCCGCGGATGATACCGAAAGCGGCCGGAGCTGTTTATCAGGCTGCGAAAAAACGCCGGCCTTCGGCTGCCTGTCACGATCGCGGCATGCCGTCGAACATCGCAGCAACCGGCCATCGCAGACCCCGGCTGGCGCCGCGCCGCACGGCGATCGAGACCCTGTTTCGACATCCCGTGAAGCCGCGCTCAACGGCTACCGCCAGGGGGCTCGCCGCTGGGCGTCAGCAGCCCGGGCCAAGCTCGCTGCAGCGACACGGCGAGCGCCCCCAGGCTGTCCACATCCCATTGCGGACGCGGGATGCCCGGCGGCCAGGCCTCGCCGCGGCGGAATCGGCCGGTCCTCACCAATGCGGTCATCATGCCGAGCGCCGCGGCACCGGCGATATCGGTATCCGGCCGATCGCCCACCATGATGCAGGAGCGAGCCGCGCAGCCGAGCCGCTCCAGGGCCATCAGGAAGAGTCGCGGCGCCGGCTTGCCGATGACCACAGGACGCACGCCCGTAGCGGCGGCGAACGGCGCTACCAGCGCGCCACCGCCCGGCAGCACCCAGTGAGCGCCGTCGCGCATTGCATCCACGCTGAGATCGGGGTTGGTGGCCACCAACCGGGCACCGCGTTTCAGGATCAGGTTGATGCCGATGCTCAGGGACTCGTAATCGAGCCCCTCGCCCTCCCCGACCACGACAAAGTCGGCTGCCTCGGCGTCGGCGACACCCCGGGCGGCGAGCGCCAGCTGAAGCCCCTGGGCACCCACGGCGAAATAGCGAAACCCGGGCCGCTCCAGGGCCAGCCAGTCCGCTGTCGCCTCGGCAGAGGTGAGCACGCAACGCGGGTCAGGCCTGGGCAACCCCAGGCACGCCAGCTTGTCGGCGACCGCCTCGGGGGAGAGGATGGGATTGTTCGTGACATAGGCATGGGGCAGCCCCTGGACGGCCTCTACGAAGGCACGCGCGTGCGGCAGCAGCCGATCGCCGTGGTACAGCACGCCGTCCATATCGAAGAGCAGAGCCTGTGGTGGCATCGGGCTGTCCCGAGGGGTGGGCGCCCAGGACACAGCAGGACCGGGGCCGCTTCAATTCGAGGGTCGGCTAGCCTATCATCTACCGAGCGGTCCGAGCCACGCCCCAGCGACTCGGCCGCCAGCTCCAGCGGGACGCCCTCATATGTCCAACGTCATCATCATCGACGACCAATCGGTCAGCCGCATGATCCTCGGCGAGCTGATCCGGTCAATCAGCGACGAGATCCGCGTGGAGTCCTTCGCAGACCCCGTCGGCGCACTCGAGTGGGTGCGCAGCAACAACGCCGATCTGGTGCTCACCGATTTCAAGATGCCCCACATGGACGGCGTGGAGCTCACTCAATGGATCCGCCAGATCCCGGCCTGCGCGGACGTCCCCGTGGTGGTGATTACCTGCGTCGATGACAAGGCGGTGCGCTACCGGGCCCTTGAGGCCGGGGCCACCGATTTTCTGTCCAAGCCCATCGACCATTACGAATGCCGCGCCCGGTGCCGCAATCTGCTGCAGATGCGCCACCAGCAGTCCATCATTCGCGACCGCGCGCACTGGCTCGAGGCGGAGATCCGCGAGACCACGCAGGCGCTGAAGCTGCGCGAGCGGGAGACGCTGTTCCGCCTCGCCCGTGCCGGCGAGTATCGCGACCAGGTCACCGGCAACCACGTCCTGCGCATGGCCCGGTACGTGCGGCTCACCGCCGATTCCCTCGGCCTCGAGCGCGACCAGGCTGAGATCCTGGAGCACGCGGCACCCATGCACGACATCGGCAAGATCGGCGTACCCGACCGGGTGCTCCTCAAACCGGGTCGTCTGAGCGAGGAAGAGTGGCAGATCATGATGTCCCACACCCGCATCGGCTACGAGATCCTGCGCGACAGCCCGTCCTTCTATCTGAAAGCCGGCGCCATCATCGCCCTGCACCACCACGAGCGCTTCGACGGATCGGGCTATCCCCAACGACTGGCCGGGGATCGCATTCCGCTGGAGGCCAGGATCGTGGCGGTGGCCGACGTATTCGACGCGCTGATCTCACAGCGGCCCTACAAGGAGCCATGGCCGCACGAACGGGTGCTGGAATATCTGCAGGCGGAGCGTGGGCGTCAGTTCGATCCGGAGTGTGTGAATGCCTTCCTGGCGAACCTGGATCGCATCGAAGCGATTTCCACGGACCTGGCGGACGTAGCGCGGGCAGACAGATCCGATCGACATGGACAATCGCAAGCCTGAGCCCACCACGGTAGTGCTGGCCGGCAGGCACGCGCTCGTGGTCTGCGCCGACGAGCGCGAGCTCAGCCGCCTCTCGGAGCACCTCTCGGGATGGGGCCTGCATGTGCGCGGCGCAGCCACGGCGCTGGAAGGCCTGGTCGCGTTGCGCACATCGCTGGGGTCCGACGCGCCTATCGAGCTGGTGCTCTACAGCCCTCGCGGCCAGGGCGCGGCCGGCGAGCAATTTGCGGCGATCGCCCGCAGCGATCAGGCACTGCACTCGGCGCTGCTGGTGCACCTGGGCCAGCCCGTGCAGCTCCGCCCACGAGGCGGCCCTGCGCAAATCAGGGTTCAGCGCAATCGTCGGCACCCCCTTGGACAAGACCCTGCTGTTCGACGCCCTGCACAGGATCTACGGCCCCCGCCGGGGCGGGGACAGCGTGGCGCGGCTGCTCGACCGATACACCGCCCTGGGCCCTTCGACTCCCCCCTTGGAGATTCTGGTCGCCGAGCCGAGCAGCGAGCAGCGCCGCATCATCCGCCTCGCCCTGCAACGGGGCGGCCACCGGATCTATGAGGTCGAGAACGGCGAGCAAACCCTCGACGCCTTGGACGGGCATGCCTTTGACGTGGTGCTCATAGATCTCGACCTGCCCGGGATCGGCGCCCCCGAGACGGCACGTCTGTTCCATTTTTCCCGGGCGCGCGAGGACTGGCCCGTGTTCATCGCGCTGGCTGGGCGCGCAGGCACCGCGGCGATCAAGGATTGTCGGCGTGAGGAGATCGCCGCCATCGTCGAGAAACCGATCCGGGCCCAGGCCTTGGTGCAGACGATCGCGGCGGTGATCCGCCGCGCCCAGGGCCTTGCCGACCCGCCGCTGCAGACCCGCACGCTCGATCCGGTCCACAACCCTTGCGGGCTGCCGCTGGTCGATGAGCGGATGCTGGCGGAGCTTGACAGGCTGGGGGCCCAGACCGGCTTCCTGTCGGGGCTGGTATACGAGCTGGTCAGCGAGGTGGAAACATTGTTGGGCAGGGCGCGCGATGCCCAGGGCTCACCCCTGGCCTACCCCCGGTTTCTGGAGCTCGGCCACGCCCTCAAAGACAGTGCCGGAAACCTGGGCACCTTGCGGCTCTATGAGCTCGGCCTGGTAGCGTCCCATCTGCCGGAGCAGGTGTTCGAGCGGGAGGGCGAGCAGCTGCTGGCGCGCATCGGCCAGGCCCTGGACGACACCCGCTTGGCGCTGTTCGATTATCTCGACCGACACGGCCTGTTCCTGCATCCGGGCTGACCAGCCCTGTCGCGCGCGCATGGCTGACCACGTCGGGACGCTCGCAGCCCAAGGTATCCGGGCCCATGGGTCCGAGGAGCTGACCCTGTACGAGCAACGCCTCACGCGCTATTTCAGCCGCGAGTACCACGGCCTCACAGAATCCGACACCCCGCTCTGCGACTATGGCATCCACTGCGACCGGGGCCCCATGTGGCAGCGCACCGACGAGCTGATGGCCGAGCACTACGACGAGTCCATCGAGCTGTTCGACGCCTTCCTCGACCGCCGCTTCAAGGCCTACTCCATGGCCTACTACGGCGAGTCCCCCGCCGAGATCAGGGCCAGCCCCTGCAGCCTGGAGCAGGCCCAGGGGGCCAAATTTCGGCTGATCGCCGAGCGCGCCGACGTCCGGGGCGATGAGCGGGTGCTCAGCATCGGATGCGGCTTCGGGCCGCTCGAGACCTACCTCCTCGCGCGCTTTCCCGGGCTCAGGATCACCAGCATCACGCCCAGCCGGGTGCAGGCGGCGTACGTCCGCGGCTGCATGGAAGACGCGAAGCATCCGCTGAATGCCAAGGCGATACGCCTCATCGAGGGCGACTTCGGCACCATACCGGTCTCGGATCTCGGCGCAAAGAGCTACGATATCGTGTTCGCCATCGGCATGTTCGAGCATGTCAGCAACCTCGCCGCTGCCTTCGGCAAGATCGCCGAGCTGCTGCGTCCCGGCGGGCGGACCTTCCTTCACCTGATCGTGTCGCGGCCGGCGTTCCCCCAGTTCATGGACTCCAGGCATACCCTGGTCGGCAGATATTTCCCCGGGGGTCGCATCTGGCCGTTCCGCGAGATGCCTCGCCACGCGCACGGCTTTGATCTGGAGGGCAGCTGGTACCTTAACGGCCTCAATTACTGGCGAACGCTCGACGAATGGCACCGGCGCTTCTGGGGCGGCATGGAAGGTCTGGCCGAGGGGGTCCTGTCGAGCGCGGCGATCCGCCACTGGAACGACTACTTCACGCTATGCAAGGTCGTGCTGTTCGCGCCGCTCGAGGGTCAGATCTACGGCAACGGGCACTATCTGTTTCGCAAGCGGGGCGGCACTGCGTCCGGCTGAGACCTCAACCGCCCCAGGCGCGCACCACCAGGACGGCGTTCAGCCCCCCGAAGGCAAATGAATTGGAGATGGCCGCACGCAGACGTCGCGCCCTGGCCTGGTTGGGCACGTAGTCCAGGTCGCAGCCGTCGCCGGGGCGGGTGAAGTTGGCGGTCGGGGGGATCAAGGCACATTTCAGCGCCAACACCGTCGCCACCGCCTCCAGGGCACCGGAGGCACCCAGCGCATGGCCATGCATGGACTTGGTCGAGGAGACCGCCAGTTGTCCGGCGTGGGCCCCGAACACGCGATGCAGCGCGCTGGTCTCGGCGATGTCGTTGGCGCGGGTAGCGGTGCCGTGGGCGTTGACGTAGTCGATCTCAGACGGAGCGACCCCGGCATCGGTCAGGGCCGCCGTGATCGCCCGAGCCGCACCCTCCACGGACGGATCGGTGATGTGTCCGGCGTCCGCCGACATCCCGCATCCGGCGAGCTCGGCGTAAACCGCTGCCCCACGCCGGCGGGCATGCGTCTCGGACTCCAGCACCAGCATTCCCGCGCCTTCGCCGAGCACAATGCCGTTACGATCGGCGGAGAACGGCCGGCAGGCATCGTCGGAGAGCACCCGCAGCGCCTCCCAGGCCTTGAGCAGCCCCAGCGAAAACGGGGCGTCCGTGCCGCCGGCCAGAGCGACATCCACCAGGCCGGCTCGCAGCATGGCCGCCGCCTGGGCAATCGCGTGGGCCGCCGAGGCGCAGGCGCTGGTCACCGAGAACACCGGTCCGGTGACCCCCAGCTGGATGCTCACCTGACTGGCCGCGGCGCTCGGCATGCCCTTGGGTATGGTCAGGGGATGAGCCCTGGACCTACCCTCTTTGTAGAGACGCAGGTAGGTCTCTTCGTCGGTCTCCTTACCCCCGCATCCGGTACCCACCACGGCAGCGGCGCGCGTGATCTGCTGCGGCGTAAGCCCGGCATCGGCCACCGCCTCGCGGGCGGCGACGATCGCATACTGGGAAAAGCGGTCCAGCAGCGGCAGGTCGCGCTGCTCGAACAGCTCGCCCGGTCGATAATCGGGAATCTGCGCGGCGACCCTGACCTTGAGCTGCTGCCCCAGCGGCGCAGGTAGCGGGCGAAAGCCGTCGACCCCCGCTGCGAGCCCCTCCCAGAGTGCCGGCACCCCGCGCCCTAGCGCCGAGATGGCGCCCAGGCCGGTGACCAGGACCCGACCGGGCACCCTAGCCGGTCCGCTCGACCAGACGTGTCACGCCGGCGACGATATCCTGCACCGTCTTCAGGGAGTCCAGGGCCTCGTTGGGGATCTCTATGCCCAGCGCCTCTTCGATCTCGTAAAGAATGGTGATCGCGTCCAGAGATGAGATATGGAGCCGCTCGAGAGACGCGTCCAGCCCGATCGAGCGGGGATCAATGTTCTTTTGCCGCGCGATGGCCGCGATCGCGATGGACTCGATGTCTTGGCTCATCGTCATTCTTGACCTGCGTTTCCCCAGGGGCGCATCCATACTAAGCTGACTGACGCCCGATCGAGGCTGGCGCGCGATGCCAAAGGATTCTATCTCAACGCTGGTGGCCCGGATACCGGGCGTTCGGGCATACGTCAAGCGCTTTGCACAGCGACCCGACTCGGAGCACGAGCAGGCCGTGCTTCGCATCCTGATCATCGCCTGCGTGCTGCTCTATCTGCTTCTCAGCCGGCCGCACTACCGGCCGGTGGTCTCCACTGTTCAGATCGCGGCCGTCTTCTCGGCGCTGTTCCTGTTCTCGATTGCGCTGTTCACCGACATCTGGCGGCATCCGGGCCAATCGGTGTTTCGGCGGCTGACCGGCATGGTGGTCGACATCGGCATCTCGACCTACTGGCTGGCAGTCACCGGAGAGCTCGGCGCACCCTGGTATGCGATCTATCTGTGGCTCACCTTCGGCTACGGCTTCCGTTACGGCGAGCCCTATCTCTACCTCTCGGGACTGCTCTCGCTCGCCGGTTTCTCGCTGGTGGTCTCGCTCAACGGCTACTGGCACGCACACCTGGGGCTGTCCTTCGGGCTGCTCGCGGCCCTGGTTATCCTGCCCGGCTACGTCGCGATCCTGCTCAGACGACTGAAGACCGCGACCCAGCGCGCCGAGGAGGCCAACCATGCGAAAAGCGACTTTCTCGCCCGCATGAGCCACGAGATTCGCACGCCGCTGAACGGCATCATCGGTCTGAGCGACCTGCTCAAGTCCTGCCGGCTCGAGGCCGAAGAGCGCGAATACGCCGACGCGATCCACGCCTCCGGCCATGCATTGCTCAATCTGGTGGAGGACGTGCTCGACATCTCCAAGATCGAGGCCGGCAGGGTCACCATCGAGCACATCCCCTTCGACCTGCACGTCCTGGTCGGCTCCACGCTTCGCATGTTCGTGGCCCAGGCCGATGCCAAGGGGCTGCGCCTGTCTTCGCACATCGCCGTTGACACACCCTACCGTCTCATCGGCGACCCACTGCATCTGCGGCAGGTGCTGATCAATCTGATCGGCAACGCCATCAAGTTCACGGAGCAGGGCTCGGTGGACATACGCTGCCACGCGGTGCGGCCCGGCACCGAGCGCGTGCTCATCCGCTTCGAGATCCGCGACACCGGCATCGGCATCGCCCCCGAGTCCCAGGAGCACATCTTCGAGAAGTTTACCCAGGCCGACGAGAGCACCACCCGTCGCTTCGGCGGCACCGGACTGGGCACGACGATCTCCAAGCAGCTGGTTGAGCTCATGGGTGGACGGATCGGATTCGAGAGCACGCCAGGGGTCGGGACCAGCTTCTGGCTCGACCTCGACCTGGAGCGACAGCCCGAGGCCGCGGTCGACACCCAGGCCCTGCGCGGCTGCCGCATCCTGCGGCTGCGTCCCCAGTCCGTATCGGCAACCGAGCTCAGCCAATGCCTGGACAGCTGGGGCCTGGCTTACGAGAACGTGAGCAACACTCGCGAAGCCGTCGCCGCCCTGCTCGGGGATGCCCAGACACATATCCCCTATGATGCCCTGGTCCTGGATCAGGTGCCCCTGGATGGCGCCACCCAGCGATTCATCGACTCCCTGGATAGCGAGCTTGGGCTTTACGGGCTGACCGTCGTGCTGGCTCCCGCAGAGCCGCTCGCGCTCCCGGTGCCCGCGGTGAAGCGCGGGCGGGTCAATCTGCTCGATACCCCCCTCGACAAGGCGCACCTCTTCAACGCCCTGCACGCCTCCTATGCGGTCGCCCACGACGACACCGTGATCAGCTTCTCCGACCACGTGGAGCGGCGGCGCAGCCTGCCCCAGGACACCCGGGTGCTGGTGGCGGAGGACAACGCGACCAACCGGATGGTCGTCGGGCGCATCCTCGAACGGGCGGGCCTGGCGCACCGGCTGGTCGAGACCGGGACCCAGGCGCTGGAGATTCTGGAGCAGGAGCGCTTCGACGTGGTGATCGTGGATATGCAGATGCCCGGCCTGGGCGGCATCGCCGCCTACAAGCTCTACCGCTTCGCCCACGAAGGCGAGAAGGACCTGATCCCTTTCATCGTGCTCACCGCCACCGCGACCGTCGAGGCGCGCCGGGAAGCCTCCGACGCCGGCATCGCCCATTTCCTTACCAAGCCCGTGTCCTCGCTGCGGCTGCTGCAGGTCATTGCCCAGGCCACGGCCGCCCCCCGGGATGCGCCCGGACGGGCCGCGGACCTCAGCCCGGCACCCTCTCTGCCGTCCGCCGAGGAAGAGATCGACACGGCGCGTCTCGCCGACCTGCTGGCCCTGGGCTCGGGAGACGAGTTCGCCCGCCGCCTGGCGGTGCGCTTCCAGGAAGAGGGCTCCGGGCTGCTGCGTCAGATCTCCGCGGCGCTGCAGGCCGGGCGCTGGGACGACACCCGCTCCGCCGCCCACGCCCTCAAAGGCAGCGCCTCGAGCCTGGGCCTGCGTGCGCTCGCACAGCGAGCGGGCCGGCTAGAGAGACTGGGCAACGACGCCTTGGCGGCCCAGGGTCCGAGCCGCGTGCGGGAGCTCGAGCAGCACCTGGGGCACGCCGCCCAGGCCCTGCTGGACGCAATCCGGCGCGCCGAGGGCACCGGCCGGCACGCCGGCCGATGACCGCCGCCGGCCTCACATCGCGGCCTGTTTGAGCCCCGCCGCGGGAGACTCCCAGCGCCGTCGCTGGGCCTGCAGCAGGTAGCCCATCAGCCGGCGGTTGCGCTCGGTGAGCGCGATCGCCGTATCCACCCAGATGCGCACCACCGCGATCAGCTCGTCATAGGAGATCGGGTTGATGCGGGCGGCCGCCCGGTCCAGGGCATAGAATCCGGTCTCGCGGCTGCGCCGCGCGCCGATGTACTCGCTCACCGCGCGCTCGCCCTCCCCGTCCCGGGCCAGCACGTCCACGACACCGAGATCGTAGAGCTCGCGGGCGGAGTACAGCCGGCCGCTGGCGACGATGCGCTTGGCCATGCCGGGGGCGACGCGACGGCTGAGCAGGCTCAGCGCCCCCATGCCGGGGAACAGACCGAACAGCGTCTCGGGGAACCCGAAGGTCGCCCGCTCCTCGGCGATCAGCACCGTATTGGACAGCGCGGCCTCGAATCCGCCGCCGAGCGCCTGACCCTGCACCAAGGCGATGGTGGTGAACGCCAGGCCGTAGGCGGTCGCGGACATGTACAGCACGTCGACGCATTGCTTGGCATAGTGGAACAGTCCGGCACGGTCGCCACGCTCGATGAGCTCCAGAAAATGCTGCAGATCCCCGCCCAGGCAGAACACGTTGGCCTGGGCGGAGCACAGCACCTGGTAGGCCAGGCCATCGGGCGTCCGGGCCTGGTGGGCGGCTTGTGCCAGATCACCGATCTGCTGCTGGGCGGCGACCAGATCGGCCAGCAACCCGGTGCTCATGCAGGGCCGGCCTTGGTAGGTCATACGGACCCATATCGCCCGCTCGGACGGCTCGGCGCGCAGCTCCAGATGACTGAACAGCCGCCCGCGGGCGGCTGGCTTGTTTGAGGTCTTCATCGGCTCTTTCTCCATCTGTCAGGGACTGGTGAGGGGAAACGGCCCGGTAGGCCGAGCAGCGGAGCAAACCGCGCGCGCTGTGGATGCGGCAAGACAGGGCCTGGATGGGTCGACCGGACCTGGCGCCCTCAGGGTAAGACGGGAAAGGACAGGATCGGACACAAGACGGCGGGACCGCTGCGGCGCCAGAAACCGCCCTCGCCTTCCCCACTGAAGGTAAACCTTGCCCGCGGCCGCACGCTGAAATTCTAGCGTGATGACGGACTTGGCCGGGGCCGGAGGCGCCCGCTTGGTCCCAGGCCGGGGCACCCCGCGACCTGGTCCGGGCGATCTCGATCAGTCGCGGGGCCGGGGCCGCACCCCCGCGGTTGGGATTGCCTGCCAGGGGTCTTCGGGCCAGTGATGCTTGGGATAGCGCCCCTTGAGCTCCTTCTTCACCTCGGGGTAGGTGCGCTCCCAGAACCCCGCGAGGTCCTGGGTAACCTGGATGGGACGCTGGGCCGGCGACAGGATGTGCAGCAGCACCGGCACCCGCCCGGCGCATACGCAGGGGGTCCGGGCGAGGCCGAACAGCTCCTGGAGGCGTACCGCGAGCACCGGCGGCCCTCCAGGCCGATACTGGAGCGGCCTGCGCGAGCCGCTCGGGACCTGGATACGCTCCGGGGCAAGCCGCTCCAGGGCCTGCTGGTGGTCCCAATCCAGGCGCGCGCGCAGCATCTGCTCCAGACTCAGGCGGCGCAGCTGCTCCAGCCGGGTCATCGACCCGACCCAGGGCAGCAGCCAGTCATCCAGGGTATCGAGCAGGACCCGGCCGGAGACATCCGGCCAGTGGCCCTGCGGAAGCCAGTCGCGCAGGCAGAGCAGCCGTGCCTGCAGAGCGCGGGCCTGATCGGTCCAAGGCAGCGCGGCCAGGCCGCCGCGCCTGATGCCCTCGATCAGGGCCCGCGCGACCGACGCCGGGTCCGGCGCATGCAAGGGCCTGCGCTCCAGCACCAGGGGGCCCAGCCGCTCCTCATGCACCGCGCTCACCGCGGCGCTGCGCTCGTCCCAGCGCACCGAGGCGACGCGCTCCAGATGCGCGCCCAGCACCTGCCGGACCTCCGCGAGGGTGATCGGCGCCGCCAGATGGATGCGGCCCTCCGCGCCCCGCGCCTGCACCACAGGCGCCACGATCAGCTCGGCGCCTCGCAACGGGTCATCCTCCGGCAGACGGGCGGCCCCGCCGGATGCGAGCCGATAGACCGGGGTGGAGGCGTCGCGGCGCCTGCCCACCCGATCCGGATAGGCGGCCGCCAACAAGGCACCGGCCGAGCACCCTGCGGCAGCCGACCCCCCGCCAAGCTGCTTCGCGAGCTTGTGGATGCGCGCGCAGGCCGCCGGGTCCCCCTGGGCCGCACGCACCGGCCCGGCGCCTTCCCGCCGCCAGAGCGCGAGCAGCCGAAGACGCTCGGCCAGATCCACCGAGCGCCCGGGCGTGGCGCCTCGGGGAAAAGGGTCTCGCTCGGAGAGCAGGGCCGCGAGATCCGCGGCCAGGCCACGGCAGCCCAGGCGCTCTCCCTCCAGCACCATGTGGGCGAGCCGCGGGTGCAGCCCGAGCTCGGCCATGCGTCGGCCCTGGGGCGTGACCCGCCCTTCCCGGTCCAGGGCATCCAGAGATGCGAGCAGGTCCCGCGCCTGGGCGTACGCGGCTGCCGGGGGCCCATCCATCCAGGCGAGTCCCGTCGGGTCGCTCACCCCCCAGCATGCAAGCTCCAAGACCAGTCCGGCCAGATCCGCCGAGAGGATCTCCGGATCGGCCCGGGCCGGCAGCCGCGCCTGCAGCGCCTCGCTCCATAGACGCAGGCACAGACCCGGGCCCAGCCTGCCGGCGCGTCCGGCGCGCTGATCCGCGGCCGCCCGGGACACCCGCAGGGTCTCCAGCCGCGTCAGTGCCGTGGCCGGATCAAATCTTGGGGCGCGGGCCCAGCCGCCGTCGACCACGCTGCGCACGCCCTCGATGGTCAGACTGGTCTCGGCGATGTCGGTGGCAAGCACCACCCGACGGCCCCCATCCGAGCGCGGCCTCAGAGCCGCCTGCTGGGCCTCCTGACCCAGGTTGCCGAACAGCGGGCAGATTTGCAGGTCCTGCTCGCGGGCGGCATCGGCGAGCAGCTCTTGCGCCCGGCGGATCTCCGCCTCTCCGGGGAGAAAGGCCAGCACATCCCCCGGCGCCTGTTCCAGGGCACGCAGCACGCCGCGCACCAGCGTCTCAGCGACCGGGTCGAGCGGATCGCGCTCCAGGTAGCGGATCTCCACCGGATGCATGGCAGACCCGCCGCTCACCAGGGGGGCGCCGTCGAGCACCCGCTGCAACGGCTCCACCTCCAAGGTGGCGGACATGGCAAGCAGGCGCAGATCCGCGCGCAGCCCCTGCTGGACCTCGCGACACAGCGCCAGCGCCAGATCGGCCTGCAGGCTGCGCTCGTGGATCTCGTCGAAGATCACCAGCCCTACCCCGGAGAGCTCAGGGTCCCGCTGCAGACGACGGGTGAGTATCCCTTCGGTGACCACCTCTATGCGCGTGGCCGCGCTGACCCGGCTATCCAGGCGCACCCGGTAGCCCACCGAGCGCCCCACCGGCTCGCCCAGGAAGCTCGGCCATGCGCTCGGCACAGGCCCTGGCCGCCAGGCGTCTGGGCTCCAGCATCAGGATCGAGCGCCCGCCCAGCCAATCGCTATTCAACAGCGCCAGCGGGATAACCGTGGACTTGCCGGAGCCGGGGGGTGCCGTGAGGACCACGGCCGGGGTGCCGGCCAGCGCCTCTGCCAGGGCCGGCAGCACTGCGCCGATCGGATAGTCAGGCAGATTCGGTATAGGCATCGAAAACGGCTGCGAGGCTGGTCATCGTCTGGTATCGCCTGACAGGGTGCCGGGCCGGGGCAAGCAGATCCCGCGCCGGGCAGGGCCGCCGTGTGCCGGGACCCCCGCCGCCGCGGAGCCCGGCGACCGCGGCTCCCGGGACGCCATCCGGGTGACATTATGCCCCGCCCGCAGCCTGGGAGCCCGGTGCGGGCTCCGGCCCCCAGAGCGATCGCCGCCGGGGTCAGCTCCGACCCCTCGATTGCTTATTACTATTTGCTAAATCTCTGTTGATCGAGGTCAATGTTCTGTCCGTCCCGAAGCGGTACGGTCGTAAGTGGGTGAGTCGCCCAAGCAGACTCGCAAACCCGCGGAGATGTGCCATGAACAGAACGAAGAAATTGCTCGCGGCAGCTGCGGTCGCCGGCACCATGCTGGCACCGCTGAGCAGCGCAGAGGCCTTCTGGGGATTCTGGCCGGGTAGCTGGTTCGACGGTGGGGGTGGGTTCAATTTCCACTTCGGCACCGGCTGGAACGGTTGGGGCAACGGCTGGGGTAACGGCTGGGGCAACGGCTGGGGCTATGGCCCTTGGTACGGCCCTTACAGCGGCTGGGGCTATCCGTATGGCGGCTGGGGCTACCCCTACTATGGCGGCTGGGGGGGCTATCCGTACTACGGCGGCATGCCCTGGTACGGGGCCTATCCGTACGGGCCCTATCCGCCGGCAGCACCCGCCGCGCCGACGACCAGCAAGTCCGAGAAGTGACACCTTGACGGCGCCGGCACCGCGCCGCAGCGGCGCGGTGCCGGCCATCCCCGCCAGGACCGGCCCTCAGGTCTTGATCCCCACACCCCGCGCGAGCAACCGCAGGCTGTAGGCGGTGAGGGCCGCGATGAATCCCAGAATGATGGCAAGCGCCACGCCCAGGCGGATGTCCGCCACGCCCAGCAAGCCATATCGGAAGGCGTTCACCATGTAGAGCACCGGGTTGAACAGCGACACCTGCCGCCAGAATCCCGGAAGCAGATCTATGGAATAGAAGACCCCGCCGAGATAGGTCAGGGGAATAAGCACGAACGTGGGCACGATCGAGATGTCGTCGAAGCTGTCGGCGTAGACGGCATTGATGAAGCCCCCCAGGGAGAACAGCGTCGCCGTCAGCACGAACACCACCAGGGTCCAGCCCAGGCTGTACAGGGGCAGATGGGTGAACCCGAGGGCGATCACCGTGACCACGCTGCCCACCAACAGGCCGCGGGCGACCCCGCCGCTCACGTAGCCGGCCAGGATCACCCAGTTGGGCACGGGCGCGATCAGCAGCTCCTCGACGTAGCGCTGAAACTTGGTACCGTAGAAGGACGAGACCACGTTGGCGTAGGAATTCTGGATCACCGCCATCAGAATCAGACCCGGCACGATGAACTGGATATAGGGCAGACCGCCCATGCGGCCGATGCGATCGCCCATCAGGTGACCGAAGATCACGAAATAGAGCAACGTGGTCACGGCGGCGGGCAGCACCGTCTGCATCCAGATGCGCGCGAAGCGCAGCACCTCCTTGGTCAGAATGGTGCGGTAGGCGATCCAGGAGCTTCTGGCTTCGGGGCTAACCTGCATGGCCGGCTCCCCCGCCGTGGCGCTGCTGGTCGACCAGGCCGATGAACAGCTGCTCGAGCCGATTCTGCTTGTTGCGCATGCTGATCACCCGGATGCCGTTACGCGAGAGCGCCTCGAACAGCCCGTTGATCCCCTGACCCCGCCTGACCGAGACCTCCAGGGTCCCCTCGTCGATCTGCTCGACCACGTAGTCGCCGAGCACCGGCAGCTCGGCGAGGCGCCCTTCCAGATTGAGCACGAAGGTCTCGGTGTGCAGCCGGTTGAGCAGCTCGCGCATGGCCGAGTGCTCAGCGATCAGCCCGTGGTTGATGATCGCGATGTTCCGACACAGGCTCTCGGCCTCTTCCAGGTAATGGGTGGTCAGGATGATGGTGGTGCCCTCGCGGTTGATCTCGCGCAGGAACGTCCACATGGAGCGGCGAATCTCTATGTCCACCCCCGCCGTGGGCTCGTCCAGGATCAGCAGGCGCGGCCGGTGCATGAGCGCCCGGGCAATCATCAAGCGGCGCTTCATGCCTCCCGAGAGCTGGCGCGCCATGGTGCGGCGCCGCTCCCAGAGGTCGAGCTGGCGCAGGCACTGCTCCGCCCGCTCGAAGGCCTCCTTGCGCGGCATGCCGTAGTAGCCCGCCTGGTTGACCAGGATCTCCACCACCGGCTCCCACTGATTGAAGTTGAGCTCCTGGGGCACCAGCCCGATCAGTCGCTTGGCCCGGGCACTCTCGCGGTCCAGGTCATGGCCGAACACTGCCACGGTGCCGGAGGTCTTGTTCACCAGCGAGCAGATGATGCCGATGGCGGTGGACTTGCCGGCCCCGTTGGGACCGAGCAGCGCGAAGAAATCTCCTTCGGCGACATCCAGGTCGATCCCCTTCAGGGCTTCCAGGCCGTTGGCGTAGGTCTTGCGCAGACCTCGGATGCTCAATGCGCTCATGATGGGGCGCATGATAGCGGTAGCGCGGGGCGGATTCATCCACAGGGCTGCCGCCGGTCGCCGGGCCCCGCAGCCCGCGGCGGGGGCGTCATCGGCCACCCGGATTGCCATCCCGCGCGTCCTCGGGCGCCGTGTCGGAGCTGCGCCCGCTCGGCGCCATGGCAACAGACCGATGCGCAACCGGCGATGTCAGCCCCATGCGTATGCGATCTGACCCAGGGCGATCAGACCGAAAACACCGAACAGCCCCGCCGCGGCGCGGTGCACCCAGACCCTGGGTATCCGGCGCAGCAGGGTCCTGCCCACCAGAATGCCGATGAGAGAGACCGCCCACAGAGCGAGGGTGCCCCCGAGAAACACCGACCAGATCGAGCCGAGCTTGGCGGCCAGGGCGATCAGCGCGAGCTGGGTCTTGTCCCCCAGCTCGGCAACGAAGATCAGGGTAAAGCTGGTGAACAAGGCCCGCCGGTGCCCGGTCGCGTCGATCTCGGGCTCCTGCTCACCGGCATCGCGCCACGACCGCCAGGCAAACACCAGGAACAGCAGGCCGGCCACCAGCAGGATCAGCGCCCGCGGCACCAGGCGCGCCAGCCCGCCGCCTACCAGGACCGCGAGCAGGTTCAGCGCGACGAACGCGAGAAAGGTGCCGGCGATCACCGGCGCAGCCCGGTAGCGATGGGCCAGGGTCATGGCCGCGAGCTGGGTCTTGTCGCCCATCTCGGCCAGGAACAACAGAGCGAACGAAGACAGTGCCGCGGCGTAGTCCATCGAGAGAATCCAGAATCAGGGGGCGGCGCGACCCGTCGGCCCCGATCGGCCCGCGGCCGGACCTGGCGGGGCGTCCGATGATTTCCTCAAGGCGCCCTCTCCCACAAACGACCGCTCAGATGACCTCGGCCAGATCGCCCTTTTCCTGCAGCCAGGCCTTGCGATCGGGGGCACGCTTCTTGGCGAGCAGCATGTCCATGAGCGCGTGGGTGTCGTCGCCGGCCTCGATCGTGAGCTGCACCAGGCGCCGGGTATCCGGATGCATGGTGGTCTCGCGCAGCTGCTGGGGGTTCATCTCGCCCAGGCCCTTGAAGCGCTGGATGCTGACCTTGCCCTTGAGCCGCTCGGCGGCGATACGATCGAGCACCCCCTGCTTCTCCGAGTCGTCCAGGGCATAGAAGACTTGCTTGCCCACGTCGATGCGGTAGAGCGGCGGCATGGCCACGTGCACGTGTCCCTCCCGAACCAGCGCAGCGAAATGGCGCAGGAAGAGTGCGCACAGCAGGGTGGCGATGTGGGCGCCGTCCGAATCGGCGTCTGCCAGGATGCAGATCTTGCCGAAGCGCAGGCGCGAAAGGTCGTCGCTGCCCGGATCGACGCCGATGGCAACCGAGATGTCGTGCACCTCCTGGGAGGCGAGCACCTCACCGGGATCCACCTCCCAGGTATTAAGGATCTTGCCCCGCAGGGGCATCACGGCCTGGAACTCCTTGTCCCGGGCCTGCTTGGCCGAGCCGCCGGCCGAGTCGCCCTCGACCAGGAACAGCTCGCTGCGCACCGAGTCCACGGCCGTGCAGTCGGCCAGCTTGCCGGGCAGCGCCGGGCCCTGGGTGATCTTCTTGCGCACCACCTTGCGCCCCGCGCGCATGCGCGCCTGGGCCGCCGAGATCGATAGCTCGGCGATGCGCTCGCCGGCCTCGGTGTGCTGGTTGAGCCAGAGGCTGAAGGCGTCCTTGACCACCCCGGAGACGAAGGCCGCGCACTCCCGCGAGGACAGCCGCTCCTTGGTCTGTCCCGAAAACTGGGGATCGATGAGCTTGACCGACAGCACGTAGCTGACCCGCGCCCAGACGTCCTCGGGGGCCAGCTTCACCCCGCGTGGCAGCAGGTTACGGAACTCGCAGAGCTCGCGCACCGCGTCGGTAAGGCCGGAGCGCAGCCCGTTGACGTGGGTGCCGCCCTGGGGGGTCGGGATCAGATTGACGTAGCTCTCGGCCACGGCTTCGCCGTCGTCCGGCAGCCACACCAGGGCCCAGTCGGCGGCCTCGCTGTTGCCCTCCATGCTGCCCACGAAAGGCTCTTCGGGCAGCGTCGCCTGGCCCTGCATGGCGTCCAGCAGATAATCCCTGAGGCCGGCCTCGTAGCGCCACTCGGTGGTCTCACCGGTCGCCTCGTCGTGGAAGCGCACGCTCAGCCCGGGGCAGAGCACCGCCTTGGCGCGCAGCACGTGCAGCAGTGGCTTGACGGAAAACCTGGGGCTATCGAAGTAGCGCGGGTCCGGCCAGAAGCGCAGCCGGGTGCCGGTATTGGCCTTGCCGACCCGGCCGACTTCTTCCAGGTCGGACGCCTTTTCGCCGCCGGCGAAGGCCATGTTGTACTCGGCGCCCCCACGTTTTACCCAGACCTCCAGGTGACGCGAGAGCGCGTTCACCACCGACACCCCCACCCCGTGCAAACCCCCGGAGAATCGGTAGCTGGTGTTGGAGAACTTGCCGCCGGCGTGCAGCTTGGTGAGGATGACCTCGACCCCGGGCACGCCCTCGTCGGGGTGGGTGTCCACGGGCATGCCGCGCCCGTTGTCCTCCACCTGCAGGGAGCCGTCCTTGAACAGGATCACCTCGATACGGTCGGCGAAGCCGGCGATGGCCTCGTCCACGCTGTTGTCCACCACCTCCTGCGCGAGATGGTTGGGGCGGCTGGTATCGGTATACATGCCGGGGCGCTTGCGCACCGGCTCCAGGCCGCTCAGGACCTCGATGGCGGAGGCGTCGTAGCCGCTCACGGCGCGCCCCGACGCGATCAGTAATGGGGATCGTTGTCGTCGGTAGGGCCGACCGCCGGCCCCGCCTTCAGGTTCCGGACGATCTGCTCGACCGGCTTGGGATGGCCGTAATAGCAGAAATAGTCGTTCATCAGCTCCCAGCGGAAGTTGTTGCCGAGCGCCCTGCGCAGCTTCTGCCAGCGCGCATGCTTCATCGGCTCCACGGTCTTGCGGTCGACCATGAACGCATAGGTCTTGTACTCGGCGGTATCGCAGCGCAGCCCTTCATACATGGCGTTGACCGCACCCTGCTTGGACTTGAGCACCAGCCAGTAGCGGATCACCCCGTCCTCGCCGATGGTCAGCTGCTTGTCGACCAGCACCGAGAAGCCTTTCTGGATCTGCGTGACCGCCACCTCTTCGAGGTCCGAGTCGTCATAGCCCTCGGGTGCGGCGATGTCCTGCTCCTGCCAGGGCTTGTCCTTGGAATCGTCGTAAGGCAGCAGCGGCTCGCGACCGAGGATGATGTCCTTGTACGGGTTGTCCTCAGACACCGACGCCGCTGGCGCCACCGCTGTGCCGAGCGCTACCAGGATCGGAGCGAGCAACAGTAATCGCGCTGACTTCATGACACCACACCCTCGATTGACGCGCCGACAGTGTACACACAAGCCCGCGTTCCTCACCAGGATTCGTCGCGAGGTCCCCGAGATGCTCGTGGCTACAAGGCGTGCGAAAGCCCGGGCGCGCGGGCGTACTTGACAGTACGTCGAGCACCTTGGCCGGGTGCAACACAGCAGACGCGGGCAGATCGGGGACCGCAGCAGGAGGCGGGTGAGGAATGCGGGCTTAGGCCCGGCCTGACGAGCCGCCGCCCCGGTGCCGGATTGACCCCCGAGGCGCCCGCCGGTAAGGTTAAGCGCCTCGCAGCAGCGCTCCCCCCTCGCCGTGTCCCGAAAACGACCCGAGACCCTCAGCTTCGAACAGGCCCTCGCAGAGCTCGAGGCCCTGGTCGATGCCATGGAGAAGGCCGAGCTCAGCCTGGAGGAGTCGCTCAAGGCCTTCGAGCGGGGCGTGGCGCTGACGCACATCTGCCGCAAGGCGCTGGCCGACGCCGAGCAGAAGGTAGAGGTTCTAACGCGCAAGTCCGCCGACGCCGAATTGGAGCCCTTCCGCAGTGACGACGACTGATCCGCTCTTCGAGCCATTCCTGCGCGAATGCCAGCAGCGGGTCGAGACGGCCCTGGAGCATCACCTTCCCGAGGTGACCACCCTGCCCAACCGCCTGCATGCGGCCATGCGCTATGCGGTGCTGGGCGGCGGCAAGCGGCTGCGTCCGGTGCTGGTGTATGCGGCCGGGCGCTCCCTGGGCGTACCTATGGCGCGCCTCGACGCCCCGGCCTGCGCCCTCGAGCTGATCCACGCCTACTCACTGGTCCATGACGACCTGCCGGCCATGGACGACGACGCGCTGCGCCGTGGCCGACCCACCTGCCACAAGGCGTTCGACGAGCCCACCGCGATCCTCGCTGGCGATGCCTTGCAGACCCTGGCCTTCCGGGTCCTCGCGGTGGACGAGTCGCTGGCCCCCGATTCCGTCGCGCGCCTGCACATGATCGAGGTGCTGGCCACGGCCAGCGGGTCGCGCGGCATGGCCGGCGGCCAGAGCCTGGATCTGGAGGCCGAGGGCCGGGATCTGGATCTCATCGAGCTGGAGAATATCCATATCCACAAGACGGGCGCCCTGATCCGTGCCGCCGTGCGTCTGGCGGGGCTATGCGCCGAGCGGGCCGATCCCGGGCTGCTGCAGAGCCTGGAGCATTACGGGGCCTGCATCGGGCTCGCCTTCCAGATCCGCGACGACATCCTGGATGTGGAGGGCGACCCGGTGCTGCTGGGCAAGACCCGGGGCAAGGATGCCGCCCAGGCCAAGGCCACCTACGCATCCCTGCTCGGGCTCTCCGGGGCCCGTGAGAAGGCCGAGCAGCTGCACGCCGAGGCGCTGGCCAGTCTCGCCGGGCTCGACGCCGGCGCCGAGCCGCTGCGCCGCCTGGCCGACTACATAGTGGGACGCGCCCATTGAGCTGTAAGGCAGCGCCCAGCGCCTTCAACCTAGAAACAGCCGTTGACCGCTTCGCGTAGCGATCGAGTGATTGCTTGGACTATGGCTCTGGACAAACTTGGTACTCACCCATCGGGTGATGGCCGCTACGACCACCAGGGCGCGCACCCTGGCGGCCGTTCAACTGCCGCTTCTAGGTTCAAACCTTCTTGACGATATGCGAGGCCAGCTCCTCGATGGAGCGACTGGTGCTGTCGAGCACGCTGACGTTGAGTCGCGCCATGATGCGTGCCGCTGCCACCACCTCCCGCTGACACTGCTCGATCGAGGCATAGCCGCTGCCGGGACGGCGCTCCTCGCGCACCCGGTGCAGGCGTAGCGGGTCGATGGTGAGTCCGACGATCTTGTGCTGGAAGGGCAGCAGCTGGAACGGGATTGCGTCGCGCTCGAAGTCATCGGCGGTCAGGGGATAGTTGGCCGCGCGCAGCCCGAAATTCATCGCCAGATAGAGGCAGGTCGGGGTCTTTCCGGAGCGTGAGACGCCGATCAGGATCACGTCGGCCTCCTCGAATTTGTCCAGGCGCAGCCCGTCGTCGTTGGCCATGGCAAAGTTGATGGCGTCGATCCGGGCATCGTACGCGCCCTGGTCGCTCAGGCCATGGGCGACTCCCGGGCGCCCGGTAGGCGGCATGCCCAGCTCAGCGCTCAGCGGGTCGATGAAGGCGTCGAACAGCTCGATGTAGAGGCAGAACGACTGCTTCAGGATGCGGCGCAGCGACTCGTCCACCAGGGTCGCGAACACGATCGGACGCAGCCCGCGCTCCAGGCGCTCATCACCCAGGCGCTGGGCCAGCTCCAGGGCCTTCTCGGGGGTATCGACGAACGGCACGTAGCGGCTGTCGAATTCGAGTCCTTCGAACTGCGAGAGCAGGCTCTGGCCCACCGTCTTGGCGGTGATGCCGGTGCTCTCGGAGACGAAATAGACGCTGCGCTTCACGGCTGTCCCAGACGCGCGTTCTCAACATCCTGTGAGCGGCCTGCCGAGACATCCTGTTGTCGCCAGGCTGCGTGCGGCACAGTGCGGCGGCGCCACTCTCGATCGCCGCAAGCGAGCCGGCATGAAGGAGTCCGGAGATCGCCGTTTTCGACTCCCGTGCTGAAGCAGGATAGGCCGATCGTTATTCAGCATCTCGTCAGGCTGCGGCCCCCTTGACCACCTCCGCCAGCTCGCCGGCGATACGCGCAACCTGTCGGGCATCGCCGCCCTCAACCATGATGCGGATCAGGGGCTCGGTCCCGGACGGGCGTATCAGCACCCGGCCGCTGGCGCCCAGCTCCGCCTCCGCCTGGCTGATCTTATCCTGCAGGCTCGGCATCTGCGTGAGATCGCTTTGCCGCTCCAGGCGCACGTTCACCAGCTTCTGCGGATACTTCGTGAGACCCTGGCGCAGGTCGCGCAGACTGCGGCCGCTGCGCTGCATCTCGGCGAGCACCTGCAGCGCCGAGATGATGCCGTCGCCGGTACTGGTGCGGTCCAGACAGATGATGTGCCCGGACGGCTCCCCGCCCAGCACCCAGCCCTCCGCGCGCAGCCGCTCCAGGATGTAGCGATCCCCCACCTGGGTGCGCTCGAGCCTGATGTCCTGGGCGGCGAGCGCGTGCTCCAGCCCGAGGTTGGTCATCACGGTGCCGACCACCGCCCCGCGCAGCGCGCCCACGGCCTGACGGGAGCGTGCGATGATGTAGAGGATATCGTCGCCATCGACCAGGGCCCCCCGGTCATCCACCATGACGACCCGGTCGCCGTCGCCATCGAAGGCGATACCGAGGTCGGCGCCGTAAGCGACCACCGCGCGACGCAGGCGCTCCGGATGGGTCGAGCCCACCCCGTCGTTGATGTTCAGCCCGTCGGGCTCGACCCCGATGGTGTCCACCTCGGCCCCCAGCTCATCGAGCACATGGGGTGCGACGTGATAGGTCGCACCATGGGCACAGTCGAGGATCACCTTGAGCCCCCGCAGCTCCATCATCGGCGGTGTGCTGCTCTTGCAGAACTCGATGTAGCGGCCAGGGGCATCCTCCACCCGGTAGGCCTTTCCGAGCTCGCCCGATTCCACCATGGCCAGGGGCTCATCGAGCATCCGCTCGATCTCCTGCTCGACCGCATCGGCCAGCTTGCTGCCACTGGCCGAGAAGAACTTGATGCCGTTGTCGTAATGCGGATTGTGCGAGGCGCTGATGACGATCCCGGCCTGGGCATGCAGGGTGCGGGTGAGATAGGCGATGCCCGGAGTCGGCATCGGCCCCAGCAGATGGATATCCATCCCGGCCGCCACCAGCCCCGCCTCCAGCGCCGATTCAAACAGGTAGCCCGAGATGCGGGTGTCCTTGCCGATCAGCACCTTGCTGCCCGGGCCGTTGCCGAGCACCCGTCCCACCGCCCAGCCGAGCTTGAGCACGAACTCCGGGGTAATGCAGCCCTCTCCGACCCGTCCCCGGATACCGTCGGTGCCGAAGTACCTACGCATGCTGGCTTCCATCCTCTCCATTTGGCCCCATCGCCGCCCAGGCAACACGCAGAGCTTCCACGGTCGGTCCAACGTCGTGCACCCGCAGGATCCGCGCACCCCGCTGCATCGCGACCAGGGCGCCGGCCAGGCTGCCGAAAAGCCTGCCGTCCACCGGCGCGCCGCCGAGCAGCGCCCCGATCATCGACTTGCGCGAGATCCCGACCAGCAGGGGCAGCCGCAAGGCCGCCAATTCCGCGAGCCGCCTCAGCAGCTCCAGATTATGCGCCAGGGTCTTACCGAAGCCGAAGCCCGGATCGAGCACCAGCCGGCTGCGCGGGATGCCGGCCTCGACGCAGTCCTGACCACGCGCCACGAGGAACGCGCTCACCTCGGCCACCACATCGGCATACTGCGGCGCAGCCTGCATGGTGCGCGGCTCGCCCTGCATGTGCATCAGGCAGACCGGGACACCGAGCCGGGCGGCCGCCGTCAGGGCACCGGGCGCCCGCAAGGCCCGCACGTCGTTGATCATGCCGGCGCCCGCCGCGACCGCCGCGCGCATCACCTCGGGCTTGGAGGTGTCCACCGACAGCGGCACCGGGAGCTCTGCCGCCAGCCGCTCGATGACCGGGACGACCCGCTCGATCTCTTCTGCAGCGGACACCTCACCGGCACCCGGACGGGTGGATTCTCCCCCCAGGTCGATGATATCCGCCCCCTCCCGCACCATCCGGCGGGCGTGATCGAGCGCTGTGTCGATGGAAACGAAGCGACCCCCGTCCGAAAACGAATCGGGGGTCAGGTTCAGTATGCCCATCACCCTGGGCCGGGTCAGATCCAGCAGCCGGCCGGCACAATCGAGCACCGACCCCGGGACCATCACGCGGGGTCAGTGCTGCTTGGCAGGCCCGCCGATGGCGCCGCTGTCGGGCTGCTTGTCCGAGCTCGGACGGTCGCCGGTGGCCGGGGCGCCGCCGGACGGCGGCACCGAGTCCTCCCAGTCGGCCGGCACCCGCGGGGTGCGTCCGGCCATGATGTCGTTGATCTGGTGCTCGTCGATGGTCTCGTACTTGATGAGCGCATCGGCCATGGTGTGCAGCTTGTCGGCGTTCTGAGCCAGAATCTGCCTGGCCCGCTCGTAGTTGCGCTCGATCACGGCCCGGATCTCTTCGTCGATCAGGTGTGCCGTCTCGTCCGAGACGTTCTTGTGCTGGGTGACGGATCTGCCGAGGAAAACCTCTTCCTCCTCCTCGCTGTAGGTGAGGGGTCCCAGACGCTCGGACAGACCCCACTTGGTCACCATGCTGCGCGCAATCTCGGTAGCCCGCTTGATGTCGTTCTGGGCGCCCGTGGTCACCTTGCTGCTACCGAACACCAGATCCTCGGCGATGCGTCCGCCGAACAGGCTGGAGATCTGGCTCTCCAGGTGCTCCTTGCTGAAGCTGTAGCGATCCTCCTCGGGCAGGAACATGGTTACGCCCAGGGCGCGGCCGCGCGGGATGATGCTGACCTTGTAGACCGGATCGTGGGACGGCACGGTCCGCCCGACGATGGCGTGCCCCGCCTCGTGATAGGCGGTGAGCCGCTTCTCCTGCTCGCTCATGACCATGGAGCGGCGCTCGGCGCCCATCATCACCTTGTCCTTGGCGCGCTCGAAATCGTCCATGTCCACCATACGCTTGTTGGCACGGGCGGCGAACAGCGCCGCCTCGTTGACCAGGTTGGCGAGGTCCGCCCCCGAGAAACCGGGGCTGCCGCGGGCGATGATCGTCGCGTTCACGTTCTCGGCCAGCGGCACCTTACGCATGTGCACCTTGATGATCTGCTCCCGGCCGCGCACGTCCGGCAGCGGCACCACCACCTGGCGGTCGAAACGCCCGGGGCGCAGCAGCGCGGGGTCGAGCACGTCGGGGCGGTTGGTGGCGGCGATCACGATCACCCCTTCGGTGCCCTCGAAGCCGTCCATCTCCACCAGCAGCTGGTTCAGTGTCTGCTCGCGCTCGTCGTGGCCGCCCCCCAGCCCGGCGCCGCGGTGACGCCCCACGGCGTCGATCTCGTCGATGAAGATGATGCAGGGGGCGTGCTTCTTGGCCTGCTCGAACATGTCGCGCACGCGCGAGGCACCGACACCCACGAACATCTCCACGAAGTCCGAGCCCGAGATCGTGAAGAAGGGTACCTTGGCCTCGCCGGCGATGGCCTTGGCCAGCAGGGTCTTGCCGGTGCCCGGCTGCCCGACCATGAGCACGCCCTTGGGGATCTTGCCGCCGAGCTTCTGGAACTTGCCCGGGTCGCGCAGGAATTCCACCAGCTCGGCCACCTCTTCCTTGGCCTCCTCGACGCCTGCGACATCGGCGAAGGTGATCTTGACCTGGTCCTCGCTGAGCATTCGCGCCCGGCTCTTACCGAACGACATCGCGCCACGGCCGCCGCCACCGCCCTGCATCTGGCGCATGAAGAAGATCCACAGCCCGATCAGCACGAACAGCGGAAACCAATTGATCAGGATGGACATCAGCACCGAGGGCTTCTCGGGCGGCCCGGCGACGATCTCGACGTTCTTGCGGAGCAGGTCGGCGACCAGGCCGTCGTCGCCCGGACTGTAGGTGGAGAAGGGCACACCGCTGGCGGTCACCCCGGCGATCTCCTGGCCCTTGATGGTAACGCGCTCCACCTGTCCCTGATCAACCTGCTGCAGGAACTGCGAATAGGCGATGCTGTGCGACTTGACGGTCTGAGAGGTGAAATTATTGAACACCGACATCAGCACGATGGCGATGATCACCCAGAGGATGATGTTTTTGGCCATGTCATTCAAGGCTCTATACCTCCACCATCGGCGCCTATCGCCCGCATTTTGAGCAAAATCATGTTGGTAACACTACTACAGGTGGAAGTTGCCCGCCACCAGATAGACCTCACGGCTGCTCGCACGGGAGGCCTTGGGCTTGCGCGTAACGACCCGCGTGAAGCTCTCGCGCAGGGCCCGCACCAGCTCGTCGAAGCCCTCGCCCTGGAACACCTTGGTCACCAGCGCCCCCCCGGGCTTGAGCAGCTCCCGCGCGACCGCCAGCGCCAGCTCAGCCAGATACATCGCCCGGGGCTGATCCACGGCGACGACACCGCTGACATTGGGCGCCATGTCCGAAATTACAAGGTCGACCGGGTGTCCGGCCAGGCTGGCACGCAGCCGCTGCAGCACCGCCTCGTCGCGAAAATCGCCTTGGATCAGCTCCACGTCGGCCAGCGGCTCCATCGGCAGGATGTCGAGCGCGACGACCCGCCCGCCGGGGCCCACCAGGGTGCGGGCCACCTGACACCAGCCACCGGGCGCGGCACCCAGATCCACGACCCATTGTCCGGGCCGGAGAATCCGGTCGCGCGCCTGGATCTCCAGCAGCTTGTAGGCCGCACGCGAGCGATAGCCCTCGCGCTGGGCGCGCTTGACGAACTCGTCGCTGACGTGGCGATCCAGCCAGCGGCGGCTGCTCTTGCTCCTCGGCACCGCGCTAGCCCGAGCGGGTCACGGCGTCAACCGCCCCCCCGCAGGAGCGAGCGCCCGCTCGCGACATCGACCACCCGCCCCCCGTAGGAGCGAGCGCCTGCTCGCGACATCCAGCGCCCGCTCGCGACATCGAGCCCCTCCCCCCGTAGGAGCCGAGCGCCCGCTCGCGACATCGACCACCCTCCCCCCGTAGGAGCCGAGCGCCCGCTCGCGACATCGACCACCCGCCCCCCGTAGGAGCCGAGCGCCCGCTCGCGACATCGACCACCCTCCCCCCGTAGGAGCCGAGCGCCCGCTCGCGACATCGAGCCCGCCCCCGTAGGACGACCGCCCGCCCGCCCCCGTAGGAGCGAGCGCCTGCTCGCGACATCGAGCGCCTGCTCGCGACATCGACCGCCCGCCCCCCGTAGGAGCGAGCGCCTGCTCGCGACATCGAGCCCACCGCACCGCTCGTGCCTGCACCGGCCCCACCCAACGCCAGCGGCAGCGCCCTGGGTTAGAATACCTGCCTTCGATCCACTGCCCACCCGGCCTGCCATGTCGCTTCCAGAGCCTCACAGACGCCACCTTCGCAGTCTTGCCCATCATCTCAGCCCCGTGGTCATCGTCGGCCAGGCGGGGCTCACCGACCCGGTGCTTGCGGAGGTCGGGCTCGCCCTGGACAGCCACGAGCTGATCAAGGTGAAGGTCAACGCCGCGGACCGGAATGCCCGGGCAGGCCTGATCGAGCGGCTGACGAGCGAGACCGGTGCCGAGCTGATCCAGCGCATCGGCCAGATGGCGGTGCTGTTCCGGCGCAACCCGAAGCGGCCCAGGATCGCGCTGCCGGCCGCCTGAGCCCCGCTCAGAGGTACTGAACCTCGACGATCTCCAGCTCCCGGGTGCCCCGCGGGGTCTGCACCTGCACCACGTCCCCGGCCTGCTTGCCGATCAGGGCGCGGGCGATGGGCGAGGAGATCGACAGCAGACCGTGCTTGATGTCGGACTCGTCCTCTCCGACGATCTGGTAGCGGTGCTGCTCTTCGCTGTCGAGATCCTCGACGTCCACGGTCGCCCCGAACACCGCCTTGCCGCCGGCGTTGAGGGTGGTGACGTCGATGATCTGCGCATTCGAGAGCTTGCCTTCAAGCTCCTGGATGCGCCCTTCGACGAAACCCTGCTGCTCACGTGCCGCGTGGTACTCGGCGTTCTCCTTGAGATCGCCGTGCTCGCGCGCCTCGGCGATAGCCCGGATGACCCGGGGGCGCGCGATGGTCTTGAGCTCGTTCAGCTCCTCACGCAGCTTCTCCGCGCCCCTGACGGTGAGCGGGACCTTGCTCATGGGCTATTTTCCTCGCTGATCCGAAAAGACGACCGCACTCAGCGCTCCATAGCCTCGTGCAGAGTCTGCAGCCGGTTGACGCCGAACGGACCCGGCTCCTTGAGTGCCAGGCAGCAGGCCTCGGCGCCGGAGATCGTCGTCGTGTAGCTGACCTTGTGCTGAAGCGCGCTACGCCGGATGGTCGCGGAGTCCGCTATCGCCTGTTTACCCTCGGTGGTATTGATGATCAAGTCAAATTCATCGTTCTTGATCATATCGACGACGTCGGGCCGGCCCTCCTTGACCTTGTTGACGCCGATGCAGGCGATCCCCGCCTCCCGAGCCACCCGTGCGGTGCCGTGGGTGGCATAGAGCTCGAAGCCGAGATCCGCCAGGTCGCGCGCGACCTTCACGATGCGCCGCTTGTCGGCATCGCGCACCGACAGCAGCGCCTTGCCGCTGCGCGGCAGGGCCTGGCCGGCGCCCTCCATCGCCTTGGCGAAGGCCTCGCCGAAGGTCCGGCCCACGCCCATCACCTCGCCCGTGGACTTCATCTCCGGACCCAGCACGGTATCGACCCCGGGGAACTTGATGAAGGGAAACACCGACTCCTTCACGAAATAGTTGCCCGGGACCCGCTCCTCGGTATAGCCCTGGCGCGCCAGGCTGACCCCGGCCATGCAGCGTGCCGCGACCTTGGCCAGCGGGATGCCGGTGGCCTTGGACACGAACGGCACGGTGCGCGAGGCGCGGGGATTGACCTCCAGCACGTAGATGTCGTTGCCCTTGATCGCGAACTGGGCGTTCATCAGCCCGACCACCCGCAGCTCATGGGCCATGGCGGTCATCTGCTCACGCAGCCGCTGCTGGATGGCGGGAGAGAGGGTATAGGCGGGCAAGGAGCAGGCGGAGTCCCCGGAGTGCACCCCGGCCTGCTCGATGTGCTCCATGATGCCACCGATCAGTACCCGCCCGTCGCGGTCGCACACCGCGTCCACATCGACCTCGATGGCATCGTCGAGAAAGCGGTCCAGCAGCACCGGCGACTCGTTGGAGACCTTGACCGCCTCGCGCATGTAGCGGCGCAGATCGTCCTGGTCGAATACGATCTCCATGGCCCGCCCGCCGAGCACATAGGAAGGACGCACCACCAGCGGATAGCCGATCTGCTCGGCCAGCGCCACCGCCTGGTCGGCCTCGGTGGCGGTGCGGTTGGGCGGCTGCCTGAGGGCGAGCTTCTCCAGGATCTTCTGAAAGCGCTCGCGGTCCTCGGCCCCATCGATGGAGTCCGGGGAGGTGCCGATGATCGACGCGCCGGCGGCCTCCAGGGCGCGCGCCAGCTTGAGTGGGGTCTGCCCGCCGTACTGCACGATGACGCCCTCCGGCCGCTCCTTGTCGATGATCTCCAGCACGTCTTCCAGGGTCAGGGGCTCGAAATACAGCCGGTCCGAGGTATCGTAATCGGTGGAGACGGTCTCCGGGTTGCAGTTGACCATGATGGTCTCGTAGCCGTCCTCGCGCATGGCGAAGGCGGCATGGACGCAGCAGTAGTCGAACTCTATACCCTGACCGATGCGGTTGGGGCCGCCCCCGAGCACCATGATCTTCCTGCGATCGGTGGGCGCGGCCTCGCATTCCTCCTCGTAGGTGGAGTACAGGTAAGCGGTGTTGGTGGCGAACTCCGCGGCACAGGTGTCCACCCGCTTGAACACCGGGCGGATACCCTGGCCGTGGCGCAGCCTGCGGAATACGTCCTCGGAGACCCCCAGCAGGTTGGCCAGGCGCCGGTCGGAGAAGCCCTTGCGCTTGAGCAGGCGCACGAAGCCCTCGTCGAGCCCTTCCAGGCCCAGGGCCGCCGCCTGCTTCTCCAGGGCCACCAGCTCCTCGATCTGGACCAGAAACCAGCGGTCGATCCGCGACAGCTCATGGATCTCCTCGACGCCGAGCCCGGCGCGCAGGCCATCGGCCAGGTACCAGAGCCGCTCGGGCCCGGGCTGACGCAGCTCGTGGCGGATGATCTCCAAGGCGTCCTGCATGCCGGGCTCGACGATCTCGCACAGCCCGTGCTTGCCGGTCTCCAGCCCGCGCAGCGCCTTCTGCAGGGACTCCTGGAAGGTGCGGCCGATCGCCATCACCTCGCCCACCGATTTCATCTGCGTGGTGAGCCGGGGGTCGGCCTGGGGAAACTTCTCGAAGGCGAAGCGCGGCACCTTGGTGACGACGTAGTCGATGGTCGGCTCGAAGGAGGCCGGGGTGGCCCCGCCGGTGATGTCGTTGCGCAGCTCATCGAGCGTATAGCCCACCGCCAGCTTGGCGGCGACCTTGGCGATCGGGAAGCCCGTGGCCTTGGAGGCCAGCGCCGAGGAGCGCGACACCCGGGGGTTCATCTCGATGATCACCAGGCGCCCATCTGCCGGGTTGATGGCAAACTGGACATTGGAGCCGCCGGTATCGACCCCGATCTCGCGCAGCACCGCCAGCGAGGCGTCGCGCATGATCTGGTATTCCTTGTCGGTGAGCGTCTGCGCCGGCGCCACCGTGATCGAGTCCCCGGTGTGCACCCCCATGGGGTCGAAGTTCTCGATCGAGCAGACGATGATGCAGTTGTCCTGGTGATCGCGCACCACCTCCATCTCAAACTCTTTCCAGCCGATGATCGACTCCTCGATCAGCAGCTCGCTGGTGGGCGAGAGATCCAGCCCGCGCTCGCAGATCTCGACCAACTCCTCCTTGTTATAGGCGATGCCCCCGCCCGAGCCGCCCAGCGTGAACGAGGGGCGAATGATGGTCGGAAAGCCGATCTGCGCCTGGACCTGCAGCGCCTCTTCCATGCTGTGGGCGACCGCCGAGCGGGGCATCTTCAGCCCGATCCTGCGCATCGCCTGACGGAACAGGTCCCGGTCCTCGGCCTTGTCTATGGCCTCCCGCGAGGCGCCGATCATCTCCACCCCGAAGCGCTCCAGCACCCCCTCGCGCACCAGGTCCAGCGCGCAGTTGAGCGCGGTCTGCCCGCCCATGGTCGGCAGCAGGGCGTCGGGGCGCTCCTGCTCGATCACCCGGGCGAGGGTCTGCCAGTTGATCGGCTCGATGTACACCGCATCGGCGGTGTCCGGGTCGGTCATGATGGTCGCCGGATTGGAGTTGACCAGCACCACCCGGTAGCCTTCCTCGCGCAGCGCCTTGCAGGCCTGGGCGCCGGAGTAATCGAACTCGCAGGCCTGACCGATCACGATCGGCCCGGCACCGATGATCAGAATGGTCTTGATGTCAGTGCGTTTCGGCATCTTCAGTCAATCATCGCAAACAGCGCAGACAGCTCGCTTGGCGTCCCGACCGGCCGCTCCCTGTGGCCGGTCAAGGAGTGTACCCCGTCGCCCACAGCTGGGTCGTTGCGGGGCAGGCTGGCCCTCTCCCGGGCGCGGCGGGTTACACCGTCGGTCTCAAGGGCCCTTGCCCATCAGCTCGATGAAATGGTCGAACAGCGGCGCCACGTCATGGGGCCCGGGGCTCGCTTCGGGATGCCCCTGGAAGCCGAAGGCCGGGCGGTCGGTGCGGTGCACCCCCTGCAGCGAGCCGTCGAACAGCGAGCGGTGGGTCGGACGCAGGGTCTGCGGCAGGCTCTCTTCGTCCACCGCGAAGCCGTGGTTCTGGCTGCTGATCATGACCGTGCCCCGATCCAGGTCCTGCACCGGGTGGTTGGCCCCGTGGTGGCCGAACTTCATCTTGACCGTGCGGGCCCCGCTGGCGAGGCCGAGCAGCTGGTGGCCGAGGCAGATGCCGAAGGTCGGCACACCGCGCTCGACGATCTCGCGGATCGCCGCGATGGCGTAGTCGCAGGGCTCCGGATCGCCCGGCCCGTTGGACAGAAACACCCCGTCGGGCTTGAGCGCCAGCACATCCTCGGCCGACGTCTGCGCCGGCACCACGGTGATCCGGCAGCCGCGGTCCACCAGCATGCGCAGGATGTTGCGCTTTACGCCGTAGTCGTAGGCCACCACATGCAGCGGCAGCCGCTCCTCGATCGGGTGAGATGCCTCGGGGATGCCGCCCTCCAGAGTCCAACTGCCCTGGGCCCATTCGTAAGGGCCCCGGGTGCTCACCTGCTTGGCCAGATCCATGCCCTTGAGGCCGGGGAAGGCGCGTGCGCCGGCCAGGGCCTCGGCCTCGTCCGGGGCCTCAGCGGCGATGATGCAACCGTTCTGCGCCCCCTTCTCCCGCAGCAGCCGGGTCAACCGGCGGGTATCGATGTCGGCGATCGCCACCAGGGCGTGGCGGACCAGATAGTCCTGCAGCGGCTCGCGGCAGCGCCAGTTGCTGGCCAGGCTCGAGAGGTCGCGGATGACCAGGCCCGCCGCCTGCACCCGGGACGACTCCTCGTCGTCTGGATTGGTACCGACGTTGCCGATGTGCGGATAGGTCAGCGTGACGATCTGGCGCAGATAGGACGGGTCGGTAAGGATCTCCTGGTAGCCGGTCAGCGCGGTGTTGAACACAACCTCGCCGGCAGTGCGACCCTGCGCGCCGACGGACTCCCCCCGGAACACGCTGCCGTCTTCCAGGACCAGGATTGCACGCTGTCTCACGGGGGTCTCCGACGCAGGAGCGCGTTGCGGGATCGGGCCAGTCTGCCCGTCCCACCCGCGTTCGAATCCGGGGTCCACTGGTGGCGCCCCACACGGGCCCAGAGCGGGCGGATTCTAATCGATGCGGGCGCGGCCTGTCCAACCACCCAGGGCCGGGATGGGGTAGCTGCAAGGCCTTTGCGCGCGCCCGGGCCAGGCGCTCAAAGATGCTGATCCAGCCAGCCCCTCAGGGAGCGCGCATCCATGGCGCCCGAGACCCTGGCCGCCTCGCGTCCGCCCTTGAACAGCACCAGTGTGGGGATGCTGCGGATACCGAGCTGCATGGCGAGCCCCTGCTCCTGCTCGGTGTTGACCTTGGCGATCCTCAGCCGTGGCTCCAGGCTGCGGGCCGCCTCCTCCAGGACTGGGGCCATGATCCGGCAGGGTCCGCACCAGGCCGCCCAGAAGTCCACCAGCACCGGCAGCTCGCTGCGCTCCACTTGGCGGCTGAAGCCCTGGGCATCGAGCTCCATGGGCCGGCCCCGAAACAGCGGCTCGTGGCACCTGCCGCAGCGCGGCGCCTGGCTCAGGCGCTCGCCCGGCACCCGGTTCACCCCCCCGCAGGCGGGGCAGACGACGTGTACGGATTCAGCCATGACAACCTCGCAGGACGGCCGACGCGACCGCTCTCCCTCAGGGTGGCGCCGCACCAAGCCCTTTTCAAGTATAGGGTTTTCGGCCGGGCGCGGGTCGAGGGTAGAATGGCGCGCTCCCGAATCCTGAGGATCTCGCCGAGACCATGGCCGAAAACATCCATACCGTCACCGCCGCCAACTTCCGCGACATCGTGCTCGCCCCATCGCGCTCGGTCCCCGTGCTGGTCGATTTCTGGGCCGACTGGTGTCAGCCCTGCCGGGTGCTGATGCCGATCCTCGCCAAGCTGGTCGACGAATACGGGGGAAAATTCGTGCTCGCCAAGGTTGATACCGAGCAGGAGCGGGATCTGGCGGCCCACTTCGCGGTGCGCAGCCTGCCCACGGTCAAGTTGTTCCGCAACGGCCAAATGGTGGACGAGTTTCTCGGCGCCCTGCCCGAGGCCGAGATCCGCGCCTTCCTGGACCGGCACATCCCCCGGGAGTCAGACGCGGTGCTCGCCAAGGCCCTGCAGCGCGCCCAGCAGGGCGACCTGCGCGGCGCCATCACGATGGTCCGGCAGGCCCAGGCGGCCGACCCAGGCAACCACCGGGCGTTGTTCGCGCTGGCCCGACTGCAGACCGTCGCCGGCCAGCTGGAGGCCGCCGAGCAGGCACTCGCCCAGCTGCCCGTCGGAGAGCAGTCCAAGCCCGAGGTGACCGCCCTGCGGGCACAGATCGGATTCGAGCGCCGGCTCCAGGGCACCCCGTCCGCCGAGCAACTCACCGCCCGTCTCCACACCGATCCCACCGACAGTGAGGCCCAATATCAGCTGGCGGCCCGCAAGGTTCTGGCAAAGGACTACGAAGGCGCGCTGGATCTGTTAATGACACTGATGCAGAGGGACCGGGACTACGGCGGCGACGCGCCGCGCAAGGCGATTCTGGAGGTGTTCGCCATCCTTGGCGGGGCGGGCGACCTGGTCAAGCGCTACCGCACGCGGATGTTCAACCTCCTGCACTGAGGTAAGCTCGAGCCTGCACAGGTCGGGGGGTAAAGGGGCCAGGCTCGTATTTAGTCCGATTTGACGATGAATAATTTCACTCTAGGTGGCGTTAGTCGAATTCATCCGACCCTGGCCCCTTTAATTCCTTTAATTTCCACGCACGGCATATTTGTCACCAGAGCCGTAGTTTATAAATTGCTCGCAGACGTTTCGATCGTCCTCAAGCGTCTAACGGCAAGGCTAGGCTGCCGCCAAAAGCAGAGCGAAGCGGCGCTTTTGGCGGTCAGCTTGAGCCTTTTGTTAGGGCAGTTGATGCCTTCGCAATCCTAATCAAAGACAATAATGCTTCATTCACCGCCTCTTCGGACGGAAATGCTTTTGCTACTTCCGGCGTGAGAAGAACGAGGTTGTGACCTTCCTTGTACGCCTTATAATATTTCCCGCGTACTCCGACCCCTAAGTCTTCTTTGGTATATTCGGATCTCATTTCGTCTTGATCTTTAATCTTCTTCATATATGTATCTCTCGTGTTTCTCCATTAAGCGAGCACTTATGATTCGCATGGAAGCATTACGTTGAGTATGGGACACAATGACCATTTTTCCAGTTCGTGTGACCCCAAATGTCAACAACCTGTGCTCGTCAATAGAATGATCCGGATCGTCAAAGGTGATTGCCAAGGGATCACCGAAAACCGATGCCGCTTCCTGAAAAGACACTCCGTGTTCTTTCAGATTCCTCGCCGCCTTTTTCTTGTCCCACTCAAATTCCACATGTCACCTTAAACCTGTTGATATTTCTTGGGTCGGGATAGCAGTGAGTGACCATCGCGGCGTTCTCCGCAGTCGGCTAGGGATTCGAGTCGGTGAGAAAGTGCCGTGTGACCCCGGGCCAGCCGTTCTCATGTTCCGTCCAGAAGACCTCGATGCGTACCGGAACCCCACTCGCAAAGCGATTCAGGAGACTTTGCGCCATGCGGACGTCCGCATCGGGCTTACTCGGGCCGCTGGCGCCCCGGGAGCGGGTAACGGTCTTCAGCGCAGCCGCGGCCCAGCCGACGGTGCCCTGCAAGCAGCCGTAGGCCTGGCCTAGCACCTGCTGCTCGAGGAAATCGACGGGATTCGCTCCCTGCGGCATGGCATAGCCGCCTTTCGCCTCGGCGATCACGTAGGTGCCATCGGGTGCCTGATATACGGCGTCCAGTCCGTAGCCCCTTGTTTGCGGTTTCCACATCAGCTTGTACCCGCGGCGTGTGGCCTCGAAGTCCATTCCCGCTTCACCTATGCCCTCGGCGACTTGATTGCGCGCATAGTCCGTCTGTGCGGCGGCAAACTGCCCGTGCCAGCCCATCTTGGCGTTGCGATCAAAGTACTGTTGCTCGGACGGCGGATCCCGGTAGCGCAGCTGCTGGCAGGGATTCTCGCCGGCCACGAGTTGCATCAGACGACTGGTCAGTCCGGGCGCCGGGTAGGTGCGATACGTGGTTTCGTCGAGAATGAAGCACGGTGATTGCGCCGTCACCCGATCACCGAGCAGATCGGTTTGCGCCAGTGCCTCGGAGGTTTCGTAGGTGAAGTGGGCCTTGACCGGGTCCGGGTCGCCCGGGATCTTGATCACGCCCTCTATGGCACCCAGGAACGGCTTGGATTCGGCAACCCAGTCGTTGGCCGCCATGACCTGGAGATAACGGGTGTTGCCCTCGCGGAACGCCGTGATCGGCGCGCCGATGCTGATGGCTTCGTCGACCGGGTAGCCGCGGCCGTTGAGCAGGGCCACGGCGTTCTGGATCGCCATCCCTCCGTGGCTGAATCCGGCCAGGATCAGGCGCGGACGCTTTCCGGCTGGCCCGGGAGGCAGGGTCCGTACGACGTCGAGCAGCGCCAGCACGTACATCGACGGCAGGCCGCCCCAGTCGCGGACCGCCTCGGGGGGGATGTTGGCGGTGTGCGCGTCCCAATTCAGCAGGTGGTCGACGCCGCTCATGAGCACGAGATAGGTCGGACGATCCGAAGCGTAGTTGGCGATCCGTACTGTCGCGATCGGCTGGTCGGGGTGCGTTCGACCTCTGTCGATCAGCAATTGCGAGATGCGTCGGAGGTCGCAGACCTTTTCGGTGCGCGCAGACTGCACAGGTGAGCCGTCTGAAGAAAAGACATCGCCTCCGCCGGCCCCCGTGCCAGATACCGGGGCCTCCGGCTGGCCGGAGGGCTGATGTTGGTCGACGTCGCCGTGGAGCTTGCCACCGGATTGGCCGGAGCTCGACTTGGGCGACAAGCTTCCCGTAGCCGGGACGCGGCCAGCAGATCACTTTGTCCCGGCAGGCGCCACAGCGGATCCAGATGTCGCCCCCCGTCTCCCCGTAAAGCCGCTGCGCCTCCGGCGCCGGAAGGACCAGACTCTTGCTGCCATATGATTCGTCGTAACAGCGCCGATCGGTGCCCCCGCACTCCGGGTCTCGGCTGTGGCAGTGGGGGCCTGCGACGCCCGGCTGGTTGGTGGTGGTCGGGCCGTTCGACGAGCTGCTGTACCGCTCGGAGCCGCGGTCAGGCTCGTTTTGTTGCACATGGCCTTGGAGCAGTGTGTCGGCCTGGCACTCACCAGCCGGCGCTATTGCGGCCAGGGCCAGCAGGAGGATACGCAACAAGACTGGCATGTCCTCTCCCTTTTGCCGTGTTTCGGCAAGAACGATAGCAGATCGATGCCGAACAGCGAGGGGCGATCAACGGGGCGACGGGTGTGGAGATGACTTCGCGGACGGCAGTCGGCAGTATAGCGACAGAGCGGCCCCGCATCGACCTGAGACCGCTCGAATGGCTCGATCGCCCGCAATGCCAGCGCTCACACGATAGCTTGTCCCAGGTGCGCCCGGTAACTTGACCAGGCCCAGTCCTGAGGCTTGGGTACCATGCGGGCTCGCACCGGGTTGAGATCCACGTTGCGGCACACTTCCAGCAGATAAGCATCCGAGTCCACCAGAATTGCCTTGAAGCGCCCCTGGAACAGGTGACCGACCTTGTGATGCCGGCGGTTGTAGGTCTGGGTGTAGACCCCGTTGATGTGACCCATCAACAACGATAGATTCGCCTGCCGGGTGTGCAGCACGAGGTGGTAGAGACGGCGCCGGCGAATTCGATGCGCAGTGGCCGAGCCATGGCGGAAGGCTACGCCCGGAGGGGGCAAAAGACACGGCCTGACCCCAAGCCTAGCCCCGGCCGGTGATCGAGGACCTGCGGGAGACGATCGCCACCGGCCGCTTGGCAGGCAATCGGGCGCAGCCACAACCCAAAGGGGGGCATTACCGGATCGACGTCGCAACCGCCGGCGGTGGGAAGGGGCAGTAGCCTTGCGCCAGGACCCTGGCACTTGTCTTGAAAACCGCGGTACACAACAATGGCGACATGGTCGAGCCTGCTGCCAAGACAGCCACTTACGAGGATCTCCTCCGGGTACCCGAGCACCGGGTGGCGGAGATCATCGGCGGCCGGCTGCACACCCATCCCCGGCCTGGGCCACGCCATGCAAGGGCCAGCTCTTTGCTCGGCGGCGAATTGGTGGGCCCCTACGACAAGGGCCGGGGCGGACCCGGGGCTGGTGGATCCTCGATGAGCCGGAGCTGCACCTGGGCCCCGAGGTGCTGGGCCCGGACCTGGCGGGCTGGCGCCGCGAGCGGATGCCTCGGCTCCCGGACGGCGCCTGGTTCGAGCTAGCCCCGGATTGGGTCTGCGAGGTGCTGTCCCCCCACACCGCCCGCGTCGACCGGATCGAGAAGCTGCCCATCTACGCCGCCCACGCCGTGGGTCATGTCTGGCTGGTGGACCCGATCATCCGCACGCTGGAGGCCTTTGAAAACCGCGACGGCCGCTGGCTGCTGATCGCTGCCCTGGACAACGACGACTCCGTGCAAATCCCCCCCTTCGACTCCACCTCCTTCGACCTCTCGGGGTTGTGGGCCGATTGACAATCCCGCGCCGCACCGCAACGAACTGGACACCCACCCTATGGAAGTCAAGCCCGACAGGCGTGCGACACCGGCCCTCAGCGCCCCCACGCGGTCGCAATAGCCGCTAAGCTCGCCCAATATCAGGGAAACCGGGCTGGATCGCCCCGCCCGATTTGGCCAAATTCCGGCTAAGGGCTGTCCTCGGGACAGACGCCGCGGCTCGACGGTCAAGGGAGGTGTCCTGGTTGCGCAGCTGCAGGGGTCAGGCCTTGTGTAAGCCGGGGGTATCCAGCCACGCAGGCACCGGAGCCTGTCCCACGTGCGCCGGGTAACTTGACCAAGCCCAGCCCTGAGGCTTGGGTACCATGCGGGCGCGCATCGGCACGAGGTGGTAGTGGTTGCCCATCAGACAGCAGGCCAGGGCCTCGGCATCGAAACGAGAGAGTGCCTGCGCGACGACCGCCAACAGACCCTGGCTGTCCTCGTCATCGACAAAGATGTCTTCGCGCCGGTCACCACGGGAGGCGACGTGATAGACGGCGCCGGGGAATTCGATGCGCAGTGGCCGAGCCATGGCGGAAGGCTACGCCCGGAGGGGGCAAAAGACAAGGCCTGACCCCTTTAACCACTTTTTTCTTCAAAATATGCGACGGACTCAAGATGCTCCGCCTCTGCGGCAGGATGAAAGTAGTAGCTCATCTAAGCAAGGCCTGTGCTTTTTTCCTGACCTCTTCTGCCGGAATTGGCTGCACAAGACCTTCATCTAGCTCTTTGGCTCGACGGCGTGCTTCAACCAACCAATCTTCTTCTATTTCTTCCATCGTTGGCGTATCAAGACTTAATAGAAGTTTCTGTGCCAGTTCTGCTCTTTCTTCCTCGGACAGATGCAGAGCCTCATCCTCTATTTGCTTCAGGTTCATATATTTCTCCTATGTTGAATCTTCTCGCTCTACGGCAGCCTTGATCCGCCGAGAGGTGCGTAGCGTCCCCGAGGTCGGACTCAAAGTCTTCGTTAGGCATGCAACATAAAAAACCGAGCTTACCTTTGATCATTCTCGTTCTGCGATATGCAATAGTATTCTAAATGCCGATTGCATGCCCATTGCATGCAATAAAGCTATCTCCTCTTGTCCTTTCGCGGCCGTAACTGCCATCTGCAACACTTCATCATAGGCTGAATACTTTTCTCTCAACCGCTTCTCTTTACCAAGCGCATTGTCGTCTGTGCTTTCCTTCTTTGTAACCAACTTTGCAGCTTCAATAAATTCTTCCCGAGTTATGTTTCTTAATCCTTTCATTAAGGCTTTCTTGGGGTCCAAATCGAATTTCCTATATGATGTTTATGATTGTTTGCCTAACGCGAATGTAACGGGGCGCCGCGCAATAGCGCTGCGGTCCACGTTGACGTTGATGTTAGGCGAATACGCATGGAATTGCCATATCATCGAACAGGCAAAAGGAAAGACCTGAGCCCGGCTTTTCTGATGGCTTCCCTGCGGTCGCCTCGAGAGGTGACATGATAGAGCGCACCTGCAAATTCGATTCGCACGGGCCGCGTCATACGTTGAAGCATAGCCGATAAAAGGCTTCTTTTCTAGACCTGACCCCGGCCTTCGGTCTGATGACTCCGCCGGACCTCCACACCCTCGCCAAATCGGATGCTTCTGTGTTGCCTTCGGTGCACGTTAAGACCCTCGGCGTCCGGAACAAGCTTATTTCGAAGCTGTGCCAACCCTCAGGGAGCGCGGTCTCCCCTACGGCCTACAGAATTCTCTGTGTACGCTTACCTCATAATATTGTTCGCAGTTACCTGCTCCGCAATGAGATCAACACTCGATACGGGCGGGGAGCTAGCCCTTACCCGACGGGGACTTGCACCCCGAAAGATACACCGGGCTTCGCCCGGCGCGATAACGCTACCTATCAGCCGCGCCGCTTTTTTGGCGTCGGCTGGATGGGCTTGTTCGACGTTGGCTGTGAAGGACCTACCTTCACGCCGTGCGCGCCAGCTTGCATGCTTGCTCATCTACAGCCCGGATGATGTCCTGAACTGCGTTCACCTCAGCTTCCTCGAAATAGACTTCTCCGCATTGTGTGCAAACCCAAGCGGGAACGTTGTCTAGGCTTAGATGAACATCTTTGCGGTCGATATGAAGCGGCGCATTTCCACGTGCCATTTCGCCCTGGCAGTACATGCATTTCATGACTTAATCCTCGCTCTAAAATCTTTGGACCATTGAGTTTCATCCGGAATATACGCCGTTATTACCGCCAAGTACTCGTCCTTCGGTGCACATACGATATGTATCGGCCGTCCATCTCCTCCCCTACCCAGGATGAGACAACTGTGGCCTCTGGTATCTTCAGGATAATCCTCAATGATTTCACCGTCCTTGAGTACACTCCGCACGTCCGTAGTAGAAACCATTCGATCTGGGCGCGACATCTGACGTACAGCATGCGGTAAGAAGAGTATACGCTGCGATGCTCTATCTCGTATCAGTTGCCGGAAGTCCATATTGCTTTCGTTCCTCAGGTGCGCATGGTATTTATCGTCGAACAGTTGATTATCAAGCAGCCTTTATCATCCGATCCTGATCCGGGCAGGGAAAGGCGGCAAGGATCGCACGCAGACCTACATCGTGCACCTGCGCTCCCAGAGGGGCGCGGATCTTGGCTGGGGCGGGGGATTGGGTGGGAGCGCCGCCCTCAGCGCGAAGTGCCTGGCTATTCTCGGTTTTCGGTCGTCTCCATCCGTGCCCAGATAGGTCTCCGGATCAGGCACCTCAGCCGTCTGCCCGGTCTTCCCGGCCATGCCACAGCCGGATGATCCCGATTCGCTCCGGCTCGACGATATAGCGGATCACATAGGGCGGCACGATCAGCTCGCGCAACTCTTCCGCGCCGCCGTCGGGGACCGGGATGATGCGACCCAGACGCGGAATATCGGGGAGCGACTCTATGGCTTGGCGAATCCTTCGCGCGTGTGCGGACGCCTTATCCGGACTATAACGCTCCGTCCAGGCACGCAGGCGCCGGAGGTCGAACCGGGCGGGGGAGGTCCAGACAATCCCTCTCAGCTGCCCCACTGATCGAGCTCGGCGATCACGTCGGCATGCTCGACGACATCCCCTGAGCGCGCGGACCCGAGGCCCTCGAGGGTCAGACGCTCGAGATCCTTTTGCTTGGCGAGAAAATCCGCCACCGCCTGACGGATCAACCACGCCTTGGACCTTCCCTCTGCCTCGGCAATCGCATCCAACCGCTCTGCCATCTGATCGGGAAGTTGGGCTGTGACCGTACGCATATTGATTCCTATTGCTCGTTATTGCATGCCAATAGGATGAGACGATAGCCAATAGCTGTCAACCGGTGCAGCACCTTGGGTGTTTCCCATTGATTGCCGTTGCAAGCCGCGTCCTGCCCGAGCTATAGCTGCCTCGCGACTGCGCTAATCCCCAAGCCCCAGCTCCCGGCGCAGCACGGAAAAATCAAAGCGCTGGCCCTCGGGAAGGCGCCCTTCGCTGCTCTCCGTCTCCTTGCGCAGCAGCTCGACCCGCTCCCGGCCCGCCTTGGTCCGGACCGCTGCCCGCGGAGTCTTGCCGGCGAGGGCCGGCAGCGGCTGATCGGGCCGATCGGGGTAGCGTTGTCGCTTGAAGTCCAGGGTCAGGGCGTCGGCCTCGTCCGATCCACCGCTCCGTGGCGCCTCCTACCTTCCTGTCTGGGCGTAAAGCTGGTCGAAGCGATCGGGGGAGAAGCCGTTCATGCGCCGCCGGCCTACCAGGATGATCGGCACCCCCCTGCCGCCCAGGCCGACGAAGTCTTCGCGGCCCTTGGCGCTGGTCTCCACGTCGTGCTCGTCGAACGGGATGCCGTGGGAGCGCAGATAGGCGCGGGCCCGCTTGCAGATCCCGCACCATCCGGCGCTGTACAGCACCACTTTGGCCTTGGGGGCCAGGAGGTCGGACACCGCGCCGCGGACGATCTCCGGCTGCGTATAGGTATTGATGCGCAGCGCGACGGCCTGGTGCAAAGCAATGGGGTCAGGCCTTGCCTTTTGCCCCCTCGGCCCGGGGGATCAGATGGCCCAGGCAAAACACAAGGCCTGACCACTTGTAGCTCCTCGTTTCTTCCCTCAGGGCTTCGGCCTTCCCCGATCTCTCAGCGGGTCGGCGCTCCACAACAATCCTGGACAGCCACTTCTGTCCAGCGGGTCTTCTCGGGGCTGCAGCCATTTCGTTATGTTCAGGCCCGCCAGTTTGCTCGCCACCCAGGTGGCTCCTACCGCCGTTCCCTTTCGGGCCCGGGGCAGCCGTGGCTTCTACGTCTGGGCACCCCACGGTTCGTTACCTCCCCGTAGTCCAGATATGCTAGGCGTCCGAATCGAGCAATTGACGCCAGGGAGACTTTCACTCCCCAAGATTCGCAGCCTTGTCGGCTGCTCCGGGAGACCTGACCCCATCCTTGCGGCCTCGCTCCCCTCCCTTTAGCGCTCCCTTTAGGAAAATGTTTTAAGGGCTCTGACCCCTTTCTCCCTGTGGAAGAACGGCGCGGTTTGAACGGTTACCCCACAAGGTATGTTTCAGCCCTTCGGCGCTCGTCCGGCCGGGATTCCCATCTGTCGGAGCGCCGCCCCAGGCGCGATTGCGGGCCCGGCCAAGACAGCCATCGCCCCTGGCTCGTCCGCCCGCCGATCGCGGCGCGGGCGCTGAGCCCACAGAGCTTGCCGCGCCAGTCGGGTTGCGTTCACCGAGCCGCGTTGCCGGGACCGCAATCCGACGGCAAAGGGCCCAATCACTGTCCGCCGCGCACCAGACGCACCCGCAGGGCGTAGGTCACGTAGTTGGCATCGTCGAACCCGTAGCCAAAGCTGACGTTCCACACGTTGGCGGCGGCGCCGCCATAGGGAGAAGACGACCAGAACACCGCCGAGGGGGTGCCCGGGAAGATGGGCAGGTCGATCGCCGGGTCGAAGCAGGCGCGCTCCACGATGGAGTCCAGCTCCTTGACGTTGGGCACCCGCCAATCGCTCGACCCCGCGTAGCCCCCCCCTGTGTTCAGCGCCTCCGCATTCTGCAGGGCCTGCTGCCATGTGAACATGGACGACCCGCCGTCGGTGCAGCCATCGTCTCCGAAGTCCGTGGCCGTACCGTTGTCGGAGAACACGAAGCCCTCCGGGCAGCGCTTCCATTCCAGCCCGGTCGCGCTGTCGTGCACCGTGGCCCCGCCGTTGGCGAGCTCGAAGCGGGCCGCGGGAGTGCTCTCGGAGATGTCGCTACGGCAGGTCTGCCCCTGGGCCGCCCCCGCCACCAGCGCCCCCGCCAGCATCAACCAATGTCTGCTCTTCATCTCGATGCCCTCTTCAGGATTGAAAATCGGTCCATCGTGTAGCCGTTCAAAGGCGCTCGTGGTGCCCCGGAGCCACGGGAGCCCAAAACCAGTACACCCGGCGCCGCGTGAGCCCACCGCGCGGCTCCCAGCGCGGCACCAGCACCGTCCTGGCCGGTGGGTCGGCGACCGGTGGCTCGAAGAGCTCCCCCAGCCACGGGAATCGCCCCCAAAGCCGAGCCACGAGCCGTGCCGACCAGGTGGTCGAGCAGGCCAAGCTCGTAGCGCTGAATGCTGCGGCTGCCTCGCTTTCTCCGCCGGCAGGCCTCGTAGGCCCGGTACAGTGAGCGGAAGCTGAAGGCGCCCGCGGCATCACTCTCCGCCGCGCACCAGACGAACTCTGCTGGAGGAGCCCTTGTAGCCGTTACCGTCACTCCCGTTGTTGAAGAAGACGCCCCACGCGTAGTCGGAGTCGTTGGCATACGGAGAAGCCGACCAGAACACCGTGCTCACCGTGTTCGGGAAGTAACCCGTGTCGATGGTGGGGCCCGGGTCAGGCACGCTGTAGTCCACGATGGAGCGCAGCTCCTCGAAGCTGGGCACCCGCCAGTCGGTGAAGCCGCACAGCCCGCCGTTCTCGTTCACGTACTTGGGGAAGGTGCCGGTGTCGCAGCCGGTGTAGCCATCCGACGACGGCAGGGTACCGCCGCACGCGCCACCCCCCGAAGCACCCGCAGCCCCACCGTTGGTGGCCGTGTCGGGGTTGTACCAGCTGTAGGTCCAGTCCTTGTCGTGCAGGAGCGCATCGTCTGTCTTGACCTCCCACACCAGACCCGTCACGTCGTCACGCACGCAGGCCCAGGGGGTGGTGGCGTAGGCGGCCGACTGATCGGCGAGCGGCTGGCCGTCGGTCCCCAGCTTGGTGAAGCTGAACCCGGCATGGCCGTCGCTGTCGTAGTTGTTGGTGTGATCCCGCCCATGCTCGGCGTCCTGACCGGGATACAAATCCGTCCCAACTGCCGGGTCGCTGCAGGCGAGCCCGTCGCTGTTGCCAGCGGCGCAGGTGGTGATGCCGGTGTCGTTGAACGGGAACAGGGGGGTGAAGCGCGCGGTCACGCTGTGGTTGGCCCCCATGGACACCTGGCACGTCCCGGTCCCGGCGCAATCGCCCTGCCAGCCGAGAGAGCTTCCCCCTTCGGGGCGTCGCGGAGAGCGTCACCACTGTGCTGCTGCCGAAGGCGCCGGTGCACTGGCCCCCGGGGCAGTCGATGCGTGCCGGATTGCTGGTCACGGTTCCATTGCCGACCACGGTCACGGTCACGGTCAGGTTGCAGCCGACGAGCAGGCCCAGAGAGAATAGCAGGGCGAGGGTTGGAATCGGCGATGACATCCGCTTCATGGCTGAGCTCCTCGGAAGGCACGAAAGATGAAAGGGTAGAGCGGACCGCGAGGCCCGGCCGAACATGAACTGGCCCGCATTTCTCACCAAGCTCCTGCTGCGACGCTCAAACCGCCCGCGCCTACCGCGTTGCGCCCGGCCTGTCGCGCGCCTGGTATCCACAGGCACCTTGGCCATCTCGCGACGAGACCTGGTGAAAAAGGCGGGCTTGCGGCGAGTCGACCGCCAATCACAATCGCCTCCGAGGCCTGAGCCTGACACACGGAACGGCAATCCATTAGCGCACGAGGGGCATTATTGTTTGGAGACATACTTTGGTAAGATAGTAATACGTACCGAGCCTGTCAACGAATTACGTGATCGAGATTCGGTGGACTCTCCGTGGTCACCAGGCTAAGCGCCGCCTCGTGTGGGAGCGGCGCTCCCACAAACTATGTCTCGGCCCTCCAGCGCTCGTCCGGCCGGAACCGCCATCTGTGGGAGCGTCGCTCGGGCGCGATTACCGGCCCGGCGAAATATCCATCGCCCCGGGGCGGCGCTCCCACAAGGTATCTCCCCGAAAGCGGCTACTCCGCCCGCAGGTCGTCCTTGGGATATTTGTGGTCAGAGTAAAAACTCTTCCCGGACCTTTCGCAGCGTCCTACCGCCGCTATTCACGCGCGGCTTTGGTCCCCTCTTCAATGGATGCTGTCGCCGGCCTGCCAAGCTTTCTATTTGCGCCTTGAAGCGATCGGTGCCCAGTGCCATCCCTTGATTTGCAGCGCTTCGAATCCGAGACAACAGATCCGCGTCGATGTGGCCGACGAAAAGTGCACGATACGCTTCGGCCCTTTCGTCCGGCGTCTTTCCCAGTTCTTGATAGATCTTGTGCGGCGTCCACAACTTCGCTGGCTGGCCAAGTCCGTTGGCATGGTAACCTCGACCACGGGTACGCCTCCGGCACTTCCACCATTCCCGCCCTCACGGGATTGAGCTCGATGTATCGCTGGCACACGAGCAGGTACGCGTCCGCGTCGACCAAGCACGCTTTGCACCGTCCCTCCCATAGCGTGCCGGTTCTCTTGTAGGAATAATTGAAGTAGCGCACGTAGCGCCGACCAAGCGACCGCATCAGCGTCGAGACACTGTCATCCTCCTCAGGTGCAGGTGTGAGCAGCAGGTGGACATGGTTGGTCATGAAGACCCAAGCATGAATGGCCACCTCGTACTCGCGAGAATACTCGTCGAGCCAATACGCGTATGCGGCAAAGTCCTCCTCGCCCCCAAAGCACACCGCCCGGTTGTTACCCCGCTGGATAACATGTTGCGGCACTCCCGGTAGACAAATCCTGTGGAGACGGGCCATCCTCTCTTCCTTGACCGTAAACCACGAATTAGACTATCAAAGCATAGACATGGAGTTTTTACTCTGACCCCAAATATAATACAGAGCGCCCGCGAGCTCGATACGTAATGGCCCGGCCATAAATCATAATGGCCTGGCCATAAATCAATCCTTGGCTGTCCTGTCTGACTTTCAAAGAGTAGCACCTCCCGGCCTAATGGGACATGGGAGACCCCGTCCTTCGTCAGCACGGTTGGATGCGGGGTGGCACGATACCAGGGCGTGGAAAGCCAGCTGTAGATTCGCTGAAGCATGGCCGATGAAAGGCTTCTTTTCTAGACCTGACCCCGAGCCCCTCGAGCCCCTCGCGGCGAGCTGACACCCGAAGAAGTCAGTCGAGAATTGGGGGTCAGCGTTTCGAAAGTGCGAAAGCTGATCAAGAATGGGGTCTTGCCGGCGAAACAAGTGTGTCCTGGAGCACCATGGTTGGTCCAGAAAGAAGCGCTATTGCTCCCGTCAGTGCAACATGCAGCTAAATCCAGCGTCGCCAGTCGCCCGTTGACCCGTGACTCGAATCAAAATTCCCCTCATTTTTAACAACATGGGAAGGTGTGTATCATGAGCCCGTTCCGCACAGACCCGGACGTGCGGTTTTCCCGCATCCGGTTCCCCGGTCGTACTCGCATCCGCGCGGACCATCACAGTTACCCGTTTCATGGTCCAATGGCTATTCCCCTCAGTGAGGTTGGCTCGTGTTGATCCGGTCCGACAGTGTCCGGCACGAGTTTCCTTTGAGGGCTACATACTCCCGTGGGGTCCTTCGCCATGTGCCCGGTTCTCCCGACCTCAGACTACTATGCCCCATAAGACACCCCATCAGCTTGTAACCTTCGCAAGTCCACCTGCCCTCTCCCTGTTCGAAGATTCCACCCGAGCCTACGCCGTTTCAGGGCTCTTCACCCCACCTGTGTCCCATCTCTGACGGCTTCATCTCCTCACTCCCAGCAGGAGCCTTTGGGGCTTCCCGGGTTCCTCGGTGTATCTCTTTCTGCATGCCACGGTCTGATGACTCCGCCGGACCTCCACACCCTCGCCAAATCGGATGCTTCTGTGTTGCCTTCGGTGCACGTTAAGACCCTCGGCGTCCGGAACAAGCTTATTTCGAAGCTGTGCCAACCCTCAGGGAGCGCGGTCTCCCCTACGGCCTACAGAATTCTCTGTGTACGCTTACCTCATAATATTGTTCGCAGTTACCTGCTCCGCAATGAGATCAACACTCGATACGGGCGGGGAGCTAGCCCTTACCCGACGGGGACTTGCACCCCGAAAGATACACCGGGCTTCGCCCGGCGCGATAACGTCTGAAGCTGTTCGGCGCAAACGAAGCGCAGCGTAGTTTGCGTCCGAACGAGCGACTTGTTAGCTGCTATTGCCGCCACGAGAAGTTACCGACTTGACTCAACATGGCGAGTGAAGTTATTCAGAATAGCCTGCCACCCGTCGCGCTGCTGTTCAATAGAATGAGTTTGCTCACTATCGAAGGTTACGCTAACTCTAACGCCTTCCGGGTTATCAGCGAATTCGACTTGAGCTGCGCGATCGCCAAAGGAATACTCGATCAACTTGTGCTTCACTATGTTCGTATAAGTTCCGGCGAAATCAAACCCCATGCTACCGTCCTTTGCCTCCATTCGTGAGGAGAAGGCACCACCCACGCGCAAATCCACCTCGGCAGCGGTTGTGTGCCAGTCATCGGATGCAGCATTCCATTGTTTGATGTCCTCGGGAGTCGTATAGGCTCGCCACACTTCCTCAATAGGTGCAGTGACAATGGTTTCAACGGTAATATTCATTGCGTGTCTCCTTTCTTGATTACAGCTCTCGCGGTAGGAACGCCCGTTACCGGGCGCCCCCCGCACAGTCCCGGACGTGCGGTTTTCCCGCATCCGGTTCTTCGGTCGTACTCGCTTTCGCGCGAGCGATGCCCTTATGCAAATGCCACATGCTGCCGTTTCTGCTCCGTGATGCGCGGTTTGGCCACACCCAAGAACTGCAGGGCTCGGCTGAAGGCTTTCCACGTAAAACTCTTACGCTTGCCACCCCGCCGATTTAGCCATTTGAACGCGCACTCTGTGCTCCACTGATAGAACCGCCACAAAGACCGAGAGTTGCCACGCACACCATAGTAATTGTAGTGGCCGATCAACCGCCTGTTCAGGGCAACAATGAACTTTCGCCCCGGCAAATGTCGCTCCTCCTTGATCCACTCCTTAATCCTGCGACACGCGCCTTGCAGCTTCTTGCGCGACGTGCGCCGCATCACCCGCACTACACCTTGCCGGTCCGGGAACCAGTATAGCTCCAAGCCCAGGAAGGTGAAGCGTCGCTTCATGCTGGGGTGAAACCGGCTGAAACGCAGGATGCGGGTCTTCTCCTCGGCGACCTCCAGCTGGAACTTTCCCAGCCGTTTCGGCAGCACTCGGTAAAAGCGCTCCGCATCGTCCTGGTAGCGAAAGGCGCAGACGAAGTCGTCCGCGTAGCGAAGCATCAGTGCTTCGCCCCGACAATGGGCTTTCACTACCTTCTCGAACCACAGGTCCAGTGCAAAATGCAGGTACACGTTCGCCAGGATCGGCGAAACGATTCCCCCTTGCGGCGACCCAGTCTCTGGCTCGATGATCTGACCGTCCGTGTCAAGAATGCCCGCTTTCAGCCATTTGCGGATTAATTGCAGGAACGCCCGATCGTTGATGCGCTCACCCAGCATCCTTAGCACCCAATCATGGTCGAGATGATCGAAAAAGCCTTTTATATCGGCCTCAACAATATACCCGAACACGCCGTACTGCAGGTTGAAAGTCAGCTCTCCGATCGCATCCAGCGCACTGCGCCCGGCTCGGTAGCCATAGCTCAGGTCCAGAAAGTCCTGCTCGTAGATAGCATTGAGCACCTTCGCGCAGGCTAACTGTGCCAGCTTGTCTTCCAGCGCCGGGATTCCCAGCGGTCTTTGCTTTCCATTCTCCTTTTCGATGTAGCAGCGCCGCACCAGCTTGGCGCGGTACTTCTTACGCTTCAGTCGCTCCGCCAGCCTCTGTAGGTTGCCCTCCAGATCCGCGCTATACTGCTCGGCCGTCAGGCCATCCACGCCACTGGCAGCGTCCTTGTTCAGGTCACCCCAGCAGACACGCAGAAGCTCTACGTCCAGCAGCCGGTAAAGGTCTCTGAAACGGTGGTGCTTGCAGGCCTTCGCCCGTTCGGCTATTCCCCGCAGTGAGGTTGGCTTGTCTTGTTCCGATCCGACAGTGTCCGGGACAAGTTTCCTTTGCGGGCTACGTACTTCCGTCAGGTCCTTCCCCATGTAACGGGCTTTCCCCGTCTCCAGAGTACTATGCCTGATAAGACACCCCGCGGGCATGTAGCTTTCCGTCTCTCCGACGGTACTGCATCGCCCACCTGGCTCGTGGTTCTCAAGAATCGGGGCAGATTCCAGCCTAGCTCTGTTTGCGGGTTTCCCCATCATTGCCTCAATAGCTGTATATCGTTCCAATTCCGTCCCCACGACAGGAGCCCCTCGGGGCTTCCCGGGTTCTCTGACGTATCTCTTCCTGCATGCCACGGCCTGAGGACTCCGGCGGACCTCCACGCCCTTGCCAAATCGGGCGCTTCGTGTTGCCTTCGGGCACGTTAAAACCCTCGGCATCCGCAACAAGCTTATTTCGAAGCTGTTCCAGCACTTCAGGGTGCGCGACCACCCCTACGGCCTACAGGATTCTCTGCCTACGCTTAGCCCATCTTGTTCGTCGTGCCTCCCTTCACGTCTCCGCCATGGACCCAAGGCTCGATACGGGTGGGTGGCTAGCCCTTACGAAGATGCATTACTGCACCTCCACCCGACAGGGACTTTCACCCTGCAAGATACGCCGAGCTTTTCCCGGCG
>CAVQCX010000006.1:0-195340 GCA_963711095.1 uncultured Gammaproteobacteria bacterium | reverse complement strand
CTCGGGTATGCATCAGGTTTCGCAAGCTTGTCTATGAGCTTATCCAGAAAATTGACCATGACCGGGACGTCTAGTCCGAGCGAGCAGCCGCTGCCGACTACGATCGCGGTATATGGCCCATCCTTGTCAGCACTCATGATCTTGTCCCCACCTCGCCGACCAGGGGCTCCAGCCAGGCGATGCCCCGCTCGCTGAGGTCATAGGCATGGGGCCTCATGTCGTGGCCGGCGCCGCGCATTTTGAGACACACGCAGGTAGCGCACCATATCGCCGGCGGGATAGTCGTGGTAGTGAATTTGGATTACTCCGGAGGTGAGGTAGCGTTCCTCGGTTCCCAAGACAGGGGGCGCCCGCCCAGCGTGCGTCCGCTATCGTGCTCAGCCTCGCAAGCAAGGAAGGTCGTGACGCCATACTCTTCCAGCCAGCGCACGAGGTTCAACATGTGAAGCCGTCGTGCGGGTGAGGCGCTTGACGAGATATCCTGCTCGCCGAAGGGGTTCATCCAGGCACTTGAGCGCAGTCTACGGCGAGCAGCCTGTGCTTGTACTCATGAAAGCGGACGAAGATCTCGGCGAGAAGGTCCTTCAGCAGGCGTACCCGCTGTAAAGGGTCCGGAGGGGGCGGGTCATGAGATTAAAGACCCTGAAGCAACCTTGCTGATCCTTCGACTGCTGGAACGGTGGATCTTCGTCTTCCAGCTGTTCGATGCGCTTGGGCTCGTTGTTGTCCCACTGGGCGTATAGGCCGAAGTGGCTGGTCGTCATCCTTACTGTGACCACCGAGGGTAAGGTCGTGGATGTGGTCGACATGCCAGGCGGGCCTTTAGATCCCCGGTTATTCGTCCCATCGAGGCGGGGATAGCGAAGGCGGTCCTCGAGCCTTCCGCTCAGGAATGCGGTCGCGTCGATGAAGATGAAATCATCCAGGCGTTTGGAGTTATCGGAGCCGTTATTGGATGTGGTTGCGTCGCCTGAATCCTCGGCCTTGCTGTGTGCCCAATCATTGAACATCGCGCAGTCATGGTTCTGGAGGACCCGCGTAGATTGTTCTCCAAGGAGACGAACAGCGCAGCGTCTTCTGTGGCAGTTGCGCCTCCTGATCGATCTCGCAAGCGGGGCGAAAGAGAGCGTCGAGTTTGCAAAGGGTATCACCCTTCTCGGAAGTCTTCTTTTCGCTTTGGTTTGCCGGCGGGCTCCGTGGACGGCCAGTGGATGTCTCCGGGACTTGGGCGCTGGCTGAGACCTGTCGTTCGCACAAATAGCAAACGAGGCCGTCTCCCGAGGGAGTCGAGCCTTTTATTTCAGGTAGTAGCTGTAACGACCTTGGCCTTTTGTTAGGTAAGTGAGTAGGACGGTGGTCTTCCCGGTTCCGGGGTCGCCGACTATGGCGATCGTATTCCCTCGCGGGATACCCGACAACCCGGGCTGGCTACTACTGTCCGGGCTTTGGTCTTGCTGGGCGCTTTCCGATTGCATCCCGTTTCCTTTGGGGCGCGTTGTTCTGCAACCAACCAGTGCTCCGGCTCCCGATACATGCAGACCGGGAGATCTGTGTCGTGCGGCTTCGCGCGGCCCGGGGGCGGACCAGCAATGCCCGCCGAAGAATGTACGCCTGGAGGGCCGAGTGCATCCACCGTCGGCCAAGCCTGCTCGGCGCTGGCCGGCATGGGGAGGCCCCGCGGGTTCAGAGAGGTGTTGACCACCAAAGGCAGACCGGTACGCCGCTCCATCGCATGCAACAGGCTATGGAACCGCGGTTGATGAAAGCGATTGACTATCTGCAGGCGGACAGTGCCGTCGGCATGGACCAGATGAGAGAGCCTCTCCTGCCAACCGGATCGGGCTCGGACGGTGACGAGCATGAACGCCGCGAGCCCGCGACCGGCGGAGGGAATGTCGAAAAGCTCGTCAGCTCGTTCCTCGGCCACGGACAGCGCGAGCGGCTCGTATTCGTGGCGCCCCTTCAGGATGTTGATACGGTGAGCTACATCGCAGTGATGAGCGGATGCCAGCAGGGAGCGCCTCCCCAGGGCCCGTGGACCAAACTCGCAGCGCCCGTCGAGCCAGGCGAGAACCTCGCCGGATGCCAGCCAAGATGCCGCGGTTTCCAAGGCATCGGCGCTCTCGACAGGGTGCCATCCTTCTAGCGCGGGCGTCCTCGTCGGTTCCGGCCAGGGCCCAGAAGCGGCGATGAGGTCGGCCTTCTGCTCCGGTACAGGCTGGCCCGTGAGCCGGGTATGCAGGTACCAAGCTGCTCCAAGGGCGGTGCCCGCATCATGGGCGGCGGGGCCGATGTGGATCCGCTGGAAGGGGCCCCGGGACGCCAGCTCCGCATTGGCTCGGCAGTTGAGGGCGACCCCGCCTGCATAGGCCAGGTCTGCCTCGCCGGAGCTGGAGTGCAGCTCGGTCGCGATGTCCAGTAAACGGGCCTCGGTCGCCTGCTGCATTGCGGCGGCGATTCGGCAGCGCAGCACGGGGTCGCTGGCGACCTCTGCGCGGCGACAGCCGAAATGGCGTTCCAAGCCGGTAAAGTCTCGTGGGTGCTCGAGGTCGAAGACCGCTTCGTCCACTTCGAGGCCATGCGGCCCCCAGACAAGCACCGGCTCCAGGCCGCTCATGTGCTGTCGAGGCAAAAGGCCAGCGAGCGCCATGACCTTGCATGCGTCATACTCGGTAAGCCCTAGAAACGAGGCTATCTTCTCCCAGGCGAGCCCGAGCGAGTGGGGAAAGAGAGTTTGGGCCGCGAAAGAGATCCGTTTGCGGTCGCCGCGACCCAACGAGATAGTAGCACCCTCCCGATGCCGTCCATGACCAAAATGGCCGCCCGCTCGAAAGGAGAGCTGCCCAGCGCGTACCAGGCGTGGGAGAGATGATGGGGAACGAAGTGCACGCGCGCCGGCGTAAGGCTTCGCAGCAGCCGGGGCACGCGTCCAATGCTACGCTGGAATACCGCCTCGCCCAGCGGACGGCCGAATTCCGCGGGCGGCTGTTCCGCCCGGATACACGCCTGTTCGCGCCGCAGGCGCGGGTCCAACGAATAGCCGATAGCGTCGACCTGTGACCAGGAGATGCCGGCGTGCTTGAGACACCAGCTCACGGCATCCACTGGGAGTTGGTCGGCATTGTCCACCCGCACGGCCTTGCCGTGCTTTCGGCCGGTGAATCGCTCGTCTTCCACGGCGGCCACAACCTCGCCGTTCACGACCAGCGCCGCCGAGGATTCGTGATAAGCGCTGTTGATGCCGAGGATTATGTGCGTTTTGCCGGCCATTGGCCTTCTTTCGTTTCTTCCGCATCGGCGATGCGGTGGTCGGCGATACGCGCGTAAATGAACTTGCGTCGCTGCGGCCAGTCGTCTGGGACCGATCCTTGGTCATGGCCATCCTGGAATTGCCATCTTGGAAGATAGGCGAAATCGGGCGACTTTTCAGTGATCTCCGGCAGAGCCTGCACACGTACCAAAGCTGCCCGCTGCGTATTATCCAAGATGCAGGGGCGCACCTGAATGATCCCATCGAAAAAGGATTCTAGGTAACTTGCCTCGTTCGGTTTGAGCACCCCCTCCTGCAAGACGGCGAAGAAAAGGCCAGCGATTCCGCGTAGCTGTGTTTTACCGGCAACTGGGCTGGGTTCTGGATCCACGGCCCAGATGCTCTCATTCAGCATGGTCTTCAGAAAGGCCGCTGCCTCTGCCAGTCCAAGATTGCGGTACAGGTTGCTCAGGGAGCTGAGGAGAAACACGTTCATGGCGCCTCGCCCCGGCTGTTCCTGAGCCAGACGGAAAAAACGGAGTATCGCCATGGGGTTTCCAGGGCCCGCAATGGATTGGCGCCACCAACTGTTGCCCTCAGTCCCAATCTGCAAAAGCTTGCTGTTGGCTTGCTGGAATGTGCCGAAGGTGTTGAGCCAAGCGGCGGTCTGATGCTGCATGTATTTAGAGCAGAATTTCTCCGTGATATCCTGCTCTCTAATGATATCGGTGTCGGGGCCGACCAAGTGGGCGATCAAAGTGTCTGGAGAATCTTCGACAAATAGGCCAACAACATTGGGGGGAGATTCTGGTCCGCTGCCAGTGTCGACCTGTGACGCAAACAGTAGTTCTCCCAGCAGCGGATAAAGCTCGGGCATGCGCACGCTACTGCGAATGAGATAAGCGTAGCCGGAGCGCAGACACTCCCCGTCGGGAGTTAGGCCGTGGACGACCTGTAGCCGCGGCCGCCTCTTCAGCTGTTGGCCATTCCCGGTCACACGCCCTCCATCGCACGCCGCGCTGGTCCGCGGCGCTCCATGACATGAATCTCCAGGTCCCGCTCATGGGCCAGCTCGGCTAGCTCGGGTAAGGCGGAGAACAGCTTTCGGGCGATCCACGCATGGGACGTAGGATCTCCTGCCTGGATATGGATCTCCAGGGCGGGCACGAACGATCCGGCGACGAAAGGCGTCGCCGGACTTCCCGGGACCCCCTTGTAACGAAAACTGGCCCCGGGCGCCAGGCTGTCCACGACGGACGCGAGGACCCTTTCGTCCAGAGTTACGCCGCGTGGGAGGGTAAGTGTCGGACTCATAAGGCCGGCCAGGTGCACTCGGGGCAGCGTGCAGCCGCAGGAGCAGGGGGAACGGTCGATATGGCCGCGGTCCCCACTTCGAAAGCGCAGGATCGGCATCTGCTCCTGCATGAAGCTCGTCAACACCAGTTCTCCGCTCTCGCCTTCCTGGAGGGGCCGGTTGCCCTCGGGCTCCAGTACTTCGACGCCGGTGGCGTCGGGCCAGTAATGAAAGCCATCGCGCAGGCGGCACTCGGTGCCGACCACGCACTCGGACAGGCCGTAGGCGTCGTGGACGAAAGCCCCGAAATGGGCCTCGATGAGATGCCGCTCGCGGATCAGCAGGGGCTCTCCGGTCGTCTCGACCAACTCCAGCCGCGGGCCTTGGTACGAGGGCGCCCAAGCGGCCAGCACACTCGGTGTGCTGGAGATTACGGTCGGACGAATCAGGTCCGCCATTCGCTGCCAGGCCGCAATCCCGCCGTGCAACTCCACGGGGAACACCTCGGCGCCGAGCCGCCGGTGGCCATCCACGGTGATGCGGCCGACGCTCCAAAGCGCCATGGGCAAGAGGACCATTACCCGGGAGCGCCCGGTTACGCCTTCGAGCCGTGCGAAGCGGCTACACAGCTCGCCGACCCGATCCACGTCCTCTGGACTGTAGCGGACCATCTTGGGTGTGCCGGTGGTTCCCGAGGAGTAGAACAGCAACTCCGGCCCAGCAGGAGGCTGAGGAAAGCGGCGCAGCCGATTCCGCTCCAGGGTGGGCAGCATCCCCCAAGCTTCGTCGCCGAACCGCCTCACGCCCGACAGATCCCAGTCGGAGTACAGAGGGTGGCGACTAGCCGGCCTCCAATAGTTGGGTCAGCGTGAGCACGCGCCCTCAGAGCCTCCATGGCTGTTCCGTGATGGTAATCCGACGCTTTGCAGTGAGGGGGGCGTGGCAAATAACGACGTCCACCTCAACGAAGCCTGATGCTGCAATGTCCGCAACATCCATTGAAGATGCGAGGAAAAGGCGTCGCACCTCGGCTGCGGACGGGGGCTCCTTGGATGACAGGCCGAGCACGATCCGCAGTTGGTCCCCCTCCGGTTCGTGGGAAACTTGAAATTCCGCGGTATGGATCGGGCAGCTCAGGTGTCGAGGAAGCTCTCCAACTGGCTTCGGCTGACCTTGACTCCGCCGATCAGGCCGAACCCATGGCCGCTACGCCCGAGGTAACGAAAGCGCGGACCGTCGTTGTCCCCGGCGATCAGCTCCACCCGGTCGCCCAGCGGGTAGCGCAGGAGCGGCAGCGCCTCCCCATAGCGGCGTGTCACCACACGACCCGCTGCCGCTCTCTCTGATGTTGCCCTTGGCATCCAAGAACTCCAGGTGCAAGCGCTGTGGGTCCGAGAAGAACTCGTCGGGGCTTAAGCCCGTCTCGTAACCGAGTACGGTCTCGCTGGCTCAAAAAGGGCCTGGGGTTGGGCGCCAAGGACGAGCCCAGGAGATGGCGCAGCTCCGGACAGAGTCGCTCGCCCACGGTGATCAGCTTGTCGATTCGGGGCAGGGGACCGCGAGAGGAGAGAGCCCAGGCGATCGAAGGGGTTGTGATCACCGCGTTGGCATCCAGCTCGCCGATGAGGCGCAAAATACCGTCCAAGTGAGGGCCATACAGGCCCGCGGAGCATCCGGGCCCCCAGCCGGAGCAGCGCATCGCTGATGTTGTCCCCGGAGAACCAGGGTCCGAACGGAAGCAGCACGGCCGCCAAGTGCCTCTCGCCCAGGCCCAGGGCAGCGAGGCAATCTGCGCGGTGGCGAACTGACTGTTCCCAATCGTCCGCGGAGAAAGGGATGCGCTTGGGCGTGCCGGTGGAGCTGCTGCTGAAGAACGCCAGGCCACTGTGGCGCTCCGAATAGGCTAGCCCGGCCATCGGGGCGATGGCGCCCCAGGACTCTACCCCCTGCAGCGCCGGGACAAACCGGGGGTCGCTCTTCAAGCGGCTGATCAGCTGGTTCTGCGACAGCGGACCCCTCGCCTTGAGCTCTGCCGCTTTGCTGGGGGGCTGGGTGGTCACGGTAGACTCCTTTTCAGGCAGCTGGCGCTAGACCGGTTCGAATCCGTGCATCATAGGTTTCCAGGTACTGCTCCGCAAATGCCAGATCCTCGGCGAAGCGTTCGGGCCACGGCCGGCCATCCACACGTTCAAGTCCTCTCGGTGATGCCGAAGTCCGGACTGTAGCGCGTAAACGCCGCGCTTCCGGTGATACCGCTCGGACGTCCAGTGTACGTACCAGTTCAGAAGCAGGCGTGAATAGCGCGGGTTAGTGTCGCGCTGGTTCGCCGAGCCGGGTGCGCCAGGAGGGTGAGGCGGGGCGGCGGGTCCGACTCCAGCCCGCCGATGAACCAGTCGAACGGCGTAACGGGGTGGGGGCGCTGGGGTCGAAAGGCCAGACAGGCGATCCGCGAGATCCAGCAGGAAGAAGGGCTCCGGGAGGCGATAGCGCCCCCCTCATATAGCAGGTCCGGCAGGGTGTAAGCCTGGAGGTTGGGGACCATGACGTTGGCGAAAAGGCCAAGGCGCCGAGGAATTCCAGGCCCCGCGCTACCTCGCGCAGCATCTCCGCAGTGGTGAGTATAGGGTGGAGCCGGCAAACAGGAACACGCCAGGGTCCAGTCTTTGTGCCTGGGCCAGGGTCATGGATTCGGTGAAGACGGCTAGATCCAGGTCCTTGGCAAACGCGATGTTGCGCAGAACTCGTCGTGGCACTCAAGGCCGACGTTCACCACCGTGTCGAGTGCCTGCAGCAGCGGCGCCAAGTCGGCCAGTTCACCACTGCGAGCGGCTGCGAGCAGGTGCTCGGGTCGGCACTCCAGCATTAGGTGGAGATTGACGCCGCGCTCGCCCTGGAAGGCCACTAGGCGCTCCAAGATAGCCCGGCGATAGACGAGCGGCACCTCTGCGTCGCGAAAGAAGCTGCTCTCTCCGGCCAATTGCATCATGTACCAAGGACGCTTGGGGGCCGTGCGTAAGCGGTATCCGGCAAGTCGCCCGTCGTCATGCGGCGCAACGAACAGCTGGTCGAAATTTGTTAGGACCCACTCTAGCTGATCCAGCAGACCCGCGTACAGCGCTCCTCGGGATCGTACCGCGCGGATAAGAGCGGGCGGAGTAGGCACAGGGGCCGCAGAAGCCCTGGACGTACTTGTCGCAAGGCACGGTCCGGAGGGCGATGATGGGGTAAGTGCCGCCGGGGGCGTGGTCGAAAAAATATCCGGCCGTCTCGGGGGCGGCGTCCAAGGGTGTGGCAGGCCTGCCTCGTACTGCAGCCGCCGCTTTCGTAGGTCGCGGGAAAGTGCTCGCGAGCGCTCGAGTAGGCGTTCTGTGGATTCGGCTCCCGGAGCTCGGACCTCACGCCCACCCCTCGGCGGCGGCGAGGGCTTCCAACTCGACGGTTGGAATCAGAGCGGGATCCACGCCCAGATTCGGCGGCCAGGGTTTCATATTCCGCCAATACTCGCGGGGGAAGCGCTAGTGCAGGTGATTGTCCCCATTCGCCTTCACGAAATGCTTCGCGGCAGTTGCAAGGGAAGATGCTGCGCAAATGCTCGTACTCCGCAGTTTGATTCCAGAAGTTGATAACCCCCTTTACGTGCTCGGTACAGACGTCGCAAGTGCGTGCGTAACTATTCGGCGGCACCGGCGCATGGCTGATGCCCTTGACCTGCACCAGTCTCCGGTAACGCTCCGGCAGCCTGTCAAGCAACTCCACCGCCCGCCAGAGGCTCGGCAACCGGTACCGCCCGTGTTCGGCCAGGTAGCCCGTGAGGCTGTAGTCCACCATATTGGTGACCATGACGAAGACGTAACTGGCGCCGTGGTCGATGGCGAACCGGATCGTGCGCAGGGCATCCTCTACGTCTTCTAGGGCAGTCAAGAATGGCTTGCCCAACAGCACGTAACAATCGAACGAAAAGCCCTCCTTGTCTAACAAGGCGAAGGCGTCCAAGTAATCTACGCGCCGGCGGCCCTTGTTGATACAAGAACTGCTGGATGAAGTCGTCGCAGCTCTCCAGCCCAAAAGACAATGACAAGGGGTGGGGGCCGGGGCCGCCGACGGTGGATGGCGAGAACGCTGCAACCATAGCGCGCAGGCGTGGGACGGTGATGTACTCGGGTCGGGTCTCGCACACGACGAATCGGAACCCCGCCTCGCGCAACATCCCCAGCAGGACGGGGCGCACCTCGTCCGAGACCTCGGCGGCATCTAGAAAGCTGCCGTTTGAGGTGACTACCAGGGTGGGGTAGACCTCGGGGTTGAGCCGCCGAATCGCGTCCTCGGTCTGGGCTACCAAGTGAGCATCGGTCACCTTGTCACGATTGGCACCCAGGTGATAGCCGCACATGACACAGCCCGCATTCATAGACCATCGACACGGGTTGGTCCGCAGGGTGACCAGCGGCATCACGTAGGGGCCGCGGCGGGGATCTTCAGGCGCATGCAGCCGCACCTCTTCGTAGTAGATGTCCGTGCGCCAGGGATTAGGCGCCGTGTGGGGCACCCGCTGGCGTAAAACCCGCTGCATGACGTGATTGAGGAAGCGGTTGCCGCGGCGCGATGGAACAGCGATGGACCGATTCGTCTGACCATCGCCGTCTTGGGGCATCCCCGGAAGGTGAACGTTCATGGTGCTTGATCCAGGGACACGAATCTGCTTTCAGCCGACCAGGGCTGAGCAGACGTTGGCGCGCTGCGTCGACCCGGAAATAGCAATTGGTCATAACCCCGACTGGACGACATAACGCTGATGCCCTCCGCGTGACCGCTCGGCCGCTCGCTCTGTGGGGTTCCTGATCTGAGAAGCGACGCTCCTCCGGCTTGTTGCCGATTTTTCGGACGATTGAGGCCCTGAGTGAACCCCTCAGGCGATGTCTCCTCGGGGTCGACCTCAGTCATCGGGCCCCGACAGGTAAGCGGGAAGCAGGTGTTGGCGGCCGGCGCCGATACCTCGCCGGTCTACACTTCCCCGTCATGTGCGGCCGTTTCGCTCAGTCATCCACCTCCGATCGGTATGCCCAAGTATTCGGGCTGGAGGACCGAAATCGAGGAAACCTCGCACCTCGGTATAACATCGCCCCCACCCAGACCTGCTTGGCGTGCCTGATCGACATGACCGGGCGACGAGACGTCTCCATCCTGCGTTGGGGCCTCGTGCCGCATTGGTCCAAGGGGCTGGACACCCGGTACTCAATGATCAACGCCCGGGCCGAGACGGTCCACGGAAGCCCGCTACCGGGATGCCTTCCGGTACCGCCGCTGTCTGATCCCCGCCGACGGGTTCTTCGAGTGGAAGACGGGGAATGGAAAACAGCCGTACTTCATCCACCGCAGCGACGGCGAGCCCATGGCGTTTGCGGGGCTGTGGGAGCACTGGAAGAGTCTGGAAACCGGAGAGGGCATCGACTCCTGCGCCATCATCGTCACGGACGCGAATGAGCTGATGAGGCCGATCCATGACCGGATGCCGGCGATCCTCGCGCCGGAGCAGTTCGAGAGGTGGCTGGACCCTGCGGCCAAGGACCGAGATGAGCTGCTGGCGCTGCTGAGACCGGCGCCGAGCGAGGATCTGGAGGCTTACCCGGTATCGAAGGCGGTCAACAATCCCCGGAACGAAGGCCGAGAGTTGGTCAAGCGGCTGGGTGACTAAGCGACTCAGCTGGCAGACAGCGCGGACAGCAGGTGCAACCGGAAGGCGCAGCGTCTAGACCGGTCGGCTATCTGCCGAAGTACGTTGTTGATCCGAGTTGATCGACCAAGTGCTCCGTGTAGGCGAATTCCTTCTCACGTGCCTCGGGCGGTAGCTGGCAGACGCATCGAGACCAGCAGGCAATAGCGTGCGGACGTACCCCTCTCCCGTCACAGCCACGTAGGTAACGTAACCCCCAGATTCCACCCTGGTCATTGGAATCCCTCCCCTGCTCGCCCAGAAATACTGATCCCCTTCCCGAGTGATCACCGCTCGGCGCTTCTTTCCCTCCGAGGGTGGAATCGGCGATGACGCGGCCACTCCGTTGGCAATCTCGATCTTGGTGACGGGCTCTCCCAGGAATTCCAACTGCGCGCCGAGAGCTTGTGTTGCCCCACAGGCAAGGGCGATGGCCAGAACCTCGGGCTTCATCGTTGCGCCCTCCTATTGCTGTCGCTGACGTCCGGCGTCGGCCCCCCGGCTCAACCAAGCATCGCGATCCGCATTCGCTTGCGGGTTGGCGACGAGGAGCACCTAGGGGTCGCCACGGGTTTCGCGGGGCCCTCACGGACAAGAGCGCAAGGCGAGGCGGATAAGAGGCGACGCCCCCGAAGGGGCGACGCAGGGCCGGGGCTTCCGTTCTGGCTGTACCGTCCTGGCGCAGGGCCCGAGATGGAGTCTATAGCACCGCCCTCGGGCGATCTGTCGGACGACCCGCTAATCCGTGTAGGACTAGGCTTACACAGAAGCCCCGACCCCGGTAACCGACCCTGTCTCGGCCCAGCAAGCAGTCACGGCGCATAATAGCCAAAAGGACACAATCCACAGATCCGCCAGCCCGCCTGTTCCATCTCCACAGAAGGGGCGCTGCTCGGGGGACTATTTGGGGGACTACGCCTGGCAATGAAAAAGCCCCTTTTTTCAGGGGCTTAGTCTTTCTATGTGGCGGAGAGAGAGGGATTCGAACCCTCGATGGAGTTTCCCCCATACACCCTTAGCAGGGGTGCGCCTTCAGCCGCTCGGCCATCTCTCCGAAACTGGTTGTCTGGGGGCCTAAGAGGCCGCCCGGCGCCCCCCTGCTGCAGGGGTGCGCGTTACTCCGTACTTCCCTGCACTCCGCCCTTCGGGCCGACCTGCGGTCGTTCGCGCTCGCTCCAGGCGATGGCGTCAGCCTCGCGAATATCTCTCCGAAACGAGTCGTTTGCGTGGCCTGCTTGGCCGAATGTCGCCCGGTCACGCAACGATCTTGCCGCCGGAGATCCCGGTGCACTTCCGCGGAGGGTGGGATTATAACCGCGATGGGCAAACAGGCCAATTTCGGGATTCCCGCCCCGCGCACCCGGTCCTGGCGGGACCCCAAGCCCGCGGTCCGCCGCCCGGAGACGGGGCCGTGGTGACTCGCGGCGTTCGGACCGCGACGCGACCGCACCGTCCGCCCGCGTCCCTGCGAGGCAAACGGCCGGCCGACTTGGATCAGGCGTTTGGGGGGCTCTCCCCCGCGGCCTGCTCGCGTTTGATACGCTCGTAGATCTCCTCGCGATGCACCGCTACGTCCCTCGGTGCGTTTACCCCGAGCCGAACCTGGTTGCCTTTCACACCCAGGACCGTCACGGTCACTTCGTCTCCAATCATTAGGGTCTCACCAACCCGCCGGGTCAAGATCAACATTGTTGTCCTGCCTCCCTGACTAAGAGTTCCTGAAACACGACCGCCGGGCGAGGCGTGCGCCTCTCCGTGACGCACGCCGCGCCCCAAGGGTCGCAGCCAACCAAGCCCGGCGCCTTGATACGGTTTAGACGCAGGGACTAGGGATTCTACCAATATTGTGGCAGTCTGGTGAAGGATTTCCCCACAGACTCCGCCCTATTAGAGGGCATCGGGCCCCATTTAGGGGCGCGACAGCTCGGACTCCCGGGTCGGGCCGGTGTCCAGGCCGAACGCCTTGTGCAGGGTCCGCACCGCCAGCTCGAGATACTTCTCGTCCACCACGACCGAGATCTTGATCTCCGAGGTCGAGATCATCTGAATGTTGATCCGCTCCTGGGCCAGCGACTGGAACATCTGGGCAGCAATCCCGGCGTGGGAGCGCATCCCGACGCCGACGATCGAGATCTTGACGATGCCGTCATCCGCCACCACCTCCCGCGCCCCCAGCTCGCTCGCGGTCTGCTCCAGCAGCGTGAGGGCCTTCTTGAAGTCGCTGCGATTGACGGTGAAGGTGAAATCCGTGGTCTCGTCCTTGGCGATGTTCTGGACGATCATGTCCACTTCGACGTTCGACTCGCCGATCGGGCCGAGGATCTTGTAGGCGACGCCCGGCTGGTCCGGCACGCCGCGGATGGTGAGCTTGGCCTCGTCGCGGTTGAACGCGATGCCCGAGATCTTCGCCTCTTCCACGCCTTCATCCTCCAGAGTGATGAGGGTACCCTCGCCTTCCTCGAAGCTCGAGAGCACGCGCAGGGGAACCTTGTACTTGCCGGCGAACTCGACCGAGCGGATCTGCAGCACCTTGGAGCCGAGGCTCGCCATCTCCAGCATCTCCTCGAAGGTGATGCGATCGAGCTTGCGCGCCTTGGGCTCGATGCGCGGGTCAGTAGTGTAGACGCCGTCGACATCGGTGTAGATCTGACACTCGTCGGCCTTGAGCGCCGCGGCCATGGCGACCGCCGTGGTGTCGGAGCCGCCGCGGCCCAGGGTCGTGATGTTGCCCTGCTGATCGACACCCTGGAATCCGGCAACGACCACGACCCGGCCGGCCTGGATGTCGGCACACACCCGGGCATTGTCGATGTCCATGATGCGGGCCTTGGAGTGCGCACTGTCGGTGAGGATGTGCACCTGGCCGCCGGTGTACGAGCGGGCCTCAAGCCCCAGCTCATGCAGCGCCATGGCGAGCAGCGCGATGGTGACCTGCTCTCCGGTCGAGACCAGCACGTCCATCTCCCGGGCGCTGGGGCTCTCGCTGATGCCCTGGGCCAGCGCAATGAGACGATTGGTCTCGCCCGACATGGCCGAGACGACCACCACCAGGTCGTGACCCCGCGCCTTCCAGTCGCGGACCTTGCGGGCCACGCCCTGGATCCGCTCGACGTTGCCGACCGAGGTGCCGCCGTATTTCTGAACGATGAGTGCCATGATTCCCCGCCACGCCGCTGAGGGAGAAACCCTGAGGGTGGTGCCGCGCGCGAAAAAGCGGGTGATTAAACACCAAAACCGCCCGGCGTCAAAGCCCGAGCCCGGCGCTCAGGGCTGGAGACGCTCTCGCACCCAGCCGGCCACCGCCGCCAGCGCCTGGGGCAGCGCGCCGGGATCGTCACCTCCGGCCTGGGCCATGTCCGGACGGCCGCCGCCACGACCGCCGACCCGGGACGCCACCACATTGACCAGCTCGCCTGCCTTCACCCGGCCGGTGAGATCCTTGGTCACGCCGGCCACCAGGCTGACCTTGCCGGCGCTGACCGTGGCGAGCACGATCACGGCGCTACCGAGCTTGTTCTTGAGCTGATCCAGGGTGTCGCGCAGCGACTTGGGGTCGGCGCCGTCGAGCTGAGCCGCCAGCACCTTGGCCCCGGCGATCTCGAGTGCGCCGCTCGCCAGATCGCTGCCCGCGGCACTGGCAAGCCGGGCCTTGAGCCGCTCCAGCTCCTTCTCCAGGGCACGGTTGCGCTCGATGATCTGGGCGACTTTCTGGTCCAGGTCGTCGCGCCCGGCCTTGACCAGATCGGCCACCCGGGCGAGGCGCTCCTCTTCGTCTTCCATCCATTGCACGGCCCGACCGCCGGTCACTGCCTCCACCCGGCGCACCCCGGCAGCCACCCCCTGCTCGGAGACGATCTTGAACAGCCCGATGTCCCCCACGGCCTTGACATGGGTGCCTCCGCACAGCTCGGTGGAAAAATCACCCATGCGCAGCACCCGGACCCGCTCGTCGTACTTCTCGCCGAACAGCGCCATCGCGCCGGAGGCCTTGGCGTCGTCCAGCGACATGATGCGGGTCTCCACCACCTGGTTGGCCCGGATCTGCTCGTTGACCATCTGCTCGATGGCCCGCAGCTGCTCGCGGCTGAGCGCCTCGTACTGGGAGAAGTCGAAGCGCAGCCGCTCGGGCTCCACCAGCGAGCCCTTCTGGTTGACATGGTCGCCGAGCACGCGGCGCAGCGCGGCATGCAGCAGATGGGTCGCCGAGTGGTTGAGGGCCGTGGCCTGGCGCGCGCTCCGATCCACCTGGGCCTGCACGGTGTCGCCGATCTGCAGCATGCCCTCGATCAGCACGCCGTAGTGGGCGAATACCTTGCCGCCCTGCTTACGCGTGGTGCGCACCTCGAACAGCGCGCTGCCGCACTGCAGCATCCCGGTATCGCCGACCTGGCCGCCGGACTCGGCGTAGAAGGGCGTGCGGTCCAGCACCACCATCCCCTCTTCCCCGACATTGAGCACATCGACGGACTGGCCGTTGCGGTAGAGCGCGATCAGGGTGGAGCGGTCCTCCAGACGCTCGTAGCCGCTGAACTCGGTCTCGCCCTCCAGATTGACCTCGGTCTGCTGGTCGAGCCCGAACTGGCTGGCGGCCCGGGCCCGCTGGCGCTGCGCGCTCATCTCGCGCTCGAAGCCGGCCATGTCCAGGTGCAGACCGCGCTCGCGGGCGATGTCGGCCGTGAGATCGGTAGGGAACCCATAGGTGTCGTAGAGCCGGAACACCACCTCGCCGGGGATGCACCGCCCAGTGAGCTGCCCGATGCCCTCCTCGAGCATCTTCATCCCCTGCTCGATGGTCTCGGCAAAGCGCAGCTCTTCCTGGCGCAGCACCCGCTCGACGTGCTCGCGCGCCGTCACCAGCTCCGGGTAGGCCGCGCCCATCTCCTCGGCCAGCGGGCCCACCAGTGCGAAGAAGAAGGGCTCGTGCTGCCCGAGCATGTAGCCGTGACGGATCGCGCGCCGGATGATCCGGCGCAGCACATAGCCGCGCCCCTCGTTGGAGGGCAGCACCCCGTCGGCCACCAGGAAGGCGCAGGAGCGGATGTGATCGGCGATCACCCGTAGCGACTTGCTCTCGCCGTCGCTGCAGCCGGTGAGCCGCGCGGCATCCCCGATCAGCCGGCGGAACAGGTCGATGTCATAGTTGCTGTGAACCCCCTGCATCACGGCGGCCAGGCGCTCCAGCCCCATGCCGGTATCCACCGAGCGACGGGGCAGCGGCGTCAGGTCGCCTTCCGCGTCGCGGTTGTACTGCATGAACACCAGGTTCCAGATCTCCACATAGCGGTCGCCGTCCTCCTCGGGGGTCCCCGGGGGGCCGCCCGCCACCGCGGGACCGTGGTCGTAGAAGATCTCGGAGCAGGGGCCGCAGGGGCCGGTATCGCCCATGGACCAGAAGTTGGAGTCCTCGCCCAGGCGCGCGAAGCGCGCCGGGTCCACGCCGACGTCCTTCAGCCAGACGTCGGCGGCCTCTTCGTCGTCGCGGTAGACCGTCACCCAGAGCCGCTGCGGGGGCAGCCCCAGGGTGCCGGTGAGAAACTCCCAGGCATAGCCGATGGCCTCGCGCTTGAAGTAATCGCCGAAGCTGAAGTTGCCCAGCATCTCGAAGAAGGTGTGGTGGCGGGCGGTGTAGCCGACGTTCTCCAGGTCGTTGTGCTTGCCGCCCGCACGCACACAGCGCTGGGCACTGGCGGCGCGGCTGTAGGCGCGGCGCTCGCGGCCGAGAAAGCAATCCTTGAACTGGACCATGCCGGCGTTGGTGAACAGCAGGGTCGGGTCGTTGTGCGGCACCAGCGGACTGCTCGGTACCTGCTCGTGGCCCTGGCTCGCGAAATAGTCGAGAAAGGCCTTGCGAAGCTCAGCGCTGCTGGTCATGGGGTGTCTGTGGGTCCTTGGTCAAGCGGAAGCAGGGCATCGGCGGACAGGGCGCGACAGATCAATTCTACGTATTTCCGGCGCGGATTCGAGCGCATGAGGGCGCTCAGGCAGCCGTGGACAAGGCCGCACCCTCAGCCCGGCGAGCCCCGGAGGAGGCTCGGGCTAGTCCTCGAAGCGAAGAAAGCGCCGCACCCGCTCGCCGCTGAACCCGCGATATGCCAGGAAGCGCCCACGCCGGGCCAGGTCCCGAAGATCCGCTGGCGGCCCCTCACCGAACCTGCGGTCATGGGCGTCATGCATCGCCTGGGTCCAGGCATCATCGCCCTCGTCCAGGAGGCCGGCAATCAGCTCCTCGGCGACCCCGCGCTCGCGTAGCTCCGCCCGGATGCGCAGCGGTCCGAAGCCACGCTGTCGTCTCGCCTCAACATACTCGCCGGCGAAGCGCTCGTCGCTCAGCAACCGCTCCCGCTCGAGACGTCCGAGCAGCCGCTCGACCTCATCCCGGTCGGCGCCACGCCCCAGCAGCTTCCCCCTCAGCTCGGCCCGCGAATGCTCGCGGACGGCCAGCAGACGCAATGCGGCCTGCGCGAGCGCCTCGCCCGGATCGCCGCTCAGGCCTCCACCTCGGCGGGCTGCGCGCTGTCCTCGCTGGCCGACTGCGGCAGGGCGGCGGCACGGATCTGTGCCTCGATCTCCGCGGCGATCTCGCGATGCTCCTTGAGGAAGTTGCGGGCGTTGTCCTTGCCCTGGCCGATGCGATCGCCCTTGTAGCTGTACCAGGCCCCGGACTTGTCCACTATGCCCTGCTGCACGCCCAGGTCGATGAGCTCGCCTTCGCGCGAGATACCCTCGCCGTAGAGGATCTCGAAGTCGGCCTGCTTGAACGGCGGCGCGACCTTGTTCTTCACCACCTTGACGCGCGTCTCGTTGCCGACCACCTCCTCGCCCTTCTTGATGCTGCCGATGCGGCGGATATCCAGCCGCACCGAGGCATAGAACTTGAGCGCGTTGCCGCCGGTGGTGGTCTCGGGGTTGCCGAACATCACGCCGATCTTCATGCGGATCTGGTTGATGAAGATCACCACGGTGTTGGAGCGCTTGATGTTGGCGGTGAGCTTGCGCAACGCCTGGGACATCAGACGCGCCTGCAGCCCGACGTGCGAGTCGCCCATCTCGCCCTCGATCTCGGCCCTGGGCGTGAGTGCGGCCACCGAGTCCACCACCACCACGTCGACCGCGCCCGAGCGCACCAGCATGTCGGTGATCTCCAGGGCCTGCTCGCCGGTGTCCGGCTGGGATACCAGCAGCTCGTTCATGTTGACCCCGAGCTTCTCGGCATAGCTCGGATCGAGCGCGTGCTCGGCATCCACGAAGGCAGCGGTGCCGCCTTTCTTCTGGGATTCGGCGACGATCTGCAGAGTAAGCGTGGTCTTACCCGAGGACTCCGGGCCAAAGATCTCCACCACCCGACCCTTGGGCACTCCGCCTATGCCCAGGGCGATGTCCAGTCCCAGCGAGCCGGTGGAGATGGCCTCGAGGTTGCGCACCGCACCCACGTCGCCCATGCGCATGACCGAGCCTTTGCCGAACTGCTTCTCGATCTGGCCCAGCGCGGCGGCCAAGGCCTTCTTTCGATTTTCGTCCATTGTCTGCTCCCCGGTTCCTAATAAGCCAGCAGGGTCCTTCGCCGGCGCTGGTATCCGATGAAATCGGACCCGGATTATCACACAGGCTCCGGCGCACGTCATGGGCCCGGGCGGGGCGTCAGGCGACCAGGGGCCAACGCCGCAGGATGTGGTAGCGCGGCGGCGCGGCTACCGCCTCGGACAGGGCCAGCACGACCTCCGAGACCGGCCATCGAAAGGGCTCGGCAAGCCGCAGCTCCCCCGCGTCGCGCGCCTTGCGGGCCAGGGTGCAATGGGCCTGAAAGGTGCGGTGCTCGGGCTCGAATCCGCAGGCTCGAAGGCCCTGATACAGGTCGCCGACCAGGGCCAGCAGCGCGGGCGGGGTCTCGCTCGGGCCGCACCACAGGATGCGCGGCCGGGGCCAGAACCCCAGCCGCTCGATGCTTAGCTCCAGGGGCGCGGCGCGCAGGTGATCGGCAACGCCCAGCACGCAGTCCAGGCGGTCTGCGCTCACCTCCCCCAGGAACGCCAGGGTGATGTGCATGTCGTCCGGGTGGGGCACGCGGCCCCGGCCTGCGGCCTCCCGGGCGAGACACGCCAGGCGCTCGCGCACCGAGGGGCCCGGCCAGAGTGCGAAGAACAGGCGTTGGCTGGCGGGCTCAGCCAAGGATCGCCAGGGCCCCCTCCAGGGCGGCGCTCACCGCCTGGCGCCGTACCGCGTCGCGATCGCCCGGGAAACGCTCGCAGCGCGTGCGGATCTCGCCGCCGGCACGCGCCCAGGCCAGCCACACGGTGCCCACCGGTTTGTCGGCGGTGCCGCCGCTGGGTCCGGCGATGCCGCTGATCGCCAGCGCCACCGTGGCCCGGCTGTGGCGCAGCGCCCCCTGCACCATCGCGCGCACCGTGGCCTCGCTCACGGCACCGTAGCGCCCGATCGTGTCGGCGCGCACCCCGAGCATGTCGCGCTTGGCCTGGTTGGAGTAGGTTACGAAGCCCCGGTCGAGCCACTGGCTGCTGCCAGCGATATCGGTCAGCACCTTCGCCACCCAGCCGCCGGTACAGGACTCTGCCGTCACCAGCGTGAGTCCGGCCGCCAGCAGGCGCTCGCCGAGCTGCTGTGCCAGGTCCCGATGCGCGTCCATGCACCCGAGTATGGCCGAGCCCGGCCGCCCAGCGCAACGCGCGACACATGCCTGACGGGCGCGCTTCTTATACACTGTCGAGCCTTCGCGCATACCGTCGATACCCTCGAAACCGCAAGGGATTCATCGAGATGACCGATATTCTGTGTGAGCACAAGCCCTCTCCCATGAAGCTGGAAGTGCTGGGCGTCTACGACTGGCCGGTATGGAAGAAAGAGGTATCCAGCTTTCCCTGGACTTATGACCGGCCGGAGACCTGCTATGTCCTCAAGGGCCGCTTCCGGGTGACGCCCGACGGCGGCCAGCCCCGGGAATTCCGGCGCGGCGATCTGATCAGCTTCCCGGCCGGCATGTCCTGCACCTGGGAGATCGTGGAGGCGGTGGAGAAGCACTACAGCTTCGAATGACACGCGGTCCGGCCCCCACGCAAGTCCGCATCGAGCAGCCATGAGCAGCGCCGCCGCCCAGCCGCACACCCCGGTGATGCAGCAGTACCTGCGCATCAAGGCGGAGCATCCCGGCATGCTCCTGTTTTACCGCATGGGGGACTTCTACGAGCTGTTCTATGAGGATGCCGAGCGCGCGGCCCGGCTGCTTGACATCACCCTGACCAAGCGCGGCCAGTCCGCCGGCGCGCCCATTCCCATGGCGGGCGTCCCCTACCACGCGGCCGAGACCTATCTGGCCCGCCTGGTCAAGCTGGGCCAGTCGGTAGCTGTCTGCGAGCAGATCGGCGATCCGGCCACATCCAAAGGGCCGGTGGAGCGCAAGGTGGTGCGCGTGATAACGCCCGGCACGGTCACCGACGAGGCCCTGATGGAGGAGCGGCGCGACAACCTGCTGGCGGCACTGCACCATACAGCCGGCGGCTACGGTCTAGCGGTGCTGGATCTGGGCAGCGGGCGTTTCGCCATCCAGCAGCTCGACTCCGAGGAGGCCCTGGCCGGCGAGATCGAGCGCCTGAGTCCGGCGGAGGTGCTGCTCGCCGAAGAGGCCAAGACGCCACGCTGTCTGCGCGAGCGTCCCGGGCTGACGCGCCGCCCGGGCTGGCACTTCGACCTGGAAAGTGCCGAGCGTCTGCTCGCCGGCCAGTTCGGCGCCCGCGACCTGCGCGGCTTCGGCTGCGCCGACCAGCCGCTGGCGCTCACCGCTGCCGGCTGCCTGCTGCGCTACGTGCAGGACACCCAGCGCAGCGCCCTGCCCCACCTGCGCGGCCTCACCGTGGAACGGCGTGAGGACGCCGTGATCATCGACGCGGCCACGCGGCGCAATCTGGAGATCGAGCGCAGCCTCGGCAGCCAGCCCCAGCACAGCCTGGCGGGGGTGCTGGACCGCACCGCCACCGCCATGGGCAGCCGCCTGCTGCGCCGTTGGCTGAGCCGGCCGCTGCGCGAGAGGGCCGCTGTCGGCGAGCGCCACGCCGCGATCGGGGTGCTCCTGGAGCGGCTCGCCCACCCCAGCCTCCATAGTCAGCTGCAGAGCATCGGCGACCTGGAGCGCATCCTCGCCCGGGTCGCCCTGAAGTCGGCACGCCCCCGGGATCTCGCGACCCTGCGCGACTCGCTCGCCCAGCTGCCCGGCATCCAGACGCTGCTGGCGGATCTGGACACCCCGCTGCTCGGGCGCCTGGCCCGGGAGGCCGGCACCCACCCCCAGGTGGTCGAGCTGCTGGCGCGCGCGATCATCGAGCATCCGCCGATGCTGATCCGCGACGGCGGCGTGCTCGCCCGCGGCTACGACGCCGAGCTCGACGAGCTGCATGACCTCGCCCGGAACGCCGACCAGTTCCTGCTCGAGCTGGAGCGGCGCGAGCGCGAGCGCAGCGGCATCGCCAGCCTCAAGGTCGGCTACAACCGGGTTCACGGCTATTACATCGAGATCGGGCGCAGCCAGTCCGAGCGGTGCCGGCGGACTACCTGCGCCGCCAGACCCTCAAGGGCGCGGAGCGCTTCATCACCCCCGAGCTCAAGCGCTTCGAGGACCGGGTGCTGTCGGCGCGCGAGCGCGCGTTGGCGCGGGAGAAGGCCCTCTATGAGGCGCTGCTGGATGCGCTGCAGGAGCAGCTGCCGGTCCTGCAAGCCTGCGCCGAGGCGCTGGCCGCCCTGGACGCGCTGTGCAACCTGGCCGAGCGGGCCGAGACCCTGGACCTGCGCGCCCCGGTGCTCAGCGAGGAGCCGGGCATCCGCATCGTCGACGGGCGCCACCCGGTGGTCGAGCAGGTGAGCGAGGGCCCGTTCGTCGCCAACGGGGTGGAGCTGGACGATGCCCGGCGCATGCTGGTGGTCACGGGGCCGAACATGGGGGGCAAATCCACCTTCATGCGCCAGACCGCGCTCATCGTGCTGCTCGCCTGCGCCGGCAGCTACGTGCCGGCGGCCCAGGCGCGTATCGGCCCCGTGGATCGCATCTTCTCGCGCATCGGCGCCTCCGACGACCTGGCGGGAGGGCGCTCGACCTTCATGGTGGAGATGCAGGAAACGGCCAACATCCTGCACAACGCCAGCGCCCGGAGCCTGGTCCTGATGGACGAGATCGGCCGCGGCACCAGCACCTTCGACGGACTGTCGCTTGCATGGGCCTGCGCGGTGGAGCTGGCCACCCGCATCCGCGCCTTCACCCTGTTCGCGACCCACTACTTCGAGCTGACCACCCTGCCCGAAGAGCACCCCGGGATCGCCAACGTGCACCTGGACGCCGTGGAGCACGGCGACGCCATCGTATTCCTGCATGCGGTGCGCGAGGGTCCGGCCAGCCAGAGCTATGGCCTGCAGGTCGCGCAGCTGGCCGGCGTGCCGCGCCAGGTCATCGAGCGGGCCCGCCGGCGGCTGCTGGAGCTGGAGGCGAGCGCCCAGCGCCACGCCGAGGGACAGGCGAGCCAGCTCTCTCTATTCGCCCCGGAGCCGCCCAGCCCCGCGGTGGAGGCGCTACGCGCCCTGGACCCCGACGGGCTCGCGCCGCGCGACGCCCTGGCCGAGCTCTACCGCCTCAAGGCACTGCTCGACTGAGTACCCCGAGCGGTCGACGCCGGGACGCAGAGACAAGCCGGTGCACCTGGGCTAAGGCGATCTCTGCCAAAGACGATACCCCCTTGCTTGTATTTTCATCCGTCTTCGGCGTTGCGCCAGCAGTTGCATAGCCCTGCTATGCGCCTACTGTCGCGGCGTGAATACGAACGAAAGCCCTACGCAACCGGGTATATTCTTTTCCGCCAATCGCCTAAGCTCACTGCCAGCCGAGACCGACAGGAGCCGCCCGATGACGTACGTGGTGACCGAGAACTGCATCCGCTGCAAATACACGGACTGTGTCGAAGTCTGCCCGGTGGACTGCTTCCACGAAGGCCCGAACTTCCTGGTGATCGACCCGGACGAGTGCATCGACTGTGCGCTGTGCGAGCCGGAATGTCCGGCCGTGGCCATCTTCAGCGAGGATGACGTGCCGCCCGGTCAGGAGCAGTTCCTGGCGCTCAACGCCGAGCTGTCCCAGGAATGGCCGGTGATCAACAAGAAGCAGGCGGCCCCCGCCGATGCCGAGGAATGGGACGGCAAGCCGGACAAGCTCCGGTATCTGGAGCGCTGAGCGCGCCGGCCCTCAGCCCTTCAGGACGAACCGCAACAGCCTGTCCGCCACCTCCACGACGTCGCCGTCCTTGAGCGGCGTGCCCCCCCGCGGCACCGGCTGGCTGTTGACGGTCGGCACCTCGCCATCGCCCAGCCTCATCAGGAAGTACCCCTCGCCCTTGCGAACCACGGCCGCCGAGCGGCTGCCCCGCGGACCGATGGCGAGCACCGGCTTGCTGAGCAGCACACGCTTGCCCTCGTGCTTGCCGTTGAGCATGCGCAGGGACGCCTCGGGCAGCCCCTGCTCGGGCTCGGAGATGATCTGCGCCCGGGCCGTCTCCTCGGGCCCGGCCTCGGATTCCACCAGGGGCTTGCCGCTGTCGCTCACAAACAAGGTCTCTTCCAGGTCGCTGTCCTGCTCGTCCGGATCCAGCTCATCGCGCTTCTCGTAGCGAAACTTGAAGGCGCCGACCTCGAGCAGATCGCCATGCTTGAGCATGTGCTTGAACACTCGGCGTCCGTTCAGCACGGTGCCGTTGGTGCTGTTCTGGTCCTCCAGGAAGTATTCGTTGTACACCCGGTTGAGCACCACATGGCGGCGACTGACGGAAGGGTCGTCCAATGGGATATCGCATTCCGGATCCCTGCCGATGCGCATACGCTGTTTTTCGAGAGGCAGCGCCTTCTCGGAGCCGTCATTCGAGATAATCATCAGCAAGGCCATGCTCATTCCCCTCGTGGTCGGGACGCAAAGCGCGCAAAAGGTCCGCCGATCCTTCGGTCAGGAGGCGCCGACTGAGGCTTCTTGCGAGCCGACGAGCCGGGCCAGCACCAGTGTCACATTATCCAATCCGCCGTTTTCCAACGCCAGATCCACCAACCTGTCCGCCTTGTCCGACAACCCGAGCGACGGATCTCCGAGCACCTCGGCGAGGGTGCGGTCAACCACCATGCCGGTCAGACCGTCGGTGCAGAACAGGAAGACATCGCCGGATTCCACGGCGAGCTCCGCATAGTCGGCCACCGGCGCCGCGTCGATTCCCAGCCCGCGGGTCAGCATGCTGGCCGGAATGCCGCCTTTGAGGGCCTCCTCGACGCTGCCGAACATACCCAGCCGCACCATCTCCTCCACCAGCGAGTGATCCTGGGTGAGCCGCTCCAGCCCGCTACCTGACATCCGATATGCCCGGGAATCGCCGACGTGGGCCAGATGCAGCCGATGGCCGCGAAACTGCCCGACCACAATCGTGGTGGCCATCCCAGTCAAGTGAGGCAGCTTCTGGGCAGTCTCCGTGAGCTCACGGTGGGCCTCGGCGATGGCCGACAGCAGCCTCTCGCGCTCGGAGCCCCCCTGATCGGGCTGCGCAAGGGCCTCCAGGACCACCCGGGTGGCAAGCTCGCTGGCGACATCACCGCCGCTGTGCCCGCCGACCCCATCCGCCACCACCACCAGGCCCTGAGGCACACGCACCGCCCAGCAGTCCTCGTTGGCGGCCCGGACCTTGCCGCGGTCGGAGCGCCCCTCCATCTCGAAGCACGCGAGCCTCGCTAGAGCCCTGCGCGCGCAATGGATCGTCTTCGCTAGACATCGACAGCCCCCTGCAACGCTCGGCCTGCGGGTCTTCTCAAACCCGGGTCGCGCACGCCCAGCCGCGGCGCCTAATGCGCCCCTAGCCTTTTGGCCTCGAGATAGGCAGCCAGGCGCGCCGGCGGCAGATAGCCGGGCACCAACTCTCCGTCCGGCATCACCAAGGCGGGAGTCCCATCTATGCCCAGGGTCTCGCCGAGCTGATACTCCTGCTTCACCGGGTTGTCGCACTCGCGCTGGGGCAGCGGCTTGCCCAGCTTGGCCTCGGTCAGCGCCTTGTGCCTGTCGTCGGCACACCAGACCGACACTGCCTTATGGTAGGAGTCGCTGTTCAGCCCGGCCCGCGGGAAGAACAGATAACGGATGCGGATGCCGGCCGCGATGTATTTGTCGATCTCCGAGTGCAGCTTGCGGCAGTAGCCGCAATCGATGTCGGTGAAAACGCTGACTGTGTACTTGGCCTTGTCGTCCCCGAAGATGATCATCTTGTCCTCGCCCACGGCATTGACCGCGTCCGCCACCGCCTTGCGACGTCTCGGCTCGGTGATGCTCTTGCGGGTCTGCAGGTCCGTAATGTCGCCCTGAATCAGATAGCGGCCGTCGGCGGAGACATAGACCAGCTGCGGCCCGACCATAACCTCGTAGAGGCCGCCCACGGGACTCGGACGCACGCTGTCGATGGTGACCCCGGGCAGCGCGGCCGCCATGGCCGTGCGAACAGGATCGGGCGCCGTCTGCTCGCCAGCCTGGGTCAGGGGCAGGATGCAGGCCCCGCCGAGCGCGAGCCCGGCGGTCAGTATGCCCACCCAGGTGTCGCCGGCGCGGCGCTGAATGATCTTCTCGAACATGATTCGGTGGCTCCCGTCAGTCACGAAAATTGGTGAACTGCAAAGGCAGCTCGTAGTCGGTCTGGCGAAGCACGGCAATGACCTGCTGGAGATCGTCGCGCTTCTTTCCGCTGACCCGCACCTGGTCGCCCTGGATCTGGGCCTGAACCTTGACCTTGGACGCCTTGATGTCCTTGACGAGCCGTTTGGCCGTTTCCGAGTCCACCCCCTGCTTGATGGTAACCTGCTGGCGTGCGGCGCTGAGGCTGGTCACCGGCGCCTTGATGTCCAGAGCGGCGATATCGACACTACGTTTGACCAGCTTCTTCTGCAGGATATCCATCATCTGCTGGAGCTGGAACTCGTTCTCGGCGTGCAGCGTGACCTCCGCCTCGTGTTGCTCGAACCGGGCATTGCTTCCTTTGAAGTCGAAACGCGTCTCCACCTCACGGCCGGCCTGATCGACGGCGTTGCGCACTTCCTGCAGATCGACCTCGGACACCACGTCGAACGAAGGCATACTGGTCTCCCCGGCGTTGCTCGGCAAGGGGCGGGAATCTACCACATCTCGGGTCGGGGGACACTCGGGTCGCAGCCGAGCTGGGAGGCCGTAGACGGGAGACGGGAGACGGGAGACGGGAGACGGGCGTAGGTCAGGCTGCGGCACAGCCGCTACCTGACGTCTTGTTGGACAGAGCCCTATCGGCCAGGGGGCTGGCCTCCTACATTTTTGATTGGACAGGGCCCTATCGGCCAGGGGGCTGGCCTCCTACATTCTTGATTGGACGGGGTCCTATCGGCCAGGGGGTTGGCCTCCTACATTTTTGATTGGACAGGGCCCTATCGGCCAGGGGCTGGCCTCCTACAATCTTGATTGGACGGGTCCTATCGGCCAGGGGGCTGGCCTCCTACATTCTTGATTGGACAGGGCCCTATCGGCCAGGGGGCTGGCCTCCTACAGTCTTGATTGGACGGGGTCCTATCGGCCCAGGGGGCTGGCCTCCTACAGTCTTGATTGGACGGGGTCCTATCGGCCAAGGGGCTGGCTTTGGTCAGGCGGCCGGGGCCCGGGCCGTGGGAGGCGAGCCCTCTCGGCGATGCGTTTCCCCCCAAGGACCGATCGGCCAGGGGCTGGCTTCGAACAGGCGGCCGGGGCCCGGGTTGTGGGAGGCGAGCCCCTCGGCGATGCGTTTCCCCCAAGGACCGATCAGCCGGGGGCCAGCTTCGTACAGGCGGCCGGGGCCCGGGCTGTGGGAGGCGAGCCCCTCGGCGATGCGTTTCCCCCAAGGACCGATCAGCCGGGGGCCAGCTTCGTACAGGCGGCCGGGGCCCGGGCTGTGGGAGGCGAGCCCCTCGGCGATGCGTTTCCCCCAAGGCCCCCATCCGCTGCCAAACGAATGCACCTGGCATCCATGCCGCGACTCCGCTGGCTTCGATGACCGCCAGCCCCGCCATCTATGGCGGGTCGTTCCTCGGGCTGCGATCGTCCACTGGACGATCGGTCCCGACTCACCCTGTGCGGGCGTTCGCCCCGCAATTTGGTCCGCAGGACCAATCCGGGCACAACGACTTCGGCTCGAGATACCCTGGCATCCCTGCCGCAAGCATCGAGGCTCCGATGACCCCCGGCCTCGCCATCCGTGGCGAGGCGTTCGCCCGAAAAATCGATCCACCGCGCAGCGACTTCGGCTCGAGATACCCTGGCATCCCTGCCGCAAGCATCGAGGCTCCGATGACCCCCGGCCTCGCCATCCGTGGCGAGGCGTTCGCCCGAAAAATCGATCCACCGTGCAGCGACTTCGGCTCGAGATACCCTGGCATCCCTGCCGCAAGCATCGAGGCTCCGATGACCCCCGGCCTCGCCATCCGTGGCGAGGCGTTCGCCCGAAAAATCGATCCACCGCGCAGCGACTTCGGCTCGAGATACCCTGGCATCCCTGCCGCAAGCGTCGAGGCTCCGATGACCCCCGGCCTCGCCATCCGTGGCGAGGCGTTCGCCCGAAAAATCGATCCACCGTGCAGCGACTTCGGCTCGAGATACCCTGGCATCCCTGCCGCAAGCGTCGAGGCTCCGATGACCCCCGGCCTCGCCATCCGTGGCGAGGCGTTCGCCCGAAAAATCGATCCACCGGATCGATTTTTCGGGCTCACCCCCTCGGGTGGTGTTGCTCGTGGAGGTTTTTCAGGCGCTCGCGGGCGACGTGGGTGTAGATCTGGGTCGTGGATAGATCGCTGTGGCCGAGCAGCATCTGCACCACGCGCAGATCCGCACCGTGGTTCACCAGGTGGGTCGCAAAGGCATGCCTGAGGGTATGGGGCGAGAGTGGCTTGTCGATACCGGCGCTCAGGGCGTGCCGCTTGATCAGGTACCAGAATGCCTGGCGGGTCATGCCGGCGCCGCGCCGGGTGGGAAACAGCTGGGCGCAGAGCTGCTCGCCGAGGATCTCCCTGCGCGGTCCGCGCACGAATTCACCGAGCCAATGCATCGCCTCCTCGCCCAGGGGCACCAGCCGTTCCTTGCCGCCCTTGCCCAGCACTCGCACCAGGCCCTGGGTGAGGCTGACCTGGCCCGGCTCGAGGGTTACCAGCTCGGACACCCTCAATCCGGTCGCATACAGCACCTCGAGCATGGTGCGGTCGCGAAAGCCCTGCGGCGTCTCAACATCCGGCGCCTCCAGGAGGCGCTCCACCTCGCGCTCGGTCAGAGTCCTGGGCAGCGGCCGGCCGATCTTGGGGGCGTCGATGCGGGCACTGGGGTCGGCCCTGGTCCAGCCCTCGCGCAGGGCGTGGCGGTAGAACTGGCGCAGGCAGGACAGCACCCGCGCCGTGGAGCGGGGGCTGCGCCGGCGCTTGGAGAGCACAACGAGATAATCCAGCAGGTCCAGGCGCTCGGCGCTGAGCAGGTCGCGCTGTTTGACGCTGGAGAGCCAGGCGGCCAGGGCGCGCAGATCGGACTGATAGGCCTCGAGAGTGTTACGGCTCAGCCCGCGCTCCATCCAGAGCGCATCGGCGAAGCGCTCGATGACCGGCCGATCCGAGTCGGCATTCACCCCGAGAGGGCACCCTCATGGGACAGCAGCCAACGTTTGATCTCGAGCCAGCGCCCCCCGCGAGCCCCGGAATAGCCACCCAGGCCCTCGGCTGCGACCACCCGGTGGCAAGGCACCAGGATCGGCAGCGGGTTGGCCCGGCAGGCGCCCCCCACAGCACGGGCGCTGGTGCCGAGCTCGCGGGCAATCTCCCCATAACTACGGACCCGCCCTGCGGGGATGCGCCTCAGGGCGTCCCAGACCCGGCGTTGGAAGTCGGTGCCCCGGGGCTCCAGGGGCAGGTGAAACGCCGTATCCGGGTGATTGAAATAGGACTGCATCTGACGAACGGCACGCTCGGCGATCGCATCGGCCGGGGGGCACAGAGGCGCGGTATCATCGACCAGCTCTATGCCGGCGACCCGTTCCCCTTCGGTATGGACCGCGATTCGCCCCAGGGGAGAGTCGATCACTGCTGCAGGCTTGATTCCGCTGTTTACCATCACTTTGCCCCGCTCCGCGAATCGCCGCGCACGACGGCGTGTGTCAGGCCGATCGCAGCCGCGCGCGGATGTCGGCGCGGGCCTGGGCGAGCACCGACTCCCGATCCAGGCTGTCGATGATGTCCTGGACCACCCGTTTGGGCCCGGCCTCACCCCAGGACCGGCCCATCGCCAGATAGCGCTCCGCCGCCTGCCCGACCAGATAGGTACTGTAGTAGGCTACCGTGCCCTGGGCGGCGCTGGTCACCACCGCGGACAACCCGGCGGTGCCCGCCTTGAGCGCCGAGGAGACCAGATTCACGGCCCAGACCGTGGCCATCAACAGCGCCATCTGGGCGCCGATGGTGCGCACCAGCGACCCGGCGTCGGCCCGGCTGAGGGGCAAACCGTACACCCGCGACAGATGCACGACCATACTCACATCGACCACCGCGGCGGCGATCAGGTCGGTCACCGGCACCGGGTTCAGAGCCACCGCCACACCCTTGGAGATGCAATAGGTGCGGATCACCCGGGCGCCGAGCTCCCGGCGCACGGCGAGCATGCGCTCGCTGACCCGCTCGCTCAGGTCTCCGGCGAACAGCCCGGCGTTCAAGGCGGCCAGGGTCTTGCCCTCGCCCTCGAGAATCTGCCAGAGCCGCTCCTTGAGCCCCGCGACATCGGGCGGGCGCCGACGCACCGTCTCGGTCTCCTCGCCCTGCTCGTCGACCATAAGCACCAGCTGCTCCGGCGGTGAGGCGCTGATGGCCACCAGGTTACGCGGATCGACCAGCCCGGCGCTGCGCTGCCGAAGCGACTCCAGCAGCACCTCGCGCTCGGCCCGGGTGTAGCGGTCGACCTTGTTGAGCACCAGCACCAGGGGCCGGTTCTGGGCGGACAGGGTGCGCAACGCGTGCGCCTCGGTCTCGGTGATGTCCCCATCGACGATGAACAGCACCAGATCGGAGCGGCCGGCGACCTCGCGCGCCATGCGCTCGCGCGCCTCGCCGTCCACCTCGTTGATGCCCGGGGTATCGATCAGGAACACGCCCCCGGACTGGTACTCGCTCCAGCGTCCCATCTGGGTCCGGCGCGTCTCCCCATGCAGCGGGCTGGTGCTGAAACGCTGCTCGCCGAGCAAGGCGTTGAGGGTGGCGGACTTGCCGACGCTGACCCGGCCGAAGGCGGCCACATGCAGGTGACCTTCCTCCAGCTTGTCCAACATCGCCTGGACCTGAGCATAGTCGAGCGCCAGGGACTCGCGGACCTCCACAGGCACCCGCGGGTCCGCGAGCAGCTCGCGCAGACTCTCCCGAGCGAGCGCCAGATGGCTGTCACCCCCCGGTGGCGGTGCCAGCATCGCCGGGCTGTCGGACCTCCCGGAGCGCCAGCTTTGCAAGGCGTCGCGCAGATGTTTCCACGTCTTCAAGCAGGGTCTCCCCGAAAGAATCTGCGGCCTGAAGCGGATGCAGCTCGCCGCGGCTCTCCAGGCTTCGCGCCACGGCCTTGCCGAGGCCGTCGAACACCAGTCCATAGGCTACGGCATGGAGCAGGCCGCCCGCCAGGGTGCCAAGCCCCGGAAAGGTCTTGAGGGCGTTGCCGGCGATAGCCAGCACCAGGGTGTGGGCGCGCCCCACCCGCCGCTGCACCAGCTCCAGGAGACGGTCCAGGTCCATCTGGCGGGCCGGGACCTCGTAGACCCGGCAGAGCGCCTGGACCAGGCGCGTCCCCAGGTAGCCCTGGACCAGCACATCGGTACCGGGCGTGACCGCCGCCATCGCACCAATCACAGCCTTGCGCGTATAGCCGCGCACGATCTCGTCGGCACGCGCGGCGCGCCCCTCGCGCACGGCAGCGTCGAGCTTGCGCCCGACGAGCACGAACACCGCGCTGTCGCGCAGACTCTCCAGGATCCCGCCATCCCGGTCCACAACCCGCTGCAGAGCGCGCTGCAGCCCCTCCACCTGGGGCTCCAGGGGGCGCTGGACCATCTCCTCCGTGCCGTCGGGCAGGATACGAACCAGCTCGCGCATCCCACCGGCGCGGACCGGCACCAGGGCCACCCGCTGGGCGGGTCCGAGGCGCACGGCCAGACGCTGCTTCACGCCTTCGAGCTCATCGGCGGTGAATCGATCGGTCTTGTTGAGGGCGAGCACCGTCGGCTTGGCGAGGGCCAGGACCTCGCGCAGCTCGCCGAGCTGGGTACCGGTCAGGTCGCCATCGCAAACGTAGACTACGGCGTGAGCCCGCAGGGCCTCATCACGCACCTCCGCGTCCAGACGTCCACCGGCCTGGTTGGTCCCGGGCATATCCACCAACACCAAGCGGTCACCGGCAGGACTCTGCCAGGCGTAGCGGCCGATCCGGCTCGTGGTGCCCCCCCGCACGTCGACCTCGACCCGCGCCTGGGGCACCAGCGCCCGGATGAGCGAGCTCTTGCCGCTGCTGATCTCACCGAACAGGGCGAAACGCACCTCCCCCGGGGTCTGATCCCGGCGCAGGGCCTCCAGCTCACGACGCGCCGCCGATACATCGATGCCCGACTCCTGGGCACCCCGGATGCGCCGCTCCAGGCTCGCCCGATCGGGCGGCGGCATCGCTGCCGGGCCGCCGGGCGCGCGGCGGCGCGGTCGGGTGAGCCTCAGAATCAGCGATCCGACGAGCGCCAGCAGCACCAGCAGGGTGCCGGCATAGATCCAGCCGAACGCCGCCGGCAGCTCACGCAGGTAATGCCAGACACTGAACGCGGTCTGCGTAACCACCAGCAACGCGATGAGCAACAGCAGCGCCAGCAGGGCCACGCCGAGCGCGATCAGAACGCGAAGGGAGCGCTGGACACGCATCGGCTCAGGGCCTCTGTCGGACATCTGCGGTACCCTGCATCAGCCGGCCGACTCCGCAAGCGCCTTGGCGGCCCCGGGATGCCCCTGAGCGGCGGCCATCCGATACCAGCGCAGGGCCTGGAGCAGATCGGCCCTCACCCCGGTGCCTGTGCGATACATCTCCGCAAGATTGAACTGCGCCACGGCGTCACCCTGGTGGGCGGCCTTCCAGTACCAGGTCGCCGCTTCCCGCTGATTGCGGGGCACGCCGGCGCCGTAATCGTACATGAAGCCCAGGTTGACCTGGGCATAGGCGTTGCCCTGCTCGGCGGACTTGCGCAGCCAGATACAGGCCTGCCCGGCATCTTGGGGGACGCCCTGGCCGGCGCTGAGCATGTCCCCGAGACAGTTCTGGGCCCCGGCGTGGCCCTGCTCGGCCGCCTTGCGGTACCACCGGGCCGCCTCCGCCAGGTCGACCGGCGTGCCTGTGCCCTTGTCATAACAGCCTCCCAGCCGATACTGGGCGTCGGCGTCGCCGGCGTGCGCTGCCGTCCGGCACCGGCGCAGCGCCTGCCCCGTGTCGCGCACCCCCGCATCGCCGGTTTCATAGCGGGCGGCCTGGAAGGTCTCGTCGTCGCCTTCGGCGGCTTGATCTGCTGTGCCGCGGCGGTGTTTTCCGAAGATCGCCATATCCGATGCCCGAACATTCGCCAGCAGAGTATATAGGCTCGGCTCCAGGTGGGCTGAGACCAGGCGCAGCGCCCGGCAGGTAGAGAGGCGCAAGGCCACCCAGGCCGGGACGCGTGCTATCTTAATGGCTCCCGGGAGCGCGGGCCCTGTCTCTGGTCCATGCCCCGATGAGAGCTTACCCGTACCTGGTCCTCGCCCTTTCGAGCATAGCGGCTGCGGCCCAGCCCGGGCCCGACGTCGCCGCCATGCAGACCGAGCGTGAACAGCTGCGGACCCAGGGACAGGGCCTTCACGATCAGATCCGGGCCGAGCATAATCGACTGGCCGAGCTGCGGCGCCGAATCGACGAAATGCGCCACAGCAACGCCGCCCTCGATGAGCAGATCCGGCACGTCGTCGAGCGCCAGAGCAGCCCGGCCGCCAACCCGACCCCCACCGGCGTACCGGCACCGCACTGAGCCCAGCCTCCTTGCATCCGCCAGGGCGCAGCCTCGCCGGCGTCGGCACACTGCGCTGTCCGCTAACCGTAATAATCTTGAAGCGTCTGTGACACGTTTTCCACATCGACGGTGGAAAACTGTGTGGAAAACGCCTTGAGATCGAGCCCCAGGCTGCACTGCATAGGGGCTGCGGACAAAACGGCCAGATTTTGGACAGAAAAGCGAGCCCCTTGCATTTCAATAAGTTACTATCTGGAGACGGGCGACGTTCAGGCAGAATTTGACGTGGATCAATATATTCCACAGGTCTATGGGCCGCACCAGAGATGTGCATAACAGGGCAAACCGTAGCGTCGGCGCCACTTCCTCCGGTGCAGCGATGACGACCGCGCGGGAGGCCTTCTGGTTGCACAAACCCCTTACGAGCCTCAGCGCCGAGGAGTGGGACGCGCTGTGCGACGGCTGCGGCAAGTGCTGCCTGCACAAGCTCGAGGACGAAGACAGCGGCAGAATTTACTTCACTAACGTCGCTTGCCGGCTGCTGGATACAGCGACCTGCCGCTGCACCGACTACGCCCACCGGGCAGCGCGGGTTGCCGATTGCGTGACGCTGACCCCGGAGCTGTTACGCGACCCCCGTTGGCTACCCTCGACCTGCGCCTATCGGCTGCTGGCCAAAGGTCGTGCCCTGCCCTGGTGGCACCCGCTCGTCTCAGCGGACCCGGCGAGTGTGGTGAGATCTGGGCACTCGGTCGTGGGGCGCGTGGTGTCGGAGACCGAGGCCGACGACCTGGAGCAGCACATCGCCACCTGGATCAGGTGAGCGCCGGATAATCGGTGTAGCCCTGTTCGTCCCCGCCGAAGAAGCTGTCGTAATCCGGCTCATTAAGTGGCGCCCCCTCCGCAAATCGGCGGGGCAGGTCTGGATTGGCAACGAACAGGGTACCGAAGGAGACCAGGTCCGCCGCCCCCATATCCAAAGCCCCGCTGGCGTCCTCCAAGTCGTAACCACCGCTCGCTATGTAGGGTCCGCGAAAGGCGTAGCGCAGGGCGGCGAAATCGAAGCGCTCCACGGTCTCGAGCGGCTCGACTACGTGCAGGTAAGCAAGGCCGAGGGGGCTCAGCCGGTCGACGACCGCGCCGAACGTGCCCTGGGGGTCCGAGTCGTCCATATCGTTCTGGGCACTGACCGGAGACAACCGAACGCCGACACGCTCGGCACCCCATTCGCCCACAACCGCGCCGATGACCTCGAGCAGAAACCGCGCCCGATTGGCGGCAGCGCCTCCGTACCCGTCGGTGCGCTGATTGGCTCCATCACGCAGGAACTGGTCGATCAGATAGCCGCCGGCGGCATCGACCTCCACCCCGTCGAAGCCCGCGGCACGCGCGTTGGCGGCAGCTTGGCGAAACTCCTCGACAACTGCAGCAATCTCGCTCAGCGTCAGCTCCCGGGGCGTAATGAACGGCGTCGCCCCTTCGTAGGTCATCGCCTCGCCTTCGGGCATGACCGGCGAGGGCGCCACGGGGGTCCCACCATCCGGCTGCAGCGAGGGGTGAGAGGCCCGCCCGGCATGCCGGAGCTGCAGGAATATCCGCCCGCCGAGGGCATGCACGGCCTTGACCACCCCGCGCCACCCCTCCACCTGCTCCGGGGTGTGAATTCCGGGCGTATCGGGATAGCCGATGCCGCGCTCGGCGATATGCGCCCCTTCGGTGATGATCAGCCCGGCGGAGGCTCGCTGGGCGTAATAGGTGGCGTTCATGGGCTGAGGCACACAACCCGGGCCGGCCCGGCTGCGGGTCAGGGGGGCCATCACGATCCGATTCGAAAGCCGGTACGGCCCCAAATCGACCGGGGTGAACAGGGTCACCGCCGATCCGGGCAGCTGCTGCTCGGTCATCATCTGCGTTCTCCCGTGCGAAGGGCCGGCGCGCCTCTGGTGCCCGACGACGGGTCGCTGATCCCGCCGCCGGTGCCCGGACGCTTGTTCAAGTCATCATTATTCAAGTCATCAAATGATAAGCGCTTGCGGGCACTAGTGTGTGACTGGAGGAAAAACTGCGACGGCCCCCCTCCCGCAGCGCCACGGACGAGTCATCCGGGGCTTCAGGACAGACCACCGGAAGCGGGCTCCCGCACGCCGCGCTCCACACGGATCTCGAGCTTTTTGACCCGATGCCATAGGCTGCGCTCGGTGACGCCGAGCAGCCGTGCCGCCTGGGCCTGGACCCCATGGCAGGTATCCAGGGCGGCGATGATGGCCCGCCGCTCGCGCTCCTGCAGCCAGGCGTCGAGGCCCTCGGCGCCGGGCCCCGCCTCTCCTGCCGCGGCGGTGGCAACCCCCTCGCCGTAGACCCGCTCGGGCAGATCGCCGAGCTCGATCTGTCGGCCCCGACACGACAGCAGGGCGCGCTCCACCGCATTGCGCAGCTCGCGCACGTTGCCCGGCCAGGCATAGTCGCGCAGCGCCGCCATCGCCCCATCCGAGAAGCGCTCGACCGGCTTGTCCATCTCGGCGCGCAGCCGGGCGAGAAAGGCCGTCGCAAGCTCCGGCACGTCGTCGCTGCGCTCGCGCAACGGCGGCACGTAGATGGTGTACACGTCCAGCCGGTAATACAGATCCTCTCGGAAGCTGCCGGTCCGAACCAGGTCCGGCAGGGACCTATTGGTGGCGGCCAGGATGCGCACATCGACCCGGCGCACCGCATCGCTGCCCAGGGGCGAGAACTCCCGCTCCTGCAGCACACGCAGCAGCTTGCTCTGCAGGGGCAGATCGAGGTCGCCGATCTCATCCAGGAACAGAGTGCCGCCGTTGGCCTGCTCCAGCCGCCCGAGCCGGTTGTGGACGGCGCCGGTGAAGGCGCCGCGCACGTAGCCGAACAGCTCGCTCTCCATCAGGTCGCGCGGGATCGCCGTGCAGTTGATGGCGACCCAGGGCTGCTCGCTGCGCGGACCGCGCTCGTGGATACAATGCGCCACTGCCTCTTTGCCGGTCCCGCTCTCACCGGTGATGAGGATGTTGCTGCGGTAAGGGGCGACGCGCTCGACCTCTTCGCGCAGCCGGCGCATGGGGAGACTCTCCCCGATCAAGCGACGCCGCGGTTGGGCATCGCTCACCACCGCATGCAGCCTCAGGTTCTCGCGGATCAGCTCGTTGAGGCGCAAGGCGGCGCGCACCGCCAGCTGCAGCTCCTCGGTCTCGAACGGCTTGGTGAGATAATCCGAGGCACCAGCCTGGATGCACTCCACGGCCGAGCGAATCGAGCCGTGTGCGGTAAGCACGATCACCGGCACTTCGGGGCGCTCGCGCCGACAGTGAGCCACCAGCTCCTGGCCGCTCATGCCCGGCAGCTTGAGATCGGTGAGCACCACGCCCAGGTCCGGATCGCCCAGGTATTTGAGGGCGGCCTCGGCCGAATCGGCCCCGAGCACGCGATAGCCAGCGTCCTCCAGCGCCATGCGGATCACCCTCAGCATGTTGCGCTCGTCGTCGACCGTCAGGATGGTCGTCTGCATCAGAGCTTCTCCGGCGGCCGTACTGAGCCGCATCACGAAACAGGCCCCGCGACCCTGCCCCGGCGCATACTCCAGGTGTCCAGCGTTGGCCTGGACCAGGGTGCTGGCGATGGTCAGACCCAGCCCGCTGCCGTGGGCCTTGGTGCTGAAGAACGGCTCGAACAGGCGCGCCACCCGCTCCACCGGCACGCCGGGCCCGTTGTCCTCCAGCGCCAGGCAGACCGTATTCCCTTCCACCCAGGATCGCACCCTCAGCTCGGCCGGCGCCTCGCCGATGGCCTCCAGGGCGTTGTTGATCAGGTTCGTCCAGGCCTGCTGCAACAGCTCGACGTCGGCGAGGATGCGTTGCTGGCCGTGGCGATAGTCGCGCACCAGCACCACGTCCGGCCGCCCGGCAAGCATCATGCGCAGCGCCCGCTCGCCGGGCTCCTGAGGCTCGATCGACTCGAACTGCGGGCGCCGGTGACGCGCCAGCTGCTGGAAGTCGCGCAGCAGGGCATTGAGCCGCGCTGTCTCCTCTCGGATCATGCGCAGCAGCTCCGCCTGGCGTCCGGGATCGGCGCCCGCCTTCTCCAGCAGCTGCGCCGCGGTATTGAGCACGCCGATGGGGTTGCGGATCTCGTGGGCCATGGCCAGCGACAGCTCCCCCAGGGCGGTGATCTTGTCGCGCTGGAAATCGCGCTGCTGCTGGTCGCGCGCATCACGCAGGCTGCTGGCCATGCTGTTGAAGGCGCGCGCCAGATCGCCCAGCTCATCCTGAGTGCGCACCGGGATGCTGGCGCGGAAATCCTGGGCAGCGACCCGCAGTACCCCATCGCGCAGGTCCTCCACCGGGCGCACCACCAAACGGCTCAGCAGCAGTCCGGTGACCGCTGCCAGCAGACCGCCGAGCAGCACGATGGCCAGCGTCAGGCTGGTCCGGTCGGTGAGGATCTCGTCACCGCTGCGGTGCAACAGCCCGCTGAACAGCACCGCCTCCACCTGGCCATCGGTATCGGCCACCGGGGTGTACAGACCCCAGTAGTTATCGTCCTCGGCCTCGGCGCTGAAGTACTCCCGGCCGCGCTGCAGCTGCTCGAAGGCTGCCGGGGGCAGACGCAAACGCAGGGGCACACTCTCTTCTTCCGCGAACGCCTTGGCGAAATCATCGCCGCGGGAGTAGAACAGCCGCGTCTTCAGTCCGCTCATCAGGCCCAAACGTTGCAGCAAGGGCTTGTCGAACAGCGCGCCGAGCACCACCCGGTAGCGCGGGGCGGTGCGCCGCGGGGCATCGACCACAGTCACCGCCGCCAGCCACCGCTGCCCACCGCGGTTCACGCGCAACAGGGCCTGATCCCGACCGGGCGCGGGGGCCCAGTTGAGGCTCACTGGTGAGGACGAGTAGCGCAGGGTCCCGTCGCGGTCATAGACCTGGACAAAGCTGATGCCCAGTTCGTGGGCGAGCGGCTCGAGACGCTTGGAGATCAGCGGGTGGCCGGCAGCCGCGTCCCAGCGGTCCCGATTGACCTCTTCCAGCACGTCGGCAAACAGCTGGCCGTTGTGGTGCAGGGTGCGCAGCCAGTCCAGCGTCAGCTGGGCTGACTCGCGCAGCCAGCTCTCGATCGATGCGTCCATGCGGGCACTCACCCAGGTGGCGCTCAGCACCCCGGTGACCAGCATCGGCGCGAGGATGATCACCACCACCACCGCCAGCACCTTGCGCTGCAGTCGGTTCACGCGCGCCCAGGCGAGCGGGCTACGCATTCCGTAGCCCGCTACGCGTTTGGTAGATCCCAGCAGACGAAAAGCGGTCACCAATCCATAGAAAAACCTGTTTATACAATGACATGCAATGAGACCGCCGGCTTGGCCCGACACTTGCATTGTAAATTACAACTATTCGATATAGCTGTTGTCGACCGAGGCCAACCATGAGTCGTTTCTCCACTGTCTGCAAGGACCTGTCCATGCCTTATCTGGCATTCATGACCCCCTATCCGGGCCGGGCCCCGTCGCGCGATGCGCCGTATTCCTCCCGCGCCGCCTGGACCCCCCTGTCGGTCGCCGGAGCCCTGATAGTTGGACTCGCGCTGCTGGCCGCCACCCCCCATCAGCCCCAGGACCAGGCCGACCGCGAACAGTTGCTGCAGCAGGCGAATGCCGGCGGCGCTCATGCCCAGCTGCAGCTCGGGCTCGCCTATCGGGACGGGCGTTTCGGGCTCGAGCAAGACCCGCGCGCCGCCGCGGACTGGATCGCACGCGCGGCCCGGGCCGGCAATACCCAGGCCGAGACCCTGCTGGGCGACCTCTATGCCGCCGGGGAAGGGGTCGCGGTCGATCAGGACAGGGCCCTGACCTGGTGGCGCCAGGCCGCGCGCGCGGGCAACGTGCGCGCCGCGTCCGAGCTGGGCCAGGCTCTGATGGCCCGCGCCGGCAGCGACGCCGAGCGCGACGCCGCCCGCCGCTGGCTGGAATCCGCGGCCAACGCCGGGGATCAGCAGGCCCGCCACGCCCTGGGCGTGGACAACCCCCCGGGCGGTCTCACCACATTGGCCGGCGTCGGCCCTGCGGTGACCGCGACCGATCGGGCGGCAGAAGACCTGTACCACTTGGTGGAACAGGCGAGCCCGGCCAGTCAGTCCATCGAGGCCCTGCAGCAGCGCGCGCTGGCCGGTGACAGTGTGGCCCAGTTTCAGCTGGCGATGCGATACCGCGACGGCGCCTGGGGCGTCAGCGCCAACGCCAAGCTCGCCCTGAGCTGGCTTGAGCAGGCCGCCGAGCACGGCAATCCGGTCGCCATGAATGCCTTGGCCGACGCCTATGAGAAGGGCTCCCTGGGCCTCAGCCCCAGCTCCGATCAGGCGGCCCATTGGCGCCGGCGCGCGGCCCAGGCCGCCGCCGACGCCCGCTGACCACCCCTCCCACGCGCCGCCGAATTCGGCTTGGTGACGAGCTCGATGACCGTCAACTTTCCCCTGCTCAACGCCGACCTGCTCGCCTTCGGGGTGAGCGTCGGCCTGCTCCTCGGCTACCACGGTTACCTGCGCGCCCGGCTGCGCCGCAATCCGCACTACACCATCCAGGCCATCAGCAACGCCGCACGCAGCGCCTGGGTCGAGATGATCATGAGTAACCCCAACAAGGACGTGCTGGCCGTGCAGACCCTGCGCAACTCCACCATGGCGGCGATCTTCCTGGCCTCCACCGCCGTGCTGCTGATCATCGGCGTGATCAACCTCAGCCATTCCCCCGAGGCACCCCGCGGGCTGCTCGAGGCGATGACGGCGCATGACGAGGCCAGGCTGCTGCACATACTGAGACTGACGCCGCTGCTGCTCGCCCTGTTTTCGGCGTTCTTCTACTTCTCCCTGGCGATTCGCATGTACAACCACGTGGGCTACCTGATCAACAGCGGCGGACACCCGGCCTCCCCGGCCAGCCCACGCTACGTGGCGCGGCTGTTGAACCGCGGCGGCCATTATTACAGCCTGGGTATGCGCAGCTACTACCTGTCGGTCCCCTTGCTGTTCTGGTTGTTCGGCCCGCTCTTCCTGGTTGCCGCCACCCTGGGCCTGATTGCACTGCTCTACTACCTCGATCGCACACCCGAGCAGGACGAATTGCTGCACGGGCCCGATGACCAGCACCAGGGCCACCTGAGCGGCGGGAGACCCCTGGCGGTGTAAAACCGCAGCGACCGACGTTACGGCAGGGGCCAACAGGACCCGGGCGAACTTCCCCGCCACAAGGCCCCCGGGGCCGCGGCCGCGCGGCCACCCACCCCGGCGAGCGCCGATCCGGCTCCGCTCCCTTCCAGCGTTGATCCCCGCGCCGTGGCGGCTGGCAATGCCCGCCGTCCGGAGGCTATGCTGGCAGCCTCGGAGTCGGGAGCCCCCAAGATGCAGATCCTTCGAGCCATCCTCGCACCGATCCTGGCCGGCCTGCTCGCACCGGGGCCAGCCCTCGCCCAGGACAGCGCGGCGCCCGACGCGCGCGCCATCGTGACGCGCGCCATCGAGCACTGGCGCGACGTCTCCTCCTACAGCGTGCTCGACATGAGCATCCATCGCCCGGACTGGCAGCGCACCCTGCGGATGCGCATCTGGACCCAGGGGCTGAAGAGCTCCCTGGTACGCGTCACCGCTCCAGCCAAGGACGCCGGCAACGCCACGCTGATCAAGGACGACGAGATGTGGAGCTTCACACCCAAGATCAACCGTATCATCAAGATCCCCTCGAGCATGATGCACCAGAGTTGGATGGGCTCGGATTTCTCCAACAACGATGTCTCGCGCTCCGACGACATCATCGACCAGTACCAGCACCGGCTGTTAAAGACCGAGCAGCAGGACGGGCACAGCGTCTACACCATCGAGTCGGTGCCCCACGAGGATGCCCCGGTGGTCTGGGGCCGGGAGGTGCTGCGCGTGCGTGACGACTTCGTCATGCTCGAGCACGAGTTCTACGACCAGGAGGGTCGCCTGGTCAAGCGCATGCGCTCCTCGGACATCCGCGAGATGGGCGGCAAGACGGTGGCCGGCGTGGAGCGGATGACCCAGGTGGAAAGACCCGGGGACTGGACCGAGATCCGCCTGCTCGAGGCCCACTACCGGATCGAGGTCCCGCCGACCACCTTCACCCTGTCGAACCTGCGCAACCCGCGGCTCTGAGGCCGGCATGACCCTCAAGCTCGCCTGGCGCAACATCTGGCGCAACCCGCGGCGCACCTGGCTGACCGCCGCGGCGATCGCCTTCTGCTCGACGCTGCTGATCTTCAGCATCACCCTGCAGCTCGGCGCCTACGACATGATGATCGACAACTCGCTGCGTACCTACACCGGCCACCTGCAGGTCCAGCGCGCCGGCTACCAGGAGCGCCCGCGCATACGCTCGGCGATCCCCGACGCCGAGGCGCTGGCCGGGCGCATCCGGGCGGCGACCGGGGCCGCGGCGGCAGTGCGCGCCCAGGGGTTCGCCCTGGCGGCGTCCAAGGATCGCAGCTATGGCGTGCTGGTGGTTGGGGTGCAGCCGCGCTACGAGCCCGGGGTCTCCACCCTGCCCGGAACCGTGCGCCAGGGCCGCTTCTTCCAGGATAGCCACGCCCAGGAGGCCCTGATCGGCACCACCCTGGCGCGCAATCTGAAGGTCGGCGTCGGCGACGAGCTCACCCTGCTCGGCAACGGCCGCGACGGCTCGGTGGCAGCCACGGTGCTCAGCATCGCCGGCATCTTCGACTCCGGCTCCAGCGATCTGGACCGGGGCATCCTGGAGGTCCCCCTCGCCACCTTCCAGGAGGTATTCAGCATGGGCGACGACGCCCATGCCATCGTGCTGCGTGCCGCCGACCTGGGGCAAGCCGAGGCGCTGGCCGCCCAGGTGCGGGCGCTGCTGCCTGCCGGCGGGCAGCTCCAGGTGCTCGACTGGGAGCGGCTGATACCCGGGCTCAAGCAGCTCATCCAGGCCGACAAGCTCAACGGCTGGTTCATCTACGGGGCGCTGATCCTGGTGGTGACGCTCTCGATCACCAACACCTTCCTGATGGCGGTGCTGGAGCGCACCCGCGAGTTCGGCATCCTGCTCGCTCTGGGCATGAGTCCGCTGCGCATCGCCCGCCTGGTGATGCTGGAATCCCTGCTGCTGATCCTGGTCGGACTGGCCATCGGATTGCTGCTCGGCGGCCTGGTGACGGGCTATTTCGCGCACAGCGGTTTCACCTATCCCGGCATGGCGGAGATCGCAGCCGAATTCAATTTCCCGACCCACGTCTATCCCCAGGTCTCGGCGCTGGCAATCCTGCTGGGTCCGAGCGGCATCCTGGTGTTCACCCTCGCGGCAGCGCTCTACCCCGCGCTGCGCATCCGCCACCTGCAGCCGGTGGAGGCGATGAGCCGGTTATGAGTGCCGGCCCCTGGGACCTGCTGGCCCGGCTCGCCTGGCGCAGCGTCTGGCGCCAGCGCCGTCGCTCGCTGATCCTGCTCGCGGCGATCACCCTCGGGGTCTGGGCGATGATCGCCATGGCCGCGCTGTTCCGCGGCTGGCTGGAGGGACAGGTAAGCAACGAGATCGACAACCTGACCGGCCATGTGCAGATCCACGCCCCGGGGTTTCGCGACGACCCGGCGCTGGAGCACAGCATGGCGCCGCCCAGCACGGCGCTGAGCAGCATCCTGGACGGTCGGCAGGTCACCCACTGGGCGAGCCGCGTGCGGGTGCCAGCGGTGATCGTCAGCGAGCGCGAGTCCGCCGGCGTCACCCTGGTCGGCATCCAGCCGCAGCGCGAGCGCGGCCTGTCGTTCATCGGCGATGCGGTCAAACAGGGGCGGTACCTCGATAGCCCCGACGACGCTGGCCTGCTGCTCGGGCGTAAGCTGGCCGAGCGCCTGGAGACCGGCCTGGGCAAGCGCGTGGTGATCATGTCCCAGGGCCAGGGCAGCACCATCGCCGACCGCGGCTTCCGCGTCGTCGGCATCTTCGACGCCGATATAAAGACCATGGAGACCGGATTCGTCTTCATCGGCCTGAAGACGGCACAGCGGCTGCTGGACGTCGGAGACCGGATCTCCGAGCTCGCGCTCAAGGCACACCGCTACGACGATCTCGATACGCTGGTCGCAGACCTGCGCGCGGCGGCCCCCGGGGAGGAGGTGCTGCCCTGGCTGGAGCTGGAGCCGCTGCTCAAGGTGATGCTCAAGGTCACCGACGGATTCATGTACATCTGGTATCTGGTGGTGTTCCTGGCCATGTCCTTCGGCCTGATCAACACCCTGCTGATGGCGGTGTTCGAGCGCACCCGGGAGATCGGGCTGCTGATGGCGCTGGGCATGCGGCCCGCCGCGATCCTCGCCCAGGTGCTGTTGGAATCCATCCTGCTGCTGGTGCTGGGCCTGGTGCTCGGCAACGCACTGACCGGGCTTACGCTCTGGGCCCTGCACGACGGCATCGACCTGTCGCGCTTCGCCGAGGGGCTGGCGATGCTGGGCTACAGCCCGGTGATCTATCCGGCGCTGATCCCGCGCGATGCGGTCGCCGCCAACCTGATCGTGATCCTGCTGGGCGTCGCCGCCAGCCTTTACCCGGCCTGGCGCGCCGCCCGCACCGTGCCGGTGGAGGCGCTGGCGCGCGTGTGACCAAAACGAGAGCAAAAGACCATGGCGGCAATAGATTTGGGCGAGCGGGTTACCGAGACCTCTCCGTGACACGCTGTGAATACTCGCTGGCACTGCGCGATCCTGCTTCGCCTGCGAGCCCAGGGCTCGCCATCCGTGGCGAGCCCGTTCGGCCGGGACAAGCCCCGCCTGGGGGTTTGTCCTGTTCGGCCTCACCCCTGTGCGCTCGACGGCCGCTTGCGGGCACCAAGGCGTCCCGCTTGGCTTGCAAGCCCCGGGTTTGCCATCCTTGGCAAACCCGTTCGGCGGGAAGGATGTCCACTGGACATCATTCTTTTCCGCCTCACCCCTGCGGCCGACGGTCCTTCCAAGGCCCCGGTAACCCACGGACCTTCGGTAACTTTCTCACTTGGATCGCGCCAGCATGGAACTAACGGTTGTCTGCAAGGGGCTGACCAAGATCTACCGGCAGGGCTCCACCCAGGTGCGCGCCCTCGACGGCATCGATCTCGCAATCCCCAAGCACGATTTCGCCTGCCTGTCGGGGCCCTCCGGCTCAGGCAAGAGCACCCTGCTCAACCTGATCGGCGGCCTGGACGTGCCCACCGCAGGCGAGGTCTGGGTCAGCGGCCAGCGGGTCGACAATATGGACAAGGGCCACCTGGCGGAGCTGCGGCTGCACCACCTGGGCTTCGTGTTTCAGGCGTACAACCTGATCCCGGTGCTGAGCGCCCGCGAGAATGTCGAGCTGATCATGCAGCTGCAGGGGGTGGCGGCGGCGCAGCGTACCGACAAGGCCCGTGCAATTCTTGCCGAGGTGGGTCTCGAGGGGCTGGAGGGGCGGCGGCCCGCCGAGCTTCTCCGGGGGCCAGCAGCAGCGCGTGGCCGTGGCCCGCGCCATCGTCAGCGAGCCGGCCCTGGTGCTGGCCGACGAGCCCACTGCCAATCTCGACTCGCACACTGCGCAGACCCTCATGGACCTGCTGCGCCACATGAACGCCGAGCACGGCATCACCTTCCTGTTCTCCACCCACGACCAGCTGGTGATGGACTACTCCAGGCGCCTGATCCGGCTGCGCGACGGCCGCATCGAGGCCGATGAGCGCCGGGACTGAGGGGTGCGCGCCCTCTGGCTGCTGCTGCTCTGCTCGGGCACCGCCTTGGGCGAGGTGCAGGTGGGCGGCCACCTGAAGTACCAGCCGACCGCCACCGATTTCCACAGCGACGATCTCGCCGCGGTTTTTGGCGACGACCCGGCCCTGGATCAGGGTCTGGATCTGCGGCTCAAGCTCGAGGCCCGGGGCGGCGGCTTCGACGCCGCCGTGCACTACGAGCTGCTGGGGCTCAGCGGCGACAGCGTGACGACCTGGCAGCAGGCCGGCGCCGCCGGGCTGCCCGCCCCCAACCCGCTGCCCTCGGACGCCCGGCGTTTGCTCGATCTCAGCGCAGTCATCCACCAGGGCCAGACCACCCTGGCCGTGCAACGCCTGGACCGCCTGAGCCTGGGCTTCAGCACCGACTACACGGTGCTTCGGATCGGCCGCCAGGCGGTGAGCTGGGGAAACGGGCTCGCCTTCCAGGTGCTCGACTTCATCAACCCCTTTGCGCCCCTCGCCCTCGACAAGGACTACAAGACCGGCGACGACATGCTCTACGGCCAGTACCTATTCCGGAGCGGCGACGACCTGCAGGCGATGCTGGTGCCCAGGCGCGATTCGGACTCCGGCGCGCTGCGCTCGGACGACTCGACCCTGGCCGTGAAATACCACGCCACGGGATCCGGCCTGGACCTGCTGGCTGCCGCGCACTACGGCCAGCCGCGTGTGGGGGCCGGGATCAGCCACAGCCTCGGCGAGGCGGTGGGACGGCTCGATTTCGCCGCGAGCCGGCGCTCCACCGGCAGCTGGGAGCTGTCCCTGGTGGCCAACCTGGACTACTCCTGGGTCTGGCTCGGGAGCAACGTCTACGGCTTCGCCGAGTACTTCCACAGCGGGGTGGGAGCCCGAAGTGAGGGCGACTACACGGCCCCCGATCCCGAGCTGGCCGATCGCGTCGCCCGCGGAGAAGCTCTACACCCTGGCCCGGGACTACCTCGCCACCGGCCTGGACGCCGAGCTGACGCCCCTCGTCCACCTCAAACCCACCGCCCTGATCAACCTGGATGACGGCAGCGGGGTGCTGCAGGTCCATCTCAGCTACGACTGGACCGAGAGCGTGCAGGTGCTCGGCGGCCTGGATCTGCCCTGGGGCGGACGCGGCAGCGAGTACGGCGGGGTGCCGGTACGCGGGACCCCCTGGGTGTCCGGCGCCGGGAGCCGTGCGTTTCTGCGGGTGGGGTGGTATTTCTGAGTGGTTGGGGGTCGCCTTACCCCCCACCCTCGGTATGGCTAGTGGCTAGTGGCTGTCGTAGTCTCCGCCGCGGATCTCCTCCGGAATCTCATCGAAGTCATCGCAGTCGCTCCCGTCGATGCCGGCATGCTCATGATAGTGGCGGCAGAACAGACAGATTGGGGGGAGCATGCACATGGATAAGGCCCGGACGCTCTTTCCGCCTGACCCAGAATGCGCTCCGCATGCGGGCGCGGCTGAGACCGTCTTTCAATTATAGGCAACTGGTTGAACAACACGCAGAGCAGCCCCGACGGGTTTCAGGTTGGTTTCAGCTTGGGGGGTTAGTCTGGGCCCATCCAATCCAGCCGAGGGGCACAAGTCATGAATCAGGCAACGACCAGGGTGCGGGTCTGGGACCCGCTGATCCGGATCTTCCACTGGACCCTGGCGGCGGGCTTCGCCGTCGCCTATCTGACCGAAGACGACCTGCTCACGCCCCATGTCTGGGCAGGCTATCTGGTGGGCGGGCTGATTCTGTTTCGCGTGCTCTGGGGCTTCGTCGGATCGCCACATGCGCGCTTCACCGACTTCGTGCGCCCACCGCGGCAGGTCTTCGCCTATCTAAAAGACGTCGTTGCCTTCCGAGCCCGTCGCTACCTGGGCCACAACCCGGCCGGAGGCGCCATGGTCATCGCCCTGCTGCTGTCCCTGACGGCTACGTTCGTGAGCGGTCTCGCCGTCTACGGCGCGGGCGAGATGGCGGGCCCCATGGCCGGCTGGCTCACCGGAATCGGCGAGCCAGGCGTCGACGCCCTCAAGGAGGTGCACGAGCTGTTCGCCAACCTGACGCTGGCCCTGGTCGTCGCGCACCTCGTTGGGGTCGTCCTGGCGAGCCTGCAGCACCGCGAGAACCTCGTCCGGGCGATGTTCAACGGCTTGAAGACGAGGGAGCACTGATGAATACGCCTCGCAACAGACTGGCAGCCGCCCTCGCAGGGATGGCCCTGGCGGGAGCCGCCCCGGCGGCCCCTGTCGACAATCTCCAAGCCGGCTTTCGCGATTTGGGTGCCGGACCCTTCTCCGCCGAGCACGGCGCCCTGGCCTGGAGCGCCGAGCACCAGCCCGAGGGCGGCGAAGCGCGCAGCTGCGCTGCCTGTCACGGCACCGATCTCACCCGACCCGGCAAGCACCTGCGTACCGGCAAGGCGATCGAGCCGATGGCGCCCTCGGTCAACCCCAAGCGACTGAGCAGCGAGCGCGGGATCCGCATCCCCGGCTTCGGCCGCTGGGATAGTTGATGTCGGCGCGCGCGCTGGCAGGTATCCTGCTCACCCTGGCGGCCGTCCCGGCGGCGGCCGACCAGGACGAGGCGCTACGCCTCGAGCGCTCCGGACAGATCCTGCCCCTGGAGACCTTGCTGAAGCGAGCGCGCGCCCGTCACCCCGGGAGCGTGCTGGACGTGGAGCTGGAGCAGGAGCGCGGGCGCTATGTCTACGAGGTAATTCTGCTCGACCAAGCGGGACGGGTCTGGGAGCTCGAGATCGACGCGGCTACCGGGGAGCTCGATCGAGCCGCCGCCCCAGGACGACTAGCTCATGCGCCTGCTCTTGGTGGAAGACGATGTCGAGCTCGCGGGCGGCCTGCGGAAATCCCTGGAGCGGGCCGGCTATGCCGTGGATCTGGCCCATGACGGGATTGACGGGGAGTTCCTGGGCGACGAGGAGCCCTATGACGCCGTGATCCTGGACCTGGGGCTTCCCGGCCGGCCTGGGCTGGAGGTTCTCGCCCACTGGCGCGCCCGGGACAACCGGGTGCCGGTGATCGTGCTCACCGGGCGTGATGCCTGGCACGAGCGGGTGGACGGCTTCAAGGCCGGCGCCGACGACTATCTGGGCAAACCCTTCCACGTCGAGGAGCTGTTGGCGCGCGTCCAGGCGGTGCTGCGCCGTACCGAGGGACGCGGAGACCCGGTGATCCGCACCCGCCGGCTGCGCCTGGACGAGTCACGCCAGGAGGTCATCCGGGACGACGGCCAGGTTATCGCCCTGACCGGCACCGAGTTCCGGCTGCTGCGCTACTTCATGCTCCACCCGGGTGATGTGCTGTCCAAGACGCGGCTCACCGAGCACGTCTACGATCAGGCGTTCGAGCACGACAGCAACCTGATCGAGGTGTACGTGCGGCGGCTGCGTGAAAAGCTCGGCCGCGAGTTGTTCGCCACCCGCCGCGGCCAGGGCTACGTGCTCGAGGACAAGCCGGGGTGAGATCCCTGGAACGGCGCCTTCAGCTCGGCCTCGGTCTCAGCCTGGTGGTGCTGCTCGCGCTGCTTTGGTGGGCGAGTGCGACGGCGGTGCGCCAGCTTACGGAGCACTTCGTGCTCTCGCGCCTGGGGCACGACGCCGAGCAGATCCTGGCCAGCTTTGCCATCGGGCCACGCACCCGCGGGGACGCCGGGCCACGGCTTGGACGCATCCCCCCCGTCTACCAGAAGATCTACTCCGGCCACTACTATGCCGTGCACCTGCCCGACGGCAGCATCCAGCGCTCGCGCTCCCTGTGGGATCGGGAGCTCCCAATGCCCGATATCGCCCCTGGGCAGCACCAGGTGCTGCACGTCCCAGGGCCCGAGCACCAACGACTGTTGGTCTGGGCGGCGGGCTATGCACGGCAGGGCGACGACGGCGGCGAGCCCCTGGTGGTCGCTGTAGCCGAGGACCTCAGCCCCCTTCAGACCGAGGTCGCCCGCTTCCAGTGGGTATTGGCTGGACTGATGCTGGTGGCGGTGGCGGTGCTGCTCAGCGTCCAGCAGATGATCGTGCGCCGCTCGTTCCGCCGCCTCGATCCGGTGCGCGAGGACGTCCGCCGGCTTGCCGAGGGTGAGATCGGCGCCCTGCGCGAGGACGTGCCGGCGGAGATTCTGCCCCTGGTCCGGGAGCTCAACCGGCTACTGGGGCTGCTCGGCCGGCGCCTGGAGCGCTCCCGCCACGCCCTGGGCAACCTGGCCCACGCCCTCAAGGCACCTCTCAGCCTGCTGACCCAGGGACTCGACGCCGCCGACCGGACGCCGGATCGCCCCCTCCTGCAGGGCCAGGCCGAGCGCATCCGTGCCCTGATCGAGCGCGAGCTGCGCCGGGCGCGGCTTGCCGGTACCGGCCAGGCCGGGCGCCGGTTCGCCCCGGGGCGCGACATCCCGGACCTGATCGACGCCCTGCGTCGAATGCACGCAGCCCGCGATCTGGAGCTTCTCCTTCGAGGACGGCACCCGAGGCCAGATCCGACTGGATCGCGACGACCTCCTGGAGCTGCTCGGCAACCTGCTGGACAACGCCTGCAAGTGGGCCGGGCGGCGGGTGCGGATCACCGCGGCCGAGGAGATCGGAGCCCTGCATCTGAGTGTGGAGGACGACGGACCCGGCGTATCCGACGACCTCATCGACCGGCTGACCCAGCGCGGCGTGCGCGCCGACGAGAGCGTCTGCGGCCACGGGCTGGGACTCGCCATTGCCAAGGACATCGTCCAGCTGTACGGGGGTACCATCGACTTTTCGCGCTCCCGCTCTCTGGGCGGTCTGCGGGTGGCGCTGGTCATACCCCTGCGCGCGACCGACCTGATCGAGGCCTGAGCTTGCCGAACGGGTCCCGAGAGGAGACAAATCACATTTCTCACCAGCGATGCTCCTGCGGCGTCCGAGATACCTGTGGATACAAGGCTCGCGAAGGCTCAGGCGCCGCAGCAAAAGGCTGGTGGGCAATGCGGGCTAGAGGAAGCGGCGCAGCGGGCGTGGGCACCAGCCCATCATCGCCAAGGCCAGGAGGAACAGCCCGCGAACATTGCTCGGCCGACGCCGCAGGGTACCCAGGCTGTGGTCCCGGGCCCACCGCCAGTCGTCGCGGCGCAGGCACTCCGTCGCCAGCCACGTCAGGGCCGAGGCCTCCCGGCGCCGGCGCAGCCTCCCAAGGTCGGCGGCGGTGAATCTCGCCCGGAGCCCAGGCTCGCCGTAGAGCTCGTCGATCGCCGCCCACAGGGGCATCGCATCGCCTCTCAGCCCCGCCGAGAGGCTGTGCCCGTGGCTGCGGTAATCGACGACCGGCTCACCGTCGACGAAAACAAAGCGGCCGAGCGCGGCCATCCGACACAACAGCTCCCAGTCTTCTCCGAGCGCAATACGGGGCTTGAAGCCGCCGCCGACGCCGAGCGCGTCGGCGCGGATCAGCGCAGCACCCGGGCAGCGGACAAAGTTGTGGACCATGAGAGTGCGCAGCACCTCCCCGCTGGGCCGTCGCCCAAACAACGGCCTTCCCCGATGCCCGGTGCGACGGCCGCTCTCATCGATCCGCGCGGCGTTGCCGTAGGCCACCGTCGCCCCCGGGTCGCGGGCGAGCGCGGCGCCGAGCCGCTCGAGCGCGCGCGGGTGCAGGCGATCGTCGGCGTCGAGAAACATCACCATCTCGCCCCGGCACAGGGACAGCCCGAGGTTGCGTGCCATTGCCGGACCAGCGTTGTCCTGGTGGACAACCTCGATCCGCGGGTCGCTGAACCCGCCGATGATCTTCCGGGTACCGTCGCGCGAGCCATCGTCAACAACGATCAGCCGCCAATCGGCCGCGGATTGGTCGAGCACGCTGGTCATCGACTCACCCACGAACGCCGCCGCATTGAACGCCGGCACGACGATGGAGAAGGTCTCCGTCGTCAGCATTGGCCGCACCGCGGGGCGCTCACCGGTGCCGCCGGGTCAGCTCGCGGATCGAATCCTTGACCTTGAGTGGCACGGCACCTACCAGAGTCTCCGGCGTCCAGCGGCACAGCACGCGGCCAACCACGTTCTTGGTGAAATTGCCCTGCGTGTAGTGCCGCGCCGCGGAGGCCTGCAACCCGGCGAACGCGCACAGCTTCTCCGATGGATCGGTCTCGATGTCGAACACCAGGAGCCGTTCGGGCGGAACCAGCGCCTTCACCGCGGCGTGGTGTGCGTCCCAGTCCCGTTTCCAGCATTCGACGACCGCCTCCACCTCATCCACCCCGTAGTGCGCCTTGAAACACTCCGCGTAGGGCGTGCCGCTCGCGGCCACCACTTGCGCGAGGCGGCTGCGGATCCACCGGTCCCGATCTCGGGTATTGAGGATGAACATGGCGCCCTCGACCTGCTTGAGGATCTCGCCGAACCGCTTGTAGCCCTCGAGCACGCCCTCGGCGGTCACCTGCTCCATGTCGGCGAAGGCGTCATAGCGCTCGTAGCCCGCCAGGATGAAGCGACCCGCCTGCAGATTGTCGTGCATCCGCCGAGCGAGCCGGCCCTGGTCCCAATGCACGGCCGCGATGCCGTTGCGCTCGAAAAAGCGGGCAATCGACGCCGTACCGCATTTGTTGTACCCGATCTGGAAGTACTTGCTTGACATCGATGATGCTGAAGCGGAGGTCCGGAACAAGGATAGTGGGACCATCCTACTGGAAGCGCGCGGCCGGCTTCTAGGGAATCATCGATATTCGAGCATTGTGTCGCACGAGCGCCGACAGAGACCCGGCCTCCCGAGGCCCATGGGCGCAACGAAACACCGCCGGTCCGCTAAAAGAGCGCAGACCGACGATAGGACAGCGCCGTCCTGTCGTCCATACCCTGTGCCCTGTCTTTCGGGTCTATGATGTTTTATTCTGCGGGCTTCGTCGGGCAACTGCCGGCACACGACAGCATCGGCAGCTGCTCCGGTCCGACTGACGGGTGGCGCACAGGGTGGCACCCTGCTGAGCCGCCAGGGCCATTGCCGGGGGACTGAGCTGCGACGTCACCGGGGGTCCCTTGTCGCCACGAAGGGGGCCATTGATCTGCATCGCGCCACAACGAACGACTGTCAACAACCTCAAGGAGAAGACGTATGCTCCAGCATTCAAGACCCTTTGGGCGCTCTCTCGCTGCCTGGACGGCCGCCCTGCTCATGACATTGACTACCGGTTGGGCCGGAGCCGAGACGCTCGAAGATCCCAACAGCTCGCCGATCACGACCATGCAGAAGTACAACTACGTACCTTCCGAGGCCTTACCGCCGGTGAAGGGCGTCAGCGGCTACAAGTGGGAAGACAAGACGGTCGTCTTTCCGATCAATCTGTGGATCGGTTGGGCTCCGATCATCATGGCAAATGGGGGCACCGAGCCCAGCGAAGACAGCGTCTTCTACAAACGCTACGGCTTCAAGCTGAAACTGCCGATCATCGACGATCCAGTGTTGGCACGCGATGCCTTTGCCGCCGGTGAGTCACAGATCCTGTGGGGCACCTTGGACATGATGGCTTTGTTCGCGCCATCCCTGGCCAAGGATACGCGCTCCGGATTGCGGGTGTTCCAGCAGATCGACTGGTCCAACGGCGGCGACGGCGTCGTCGCCCGGGGTGGGATCGAGAGCATCAATGATCTCAAGCCGGTCGAAGGCAAGAAGAAGGTGATCGCGCTGGCGCAGAACTCGCCGTCCCACTATTACCTGCTCAACCTGCTGTACTATGCCGGTATCAAGCCCGATGAGGTTGTGTTCAACTTCACCGGAGACGCCTTCCAGGCCGCGGCCGCCTTCGTCAACGATTCGTCTGTCGATGCGGCCGTCAGCTGGGCGCCGGACATCTATAATATCTCCGACCCCAAGAAAAGCGGCATCAAGGATGTAAAGCTGATTTCCTCCACCGCCGACGCGAAGCGGGTGATTACCGATGTCTGGGCCGCCCGCGCGGACTTCGCAAAGGATCATCCGGAGGTCATCGAGGGCCTGGTGCGCGGTATCTTCGACGGGATGCAGATGGTGAAGGCCGACAAGGAGAAGGCTGCGGCGCTGTTCGAAAAAGCCTTCAACCTGCCCAAGGGCGAAGCCCTGGGCATGATGGGCGATGCCCATTCGACCAATTATGCGGAGAATGTTGAATTCTTCCTGAACCAGAACAACCCCAGCAACTTCGAGAATACCTGGGACAATATCAACAACATCTATCGCCTCGCCGGGTACCTCAAGGATCCTGTAGCCTTCAGTCAGGTGATGGATCCTCGGGTGATCGAGAAGATCGCGCCGGACTATCGCGAAAGCAAGAACGAGTACGTTGATGCCTTCGCGCCGCTGAAGGTCGGCTTCGACCCGAATGCCGCCAAGCAGATACTGACGCGCACCGTCTATATCCACTTTGCGCCCAATCGCGCCGACGTAAGCGCCAGCTACGACCCGAACGCCGATGAGGTGATCAAGGAGATCGGTCGTCTCGCTTCCAGTTCGGTAGCTCCACGATCGTCATCAGCGGGTATGCCGACCGGTCACGCTATGCGGAGGTAAAGGCGCTCGGCGATGCGGCCCTCGAGCACCATGCCAAACTGGTGAAGGATCTCTCCGAGCGCCGCGCCCAGGGGGTGGTCACCGCGCTGAAGCTGAAGTATCCCGGCTTCAAGGAGCAGAGTAACCGCTTTGTCGTACAGGGAGAGGGTTGGGACAAGCCCCTCGCCAGCGACGCCCTCAGCCGTCGTGTGGAAGTCAGCGTGCTGTCGCCTGAAGCGGAGTAGCCATCGACCCAGGCGGGGTCCGTCGCCGACCGACCCGGAAGGCACGGACCCCGCCGCCGTCACCAGGAGAATCCGTTGCGCGTATCTTCCCCTCTGGGGTGGCTGTTCGCAATTCGTGCCGAATCCGCGCCCGCTACCCAGGTCGTCTTGTGGACGGCATTTCTGGCCGGCGTGTTCGGACTGTGGGTGTTCGCAACCGACTACCCTCAGTGGATGAAACGGCTCATCATCGACGTATTCCCCCACTATCAAGTTCGGCGCGGCGACGTCATCGAGCTGCGCTTGGACCGCGATCACCAGCTGCTCAAGATCATCAAGGGCGGGTCCGGCCGCACCATCTCGCGCGATCTGCCGCCGCTGGCCGCAGCCGCGCTGCCTGAGTTTACGCCAGCCAACTACGACGGGCTGTTTCGCCGTTTGGGGGACGACGGCCTGGGCGCCTTCGAGCGCCAGGACGACTGGTCCTATACCGGACGCATCGTCGACGCTGACCGGGCCGGCGAGCGGCTCAAGGACCTGGGGCCGCTGCCCTATCAGTTGCCTGTCTCCATGGGAGAGACGGTGGATGTCGCGATAGACGCCGCGACGGGTCAGGCCCTGTTTCGGCTCGAGCGGGTACCGGTGGGCGGGGTGCTTGCACCCCTGGAGATCCCGGCGGCAGAGCCCGGCACACCGGCTCGCCCGGACCAATACCCGGGGCTGGCCGGCCTCGCCACGGCCATCGGGGTGGCCGATCTGCGGGCCAGCCCGCAGCCTGAGGGGAAGCGTTTGTTCCAGGGGACAGTGAGCGATGCCCAACGCGCCCAGGCCGCGGGGCTGGGGCCCCGCTCCCCGGTTGCGCCGCTTGCGGGAGGGGACATCGTCTCGCTGCGGTTGGATCGCGACACTGAGAATCCGGCCGGTCACCGCGTGGTGCTGGGGCTGGAGCGCACCGGCAAGAGCATGCCTATACCCTTCACCCCCGCGCTGCTCACACCGACGGCGATCCCGCCCCTATCGACGAGCGCCTATCCCGGTCTGGCGCCGGCTCTCTCCCGCGTGGGCGTGGGGAGCGCCCCGGGCAGCGGCAATGCTGCCTGGCAGGTCCTCGATGTAGAGCGGGCCCAGGCCGCAGGCCTGGGTCTGAGTCGTCCGCCCGAGCTGCGGCTGCTGTCGCGCGGGTCCCTACCGAGCCCAAGCGAGCTGATCGACAGCCTGCCCGTGCTGTGGAGCGAGCGCAATCTGCCCGGAGCCGCCTGGCTCACGCTGTCGCGGATCTTGCAGGGATTCGCCTGGGCGGTGGTGGTGACCCTGCCGCTTGGCCTGCTCATGGGCGCCTTTACCCGTATTGGCATGTTCTTCGATCCCCTGCGGCTCACTGGCATGTACATCCCCTTGCCGGCGCTCATTCCGCTGACCATCGCCTGGGTGGGCATAGGCGAGCCGCAAATCGTGCTGTTCCTGGCGATCTGTATGGGGGTCGTGCTGCTGCCGTTCGTCGTGGCGGCGGTCCAGGCGGTCCCCTCCGTCTACCTGGACACGGCCAGGACGCTAGGGGCCAGCCGCGGGCAGATCTTTCGCTACGTCTTGGTGGCCATTTCCTGGCCGACCCTGTTTCGCGGGCTGAGGATCAGCTTCGCGGTAGGCTGGACCTGGATAATGCTGGCAGAGGTCGTTGGCGTCAACAATGGCCTGGGGTACATCATCAACACCTCGCAACGGCGCGGTTATATTGAGCATGTGTACCTGGTCATTGCGCTGGTCATCGCAATGGCCTTCCTCAGCAATGCCTTGTGGAATCTGCTGAGTCGGGTGCTCTTCCCCTACCAAGAGAGCGAGGGATAGGCCGTGAGCACAGACAAGCCCTCGTCGGCGACACCGGTACTGCGACCGCCCGCCGACGCGCCCGGGCACGATCACGTCCGTCATCTGGGGGAGTTGTTGCTCAAGGACGGTGTGCTGACGCCGAGCCAGCTGGACGCGCTGCTTGCCCGACAGGTGGAGCTGGACCAGAGTGTAGACTCGGGCCTGCTGCAGAAATTCTCGCGCGATCATTATCCAACGGATGCGGTCGCCGAGGACTGGGTGATCAGCTTCGATCACGTAACCAAGCGATTCGGTCACTACACCGCCGTTCGTGACGTCGATTTCAAGATCTACGATGTCGCCGGCGGGGGCGAGCTCATCAGCGTGCTCGGCCCGAGCGGGTGCGGCAAGTCGACCATCCTCAATATGATCGCGGGGTTCTACCCACCGACCGAGGGACGCATCCTGATCAAGGGAAAGCCGGTCCCCGGCCCGGGCTCCGACCGCGGCATGGTGTTTCAGAGCTACAGCTCGTTCCCGTACCTCAAGATCTGGCAGAACGTCGCCCTTGGGATCATGTTCAAAGAGCTGAACCGTCCCAAGAATCCCATCGTTGGCGTGATCGATCGGGTCATCGGTATTCGTGGTGCGCGCCGCCGCGCGCTCAGGGACGAGGCAATGCATTGGATTGAGCGGGTGGGGCTGACGGGCAGCCAGGACAAGTATCCCCATGAGTTATCCGGAGGCATGCGGCAGCGCGTCGCCTTGGCGCGCACGCTAGCCGTCAAGCCGCGGGTGCTGCTCATGGATGAGCCTTTTGGTGCCCTCGATCGGGTAACCCGTTGGGAGATGCAGGATCTCCTCGTCAGCATCTGGAATGAGGTAGAGGCCACCGTGTTCCTGGTCACCCACGATTTGGCCGAGGCGGTGTATTTGGGTGACCGGGTCTTCGTGTTCTCGGACGCACCCGGCACCCTCGTGGAAGAAGTGCCCGTACCCCGGCCCGACAGGCCCGCAGCGGAAATGCAGCGGGAGACCGAGTTCAACATGATAGTCAATGAGATCAGCTCCAAGGTCGAGGCGCGTTACTTCAATGAGCGCAAGCCAGCGAGGGCGCCCAAGACCGCTGGGAATGGCACCGAAGATCGGGATGCCACCCCGGATCATCGTGAATCTGTAGACAGCGAGGATGCAAGCTCATGAAGAAGTTGTTGTTGATCGTCGTGCTCATTGTGCTGGCTGCCGCTGGCTTCACCATGTGGCAGTACAGCCAGAACACCGGACGGGCACCTTGGAAGTGGACGGGTCAGGACTGGAATGACTGGATCACATTTACCAAGCACGAGAGCCAAGAGCTCGGCATGCGCGCCAAGGAGGGTGGCCAGAGCACCTGGCGTTGGGTGGGCAAGAACACGCCGGCCCTGTTCGACAAGTCCAATGCGCTGTTGGCCCGGCTCGGTTACACCGACGAAGAAAAGCCTGCCGCCCAGCCCTCCTCTTCGGGAGCCGTCGCGCCGCCGCCCATGGCACAGATACAGCCGGCTGCTGGTCCCCAGTCGGCAGATCCGCTGGACACCAAGAGCCCGAATTTCAAATATGGCAAGGAATGGCTCGCCCGGGGTATCGCAGAGTGGAAGGTCAGCTTGATCCACCCTGGCGCCGCCGAGCGGGCCAAGGCGAATTTCGAGAAGGCGATTCGCTCCTTCGAAATGGCGAAGGCGGACTTGGCCGACAACTCCGCGTCAGACCTGGCGCAGTTGGAGCAGAGTGCACGAGACTACCTCGCCGATACGGAAGAACGCCTGCAGCAGATTCACCAGAGCGGCCAATAGCCCCAAGGTCACGCGAGCGGCCACGGACAGGGACGTCCCTCGCAGGCGGGAAGGACAGGGTCAGGTCTTGTTTCTTGCCTTGCGCGATTTCTCCGCTATGCTTGAGGCGTGGTTAGGTCGCTGAGACTCGAATTCCCGAGAGCGCTGTACCACATCGCCTCTCGTGGGGACGGGCGCGAGGGTCTCTATGCGGACGGGTCGGTTCCCCGGCTTCATCGGTACTATCCGCTGCTCCGACTCGCGCCACTCCTTCCGCCTGCGCTCCTTTCTCGTCGCTCAGGCGTACCACCTCAGTGCCCGTTCTGTTCGCTCCTGCCGCCAGCGGACACTCCCGCGACAGGCCTGGCGAATTGGGCTGCGGCTTCCCCGTTACCGCTGCTTGTGCTCTCGGTGGAGAACGGCGGGCCTCCCAGGTCCCTGGGGAGCCCTTGCGTACATGCCCTGCTCTTTGACCCCGGCGGGACGGGAAAGGCCAGGCCTCTACAGCCTCTCCCGTGCTGCCTTGCGTCGTCTTGAAAACGTCGGCTCCCGCAAAGCGGTCATTCACTTGGGGAAACCCCCGGCTTTGCCGGGGGACTCACGAGGTTTGACCTTTGCGGCGGTCGGCCTGAAAAGACGGTCTGAGTGCGGAGCGGAGCGTTGTCGGTGTGCGGTCCGGGATGGGCCTGTCGGGACACGCCGTGAATCCATCCCTGGAGGCTCGGGAGCCGCCGTCCAGGCGGCTCACGGTCCCGCCAGCCCCACCCCGGATCGCTAGAGAGAGCGGAGTCAGTTGCTGGAGCAATCGCCCAGCCGCCCGGGGGCGGCTCCAGGTTTCATGGCGCCCTCGGGGCGCTCACCCAATAAGCCCCCGGCTTTGCCGGGGGTCATTTAACTTCGGGGCTCATCACACGGCCTGCACACTCGCTGTCTACGCTTCGCAGCCTCGCTCACACGCGACCACGCAAGACTCGCTACCGGCTGGTGGCCAACCTTTACCGGACGGGCTTTCCGCCCGCAGGGCTCCTTGCGCAATTTCCGGTCGGCATCCCTCTCCGACCTTCCCAAGCGCCCAGGTTTTCCTGGCGCACCAAGACCCGACCCCAGCGACAAAGGCGGCTTCGGCCGCCTTTTCCATTCTTGACCCCCAGAGCCAACGATACATTCAAGCAGAGGATCGCCTGCCTCTCTAAGGCGCTTGATCGTGAAATCCGGAAGACAGATACTCAGGGGCAAGGGGTTGAATCGCCGGCCTTTCTGTCTTCGCCCCCGCGTAAGCTCCCGCTCACAATGAGCATTTCTGAAGGTCAGCTCCGTCGTCGGCTGGTCGGTTGCCGAACGGGAAACCAGAGGCATGATTACGACACACAGGGTCCATGACGCCTGGGGCGTCTGCATCGGTGCGGTCACCCTCAGCGCCGTGCAGCTGACCCGCCATCCCGACGGTCCGGTCGTCACCGCCCGTTATGCTCTGCCCCATGCCGGCGATCCCCAGGGGACCCTGGCAGGCTTTCTGCGGGAGCACGCCATTGAAGGATCCGTTGCCATCACTGGGCGACGGCTCGCCCAGGGGATCAACCTGACGCTGATCTCCGAGCCCATGGCGGTGGAGCGGGCTTACCGATTTCTGCACGATCCTGCGACCCCCCATGCCCCGGCCATCGTCTCCGCCGGGGGTGAGAGCTTCCTTGCCTATCTGCTGGACGCGACCGGCCATGTCATGAACGTGGTGTCCGGCAACAAGTGTGCCTCTGGCACCGGCGAGTTCTTTCTCCAGCAGTTGGGGCGGTTGGATATTCCCCTGAGTGAGCTGGCCGAATGGGATCCCGCCACACCTGCCTATGAGGTTTCCGGGCGCTGCTCGGTGTTTTGTAAGTCTGACTGCACCCACGCCACCAACAAGGGAGTGCCCAGGCCCCAGGTGGTGGCCGGACTGGCCCGAATGATGGCCAAGAAGGTGCTGGAGCTGCTCTCTCAAGTGCCGGAGAAGGCAGGTATCTGGCTGGTGGGCGGCGGCTCCTTGAACACCCCGATGGTGGCCGCGTTGCGCGAGGAGATTCCCGATTTGTGGATCCCCCCGACCGCCCACGGCTTCGAGGCCCTTGGGGCGGCGCTGCATGCCCTGGAGCAGCAGACCCGGCCCCTGCCTGCCTGCTCCTCGGCCCTGTTCCAACCCCGATCGCCGCGCCATCACCGCCTGGAGCCCTTGACTGAGGCCGCCTCGCAGGTGGAGTTCAAGCAGATGCCCCGGGGCACCCTGCAGCCCGGCGAGCCCTGCATCCTGGGCTTGGATGTGGGCAGCACCACCACCAAGGCGGTGCTGCTGCGGCCCCGGGATCACGCCCTGGTGGCGGCGGTCTATCTGCGCACCAACGGGGATCCGGTGGCGGCGGCTCGGGCCTGCTACCGGGAGATCATGGCCCAGGTTACCGAGCGGATCGGGGACCATGACCTGCCCCTGATCGGGCTGGGCACCACCGGCTCCGGGCGGGGCATTGCCGGATTGCACGCCGCCAGCGACGACGTCGTCAACGAGATCATCGCGCACGCCGCCGCTGCCGCCCATTTCGATCCGGAGGTCGACACCCTGTTCGAGATCGGCGGCCAGGACGCCAAGTACACCCTGCTGGCACAAGGCGTGCCCGTGGACTATGCGATGAATGAGGCCTGTGCCGCCGGTACGGGCTCGTTCCTGGAGGAGGCGGCCCGGGAAACCCTCGACGTGCCGATGGCGCAAATCGCCGAAAGTGCGCTGGCCGCCGCGGCCGCACCCAACTTCTCCGACCAGTGCGCGGCCTTCATCTCGGCGGACATCCAAAACGCCGTGCAGGAGGGTTGGCAGCGCAACGAGGTCATGGCCGGACTGGTCTACGCCGTTGCCCAGAACTATCTCAACCGGGTCAAGGGGCCTCGGCCGGTGGGGCGCAAGGTCTTCATGCAGGGAGGCGTCTGTTACAACCGCGCGGTGCCCCTGGCGATGGCCAAACTGCTCGGGCGCCCGATTGTCGTGCCGCCGGATCCGGGGTTGATGGGGGCCTTCGGAGTGGCGCTGGTGGTGGCCCGGCGCATCGAGCGGGGCCAAAGCCCCAGCCGATCCTACGATTTGGCGGTCCTGGCCGAACGCGACATCAAACGCAAGTCCGCCTTTATCTGCGGCGGCGGCAGGGACAAGTGCGACCGAAAATGCGAGGTCAGCCGCCTGCAGATCGCAGGCCGGACCCGCCCCTTCGGCGGGGCCTGCTCCCTTTACGATAATCTGCGCCGGCATCTGCGGGTGGACCAGAAGGCCCTCAACCTGGTCCAGGCCCGGCAGGAGCTGATCTGGGACCCGGCCCACCGCACGATCCCCCCGGGCTTGCAGCGACGGGGCCGCATTGGTATGAGCCGGGCCTTCATGATGCAGCTGCTCCATCCCCTGTTCGCCACGTTCTTTGCCCGCCTGGGCTTCGAGCCGGTGCTGGCCGACCAGGTCTGCCCGGCGGGGATCGAAAAACGTCAAGCCCCGTTCTGCTACCCGGCGGAGCAGTCCCACGGCTGGCTCGCCGATCTGCTGCAACGCGGTGGGGGACTGGACGGCCTGTTCCTCCCCCACATCAAGGCCCTCCCGGCCATGGCCGACCAAACCAGCGCCCAGCTCTGCCCTTTGGTGCAGGGCGAGGGGGACATGCTCAAAGCCACCTTCGCGCGGGAATTGACCGCCTCGCGGCTGCCCTTGCACCGTCCGTTGCTGGACTTCACCCGCGGCCTTGCCCAGGGGCAAAAGCCCCTCCTCGAGCTGGCCCGGCGCCTGGGGGTGGAACCGCGCCAGGCGCGCGCCGCCTGGGAGGCCGCCCTCGCCGCCCAACACCGCGCGATGGCCGCCAACCTCGAGCTGGGCCGGAAATTTCTCGCCGAGCTGGAGGCCGATACCGCACGCATCGGCGTGGTGCTGCTCTCCCGTCCTTACAACGGCCTGACCCGGGATGGGCACATGGGTATTCCCAACAAATTCGCCAGCCGGGGCATCCCCATTCTCCCGTTCGATGCCTTGCCCCTGGAAGGGGAGAGCAGCTTTCGCCACATGTATTGGGGCAGCGGTCAGGGATTGCTGGCCGCCGCCCGGCTGGTGGCTCGCCATCCCCGGCTTTATGGGGTCTGGGTCAGCAACTTCTCCTGCGGTCCGGATTCGTTTCTGATCGGCTATTTCCGCGACCTCATGGGCAGCAAACCGTGCCTGACGCTTGAGCTGGACAGCCACACCGCCGATGCGGGGCTGGAAACCCGCATCGAGGCCTTTCTCGACATCATCGCCGGGGCCCGGGCCAGGGGCGCCGATTTCCGCGCCCCCGGCGCGCCAAGGCCCCCCCCGGCGCGGGTCGACGCCGACCGGGGGGGGCTCCGGGTCACCACCAGCGCCGGGGGGGTCCTGCCGCTCACCGACTCCCGGGTCACCATCCTGCTGCCCGAGGTGGGGGAGATCATGACCCGGGCTCTGGTGGCGGCATTCCGCTCGGGCGGCTATCACGCCGTGGGGCACCCCCCCAACGATGCGGAGCTGCTGGCCCTGGGCCGGCGCCACAGCTCCGGCAAGGAGTGCCTGCCGCTGACCCTCACCGTGGGCACATTGATCAACTACGCCCAGCGCCTGCGCCGCACGGACGAGGTGGTGGTCTTCTTCATGCCCACCGCCTCGGGACCCTGCCGCTTCGGCCAATATGCGGTGTTCATGGAGGAATTGATCCGCAAGCAGGGGTTGGCCGATGTGGCCTTGCTCTCCCCCACCTCGGAGAACGGCTATGGCGGCCTGGGCCCGGCCTTCACCCGGCGAGCCTGGTGGGCGACGATTCTGGCCGACGAGCTGGAGGACATGCGCGCCATGCTGTTGGCCAACGCCAGTGACGGGGAAAGCGCCCTGGCCCTGTTCCGGCGCGAGTGGTCGGCCTTGATGGCGAGCCTGGAGCACGGCGAGTGGCGCACCCTTTGTCGGGATCTGGAGCAGGCGGCGGAGCGTCTGGCGACGATCCCCCTCAGACGCCCCATCGCCGAAGTCCCCGTCGTCTCCCTTTCGGGGGAGATTTACGTACGGCGTGAGCCCCTTTCGCGCCAGTTCCTCACCGAGCGCCTGGCCCAGCGGGGCATTGCGGTGAGCTGTGTACCCACCGCGGAGTGGCTGCACTACTCGGATCACCTGGTAACCCGGGGATTGGTGGATTACCGCATGGGTCTGCGCGAGGGGCTGATGTTCCATCTGAAGCGCCACCTCATGGAGCGGGACGAGCGCACCCTGAAAAGAATTCTGGTCCGCGCCGGACTGACCCGGCCCCATCCGATCCGCGTGGCGGAGTTGATCCGCAACGGTGCCCGCCACGTCTCCCCGGAACTGACCTGCGAGACCATCCTCACCGTGGGTGGGGCCCTGACTGAGGTGGCGACCCGGGTCAGCGGGGTGATCGCCCTGGGTCCCTTCGGCTGCATGCCCAACCGTCTGGCCGAGTCAATCCTCAAACGCACCATGCATGCCGACACCAAGCGGCAGCTCCTGAACGGGGATGCCCGTGCCTACCGGGTGCTGGACGGGATGGGGGACTTGCCGTTTCTGGCGATCGAGAGCGACGGCGCGCCCTTTTCGCAGACCGTGGAGGCCCGCCTGGAAGCCTTTTGCCTGCAAGTCGATCGTCTGCACCGGCGGATGCGGGATGCCGGGCTGACCGGAAGCCCATAGGCCTCCAACCCCCGCCTGCCCCAGCACCCGCCTCGGGGTCGGACGATGCCATCCTGCCAGCCGACCACTTGCCCGCCGATCTCACCGAGTATCAAATACGCGCCCCGCCCGGCAAAGTTACGGCCGATCGGCGGTGAGCGGAGCGGGCTTGTGCCCACCCTCCCGCCATGCCACCCTGTGGTCCCAGTCAACTTCGCGGGAGCCCCGCCATGAGCTTCAGCGATGTCCCTTGCCTGATCTGGGATGTCTCTCCCATAGCGCTCACCATCGGTGGCATATCCATCCGTTGGTACGGGCTGTGTTTCGCGGCGGGCCTCTTTCTGGCTACGCTGCTGGTGATCCGTCAGTTCGCCCGCACCGCCCACCATCCCGATATTCCCTGGCGGCTGCTGCAGTGGGCCTTCGTCGGCATGCTCGTCGGTGCCTGGTTGGGGCATCGACTGTTCTATGAATGGGATCTGGTGCGTACCCATCCGTTGCTGCTGATCGATATTCGACCGATCTTCCACGGTGGGGTAGCGGGGCTGTCCAGCCACGGCGCCGCCGTCGGCGTACTCCTCGCCATCGCGCTGTTCTCCCGCCGCCATGGCATCCCCTTCCTGGAGGTGATGGATCGCTCCGTCTTCGGGGTCGCCGTCGTCGCCGCCTTCGTGCGCCTGGGAAATTTCATGAATTCGGAAATCGTCGGCCGCCCCACCGACCTGCCTTGGGCCGTCTGCTACCTGCGTTACGACGGCGCCAATTCCATGATCCCGCGCCACCCGGTGCAGCTCTACGAGCTCTTGATGGGCCTTATAGTCCTGGCCCTGCTGCTTTGGGTGGACCGCCGCGCCGGGGGTGAGAAACGCCCCCTGGGACTCATGACCGCCACCTTCGGCATAGCGTATTTTGGTCTGCGTTACTTGGTCGAGACCTTCAAACAACCCTTGGTAGTCTCCTCCGAAGCCGTCGCCCAGGGTGCACTGACCATGGGGCAAAGCCTCTCCATCCCCTTCGTACTCGCCGGCTTGGCGATCTTGATCTGGATTCGCAACCACCCGCTCCCCGCCTCCAGTCGCCCCCAGCCTCCGCCAGCGGCACCGCAAGCAGCGCCGCGATCGTTGCCGCCTCGCGCCAAAGGAAAACCGCGGCGGTCTCCAGGGCGTGCGGGTCGACCCCGCTCTCCTCCACGACGGAAAGGGGCACCGCCATGAAGTCCCGGTGGTGGACCTGGACCACGGGCACGTCCACCGACATGCGCAGAGGCGCAGTCCGCGCGCATCCCATTCGCGCAGCTGGCGGCAGGCCTCACGCAGCACCCCGCCCGCAGGTCCTGGATCAGGCCGCACCGCTCGGCCAGGGGGCTGGCCTCCCAGACGGGATCAAGAGCCTTGTCGGAGCGGGGCCCGCGGCGCCGCTTGATCGATGGACCAATTCCGGGTATCAACGGCCAGGACGCCGACCTCCCCTCCCCGGAGCTACCCATGGACACCGACGCGCTGGCCACCACCTATGACGACCTTGCGGCCACCTATGCCGAGGGCCGTCACCTGTTCGACACCTCGCCGATGCTGCGGGGGCTCGCGGCCAGGCTGCCCGGCGAGGGAGCGATCCTGGATGCAGGCTGCGGGGCCGGCGAGCCGGTCTCGCGGTTCTTCGTCGACCGCGGCTACGCGGTCACCGGGGTCGACATCTCGCAGCGCATGCTGGCGCTCGCCCGGGCCCGGATCCCCGAGGCGCGGTTCCTGCTGGGCGACATGACCCGCCTCGACCTCGCCGATGCCGGATATGCAGGGATCGCCGCGGTCTACTCGGTGTTCCATGTGGACCGGCGCCTGCACGCCGGCCTGTTCCGGGATTTCGCCCGCCTGCTGGCCCCGGGCGGCGCACTGCTGATGACCCTGGCCGCCCGGGCCTACACCGGGCAGGACGAGTTCGACGGCGAGATCGAGTTCCTCGGCCACCGGCTACCCTACAGCCACGACCGCCCGGAGCTGGCGCTCGCCAAGCTGGAGCAGGCCGGGCTGCGGGTGCTGTCGGCCGAGGACGTCAGCACCGGCGGCGAGACCTTCCTGTGGGTCATCGCGGGCAAGCTTTGAGCGGGGTCCGTCGCGACTCATCCTCACCAGCTGGACCGGCTCCACGGTGGCTCCGCGACATCGGGCACTTGTCTGGGGAGCAGCTCACGCGCATTACGACGGTCGCTTCCAAGGTCAACCCGAACATCTGTCTCGCTTCGGTGGTGCCTGAAGACCTGGCCTTCGGCATGGTGCGGATGTGGGGTGGCTACGCGCAGGACCTGGCCTGGACCTTTCGCATGTTTCGTTCCCGAGGCGAGGCGGAGCAATGGCTGCGTGACCAGATCGGCGCCAATCTCACCTTCGGGTAGTCAGCTGCCGAGCGCCCGTGTACGAACAGAGCGACGAGCGGGGCATCGGGAAGCGGGCGACCAGAGTCCCGGACAGGTTCTCGTTGCGGGTAGCTCACCGCATACCGCGCGATCGGTGGGCTCGACTCGAGCGCCGGCCTGGGGAGAGACATCGGCGAGGGGCCGCAGGCAGCTGATCATGCGGTGATTCGGGCTCGCCCGGGGACGGACGACGACCCTGCGGTCCGGTGTATCCGCGGCCGGTCAGCCCACCAAGAACCGGCGGCCACATAAAGACCACGATTAATCGAGAGGCTGGAACCGAGACGATGAAAGAGAAGATCCTCACCATGCTCGAGATGCAGGATGCCATGAACCGCAAGGTGGAGCCCGACTGGCGGGATCGCGGGTTCGCCTGGTACCGGGCGATCTGGACCGAATGCGCAGAGATGCTCGACCACTACGGCTGGAAATGGTGGAAGCACCAGGAGCCCGACATGGCCCAGGTCCGAATGGAGATCGTCGACATCTGGCATTTCGCACTCAGCGCTCAGCTGCTCGCGGGCGACACCGCCAAGCAGGTCGCCCGGCACATCGCAGCGGGGTTGGCTCACCCGGCCGAGGAGGTCGACCTCCGGGCCACCATCGAGCTGATGGCGGAAAGCGCGATCCGCACCCGAGGCGCCAACATCTCGATCTTCGCCGCGATAATGAATCTCGCCGGGATGAGCTTCGATCAGTTGTACAAGACTTACGTGGGCAAGAATGTGCTCAACTTCTTCCGCCAGGACCACGGCTACAAGCAGGGCACTTACCTGAAGACCTGGCACGGGCGCGAGGACAACGAGCACCTGGCCGAGATCCTGGAAGAGCTCGACCCGGATGCGCCGGACTTCGACCAGCAGGTCTACCAGCGCCTGGCGGGGGCTTATCCCGGCTGAGGCCTGGCCTGCCTGGCGGGTGGAGGTTGGAGGCAGGAGCGAGCGCCCGGTCGCGAATATCTGACCGAGGCGCCGCCGGCCGCATCAATCGCGACCGCGGGGTCGCTCCCACAAGGGGGCGGCGGCATGGCGGACCATCCCAGCCTCGCGAACAGGAACGCCGGATCGCTGCGCGACCCGACCTCCACCACGCGGGGCGTGCGGGAGCGAGCCTCAGGGCATGAAGTTGTTCATGAGCCCCATGGGCGCGGCCATCTGGACGGTGTTCTGGCGCATGATGGCCACGCCGGCGCCCATCTGGTTCATGCGCTGCTCGATGCCGACCATGGCCGGAACGACCAGCCCCATCTGCTGCTCGATGGTCGGCATATCCTTGGCCATGGCGTCCATGTTCCCACGCATCCCCGGCATCACCCTGGCGAGTGCGGCCATATGATCGCCGATGGGCGCCATGTGCTGTATGTGCCGGTCAAATCCGCCGAAGCGGTCGGTGATCACGGCCATGTCGGCGTCCACGTTCTTCAGGCGCTGGTACATGGAATCCATGTTGTTGATGGTGACCTCCAGATCCTGGTAGAGCACGGCCACGAAGTAGACGTTGAACACCGCCAAGACCAGCAGCAGCAGGGACACGACGATGGTGACCGCATCGGTGATCCGGAAATGTCGGTAACGCTCGTCGATGTGGAGCTGGGTCTCCCGGCCCAGCCGGGCCATGACCTCGACGATGGCGCCACGCGGATCTTCTACCACCGGAGCCTCCTATTGGAAGGGAAACATCTTGTTCATGGAGCGGGCCGGGGCACCCATGCGATGCACGTCCCCACTCATGGCCTGAACCTCGAAGTTCATCCGGTCGATGCTCAGGGCGACGTTGGTGATCGTGGTGCGCACTGCGCCGACGTGCGCGCTGATCCCCCGCACATCCTTCTGCATTGTGCCCAGATCGGCGCCGATGTGGTGCATCTCCTCATCGATCTGGGCGATGTTGGAGTCCATCGGTGCGAGCGTCGCCACGTGATCCTCCATGGTGATCATGCTCTGGCGGACGCGGTCCATCTTCTCCGAAACGGAGCTGAAGTGGAGGTTCATCTGCGCCACCACCTCGGAGATCCGGCTAATCTGGGTGCTCAGGGTGAGCAGCAGCACGAGGATCGACACGGCGATGGCGCTGAGGATGATGAGCCCCGTCCGAATGCTGTAATTGAGCCGGTTGCCCAGCTTGTTCTTGATGTCGATCTGGCCGAGGATGATGCCCTCGAACGAGCTCCAGGGCCCGCAAATACTGCTGGTGGAGCACCGCCTCCTCGGTGCTGGCTTTCGGCCCTTGAGGTTCTTGCGCCATCAGCGCGTCTCCGCAATACGTCACGTCCAAGCGTAGGCCATGGAAGCTTTTCTTACACGCTGAACCTCGAAGACTGTTGAGCCCGGTCAGGGCGCTCACACAAGGCGTGGCGAAATTCAACCCGCTGGCACCGTTTGGCCAGCCGCGGCCCGGACGAGGGCTCAGCCCCAGAAGGCCGTCCGACTTTCGATGCCCTATTGGGGATAAGCGGGCATCGAGCGGATTTCCCGCTCTTGTTGCTCGATGCATCCCTGCAACGAGCAGCCATCCGTGTCGATGCCGCTTTCGCTCGCCGCAGACCCCAAAGTCCGGCAGGCATCTAGGCAACCCCGCCCTTATCTGTCAGGCTTAGTGGCGTCCGGTGGCACAGGAGGCACACCTCGATGACGACCTACACGGACATCGGCGGCCTGCGGGTCGCAGAGCCCCTCTGGCGTCTGGTCGCGGAGCGGATCGCTCCGGGGACCGGCATCGCGCCCGAGGCGTTCTGGCAGGCACTGGCAGAGATCGTTGCCGACCTCGGCCCGCGCAACCGGGCGCTGCTGGCCCGGCGCGACGCGCTCCAGGCCGCTATCGACGACTGGCACCGCCGGCATCGGGACACGCACTGGGACGCCGCGGCCTATCGCCGGTTTCTGGAAGACATCGGCTACCTGCTCCCCGAGGGAGAGGAGCTCCAGATCACCACCCCTGGAGTCGACCCGGAGATCGCCACCCTCGCGGGACCGCAGCTGGTCGTACCGGTCAACAATGCCCGTTATGCGCTCAATGCGGCCAACGCCCGCTGGGGCAGCCTCTACGACGCGCTATACGGGACCGATGTCATCCCGGAGGACGGCGGCGCCGGCCGGGGTGGTGATTACAACCCGCTGCGTGGGGCCCGGGTGGTGGCCTATGCCAACGGGTTTCTCGACCAGGCGGTGCCCCTGGCGCGGGGACGCCACGGCGAGGTTACCGGCTACGCGGTCGCCGACGGCAGGCTCGGCGCGATCCTGCCGGACGGGGCGCTCACCGGACTGGCCGATCCGTCGACCCTGGCGGGCTACCGCGGAAGCCCCGCCGCCCCTGAGACGATCGTGCTGGCTCACCACGGGCTGCACATCGAGATCCGCATCGACCGCACCCATCCCGTCGGCCGGGCGAGCCCTGCCGGGGTGCGCGATCTGGTGCTCGAATCCGCCCTGACCACCATCCAGGACTACGAGGACTCGGTGGCCGCGGTCGACGCCGAGGACAAGGCCGCGGTCTACGCCAGCTGGCTGGGGCTGATGAAGGGAGACCTCGAAGCCCAGTTCCCGAAAGGCGGCAAGGTGCTCACCCGCCAGCTCAGCGCGGACAGGGTCTACACGGCACCCGACGGCTCCGAGCTCAGCCTGCCGGGACGCAGCCTGATGCTGGTACGCAACGTCGGCCACCTGATGACCACCGATGCGGTGCTCACCGCCGCAGGCGAGGAAATCCCCGAGGGCCTGCTCGACGGCATGGTGACCGCGCTCATCGCGCTGCACGACCTCAAGGGCCTGGGGCGCTTCCGTAACTCGCGCACCGGCAGCCTGTACATCGTCAAGCCCAAGATGCACGGCCCCGAAGAGGTCGCCTTCTCAGTGGAGCTTTTCGGACGCATCGAGGACGCCCTCGGCCTGGCGCGCAACACCATCAAGATCGGCATCATGGACGAGGAGCGGCGCACCACCGTGAACCTCAAGGCGTGCATCCGCGCGGCCCGCGAGCGCGTGATCTTCATCAACACCGGCTTTCTCGACCGCACCGGCGACGAGATCCACACCGCCATGGAAGCGGGGCCCATGCTGCGCAAGGAGCAGATGAAGTCCGCCCCCTGGATGCGTGCCTACGAGGACTGGAACGTGGACATCGGGCTCACCTGCGGCCTGCGCGGCCGCGCCCAGATCGGCAAGGGCATGTGGGCCATGCCCGACGAGATGCGGGCCATGGTCGAGGCCAAAATCGCCCACCCCGAAGCCGGAGCCAACACCGCCTGGGTGCCCTCGCCCACCGCCGCCACCCTGCACGCCATGCACTACCACCTGGTCGATGTGGCCGAGCGCCAGCGCGAGATCGCCGGGCGTCCGCGCGCCAGCCTGGACGCCATCCTGACCCTGCCGGTGGTGGAGCGGCCCCAATGGTCGGCCGAGGAGATCCGCCAGGAGATCGACAACAACTGCCAGGGCATCCTGGGCTACGTGGTGCGCTGGGTCGACCAGGGTGTGGGCTGCTCCAAGGTGCCGGACATCCGCAACGTCGGACTGATGGAGGACCGCGCCACCCTGCGCATCTCCAGCCAGCACCTGGCCAACTGGCTGCACCACGGCATCGTCAGCGAGGCGCAGGTGCTTGAGGCGCTAAAGCGCATGGCGGTGATGGTAGACCGCCAGAACGCCGCGGACCCGGCCTATAGGCCTATGGCCCCCGGGCTCGACGGCATCGCCTTTCAGGCCGCCTGTGAGCTGATCTTTCGCGGCCGCGAGGCGCCGAACGGCTACACCGAGCCCACCCTGCACCGCTGGCGCAGGGAGGTGAAGGCGCGGAGAGGGCGCTGAGCAGGTCCCGCCCGATCGGCTCCCCTCGCGCATCCGGTGGTGTCATCGTGTCGGACCGCGCGCAAGCTCGCGATCCAGGCCCCGGCGGAGAGATCGCGAGCGGGCCGTCGAATCGGCCAGAGGGCTGGCCTCCTACAGGGGGCCGGGCGCCACCTTTCCCCCGTCTACCCGCGTTTTCGCTTTTCCCTGTCTACTGTCTACTGTCTACTGTCTACCGCCCACTTTCTTCCGACCCATGCGCATCGCCCTCTTCGTCACCTGCCTAGCCGATCTGTTCCGCCCTGCGGTGGGCTTCGCAGCGCTCAAGCTGCTGCGCGCGGCCGGCTGCGAAGTGCTCGTCCCCCTCACCCAGACCTGCTGCGGACAGCCCGCCTACAACAACGGCGACCGGGAGGCCGCCCGGGCCGTCGGCCGCCAGGTGATCGAGACCTTCCAGGGCTACGACCATGTGGTGGTGCCTTCAGGCTCCTGTGCCGGGATGCTGCACCGGCATTACCCGGCGCTGTTTGCCGGGGTCCCAGGCTGGGCCGAGCGCGCCGAGGCGCTGGCGGCTTGCACGCAGGAGCTCACCGCCTTTCTTGCGGACGTGCTCAAGGTCGAGCCCGGGGCCCGCTTCGAGGGCCGGGCGACCTATCACGACTCCTGCTCCTCGCTGCGCGAGATGGGCGTGCACGGACAGCCCCGGCGGCTGCTCACCGGCGTCGAGGGCCTGCAGCTGATCGAGATGGCCGACAGCGGCTGCTGCGGCTTCGGCGGCACCTTCTGCGTGAAGCTCCCGGAGATCTCCGGGCGCATGGTCGACGACAAGGTCGCGGCCATCGAGGCGACCGGCGCCGACACCCTGCTCGCCGGGGACCTGGGCTGCCTGCTCAACATTGCCGGGCGCCTGAGCCGTCGCGGCAGCAGGGTGCGGGTCTTTCATATCGCCGAGGTGCTCGCCGGCCTGGCCGACGGGCCGGGCATCGCAGAGACCGCGCGATGACACCCCGGGTGCGGGCCTTCAAGACCAACGCCGTTCGGGCGCTGGCGGACCAGCAGCTGCAGACCGCACTCGGCCGGGCCCGTGGCGGCTTCGTCGACAAGCGCGCCCGGGCCCTGGCGGCACTGCCCGAATTCGAGGGGCTGCGCCAGCGCGCTCGTGATATCAAGGAGCACAGCCTCGCCCACCTCGACATCTACCTGGAGCGCTTCGAGCAGGCGGTAACGGCCGCCGGCGGCCAGGTGCACTGGGCCGGGACGGCCGCGGAGGCCCGGGAGATCGTGCTGGGGATCTGCCGCGAGGCGGGCGTCTGCCGGGTCACCAAAGGCAAGTCCATGGTGGGCGAGGAGATCGGCATCAACCCGGCCTTGGAGGCCGCCGGCATCGAGGTGGTGGAGACCGATCTCGGCGAATACATCATCCAGCTCGCCCAGGAGCCGCCCAGCCACATCATCGCACCCGCGGTGCACAAGACCCGCGGCCAGATCGCCGAGCTGTTCAGAGCCCATCACCGCCGGGATCCCGAGCGGGCGCTGGAGAGCGTCGCCTCGATCGTCGATGAGGCCCGGGCGGTGCTGCGCGAGCGCTTCCTGGCGGCAAACCTTGGGATCACCGGGGCCAACTTCCTGATCGCCGAGACCGGCTCCATCGTGCTGGTGACCAACGAGGGCAACGGCGACCTCACTGCCTCCCTGCCGCGCACCCACCTGGTGCTGGCGAGCATCGAGAAGGTCGTGCCCACCCTGGAAGATGCGAGCGTGCTGCTGCGCCTGCTCGGGCGCAGCGCCACCGGTCAGGCCGCGACCGCCTACACCAGCTGGTACACCGGCCCGAAACGGGCGGACGACCCGGACGGCCCGGAGCACTTCCACGTGGTGCTGCTCGACAACGGGCGCAGCCGGATGCTCGAGGGCCCGTTCCGGGCAATGCTGCGCTGCATCCGCTGCGGGGCCTGCCTGAACCACTGCCCGGTCTACGGGGCGGTGGGTGGACACGCCTACGGCTGGGTCTACCCGGGACCGATGGGCGCGGTGCTCACCCCGCTGTTGCTCGGGCTGAAGGAGGCCGCGGTGCTGGCGGAGGCCTCCACCCTCTGCGGGCGCTGCGAGGAGGTCTGCCCCATGGGCATACCCCTGCCAGAGCTGCTGCGGCAGCTGCGCTTTCAAGCCGTCGCCGAGCGGGTGACGCCCCGGCGCAGCCGACTGCTGGTCCGGGCCTGGGCCGCCCTGGCGTGCCGCCCGCGCCTGTACCGCCTGGTCACGGCCATCGCCGCCCGCCTGCTGCACGCGCTCGGGGGGCACCGAGGCAGCCTCAGGTGGCTGCTTTTTGGCGGCGGCTGGACCACAGCCCGCGACCTGCCCGCCCCCCCCGGCCGGACCTTCTTCGCCCAATACGCTGATCACCCGGGAGACACACCATGAGCGGGGCACGGGACGCCTGCCTCGGGCGTCTGCGTGCCAGCCTCGCAGGCGTTGATGCAATGAGGCGCACCGGTCGCGTCGAGACCTGGCTGGGCGCGGCCCGGCGGGGACCCCTGCCCGCGCTGCCGGCGGACCCGCTCGCGACCTTCGTCGCCCGGGCCGAGGCCGCCGCGGCCCGGGTCCGGTGCGTGGGCAGCCCGACCGAAGTGATGGCCGCCCTGGGCGAGATCCTCGGCGCCCTCGGCGACAAGCCTCTCCTGGTAGCGGCGCCCGACGCGCGCCTGCGGGCGCTGCCCTGGCCCACGGATCTGCCAGTCGAGCACCGCAACGCCGCAGCGGACGACCGACTCTGCCTCTCCGTGGCCTACGCGGGGATCGCCGAGACCGGCTCCCTGGCGTTGATCTCCGGCCCGCAGACACCCACGGGGCTGAATTTCCTGCCGGACCACTTCGTCTGCCTGCTGCAGGCCGAGCGCATCTTGCCCTATCCGGAGGATCTCTGGGCGCGCCTGCGCGCCGAGCCCGGGATGCTGCCGCGCGGCGTGCACCTGATCACCGGACCCTCGCGCACCGCCGACGTGGAGCAGACCATGCAGCTGGGGGCCCACGGCCCGCGCCAGCTGACCATTCTGCTGGCCATACCCTGAGCCGCCCGGGAGGGAAGCACAACCCGGGCTGACTGCCGTTCCACAGGGTGTCACCCTGTAGCAGCGGGCGCCGGCTCGCGACCGGGATACGGCGATCGCCCGGCGAGCCGCCCCGGCGCACCGGTCCCTGGACACCGGCCGGCCTCGCCCCTGCCTGCCCTCACCCCAGCAGGCTGCCCAGCATCCGGGAGATCTTCTCGTGCACCTGCATGCGCTGGCTCAGCAGGCCCGCGGTGGGCCGGTCCTGGACCCGGATGCGCTCGGCGATGGCGACATGGATTGTTTATATTCCGGCGTGCAGGCGCCCGCTGGCAGCCCGGTGCGTGCCCGGGTAGCGGAAACCGTTGTATCGCACCACAATCTTGGGAAAGCTCGGCTCGCCGACCCGCCGCACCCATGCTTGACGGCCGGCCGGCACGCTTGTCCTGCGTGCACCCCCTGCCGGGCGATGAGGACAGAGGAGGCATCCGCCTTGAGAGCAGCCGTGAACGATCCGGGTCCCGCAACAGCGGGCACCATCACCGACTGGGTGGCGTTCTCGGGCCGCACCATCGCCGACGCCTATCCCAGCGCCGCCGGCGGCTTCCACCTGCCCCGCTACCCCTGCTACCGACCGGATGAGTCCGTGGCGGGCGACTTCGGCTATTTCTACCTGCGCAGCACGCGCTATCTGAGCTGCCAGGCGGCGCGCTTCCTGCTGGTGGGCGGCAGCCTGACCACCCTGGTGGACACCCAGGCCGTGGATCTCACGAGCGATCTCCCGGGCTACTGGAACGGGTTCTATCGGGAGCACTTCGCCGGCCAGGCCGGCGAAGTGGTCAAATACCAGGGGCACTGCGGCTATCGGGACCCGCTGCTCGCCGCGCCTCACCGGCGCATCGTCGCACCCCATCCCTTCGACAGCGCCTATATCCCCGCCGACCGTTACTACCTGGACCAGCCGGGGCTGATCGTCCAGCTCAACGACAAGGGACGCATGCACGAGCTGTCCTCGCGGGTCGCCCCGTTCCGCTGCTACGAGCCCGAGGCGTTCCGCGCCGGGGCTTGGCGGGCCCGCTGGCGCCTGCCCTTCGTCGTCAAGGTGACCGGGGCCTCCGGCGGCGGAGACGGGGTGCTGATCTGCCACAGCGAGGCACAGGTAGGCGAGGCTCAGCGGCGCTTCGAAGGCCGGCGGGTCAAGGTCGAGCGCTACCTGGCCGAGCCGCGCAACAACTACAACGTGCAGCTCGCGGTCGCACCGAGCGGCGAGATCCGCTTCCTCGGCGGCTCCGCCCAACGGCTCGAGGGCCAGACCCGTTACGGCGGCAACCTCATCGACCTCGACTGGCAGCCCGCCCCCGAGCTGCGGCGCGTCGGCCTGGAGATCGCGCGCACCGCCTGGGGCCTGGGCTGGCACGGGCTGTGCGGTTTGGATCTGATCGAGACCCGGGACGGCGAGATCTGCTTCATCGATCCGAACTTCCGCGTGAACGGCTCCACACCATTTTTCTTCCTGCGCGACTACCTCGCCACCCACCACCGGCGCCCGCAACTGCTGACCGGCTACTTCTGCTACGCTGGCAGGCCCGAGGAGCTGTTCCAGCGCTTCTCCCGGGAGATCGAGCGCAAGATCCTGGCTCCGGTCGGCGCCTATTACGACCCGAGCGAGGATGGCATCACGCGCATCTACGCGGCCCTGGTCAGCGACGGCGATGCCGGGCGCCTGCCGGCGCTGCAGCACCTGTTCGAGAAGAAATCCCTGGTGCCCGGCATCGGGCTGTGAGCGCGGTCGTGACCATCGAGCCTTTCGACTATACGCAGGGGGAGATCCCCGTCCTGCTGGAGCTGCCCCACGGCGGCCACCTCACCCCCGACGAGGTCAAGCCCTACCTGCACCCCAAGTTCACCCCCGGGGATCGGCGCGAGGACTCCGACGAATTCTCGGACGAGCTCTACCTCAACCTGCCGGCCATGCCCCACGCCCTGCGCTTCAACGTCTGGCGGGCCCACGCTGACCCCAACCGCCAGTGCGACGACCTGCAGGCCGACGGCGCGGTCAAGACGCATACCAGCCAGGGCGTGAAGATCTACCAGTCCGAGCGCGGGCTGCCCACGCCCGTGCGCGAGGCAGTGATCGAGAAATACATCCGGCCACACCGCAGGCGTCTGGCCGAGCTCGCCGCGAGCCCCGCCATCGAGAAGCTGATCTTCTGCCACACCATGCCCGGCATCGGCACCCGGGTCTCGGATGACCGGGGCGTGCTGCGCCCGCTGTTCATGTTCGGCAACGGCGGCGACCTGCTCGGCAACCCCTCCCACCCCTACTTCGCAGAGCGCGAGCTGCTGCTGCACCTCTCGGAGGTCATCGAAGTGCGGATCGCCGACCTCGACGTGGACTTCAACTTCTGCGACGTGATCCGCTTCAACGACCCGTACAGCGGCGCCAATTCGCTCAGCCGCTTCACACCCGAGGAGCTGCGCGGCAAGCACGCGTTCACCCTTGAGATCAACCGCGACCTGCTGCTGCACAACCCCGAGAACATCGAGCCGGCCCGTCACATCGTCAACGAGGTGATGCTGGCGGCGAGCCTGTGGCACGGCTCCTGAGCCCGCTCAGCCGGCCAGCGCTCGGTCCGCCTCCCATCCAGGCCCGGAAGGCCTGCTCGGGCAGCGGGTGGCTGAAGTAGTAGCCCTGGAAGCCGTCGCAGCCCAGCCTGACCAGGATATCCCGTTGCATCGCCGATTCGACGCCCTCGGCGATGACCCCGAGCCGCATGTACCGGCTGCTGGCGATGATCGACTGCTCCAGCGGCGGCTCCGACCTGGCAGTGAGCTCATCGACGAACACCTCGTCGACCTTGATCAGGTCCAAAGGCAGGTCGATGTGAATCGGGTCAAACGGCCTGCGCCGGCCGCTCGACAGGTGCTTGCCGAGGGCGTACGCGCAGACGCCCGACAGCACGTACAGACCCGGAGCCACGACCACGCTCATGCGTTGATGCCCATCCGTTGTAACCTAGAAGCGGCAGTTGAACGGCCGCCAGGGTGCGTGCCGCGTGGTGTCTGGCAAGGCATGACGAGGCGGAATAGTCATTCTATTCCAACGAGTTATAACGCAGCCAGGCGCCGCGCGGTGCGTGCCCTGGTGGTCGTAGCGGCCATCACCCGACGGGTGAGTCTCAAGTTTTTCCATAAGCACAGTCCGCGCAGTCACTGGATCGCTGCTCGAAGCGGTCAACTGCTGTTTCTAGGTTGTAAGGGCTCCACGGCTACCGACGGGTCCTACTTCTTGTCACCTATGAGCGCTCATTTCGATGTCGCCCGATCACGCGATCGTGCCGAAGGCGGCGCCGACCGCCGCGGTGGCCGCCATGGCCAGGGCGCCCCAGAGGGTGACGCGGCCCGCCCCGATGCCGACGTTGGCGCCGCCGGTGCGCGCGGCGAGCCCGCCCAACAGCGCCAGGCACAGCAGCGACCCGCCGGACACCGCGGCAACGATCCAGGCCGGGGCGCTGACCATAGCGATGAGCAACGGCAGTAACGCGCCCGCGGTAAAGGTCACGGCGGACGCCAGGGCCGCCTGGCCAGGACGCGCGGCGTTGATCTCGGTCAGCCCCAGCTCGTCACGCGCATGGGCCGACAGGGCATCCTTTGCCATCAGGGCGTCGGCCACCTGCCGGGCGAGCGACGGCTCCAGCCCCCGCGCCACATAGATGGCGGCCAGCTCCCGGCGCTCGAATGGCTCGTCTTCTTCGAGCTCGCGACGCTCGCGCGCCAGGTCGGCGTGCTCGGTGTCGGCCTGGGAGCTGACCGAGACGTACTCGCCGGCCGCCATGGACATGGCGCCTGCCACCAGACCGGCGATGCCTGCGAGCAGCACCTGTTCGCGCCCCGCATGGGCCGCCGCCACACCCACCAGGAGGCTCGCCGTCGAGACGATGCCGTCGTTCGCGCCCAGCACCGCCGCCCGCAGCCAGCCGATGCGCTCGGCATAGTGGCGCTCGGCGTGTTTACGCATCTTCGGCCCTCTTCGGTCAGCCATCCAGGCGAGTATCCGGCCGGATCGACACGCCGTCCAGCCGCGATCGCCAATGGGGCAGGTGCCTGCGCAGAGCGCAGCCCCGCGGCTCGGGGCGGCGCAATCAGCGCATGGCGAGGCTGCCGACCGATGGGGGTCCGATCGGCCTTCCCCGGGGCCCTGCGCCGAGCGCCGGGCAGGTCCGCGCTCGCCCCGGCCGCTCGAGCCGACAGCCGGCTACGCGCCTCGATCCCTTGACCTGGGCGGGTACCGCTCTAGAATCATGCCAACTTCACGGGATGAGTTCCCCGAGTCGGTAGCTGCGGCCGCCGACCCGGCGGTGGTGGCGTTTCCCGGCCGGATTCGGGGCACACCCTCAGAATAGAGGTAAGTGGAACCGACCGAATCAAGGTCCGGGGCCGCTGCCGAGCAGCGCTATGGCGGGAGCGGGTGAAACAAGCTCCTATCGATCTCTCCAACCTGAGCCCGGGAGAACCCCATGTCGATGACGAAACAGCTGTTCGGCGCCGCCGCAGCGCTCGGCCTGTCCCTGTGCGCCACCCTAGCGTCCGCCGGTCATATCACGTCGGAGCTGACCTCGGTAGACGTGGTCCACAAAGGCGAGCACATCACGATTACCCGAGCAGATTCCCCCCAGGCGACCATTCCGGACGCCTATCTCAAGACCGGCCGCCATTGCCCGCCGTTCTGCATCCAGCCGATCAAGGTCGCGGACGGCGTGGAAACCATCGGCGAGCTCGAGGTCTTGCACTATCTCGATCAAGCCCATCCGAATGATTCAGGCCTCATCGGCACCCCCCCGGTGCTCGTGGTCGACTCGCGCACCCCGGAATGGATCGCGCGCGGTACCATTCCGGGCTCGGTGAACATCCCCTGGACCACGCTCAGCGTGGACGAATCCGGCGGCTTTCCGACCAACGAAGAGATGGCCGCCTTCACCCGCATCCTCATCAACAATTTCGGCGCCGCCAGGGTGGGCGATCTCTGGGACTTCAGCAAGGCGAAGACCCTGGTGCTGTTCTGCAACGGGCTCTGGTGCGGTCAATCGTCCGCCAACATCAAGACCCTGCTGCGTCTTGGCTACCCGCCGAGCAAGCTCAAGTGGTACCGCGGCGGGATGCAGGACTGGGTGAGCGCCGGCCTGACCACGGTCAACAAGTAGGGCCGACGGCCGACAAGACCGAGACACGGGGTCCGGGGCGGATCGACGAGAAAGGTGCCTCCAGGCGCCCTTCTTCCGCTTGGGGTCTTGCTTGTCGCCGCCCCGCAAGCCGGTGCCGCCGATGCCCCCGGCCCTTCGGCCCGCCCGCCGGGGAAACGGGCGTCGCCCGATCGGGGGACTAGACGCGCACCGCAACCACCCGATCAAAGGCGTCCCCCGCCGCAATCGCATGGGTCTGCTCGGCCTTGAAGGCACCCCGCCGATTATTGAAGACCTCCGTATAGAACTCGTGGCTGAGGGTCGGACGTTCCTTGATATCTATCTTCCATAGCAGGTGAGCGAGCCCTTCCACGGCGCCGATGTTCAGGAAGGACAGCTGGCGCTCGTCGTTGCGCGGAAACACCCGCCGGAACCCCACACCCTCGTAAGAGTTGTACATCCGAATCGTCAAGCTCTCGCCGGGCTCTATCTTCTCCACCCGCCATACTCCCCACCCGAGGGCATTTATCACCGCCACCATGCCGTGTATCCAGTCGCTGTCGTTCCTGCACTGGGGGACGATCAGCTGGTACCACTCCGGGCTCGACATGATTCCGCCAAAGGTGTTGAAGGCGCAGATGTGGCCCCCCTGGACAAACACGTCCCGGGTGTCGTCCTTGGGCATCCCAGCCGCGATCATGTCGAAATAGGTCCGGTAGGAGACGTAGTTGTAATAATCGGCAAAGTGATTGGTCAGGACCACGCCGAAGGCGTCGATCAGCCCGGTCTCCTGAGGACCGGATTTGCCATACAAGGGCAGCCCCGAGACCGCCTGGACGATCGCGGCCTCGTTGACCGAGGTATCGAACAGAGCGCAGCCCGGGAACCCAAACCGGGGCGGGGCCGGCGCCGTCTCGAAGCTGCGTTCCAGATAATCCTGCACCGGCCCGAGCGGCGCGCGCGGCTTGAGCCAGTCCACCGGCGCGCCGCGCTGTTTGCACTGAGTCTCGACGATGTCTTCGTCTGTCATACCCGCCACGTAGCCGGCGCTGAAAAAACAGCTGCATTCCTTGCGCCCATGCATCAGCGCCGCTTGTCCATAGTGCGAGGTCGTCGTCGCCCATTCGCCTTTGAACAAGGGCCGCAGCTTTCCGAATCCGCAGAACGCGAACTCTTCGAGCAAGTCGGCTCTCGTGTAGCCGGCCCTCTTCAGCCTGTGGATCAAGGGTATCACCGCATCCCTGAGCAAGGCACGCGGCTGGCAATTGCCCACCCCGTCGGACAGCATCACCGCCATCTGCAGATACGCGTTGTAGTGGTTGCAGTGAAATACCCGCCCCAGGCCGCCGATCAGGGTGTGGCCGTGCCGATGAGACATCTCTCGTGTCATAGCGATCCTCCTGGCGAATTTTCGGGCCCTCGGCCCAGGATCACCCTGCCGGCTTGCTCTTGCCCAGGCCGAAAAGGCGTTTCAGGCGCCCCAGCAGGGATTCGCCCTGGGATGCATCGGCAGCGACCGTGACCGGAATCTTCCGTTCAGGCGCCCGGGTCGCCGTCTTCGGTGGACGAAAAGTGCACCGCCTCCTGAGCTCGCTGCGTAGGGACAGATCGAACTGCTCGTTGAGCAACTCTTCCAGGACAGGCATGGTTTCGCTGTCGAGCACGATCTCGGCGGCGCGAAAATCGAAAATCCCCGGACAGGCGACCTGACTTCTAAGAACCAGACGCGTGGTCATCGCCGTGTGGTCAATTGGGGTGTGGCTGTGCTCTCGCCGCTTCTCGTTGACCATGTTTAACATGGCCTCCGGCGTAATCGTCCAATGGCCTTCGGTCTGCTGCTGCATGCGGCACCTCTGAGCTGTTGGAGAATGGTCAATCCGCCGGGTCACGCGCCAGCGTTGGCCGCTCTGTGCGATCCCGGCAGAGTGAAACGCGGGTCGAAAACCAACTTGCGACCCGACTACGAAACAATTCACCAGGCATGTCCCCTGCTCCTCCGCCCCGGCAGGACATGCCCGAGACACCGTCTGAAGGCTGGGACTCAGGAGCAACCTTGCCGGTGCGGGCTCCATCCGTCGGTGATCGCCGCCGCCACGAGATCGAGAATCCGCTGCTGCGTCCGCTTGCTGACTTGATGCCCGAAGACCACCTTCAGCTCGGGGAAGCCAGGCGGAGGCAACACCAGATAGCCCCAGTCCGAGCGGATATAGACTACCCCCAGACTCGCCCTGTCGACACGACCGAGCCGTTCCACAGCGTGCTGGAGCCGCTGAAGGTCCAGCGACCGGGTACCGCCCGACACCTCGAAAACGTAGGCATCGTAATCCAGGCAGGCAGGAACCTTTCTGCAGCGGGGCGATTGGCACAGGCGCATGCCGGACCTCTGAGGGCTCTAACAGCAGCCAAGCTTCAGCTCATGAATTATTCAGCACCCCGATAGATCGACGGTTAATCCGGCATGGAAGCCGGAGAAGTGGCACATGGACGTGCTGTTTACCGAGCTAAGGACGCACTCCAGATGCCATGGACGGCAAGCCGGACGGTTGAGCACCCTCCCCGGTACTGGATTCCCGCCTATCCATGGCCGGAATGACAGGAGCTGAATCGTGACCGGCTCATTAATATTCGAATCATGGCGGAGCGGACGCGCCTCTCTCACTATGGTCCGCACCCGTCTACGTCGAGATCGGCCTCTCCCTGTCACCGATCCGGCGAATTATTCTTGACGATCGATTATCGCACCCCGCTCGCCCACCTGAGGCGCTCTGGCAACACTCTGGGCGGCGCGGGACCAAACCAAGCTTAGCCTGCTCGACAAGCCTCGGAAAGACCTGTCGTGCATTTCGCGGTCGCACAGCCTTCTGCGTCCGATCTGGCCACATATGGGACATCGGGTCCCGGCGCTCGCACCCGAGCCAGGAATCGGTCTCCGGCTCCAGACTGCCCCGACGCAGGAACAGCTGCCGCTCGGCCTCGCGCACCAGGACCCCCGGGTGGAGAACCACCTTGGCCGCGTCCTGGGCAGCCTGGGCTATGCCGCGGCGCTGCTCGGCTGGACGATACAGCCCCTGGACCATTGGCCGGACAGGGATCTGGCAAGGCTGCTCGGCCTGGGCCGCCCGGGTGATTTCGCGACCGACGAGTCGGAATGCCCCGAGCTCGCCTGCCTGGTCGCGCCCGCCGGGGGCGCAGACGCGCAGCCGCTTCGACTCCCGGCTGGGCTGCTCGAGGCCTGGGCGCAGCAGACCCCGGAGAGGTGTCAGGTGGGCGCTGCGCGCCAACCTGAGCTAGTGCACCGGAAAATCGAAATAGGTGTCGGGGAACGGCTCGTCCTTGGGGACAGCGGGATAGAAGCGATGCCGCATCCGGGAATCGCTCGCATCCCGGGCCCAGGCGACGAAGTCCGAGACCGCGCGCTGCGGTCGATAGCAGTCGTAGACCTTGAGGGCGTATCCCTGGGCATTGGCCTCGCGCTCGGCCAGGGCCAGGGCGCTGGCCGCCTGGTGGGTCAGCAGACATTTGGGGCTGCGGTAACCCTCGATCGGTCTGCCGACGAAATTGTTCGCAGTGTCATAGCGGATATCGAGCGCTATGCTCGGGTCTACATCGGACAGCGACACGAACGCCCCGGGGCGCTGGGCGTCGGGGGGTGGCGCAGGCGCTGAGCAACAGCAGGCAGGACAGCCCGGTACGGGCAAATACTGGCTTCACGGACGGCTAAGATACCAAGGTCGCAGCGCCCTCGTCACGGGACTGACATGCACCCAAAGAGCGTCGGTCGCGGGCCGAGCGCCCCCGGACAGCCTCGCGGGGATCGGCATCAGACGGGTCGGCGGCCGGAGTCCCAAAGCGCCTTGAAGCGCGAGTCCAGCGCCGCCAGCTCGGCATCCAGGGCCTACAGCTCGGCGATGCGGGGAAAACGGCGCCGGCCCGAGCCGTACCAGAGCGCCATCGCGGCCTTAATCCCAGAAAGAGCATTTGAACCGCCAAGGCGCCAAGATCGCCAAGGTTTTCAAAGCAATTTCCTGGAAACGGGCGTCACCCTTTGGGTGAAGCAGGTTCTTTCACTTGCAGTGCGTATCTGCCTTTGTGTCCTTGGCGCCTTCGCGGTTCCAACTGCGGCTTTTAGGTTAATAAGCTCGCGCCGGGCCACGACCCCGGCGCTAGCGGCCTTCAGCCGCTCGGCCTCGCTGCGGTGGAGATCGGCTGAAGGGTCGGGCACGCTCGATCGACCTCCGTCTTGCGCCACGCCCGGGAACCGGAGGTCCCCACCAGGCGAGCCCGCGCCGCAGCCTTGCAAATCAGGAGACCATCGGCAGCAGCCGGGGCTCTGCCCTGATCAGGTCGCCGCGGCCCCAGGCGGTGACCGCCTCGATGAGCCAGCGCGGCTTGGTGGGATGGCTGCGGATCACGTCCTGCTCGGCGAAGAAGCTGCCGTCGGCATGGAAGGCCAGGCTGCCCAGCTTCTGGCCGCGCTGGTCACGCCACTCGCCGATCAGGCTGTGCTCGCCGGAGGAGGGATCGCGCTCCAGGCGGAAGCTGGCCTGGTCTGGACCCATGAGCTGGATCTGCGCGGGATCGAATCCCAGCTTGCGGACCTCGTCCTCGAGCGCCCGGCAGACCGCAAACACCAGGGGCGAGAGGTCCTGGACCTCGGATGAGAGCTCATCAGACATGATCATACCTCCGTGCCGTCGAGTAGCTCATGGATCACCGAGCCGCCCACCAGATCCTCCGGGTCCAGCGAGCCGAGGGACCGCAGTATGGCCGCTGCCTGCTCCCGGTCGCCCCGGCGCAGCCGGATGAACGCCAGGGCCTTGAGCCCGTAAAGGTAGTAGCGGGCTGCACTCTCGGACTCCCAGCGGCCTTGCATCGGCAGCCTCGCCCCCCGCCAATCCGGCGCGAAGCCGCCCTGCTCGGCAGCCTTGAGCAAGGAGTCCCGGACCACCTGCTCGGCCTGCTCCAGTTGACCGCGATAGAAGTAGAACTTATAGCGGGCCACATCCACGGCGAGCAGCGCGGGACTCAGACGAGCCGCCTTGTTGAGCAGCGCCTCGGCGCGCTGGGCCTGGGGGGAAGCGGCCGCCTCCTGCAGACAGGCGTTGGTCTCCGCGCCGATACCGCGCGCGAAGCGCACCCTCTCTTCGATCACCTGCGTGGCTGCTGTCATGGCGATTTCCTGTGGGTATCCGGGTCGATGCGCGGTGCGCTGGTGCGCCAGCCGGAGCTGCCGGCTGAGCGCTCGGGGCTCAGGCCCAGAAATCCCGCGGCATGAGCTTGTCCTGCAGCGGCCGACCGCCCACCAGGTGCTCGTCGAAGACGCTGGCCACGTCGCCTTTTTTCAAACCGGCGTACATCACCCCCTCGGGATAGACGAGCACCGTGGGCCCCTCGCTGCAGGGCCCCATGCAGCCCGTGGCCGTCACCTGGACCTTGCCGAACAACTGACGCTGCTCGAGCTGCCAGAGAAACTCCTCATAGACAGCGGCGCAGCCTTGCTGGGCACAGGAGCTGCGCGGGTGGCCCAACGGGCGGGACTGGGTACAGACGAATACGTGCTTCTCGGGTCTGGGCATTGCTACTCTCCCATGGGACTTCTGGTTGGCGCGGGCTCAGGCGGCCGCCGGCTGGGGCTCGTGGCTGAGACACTTCTTGGGGCAGACCTTGCTGCAGGCCTGGCAGCCGACGCAGTCGAGCAGGTTCTTCAGGCTCATCACCATGCTGGTGTCGTCGGAGAAGCCGTCTTCGTCATCGTCGTCCCAGTCGTCATCCGCGGCATCCAGACCGTCGACGTCCTCGCGGTCCACCAGCTCGAACACCTCTCGCGGGCAGACCTTGAAGCAACGTCCGCAGCCGATGCACTTGTGCTGATCCAAGGCGCTTACGAAGGCCGGCGTCCAGACCGCCCCGCCGCGCGTCAGCCCTACGATCATGTCTTGCATTGCTCTCACTCCGTCAGGCGGCCTGTGTCTCGGCCTCTTTCAATCGGGCCTCGGCCTCCGCCCAGGCGGCGCAGGCGTCGTAGCAGGCCTGGGAGATGCCGGGCAGCTCCCGGTAGCCCGCAGGGAGGCGGTCCTCCACCAGGTCATGCAGCTCGCCGGCGCGCTCGGTGGCGATGCGCTTGGCCTTCTTCACCTGCTTTTCCAGCGCTTTGATATCCTCGTCGCTCATCTGCTCATGCCTCGATCTGATCTTCGGCCCCAGCTCGGTATCCCGAGCTGGGGCTCGCTCCCTACATCCCAGCGACCGTCGGGTGCTGACCGATGATCTCCAGTGCCACGGACAACAGCTTGTCGGCCTCGTCCTTGAACTTGGAGAGGCTGGCGAAGCCGAAGCGGTGCACGTCGCGCAGGGTGCGATCCATCACCACCAGCTTGCCGACGGTGATCACCGCGCGCCCGAACCCCTCGTGGGTGAGGTTGATCATGGGCACCGCCATCAGGCCGCACTCGGCCTCGATCATCGCCGCGATGGCGTTGTAGAAGGCCTTGATCCGGGACATGGTGATCTCGTCCGGATCACCCACCACCGGGATCTCGCGCTTCTGCTCCTTGGTGAGCACGAAGGGGGCCAGGATCCGGGAGACCGGCCAGCTGTCGTAGGTGCCGTAGGTATCCACGGCGCGCATCTGGCGCACCATCTCTTTGACGAACGCCGACCCGAGAATCGGGTCCTCGTCGGCAATGGCCCGGGCGGCTTCACTCATGGGAATCTCCTCTGTCTGTGCCGAGCTCGGCAATCGAAAAGAACGGCGACGCGCGCCTGAGCACGCTGGGCCGATAACGGGTGCGGGCGCGCCGACTCAGGCTGCCGGTCGCGAGCAGACCGGCGCCAAGGCCGGTCAACGCGGCAAGCGCCCGGGCGCCGTCCCCGAATCCGGCGCCGGCTACCAAGCCCACCGCCCCGATCATGGCGAGCAGGGGCATCAGATAGGCCAGCAGCGAGGCATGGATCAGGACCGCGTCCGGGATGCCGATCACCACCTGCTCGCCGGCCTGGGCGCACAGGCGGTTGTCCACCTCGAGAAGCGGCGCCGGAGCGGACGGGATAAGCCCCCCGAAGGTGGCGCTGACGCAGCCCGAGCGTGCACTGCAATGGCCGCAGGCGCTGGCCCGCGGCCGGGCCAGCACCCAGGCCAGGGCGCCCTCGGCGCGCATCACGGTAGCGGTCGCTTCGATCACCGCGCTATTCCTCCCAGCCCGCCTGCTCCATCTCAGCGAAGCGCTCCACTGTCTTGGGCCGGTGCTGCTCCAGGGCACGGGCCAGCCAGGCGCTGGGCCCGGCCCGCAGCTCCTGCTGCAGCCCTTCCACCAGGTCGGCGATCAATGCGCCGGGGCTGACCTTCACCGGCTGGATGCCCTTGGCTTTCAGCTGGGCGACGGCGGAGGCGCCGATGGCATTGGCATAGACGGCGATGCAGCCCTGCAGCGCATCGATCTTGCCGGCCAGCTTGTCCTCGTTGCCGTCCATGCTGAGCTTGCCGAACTGCACCACCTCGACCAGGCTCGCGCGGTCCATGTCGACCGCGTACACGGCAAAGCACTGGGCCGCCCCGAAGTGCTGGTCCACCTCTTTCATCTCGATGGTGGCAAAGGCCACCTTGACCCGGGTGTCCACGGAATCGCCCTCAGTGCCGCCGTCCAGGATCCGCAGGTGCCTGCGTACTGCCATGCGCCGCCTCCTCTAGATATTCGGGCTTTTGGGCATAGATGGAGCGGTAGGGATGGATCTCACCCCGCTCCAGCCCGAGCAGTATGTTCGCCAGCTCGAACAGGGTCTGGCGCGTGCCGTGATAGCCGAGCCAGGTGCGCTGATAGCCGCCCAGCTGGTCGTACTGGGGAAAGCCCGCCCGCACCAGCGGTCTGCCGAGCCGGGCGGCGGTCTCCACCGCGTGGGAGTTGCCGATCAGGACCTCGGCCTGGCGCTCGCGCGCGCCGATCTCAAGATCTTCCAGGTCGCCGATCTTCACTTGGTCGCAGGCGACCCGCGCCAGCACCGGTGCGTTGGCGGGGGCCACGGCAGCCACCGTCGCGGCCCCCATACCGGCGACCAGGGAGGCGAAGGCGTTGAGCAGATCGGGATCGCCCGCCACAGCGAAGCGCGCCATGCCCAGCATGAAGTGGGTGTCCAGCATGGCGTCCTGGAGCTGAGCGCGCTGGCGCTCGATGCGCTCGGGCACCGGCTCGCCGGAGAGGGCCTGCAGGCGGCTCACCAGCTGGTCCACCGCCTCCAGCCCCATGAGATGGTCGAAGCGATAGTCCGGCACCCCGGTGCGCTGGTGCAGCAGGTCGGCGGCCCCCGCCATGGAGGCGCCGATCACCAGGGTCGCCGCGGCATCGCCCAGGGTGGCCAGCTCGGCCACCGGCGTGCCGCCGATGGTCAGCGGGCTGAAATCGCTGTCGGTGAGGTGCCCGTCCAGGGAGTCGGACAGGTCCGGGATCACCAGGGGGCGCAGGCCGAGCAACTCGATCAGCTCCTTGAGCTCCTCGATGTCCCCGGGCGTGAGAAAGGAGCCCGCGAGCACGTTGACCTGGCGCGGGCGACGGCCGGGCCGGGTACCGGCATCGGCGGCCGGCGGGACCAGCGTGTCGATGATCGCCCGGGTAGCAGCGGCAAAGCCGCTCTCCATGCAACCGGTGAAGTCCGGGGCGGAGAGCGCTACCACCGGGATGGCATCAAACTCCGGATATTTCTTGCGGAACTGCCCTACGGCCATGCGCACGTCCGAGCCCTGGGTCTCGGCCAGGCCGGTCGTGGGCACACCGACCAGGGACGGGCGGTTCTTGCTGCAGATCGCCTTGAGTCCCTCGACCACGTTCTCCTCGGAGCCCATGACCGCACTCACCTGATCCATGGCCGTGGTCTGCAAGGGGATGGGCTCGCGGAAATGGCGCACGAAAAAGACCTTGCCGAAGGCCGTGCAGCCCTGGGAGCCGTGCATCATGGGGATGGCACGGTGAAAGCCGAGGAAGGCGAGCGATGCCCCCAGGGTCTGGCTCGCCTTGAGCGGGCTGACCGAGAGCGCCTTGCTGCGTTTGAGGATCTCAGCCATGGGCGGGCTCCGGACTCTCCGTCGATGCCGCGACCGGATCTCCCTCTCCCCCAGGGGAGGGCCGGGGTGAGGGGAGCGATCAGCCAGTCCTCTAGCGTTGGACGCCCAAGGACTGGGCCTGCGCACCGCCGCCCAGACCGGACTCTCCACGGCCAGGGTCAGCTGGCGGGCCAGCTCGATCATGCCGTCGTAGCCCTCGTAGCCGAAGTCGCGCTCCTGGTTGATGTCCAGGAAGGGCACCCGGGCCTTGAGCGCGGTGTACATGTTGCGTCCGCCGGCGATCAGGATGTCCACGCCCTGGTCGCGCACGATGTCGAGCAGTGCTCGCGGGTTGCCGTCGTCGATCATGCGGGCGTCCTCGCCCATCAGCTCGCGGATGCGCGCCTTGTCCTCTTCGGTGGACTTCTTGGTGCCCGTGGCCACCACCTTCATGCCCAGATCCTGCAGCGCGGAGATGATCGACCAGGACTTCACGCCGCCGGTGTAGAGCAGCACCTTGCGCCCGCGCAGGCGCTCGCGCCACGGCTGCAGGGCAGCGTCGATGCGGGTCTCCTCGCGCTCGATCAGCGCCTCGGTGCGCCGGCTCAGATCCGGATCAGCGATCAGCCGGGCGAAATCGCGCAGCGCCTGGGAGACGTCGCGCACGCCGTAGAAGCTGCCTTCGAACCAGGGCGTGCCGAACGCATCCTGGAGCTTACGCGCTACGTTGATCATGGCCTTGGAGCAGACCATCATGTTCACTTCCGAACGGTGCATGGTCTGCACCTCGCGGAAGCGGGCGTCGCCCGAGAGCGCACAGAGCACGCGCAGCCCCAGCTCGTCTAGCACCGGCAGCACATGCCAAAGCTCGCCGGCGATGTTGTACTCGCCGATCAGGGTCACGTCGTGCACCCGGATACCGCGCTCGGCGGCCTCGCGCGGCAGGGCGTCGGGCTCGCGAGTGCCGCAGACGTACCTGACCATCGCCTCGCCGGCGATACGGTTGCCGAGATTCTTGGTGCCGTAGAAGCCGGCAGCATCCACCGGCACCACCGGCGTGCCCCAGCGCTCCTGGGCCGCCTTGCACACCGCGCCGACATCGTCGCCCACCAGGGCGGGAACGCAGGTGTTGTAGACGAACACCGCCGCAGGCGCGTAGCTGTCGATGGCCTGCTTGATCGAGTGGAACAGCCGCTTCTCGCCACGGCCCATGATCACGTCCTGCTCGGTCAGGTCCGTGGTCATGCCGAGCTTGTACACACGCGGTCCGGAAGAGCGGGTCCCCCGGTTGTCCCAGGAGCTGCCCGCGCAGGCGATGGGCCCGTGGACTATGTGCGCCACGTCGGCGATCGGCAGTAGGGCGATCTGGGCCCCGTCGAAGGCGCAACCGCCCGCAGTCGAGCCGGGCTTGGGCCGGGCGCAGCCGGATTTCGACTTGTTGTTGTGGGTGCAGGCCGGCTCGTCGAGCAGCTCTGCGATGTCTTTCTGCTTCATGGCGCTGGCGCACGCAAAAGGGGCGGTTGAGAGTGCAATTGCAACCCGCGTGCCAAGTGCCAATCAACGGTTTTCGTTGGACTTTCGGCCCGACAGCACTGTCAGGAATCCGACAAGGCGCTCCGGCGGTCGCGCGAATTACGACAAGGGCGAATGTCGGATAGACGTCAGCTAGGCGCTGCGCCAACCTGACCTCCAAGCTCGACACGCAAGGCCCGGCGAGCGGCGCATCGCCCAGGGGGCTGGCCTCCTACGACGGCCCGAGCCCCGATTGTGGGAGGCGAGCCCGCTCGCTGATCCAGCCTCGGGTCGGACCGCCGGTCGGTCCTACTCCAGGACCGCGACGGACTTGATCTGGGCCCAGATCGGCTTGCCCGGCTCCAGCGCCAGGGCATGGGCGGAACGGGCGGTCAGGCGGGCTACCAGGGGCGTGTCGCCGACCCGCACGCGCACCAGTCGCGCGGCGGGGTGTCCTTCGTCGGCCAGCTCCTCCACCCGGGCCGGCAGCAGGTTGAGGATGCTGGTGCCCTCGTGGTGCTCCAGGGCGAGACTCACGTCCCGGGCCAGCACCCTCACCCGGACAGCCCCGCCGGAGGAAATCCCCAGGTCGCGGACCCAGAGGCTGCCGCCGGGAAATTCGACACGCGCCAGGTGCCATCGCTCGTCGCGCTCGACCACCACCGCCTCCAGCACCACCCCGGCCTCCTCGCCCATAGGGATCGGCAGGTCCAGGCGGGCGAGGGTCTCGGTGAGCGGGCCACTCGCCAGCGCCCGACCCTCGGCCATCACCACCAGGTGATCGGCGAGATGGGCCACCTCGTCCGGAGAATGGGTGACATAGAGCACGGGGATGGCAAGGCTGTCGTGCAGCCGCTCCAGGTAAGGCAGGATCTCGCCCTTGCTGCGATGGTCGAGCGCCGAGAGCGGCTCGTCCATCAGCAGCAGGCGCGGACTGGTGAGCAGCGCCCGGGCAATGGCGACGCGCTGGCGCTCGCCGCCGGAGAGCCGGCTCGGGGCACGCCCGAGCAGCGCCGCTATGCCCAGCCAATCCACCGCCTCGTCGAAGCTCACCCGCCGCTCTTGCGGGGCCAGGCGGCTGAAGCCGTATTCCAGGTTGCGGCGCACGGACAGGTGGGGAAACAGGCTCGCCTCCTGAAACACGTAGGCGATCGGCCGGCGATGCACCGGAAGGAACCGTGTCCGATCCTGCCAAACCTCGCCGTTGACGTGCAGATAGCCGTCGGCACGCTCCAGCCCGGCGATGCAGCGCAGGGCCGTGGTCTTGCCCGAGCCCGAATGGCCGAACAGCGCCGTGACGCCCCGCCCGGGCAGCCTCAGGCTCAGGTCCAGCGTGAACGCGCCCAGCGCCAGGTTGAATCTCGCCTCGATACCGGACATCAGGTATCGCTCCGGCCGATACGCCCGTTGACCAGATAGAGCGTGAGCAGCACCAGGAACGAGAACGCCAGCATGCCGCCTGCCAGCAGGTGCGCCTGGGCGTATTCCAGGGTCTCGACCTGGTCATAGATGGCGACCGACAGCACCTTGGTCTCACCCGGAATATTGCCGCCGATCATCAGCACCACGCCGAACTCCCCCACGGTATGGGCAAACGCCAACACCGCGGCGGTGAGGAACCCCGGACGCGCCAGCGGCACCGCGACGCTGAAGAAACGGTCCCGGGGCGACGCACGCAGGGTCGCCGCCACCTCCAGCGGGCGCTCGCCCAGGGCCTCGAAGGCGTTCTGCAGCGGCTGTACCACAAACGGTATCGAGTAGAGCACCGAGGCCACCACGAGCCCCGCGAAAGTGAACGGCAGGGTGCCCAGGCCAAGCGCATCGGTGAGCCGTCCCACGGGGCCCCTGGGTCCGAGCAGCACCAGCAGATAGAAGCCCAGGACCGTGGGCGGCAGCACCAGTGGCAAGGCGATCACCGAGGCAATCGGTTGCTTGAGCCAGTGACGGGTGCGGGCCAGCCACCAGGCGATGGGTGTGCCGACCATCATCAGGCACAGGGTCGTGGTGGCGGCGAGCTTGAGTGTCAGGATCACCGGCTGCCAGTCGAAAATCATGGGGCGGTCTCCAAACAGACGTCAGCGGTCGATAGTTAAATTACCCCCGGCCAAGCCGGGGGCTTATTGGGTGAGCGCCCCGAGAGCGCCATGAAACCTGGAGCCGCCCCTGGCGGCTGGGCGATTGCTCCGGCAACTGACTCCGCTCTCTCTAGCGATCCGGGGTGGGTCCGGCGGGACCGTGAGCCGCCTGGGTGAGGCGGAAAAGAGGAATGTCCGGTGGACATTCCTCCCGCCGAACGGGTTTGCCAGGGATGGCAAACCCCGGACTTGCAAGCCAAGCAGGATGGCTTGGCGCCAGCAAGGCGGCTCCCGAGCCTCCAGGGGTGAGGCCGAGTAGGAAAAGCGCCAGTGGCGCTTTTTCCGGCCGAACGGGCTCAGCACGGATGCTGAGTCCGGGACCTGCCAGCGTAGCGGGACGGCGTAGCGCCAGCAGGGATTCACGGTGTGTCCCGACAGGCCCCCTCTCGGACTGCCCCCACAGGCGCGCTCCGCACTCAGCTCGCCTTTTCAGACCAGCCGCAGCAACGGCCAAACCTCCACGAGTCTCCGGGCCGATCAGAGGGTTGACCTCAACGTGTCGGCCTCGAGGCTGGCGCCTAGGGAGCCTGTCGGACTTTGGATGTCCTACTGCGGAAAAGCGGATATCGGCCGAATTTCCCGCTCGATCTCGTCAAATAGAGCCGGCTATTGCATCCTTAGCTCCGTAAACGGCACATCCCTGATGCCACTTCTCTCCTCGATCGAGCGAAAAATCCGTCTCGATCCCGCTTCCCCTCGCTACGGACCCCAAAGTCCGACAGGCTCCTAGTCCACCCCATAGCCGTAGCCGGTGATGACGGCGCGCGCCTCGGGCCCTTTGAGAAACGCCAGGAAGGCGCGCGCGGCTTCGCTCTGCTTGCCCTTTTCCAGCAGCACCGCCTGTTGCTCGATCCGCGCATAATGGCCCTGGGGGATCTCCCAGAGGCTGCCCGGCTCGCCCTTCCATGCCTTGACCTGGGACAGGGCCACGAAGCCGACCTCGGCATTGCCGGTGGCCACAAACTGGAAGGCCTGGGCGATCGACTCACCCCGCACCAGTTTGGGCTGGAGAGCGGACCAGACATCCAGGTGCTCCATCACCTGCTGCGCGGCCAGGCCGTAGGGCGCAGTCTGCGGATTGGCGATGGACAGATGCTCGAAGCCGCCGGCCTTGAGAAAGGCCTCGCCACCGGCGACCAGGCCGGGCTTGGCGCTCCACAGGACCAACTTGCCCCGGGCGTAGGTAAATCGCGTCCCGGGCACCGCGAGCCCCTGCTGCTCCGCCTTGCCCGGGGTCTTGACATCGGCCGCGAGAAACACCTGGAAAGGCGCCCCGTTCTCGATCTGCGCATAGAGCTTGCCGGTGGAGCCGAAGCTCGCCTTGACGCTGTGCCCGCTCGCCTTTTCGAACAATGGGATGATATCGCGGGTCGCGTCGGTGAAGTTGGCGGCCACCGCAACCTTCAGCTCATCCGCCGCCGCCGTTGCCGTCAGCGCCAGCACCACACCTATCACCTTGATCAGTCGCATCGTGTACATCGCTTATCACCCAGGGGATCAGACCACGGCGGCCGGGACAGTCGCGTGCCGCAAGGCACAAGAACAAGCTCAATCGACCCCGAGAATCACTCGAGAGGCCCTGATCAGGACACAGGCGCGCACACCGCCCCTGTCCTGTTTGGGACATGCGCGGCTAGCGGCCCTGAAGACCGCCGACAGGCAGGGGCAGGCCGCCCGGGAATGGGTCGGAGGGGACCAGGGACAGCCTGTTGAGCGGCGAGACTGCCGGTGAGCGCCGGCTCGCACGCTACGCCTCAGAAGGCGTAGGGCTGGAGGCGCCACTCCAGGAGCCGCTCGCTATCGCGCGGAGCCAGGTAGTCGAACTCGCCGGCCAGGTCGCTGGCGACCGCTTCACCCAGCTCGAAGGGCACCAGCCGCCCGCTGAGCATGTGGAAATACCAGGCGAAGGGGTACCCGGCCTGGTGGTCAAACCCGTGGATCCGATTGGCCAGCTCGGGGCCGCGGACCCCGTCGTAAGGCGCCAGCGAAGGCAGCACCCGCGCCGTGGGAACGGGCCGCACGCTGAGTCGTGTGCCGCCGTCGCGGTCCGGGGTCTCCCGCAAGGCTACGATCCAATGCCGACAGAAGGGTGCGGCGGCACCGGCGCTGCTCTGCTCCCAGTCGGCGAGAAAGCGGCACAGCCTGGCGCGGTCCGACGGCGCGTCGCGCTGATCGGCCAGCAAGGCCTTCATGTCGGTCATACGCCGGAACAGGAAGCGCGGCTGGCCTATGGGCTCCGGCTCGACCCGCGGGTAGTCGAGCGGATCGATGAACTCCTCCAGGCTGTCGGGGAGCCAGTCCGGGTCGATCAGATAACGGTCCAGGACCTCCTGAAGCTCCTCGACCTCGAGCTGCACGAAATCGGCGGCCGAGCTGCCCTTGGGAAACACCAGGTAGTGCGTCTGACCGCGCAGGCGCGTGGCAAAATATCCGGCACCGGCGTAGCGGCTCAACAGGCGCTCCACCTCACCCCCGGATTCCTGCTCGACCCATTGTGCGATGCTCTCGGCCACGCGCCGGTAAGCGCCGTCGACTACGCCGCCCAGACGATGCCAGCCCGAGCGGGTCAGCACGCGCTCGGGCTGGGCCTCAACGGCGGTCTCGCCGGGGCTGCCGATCAGCTGCGCCAGACCCCGCTCGGGCAGGGTCGACAAACAGGCCTGCACCAGCCCTTCGGCCGTGAGCTCTTCGCTGCGCATCTCGACTCGCTCCGATCTCTGGATGGACTGTTCCGCGGAGGCCGGATTCATAGGCTGCCCCCCGGCCCTTCCCCGATCCCGAGCCCCGCCCGGGCGACCTCGCAGACATCCGGGTCCTCGTCCTCGGCGAGGATAGCCCGCAATACCGGACCGCCGCGCTCGGCCACCACCAGGCGCACGCGCCAATCGGGGTCGCGCGCCATGGGCTCCAGATACTCGGGATCGATCCGGCGGGCGATGGCCGCGCGGATCTCCGCCTCCGCATCGTCCATCATGAGCGGTAGGCTCTCGATCGGCAAGCGCTCCGCGACGCTCCGGCGCACCTCGCGATCGGGATCGCGGATCAGCCGGAACAGCCGGCCCCGCGGCAGCCGCCGAGCGACATAGTTGCGCACCAGATAGTCCGGATCCGCCGCCAGGCGCTCCAGCTGCTCCGGCGGCAGCCGGTCGGCGACCGTGATCCTGACCTCCCGATCGGGGTCGCTCGCCAGCCGCTGGAGCTGGTCGACGGGCAGACGGTAGGCGAGCACCCGGCGCACCACCTCGTCCGGATCGTCGACCAGAGAAAGCAACCGCTGCTGGGGCAGATAGCGGGCGGCGATGGCGCGCCGCTCCCAGAAGGGGTCTCCGGCATAGTCCTCGGCCAGCGCAGGATTGACCCGGAAGAAGCGCTCGATCTGACGCCCGCTCATGGCCCGCACACAGGCATCCCCCGGCCGGCAGCGGCCGGCCGCGAGCACATCCCGACGGTGGGGACAGCGCCCGCAATCCGGCCGCACCGGTCCATCGCCACCACCCGAGCCCGCAGTCCGTTGGGGGGCGTCCGCGCTCATTCGAGCCCCGCGAGCACCACGCCGGTCGCTGCCTCCGCATCCCGTGTGAAGCACAGGCAATGGCCGCGTCCGTCCACCAGATAGACGTTGAATCGCTCCGATTCCCTGACCGGCTCAGCGCTGCTGATGTCGTCGTCCTGGCAATAGGTGAAGTGCAGCTCGGGAAAGGCGGCCCGCAGCTCGATCACCGCCGACTCGTCCAGGCCGTGCGCCTCCACCAGGCCGGTGATCTCATCAATCCGCGCGGCGCTGATCATGCCTCGCCCTCCAGCTCGAAACGCACACGCTCCTGAGGAGTCTGGCCCATCACCTTGGCCAGCCAGGGCGGCGGCGTGCCGCCCAGAACATCCTGCAGGGCCCTGGCGCGCCCGCGCGCGGAGCCCCCGGTCGGGAACTTGACCGGGTGGACGCCGGCGCGCACCACTTTGGCGGCGGCCGGTCCGCCGATGGAGACCACGTAGGCGACCTGGCAGTCGGCGATCAAGCCGGCCCGGTAGACGTTCTTGTCGTCGGCCTCGTCCTGGGGCTCGACCACCCGGACTGCGACCAGTCGGGTCTCGCCGGGCGCGACCTGATAGACCAGGAAGCGGCTGCAGGAGCCGAAGTGCCCGTCGAGATTCTCCCCCGAGTTGGACGCACAGGCGACCCGGATCGACCCGGGCATGTCGCCTTCGGCGTAAGGCTCCGGAGCCGGAAGCGCCTCCGCCGGCTGGCCCGCCTTGCCCCAGAGCACCGCCATGGCCTGCTTGAGGGTCGGGGTATCTATGCCCGCGAGCTCGTCCTCGGCGGCGCTCTTCAGGGTCTTCAGCGTAAGCTTGGCGAGCGACGCTTCGGTGGGCGGGAGCCCGACCGCATCGGCCAATACGCGCAGCAGCCGCGCCGGGTCGGTGTCCGGGAGCAACCGCGCCGCCAAACCGATGCGCAGCGCGACTTCACGAGACAGGGATGATGAGGTCATATGCTGTCACCCAGTTTGATCTGCACCCGACCTTGGCCGGAAAGCGCTGCGCGCAAACCTGACGTACCCCGGGCGCGTGTTTCGTAGTCAGGTTGCGGCAAAGCCACGACCTGACATCCGATCTGCGATCTCAGGCCGGAATGATACAGTCGTCCTCCATGCACGCATCCAGGCACTGAGGGCTGTCGAATTCGCCCTCGCACTCGGTGCAGGTGGCGGGGTCGATCTTGTAGACGCCCTTCCACGGCTTGATCGACTTGGTGGGGCATACCGGCTCGCAGTCGCCGCAAGCGGTGCAGACGTCTCTAACGATTTGCAGGGCCATGTCAGGTTCTCCGGAAACTTGGTTTTTCAGATGGGTCCACCGGGCGCAGCGTGGATCGCGCCAGCGTCCGAAAACCGCTGTGCTGTCGCTCGACCTACCGCTGGGTGCATCGGCGCCCTCGGCTCATTCGGCGCGCTTGAAGCGCAATGTGGTCGGAAACCGCGGGCGCGGGCTGACCGGGTCGATGTACCACCGCGAGCCGTCGGTCAGCTCCACCTCGCCTCCCCACTGGGAGTCCGTGTCCACCTCCACCGAGGCGATGGTCTCCTCCATGTCTTTCTTGGCGACGTAGAACAGCAGGGCGCCGGAATCGTTTGCTCTGATCATCACGTTGGGCACGAATTCACCTCCTTCCTGTACGTACCTCCGCCCCCTGGCGCCCGGCGTCCTTGTCGGGCGTTTCGGAGATCGGAGCCGGTGTAGGCCGGATCGGCCGCTTACCGGATCAGGTCGTAGTTGTAGTCGGTCGTACCCATGCCGCGCGTCTCCTCGTCGAGCCGCTCCAGCACCGCGTTGACCAGCATCTTGAGCATGTACATGGCACCTTCGTAGCCGAGCGTCGTGTCGCGATGCATGTGATGACGGTCGAAGATCGGGAAGCCGATGCGGATCAGCGGCACCTCGAATTCCTTGCCCTTGTGCAGGGTATCGCGCTGGATGAACTTGCCGTAGGAGTTGCCGATCATGAAATCGGGCTTGTCGGTGAATACCAGCGAGCGCATGTGCCACAGGTCCTTGCCGATGTGCACTTCGCTGTTGGCGCCATAGGGTGACTCGGCGCAGAGCTTTTCCACGGCCTTCTTCCAGCGCTTGTTGGCGTGGCTGCACAGGATGTGGGTGGGCTCGGCGCCCAGCTCGAGCAGGAACTTGGTCATGCCCAGGACGAAGTCGGCGTCACCCCAGAGACCGAACCGCTTGCCGTGCAGCCAGGCGTGGCTGTCGGTCATCATGTCCACCAGGCGACCTCGCTCCTTGGCCAGCGACTCGGGGATCGGCTTGCCGGTAAGCTCGGAGACCTTCATCAGAAACTCGTCGGTCCACTCCAGACCCATCGGGATGTTGATGACAGAGGCCGGCTGCTTCCAGGTGTTCTCGACGAACTTCTTGGTCTTCACGAGCTGCCAGTGCTGCAGCAGCAGGGTGTCGATCGCGTTCGGGGCGTCCTTCATCTCGGCGATGCTGGTGCCGCCGGCATACATGCGGAACTCCCCGTCGGCCGGGGTATCCAGCACCTCGGTCGGGTCGCACAGCATGGTGTAGTCGACGTCCATCTCCTTGAGCATGCGATGCATGACCCGGTAGTTGCCGAGATAGGTCTCGAAGCCCGGCACGATGTTGAGCTTGCCGTTGCTGCCGACCACCTTGTCTTCCATGTAGTTGAGCGTGAAGTAGCGCTGGATGCCCTCGAACATGTTGTCCCAGCCGGTGGTGTGGCTGCCGACGAAGCTCGGGGTGTGGGCGAAGGGGACCGGAAACTCCTGCGGGATGTGCCCGTCCTTCTTGGAGTTGCCGATGAACGCGTTCAGGTCGTCGCCGATGACCTCGGCCATGCAGGTCGTTGACACCGCGATCATCTCGGGCTTGTACATCGCCTTGGCGTTGGCCAGGCCGTCGAACATGTTCTTCTGGCCGCCGAATACCGCCGCGTCCTCGGTCATGGAGTCGGACACGCAGGCGATGGGCTCCTTGAAGTGGCGGTTGAAGTAGGTGCGGAAATAGGCCACACAGCCCTGGGAGCCGTGCACGTAGGGCAGGGTCTTCTCGAAGCCCAGGGCGCAGAGCACCGCACCCAGGGGCTGGCAGGCCTTGGCCGGGTTGACGGTCAGTGCCTCACGCTTGAAGTTGAGCTCCTGGTACTCCTTGGTGGTGGACCACTCGAATACCTCCTGGATCCGCTCCATGGGGTGGCGTTCCTCGAAGACCTCCTGCTTGTTGCCGAGGCTGGCCTTGTAGTCCTCGTCCCGGAACAGCGGATAGCTCGGCTTGATGTTGTCGACTGCTTGGCTCATGACTGTTTCTCCGACCGCGCCACCAATCTGTGGACACGGTCAAGGTGAATTCGGGTGTTTTGAACCACAGAGACGCTGAGGACACAGAGAAAGACCAGGGTTCGGCTGCTCATTGATGAGTTGGCACTCAAGCCTGGGTCAATCAGTCCAGATCCCGTCTTGCTTTTCCCCCGCGTCCTCTGCGTCTCTGCGGTTCACCTCCTTTCGGGTCAGGTCTCAGGCGCCGGCGGCGACCGCCGTGGCCTCCGCCTCGGCCTTCTTCAGCCAGGGCGCCTTGAGCTTGCTCCAGCAAGGATTGTTGATGGTCATGTCCATGTCACGGGCGAAGATGGCGAAGCCGTCGTAGCCGTGATAGGGACCCGAATAATCCCAGCTGTGCATCTGGCGGAAGGGGATGCCCATCTTCTGGAAGATGTACTTCTCCTTGATGCCGGAGCCGATGAGATCGGGCTTGACCCGCTTGACGAGCTCCTCGAATTCGTAGCCGGTGACGTCGTCGTAGATCAGGGTCGCGTTGCCCATTTCCTTGATGGTGCGGTCGTAGTCGTCGTTGTGGGCGAACTCGTAGCCGGTGCCGACCACTTCCATGCCCAGATCCTCGTAGGCGCCGATCACGTGGCGCGGACGAAGCCCACCCACGTAGAGCATGACGCGCTTGCCTTCCAGGCGCGGACGGTACTTGGCGATCACCGCCTCGTACTCGGCCTTGTAGCGCTCGATGACCTTCTCGGCATTGGCCTGGATGGTCTCGTCGAAGAAGCCGGCGATCTTGCGCAGCGACTCGGCGATCTTGGTCGGGCCGAAGAAGTTGTATTCCATCCACGGAATCCCGTACTTCTCTTCCATGTGGCGGGAGATGTAGTTCATCGAGCGGTAGCAGTGCAGCAGGTTGAGCTTGACCTTGGGGGTCAGCTCCATCTCGCTCAGCGTGCCGTCGCCGGACCACTGGGCCACCACGCGCAGGCCCATCTCCTCGAGCAGGGTGCGCGAGGACCAGGCGTCGCCGCCGATGTTGTAGTCACCGATGATGGCGACGTCGTAGGGCGTGGTCTCGAAGCTGTTGTCGCCGTCGCGATTGCCGATCACCCAGTCACGCACCGCGTCGTTGGCGATGTGGTGGCCGAGGGACTGGGACACCCCGCGGAAGCCCTCGCAGCGCACCGGCACCACGACCTTCTCGTGCTCCTTGGCCTTCTTCTTGGCCACCGCCTCGATGTCGTCGCCGATCAGGCCGATCGGGCACTCCGACTGCACCGTGATGCCCTTGTTCAGCGGGAACAGGCCCTCGATCTCGTCGATGATCTTCGCGAGCTTCTTGTCGCCGCCGAACACTATGTCCTTCTCCTGGAAATCCGAGGTGAAGTTCATGGTGCCGAAGGTGTTGACGCCGGTGACGCCCACGTAGTAGTTGCGCCGGCCGGCACGCGAGTACTGGCCGCAGCCCACCGGACCGTGGGAGATGTGGATCATGTCCTTCACAGGACCCCAGACCACACCCTTGGAGCCGGCGTAGGCGCAGCCGCGGATGGTCATCACACCGGGCAGCGACTTGCGGTTGGAGGTGATGCACTTCTTGGACTGCTCGACCTCCTGGTCGTTGACCGCAAGGTGCTTGGCGCGGTCTTTCTTGGCCTTCTCGGGATAGACCTCGAGCACCTCCTGAATGAGGGCTTCGGTCTCTTCGCGGGACAATGCTGACATGATTGCTCTCCTGCCGCGCCACTAATCCGTGGACTGCGGACCATTGGAAGAAAGCGTCAACCGCCAAGGCGCCAAGCACGCCAGGATTGTCACGGCTTGAAGATGAGCCGCGCCACCTGGGTCAGGTCGGCTTGGCAAGCCTTTAGGTGCCGTAATTCGAGACCTGGTCGACATCGGCTCTCTTGGCGCCTTGGCGGTTCCTATTTAGATTGCCTCAGGCTGCCACCTCGTCGGCCGCGGTCTTGCCGATGATGGTCGTGTCTTCTTCCTCCATGATGCCGAACTCCATCAGCAGATCTTCGAGCTGGTCCATGGTGATCGGGGTGGGGATCACCATGTTCTTGTTGTCGATGATCTTCTTGGCCAGGTCCCGGTATTCCTGGGCCTGCTTGGCCTTGGGGTCGTACTCGATGACCGTCATGCGGCGGATCTCGGCACGCTGCACCACGTTGTCACGGGGCACGAAGTGGATCATCTGGGTACCGAGCTGGCGGGCCAGCTCCATGATCAGCTCGTCCTCGCGGGCGGTGTTGCGGCTGTTGCAGATCAGGCCGGCCAGGCGCACGCCACCGGAGTTGGCGTACTTCACTATGCCCTTGGAGATGTTGTTGGCCGCATACATGGCCATCATCTCGCCGGAGCAGACGATGTAGATCTCCTGGGCCTTGTTCTCGCGGATCGGCATGGCGAAGCCGCCGCAGACCACGTCGCCCAGCACGTCGTAGAAGACGAAGTCGAGGTCTTCGTCGTAGGCGCCTTCTTCCTCGAGGAAGTTGATGGCGGTGATGACACCGCGCCCGGCGCAGCCCACGCCCGGCTCGGGGCCACCGGACTCGACGCACTTGATGTCGCCGTAGCCGGTCTTGAGCACGTCTTCGAGCTCGAGGTCTTCCACGGTGCCCGCCTCGGCGGCCATCTCCATGATGGTGTTCTGGGCCTTGGAGTGCAGGATCAGACGCGTGGAGTCCGCCTTGGGATCGCAGCCAACGATCATGACCTTCTTACCAAGCTCGGCGAGACCGGCAACCAGATTCTGGGTCGTGGTAGATTTCCCGATACCACCCTTGCCGTAGATCGCACACTGACGTAAAGCCATGGCTCTTGCTCCTCTCGTGTCTGGACTGAATTTTGGGGCGCCAGGCGCCCGACAACCCTGGGTGAGCAAGCCGCGTGCCAACGGCGAGAAATGATATGAGTGGATTGTTTTTAAAGGATTTTATTGCTCATTGCCGGACCCCGTTGATGGTGGCAATCCCGACAAACCCATGTCCCCTGTACGGATAGAGACAGCGTGAGCGAGCGCGCCGCGAGCCGGTCCACCCTGGTTCTGCCGGCCTACGCGCGCCTGCCGATCAACCGCTGCAACCTGCCGGCCTCGATCGTGGGCGGGCTCACCTTTCAGAAGCACCCGGCGGCGCTGGAGCTCGACGGCGTGCGCGAGCTGCACACCTCGCTGCTCGATGTCCTCGCCCGCGAGCCCATACCCCGGGAGCGCGCCCAGCGGTTCAGGGAATACATGGCGCTGAGCTTCCTGCTGGATCACCCGGAAGAGGCGGGACTGGACCCCCAAGACGGGCGGGGCCGCAGCCGCGCGGACTACCTGCGCCTGCTGCGGGGCTGGTTGTTCGATCCGGACGGGCGCGAGGCCGCGGTGCTCAAAGGCTGGGTCGAGTCGCGCTTCGGGCTGCTGCCGCGCAGCCACAAGGGCCCCATGGGCGACTACACCGGGGCCAGCTATAGCGCCTATGTCAGAGAGCGCGCCCAGGGTCTGTACAACACCAACGCCCTGGAGGCCCAGCTCGACCTGCTCTACACCTACTGCCAGCACGAGCTCGCCCGGCGAAGGCCGGGGCAGACCCATCTGCGGCTCTACCGCGGACTCAACCGGTTGGACGAGCGCGAGATCTTCGCCCGCCCGAGCGCACACACCTATGTATTGCTGCTGAACAACCTCAGCTCCTTCACCGGACAGCGGGAGCGCGCCGATGAGCTCGGCGATCAGGTGATCCGTTGCGAGGTGCCACTGGTCAAGCTGCTGTATTTCCCGGGCCTGCTGCCGGGCCTGCTCCAGGGCGAGGATGAGCACCTGGCGATCGGCGGGCTGTACGAGGCGCACATCGAAAGATTGTGAGAGTCGCCTCGAAGCGATTGTCGGCTTTGCCACAAACGGCTCCGGGCGCCCTCCGCTGCAGTCCTGCAAGACCCTGATCCATGGGCCATTGAACCTAGAAGCGGCAGTTGAACGGCCGCCAGGGGGCGTGCCGCGTGGTGTCTGGCAAGGCATAACGAGGCGGACTAAATCGCCGGGAGCGATTTGAACAGCTACCGCTGGCCCGCAGGGCGAAGGGCAGGATGCCCGGAGTAATAGTAGATCTATGCCAACGAGTTATAACGCAGCCAGGCGCCGCGCGGTGCGTGCCCTGGTGGTCGTAGCGGCCATCACCCAATGGGTGAGCATCGAGTTTGTCCATAACCTTGGTCCAACCCATCACTCGATCGCTGTTCGGAGCGGTCAACTGCGGTTTCTAGGTTGAAGGTCATGGCGTGGCTCTTGCTACACGTTGTGGACACTGTCCGGCCTCGCCGCCGGCGTCCCTCCGGGGGAGGCCGAGCCACCGTTGCCGGGTGGACCCACAGCGAAGGAGAGGACCAGTGACCGAAATCCGCTTGTCGGACCTTGTGAACGGCCTGCGTGTAGGCCGCATCGTGCCTTATCTCGGCCCCGGCGTGCTGGCGGACGTGACCCATACCGGGACCGGCCAGGCCATGCCCGCCGACAGCGACAGCCTGATCCTGGCCATGAGCCACGGGCGCCCCATGGCGCCGCGCCTGATGTGGGAGTTTCCGCGCGCCGCCATGGATGTGGAAGCTCAAGCGTGGGCGCAGCGCCGTGAACCGGTTTCTGGCGGAGACCTACAGCGATACCGCCTGGACCCGCGCGGCCCTGCACGACTGGCTGGCGGCCGACGTGCGTCCCCCGTACGTCGTGGACATCAACCGCGACACGCAGCTTCAGGACAGCTATGCGGACTGCCCGCATACCCTGATCCGCGGCGTCGCCCGCATCGGCGGCACCGACTACCGGTTCCGCATCCACCAGTATGACGGCAGCGCCTACCGCGAGATCGATCAGGGCGAGGTCGACCCCGGCCTGCCGGTGCTGCTCAAGCCCATGGGAAGCCCGCGCCCGGACGCCAGCTTCATCGCCTCCGACGCCGACTTCGTGGACTACATCAGCGAGCTGATGGGCGGGTTCGCGGTCCCGGGCTTCCTGAAAGAGTACCGAAAAGGCAGGCAGTACCTGCTGCTCGGCCTGCGCCTGACCCGCGACACCGAGCGCATGGTGCTCTCGGAGATCATCTATGGCGCGGACGCCCCCGCCGCCTGGGCCCTGATTCCGGAGCCCACGGACAAGGAGCGGCGCTTCTGCGAGCGCATCGGCATCCACATCCTCGAATCGGACATCAGCGATCTCATGGCCGCCTGCGGCTCCGCCCACACCCATGCGGACATCACGGCCCCGGCCCTGGAAGTCGGCTGCTGAAGGCGGCCTTCATGCCCTGTCTGGGCAAGACCGCGCGCACCGAAGGCGGCAGCCATTGCCGCGCGTGCGCACCGATGCACGAACAACCCGGGTTGTCTCCGCTTCACACGATCGAGCCAGATGAACGCCCTGGTCTCATGACCGCTCAAGCGCTTGTATTTCCACACGGCCCAGCGGACGATTACCCTGTCATTGGCACCCCCCCGGGCGCACTGGGAGGCCGACACGCGGCTATCCACAAAGGGTCGCTGTCAGGCGAGCGCCTGCTCGGTTGCGGATGATCGCAGGGCGCGCCTTTGCAAGAAGGCATCCCAGCCCGCCAGCGCAATGATCCCTACCAGCATAAGGGCGCGAATATGGTATCGGGGGGCCCCGCCGGATAGCGTCACATAGAAGATCAAGTTTGCTGCCACGGCGGTCAGTGCCGTCAGCGCCACCAAGCGGTGAGTCCGGCCGCCTGCCGCGAGCGCGTAACCGCCGCCGACGGCCGCCAAGATGTAAAGCAGATACCGTAACAAGTGCACCACGCGGCAAATATCTTCTCGCGTGAAAAATCCGGATCGCGCCAGGGTCGCTGCGGGCTCCCACTCCTGAATCGGCACAAGGTAATCGCGGTCGGCCCTGCCTGCGAGCCCGAAACATCCCCCGGTCACCACCTTCCTCAGATCTCGGTAGATCTCTCGCGCGAAGTCGTACGGTCTGCGAGTCACCGCCAAATACAGCAGTCTTGGCCCGGCTTCGTTGAGGCTGGTCAGATTGACCGGGGAATCTCGGTCGTGAACGTGGAAGCTCCAGATGACTTTGCCATCGTTGTCGACTCCGTTCCTCAGGACGTCCTCAATTTCAGCTCGGGCGGCGCACAGACGCCCGTTCGGCGATTCGGCGCAGTAGACCGGCAGCAGGTCGGGGACGGCGGTCAAGACACGGGAGGTGACCGTCGCCCAGCTCAGGCGTTCGCCGTGAAACACGTAAGTGGTCGCCAACTGGGAGGCGACCATTATGCAAAGTGCCACGGCGAGAATGCCCCCTATCCTGGTCGCAACGGGACGCCGGTCAACGGAAAGAGCGACCAGAACGAGAGCGACCGGCAACAGGACATAGATGTGTCCGCCATGCGTGAGGATCGCGAAAATTGCAACCAGCTTGAACAGTAGGTTGTCGTCCCGAGATGCGATCAGGACGGCCAACACAGCGATCACGATCCACACGTCGGCCATGATCAAGCCGGTGTAAAAGGGCGTTACGCTGATCAGGGCAATGAAAACCAGCGCCAGAATGCCCGTGCGCAGCAGGAACAGCCGTTGGAAGCGAACGAGAACGATTGACAGAACGACTGAGCTCAGAACGGGTACCGCCCAGGGGCCGATCAGGGGCCATAGGGGGCGCGCAAGAATGGCCAACGCCAAGGGACGGACCCCTCCCGTGGCAACCCGGTAGCCGGCGTATTCCGCCGAATCCGGAAAATAGAAAGGAAACCCATTCGCAGCCGCGAAGGACAGGAAGAGCAGGACCAGGATCAACAGGTCGCGGACCAGCACAAGGTCAAGCCGTCGTGCGCCCGCCACCAACGCTCTCATCATCATATCTCCCCTGCCCGCTCCCGACGCGGTTCTCCCCCAACATGGTTCCTCCATCGCCAGAGACCTCGCCTCTTCGCTGGCCCGCCAATCACGCGCCTGTATTGCCTGCTGACGCCCTCCAATCAGTCCGCCCGGCCACGCCCGGCGAGGCCCCGAGCGTCAGCCCCCGTCCTTGTCCGACCGGGGACCGCGATTGCGCCCGAGCCCCATGAGCTTGTCGGACAGCAGTTTCTCCAGGGTCTTGTAGGTCTTCAGCTGGGCCCGCTGGTAACGGGTGAGAGGCTCCTCGGTCAGCAACGAGAGCCGCGCATCGAAATAGGCTATGTCCGCCTCCAGAGCGCTGACGCTGAGGCGCGCGGACTCGGCCCCGCCGGGGTTGATCGGCGCTGCAGCAGCGGTGTTCATCGGCTTTGAGGCCCCATCCCCTTTCGACATCGAGCCCCCTGTTTAGCAGGCAATCCATTAACGATATGTGCGCCGATCGAAATTTCCATGCTCCCGCAGAGACGGGCGCTAGGATGATCATCCTAGTTTCTGCGCAGTCAAGCCGCACCCGCGCCGTGCCCAACCGATTCCTGTGCTAGTATCACTTCGAATTTCGTCTCATCCGCCGCTCTAGGCCATACGTCCAAAATGAGCGTCATGCTCGACCAGCTCCAGAGCAGCTCCGGACTCTACGGGGGTAACGCGAGCTTCGTGGAGGATCTGTACGAGCGCTTCCTGCAGGACCCTTCCAGTGTACCCCTGTCCTGGCGCCAAAGGTTCCAGGAGCTGCTCAGGACCCGGCGCCCGGCTCAGCCGGAGATCCCGCACCGCCCGGTGCAGCGCAACTTCGAGCGGCTTGCCCGCGAGCGGGCCGCGGGACCCGGCGGCGGGCGCGACCGCATACCCCCGGGCGCCGCCGAGAAGCAGGCGGCGGTGCTGCGCCTGATCAATGCGTTTCGGGTGCGCGGCCACCAGAACGCCGGGCTGGACCCCCTGGGCCTGGCCCGGCCTGAGCCGGTTCCGGACCTCGACCCTCTGTATCACCGCCTGTCCGAGGCGGACATGGACACCGTGTTCAATACCGGCTCCCTGTACGCGCCGGACCGCATGTCCCTGCGCGAGATTCTCGCCATGGTGCGCGCCGTCTACGGCGGCACCCTGGGCTCGGAGTACATGCACATCACCGATACCCGGGAGAAGCGCTGGATCCAGAAACGCGTCGAGGGCTACAAGGCGCGGCCCGAGATCACGGCGGCCCACCGCCGCTGGCTGCTGACGATGCTCACGGCGGCAGAAGGCATCGAGAAGTATCTACACATGCGCTACGTGGGCCAGAAGCGCTTTTCCCTGGAGGGGGCCGAGGCGCTCATCCCCCTTTTGGACGAGCTGATCCAGCGGGCGGGCACCAAGGGCGCCGACGAGGTGGTCATCGGGATGGCGCATCGCGGACGTCTCAACGTGCTGTCCAACATCCTGGGCAAGCCTCCCGAGGAGATCTTCGGCGAGTTCGAGGGGCGCAAGCCCAGCAATCCGCTGATCTCTTCCGGGGACGTCAAGTACCACATGGGCTTTTCCACGGATGTCGACACCCCCGCCGGCATCATTCACGTCGCCCTCGGCTTCAATCCTTCCCATCTGGAGATCATCGATCCGGTCATCCAGGGCTCGGTGCGGGCCCGCCAGGGCAGGCGCCACGACGAGACCGGCTCACGGGTGCTACCGGTGCTCATCCATGGCGACGCCGCCTTCGCCGGCCAGGGCGTGGTCATGGAGACCCTGAACATGTCCCAGGCGCGGGGCTTCCGCACCGGCGGGACAGTGCACATCATCATCAACAACCAGATCGGCTTCACCACCAGCAACCCGCTCGATACGCGCTCCAGCACCTACTGCACGGATGTAGCGAAGATGGTCCAGGCGCCGATGTTCCATGTCAACGGCGACGACCCGGAGGCCGTGATCTTCGCCACCCGCCTGGCCCTGGACTTTCGCAACACCTTCCGCAAGGACGTGCTGATCGACGTCATCTGCTACCGCCGCCACGGCCACAACGAGGCCGACGAGCCGGCGGTCACCCAGCCGGAGATGTACAAGAAGATCCGACGCCACCCCCCGGTGCGCTCGCTCTACGCCGACCAGCTGATCGCGGCCGGGGTGATCAGGCCCGAAGAGGCACGTGAGATGGTCGAGGACTATCGCACTTCCATCGAGCAGGGACGGGTGGTGTCGCGTCCGGTGCTCTGCGGCCTGAAGCACCCCTACACGGTGGACTGGAGCCCCTTCCACGGCGTGCAATGGGAGCACCCGGCGGACACCCGCGTGGCGCGCCCGGTCCTGGAGCGCCTCGCGGCCAGGCTGCTAGAGCTACCGGCGGGGTTCCAGCTGCACCCACGGGTGGAAAAGATCATGTCGGAGCGCCGGCGCATGGCCTCAGGCGACCAGCTCTTCGATTGGGGCTTCGCCGAGATCCTCGCCTATGCCAGTCTGGTCGACCAGGGCTGCCCCGTGCGCCTGTCCGGCCAGGACAGCGGCCGGGGTACCTTCTTTCACCGCCATGCGGTGCTGCACGACCAGGAGTCGGGCGAGAGCTACATCCCGCTGCGCAACCTCGGCCCGGAGCAGGCGCGTTTCGTGGTGATCGACTCGATCCTGTCCGAGGAGGCGGTGCTCGGCTTCGAGTACGGGTTCGCCACCGCTGAGCCCGAACGCCCTGACCATCTGGGAGGCCCAGTTCGGCGACTTCGCCAACGGCGCCCAGGTGGTCATCGATCAGTTCATCGCCGCCGGCGGGGCCAAGTGGGGGCTGTACTGCGGGCTGGTGATGCTGCTGCCCCACGGCTACGAGGGACAGGGTCCGGAGCACTCCTCGGCGCGCCTGGAGCGCTACCTGCAGCTGTGCGCCGAGCACAACATGCAGGTCTGCGTACCGAGCACCGCCGCGCAGATCTTCCACCTGCTGCGCCGCCAGATGCTGCGCCCCTTCCGCCGGCCGCTGGTCACGCTCACGCCGAAGAGCCTGCTGCGCCACCGCCTGGCCTCGTCCAGCATGGACACGCTCTGTGAGGGCGGCTTCCGGGCGATCATCGACGAGACCGACGACCTGGATCCCCAGGCGATCGAGCGCCTGGTGCTCTGCTCGGGCAAGGTCTACTACGAGTTGCTGGAGGCGCGGCGCGCGCGCGGTCTCACCGGCACCGCGCTGGTGCGCATCGAGCAGCTCTACCCCTTTCCGAAGGTCGCGTTCGCCGAGGTGCTCAGCCGCTACCCGGCCACCCGCACTGTGATCTGGTGCCAGGAGGAGCCCCAGAATCAGGGCGCCTGGGACCAGATCAAGCACCGCTTTGCGGCCGTGCTCGAGCAGGGCCGCCAGCTCTACTACGTGGGGCGGCCCTCGGCGGCGGCCCCGGCGGTCGGCATCCACAGCCTGCACGTGGAGCAGCAGGAGCGCCTGATCGACGAAGCGCTCACCGGCAGCATCAATCCAATCATGAACAGAAGACCCATCCTATGAGCATCGAAGTACGCGTCCCCGCCCTGCCCGAATCGGTCGCCGACGCCACGGTGCTCGGGTGGCACAAGCAGCCGGGCGACGCGGTCAAGCGCGAAGAGCAGCTGGTCGACCTGGAGACCGACAAGGTGGTCCTGGAGGTGCCGGCCCCCGCCGACGGCGTGATGGGTCAGGTCCATGCCGCCGAAGGCGCCACGGTCAAGGCCGACGACCTGCTGGTTACCATCGAGGATGCGGGCAGCCCCCAGGCCCAGCGGCCAACCCCCGCGGTGCCCCGGGCAGCGGACAACACGGCGCCCAGCGCCGCTGCGCCATCCCCGAGCGAGCCGGTGCTCACCCCGGCGGTACGCCGCCTGGTCAAGGAGCTGGACCTCGATCCGAGCCGGATCAAGGGCTCCGGACGCGACGGTCGCATCCTCAAGGCCGATGTCATGAGCCACCTGGACACGCTGGAGTCCCAGAGCACCAAGGACGAGGATCTGGAGGCGTTCGCCCCGCCCGAGCCGGACCTTGCCACCACCGGCATGAGCGGCGCCCGGCCGGAACAACGGGTGCCCATGACCCGGCTGCGCGCCCGTATTGCCGAGCGACTGGTCGAGGCCCAGCACAGCGCGGCGATCCTCACCACCTTCAACGAGGTCAATCTAGCCGCCGTCACCGAGCTGCGCAGGCGCTATCGCGACGCCTTCGAGAAGGCCCACGAGGTCCGGCTGGGCTTTCTGTCGTTCTTCGTCAAGGCCGCAGTGGAGGCGTTGAAGCGCTTCCCGGTCGTGAACGCCTCGGTCGACAGCCCGGACATCGTCTACCACGGCTATTACGACATCGGCATCGCCGTGTCCTCCCCGCGCGGGCTGGTGGTGCCGATCCTGCGCGACTGCGATCAGCTGAGCTTTGCCGATATCGAGAAGGGCATCGCCGAGCTCGGTCGCAAGGCCCGCGACGGCCAGCTCAGCTACGAGGAGCTTACCGGCGGCACCTTCACGATCTCCAACGGCGGGGTGTTCGGCTCGCTGCTCTCCACGCCGATCCTGAACCCGCCCCAGAGCGCCATCCTCGGCATGCACAAGACCCAGGACCGCCCGGTGGCGGAGAACGGCCAGGTGGTGGTGCGGCCCATGATGTATCTGGCCCTGTCCTACGATCACCGCATCATCGACGGGCGCGAGGCGGTGCAGTTCCTGGTGACCGTCAAGGAGTGCCTGGAGGACCCGGCCCGGCTGCTGCTACAGGTGTGACGGCGACCGGTCAGCCACCAGCCACCAGCCACCAGCCACCAGCCACCAGCCACCAGCCACTAGCCACTAGCCACTAGCCACTAGCCACTAGCCACTAGCCACTAGCCACTAGCCACTAGCCACTCGAACATGACCTTGATCCGGCAGGAAGACTTCATCCAGAGCATTGCCGATGCGCTGCAGTTCATCAGCTACTACCATCCGCTGGACTACATTCGGGCGGTGGGCGAGGCCTGGGCGCGCGAGCAGTCGCCGGCCGCCAAGGACGCCCTGGCCCAGATCCTGGTCAACTCCCGGATGTGCGCTGAGGGCCACCGGCCGATCTGCCAGGACACCGGCATCGTAGTGGTGTTCCTGCGCATCGGCATGGAGGTGCGCTGGGAGGGCAAACTGGGCGTCACGGAGATGGTCAACGAGGGCGTACGCCGTGCCTACGCTCATCCGGACAATGTCCTGCGGGCCTCGATCGTCGATCCGCCGGTAGGCCGGCGCCGCAACACCGGCGACAACACCCCGGCGGTCGTGCATACCGAGCTGGTGCCCGGCGACGGGCTGGAGATCCGGCTCGCCGCCAAGGGTGGCGGCTCGGAGAACAAGTCCCGCTTCACGGTCCTCAATCCCAGCGACAGCGTCGCCGACTGGGTGGTGCAGACCGTCCCCTCCCTGGGGGCCGGCTGGTGTCCACCGGGGATACTGGGCATCGGCATCGGCGGCACCGCCGAGAAGGCCATGCTGCTGGCCAAAGAGTCCCTGCTGGAGCCGATCGACATCCACGCGCTGCGGGCCCGGGGACCATCCTCCTGGCTTGAGGAGCTGCGCCTGGAGATCTTCGAGCGGGTCAATGCGCTCGGCATCGGTGCCCAGGGCCTCGGTGGCCTCACCACCGTGGTGGACGTCAAGATCAAGGACTATCCGACCCACGCGGCCTCCCTGCCGGTGGGCCTGATCCCCAACTGCGCGGCCACACGTCACGTGGAATTCACCCTGGACGGCTCGGGTCCCGCGCAGCTGGTCCCGCCGCGCCTGGAGGACTGGCCCGCGGTCACCTGGGAGGCGGGTGCCGATGCCCGGCACGTCGACCTGGACCGGGTGACGCGCGACGAAATCGCGACCTGGCGCCCCGGCGAGCGCCTGCTGCTCTCAGGGCGGCTGCTGACCGGGCGCGACGCCGCCCACAAGCGCATCGACGATCTTCTCAGGCGCGGGGAGCCGCTCCCCCCAGGGGTGGATCTCAACGGCAGATTCATCTACTACGTAGGCCCGGTCGACCCGGTGCGCGACGAGGTGGTCGGCCCCGCCGGGCCGACCACCGCGACCCGTATGGATCGCTTCACCGAGACCATGCTCGCCCGCACCGGACTGGTCGGCATGATCGGCAAGGCCGAGCGCGGCCCGGCGGCCATCGAGGCCATCCGCCGCCACGGTGCCGTCTATCTGGTGGCCGTCGGCGGGGCCGCCTATCTGGTATCCCAGGCGATCAAGGCGGCGCAGGTCGTCGCCTTCGAGGACCTCGGCATGGAGGCCATCTATGCATTCGAGGTCCGCGACATGCCGGTCACAGTTGCGGTGGACAGCCGTGGCTCATCCGTCCACGAGACCGGCCCCCGGGAGTGGCGCAACCGCATCGCAGGGATCCCGGTCGCCGCCGAGTAAAGCGCCTTGCAGGTCTTTCGCGCCTTTCGTATCCACAACGACGAGCGGGGCTACCGCGCCGGCTTAGAGCAGCTGAGCCTCGCTGACCTCGACGCCAGCGAAGGCGAGGTGCTGATCCGGGTGCGCTACTCCAGCATCAACTACAAGGACGCCCTGGCAGGCACCGGCAGGGGCAAGATCCTGCGCCGCTTCCCGCTGGTCGGGGGCGTAGACGCCGCGGGCGAAGTGGCCGAGTCCAGCGACCCGCGCTTTCGTCCGGGGGATGCGGTGATCGTCACCGGCCGGGGTCTGGGCGTCTATCACGACGGCGGCTATGCCGAGTGGCTGAGGGTGCCGGCTGACTGGGTGGTGCACCTGCCCCCCGGGCTCACGCTGTTTCAGGGCATCGCCCTGGGCACCGCGGGCTTCACGGCCGCACTTGCGCTCTACCGGATGGAGCGCAACGGCCAGACCCCCGCACTGGGGCCGGTGCTGGTGACCGGCGCCAGCGGTGGGGTGGGTAGCATTGCGGTCAAGCTCTTCCACAGTCACGGCTACCAGGTGGTCGCGGTCTCGGGCAAGCCCGATTGCCACGCCTGGATCAAGGGGCTGGGCGCCGCCGAGGTGCTGAGTCCGGACCACCTCGCGCCCGGTGAGCGGCCATTGGAAAAGGGCACCTGGGGCGGCGTCGTGGACACCGTGGGCGCTCGGGTGCTCGCCGGCCTGATCCCCTGCGTCAGGCCCTGGGGCAATATCGCGAGCATCGGTCTGGCCGCGGGCACCGACCTGCAGACCACCGTGATGCCGTTCATCATCCGGGGGGTGAGCCTGCTCGGGATCAATTCCCAGGAATGTCCGCGCGAGCTCCACGCCCGGCTCTGGCCGCTGCTGATCGAGCGCGACCCGGGGCCGACCTGGGAGCCGCTGGTCACCCGGACCCTGGGTCTCGATGGCCTGATGGAGGCCTTCGAGCAGCTGCTCGGGCGTTCCGTGCACGGCCGCTGCGTGGTGGATCTGGCATTGCATTAGGCCGCGCTGTGGGAGCGCCGCCCTCGGCGCGATGGATTCCGGGGGCTGTTGAATCGCGGCGAGGGCGCCGCTCCCACAATCGCCCCCTTCCACAGGTGTCCCCTGCCACAAGAGCCCTCCCGCTCAGCGCATGACATCCTGGTCGCGGTAGTGGACGTCGGTCCAGCAACGGGGCAGCGCCTCGCCGGAGGGGAACTGCAAGTCTGCCTTGGGAAACTGCTCCGGGTCCTGGAGCTCCTCCCCGGCATGGAAACGCCCGACCAGCTGGGCGTGCTGCGGATTGAACAGGTCGCCGAGGCTGAGCACCTCGACGCACTTGCCGGTGGCACTGTGCTTGAGAAACATGGGAGTCCCCTTTGCTGTGGCGCTTGCTGCTCTGCAGTTCGGAGGCGCCGTCCGGTCTGCCCGGGCCAGGCGCCTCATTCCAAGTATGCGGACCGGGGCACCCTTTGCAACCGTCTAGCCCGCCCCGGACGTCTGGCGCTGCCACTCCTCGGGGGTATAGGCCTTGATCGAGAGTGCATGCAGCTCATCACTGCGGATGCGCTCGTCCACGGTGGCCATGACCATGCGGTGCCTTTGCAGCAGCGTCTTGCCTGCGAAGCCAGGGCTGAGCACCAAGGCCTCGAAGTGGCGCCCGTCCCCGGTCACCTGCGCCCGAGCCTCAGGTAACCCCTGCTCTATCAATGTCTTGACCGCTTCGGGCTCCATGGCCCCTCCAGGTTTGCGTCGGGAAAACGGGAACCGTGAGTTAAATGACCCTGACTCCGCTCTGTCTAGCGATCCGGGGTGGGTCTGGCGGGACCGTGAGCCGCCTGGACGGCGGCTCCCGAGCCTCCAGGGATGGATTCACGGCGCGTCCCGACGGTCCCAGCCCGGACCGCACTCCCGCAACGCTCCGCTTGGCACTCAGACCGTCTTTTCAGGCCGACCGCCGCAAAGGTCAAACCTCGTGAGTCCCCCGGCAAAGCCGGGGGCTTCCCCAAGTGAATGATAGCGACATTCGGGGGCATGACGTAAGCGCCCGGTCTGCTGCTCCGCGCTACAGCTCCCGTGTGGCGAGGAACCGGATCTCCGGCCAGCGCTCGGTGGTAAGATCGAGGTTGACCCGGGTCGGCGCCAGGTAGACGAGCTGCCCGTCACCGTCCTCGGCCAGGTTCTCGTAGGCCTTGTCCCTAAAGCGCCTGAGCTGCTTGTCGTCGGCGCAGTCGATCCAGCGCGCGGTGGCGACCGAGACCGGCTCCACCACAGCATCCACGCCATACTCGCCCTTCAGGCGATGAGCGGCCACGTCGAACTGCAGCACGCCCACCGCCCCCAGGATCAGGTCGTTGTTCTTGAGCGGGCGAAACACCTGCGTGGCCCCCTCCTCGCACAGCTGCAACACCCCCTTGTGGAGCTGCTTGCTCTTGAGCGGGTCCTTCAGAACCACTCGGCGGAACAGCTCCGGGGCGAAGTACGGGATGCCCTCGTACTTGAGTGTCTCCCCCTCGGTAAAGGTGTCGCCGACCTGAATCGTGCCGTGGTTGTGCAGTCCGATGATGTCGCCGGGCCAGGCCTCATCCACCTGGCGGCGCTCGTCGGCCTGAAAGGTGATGGCATTGGCGACCTGCACGCTCTTGCCAAGACGCACATGGTGCATCTTCATGCCCTTGCGGTAGCTGCCCGAGCAGATCCTGAGAAACGCGATGCGGTCCCGGTGCTGGGGATCCATATTCGCCTGGATCTTGAATACGAAGCCCGAGAAGCGCTCCTCGTCCGGCTGCACCAGGCGCTGAGCGCTGGCCCGCGGCCGGGGTCCCGGGGCGTAGTCCACGAAGGCATCCAGCAGCTCCCTGACCCCGAAGTTGTTGATGGCGGAGCCGAAGAACACCGGGGTCTGCTCGCCCCGGCGATAGCTCTCGACGTCGAGGTCGTGGCTCGCCCCGCGCACCAGCTCCACTTCTGCCCGCAGCTCCTGGGCCTGATCGCCGAGCAGCTCGTCGAGCCGTGGGTTATCCAAGTCCTGGACGACCTCGCCGCTCTGGATCCTGCCGCCATGCTGGGCACTGAACAGGTGGGTGGTACCGTGGCGCAGATCGAACACCCCGCGAAACCGCTTGCCCATACCGATCGGCCAGGTGACCGGCGCGCAGCGGATCCTGAGCACCCGCTCCACCTCGTCGAGCACCTCCATGGGGTCGCGGCCCTCCCGGTCGAGCTTGTTGATGAAGGTCAGGATCGGCGTGTCGCGCAGCCGGCAGACCTCCATCAGCTTGATGGTGCGCTCTTCCACCCCCTTGGCCGCGTCGATCACCATGAGCGCGGCGTCGACCGCGGTCAACGTCCGGTAGGTGTCCTCGGAGAAGTCCTCGTGGCCCGGCGTATCGAGCAGGTTGACGACGCGCCCGGCATAGGGAAACTGCATGACCGCGGTGGTGATCGAGATGCCGCGCTGCTTCTCCAGCTCCATCCAGTCCGAGGTTGCGTGTCGTGCCGCCTTGCGGCCCTTGACGGTGCCCGCCAGCTGGATCGCGCCCCCGAACAACAGCAGCTTCTCGGTCAGGGTGGTCTTGCCCGCGTCGGGGTGGGAGATGATGGCGAAGGTGCGTCGCCGCTCAAGCTCGGATTGGATACTTGCCATGGCAGAGGATCTGAAGAGGAACAGATAATTATACCTGGGGCGCGACAGACCCGGCACTGGCGTTCACACCCCGGCTCGGATCCACATCGAGCGGGAGTCGATCTGGAGCCAACGCCATCCCGGTGGGGGGAGCCGCCTCCGGGCGCACCCCGGGTCGCCGGGGTCGGAATCAGATGCTGCGCGCCAGAATCAGCGCGTCCTCGCGGCCCCAGCGAGCGGGATAGTAGGCGCGGCGCACGCCCACCTGATTGAAGCCCAGGGTCGAGTACAGTGCCAGGGCAACGCGATTGGAGGGGCGCACTTCCAGAAAAGCGGTATCGGCATGATGCCCGCGCGCAATCCCGAGCAGGTACTCCAGCAGCTTGCGACCCAGCCCCTGGCCCTGCAGGTCGGGTCGGACACAGAGATTCAGGATATGCGATTCACCCACCGCCACGGACATCACGCCGTAGCCCACCACCTCCCGCTGCAGAAGACACACCCAGCAGCAGTAGCCGACCCGCAGACAGTCCAGAAAGATCCCCGGCGACCAGGGGAACTCGTAGGCCTCCGCTTCGATGGCCGCGACCGTATCCAGATCGGCCTCTTGCATCGGTCGCAGATGTAGCAAGGGATCTTTCAGAATCGCACTCATGACAGTCGACCAAGCGCAGGTTGTGAAATTATGGCTCGTCGGCAGGATCTGCGGATCGCGCGTGCCGAGCCGCGCCCGCATGACACCGCGGCCAGCGCCTCCACGCAGGACTTCCGACCCCTTCAGACCGGCGGCTCCTCGGCCGCCGCCAGCGCCAGCAGCAGATCCTGCCAGGCCTTCCCCTTCTGCTCCGGGGAGCGCAGCAGATAGGCCGGATGATAGGTTACCACCAAGGGGATGCGCTGCTCCCCGAAGCGGTGCACGCGCCCGCGAAGGCGCCCCACGGGCTCCTCGGTCTCGAGCAGGCTCTGGGCCGCGACCCGCCCGACCACCAGCATCAAGCGGGGCGCCACCAGCTCGATTTGACGTCTCAGAAAGGAGGCGCAGCGCTGCGCCTCATCGGGACGCGGGTCGCGATTGCCGGGGGGACGACACTTCAGCACGTTGGCGATGAATACCGCCTCGCGTGCCAGTCCAGCGGCGCCCAGCATGGCGTTGAGCAGCTGCCCGGCACGGCCGACGAACGGCTCACCCTGGCGATCCTCGTCGACGCCCGGGGCCTCTCCAATCACCATCCAAGCGGCCGTGCGCTTGCCCACTCCGAACACCGTCTGGGTGCGATTGGCCACCAGCTCCGGGCAGCGCCGACAGGCGGCAACGCGGGCTTGCAGTCCATCCCAATCGAGCGACCGGACCGGGACCTCCTCCGGTGCGTCGTCGGATTCCCTGAGCGGCGTCGGCGGCAGAGCCGCCGAGCAGACCGCAGCCGGGCCCTGGCCCCGCGCCCCTTCGCGGCCGGGGGAGCCCGGTGGGAGCCTCATCTCGGGGCGATCGGCGCAAGATCCGAGGGCATCGCGCCGAGGGCGGCGCTCCCACAGGACAACACCCATGGCCTCCAGATAGGCTCGGCGCCGGGACTCGTGCATCGGACCGGATCTATTCGCTTGATCGCCGGGGCATGGACCCTGCCGCGGCTCAGACGTCGCCGCCCTGGGGGTGGGCACGCTCGATCGGGGCCAGGACCTTGTTCAGGGCATTGATGTAGGCCTTGGCGGATGCGATCACGATGTCGGTGTCCGCTCCCTGGCCATTGACGATCCGCCCGCCCTTCTCCAGACGCACCGTGACCTCCCCCTGGGCATCGGTACCGCTGGTGATGTTGCTCACCGAATAGAGCTGCAGCAAGGTGCCGCTGTTGAGCACCGCATCGATGGCCCGGAAGGTCGCGTCCACGGGGCCCCCGCCCTGGGCGTGGGAGTGGCGCTCCTCACCGTCCAGGGTCAAGGTGACCTGGGCATTCGGGGTCTCCCCGGTCTCGGAGCAGACCCGCAGCGCGACCAGCTTGACCCGCTCGTTGCCGGCCTCCAGTCCGGCCTCGGTGACCAGCGCCTGCAGGTCCTCCTCGTAGACCTCGTGCTTCTTGTCGGCCAGGTCCTTGAAGCGGGCGAAGGCGTCATTGAGCGCCTCTTCGGTGCCCAAATCTATGCCCATCTCCGCGAGTCGGGTGCGAAAGGCGTTACGCCCCGAGTGCTTACCGAGCACCATGCGGTTGGCCGCCCAGCCCACGTCTTCGGCCCGCATGATCTCGTAGGTCTCGCGGCTCTTGAGCACGCCGTCCTGGTGGATCCCCGACTCGTGGGCGAAGGCATTGGCCCCCACGATCGCCTTGTTCGGCTGCACGGCGAAGCCGGTGATGCCCGCCACCAGCCGCGAGGCCGGCACTATCTGGCTGGCGTCCAGGTGATCGACGTTGCAGGCGAAGACGTCGCGGCGGGTGCGTACCGTCATCACCACCTCCTCGAGTGCGGCATTGCCGGCGCGCTCGCCGAGGCCGTTGATGGTGCACTCCACCTGCCGGGCACCGTTGAGCACCGCCGCGAGCGAGTTGGCGACCGCCAGCCCGAGATCGTTGTGACAGTGCACCGAGAACACGGCCTGGTCCGAGTTGGGGGTGCCCTGGATGACCCGGCGCACCAGCTCGCCGAACTGTTGGGGCACGTTGTAGCCCACGGTATCCGGGATATTGATGGTGGACGCCCCGGCGGCGATCACCGCCTCGAACACCCGGCACAGAAAGGCGGTGTCCGAGCGGCCGGCATCCTCGGCGGAGAACTCCACGTCGTCGGTGTACCGGCGGGCCCGCTGCACTGCCCTGGCGGCCTGCTCGAGCACCTGCTCGGCGCTCATGCGCAGCTTGCGCTCCATGTGGATCCGGGAGGTCGCGATGAAGGTGTGGATGCGCGGGGCGGCAGCACCGGAGAGCGCCTCGCCCGCCCGGTCGATGTCCCGATCCAGGGCCCTGGCCAGGCCACACACGCGGCTGTCTCTGACCACCCTCGCCACCGCCTGCACCGCCTCGAAATCACCCGAGCTGGCGATCGGAAAGCCGGCCTCGATGACGTCGACCCCCATCCGCTCCAAGGCCTTGGCGATGCGCACCTTCTCATCGCGGGTCATGGACGCGCCGGGGCTCTGCTCGCCGTCGCGCAGGGTGGTATCGAAGATGATCAGTCGGTCGGCATGGCTCATGGTTAGGCTCCGCTGAACGCCGGTTGGGGCCGTAGCTCGGTGGCGCAGACGCTCGGCGCCCGCATTCCAGCATCCGGGCCTTCGGCCGGCGCGCTCATGGCTGAGCCGTGCCCTGGCGGCGCTCGGCGCGGCGCTTGCGCCGCTGCACCAGGGTCAGCCAAGGGCCGGAGACGGCGTAGGCCAGAAAGATCAGAAACAGCACCAGCGGCGGATGGACGACCACGACAGCGAATACCAGCATCATGCCTACGACCATGATGAACGGCACCTTGCCGCGCACATCGAGCTCCTTGAAGCTGTGGTAGCGGAAGTTGCTGACCATCAGCAGGCCCGCACAGGCCGTCAGCGCGCCGGCGACGACGCTCACAGTCGCGCTCTCGAGCGCGTACCAGTTGCCCAGCCAGACGGCGCTCGCCACGATCGCCGCCGCCGCGGGGCTGGGCAGCCCCTGGAAATAGCGCTTGTCGGCCGAGCCGATCTGGGTGTTGAAGCGCGCCAGACGCAAGGCGGTGCCCGCGGTGTAGACGAAGGCGACCAGCCAGCCGAACTTGCCCAGGTGCGCAAGTGACCAGACATACATCACCAGGGCCGGCGCCACACCGAAGGCCACCATGTCGGAAAGGCTGTCGTATTCCGCTCCGAAGGCGCTCTGGGTCTGGGTCAGGCGGGCCACCCGCCCGTCCAGCCCGTCCATCACCATGGCCAGAAAGATGGCGATCGCGGCGGCCTCGTAGCGTCCGCCGATAGCCGCGAGGATCGCATAGAAGCCCCCGAACAGGCAGGCGGTGGTGAACAGGTTGGGCAGCAGGTAGATCCCCCTGCGCCTCGGCGACTTGGCCGGCAGTTCCTGCATGATCGATCACGTCTCCGGATACTAGCCCGTCGGCTCCTGGATGCCGCGCTGGGCAACAACCGCTGTCGGCCGCATCGCCCGCTCGCCGGGAGCCCCGAAGCCCCGCCGACCCTCAGCCAAGTATACAGGGCGACCGTCAGCCTTCGCCCCGGCGGCTCAACAGCGCCAGGGTGTCGACGCCGCCGCGCACCCGGTCGCCCACCGCGACGCTGAGCCGTGCATCCGGTGGCAACAGCACGTCGACGCGCCCCCCCAGCGGAATGCAGCCGCAGATCTGTCCCTGGCCCACGCGCTCGCCCACGTGCAGCACGCAGACCGGGCCGAACAGCCCGCGCGGGCGGTGAAACACGATCCCGATCCGCTCCCCCTCGTCGGTCTCGATCCAGCCGGCCGTGCCCCCGGGGCGACCCCCGTCGGAGAGCGCACCGGCGAGCTGCTCGAGCCGCGCCGACTGCAGCACCCTGCCGCCGGTGGGGCCGCGCGTGGTGTAAGGTCCAAGCGCCCACATACGGATGCTGACCCGGGTGCAGGGGCTCTCGACGCAGGGATCGTAGACCGTATCTATCCGGGTGACCCGCCCATCCGCTGGGCTGAGCACAGCCAGCGGGAGGGGGGAGAGCCGGCGGATCGGCCGGCGGAACAGCCACGCCAGGGCGCCCGAGACCGGGATCAGCGCGGCCGCCCAGGGCTCATCGAGCAGCATGGACCCCAGCAGGCCCAGCAACAGCGGAGGCAGCCAGAACACCAGCCCCCTGCAATAGAGCAGGACCGAAGCCACCGGCGCGGCTTGCGGGCGGTCAGTTCCGCGTCTTGTCGACGATCTTGTTGGCCTTGATCCAGGGCATCATGTCGCGCAGGCGCTCACCCACCACCTCGATCTGGTGCTGGCGCCCGATGCGGCGCATCGCCTTGAGCTTGGCCGCCCCCGCCTGATTCTCCAGGATGAACTCCTTGGCGAACTCCCCAGTCTGGATCTCGCGCAGGATGCGGCGCATCTCCTCCTTGGTCTGCTCGTTGATGATGCGCGGACCGCGCGTGAAGTCGCCATATTCGGCAGTGTTGGAGATGGAGTAGCGCATGTTCGCGATGCCGCCTTCGTACATCAGGTCGACGATCAGCTTGAGCTCGTGCAGGCACTCGAAATAGGCCATCTCGGGGGCGTAGCCCGCCTCCACCAGGGTCTCGAAGCCGGCCTGCACCAGCGCCGTGGCGCCCCCGCAGAGCACTGCCTGCTCGCCGAACAGGTCAGTCTCGGTCTCCTCGCGGAAGTTGGTCTCGATGATCCCCGCCCGGCCTCCGCCGTTGGCCGAGGCGTAGGAGAGCGCGGTCTCCTTGGCGCTGCCGCTGGCATCCTGGTAGACCGCGATCAGCGAGGGAACCCCTCCGCCCTGGGTGTAGGTGGAGCGCACCAGATGCCCCGGGCCCTTGGGGGCGACCATGATCACGTCGAGATCCTCGCGCGGCACGATCTGCTCGAAATGGATGTTGAAACCGTGGGCGAAGGCGAGCGCGGCGCCCTGCTTGAGGTTGGGCGCGACGACATCCCGGTAGAGGCGTGACTGGTGCTCGTCCGGGGCCAGCACCATGACCACATCCGCCCCCTGCACCGCCGCCTCGATGGGCTTGACCCGCAAACCGGCGTGCTCGGCCTTGGCCGCCGAGGCCGAGGACGGGCGCAGGCCGACGGTCACATCGACGCCGGAATCCTTGAGGTTGTTGGCATGGGCGTGCCCCTGGGAGCCGTAGCCGACGATGGTGACCTTCTTGCCCTGAATCAGCGAGAGATCGCAGTCTTTGTCGTAGTAAACGGTGATGGCCATGGGTTTTCCTAGTTGAGAGGTTGCTCAGCGCAAGGGTCGGGCTGCCGGGGACGCAGTCGCGCCGACCGGCATCTGCAGGGGGGCAGCCGCCTCGCTCAGATCGTCAGGCCCTTGGCCCCCCGGGCGATCCCGGAAGGCCCGGAGCGGACCACCTCGACGATATGGTCCTTGTGAACGGCCCGGATGAAAGCGTCGAGCTTGTCACCGTCTCCGGTCATCTCGACGATGAAGCTGGTGTCGGTGACGTCGATCACCCGCCCGCGAAAGATGTCGGCGAGACGCTGGATCTCCCCCCGGTCATCCATCTCCGCCTTGACCTTGATCAGCATCAGCTCGCGCTCGATGTGCGCGCCTTCGGACAGGTCGACCAGCTTGACGACGTCGATGAGCTTGTTGAGCTGTTTGGTGATCTGCTCGATCACCTCCTCGCTGCCGCGGGTGACCAGGGTCATGCGCGACAGCGTCGCATCCTCGGTCGGCGCCACGGTCAGCGACTCGATGTTGTAGCCCCGTGCGGAGAACAGCCCGGCGACCCGCGACAGGGCCCCGGACTCGTTTTCCATCAGGATCGAAATGATGTGTCTCATGATCAGGCGAGCTCCCGTTCGGCAGACAGATGCGGGGACAGATGCATCTCATGGTGCCCCTTGCCCGCCTCGATCATGGGGTACACGTTCTCCGACGGATCCACCACCACATCCAGCAGCACCAGCCGGTCTTTCATGGCGAAGGCCTCGCGCATGGCCGCCTCGAGCTGACCGGGCTTGTCCACACGCATGCCGACGTGGCCGAAGCTCTCCGCGACCTTGACGAAATCCGGCAGCGCATCCACGTAGGAGTGGGCGTAGCGGCTCTCGTAGAAGAACTCCTGCCATTGCCGCACCATGCCCATGTAGCCATTGTTCAGCAGCACGATCTTGATCGGCAGCCCGAAGTGCTTGCAGGTGGCGAGCTCCTGGATGCACATCAGGATGGACGCCTCGCCCGAGATACAGGCCACCTCCGCCTGCGGATACGCGAGCTTCACGCCCACGGCCGCCGGCAGCCCGAAGCCCATGGTCCCGAGTCCGCCGGAGTTGATCCAGCGCCGCGGCTTGACGAACTTGTAGTACTGGGCCGCCCACATCTGGTGCTGGCCCACGTCCGAAGTGAGATACAGGTCGCCGTTGGTAACCTGGTACAGAGTCTCCACCGCGAGCTGTGGCTTGATCACCTCGTCGCTCGGCTCGTAGCGCAGGCACTGCACCCGGCGCCAGCTGCCGATCTGCTTCCACCACTTCTCGAGGGCCGTCCGTGCGGGCCGCTCGGGGTGCTCCTTGAGCACCATGAGCATGTCCTTGAGCACGCTCTTGACCTGACCCACGATCGGGATGTCCACCCGCACGTTCTTGGAGATCGACGAGGGGTCCACGTCGATGTGGACGATCCGGGCATTGGGGCAGAAATGGGCGATCTTGCCCGTGACCCGGTCGTCGAAGCGCGCCCCGATGGCGAGCAGCACGTCGGTCTCGTGCATCGCCATGTTGGCCTCGTAGGTGCCATGCATGCCGAGCATGCCCAGGAAGCGCTCGTCGGTGCCGGGGTAGGCGCCGAGCCCCATCAGGGTGCTGGTGATCGGGAAGCCGGTCTCGGCGATCAGCGCCCGCAGCTCATCGCAGGCATCGCCCAGGATCACCCCGCCACCGGTGTAGATCACCGGGCGCTCGGCCTGGAGCATCAGCTCCACGGCCTTCTTGATCTGGCCCAGGTGGCCTTTGCTCACCGGGTTGTACGAGCGCATCTTGACCTTCCTGGTGTACTCGTACGGGATCCTGACATGAGGGTCCGTGACGTCCTTCGGGATATCCACCACCACCGGTCCGGGCCTGCCCGTGGTGGCGATGTAGAACGCCTTGTGGATGGTCTCGGCCAGGTCGCGCACATCCTTCACCAGGAAGTTGTGCTTCACGCAGGGCCGGGTGATGCCCACGGTGTCGACCTCCTGGAAGGCGTCGCTGCCGATCACCGGGGTGGGCACCTGCCCGGTCAGCACCACCAGCGGGATCGAGTCCATGTAGGCCGTGGCAATGCCGGTGACCGCGTTGGTCGCCCCCGGCCCGGAGGTGACCAGCGCGACCCCCGCCTTGCCGGTGGCGCGGGCGTAGCCGTCGGCGGCGTGAGTGGCTCCCTGCTCGTGGCGTACCAGGATGTGCCGCACCGCGTCCTGGCGGAACAGCGCGTCGTAGATGTGCAGGACGGCGCCCCCAGGGTAACCGAATACACAGTCGACGCCCTCGTCCTTCAGCGCTTGAATGACGATCTCGGCACCACTGATCTCCACGATTGCCACCTCCGAAGGACCGCCGGGCTTCGCCCCGTCGAAGAGGTGAGCGGAGCCAGCCAGGCGGAAAATGCGAATTGGACAAAGTACTGGTGTTGTGGTTGCAGGTCAAGAAATCAGACACTCGCCAGCGGGTCTCCGGCCACCATGCCCGGCCCCCTCGCCAGGGCCGAGGAGGCGACTCAGTGGATTATCCCGCGCGCCCCCGAGCGGCGCCCGCGCCCGCGCCCCTGCTTGCCGACCGCCTCGGCCGCCGCCGATCGCGGCCGCTGCACTTGCCTTGGGCCGGGCCGAGGGCATAATGGGCTCTGGTATCCAGATCCGCGGACGGGCAGACGGGACATGCGCAGACAGCTACGGATTCTGTGGATAGCCGGGATGGCGGGGGCGGCAGCGCTCGCGACAGCCCAGGCTGCGACCTATCGCTGGGTCAATGACCAGGGCGTCACCGTGTACTCCCAGATCCCGCCGCCATCGGGCGAGGCGGCCGTCATCCCACCGCCCCCTCCCCCGCCGACGGGTGCGGCGACCCCCCAGCCCATCGAAGAGCAGCTCAAGCAGATCGAGGATCAGAAGGCCGCGCGTCAGAAGCGCGAGGCCAAAGAGGCCGAGGAGAAAAAGCGGCAGGCGATGATGGAGGCGAACTGCAGAAACGCTCGACACAATCTCAAGGTGCTGGAGGGAGCGGCCAACCGACGCTTCGTGGAAGCAGGAGGAGGATCCCAACGCTTGACGGAGGAAGAGCGGCAGAAACGCATCGAGCTCGCCAAAGAGAACATCAAGCAATTCTGTAACGAGTAGCACCCCGATGCCATTGCTCAGCATCCAGACCAACGTCGAGGTGCCGCCCGATCGGCGCGGCGCCCTGCTTCGGGAGGTCTCGCGCGGCCTTGCCGCAGCGCTCGGCAAGCCCGAGCGCTACGTGATGGTGAGCTATCGGCATGTCCCCGACATGCTGTTCGCCGGAGACGACACACCGCTGGCATACCTGGAGGTCAAGAGCATCCGTCTGCCCCAGGACCGCACGAGCGAGCTCTCCGCCACACTGTGCCGACTAGTCAACGACCAGCTTGGTATCGGCCAGGACCGCATCTACATCGAGTTTGCCGACGCCGCCGCCCACCTGTGGGGCTGGGACGGGGCCACCTTCTAAGGCAACCGCCACCTCGGGCCTTGCGGAGGCTTGTGGGAGCCCCGCCTCGAGTTTGCCGACGCCGCCGCCCACCTGTGGGGCTGGGACGGGGCACCTTCTGAGGCAACCGCCACCTCGGGCCTTGCGGAGGCTTGTGGGAGCCCCGCCTCGAGTTTGCCGACGCCGCCGCCCACCTGTGGGGCTGGGACGGGGGCACCTTCTGAGGCAACCGCCACCTCGGGCCTTGCGGAGGCTTGTGGGAGCCCCGCCTCGGGGCGATTAAGTCGGATTGGAGAGGAGAGGAGAATCGCGCCGGCGACGGCGCTCTACAGCGTGCGGCGGGGTTATCCCCGCAGTCTTCCCCAGTGCCTCAGCATCCAGTCATGGGTGGCCTCCAGCCCTTCGCGGAGTCCGGTGCGTGCCTTCCAGCCCAGACGCGCGAGCCGGCTGACATCCATCAGCTTGCGCGGCGCCCCATCCGCCTTGGAGGTATCGAAGTGCAGCGCGCCTTCGAAGCCCACCACCGCCGCTATGGTCTCTGCCAGCTCGCGGATACTGAGATCGGTACCGGTGCCGACATTGATGTGTGAGCGCATCGGCCGGGTCTCGCGCTCGTATCTCCGATCGTCAAGGTCCATGACAAAGACGCAGGCATCGGCCATGTCATCGACGTAAAGGAGCTTCCCGGCGCGCGCTGCCCGTGCCCCAGATCTCGACCTGGCGAGCGCCGACCTCCTTCGCCTCGTGGAGCTTGCGGAGCAGGGCCGGTACGACGTGGCTGTTCTGCAGATCGAAATTATCGCCTGGGCCGTAAAGGTTGGTCGGCATCACGCTGCGATAGCGGGTGCCGTACTGCCGGTTATATGACTCGCAGAGCTTTATCCCCGCGATCTTGGCCAGCGCGTAGGGCTCGTTGGTCGGCTCGAGCGGCCCGGTGAGCAGCTCCTCCTCGCGCATCGGCTGCTCCGCGAGCCGCGGGTAAATGCAGGAGCTGCCCAGAAACAGCAGTCGCTGGACCCCTGCCCGATAGGCCCCATCGATGATATTGAGCTGGATCGCCAGGTTGTCCCGGATGAAGTCTGCCGGATAGCTGTCGTTGGCGAGTATGCCGCCGACCTTGGCGGCCGCAAGGAAGACCATATCGGGACGTTGCGCCTGGAAAAAGGCGCGCACCCGACGCTGGTCGGTCAGGTCGAGCTGGGCACGCGTCCGGGTGATCAGCTGGCGGCAGCCCGCCTCGCGGAGGCGCCGGACGATCGCCGCGCCGACCATCCCCCGGTGGCCCGCCACATAGACGCGGCCCTCGGAGATCCTGGAGCCCCCCCCCGAAGTCAGCGCCATGGAGGACCCCTCGGTTACCGCCGGCACTTGCGCAGCCATCGCATTGTGTGCGTCCGGAGCCCGGGAAACGCCCTTCCAAGCCCCGACGGCCTGGCATCACTCATGGTAATCAAATACCTTGAAGCCCGCCTTTCGCACCAGATGGTCGCGCTTGGCGAGGTCCAGATCCTGCTCCACCATCTCCCGGACCAGCGCGTCGAACGAGATCCTGGGGATCCACCCCAGCATCTCCCGGGCCTTGGTCGGATCACCGAGCAGCGTCTCCACCTCGGTGGGCCGGAAATAGCGCGGATCGACCGCGACGATCACCCGGCCGCTCGCGACGTCCACGCCCCGCTCATCGACGCCTGCGCCCTGCCAGCTCAGGGTGATCCCCAGATGCGCCGCGGCGCGCTCGATGAACTGGCGCACCGAATACTGCACCCCGGTGGCGATCACGAAGTCCTCGGGCACCTCCTGCTGCAGCATCAGCCACTGCATCTCCACGTAGTCGCGGGCGTGGCCCCAGTCGCGCCGGGCATCGAGGTTTCCCAGATAGAGCTTGTGCTGGAGCCCCAGCTTGATGCGCGCCAGCGCGCGGGTGATCTTGCGGGTCACGAAGGTCTCGCCACGCACCGGAGACTCGTGGTTGAACAGGATGCCGTTGCAAGCGTAGATTCCGTAGGCCTCGCGGTAGTTGACCGTGATCCAGTAGGCGTAAAGCTTGGCCACCGCATAGGGCGAGCGCGGATAGAAGGGCGTGCGCTCGGTCTGCGGCGTCTCCTGCACCTTGCCGTAGAGCTCGGAGGTAGAGGCCTGGTAGAAGCGCGTGCGCTGGTCCAGCCCGAGCAGGCGGATCGCCTCCAAGAGCCGCAGGGTCCCCAGTGCATCGGCGTTCGCCGTGTACTCGGGCGACTCGAACGACACCGCCACGTGGCTCTGAGCCGCCAGATTGTAGATCTCGTCCGGCTGGACCTCCTGGACGATGCGGATCAGGTTGGTTGAATCGGTGAGATCGCCGTAGTGCAGGATGAGCCGCCGACCGGACTCGTGGGGGTCCTGATACAGGTGATCGATACGGTCGGTATTGAACAGCGAGGATCGGCGCTTGATGCCGTGCACCTCGTAGCCCTTTTCCAGCAGCAGCTCGGCCAGGTAGGCACCATCCTGCCCCGTGATGCCGGTGATCAAAGCCTTCTTTGTCATCCCAGTACCCAACGCTTCCGAAGCCAAGCAGCCGCAGCCCGACCATAGCTTAGCCGTGCCCACACGTCAGGCTGCTCGGGCGCCCTATGCTACCATCCGAGATCATCGCGAACAGGCCCGCACGCCGCCATGTCTGACCGCCCCCGCGCCGGCTTTCGCTGGCTGGTGAGCCGGGGACGCCTTAGCGGCGCGTTCTCGCGCTGACGCTGCTGCTTGCCGAGAGCGGGCTGAGCCTGGTCACGGGCTGCTGTTGATCAGGCCGGTAGCCAGCCTGGCCAATGTCTAAGGCGAGACCCAGGGCGCTTGCGGGGCCCCAGAGAGATTGCCGGCAGCCGTCCCACAATCCGGGCGAGCACCTGCCCACCCGGAGCGGGGCTTCAGCCCCTAGCCTCCAACGCCCGATTCGCTCCGGTGGAGCATCCACCAGGCGAGAAATCGCTTGACCCGCCAGGCCCTCATGACGACCCAGAAGTGTGCTCCAAACAGCACGAGAAACCCGATGAACATCCACTGGCTCGGAACCCGGAGAAAATGGCCCGCCAACCCTACGCCGGCGGCCGCAGCCGCGAGCAGCAGCATGATTCCGAGCGTCTGTCTGGAAGAGAGCCCGGCCGATTGGAGGATATGGTGGAAGTGTCCCCGGTCGGCCTCGAACGGAGATCGCCCGCCCAGTATCCGCCGGCTCATCATGGAGACCGTGTCCATCAGGGGTAGCGCGAAGATCCAGAGCGCAACCACCGGCTCGATCAGGCGATGCTCACCCTGGGAGAACATCACCAGGAACCAGGCCAAGACAAACCCGAGGAACATGCTGCCGGAATCCCCCATGAACACCAGGGCCCGGGTGTGTAACCGCATGTTGAACGTGAGAAAGGCCAGGATGACGGACCCCAGCAATGCCAACAGCGCCAATGCGGGCCCATCGCCGCCCTCCCAGGCGAGAACGGCCAGGGATGAGACCGTCACCAGGCACAAAGACCCGGCAAGCCCGTCGATCCCGTCGCTCATATTGACCGCATTGATGACGCCGACGGTGGCGAACACCGTCAGGGGCACACTCAGGATGCCAAGACCCACCAGAGCGCCACCCCACCCGATGTGGCCGAGATCCTGGAGCGCGACGCCGGCCCACAAGGCCATCATCAAGCTCGCCGAGACCTGCGCTGCGAAGCGCATGCGGGCGGACAGCTCGCGCAGATCATCCAGCACGCCTACCACCACCAGCAGAAGGGCGCCGGCGAACAGTGGGCGGTAAGACGACAGGGGAACCGGGAGCGTCAGAATGACAAAAGAAAACGCGACGAACATCGCAATGCCGCCGACGAGCGGCGTGGGCTTCTCGTGAGACTTTCGCCCCCCGGGGCGATCCACCAGGCCGATCCGAAAGGCCACCGGCTCGAGAAGCCACAGCAATAGCGCCGCGATTGCGAATGCAGACAGTCCCCTGAAGAGGGCTTCCTGAAACATGTTCTCACTCCCTTGCGCGTTCCCCGCGCACCCCAACCGTCGCCTGGCAGCAGAAAGCGACCGCATGATGATGCCATCCCGGCCGTATCGCCGCAACCCCGTTTAGGGGTCTTGCCCACGTCGCGGGGTCAGGTCTTGTGTTTTGCCCCTTCCAGTCATCCCGAGGGTCAGGTCTTGTCTTTTGCCCCTTCCAGCCGCCCAACGATGCGACTGACGCGGGATTAGTACAGCCCGGAGCGTTTAGAAAGCGTTTCGGGGTCTTGTCTTTTGCCACTCCCAGCCGCCCAGCGATGCGACTGACGCGGGAGTAGTGCAGCCCGAAGTGGTTTCCAATCTCCTTCAGCGTGTATCCACCGCTGGCATAGGCAGCGACAATCGCGGCATCCCGCGCCGGGAAACCTTGTACGTACTCAGACAGCGGCTTCGGCGGCGGCGGCCGCTGAGCCCGGGGCACTTCGGCGAGATCCCGCTCCGGGGCCAGCCCCCCGTTGCAGGGTCGCAACGAACTGTTCCGAGCCGAGAAAGACCTGCTGCCTGAGCTGCCTCCAGGGTGACGGCTGGCCCTGCCCTTCCGAGACAAACCGACGGTAGCGCTCCAGCGCCTCGGCCTCGAAGGAAGCAAAGTGCGGCGCACCCGCTGGGGACAAAGCCAGGGCGGCGCTTTAGCATCGCCAGCGGTCGCCCTGTCGCTGCTCCAAAACCAGTCCCCCGCCGCAGCCACAATGCCTGCGCGGACGGGGTTGAGCACAACGTACCGCGCGAGCTCCAGGAAATGGGCATCCTTTTCCACCAGAATCGCCTCGTACCGCCCCTGGAAGGCATGGCCGACGCGACGGTGGGCCTTGTTGAAACGCTGGGTATACACGCCGTTGAGCTGGCGCATGCCCCGGGACAGGGTCCCTTCAGGCGTCTCCACCACCAAGTGATAATGTCTCGTCATCAGGCAATAGGCGCAGAGCTGCCAACTGTAGCGCTGACAAACCGCGCCAAGCGCATCGAGAAACGCTAACCGATCTGCGTCGTCCATATAGATGTCTTCGAACCCGTCGCCCCGGGAGGTGGCGTGGTAAAGTGCCCCAGGGAATTCGATCCTCAGCGGCCTGGCCATACGACGAAAGCACCCCCCCTCGAAGAATGAGCAAAAACCCAGATTTGACCCCAGAGGCTTGATGCCGCAAGGGGGCTTTGTGTGGCAAGAGTAGCTTGGGGTTGGCAAAAGACAAGACCTGACCCCGACAGAGCAAAAGACAAGACCCCCGCGGGTTAAGCCGCCGCAGCCCAGCCCCGGAAGCGGTACATCCAGAGGCCCAGGTACTCCTTCAAGGCCCGGGAACTGCCTTCAAGGGCACCGGCATCGGGCAGGAAGTCCAGTGCCGTCCAGCGCCGTTGCGCCGCGATCTCGAAATCGGTCGGCGCCGGCACAGCGTCTACACCCACCTCCCGGAAGGTCGCCAGGGCACGCGGCATGTGAAGCGCCGAGGTGACCAGCAGCACGCTCCCGAGTCCCCGCTCCTGGAGCAGCCTCCGGGTCTCCAGTGCGTTCTCGTATGTCGTCCGGCTGCCACTCTCCAGCAACACCGCCGAGACGGGGACCCCCAGGTCCGAGAGGAATTGACGCATGGCCACCGCCTCGGCGTCTTCCCCCGAGGCCCAGGGCAGACGGCCGCCGCTCGCCACCACCAGCTTTGCCTTCCCCGCTCGGTAAAGCCGTGCCGCATGCCAGACCCGATCCGCCGCCGCATTCAGGTTCGGATACCTGCGCGGCGGCGCCACCCCCTCGATGCCGCCCCCCAGCACCACGATGGCATCCGCCGCCGGTAGGTCGGCAACCGATGCCGGCGGGAAACGCCCCTCGAGGGCCCCCCGAATCCAGTCCGAGAAGGCCGGCGTGGACCACACCCAAAGCCACCCAAGCCCGGCGATGAGCAACACCGCAGCCCAGCGGCGCGAAGCTGCGAGCAACAGCCACCCGAGCAGCCCCAGCACCAATCCGACACCGAGCGGCATTGCCAGCACCGTCAGGATCTTCGTAACCAGCAGCCCCATCGCCATCCCCCAATCAGGTGAACCACCCGCAGCCCATGGGCTAGCCCCTAGCCCCTAGCCCCTAGCCCCTAGCTTCTGGCTTCTGGCTCCAGCCCCCGAAGCAAATCGTCCCATTCGCCCATGGCCCGGGCCTTCGAGAAACGCCCGTCGAACAGCCGCCTCGCATTCTCGCCCATTCGCCGACGCAAGTCCGCGTCTCCCTTGAGGTGCCGAATCCTGCGAGCCAGGGCGTCCACGTCCCCGATCTCGGTAGTGAAACCGGCCTCGGCATCCCTGATCGACTCGGCCACCTCTCCCTGAGGACTGCCGACATTCAAGGTCGGCCGCCAGGCCGCCAGGCCGCCAGGAATACCGTAGAGCTTGCTCGGCACGATCAGCCCCTCCAGCTCGGGCCTGAGCACCACCAGATGCACGTCCGCGACACCCAGGCTCTCCGCCAACCGCTCACGCGGTTGATAGGGCCTGAACAGGACATTCGAAAGCCCGAGCGCCCGCACCTCGGCCTTCAGCGACGGCATCAGGGCCCCGCCGCCGACGAACAGAAACACGATGTTCGGGTCCGCACGCAGCCGCTCGGCCGCACCCAGCAAGGTGGCATACTCATGTGCGCGGCCAAGATTGCCCGAGTAGCCGATCACGAACTTCCCGGACAGCCCCCATTCAGCCCGCAGCGGCTGGCCTTCGGGGTCGCGCGGGCGAATCCGCTCGCCGTCCGCCCAGTTGTGAATCACGCACACCCGCGCGCGATCCCCGCCCTGCGCGACCAAGCGCGTCATCATCCGCTGGCCGATCGCCACATTCGTCACCGCCCGGCGAAGTGAGTGGTTCCTTACCTGCATCAGCAAGCGCCCTACCAACCCGCGCGCCAGACCCATCCCCAGCTCCGCTGCCACCTCCGGGAACAGGTCCTGGAGCCAGTTGACCAGCCGGGCGCCGCGCAGAGCCGCTACCCAACCGGCAGGCACCGAGATCAGCGGCGGGTCCGTCTTCGCCACCACCAGATCGTCCCGCCGCACCAGACGAAACAGCGCCCAGGTCGCGCTCAGGTAGAACGTCAGATAGTCCAACGCCCTCCCTGGGAGAAAATCGCGCCCGAAACGGGACGTCCATACCCGCTGAATCCGCACGCCACCGACGAGCTCCTGGGCCGGCAGTGCCGCACCTGGATCACCATAAGCCAGTCGGCTCGTGACCACCTGCACCTGGTACCCCGTCTCGGCCAAGAAAAAAGCCAGATCCGACAAGATCTGGCTCGTGGCCGAATGGTCCGGGTAGAAGAACCTATTGACGAAAACGCCCTTCACGATCCCCCACTCGACGCCACAGCGCCCTGCCCCGCCCTTGTCGGAGCGCCGCCCCCGGCGCGATCAGACTGTCCGACCCACGAGCATCCTCCCCCTAGCCCCAACACAGCTCCAACCCCTCCCGCCAATGCGGCAGCACGATGCCGAAAGCCCGCTCGATCTTGGTAGCATCCAGCCGCGAATTGGCCGGGCGCACCGCCACCGTGGGGTACCCCGAGCTGGGAATCGGCTCGATCTGGCAGTCATAGCCGCCGAGACGACGGATCTCCTCGGCAAAGCCGGCCCAGCTGGTCTGCCCGGCGGGGCTGAGGTGATAGATACCGGAGAGCGTCCGAGCATCTCTTCCGCCATATAGCAGCTGAGCGAGCACCGCGGCGCTGGCCTCGCCGATCAAGCGACTCCAGGTGGGAGAGCCAACCTGGTCATCGACCACCCGCAGCGACTCCCTCTCGGACATCAGCCGCCGCATCGAAATCAAGAAATTCCTTCCCCGGAGCCCATAGACCCAGCCCACGCGCAGAATCAGCGCCCTCGCGCCACTCGCAAGCAGCGCTTGGTCCCCAGCGAGCTTGCTGCGGCCATAGACATTGAGTGGACCCGGCAGGTCCTGCTCCTGGTATGGGCCCGCCTTGCGCCCGTCAAACACGTAATCGGTGGAGTAGTGCAGGACCGTCGCCCCCGTCCTGGCCGCCCACGCGCCGATCAGGCTCGGCGCCTCGGCATTGACCCGGTGGGCGAGCTGGGGCTCCATCTCGGCTCGATCCACAGCCGTATAAGCGGCGGCATTGACGATCACCTGGGGAGCGAGCGTCTCCAGCATGCGCTCAAGCGCCGACAGATCCGCCAGATCCAGCCGAGGCCCCGAATCCCCTGTCCGGCTCGCAGCGACCAGGTCCCCCAGGGGCGCCAGGGTGCGCCTCAGCTCCCAGCCGACCTGCCCGGTCGCCCCGAGCAGAAGGATGCGAGCCCGACCGGCCAACCGTCAGTCCCGATAAGCCGGAAGGCGCTGTCGCGGACAATCGCTCAGCAGACCTGCTGCTCTATCCCTGGGAGAGAGAACCGGCTCCCCCTCCAGCGGCCATTCGACGCCAATCTGTGGGTCGTCCCAGCGGACCCCGAGCTCGGTCTCCGGATGGTAGAGATCGGTGCACTTGTACCCGAACATCGCCTGGTCACTCAGCACGTAGTAGCCATGCAGGAAACCGGGCGGCACGTAGAACTGAGCAGGCCGCTCGGCGTCGAGCACCGCCGCCACCCATTGCCCGAACGTCGGCGAGCCCAGGCGTATATCCACCGCCACGTCGAACACCCGGCCCTGGTAGACCTGCACCAACTTGCCCTGCCCGAAGGGGTGCTGGGCATGCAGCCCCCGTAACACGCCTTGCGCCGACCGGGCGAGGTTATCCTGCACGAAAGGCCCGCTGATTCCCTGAGCCCCATAGCGCTCGGCCTGCCAGGTCTCCATGAACCAGCCACGCGCGTCCCCGACGCGTCTCGGCTCCAGCAGCAGCACGCCCGGAATGCGCATACGGGTCACCTTCACGGCCGGCCCTCCCGCTCGACCAGATCCAGCAGGTAGCGCCCGTAGCCATTGTTGGATAGCGCTTCGGCGAGCCAGCGTACCTGCCCGCTGTCGATCCAACCCTGCTCCCAGGCCACTTCTTCCGGACAGCAGACCTTCAGCCCTTGGCGTTTCTCGATGGTCTCGATGAAATTGGAGGCCTCGATCAGGGACTCGTGCGTGCCGGTATCCAGCCAGGCCATGCCGCGGCCCAGACGCACCAGCTCCAAGCTGCCGCGCTCAAGATACAAATTGTTGAGATCGGTGATCTCCAGCTCGCCGCGGGCCGACGGCCTCAGCGTCGCAGCCAGGTCGCAGGCCTCGCCATCGTAGAAATAGAGACCCGTGACCGCATAATGGGAGCGCGGCCGCTTCGGCTTCTCCTCAATACCGATCAACCGGCCATCGGCGTCCAGCTCCGCCACCCCGTAGCGCTCCGGGTCAGTCACCCAGTAGCCGAAGATGGTGGCCCCCATCCGCTTCTCGGCGCTTGTGCGCAGCCGCTCGACCAACCCTTGGCCATAGAAGATGTTGTCCCCCAGGATCAAACAGCTCGGCTCCCCGGCGACAAATTCCCGGCCGATCAGCAAGGCCTGCGCCAGCCCGCCAGGCTCGGGCTGCACGGCATAGCGGATCTCTATGCCCCATTGGGAGCCATCGCCCAGCAGCTCGCTAAAAGCCTGTCCGTCTCGCGGCGTGGTAATGACCAGCACCTCCCGAATGCCGGCCATCATCAGAACGGCGAGCGGGTAGTAGATCATCGGCTTGTCGTAGACCGGCAGCAGCTGCTTGCTCACCGAGCGCGTCAGCGGGTAGAGCCGGGTGCCGGAGCCGCCGGCCAGAATCAGACCTTTCATAACGCCGTTATCAGCTGTGCAGCCAACCGAACCTCCTCCACGTTTGATCGCGCCGAGGGCGGCGCTCCCACAGGACACTCCTTCTCAGACAGAGAGAGGCCCCCTTGTGGGAGCGGCGCCCTCGCCGCGATATGACCGACCTCTTCCTCCCAACCCCACGACAACTCCGACCAGCCATCGCCCTGCACCGATTAGCCCCTAGCCCCTAGCCCCTAGCCCCTACCCTAGCCCCTAGCCCCTACTAGCCCCTAGCCCCTTCCCCAAGCCGCTCCCTCCGATAACCCCTTTCTTGCACCCGCCGACACCACTCCCGATTGTCGATATACCACTGCACGGTCCGCCGCAGCCCGGTCTCAAAGGTCTCCCGCGGCCTCCACCCCAGCTCACCTCGCAGCTTCGCAGCATCGATGGCGTAACGCCGGTCGTGGCCGGGCCGATCGGCGACGAAACTGATCAGCTTGCCGTGAGGTCGATGAGGCGACTCAGGACGAAGCTCGTCGAGGAGCGCGCACAGCGCCTCCGCCACTTCGATATTCGTGCGCTCGCCATCGCCCCCGATGTTGTACACCTCTCCGACGCGGCCCCGCTCGAGCACCAAGCGAATTGCCCGGCAATGGTCCTCCACATACAGCCAGTCGCGCACGTTGCCCCCGTCACCGTAAACCGGCAGCGGGCGCCCTTCCAGCGCGTTGAGCACCATCAGCGGAATCAGCTTCTCCGGAAACTGGTAGGGCCCATAGTTGTTCGAGCAGTTGGTGGTCAGCACCGGCAGCCCATAGGTATGGTGCCAGGCCCGCACCAGGTGGTCGGAGGCCGCCTTGGAGGCCGAATAGGGCGAGTTGGGCGCATAAGGTGTCTGCTCCGTGAACCGCCCTTCGGGGCCCAGGGACCCGTAGACCTCGTCGGTCGAGACGTGGAGAAAACGCAGCCCTTCCCGCGCCGGTCCCTCCAACCCCGCCCAGTAGGCCCTGACGCAGTCCAGCAGATTGAAGGTGCCCACCACATTGGTCTGAATGAAGGCCGCAGGTCCGTCTATGGAGCGATCCACATGGCTCTCGGCTGCGAAGTTCACCACCGCATCCGGACGAAATTCGCGCAACAACCGTCTCCACCAAGCGTCGATCGCCGATGTCGCCCTGGACGAAACGATAAATCCCCCGCCCCGCCAGATCCGCGAGAGATTCTGGATTGCCGGCGTAGGTCAGCAGATCCAGGTTGAGAACCTCCCAGTCCGACTCGCGCATCAGAAGGTGAACAAAATTGGCGCCGATGAATCCGGCACCTCCGGTGACAAGAATCTTTGCCATCAGGAGAGCATCACCTGTTATTGAGGCCCTGGGGCGCGGAGCGGAAAACACCCCGCGCCCGGGCGATCCCGGTCGGCCAGGAGTCCCCGGAAGAGCTGCTCAGCCCATGCTGGTACTGGGGTTAGCATCCAGCCCCGTGCCGATCGCCCGTCGCAGCAATACCTCGACGATCCGCTGCGCCGCCCGACCGTCCCACTTCTCCGAAATCGAGCCCTTGATGGCAAACCGGTGCGAGACCAGCGGCCTCAGGTCCAGCCGCTCGTCCGCCATCATGTCCAGCGTCGCCTCGAAATTTCGCTGCTCTGTCCAGCGCACGAAGCCCACCGGATAGTCCTGCCCCCCTCCTCATACCGAGGGTCGTCGCGCCCCGGGCCATACGAGCAGGAAACCTGGACGCTGAGCTGCGGGCATGGTACCTCGGCGGTCTCGGTAGCGCCGGTTTTGAAGTTTTGGAGGATCTGTTTCAAGCTGGATTTCTCGTCTCAATTCAACGTGAAAAGGCCCACGACCTGAAACAAGAGGATGAAGCAATGCGGCCAGGGATCTCGACCATGACCGCCAACGCCGAGCTCACGCAGCCAGGGGATTGATGTGCCGGAGGCCTGGGAAGCGACGAAAATCATGGTCCGCGGAATAAACGCCGCAGCCACCCTCCAGGGCGAGAGCGGCGATGTGGGCATCGCTGGTGAGATTTCCGGCCATGCCGGTCTGCGCCAACAGATTCTTAAAGATTTCCCAATGCCGCAGGCCTGGTCCAACCACGCTCACGACCGGCAAAGCCAGCCACTCATCGACGTAGGCAATCGCTCGCTACACCGTCATGGGCGAAGCAAATACTCGCGGATTGGTGCACAAGCGGAGAAACGCCAAGACCACCACCCAGGGCAAGCCAACCGGATCGCTTCCCGAAAAGGTTTTCTCGAGCCACAATCTCGCTGCACCGTGTTGCGGTAGATCGCGATTCACCGCGTAGATGAGCAGATTGGCGTCGACCAACATCATTTCCGCTTCTCCAGCTTGCCAAGCAGGGCGGCATCTTCCAGGTCATCCGCCAGTTGCAGTGCCTTCTCCAGCGGCCGCGCCACCATCAGCGCGCCCAGGGAGGAAGGCCGCAAGCGGTAGCGAGTGGGCGGTGGCTGCTGGCGTACCACCAAGCCGGCACGAATGGTTTCATTGATCGAGCGAAAAATCCGCCTCGATCCCGCCTTCCCTCGCTACGGACCCCAAAGTCCGACAGGCTCCTAGCTCCGCAACACACTCCCGGCTGGGCCGTCACCGTCACGTCCGCAGCCGCTTCTGCAGAAGTTCCTTTATCCTAGAAAGAGCATTTGAACCGCCAAGGCGCCAAGAACGCCATGTTTTTTCAAGGAAATTTCCTGGAAACGGGCGTCACCCTTTGGGTGAAGCGGGTTCTTTCACTTTCGGTGCTTGTCTGCCTTTGTGTCCTTGGCGTCTTGGCGGTTCCAACTGCGGTTTTTAGGTTTATCCTTCAACCACGATCGTCATGGCTTCATCGGTAGCGCCTTCGCAAGAGACGCAGAACGTCGGATCGCGCCGCCCCTTCCCTAAGGCAGCACCCGCCTCAGCGCCTTGATTCGCTGCCACAGCAGCGCCTCGGGCAAGCTGACCGCCAAGGCCTGCAGGCATTGCGCCAGCCAGCCACGGCGGGCTTGCACCGCATCGATCGCCTTGCCAAGATCCCGTAGAACAGAGGCGCCGTAGGCCTGCTCTGCCTTCGCCACGGCCTGTCGGAGCGGTTGCAGAGGCGGCTTCATCATGGCCAGATCGATCAGGTCTCGGGTGAATACGCTGTCATCCCCCCAGCGGTCCGAATTGGCCGACGGCCTGTCACCTAATACACAAATCGCTCGCACCCCCGGGCCCCTCCTCCTGACCTCCCAATCGCGCCGAGGGCGGCGCTCCCACAAGAGTCGCGAGCCGCCCCTTGCCCCTTGCCCCTTGCCCCTTGCCCCTTGCCCCTTGCCCCTTGCCCCTTGCCCCTTGCCCCTTGCCCCTTGCCCCTTGCCCCTTGCCCCTTGCCCCTTGCCCCTTGCCCCTTGCCCCTTGCCTACCAGCATGCCCGTGCCGGGCCGACTCCACGCGGTGCCGCCCCTCCGCCTCAAGGCCTGAACCGCCGAATCACCAACCCGTCCACGGGCCGGTAGTGCTTGTCGTTGGCGGTGAGCAGATCAAGCCCGTGCTCCAGCGCCGTGGCGGCGACCAGCGCATCGGCAAGCTGCAAGGAGTCCGACAGGGCGTGTTGCTCGACGAGAAAACAAGCGCGGGCGGAAATCGCCTCGTCGATATGGACGATGCTGGCTGACCAGTACGACAAGGCTTGGCGCAGTATTCTGAGCTCCCCCTTGTCCCGCATCCCCTGCACCAGCTCCATGTAGGACACCGCGGAGATGGACAGGGCCGGCTCCATGTCGAGCACCTCGGCCGCCCGCTCGTTCCCCCGCAGGTTCCAGATCAGGACGTCCGTGTCCACCAAGATCAAGGCAGCGTTCTCCCGCGCCGCAGCCGGCGCACCCCCTCTTCCACGTCGCCGGTCTGATCCTGCCATAGTCCGAAGGCCGGGTTTCTGCTCCCAGCGCGGCCCAACGCCCTCACTCCAGGCCAACGCGTGAGCACAGCGCGGCGCCGGCCCCGGTAGGTGATGATGACCTGCTCGCCGCGGTCGGCCGCGGCAAGGACTTCTGCGGTATGCAGACGGAGATCCTTGGTCGTCGCTTCCATCGCAAACGCCTCTTAAGTTTCCCTCCAAAGTGTAACCCCGACGCCAGTGAAGGCAAACAGTCCATCCCGCTCGACCCCCACCCCAACCCAGCTGCCTGTCGCCTTATTAGCGACTCGCTTCCAGCCCCTGGCCGCTCGCTTCTAACCAGCCAATCGCGCCGAGGGCGGCGCTCCCACAAGACTCGCCAGCTTCCCACCTTGTCCCTTCCCCTCCGCCGAACTGGACTAGACTAAGTCCGACTAGACCCCAGAGCACGACTAATGCGTCAAGTCAACATACACGAAGCAAAAACCCACCTGTCCGCCCTCGTCGAGGAGGTCCTCGCCGGCGGCGAAGTAGTGATCGCTCGGGCAGGCAAACCCGTCGCCAGGCTGGTGCCCTACAAGGAGCGCTCGGAGCCACGCAAACCCGGGCGCTGGAGGGGTAGACTGTGGGCAGCAGATGATTTCGATAGCACACCCGAAGAGGTCACCTCCGCTTTCGAGGGGGATTCGTGAGCTACCTGCTCGATTCTCATGTCTTGCTATGGTGGCTGGAGGACAGCCCGAGAATCGGGCCGGCCGCCCGCAACGCCATCGCGAACCCCGATGCTCGTGTCCTCGTCAGCGCGGCGTCGGTCTGGGAGATAGCCATCAAGCAAGCGCTCGGGAAGCTGCGGCTCCCGAGTCCGTGGTCGACCCGGTGCCGCAGGAGGGGTTCGAGGAGTTGGCCGTATCCGGAGCACATGCAGAGGCCGCCGCCCGACTGCCGCCGCTACACAGAGACCCTTTCGGCCGGATGCTGGTGGCTCAGGCCCGACTGGAGTATCTGACACTGGTGACCCACGACCAGGCTTTGAGCGCCGACGCCATCGACGTACTGATCGTATGACCGATCTCGCCCTTGAGCCTTGCCCCTTGAGCCTTGAACCAGCCCTTTGCGATAACGCATGCTTACGATCGATTTGCGCACAAAAAAACCGACCAACCTCCGTATCAACAGTGACTTACTGGCCAAGGCCAGACCCATCCCGACCAATAACCTGTGGATCGCCGCTACCGCGCTGGAGCACGGCTACGCCGTATACACACGCGGGCCGCCACTTCGCCGAGATCGACAACCCGCGCAGCGGAGACAGGCTGGCCGACTTCCTGCCATAACCCCGCTCGTTTGCGCCTCGCAGAGAAATGATGCAGCTCCGACGCCACCCGTAGGAGCCGAGCCCTCTCGGCGAGCCTTGCGGCCTGCCCAAGGCCCCTTCGGCCAGGGGGCTGGCCTCCTACATCCGCAGCACTGCGTAGGATGGGCAAAGGAGCGGAGCGACGTGCCCATCAATTCCTTACGCAACGATGGGCACGCTGCGCTTTGCCCATCCCAGGGCCCGTCAGGAGCCAAGCCCTCTCGGCGAGCCTTGCGGCCTGCCCAAGGCCCCTTCGGCCAGGGGGCTGGCCTCCTACATCCGCAGCACTGCGTAGGATGGGCAAAGGAGCGGAGCGACGTGCCCTCCGCTCGACAGGCGCCCTCTCCTCGACGCCGAACCGCTCTGCAGGAACAGCGCCCCGCCACGATCAAGCGCTGCCGTCCGTACCCCGCCTTGCCCCTCCCGCACCGACGCTTCTATGATCGACCTGTGGGCCGGAGGAGCAAAACCATGGCCGAAACAGCACTCAAGCCGCAGATCTCCGAGCAGGAATACCTCCAGGGCGAGCTGGCGAGCGAAACCCGTCACGAATACATCGGTGGCGAGACCTACGCGATGGTCGGCGCTAGCGACCGGCACGGTCTCATCGCCGGCAACCTCTTCGCCGCCCTCCGCGCCTACCTGCGCGGCACCGGCTGCCAGCTCTTCGTCGCCGACATGAAGCTGCGCATCGAGGCAGCGGGGGAGACGGCCTTCTACTACCCCGACCTGCTGCTCTCCTGCGACCCGCAAGACCGCGAGACCTACTTCCGCAGCCGCCCCTGCCTGATCGTGGAGGTGCTCTCGGAGGCCACTGAGCGCATCGACCGGCGCGAGAAGCTCTTCGCCTACACCCAGATCCCCAGCCTGCAGGAGTACCTGCTGCTGTCCCAGAAGCGCATCGAGGCCGAGCTGCACCGGCGGGAGCCCAGCGGCTGGAAGACCCTGCGCTTCCATGCCGGAACCGTTCCCTGCGGCTGCCTAGGCATCGAGGTGCCGCTCGAGGTCATCTACGAGGACGTGCCGTTTCCGCCGGGCGATGGCTCCTCGTGAGCGCCCAAGCGCGGGACGGAGGCTCTGTCGACGCCACCCAGCCGTGAGCCAGCGTCCTGGAAAACGTCCGGGCAGCCCCCTTGCCCCTTGCCATTATCCTAGAAGCGGCAGTTGAACAGCCGCCAGGGTGCGTGCCGCGTGGTGTCTGGCAAGGCATGACGAGGCGGAATAGTCATTCTATTCCAACGAGTTATAACGCAGCCAGGCGCCGCGCGGTGCGTGCCCTGGTGGTCGTAGCGGCCATCACCCGACGGGTGAGTATCAAGTTTTTCCATAAACACAGTCGGCGCAGTCACTGGATCGCTGCTCGAAGCGGTCAACTGCTGTTTCTAGGATTATCCCCCGGTCGCGCCGGTGGCGGCGCTCCTATCGGAAGCACCGCTGCGAATCCGCACCCACCAGATCAGTGCAGCACCGCCTCCACGCCGCCGGCAGTGAGCACACGCTCCGACCACCGCAGCAGGGTCTCGGGATCCGCCTGCTCGATGCGTCGACACGGCTGAGGCGCCAGGGCTCCGAACCTGCGCTGCATCAGCCGCACCAACACCAACGCTTCCCCCTGCTGCATGCGCTTGCGCATCCCCTCCTCGCGAAACTTGTCCGCAAAGCCGCCCGGCGCTTCCCCGACGGCGTTGCGAAGACGGAAGGTGGCCGGATTCAGCGGTTGCCAGACGCAGCCGGCAATCCGGATGGAGCGCAGGTAACGCAGCGTTCGGAATGAGCGAAAGGCGGAGCCAGGAATCAAAATGGCCGGGGTCACGCGTTCGTCAACAAGGACGACAGCAGCTTGTGCCTGGGTGCGGCAAAAGGATTCACCACGGTCACACCGTGCCAGGTAAAGCCGTGCTGGAAATCCTCGCTCAGCAGGAGCCGGCAGCGCTGCTCGGCCGCCACGGCGAGGATCAGCGCGTCCCAAATCGGCACGCCATGGTCGGCGGCACCATCCGTAGCCCCAGCCATTGCCGTCCACGTCGAGTCGGCGACGCTGAATGCGTCCGCCCATCCAAGCAGCGCATCGCGCGCATCGTCTGCCGACCGCCCCGCTTTTCCGGTCAAGACGCGGTGCAGCTCACCCAAGACCTGCACCGGCACCAGCACTGCGTCTTCGGGCAGTGCCGCAATCAATTCCCTCGCGGCATTGCAGCGCGCCGCATCCCCCACGCCCTCCGCATAGGCCAAGACGTTTGTGTCCAGGGCGACCTGCATACGCGTCACTCGTAAACATCGGCGCGACGCCAATCACGCGCGCCGGAAATGGGCACGCCCCGCAGCCGGGCTAGGAGCGCCTCCTTGGCCGCCTTTCGCTCCGCCCGACGCACCGATACGGGCGCAATGATTGCGACAGGCTTACCGCGCGAGGTCACCGTCACTTGCTCGCCGTGAGCGACATCGCGCAGAAGCGCGGAGAAATGCCGGTTTGCCTCGGCTGCGGACACTGTCTTCATCATGATCTCCATCATCCAAACCGCCCCTTTCCCCACCTAGCGGGAAAGGCCGGGATGGGACATCGGCATCACCCTGGCCCGTTCGTGCCCAACCCCCCCTAGCCCTGCCTAGCAGCCTGTCGGACTTTCTCTACAAGTCATTGATTTATAAACAATCACTATTTTGGTGCAAATTTTATATTTCTTTATATTTCCATTGGTTACGCTTTCCCAGAAGCCTAAGTCCGACAGGCTGCTAGGGGAAAACATCAATGTAGGTGTTTGCACTACACTATCACGAAGGGAGCAAGATCGACACCGGACTCGCCGCGACGATCTCCGCGAACGGGATCGACGCCGGCCCGCACCGCACCGACAAAGGAATCCGCGCAGGCCGTCTGACCCTTGTGCTGGCGCCACAGCCTCATCTTGTTGAAGCCGGGCCAGGCAAAGGCACCCGACCTGCGGAAGTTGTCCAGTTGAAGCAAGCGGTCCCCGGCGAACAGAGCTGACCCGCACCCAATTGCAGACGGCTTAGTGCAGCACCTCCTCAACACTGCTGGCGGTGAGCACGCACTCCGACCACCGCAGCAGGGTCTCGGGATCGGCCTCCTCGATGCGCCGACGCAGATGAGGCGCCAAGGCTCCGAACTTGCGCTCGATCAGGCGCACCAGGATCAGCGCCTCCCCCGCTGCATTCCCTGCTGCATCCCTTGCTGCATGCCCTCGCGCATCCCCTGCTCGCGAAACCTTTCCGCAAAGCTGCTCATCTGCTCGGCCTCCTCCGGGTATTCCCGTCGATACTGCTGCAATTCATTATCATCAAGCCCGGCATAGATGTCGATGAAGTCCAGATACTTGAGCTGGCGCTCCGGGTCCGGCTCCAGCCGGGTCAGACCGCGTACCGCCTGGGCATACACCTCCACCCGCTGCGCCGTCTCGTAGCGCATGTTCGGCAGGTTCAGCCGCGCTACCAGGTTGTCGCTGTCGCGGTAGGCCTCGTAAGGCAGGGCGGAGAGGTCGCAGGACAGGTAGCGAAAGCTCAGGTAGTCGTGGCGATTGCGGCGCAACCGAAGAGCCCCATTGCCCAGAGACGCTGCTCGGTCCTGCGCACAACACCGCCGGGTGGTAGGCGTCGCTGCCACGGCCCGCATAGGCCCGCTCCAGCTCCGAGAGGTCCAGCCCTTCGATGACATCCACCAGGTAGCGCGCCAGGTGCGACTCAGGCAGCCAGTCTTGCGCCGACAGCGGCAGCAGGTAGTCGATCTCGCGATCTATTGGGCGGAAACGGCTCATGCGGTCGGGCTCAAGAGACGATGCCCAATTCTACCCGCCCAGGGGGAAAATCCGACAGCCTGCTACGGGACTCTAGCGGAAACCCAGCCGCGCGCTGCCATTGCCGCCGCCGCAGTCGCAGTCGCAAACAACAAGCCCCAACGTGAGCCTGTAAGCTCGTTTCTTATCCCGGCTCAGCCCAGCCCCGGAGACGGTATAGCCAGAGCCCGAGATACTCTTTCAACGCCCTGCAGCTGCCTTCCAGGGCGGCCGCATCCGTTGGCCGCCCTGGCGCCAGGATGCCGTAGAGCTTGCTCGGCACAATCAGCCCCTCCAGCTCCGACCTGAGCACGACGACATGCACATCCGCAAGGCCCAGGCTTTCCGCGAGCCGCTGCCGCGGTTGGTTGGGAAGGAATCGAATGGATGAATGTATACGCCACCGATCCGTTCCAGGGCCGGCAGATCAGCACCGGCCTCACCGTAACGCTGCCGGCTCGTGAGAACATGCACTGCGTACCCCATGTCGGCCAGAAAAAAGCCAGATCCGATAAGATCTGGCTCGTAGCCGAATGGTCCGGGTAGAAGTACCGATTGACAAAAGCGACCTTCACAATCCCCGATTCAACCCCATCGCCGACACCCTCCCTTGCCTATCCTGGCCTATGGGAGCGCCGCCCCCGGCGCGATCATCACGAACCGAACTGCGCCCCCGCCGCCTGCCGATTCCCCGTCATCCCGGAAGCCCCCCATCGCTCAGCAATCGCCCCGAGGGCGGGGCTCCCACAAAGCCTCACATCCCCCTGTGGGAGCGCCGCCCCGGCGCGATCATCACGAACCGGACTCGAAACCCCGCCGCCTGCCGATTCCCGGTCACGCCGGATGCCCCCGATAGCTCAGCAATCGCCCCGAGGGCGGGCTCCACAAAGCCTCCTTCTCCGGCAAGCATCCCCCTGTGGGAGCGCCGCCCCGGCGCGATCATCACGAACCGGACTCGAAACCCCGCCGCCTGCCGATTCCCGGTCACGCCGGATGCCCCCGATAGCTCAGCAATCGCCCCGAGGGCGGGGCTCCCACAAAGCCTCCTTCTCCGGAGCAAGCATCACATCCCCCTGTGGGAGCGCCGCCCCGGCGCGATCATCACGAACCGGACTCGAAACCCCGCCGCCTGCCGATTCCCGGTCACGCCGGATGCCCCCGATAGCTCAGCAATCGCCCCGAGGGCGGGGCTCCCACAAGCAGCCCGCCGCCCGCCGCAATCCCCGCATCCCACTAGCTGCTAGCCACTAGCCCCTGTGCCAAGACACATCGCCAACCCCTCCCGCCAGTGCGGCAATGCAACCCCGAAAACCCGAGTGAGCTTCCGGGAATCCAGCCTAGAGTTGGCGGGACGTACCGCCGAAGTCGGGTACTGGGAGCTTGGAATCGGCTCGATCTGACAGTGGTAACCGCCCAAACGCCGGATCTCCTCGGCGAACCCGTACCAACTGGTCTCTCCGGAGGGGCTCAAGTGGTAGAGACCCGAATGCGCCTGCGCGCCTCCGCAGCCCCGGAGCAGCTGCGCGAGCACCGCCGCGCTGGCCTCGGCGATCAGGCGGCTCCAGGTCGGTGCGCCCACCTGGTCGTCAACCACGGCCAGATGCTCGCGCTCCGACATCAGCCGCTGCATGGTCCGCAAGAAATTGTGTCCCCGAAGCCCGTAGACCCAGCCCACGCGGAGGATCAGCACGCTCGCGCGAGTCGCTAACAGTGCTTCGTCCCCCGCAAGCTTGCTGCGGCCGTAAACACTCAGGGGACTCGCTAGATCCTCCTCCACGTAAGGGGCCACCTTGCTTCCGTCGAACACGTAGTCCGTGGAATAGTGCACTACAGTGGCTCCCGCCTTCGCTGCCCACTCGCCGATGAGGCCCGGCACTGCAGCGTTTATCCGGTGGGCGAGCTGCGGCTCCGCCTCGGCTCTATCCACCGCCGTGTAGGCGGCCGCGTTGACGATGACATCCGGTCCGACCCCTTCCAACAGACGTCCGAGTGCCCCAAGTTCCGCCAAATCCACGCGTGCCCCCGAATCGCCAGTCCGGCAGGCCGCGACCAAGTCCCCCAGGGGCGCCAGAGAACGACTCAGCTCCCAGCCGATCTGCCCGGTCGCCCCCAGCAAAAGGATCCGAGGCCTGCGTGGCACGCCCGCCTCAGCCAAGGTAGACCGGAAGACGCTCTCGCGGAAATGCCCCGAGAAACGCCGCATCTCGGTCCTTGGCCGAGAGGACCGGCTCGCCCTCCAGCGGCCACTCGATGCCGATCTGGGGGTCGTCCCAACGGATCCCGAGCTCAGCCTCCGGATGGTAGAGATCGGTGCACTTGTAGCCGAACATCGCCTGTGCGCTGAGCACGTAGTACCCGTGCAGGAAACCGGCAGGCACGTAGAGCTGCATTGGTCGCTCGGCGTCGAGCACCACCCCGACCCACTGGGCGAAGCTCGGTGAGCCCAGACGTATGTCCACCGCCACGTCGAATACTCGGCCCTTGTAGACCTGGATCAGCTTCCCTTGCCCGAACGGATGCTGGGCATGCAATCCCCGCAGCACCCCTTTGCTCGACAAGGCGAGGTTGTCTTGGACAAAAGGCCCTGAAAGGCCCTCGGCAGCGTAACGATCGACGTGCCAGGTCTCCATAAACCAGCCACGCCCGTCGCCGAAGCACTTCGGCTCCAGCAGCAGCACGCCGGGTACGCGCATTTTCCTGACCTTCACGCCGGGCCATCCCGCTCGAGCAGATTCAACAGATAGCGCCCGTAGCCGTTTTGGGAAAGCGCCTCGCCAAGCCGGCGCACCTGCTCGCTGTCGATCCACCCCTGCTCCCAGGCCACTTCTTCCGGGCAGCAGATCTTCAGCCCTTGACGCTTTTCGATGGTCTCGATGAAATTGGAGGCCTCGATCAGGGACTCGTGCGTGCCTGTGTCGAGCCAGGCCATGCCGCGGCCCAGGCGCACCAGATCCAGATTGCCGTTGGCCAGGTAGAGGTTGTTCAGGTCGGTGATCTCCAGCTCCCCCCGCGTGGAGGGCTTCAGGGTTGCAGCCAGCTCGCACGCCTGGGCGTCATAGAAATAGAGCCCGGTCACCGCATAGTGAGAGCGCGGCCGTTTGGGCTTCTCCTCGATCCGGACGACCTGCCCATGGGCATCCAGCTCGGCCACGCCGTAGCGCTCGGGGTCGCTCACCCAATAGCCGAAGATCGTGGCTCCCTGCTTCTTCGCTGCAACCTGCCGCAGCCGCTCCACCAAGCCTTGGCCGTAGAAGATGTTGTCCCCCAGGATCAGGCAGCTGGAGTCGCTCGCCACAAACTCGCGCCCGATCAGAAACGCCTGAGCCAGCCCGCCGGGGTCAGGCTGAACTGCGAAGCGGATCTCTATGCCCCACTGGGAGCCGTCGCCCAGCAGCTCGCGAAAGGCGCGGCCATCACGTGGCGTGGTAATGACCAAGATCTCCCGGATACCCGCCATCATCAGCACCGCCAGCGGATAATAGATCATCGGCTTGTCATAGACCGGGAGCAGCTGCTTGCTCACCGAGCGTGTCAGCGGATAGAGCCGGGTGCCGGAGCCACCGGCAAGGAGCAGTCCTTTCATAACGCCCTTATCACCTATGCCGCCAACCGGGGCTCCTCCACGTTTGATCGCGCCGAGGGCGGCGCTCCCACAGGACACTCCTTCTCAGACAGAGAGAGGCCCCCTGGTGGGAGCGGCACGCGCCCTTGTGGGAGCGGCACCCTTGTGGGAGCGGCACCCTTGTGGGAGCGGCGCCCCCGCCGCGATTAGACCAGCATCGTCCACCCGCCCCCACGACAACTCCAGCCGGCTGTGCTATTGCACCGACCGGCCCTTTTCCTCTATGCCTTCCGATCGCGCCGAGGGCGGCGCTCCCACAGGACACCCCTTCTCAGACAGAGAGAGGCCCCCTGGTGGGAGCGGACCCCTGGTGGGAGCGGCACCCTTGAAGGGGCGGCACCCTTGTGGGAGCGGCGCCCCCGCCGCGATTAGACCAGCATCGTCCACCCGCCCCCCACGACAACTCCAGCCGGCTGTGCTATTGCACCGACCGGCCCTTTTCCTCTATGCCTTCCGATCGCGCCGAGGGCGGCGCTCCCACAGGACACTCCTTCTCAGACAGAGAGAGGCCCCCTGGTGGGAGCGGCGCCCTTGAAGGGGCGGCACCCTTGTGGGAGCGGCGCCCCCGCCGCGATTAGACCAGCATCGTCCACCCGCCCCCACGACAACTCCAGCCGGCTGTGCTATTGCACCGACCGGCCCTTTTCCTCTATGCCTTCCGATCGCGCCGAGGGCGGCGCTCCCACAGGACACTCCTTCTCGGACAGAGAGAGGCCCCCTTGTGGGAGCGGCGCCCTCGCCGCGATATGACCGACCTCTTCCCCCCACCCCCACGACAACTCCGACCAGCCATCGCCCTGCACCGATTAGCCCCTAGCCCCTAGCCCCTAGCCCCTAGCCCCTAGCCCCTTCCCCAAGCCGCTCCCTCCGATAACCCCTTTCTTGCACCCGCCGACACCACTCCCGATTGTCGATATACCACTGCACGGTCCGCCGCAGCCCGGTCTCAAAGGTCTCCCGCGGCCTCCACCCCAGCTCACCTCGCAGCTTCGCAGCATCGATGGCGTAACGCCGGTCGTGGCCGGGCCGATCGGCGACGAAACTGATCAGCTTGCCGTGAGGTCGATGAGGCGACTCAGGCAGCAGCTCGTCGAGGAGCGCGCACAGCGCCTCCGCCACTTCGATATTCGTGCGCTCGCCATCCCCCCCGATGTTGTACACCTCTCCGACGCGGCCCCGCTCGAGCACCAGCTGAATCGCCCGACAATGGTCCTCCACATACAGCCAGTCGCGCACGTTGCACCCGTCGCCATAGACCGGCAGCGGGCGCCCTTCCAGGGCGTTGAGCACCATCAGCGGAATCAGCTTCTCCGGAAACTGATAGGGCCCATAGTTGTTCGAGCAGTTGGTGGTCAGCACCGGCAGCCCATAGGTATGGTGCCAGGCCCGCACCAGGTGGTCGGAGGCCGCCTTGGAGGCCGAATAGGGCGAGTTGGGCGCATAAGGTCTCTGCTCCGTGAACCGCCCTTCGGGGCCCAGGGAGCCGTAGACCTCATCGGTCGAGACGTGGAGGAAACGCAGCCCTTCCCGCGCCGGTCCCTCCAGCCCCGCCCAGTAGGCCCTGACGCAGTCCAGCAGATTGAAGGTGCCCACCACGTTGGTCTGGATGAAGGCCGCGGGTCCGTCTATGGAGCGATCCACATGGCTCTCGGCCGCGAAGTTCACCACCGCGTCCGGGCGAAATTCGCGCAGCAACCTCTCCACCAGCCGTCGATCGCCGATATCGCCCTGCACGAAACGATAACGCCCCTGGCCCGTCAGATCCGCGAGAGATTCAGGATTGCCGGCGTAGGTCAGCAGATCCAGGTTGAGAACCTCCCAGTCCGACTCGCGCATCAGAAGGTGAACAAAATTGGCGCCGATGAATCCGGCACCTCCGGTAACCAGTATCCGTGTCATGATGTGAGCTTCAGATGCCGTGCGACCCAGGGCCTCGCTCTCCGGCCCACCTCACGGCGCCTGGCACCCCGACGGCGTGCAGGAGCGTGACGAAGTCTGGTCACCCGGAATGTCTCCATGTGAAAAGGTCCACGACCTGAAAGAAGAGGATGAAACCATGCGACCAGGGATCTCGTCCATGACCGCCAACACCGAGCTCACGCAGAGAGGGGTTTGATTTGCCGGAGGCCTGGCAAGCGACGAAAATCATTGTCCGAGGACTAAACCCCACCGCCACCTTCCGTCATGTGCGAAGCAAACACCCGTGGATGGGTGCACAAGCGGAGAAAAGCCAAGGCCGCACCGACGCCGGCGACGACCAGTGCCATCGCAGAGTGTCGAACGCGCGGGGCCTGCCCAGTGCAGCTACCGCCTGTACCAAGCGACATCCTCGGCGAGCCACACCTTGATCAGCGATCGATGCGGCATATCCCGTTTGTTCGCCACGGTCTTTAGCTCAGGCGCCATCTTGCTTGGCTTGGTCATAAACGATTCTCTCCCTTACCCCATCGATCCCGAAAAAATTGACACTGCACGCCAACAATGATACATAGAACATATCTTGCTACACGTAATGAACGATGGCTCTTAACATTCGTAACGCCGAGACCGAGCGCCTGGCGTATGCCCTGGCCAAACTGACTGGGGAGACGAAAACAGCAGCCGTGACCAAGGCGATCCGGCTTCGTCTGGAAAAGCTGCAACGGGAGAAATCCCGGCGGCGGCTGGCGGACGAGCTTGACGAGATCGCTACACATTGCGCGATGCTGCCCGTGCGCGATGCGCGGACCCCGGATGAAATCCTGGGCTACGACGAAAAGGGACTGCCCCGCTGATGGTGATTGACACCGCAGCCCTCGTCACCATTCTCCAGGACGAGCCCGAGCGCCGGCTATTCAACGAGACCATAGAGGCGGCGGAATCCCGTCTGATCTCTGCAGCGACGTTTCTCGAAACGTCCATCGTCATCGAGACACGCTACGGCTCCGAGGGCCTTCGGGACCTCGATTTGTATTTGATCAAAGCAGAGATCGAGATCTTTCCCGTAGACGTCAACCAGGCCAATGCGGCACGCCGCGCGTACCACCTATACGGCCGGGGCAGGCATGGCGCAGGTCTGAATTTCGGCGATTGCTTCTCTTATGCGCTCGCCCGGACCATGGATCAATCGCTGCTGTTCAAAGGTGACGACTTCCCCCGCACTGACATCACCCCCGCAGTCCAACCGGCCGGCTAAACACTCCCTGTCGCTGCCAAATGCAGGTCGGCGGCGGCCTTCCCGCGTTTGCCGGAGCTGGGCTGCGCCAGGAGCCACCGCAGCGCCGTCATTGCTCCGGGTGTCGCCACCGAGCCATGAGCGAGGCGCTGATATGCCTCGTCGGAGAGCATCACTGCCGCGGCCTTGTTGCGCTTGACGATGGGCACCGGCCCGCGCTCCAGGGCCTCCTCCATGACGGCCATCCCCCAGCGCTTGATCTCGGCTGCGGTGAGTATGTTGGTCATGGCGCCCCACAGACGGTACGCAATAGCTTCAAAATAGTATCGCTTCAGTGCAGCACCTCCTCCACGCTGCCAGCGGTGAGAAGGCGCTCCGACCACCGCAGCAGGGTTTCGGAGTCGACATCCTCAATGCGTCGCCGCAGCTCCGGCGTCAGGGCTCCGAACTTGCGCTCGATCAGGCGCACCAGGATCAGCGCCTCCCCTTGCTGCATCCCTTGCTCGCGAAACCTTTCCGCAAAGCTGCTCATCTGCTCGGCCTCCTCCGGGTATTCCGGGCGATATCGCTGCAATTCATTGAGCTGCTCCTGGCGCACCGGCACGATGCGGGCACTCCCATCAATGGCCGCCGCCTCGGCGGCGGCGAACGAGGCCAGCGCCTGGATTGGATAATCGAGAATCAGGTTCTTGAAGTTCTGGTCATGGTCCATCACGACTCCTTGTATCCCGACCCCCGGGCGCAGTCCTTCCCATGTGGGAGCGGCGCCCCCGCCGCGATTGCGCCCCAGCCGAGCCCCCCATCGCCCCGAGGGCGGGCCTCCCACAAGACCGGCCAGCCTCCCGGGCACCCGCCTCGCTTGTGGGAGCGGCGCCCCCGCCGCGATTGCGCCCCAGCCGAGCCCCATCGCCCCGAGGGCGGGCCTCCCACAAGACCGGCCAGCCTCCGGGCACCCGCCTCTCTTGTGGGAGCGGCGCCCCCGCCGCGATTGCGCCCCAGCCAAGCCCCCCATCGCCCCGAGGGCGGGCCTCCCACAAGACCGGCCAGCCTCCCGGGCACCCGCCTCTCTTGTGGGAGCGGCGCCCCCGCCGCGATTGCACCCCACCCGAGCCCCCCATCGCCCCGAGGGCGGGGCTCCCACAACGCCGGCCAGCCTCCCGGGCATCCGCCTCTCTTGTGGGAGCGGCGCCCCCGCCGCGATTGCGCCCCAGCCGAGCCCCCCATCGCCCCGAGGGCGGGCCTCCCACAAGACCGGCCAGCCTCCCGGGCACCCGCCTCGCTTGTGGGAGCGGCGCCCCCGCCGCGATTGCGCCCCAGCCAAGCCCCCCATCGCCCCGAAGGCGGGCCTCCCACAAGACCGGCCAGCCTCCCGGGCACCCGCCTCTCTTGTGGGAGCGGCGCCCCCGCCGCGATTGCACCCCGCCCGAGCCCCCCATCGCCCCGAGGGCGGGCCTCCCACAAGACCGGCCAGCCTCCCGGGCACCCGCCTCTCTTGTGGGAGCGGCGCCCCCGCCGCGATTGCACCCCAGCCGAGCCCCCCATCGCCCCGAGGGCGGGCCTCCCACAAGACCGGCCAGCCTCCCGGGCACCCGCCTCTCTTGTGGGAGCGGCGCCCCCGCCGCGATTACGCCCCAGCCGAGCCCCCCATCGCCCCGAGGGCGGGGCTCCCACAAGACCGGCCAGCCTCCGGGCACCCGCCTCTCTTGTGGGAGCGGCGCCCCCGCCGCGATTGCGCCCCAGCCGAGCCCCCGGCGCGATCATCCGATCCGTAACAATCCACGCATGAGGCCCGGCCAGAATCAGGGCTCATCAATCGCCAGCAAACCCAGCACCTTGGCGGCTTTGCGCAGACGCGCGTCAAAACAGGCGAACTGAACCGGCTCGCTGCCTGCCTCCTGCAGGCCTCGCGCTGCAGCAAGCTGCACGCTGTCGTAGCCCCGCAGCGCAAAGGTATCGGCGTAGTCACCCGCCAGCTCCACCAGCGACTGGGTGATCTCTACGATCGCGTAGTCCGCCCAGTCGCGTCGCAGACGCTCGCGGACCTGATCTATCACGCCGGCATCCGCCGGGCACTCGCGAGCCCTCCGCGCCAGCGCGGCCATCGCTTCGGCCCAAGCGATGCGACAAACCGCAACCACCTCGACCGCGCCCGCTGCGGCGACCACGGCATCGGTGAACTCCTCCCGGATGTACAACTTGAGCAAAGCGGACGTATCACAAAACAGGATCAACCCCGGTCCTCCAAGACCAACTGGCTGACAGGGGTCCCTTGGGCGGGCAGGCTCAACGGCGGCTCAAAACGCGGCTTACCGCCCGTCCACGAGAGCGCGCCGCAACTGATCGAGCCCCGCAAGCCGGCGCCAACGACCGGTGGAATTCCCACGATACGCGCGATCGGCTTATTGTGAGACGTCACCTCAATCACTTCGCCGGCCTGGGCGAGGCCGAGCAGGCGAGAAAGCTTGGATTTCAGCTCACGGATGGCGACCTGCATGACGGTTGTCCTGGCAAGCCAAAGAGACCACATTATACGTGACACAGAACAAATTGTGGTCACATTTTCAACTCGACGGGGTCCATGCCACCTCAACCCACGGGTGCATCCGTCAAACGTGATCGAAGAGGACGTGGTCGAGCGCGCGCAGAGGCCCACGCATATGAGCCGCACCGGCACAGCCCCTGCGGCACCGACTGGCGGTGATCTCCGAAGGGCAGGGGGCCTGCCTCAGCCGAGGACTTTCACCTTCAAGCCGGCCACCCGCTTGAACGCCTTGTCTCCGGTGAGGAACAGATGGCCGGCGCCCAGCTGCAGGCAGGTCGCGGCCAGCAAGGCGTCGGATGTACGCAGCCCGTGGCGGACGCGCATCATCGCCGCAAGCTTCAGTACATCCTTGGTCAGCTCCACCCAGACCAGATCGGGCCGCGCAAAAAAGGCGAGGAAAGACCTATATCTCGATGTCAGCGCAATACACGTTCCCGGTCGAGCCGGTCATTGGCGAGCCGGATGATCAGCCGCACTTTGTTTACCAAGGCGTGCGCCCAGTCAGGCGCCTTTTCGGCGCTGCAAGCGCACCCTGCGCTCGACTCACAGCTCCCCAACGTTCGGGACCGGGTGAATACCCCGGCGACCCAGCAGCCCTGGTGTCGGGCTCAGGCGGATCCGCTTTCCGGTCCAATCAGGGCCGCCACACCCTCGGCATCGAAAATGCCGTCGAGCCAGGCATCCAGTTGCTCGACCGGCGCCGCGTCAATGCGCCGCTCTGCCCACCCGGGCAAGGCACCGAAACGACGCGTCAATTGGCGTTTCAGGGTGCTGGCCTTGCCCTCGACCTTGCCCTCGACCTTGCCCTCGACCTTGCCTTTGGCCTCGCCTTCGGCAAAGATCGACTGATAGGCCCGCGTCTCTTGGATAGGTGTCACGAGATTCAACATCGCCCAGATCTCCTTCGCAGTGAGCCCGCGAAACCGCTCGAAAAACCAAAACTCCAAGACCTGCGCCAGCACCTCACGTACCTCGCGCGACACCGCCGCCGTCTGCACCGTCCGCCATAGCGCCGGGGCACGCGCGCGCAGCTCCTCGTCATCCTCGATCAGCTCCGTAAACAGCACGTCCGTGTGCTACTTCTGCGTCCTTAGCTCCGTAAACAGCACGTCCATGTGCTACTTCTCCGGTTACCTGGTCGGAATGACGGGTATCTGGTTGAATGCCAAGCAGGTATGTATCCAGAACGAATCAGCCCTGCCAGGTGGCTAGCCCCCTACCTCAGGAGGCCACGCCCCTCACCACCCAGATCCCCATCACCAACAGGGCCAGCGGGGTCCACTTCACCCCTTGCCCCTTGCCCCCATTCTGTAATCGGCAATCGCAATCTTCAGCGGCTTCGGTAAGCACCCAAGCCCCTCATCCTATAAGGGCCAAAAGTCCGTGGCAGTCCAGCCCACTCACTCCCCACATTGCATCAACAACCGCCCCACACCAAAGCTCGATGCGCGACAATGACAGTAGGGTGTAGCTAGCTGAGCATCCACCTTGCCGGCATCGTTGGCGGTGACCAGGCGTTGCACCGCCGCCGGGCCGAGGAGCCCGCGCTGATTCAGACGCTCCACGGACAACACATCGCCAAGCGCCAGTCACCACGGGAGGTGACGTGATAGACGGCGCCGGGGAATTCGATGCGCAGTAGGCGGAGCATGGCGGAACGCTACGCACGGAGTGGGCAAAAGACAAGGCTTGACCCCGCGCGCACTAAGGGCACACCCATCCCGACCAATGACCTGTGGATCGCCGCTACCGCGCTGGAGCACGGCTACGCCGTCTACACCGGCGACCGGCACTTCGCCGAGATCGACAACCTGCGCAGCGGGGACAGGCTCTCCGACTTCCTGCCATAACCCTGCTCACGCATCAGGACCAACGCTTCCCCCTGCTGCAGCCCCTCTTCGCGAAACCTCTCCGCAAAGCTGCTCATCTGCTCTGCCTCCTCCGGGTACTCCCGGCGATATCGCTGTTTGTCATCATCAAGCCCGGCGTAGATGTCGATGAAGTCCAGGTACTTGAGCCGCCGCTCTGGGTCCGGCTCCAGCTGTATAAGATCCGTCGGCCTGTCTTAACAGGCTGTGGGCGCGCGGTCGTCCAGGACGATCGGTCGGCGCCCGCGAGGGCGCCCAAGGCAAAACGCAAGGCGTGAACGGCGGTGCTCTTGACAGCACCCAACCTGGTGACTAGTTTGCTGACCATAGCCACCCAAATGACCATATCCCAGCGAGGCGACCGTGCACACCATCCCGGCATCCGAATTCAAAGCCAGATGTCTAGCTCTGATGGACGACGTGGCAAAGACGGGGGAAACCCTCGTCGTTACCAAGAACGGGAAGCCCGTCGCGGAGCTTCGACCCTACTCCGGCGGCAGGGCCGAGTCGCCCTTCGGCCTGCATGCCAAGCTCGAATTGAAGGCTGACATCATCGCCCCGATCGAAGACCGCTGGAACGCCTTGGAATGATCATCCTCGACACTCACGCCCTGCTGTGGATGGATCGGGACGACCCGAGTCTCGGGCCACGCGCGCGCCAAATCATCGAGCAGGCTTGGCGGGGCGATACTGTCGCCGTCAGCGCGATAAGCATTTGGGAAGCCGCCATGCTGACCCAGCGGGGGCGCATAAGCCTCCCAGTGGATACCGAAGTCTGGCGGGCCGAATTGCTTCAGGCAGGCGTTCGCGAGATCCCTGTCGACGGGCGGATCGCGATTCATGCCGCCCAGCTGCAAGGCCTGCACCGTGATCCCGCGGACCGATTCATCATCGCTACAGCCCTGCATGAGAGTGCGATGCTGGTGACCGCCGACCAGCAAATCCTCGACTGGCAGGCGGACATGCCGAGACAGGATGCGCGGCAGTAGTGGCCCTCACTCGGCCAGAGCGCGGGTTTCCCGACAGCGAGCGGAGTCGAGCTCCCTCAGCAATTTGCAATTAGACAGTAGGCCGGGAATCGCCAACTGAAGCGTCGGCAGCCCTCATGGAGCGGCTTTAGCCGGATGAATTCTCAAATCCTCGCACCAAGACGCAAAGAAAACAGTAAGTTACTTTCAGTTATCATACCTTGGGCTTCGGATACAGCGGACGCCGGTCGGAACGGTCATGGCCTGGGACTATCAACAACTTGGCGCTCTTTGCCGCTTTGCGTGAGATATTGGGGTTAGAAAGCCTTCGCGATACGTACCGCCACGGCAGTCATCCTTTAGGCCGTCACTCGGAGCGGTGACATGATAAAGCTCACCGGCAATCTCCATTCTCAATGGTCTGCCATCGAGCTGCCCCTTGTCCTGGCGCCATAGATTCATCCGCCTGAATCCCGGCCATCCGAACCCGCGCAGCTTACGGAAATTATCCAACTGCAGCGCCCGCCCAGCCGCGAATACCTCGAGGTGCTCTTTCGGAAACGCCTTGCTGCCGTTGGCGAAGTAGTGCACCGTCGCGATAGACCCGTCGGCGAAGGTCAGCTGCAGAGTCACCGTATCGCAGACGCTCTATTCCATCCCGCTCTTGCTATCTCCGGTTATGGCCGCCCCAGCTAGAAACCGCAGCAGATCAATGAAGTGGCAGGCCTCCCCGACAATTCGCCCGCCGCCGACAGCCAGATCCTGCGTCCAATGAGACGACACGATAGCCCCCGCGTTCACCGTCATTACGAACGCCTTGGGCCCACTCACCGCTTCCAGCAGCGCTTTGATCTTCTTCACCTGCGGCCCAAACCGTCGATTGAACCCCACCTACCGGTCACACTGCAGGCGGTTGTCTCAGGCTCATCGACAAGTCAGACATCGTAGTGAAAGCGGCAGGCGATGATCACCAAGTCGGTGTCCGTGGTGCGATAGACCAAACGATGTGTGTCATCGATGCGCCGCGACCAATAACCCGACAGATTGCCGCGCAGGGACTCGGGCTTGCCAATCCCGTAGAACGGATCGCGTGCTGCCTCGTTGATGAGCACATTAATGCGCTTCAACGTCTTCTTGTCCTGTTGCTTCCAGTACAAGTAGGCTTCCCAGGCGTCCGGGACGAAGCGGATGGCGCGCGTCATCCGCCGTCGTCGATATCGATCAGCGCCCGCGGCTGGGATTGTCCCGCCTGGTCTTGACGGATGGCGCGCGCCAGCGCCTCGGCATTGGCTGGTGTCGACAGCAGATGCAGGGTTTCTACCAAGCTGTTGTAGTAATCCAGCGACATCACCACGGCATCGCCCCCGGCATCCCGGCGGCTGATGATGGCAACATCGGCATCGCGTACGACCTCGTCCAGCACAGACTTGAGTGCATTGCGCGCATGAGAATAGGTCACGACTTTCATGATGCTAAACCTGTACAATAAGTTGTTCAACTTTAGCATGCCGTGCCCTCGGCCCGCAAACGCGGTTCCGCACAGAAAGTCACCAGATGCAAGGCCGGTTTCGGCGCAACGCTTCCACGAGCGGCACGCGCTAGCTCGCCCGCCCAATCACCCATCGGTGCGCCGCCCTAGCACGGATACGACAAGCATTCGGCCAGGGGCTGGCCTCCCACAAGACCGGCCAACCTCCTGGCACCCGCCTCTCTTGTGGGAGCGGCGCCCCCGCCGCGATACGATCGAAACCTCGGTCGCCCCCCACGCAGGGACAACTCCGTCCAGCTACCTTCCGACACCGACTTGCGCCTAGCCGCTTCCCTTTATCCTCCCGATCGCGCCGAGGGCGGCGCTCCCACAGAAGCCAACCCCACAACCCATCGGCCAGGGGGCTGGCCTCCTACACCCAACCCCCCACCGGATTTCCGTGTAGGAGGCGAGCCCTCTCGGCGACCCAGCCTTTCCCAGCCAACCCCACAACCCCATCGGCCAGGGGGCTGGCCTCCTACAGCCATCCCCCCACCGGATTCCCTGTAGGAGGCGAGCCCTCTCGGCGACCCAGCCTTTCCCAGCCAACCCCACAACCCCATCGGCCAGGGGGCTGGCCTCCTACAGCCATCCCCCCACCGGATTTCCTGTAGGAGGCGAGCCCTCTCGGCGACCCAGCCTTTCCCAGCCAACCCCCCAACCCCATCGGCCAGGGGGCTGGCCTCCTACAGCCATCCCCCCACGGGGTTCCCTGTAGGAGGCGAGCCCTCTCGGCGACCCAGCCTTTCCCAGCCAACCCCACAACCCCATCGGCCAGGGGGCTGACTCCTTACCTCAGGAGTCCCCCCCTCACCACCCGGCCCCCCATCACCAACAGGGCCAGCCGGGCCCACAGGAAGCAATCCAACGCCTCCTTGCATGGCCACACCACAGGCTCGTTCTGACTAAAGGAAGTTCTCGAGAGGATCGGCACCCCGGTCAGCTTCCGGAGGGCCTCGATGAGACGGTAATCGCGGGGGTTGACGGGGATGCGGGGGTGGGTGTGACGGTACACGGTTTGTAGACGGCCGGACCGGTCCACGTGCGTCACAGCGGGAATCCGCGGGCGCTGGTCCTCGCGGATCTGAAACACCTTCAGCAGCAAGGCGCCATCGTCGGCCTCCTCGAGCTCGCATAAGTCTCCTTCACAGGCGCTGCGCCGACCGAGCGATCCACCGCACGACAAAGCCCCGAGCTGGAACACCAAAGACGGAATCGATCACCCGCCGAGAACATCAGCGGCTTACCGCCTCACGCCCTGGCCGCATTCAACGCCCCTAACGAAGCCACACCCGTATCATACTTCCTTCCCAACAAGACCTGCACAATCCGCTCGGCCGCCTTTCCATCCCACTTCTCCGGCACTCGTCCGGCCGCTACATCGCCATCGAGCACCCGGCGAGCGGCTTCAAGAATCCGCTCTTTTGCGTTCCCCACCAACTGGTTGGTTCCGTCCGTGCAGGTGATCGGCCTCTCCGTATTGTGCCGAAGAGTGATGCACGGCACCCCCAGGACCGTCGTCTCTTCCTGGAGACCACCACTGTCCGTGAGCACCATCCTGGCGTGCATGTTCAGACTTAGAAACTCGAGATAACCCAGGGGCTCGGTCAGCCAAAGCCCCGCCACGTCTTCAGACTCGTTGAAGAAATGCCGTAAACCAAATCGCTCCGCCATCTTCCGCGTGCGGGGATGGATCGGGAACACAACGGGGAGCGTCCGGGCGATCTCCGCCAGGGCCTCAAAGATTCCTCGCAAGACGTCTGGATCGTCCACGTTGGAAGGGCGGTGCAGCGTAAGGGTTGCGTAGCCCTTCGCGCTCAACCCCAGCCGCTCGGCCAGGGGCAGCCGGGAGGCCATGTCCCGGTGCTTGAGCAGGGTATCGATCATGACATTGCCAACGAAGTGGATCTTCTGCTCGGCTACGCCCTCCCGCCGGAGGTTCTCATCGGCGAGCCGGTCCGTGGTGAACAGGTAGTCGCAAAGCACGTCCGTGCACAGCCGGTTGATCTCCTCAGGCATGCCCATGTCCCGTGAGCGCAGCCCGGCCTCGACGTGGGCCACGTCGACACCCAGCTTCTTGGCGGTGATGGTGCAGGCCATGGTGGAGTTCACGTCCCCGACCACGATCACAAGATCAGGGCGGTGCTCCACGCAGACCTTCTCGAAGGCCATCATGATGCGTCCGGTCTGCTCGGCGTGGCTGCCCGAGCCCACCTCGAGGTCGATATCCGGCTTCGGCATACCCAGATCATTGAAGAATGCCTTGCTCATGCGCTGGTCGTAGTGCTGACCGGTGTGCACCAGCAGGTGGTCGAACTGCTCCGGATAGCGGTTCATCGCCTCGATGATGGGCGCCATCTTCATGAAATTCGGCCGTGCGCCCACAACATTGATGACTTTCATGATGAGTCCTTCTGTTCTGCGTGCTCACCGACAGGCGCCGGCATCTCTCCCTGCCCCTCGATCCCCTCCAGCAGAGCAAGCATTGCCCGCGCCTTGGTCGAACGGTCGTAGTGGCTCGCCGCCGCGAGACAATTTGTCCGCAGTTTCTCATAGAGGGTCCTGTCCTCGGCCAGGCGCAGCATGCCGTCGCACAGGGCACCGGGGTTCTCCGGCTCGAAGGTGAGCCCCACCCCTTCATGCTCGACGATCTCCGCCGACTCCCCGGCTACGCCATGCAGCACGGGGATGCCCATGCCCATACACTCGAACAGTTTCGAGGGAATAACGGTGGTAAAGAGCGGCGTCTTCTTCAGGTGGATGATGGAGACGTCCAGCAGCGACCAGTGGCGCGCCACCTCCTCCTTAGGCACCGAATCAATAAAGATCACGTTGTCGAGTCCCATTGCCCTTGCCCGTTCCACCAAGGCCGGTTTCGAGGCGCCGTCACCCAGCAGCAGGATGCGGAACCGGTCCCCCTCCGGCAGCTTGCGCAGCCTTTCGGCGGCGTCCAGCAGGGTCTTCAGGGCGTGGGCCATGCCGTGCGTGCCGATGTAGCCGCCGACGAACTTCCCCTCCAGCCCATACTTCTTTAGCAAGTCCGCATCCTTCGGCCGGGGCCGGAAGCGCGAGATGTCCACACCATTGGTGATGACGGCGACCTTCTTCGCATCTATGCCCCGCTCGATCAGGTTGCGCCGGAACGCATTCGTCACCGAGATCACCCCGGCGGAGCGACGGTAGAGAAACAGCTCCAGGCGCTCCAGCATGCGGATGGCGAAGGAATCCTTCATCGCCCCCACCGCCTTGATGGACTCCGGCCAGAGGTCGCGCAGCTCGAAGACGAAAGGGCGGCGCTTGTACCCGGCCACCACCCAGGCGGCGCATGCAGTGAAGAATTGCGGCGAAGTCCCCACCACGATGTCGACCCGGCGCACGAAAGGCCCCGCCAAGATAGCGCTGAGCATATAGCTGAGGTAGTCAAGGATACGCTTGGCGAAGCCCTCGTTGGCCGTGATGTAGCTCCATACCCGGATGACCCGGATTCCCTCCATTTCCTCGCCCTGCCACAGCCGGTTGCGATAGCCCTCGAACACCCGCCCTTTGGGAAAGTTGGGCGCACAGGTCAGCACCGTCACCCGGTGCCCTGCACGTACCCACTCCCGGCAGTGCTCGAAGGTGCGCGAGGCCGGCGCATTGACCTCGGGCGGGAAGTTGTCGGTCAGAAAGAGGATGTGCATCTCAGTCCCATTCAAAATCCATGGCGCACGCGGCCGATCGCAGACGCACCTCCAGACAGCGGCTCGGCACAGACAGCCCAAACTCGGGATGCCAAGTCGAAGGCACTATGCGCGCATCGCCGCCGGCGACCCGCCAGCGCACCGGTCGGCCGTCGGCCAGGCGCAGGACGCCCTCGCCCCCCTCGCCCTCGGCGTCCACGTCCCGGTGCAGATGGAAGCGTGCCACCGCCTCCCGAAAGCGCCCGTCGATGCGGTCGGTCACTCTGAGCCCACGTGGCCCCAGTCGCCAGGTGCGTCGGTGCACCGGCCTCCCCGGGAGCCTGCGGTAACCGTCGTGGGCGCAGGAGACCACCAGGTCTCCGTCGTTCTCTTCCATCTCCAGCCCGAAGGGCCGGGCCCGACGGGCCACCCGGAATCCGCCCCAGACCTCGCTCGGCTCTCGCCGTCCAGCTCGAGCGTGCTGTGGGCGGCCGTCGAGCGCTCCCGAAGGCGCTCGGGGCCCACACCGTAGCGTGAGGTGCCGCCGTTGACCACTACTCGCCGCCCGAACAGGGAGAGCTCGAAGGAGAGGGTGTCCGCGTGGGCATGGCCCGGCAGATAGTCCGGCCCAACAGGCGCCACATCCAGCAGGGCCAGGGCCGGGCCCAATTCCAGCCGCACGTATCCTGAGTCGCCATATCGGCTCAGCCCCGGCCCCGGCAGCAGGGTTACGGCCGGCAGCCCCAGCCGTTCCGCGTACGCCTCCAGCGCTGCCCGGCGCGGCGCCACACCCATGGCCGCATCGTTGAAGAAGCCGATCTCGCCGTCCGGGTGCAGCATGCCCGCGAGCCAGCCGCGCATGCGCTGAACCGCCTCCCGCCAGCCCTCCGCTGTCCCTTGCGGGATGAGCCCCGGAAAGGCACCCGCCAGGTTGATCAGGTCGAGCAGGTCCTCCAGAACCAGGGCGTGGTACATCGGGCTGCGCTCGAAATGCGCACCGTCCGGCAGCACCTGCTCGGGAACCTCCCGCTCCAGAATCCGGAGCCCCCGCCGAAGCCAGCGCTCGGCCTCCGCACCCTGGAACCAGGCTCCCGCGAACACCAGCGCCTTGGCGTTGACCAGCAGGTGATTGCCGAGCAGCTGCCACTCCAGCCGGCCGGCCAGCCAGCGGGCCTGAACCGCCAGGCTCTGCACCCAGCCGGGCTGCAAGCGGTTGCCCGTCAGGCCCCACTTGACCCAGTTGACGATACGCAGGGAGACCGGATAAGGCTCCCAGCCGTTCCCCCGCCCGGGGGGGTTGTCCGCGATCCAGCGCTCAATCAGCGCCCGGTGCCAGCCGGCGCGCTCCGCCGCCGCCTCGGCATTGAGGTCATCGAAGTAATGGAGGTTGTACAGCCAGAGCTTGTCCGCCGATGCGTCGTTCCAGCCCGCGGCCGTGGTCACCTCCCGGGTCTCGTTCAGAAGCCGGAACGTCGAAGGCCCGACCATGGAGGCGGACCGGGCGGCAGGCGCCACCCAGGCCCCCATCGCCGCCCGCACGCCCGGCGCGGCGGAGGCATCCACCCGGGGGCCGTGCAGCCGAAACCAGACCCGGCCATAGATCTGCACCAGCCTCAGATGCCGGACGGTGTGCCAATACCTCGACCAGAGAATCGCTGACCCCCCGCTGGCTAGCAGAAAAGGCCAGCCGCCGCGCGCCAGACCTGACGCCTGATCGCCCAGCAAGCTGGCCTGCCACACCACCCGAAGCCGCCCCGCTGTAGGAGGGCGAGCCCCGTCGCCGAACGCGGCTTTACCCGGCGCCCTTGCGGCCAGAGGGCTGGCCTCCTACCCAACCCGGAGCCACGGGCCCCCTGTAGGCGGCGAGCCCGCTCGGCGAATGCAGCCTCACCGAACGCCCCTTCGGCCAGGGGGCTGGCCTCCTACCTGACCGAGCCACGGCCCCTGTAGGAGGCGAGCCCTCTCGGCGAATGCAGCCTCACCGAACGCCCCCTCGGCCAGAGGGCTGGCCTCCTACCCAACCGGAGCCACGGGCCCCCTGTAGGAGGCGAGCCCTCTCGGCGAATGCAGCCTCACCGAACGCCCCTTCGGCCAGAGGGCTGGCCTCCTACCTGACCGGAGCCACGGGCCCCCTGTAGGAGGCGAGCCCTCTCGGCGAATGCAGCCTCACCGAACGCCCCTTCGGCCAGAGGGCTGGCCTCCTACCTGACCGGAGCCATCGGCCCCTGTAGGAGGCGAGCCCGCTCGGCAAATGCAGCCTCACCGAACGCCCCTTCGGCCAGGGGACTGGCCTCCTACCTGACCGGAGCCACGGACCCCTGTAGGAGGCGAGCCCGCTCGGCGAATGCAGCCTCACCGAACGCCCCTTCGGCCAGGGGGCTGGCCTCCTACCTGACCGGAGCCATGGACCCCCTGTAGGCGGCGAGCCCTCTCAGCGAATGCAGCCTCGCCGACTGCGGCGTCGTGGCGCCCGACCAGCCCAATTGACACGGGGTTCGTGTACCACTATTTTCGTGTCCATGAAGAACATTACCATTACCCTCGATGAAGACACCGCGCAGTGGGCTCGGGTCCAGGCGGCACAGCATGGGGTCAGCGTCTCGCGGCTTCTGGGCGAGATCCTACGTGAGCAACGCCTGCAGGAATCGGCGTACAACGCCGCGATGAAGCGCTTTCTCGACCGGGAAGGCAAGCAGCTGACGAGCTCCGGCGAGCCCTACCCTGCGCGCGAGGACCTTTATGACCGGCCCATACTTCGTTGACACCAACGTTCTGGTCTACGCCCGCGACCTCACTGAATCCCGTAAACAACCCATCGCCCAGGCCTGGATCGAGCACCTATGGAAGACGCGCCAAGGACGGCTCAGCATGCAGGTCCTCCAAGAGTACTACCAAGTCGTCACTCGTCGACTGAAGCCCGGGCTTCCGCCCGACAGAGCCCGAGAAGACATTCGCGATCTGATGGTGTGGAAGCCCGTTGCGGTCGATGCCGGTGTGCTGGAGCGCGCCTGGAGCATCGAAGAACGGCTCAAGCTCTCGTGGTGGGACGCTCTGATCGTCGGAGCAGCGCAGCAGAGCGGATGCCAATTCCTGCTCACCGAAGACCTGCAACCCGGCCAGGACCTGGCCGGAGTCACCGCAATCAATCCTTTCGATAAAGAGATCCCTGCGTAGACAGGGTGACCATTTTCTGCAAATACCGCCTTGCTAAACGCCCCTTCGGCCACAGGGCTGGCCTCCTATACCACCTCAGAGCCACGGGCCCCCTGTAGGCGGCGAGCCCTCTCAGCGAATGCAGCCTCACCGAACGCCCCTTCGGCCAGAGGGCTGGCCTCCTACCCAACCCGGAGCCACGGCCGCCGTAGGAGGCGAGCCCTCTCGGCGAATGCAGCCTCACCGAACGCCCCTTCGGCCAGAGGGCTGGCCTCCTACCTGACCGGAGCCACGGGCCCCCTGTAGGCGGCGAGCCCTCTCAGCGAATGCAGCCTCACCGAACGCCCCTTCGGCCAGAGGGCTGGCCTCCTATACCACCTCAGAGCCGCGGACCCCTGTAGGAGGCGAGCCCTCTCGGCGAATGCAGCCTTACCGAACGCCCCTTCGGCCAGGGGGCTGGCCTCCTACCTGACCGGAGCCACAGGCCCCCTGTAGGCGGCGAGCCCTCTCGGCGAATGCAGCCTCACCGAACGCTTCGCTCAGAGGGCTGCCTTCCCATGCCCGCCAACTCAATACTCACCCAACTCACCTCCAGAATCTCCTCCAACGGAATCGGTGCCGCTCCTCCATCCCTCACCGCGCTCACGAACGCCGCCGCACATGCCCTTTGCCCCTTGTCCTGGCGCCATAGATCCATCCGCCTGAATCCCGGCCATCCGAACCCGCGCAGCCTACGGAAATTATCCAACTGCAGCACCCGCCCGGCTGCGAATACCTCGAGGCGCTCTTTCGGAAACGCCTTGCTGCCGTTGGCAAAGTAATGCACTGTCCCGATGGAGCCATCGGCGAACGCCAGCTGCAGGGTCACCGTATCGCCGGTGCCCGACTCCATGCCAGCTCTTCGAGAATCCGCGGATGGGCAGCACCGGCCAGAAACCGCAGCAGATCGATGAAATGGCAAGCCTCCCCAACAATTCGCCCACCACCCACAGCCAGATCCTGGGTCCAATGAGACGACGGAATTGCCCCCGCATTCACCGTCATCACAAACGCTTTCGGCCCATTCACCGCCCCGAGCAGTGCTTTGATCTTCTTCACCTGCGGCGCAAACCGCCGATTGAACCCCACCATCAGCAAGGGCCGCGCAACCCCCTCCGACGTATCATCCCTTGTGGGAGCGGCGCCCCCGCCGCGATTCTCCCCTCCCAACCCCCCTCCCCCTGTGGGAGCGGCGCCCCCGCCGCGATTCTCCCTTCCCAACTCCCCACCCCCTGTGGGAGCGGCGCCCCCGCCGCGATTCTCCCCTCGCCCCCCCTCTCCGGCCACCCCGCCGGCAAACCCCCTCAATCTCCCCCAGCTCCCCAAGAGTCAAACACAGCGGCTTCTCCACAAACACATGCTTGCCAGCCCGCAACGCCGCCAACACGAACCGCGCATGGCTGTCGTGCCGCGTGGTAACCACCACCGCATCCGTTTCCGAGTCGCCGAACAACCGCGCGGTATCTGTCGTCGTCTCCTCGAACCCGTACTTCCTCCCCGCATGAACCCCGCTCACCCCGCCGCTAGAAGCCACGCTGCGCAGACGGACACCGGCCTCTTTGAAGGCCGAAATCAGCACCGCCGTCGCATAATTACCCGCACCAACAAAACTGATCGCTGCCCTGCCCCTCCCTTGCACCTTGCGCCTTGAACCTTGAACCTGTTCACCTTTCCCCTTGTGCCTTGCGGCTGGCAAAGAAACCGTCCGCTCCATAACCTCCCGGGCCGCGTCACCTTCTGCCCGGGGATACTCCAAAATGATCCCGAGCGAAGGCTCCGCCCCGCCGACCACCTCGTAAGCCTTCACCGCATCCTCGATGGCAAAACGGTGGGAGACCAGCGGCCTCACGTCCAGCCGCCCATCCGCCAGCATGTCCAGCACCGCCTCGAAGTTGCGCTGCTCGGTCCAGCGCACGAAGCCCACCGGATAATCGTGGCCCTTCTCTTCGTACTCCGGGTCATAGCGGCCGGGCCCGTACGAAGCCGACACCTGAAAAGTCAGCTCCTTCTTGAAGAAATCGTCGCGGGACAGCTCCAGGCCAGTCACCCCAACCAAGACGATGCGCCCGCGCTTGCGGCACATCAGCGCCGCCTGATGCATCGGCTCGCTGCTGCGCGTGGATGCGGTCACCAGCACTGCATCCACGCCCCGCCCTCGCGAGAACCGCTCGGCCGCCTGCACAGGGTCTTCGCCAGCTCCCAAATCGACGACCTCCGCGCCGAACGACCGCGCCAACGCCAACTTCCCGGGATCAAGATCGATCCCCAGCACTCGGCAGCCGTTCGCCCGCAGCAGCTGCACGGCGATCTGGCCAATCAGCCCTAGCCCGGTCACCACCACCGCCTCGCCCAGGGTCGGCTGCACCAGCCGGATACCCTGCAGAGCGATGGCCCCCAGCACGGTGAACGCCGCCGCTTCATCCGTCACCGACTCGGGCACCTTCGCGCAGAGATTAATAGGTACGCTAACAACTTCCGCATGATGCCCATTCGAAATGACCCGATCACCAACCCCAAAAACCACCCCTTGATCCTTGCTCCTTGAACCTTGAGCCTCCAATACACGGCCCACATTGCAGTACCCCAAAGGCAAAGGCTGGTCGAGCTTGTTAAAGACCGCATCGATGGTCGGTTGCAGTCCGTCGGTCTTGATCTTGTCCAGCACCATGCGCACCTTGTCGGGCTGCTGGCGCGCCTTATCGATCCAGCCGGCTTTGCCGAACTCAACCAGCATGCGCTCGGTGCCGGCGGAGACCAGGGTGTGCGAGGTCTGGATCAGCAACTGCCCACGGCCCGCCTTGGGCACGGGGACTTCGGCGATTTCAGTGGCGCCGGTCTTGAGGGATTGGAGAATTTGTTTCATCGTTCGTCACTTCTTTGCTTCAATCAACATGAACAACCCGGCCCCGGCAACAGCTGCCGAATCGCTTCCCTCGGCCACCGAATAGGCTTTTGTGCCAGGACTTTCCAGATAGCGGGCATAGATTCCGCGCAGCGACAGCCCGGCCTTCGGACCCAGCAGGGCATAACAAATCCAGCCTATCAAGCCGATCAGGCTCTACTTCTGGACAGGGGTGCGTCTTTTGTACTAACATTGCGTCGTTCGTACATTCAACAGGAACAGGAGGCTACCATGCCCGCTGCTGCCCCATCGACTCGCTCGGCTCGACTTGGGTTGCGCGCCACCCCCGAGCAGGAGGCTGTGCTGCGTCGTGCTGCCGAAGTGGCACACAAGTCGCTGACAGACTTCATCCTGGATGCCGCTTACCAGGCCGCCGAGCAAACTTTGCTCGACCAGCGTCTGTTCATGGTTTCCGGCAGCCAATACCAAGCGCTGCTGGACATGCTGGATCGCCCGGAATCTGACAACCCTGGCTTGGCCGACCTGTTTTCCCGGCGACCGGTTTGGGATGACAAATGAACCTCGCGGCCCCCAGGCCACTTGACGCATCCCACCGTCTCGAACACTTTGACTGCGGAAAGCCCGCGCTCACCAATTGGCTGCTACGTCATGCACGGCAAGCCCAAGGCAGCGGCTCAGCGAGAACCTTTGTCTCTTGCGATGGAGAGCGGGTTGCGGGTTACTACAGCCTCACTGTCGGCCAGATCGACACGCTGGAGGCGCCTGAGCGGGTGCGTCGCGGCATGGGCCAGTACCCGATCCCCCTGGTTATTCTGGCGAGGCTGGCGGTTGACCTCGGCTACCAAGGGCGCGGCTTAGGCTTCAGCCTTTTGCAGGACGCCACTCGTCGCGCTATTGCCGTTGCCGAGCATGCAGGCATCCGGGCGATGCTGACACATCCTCTCGATGCCGAAGCGGAAGCGTTTTACCGGCGCTTTGGCTTCGAACCCACGCCGGAGAGTGACCGGCAATTGAATTTGTTACTCAAGGACGCGAAACGGTTTGTCAGAGGGTGATCGTGCGGGGCGGTTCCGTCACCGCCACCGCATCGGGCACCCTAGCACAGAGGTCGAAGGGCACACTGACTACCGCTGCATGATGCCCATTCAAAATAACCCGATCACCAACCCCAAAAACCATCCATTGATCCCCGCTCCTTGATCCTTGAACCTTGAACCTACCGCTACCGGACCCTGCCCCTTGCCCCTTGCCCCTTGCCCCTTGCCCCTTGCCCCTTGCCCCTTCCCTTGCCCCCCTGCCCCCTCACACGCCAATCAACTCTTCAGTCAGCCTCTCAACACGGACAGGATTGAACACGCGCACACCGCGCACATTGAAGGTTTGTTCGCCGTTGTAGAGCACGACGCCATTTGCCACTCGCCCGGCACCCAGCGTCTGAAAGTCTTCCAAGCCCTTCAAGAAATCGACGTTGAAGGTACTGGCTGACTTGATCTCCACCGGCGTCATCACCCCTGCATCACGAATCAGCAGATCGACCTCATTGCCGTGCGAGTCGCGGTAGAAATACAACTCTGATCGCTTGCCCGCGTTGGATAAGCCCTTCATCACATCGGCGATGATCAGATTTTCATACAAGTTACCGCGTAGCGGATCGCGAAACAGTTGATCCGCCGTATGGATGCCAAGCAGGAACGCCGCCAGCCCCACATCCGCAAAAAAAATCTTGGGCGACTTGATTACCCGCTTCTGAACATTCTCGAAAAAAGGCGGCAATTCGAAGATCACAAAAGACGCCTTCAGCACCGAAAGCCAATTACGGATCGTGGTGGCCGATACGCCCACATCGTTCGACAGCGACGCAGAATTCACCACCTGCCCCGCCCGCCCTGCCAACAACGTCAGGAATTTCTGAAATACCGACAGGTCGCGCAACTGAATCAACGCCCGGACATCACGCTCAACATAGGTCTGCAAATACCCGTTGTAAAACCGGCGCGGCTCCAGCCCTTCCTCATGCACACGGGGATAACAACCCCGCAGCATCAACTCGAAGGGCTCCCAGTGCGGGCGGTAATTGCGCAACTCCCTGAGCGAAAACGGCCAAAGCGTCAGCACCGCCGTCCGGCCCGCCAACGACTGGCTGATTGCCTCCTGCAATTGAGGTTGATGGCTACCGGTCAGGATAAAGCGCCCTCGACTACCGTCGCGATCAACCATGCCCTGCAGATACGAAAGCAATGGAGGCAACCGCTGCACCTCATCCAAAATCGCCCCGCCCGCCAACTGCCCCAAGAACCCGCGCGGATCGGCCTCCGCCGCCATCCGCACATCCGGGTCTTCAAGCGACACCCAAGGCTTATCGGGAAAAGTCATCCGTGCCAGCGTAGTCTTGCCGGATTGGCGTGGCCCCAACAGCGTGACCACCGGGTATTCGGCGGCAGCACTCCGAAATTCCTCAGAAATGTCTCGCAGGATCATGGGGTGATCTTACTCACTTCCTGAGCATATGCAAACCTATAGTTTCGAATTGCACAGAATGGCAAGCATGGCTGCTGATCCCCGAAAGCATCCCATCACGAATCCAATCCGCCCCCTGCCCCCTGCCCCCTGCCCCCTGCCCCTCACCCCGACACTTTGAGCGGGAGCACTTCCTGCTCCACGGGCACCGCCTTGAGCTCCGGGTCCTTGTGCAACAGAACAGCCTGTTCCTCAAGCGCACAAGCTGCAATCCAAGCATCCGCCACGGACAGTGGATACGTCGCCTTAAGGGCCGATGCCCTGGTCAGCAAATCCGGGGATTCGTGTATCCACGTGACAGGCAAGGCGAGACACTGCTCATAGGCCAAGCGACCGGCGGATTCCCCTTCATCCCGCCAGACGCGATAGCACAGCTCCATCAACGACATGAAGCATCCCACACACCTGACCGTCCCTTGTTGGGCCTGTCCCAACAACTCGGCCACCCGAGCGGCCCCGGGCTCATCGTCACGCAAGGTCAGGAGGGCGGACGTATCCAGCAGATAGCTCTTCACTCCTTGACCAAGTCCGCCTGGCGGTCTGCCAGCAAATGCCGCGTACCGCCGCCCTTGCCCTGGCCTCGGAATGCCTCTATGGGATCCGCCCGCACAGGGACAACCCGAATCCCCTGCGGCTCCACCACCCACTCCAGGCGATCGGCCGGATTCAAGTGAAACCGTCGGCGGATCTCCGCCGGAATGACCGTCTGACCGCGCTCGGTGATGGTGCTTCTCATGCGTAACCCCCCGAAGATGATGAAGCGTGAATTATAGAATCGAAATATAAGTAATTCAAGCAAACCGGCGCGCAGCCTATGACGAGGGCCTCGTAAAAGGCCTCCTGCCCCCTCTTGACAAACCGACCAGCACCGTATCGCAGATACAATCCACTCCTACCTTGCCCCTTGCCCCTTGCCCCTTGCCCCTTGCCCCTTGCCCCTTGCCCCTCCTGCCCCTCCCCTATTCTGTAATCGGCAATCGCAATCTTCAGCGGCTTCGGTAAGCACCCAAGCCCCTCATCCTATAAGGGCCAAAAGTCCGTGGCAGTCCAGCCCACTCACTCCCCACATTGCATCAACAACCGCCCCACGCCAAATCTCGATGCGCAACAATGACAGTAGGGTGTAGCTAGCATCCACCTTGCCGGCATCGTTGGCGGTGACCAGGCGCTGCACCGCCGCCGGGCCGAGGAGCCCGCGCTGATTCAGACGCTCCACGGACAACACATCGCCAAGCGCCGGTCACCACGGGAGGTGACGCGATAGACGGCGCCGGGGAATTCGATGCGCAGTAGGCGGGGCATGGCGGAACGCTACGCCCGGAGTGGGCAAAAGACAAGGCTTGACCCCGCGCGCTCTTGTACAGCCAGAGCTTGTCCGCCGAAGCGTCATTCCAAGCCGCGGCGTTCGACACCTCCCGGGTCTCATTCAGAAACCGAAACTTCGAAGGCCCGACCACGGACGGGCGGCGGGTGGCGAGAGACACCCAGCCCCCCCGCGCCACCCGCACACCCGGCGCGGGGCAGGCATCCACTCGAGGTCGGCGCAGCCGAAACCAGACTCGGCCGTAAACTTGAACCGGCCGCAGATAGCGGGCGGTGTGGATGAGGCGGAGAATCGCTTGAAGCCTCCCTGCAAGCCGTGACTGACGCAAAGCCCCTCATCCAGACACGGCTAGAAGCGGGTTGACCACCCTCAGTGCATCCCGAAAAACCTGTCCGTGCTGGAGATCCTCCGAATACAGCAGCGTACATTCCTGCTCCAACGCCACCGCGACAATCAAACTGTCCCAATAGCTCAGCTTATGCACCTCGCGCAGTTCAGATGCGGCTTTCATCGCGGTCTACGAAACCGGCGCCACTTGGTAACGCTGAAACAGACTGTCGATCAACTCGCGAATCGCGTTCTCATCGAAATCCGCCTTTCTGATGAGGTTCACGCACAGCTCACTCACCACCTGGGTACTCAACACTCCATGCCCAACCCCTCGGATACATGCGGCAGCGGCATCCGTCTTAACACCGCGCGCGGGGTCGTCACCCCGCACAAACGCATAAAACCAGATGTTCGTGTCGACAAACGACTTATCGGACATGCAGTTCTTCGCGCCCCAATGGGGAGGCATCCGTCACTTGAACAGGGTGATCGAGAAGCCGGCCGACCATATCGCCTGCGCCACGCCCCACCGCCTTTTGAGTCTGCGCACCTTCTAATCCGAGCCGAAAATAATGAATCAGATCATACAGCTCATACATCTTCTGCTCCGGTATCCGATTCAATTCTTCGATGATCTCATCTCGCACCATCGCGGCTTCACCTCCCAAATAGAACGGCTACGTTTACCAACAATATATGCTTCAGGTTGCCGACTCGCCGATTCAGAACCACACCCCCCTGTGGGAGCGGGCTCTGCCCCGCTGCCTTTCCCGATACCCGATCGCGAGCAAGAGACTCGCCGCTACCTCGGGATGGCTACACTATAACAGTATCGCCCTCTACCCCGTCCGCCCTCTGGCCGCCAGCTCAATGCTCACCCAACTCACCTCCAGAATCTGCTCCAGCGGAATCGGTGCCGCTCCTCCATCCCTCACCGCGCTCACGAACGCCGCCGCACATGCCCTCTGCCCCTTGTCCTGGCGCCATAGATTCATCCGCCTGAATCCCGGCCATCCGAACCCGCGCAGCTTACGGAAATTATCCAACTGCAGCACCCGCCCGGCCGCGAATACCTCGAGGCGCTCCTTGGGAAACGCCTTGCTGCCATTGGCGAAGTAGTGCACCGTCCCAATCGATCCGTCGGCAAAGGTCGAGCTGCAGAGTCACCGTATCGTCGGCGCTCGATTGCATCCCGCTCTTGCTGTATCCGGTTATCGCCGCCCCAGCGAGAAACCGCAGCAGATCGACGAAGTGGCACGCCTCTCCAACAATTCGCCCGCCACCCACAGCCAGATCCTGGGTCCAATGAGACGACGGAATTGCCCCCGCATTGACCGTCATCACAAACGACTTCGGCCCACTCACCGCTTCCAGCAGTGCTTTGATCTTCTTCACCTGCGGCGCAAACCGCCGATTGAACCCCACCATCAGCAAGGGCCGCGCAACCCCCTCCGACGTATCATCCCTTGTAGGAGCGGCGCCCCCGCCGCGATTCTCCCTCCCAACCCCCCACCCCCTGTGGGAGCGGCGCCCCCGCCGCGATTCTCCCCTCCCAACTCCCCACCCCCTGTGGGAGCGGCGCCCCCGCCGCGATTCTCCCTCCCAACTCCCCACCCCCTGTGGGAGCGGCGCCCCCGCCGCGATTCTCCCCCTCCCAACTCCCCACCCCCTGTGGAACCAGCACCCCCCGTGGGAGCGGCACTCTCTGTTGTGGGACCGGGGCCATCTTTTGTGGGAGCGGCGCCCCCGCCGCGATTCTCCCCTCCCAACTCCCCCTCTGCGCCCCCCTTGCCACAAACCCCCTCAATCTCCCCCAGCTCCCCAAGAGTCAAACACAACGGCTTCTCCACAAACACATGCATGCCGGCCCGCAACCCCGCCAACACAAACCGCGCATGACTATCATGCCGCGTGCCCACCACCACCGCCTCGCCCAGGGTCGGCTGCACCAGCCGGATACCCTGCAGAGCGATGGCCCCCAGCACGGTGAACGCCGCCGCTTCATCCGTCACCGACTCGGGCACCTTCGCGCAGAGATTAATAGGTACGCTAACAACTTCCGCATGATGCCCATTCGAAATGACCCGATCACCAACCCCAAAAACCACCCCTTGATCCTTGCTCCTTGAACCTTGAGCCTCCAATACACGGCCCACATTGCAGTACCCCAAAGGCAAAGGCTGGTCGAGCTTGTTAAAGACCGCATCGATGGTCGGTTGCAGTCCGTCGGTCTTGATCTTGTCCAGCACCATGCGCACCTTGTCGGGCTGCTGGCGCGCCTTATCGATCCAGCCGGCTTTGCCGAACTCAACCAGCATGCGCTCGGTGCCGGCGGAGACCAGGGTGTGCGAGGTCTGGATCAGCAACTGCCCACGGCCCGCCTTGGGCACGGGGACTTCGGCGATTTCAGTGGCGCCGGTCTTGAGGGATTGGAGAATTTGTTTCATCGTTCGTCACTTCTTTGCTTCAATCAACATGAACAACCCGGCCCCGGCAACAGCTGCCGAATCGCTTCCCTCGGCCACCGAATAGGCTTTTGTGCCAGGACTTTCCAGATAGCGGGCATAGATTCCGCGCAGCGACAGCCCGGCCTTCAGACCCAGAATCTTTCGGCCCCCAGGCCACTTGATGCGTCCCCAATGCCATTAAGCAAAGCCGTCATTCCCCCAGGGAGTGGCGGAATCCAGCCACAGGGAGGTGAAGCTTGCCTTGCCATCCATGGCGTCTCGGTTCCGGCATTCCCTGCCGGGACGACGACGATACCTTGACTTAATGGCATTGGATGCGCCCCACCATCTCGAACACTTTGACTGCGGAAAACCCGCGCTCACCGATTGGCTGCTAGGTCATGCACGGCAGACCCAAGGCAGCGGCACTTCCAATGTACAAGAAAACGCCTATACTAGGCCCATAGAGACACCGGTATCTGTCCCATGCGAACCCATCTCGAGCTCGACGACACCCTGCTTAACCAAGTGATCCAACTCGGTCGTTTCTCAACCAAGAAGGCGGCGGTCAATGCGGCCCTGTCGGAGTACGCCAAGCTACTCAAACGCAGAAAGCTGCTCGAACTGCGCGGCAAGGTCGCCTGGGAAGGCGATCTCGAGCAGTTGCGTGCCTCGCGTGGTGGCGAGGCGCTCTGATGCTGGTCGATAGCTCGGTCTGGATCGACTTCTTCAACGACTACGCCTCGGCCGAGAGCGAACGGTTGGCACGGGCCATCGGCGATGGAGAACCCATCGCGCTGCCGGGTATCGTGCTGACCGAGATCCTGCTCGGACTCAAGACCGAGGTGGAAGCCTCGCGCATTGCCGACCTGTTGCTGGCGTTCGATGTCGTACCCGAACCCACTATGGCCGATTACCGGGAGACCGCGCGGATCTATCGCCTCTGCCGGGCCAATGGGGTAACCATCCGCTCGACCATCGACTGCCTCATCGCCCAACTCTCGATCCGGGATCGGTTGCCTGTGCTTACCAAGGACCGGGATTTCAACGCTATAAGCCAGTGTTGCCCGCTGCTGCTCGTGACGCTCAGCTGATCCAGCGGCTGCGAATCACAGTCCGCGTGGGCTTCCGGGAGCCTGATTTTTATGGATGTCCCAAAACGTGCCGCGGTGCCTTGGCGCCCCGCTGTTGACCAGAGCTGTGGTCGAGGTTAGCCATGCCGAGATAAACCGCCAAGCTTGCCTCGCTGGGGAAGCGCTCCACGGTGCCGATCTCCCCGGCCAGCTCGCTGGAGCACACCAGCGCGAAGCCGGGGATGCTATCGATGCGAAGTCCAATCTGGGAGACCGCCAGGAGGGCCTCACAGCGGGTCTCCAGGGCCTCGATCTGTCCGCGCAGCTCCAGTACTCGGCGCGCGTCGGCGACGATCATAGGGCCAGCGTAGGCGACCTCCTGGCTAAAGAAAGCGCGGTGCTGCCAGGCCCGAATCATCGAGCAGAACTTCACGCCGATGGCAGGGATGGCCAGCAGGGTCTTCTCACGCAAGCCTGCAAGCTTGGTCAGATCCTCGCCGTGGACCAGCAGATTGAGAAACCACAGGTTGTCGGCATCGCCCGTGATCTCCAGCAGCCCCGGGCAAACGGCCTGCAGGTCGTCTTGCAAGCGACTGAGAACACGGACTTTTTCGTCAACCAAAGCTCTTCGCCGACGGGTCAAGCGTTTAAGCTCAAGGTTCTCCGCAGGGGCCCCCTGGACTTCCTGGAGCGCCTCTCGCACCCGCGGCAGGTGCTCGCCCAGCTGCATCAGCTCCAGGGCGCTACGCGCGTCTATGCGGTCGGTCTTGGCCGCCGCCGGGAACACCTGCTTGAAGCGGGCGAGCTTGAGGTTGTTGACGTTGAACAAGCGCCACTGGTGCGCGAATCAGGATATTGGCGTCGATGACCAAGCGTTTATGTTGCATGCCGGTCTTTGCGCCAGGTCTTGAAATCGGCGACGAGCTCTTCCTCGGTGATGCCCAGGCGGGCCATTTCCTCCTGCATCCGCCGCCCCGCTTCCAGCAGTGCGTCGCGCTCAGATTGGGTCGGCCGCTTCGGGACGGGTATGTAGAACCCGATGGTCTGGCCGTGGCGGGTAACCTCGATGGGCACCGAGGATTCCAGGTACTCGGCCAGCTTCTCGCGCAACTCGCGCATGCCGATGCGCAGACTCATGACAGGCTCTCTGTTAATCAATTGTGTACGCAATTTACACGGTTTGATTCGGCATGGCAACCATTGCCTCACAGGTTTCCATCGCCAGGCCCCGCAAACATTGACCTGGCCTGGGGAATGAGGGGGACTCAACAAACACCCCGCCGTTGCTACACGGGGCCAAAGGTCCGTGGCAGTCGAGCCCACTCACTCCCTACATCGCCTCACCCCCCGGGAGGGTGTTGGAAAAATCAGTCGAAAGCCCCTTGCCCTCCCCTGCCCCTGCCCCTGCCCCCTGCCCCCTGCCCCCTGCCCCCTGCCCCCTGCCCCTTGCCCCTTGCCCCTTGCCCCTTGCCCCTTGCCCCTTGCCCCTTGCCCCTTGCCCCTTGCCCCTTGCCCCTTGCCCCTTGCCCCTTGTCCCTTGCCCCTTGCCCCTTGCCCCTATGGAGCCGTGACCCGCGCCGGCGGATCCCCAGCACCGCGCGGTGCCTCTCACGCGGGGACGCTTTGACCGCTCAACCGCTCGATAGCATCGACGAATCTGAGCGTGCAGCCGCAATGCCTAGCTTCCGCGCTCGCCGGTCCCCATACCCACATCACGCCGCAACACCCGCCCGGCTTCGTTCCAGCCATAGACATTCACCCCCCGGTGGGTGTGGGTCTCGGTTCCGCCGTAGATCAGCGCCGGCGAAACAGCCAAATCTCCGGCCAGCGTCTGCCAACGTTCCAGCCCGGTGAAGAAATCGCGATTGATTGTCTGGCCCGATTTGATCTCGATCGGCATCAGCTTCGGGCCCAGGTCGGCGATGATATCCACTTCGTTGCCGTTGCTATCGCGCCAGAAATGGAGGGCCGCCCGCTCGCCCAGGTTGAAGCGGGTCTTCACCAACTCCGACACAACTAGCGTTTCGAAAATGCTGCCGCGTAAGGGATGCGCGACAAGCTGGCCCGGTTCCTGGATACCCAGTAGCCAGCACAGCAATCCCGTATCGTAAAAGTAAATCTTTGGCGACTTGACGAGTCGCTTGCTGAAGTTCACATGATGCGGGCGCAACTGAAACAGGATATAGCTGGCCTCAAGCACGGAAATCCAGGCCTTGGCCGTGTTGTGCGTGATGCCGCAATCCGTGGCGAGCGAGGAGAGGTTTAGTATCTGCCCGCTACGCCCAGCGCACAGCCGCACAAAACGCTGAAACGCCTCCAAGTCGAGCACCTTGAGAAACTGGCGGACGTCGCGCTCCACATAGGCTGTCACATAGGCTGACAGCCATGCACGCGGCCCAAGGTCGCGATCGTAGAGGGGCGGATACCCCCCGGTGAAAAGCATCTCGTCAAGACTGCTCGGCCTGACCCCGGCCCGATCCAACTCATGTATTGAAAACGGCAGCAGCTCGACAAATGCCGTTCGGCCGGCCAGCGACTGCGTAACTCCGGACAAGAGCCCGAATTGCTGCGAACCGGTCAACAGGAACAGCCCCATACGACCATCCGCATCGACCCGCGTTTGGAGGTAGGACAAGAGCTCCGGCGCACGCTGGACTTCGTCGAGCACCGCCCCATCCGGGAAACGCGCCAGGAAGCCGCGCGGATCATCCAAGGCCATCCGGCGTACATCCGGGTCTTCCAGCGACACATACGGCTTACTGGCAAAGACGGCGCGCGCCAGCGTCGTCTTCCCGGACTGCCTTGGACCGGTCAGGGTGACGATGGAAAACCCCTCAAGCAGCTTGCGGAGTGTGGACTCGATATCACGCGGGATCATGGCCAAGCCTAGGGAATTTATGTTAAATGTCTATGACAATGACAGTTTACATAAAGCCGGCCCAAGATGTAAGGTGCTGTCTGCGTTGGGTGTAGGTCGGACCATGCCTATACGGTTGCCTCCCAAAGCGTTAACTGCAAGATGGCGTCGTCAGTGGCGCCGTGCGGTGGGCGTTCGCCCCCGCTGCAAGGTCCTGTTTCGCTTCGCCGCGGCCGTGCGGACATCGATACGAGAAACGACATCCGTAGCTCCCGTGCGTCACGACCAGACGTGTTGGGAGCGAACCGTATAGGCATGGGTCAGACTTTAGTCCGACGGGGCATCCCAGGTCACATCAGGCACCGCTGTCGGCCTGAAGCCCGACCCTGCCCCTTGCCCCTTGCCCCCTGCCCCCTGCCCCCTGCCCCCTGCCCCTTGCCCCCTGCCCCCTGCCCCCTGCCCCTGCCCCTGCCCCCTGCCCCCTGCCCCCAAACGCTATCGGTCCGGCGGGTGCCAAGTAAAGTTGACACGGCGGACAAGTGTCAACTACACTTGACTTGTGGTTGAGATACGGAAATACGTCGATGAACAGGGACGGGCACCCTTCGATGACTGGCTGGAGTGCGTGAAGGATCAGCGCGCACGTGCCCGCGTCTTGACCCGCATAGACCGAGTTGCGATGGGCAACGAAGGTGATTGGAAGCCGATCAAGGCCAGCGGCGGGGTTCGTGAGTTGCGGATACCCGAAGGGAAAGGCTACCGCGTTTATTACGCATGGGATGGCGAGACCGCCATTCTATTGCTCTGCGGTGGCAACAAATCCAGCCAGTCGTCCGACGCCAAACTCGCTGGTGACTATTGGAGAAACTGGAGAAAGATGCATGACTAACCGATCCGCGCCATTCGACACGGCGGATTATCTGCGAACGCCCGAGGACATTGCCGAATATCTGAATGCGGCGATCGAGGAAGAATCCGAGTCCCCCGGCCTGTTCTTAAATGCCCTGGGTAATGCAGCGCGCGCCTTAAAGGGCATGAGCGAACTATCCAAGGAAACCGGCCTATCCCGCGAGGCGCTGTACAAGGCGCTTTCAGAGGATGGGAACCCCAAGATGTCCAGCCTGCTCTCGGTGCTGCACTCCGTTGGCTTGGAATTTTCGGTCAAGCGCCGGTCTGCCTGACTGACCAGCTACCAACTACCCCGCTACGGTTCGCCCTGGCGGGGATTTCCCCCAATTCGATTTCCTCTCTGCTGGCTCTTACGGGTCACATGTAGGGGTCTTTCTTTTTTCCTATCCCACGCACCACCACTCTCGCGTGAGCAAAATCGTTCACATCCGGGCGGACGAGAGAGCGAAAACGAAGGCAAAAGGAAAGACCTGACCCCAGACGCGGCGCCGGGGAATTCGATGCGCAGTAGGCGGGGCATGGCGGAACGCTACGCCCGGAGTGGGCAAAAGACAAGGCTTGACCCCGCGCGCTGACCCCGCGCGCACGATCACTTGTCGCCGGCAACCTCCACGGCGATAAGCAACGTGCGGTCGAGCTCCGCCAGTTCCGTTGTCAAGTCGGCCGCCACCGCCTCGGCCTCCTGCAAACGCCCCCGAACCTTCACGAGAACATGCATCGTCCCCGGCAACGGCGTCGCCGACACGCCAAGCACGTCGGCCCCTAACCGTTCCTGGAAGCAACGCGCGACAAAGTCTTCAGCATCCATAATTCCCCCAACCAACAACCCATACGCCCCGGCCTACAGCATCGCAATCCACGAAGTCTGGGAGCCTGCCCGACTTAGGCGATCGTAACGAGGACAGTCGCGCATGCAGGCTACAGGCTGCCGCATATTGCCTCCTTTAACTTTCACCTTCTGACTTCCCCATTTTTCCTTTTGAAAAACTGCGTCAACTTACTCAAATTCTTCCAAATCAACGCCCCACCCCCGCCGACGCCGTTACTACGCAGGGCCCGGTAATCCTCGGCGGACTTGCGCAAGATCCCTCGCAGCGATCGGTTGCTGACCCCGCCCAGCCGCATCTTCACCAGCACCTCCGGGATATACCGAACGCGAACGTCGTCCCGAGCCAGCAAGCGCAGCATGCAATCGTAGTCGGCCGCGATCCGATAGGTCGTGTCGAATAACCCAGACTGCTGGCTTCCTGAGAAATCGCCGCCCATTCCAGTTTCCCCCTTCGACAACGGGAGCCCGAGGGGAATTTGCAACCCAGCACGGGCGTAACTCATCTCCTCATAAACACTGCGCCGCACATACAGCGTCGGATGCGGCGGCATCCAACCCCAGCCCAAGCGACGACGCGAAAACGCACCCGCCCGCCAATAGCGCACCACCGTATCAGGATCATGCTTACGCACATACACCAGATCGCCGTAAACCGCATCCACATCGCCATCGGCAAAGGCGGCGGCCACACCCGAAAGCGTGTTCGGACCGGCCAGTAGGTCATCGGAATGCAGAAAACCGACCACATCCCCCGTACACCGGCGGATGCCTTTGTTCAAGGCATCGTAAATGCCGCGATCCGGCTCGCTGACCAGCACCGCCAGTCGATCCGTATAGCGTTTCAATACCGCCTGCGTACCGTCGATCGACCCCCCGTCGATTACAATCAACTCGAGCTCCACGCCGGCCTGCGACAGCACGGAATCTAGCGCGTCCGAGATAGTTTCGCCGTTATTGAATACGGCTGTAACGACGGATATCCTCAAGACAGTGCTCCCTCAGGCCGAAAGAGAGATTGGCTCATTCGCAATTGCGAGCAGAGTGTGAAGAGCAGGAGTGTCGCCGTGCTCAGGATGCGAAACGGCACATCCAAGTCCCCCTCAGATAAGAATTTCTCCCGCGACCGCAGGTCACACTGCAGGCGGTTGTCTCAGGCTCATCGACAAGTCAGACATCGTAGTGAAAGCGGCAGGCGATGATCACCAAGTCGGTGTCCGTGGCGCGATAGACCAAACGATGTGTGTCATCGATGCGCCGCGACCAATAACCCGACAGATTGCCGCGCAGGGACTCGGGCTTGCCAATCCCGTAGAACGGATCGCGTGCTGCCTCGTTGATGAGCACATTAATGCGCTTCAACGTCTTCTTGTCCTGTTGCTGCCAGTACAAGTAGGCTTCCCAGGCGTCCGGGACGAAGCGGATGGCGCGCGTCATCCGCCGTCGTCGATATCGATCAGCGCCCGCGGCTGGGATTGTCCCGCCTGGTCTTGACGGATGGCGCGCGCCAGCGCCTCGGCATTGGCTGGTGTCGACAGCAGATGCAGGGTTTCTACCAAGCTGTTGTAGTAATCCAGCGACATCACCACGGCATCGCCCCCGGCATCCCGGCGGCTGATGATGGCAACATCGGCATCGCGTACGACCTCGTCCAGCACAGACTTGAGTGCATTGCGCGCATGAGAATAGGTCACGACTTTCATGATGCTAAACCTGTACAATAAGTTGTTCAACTTTAGCATGCCGTGCCCTCGGCCCGCAAACGCGGTTCCGCACAGAAAGTCACCAGATGCAAGGCCGGTTTCGGCGCAACGCTTCCACGAGCGGCACGCGCTAGCTCGCCCGCCCAATCACCCATCGGTGCGCCGCCCTAGCACGGATACGACAAGCATTCGGCCAGGGGCTGGCCTCCCACAAGACCGGCCAACCTCCTGGCACCCGCCTCTCTTGTGGGAGCGGCGCCCCCGCCGCGATACGATCGAAACCTCGGTCGCCCCCCACGCAGGGACAACTCCGTCCAGCTACCTTCCGACACCGACTTGCCCCTAGCCGCTTCCCTTTATCCTCCCGATCGCGCCGAGGGCGGCGCTCCCACAGAAGCCAACCCCACAACCCATCGGCCAGGGGGCTGGCCTCCTACACCCAACCCCCCACCGGATTTCCGTGTAGGAGGCGAGCCCTCTCGGCGACCCAGCCTTTCCCAGCCAACCCCACAACCCCATCGGCCAGGGGGCTGGCCTCCTACACCCAACCCCCCACCGGATTTCCTGTAGGAGGCGAGCCCTCTCGGCGACCCAGCCTTTCCCAGCCAACCCCACAACCCATCGGCCAGGGGGCTGGCCTCCTACAGCCAACCCCCACCGGATTTCCTGTAGGAGGCGAGCCCTCTCGGCGACCCAGCCTTTCCCAGCCAACCCCACAACCCCATCGGCCAGGGGGCTGGCCTCCTACAGCCATCCCCCCACCGGATTTCCTGTAGGAGGCGAGCCCTCTCGGCGACCCAGCCTTTCCCAGCCAACCCCACAACCCCATCGGCCAGGTGGCTGACCCCTTACCTCAGGAGGCCACCCCCTCACCACCCGGCCCCCCATCACCAACAGGACCAGCCGGGTCCACAGGAAGCAATCCAACGCCTCCTTAATGGCCACACCACAGGCTCGTTCTGATTGAAGGAAGTTCTCGAGAGGATCGGCACCCCGGTCAGCTCCCGGAGGGCCTCGATGAGACGGTAATCGCGGGGGTTGACGGGGATGCGGGGGTTGGTGTGACGGTACACGGTTTGTAGACGGCCGGACCCGTCCACGTGCGTCACGGCGGGAATCCGCGGGCGCTGGTCCTCGCGGATCTGAAACACCTTCTGCAGCGAAGGCGCCATCGTCGGCCTCCTCGAAGCAGTATCACCTCTATCCAAGCGCCCACCTGTTCGGGGTCACGCTCAAATCTCCCCTCCAATTCCCAATCGGAATCGCGGCGCCGTCCGCACCCTCTCCGCCAACCGCCCCGCCCCCATATAGAGCCCAAACGTTCGGGACGGGGTGAATACCCCGCGCCGCCCAGCAGCCCTCGTGTCGGGCTCAGGCGGATCCGCTTTCCGGTCCGATCAGGGCCGCCAAACTCCCAGCATCGAAAATGCCGTCGAGCCAGGCATCCAGTTGCTCGACCGGCGCCGCGTCGATGCGCCGCTCTGCCCACCCGGGCAGGGCACCGAAACGGCGTGTCAATTGGCGCTTCAGGGTACTGGCCTTGCCCTCGGCCTTGCCTTTGGCCTCACCTTCAGCCTTGCCCTCTTCCTTCCCTTTGGCCTCGCCTTCGGCAAAGATCGACTGATAGGCCCGCGTCTCTTGGATCGGTGTCACCAGATTCAACATCGCCCAGATCTCCTTCGCGGTGAGCCCGCGAAACCGCTCGAAAAACCAAAACTCCAAGACCTGCGCCAGCACCTCACGTACCTCGGGCGACACCGCCGCCGTCTGCACCGTCCGCCATAGCGCCGGGGCACGCGCGCGCAGCTCCTCGTCATCCTCGATCAGCAAGGGCGCGAACACCGCCACGTAGGGGTTATCCGGCTCACGCGCCAGGGTCTCGGGCAGGACCCGATCCAGCGCCACACACGCCACCGGCGCATTCGCCCCGCTTGCCCAGCTCGGACAGCGCGGCGCGTCCCGCCCGCGCAGGAACACCCCGATGCCGATCACGTCACGCTCGGGATGTTGCTCGCCGTAAAGTCCGATCTTGGTCAGCAGATTATACCAGGCCGCTGGTACCGATTGAGCCTGAAATTCGACCACGTAGACCGCCCCAAGGTGCCCCTCGGGCTCGAAGATTCCATCCAGGCGTCGCTCCAGACCCTTGATCGTCAGCGAGCAAAAGCGGTACTCACCCTGCAAACGCCGGCCACCGGTCAGTACCCGAAAGGCCTCCGCGCCCGCGGACAGGAACAAATAGATGGGATGGTCGGTTTTCATCGCTCACATACTCTCAGCACGTGCGTCGCACCAGCAGCAACCTCGCGCCGCCCGCGCCGAGCGATGGCGCACGCCCGCCATGCATGTACCGGGCCTGGCACTGGATGCCGGCATCCTGCCGCATGAGGAATCCCCCGTCGTCCCGCGGAGGTCAGGGCCCTATACCACGGATGCTAACCTCACAGCCAGCGCCGGCCCCAATCCCCGAGCTCAAATCTCCACCCCGGGCCCCAACCGAAGCCACGGCGCCGGCCCCACACCCGCGCCGCCAGCCGCCCCGCATCCCCCACACCAAGGGTCTTGCCGCCACCCGAGCGCGCCCCGTGCAGCGCCTCCAACGGCGGCTCGAACCGCTGATAACGAAAGATCTCGAGCCCGCGCCGCACCCGATCCCGAAATCGCCCCACCATAAGGCGACCGCAAAACATCCCGCCCCCCCGCTCCCTTGTGGGAGCACCGCCCCCGGCGCGATTCTTCAGCCCCGACCCAGAACCGCCGCCCACCAAGACCCGAGCCCCCTCCCGACGGGAGCCCACCCCAGCGCCCCCACGCAGGTTCTCTCACAATGAGGACCGCCCCTCCTCCAAAAGCCATAGCTCGTACATCTTCGCCCTCACCTGCGTGGTGTAGCTGGTGTGGATCTGGCTCGCGATCAGCCCCGACCGCCCCTCCAGAAACCCCCCACCTGAATACGTAGTGATTCAGAAGCCAGGGATGCTGTTCGAGCACAAGCCGGACGAGGCAAACCTTGACGAAGCGCCTTCGCTCCTGCGAGCTGCCGAAGAGCCGAGGCGTGATGCCGCCTCGCCCTGTCGGCCCGTCGTCACGTACCGGTGCCTGACCCGCGCATCCCCCGATCACCACGACAGCAGGCCGGCAACCGAGCACCTGACGAGTCCGCGTGACAGCTGCGCTGAGCCCCGATGCCTGCCCCCTGCCTCCTGGGCCCCGAGCCCTGTCCTCCAGGAGTCCGGCTTGACATGCTCCCCTTTACCCTCGGATTATCTGGCCAGATCAACTGGCCAGGAGACGCGTCATGCCCATAACGGATTGGTCACTGCAAGACGCCAAGAATCGCTTCAGCGCAGTGGTAGAAGCGGCCAGGAAGGGCACCCCCAACGGGTCACGCGGCGCGGCAAGCCGGTAGCCATGGTGATCGCATAGGAGGCGAGCCCTCTCGGCGACCCAGCCTTTCCCAGCCAACCCCACAACCCCATCGGCCAGGGGGCTGGCCTCCTACAGCCAACCCCCACCGGATTTCCTGTAGGAGGCGAGCCCTCTCGGCGACCCAGCCTTTCCCAGCCAACCCCACAACCCCATCGGCCAGGGGCTGGCCCTACAGCCAACCCCGAACCCATCGGCGAGCTCCGGCCTACCAGCCTTCCCAGACCCTGAGGCGGCCCCTCCACCCACTTCCCAGCTCGCCCGCCCCCACCAACCCAGGGCCAGCCGGGTCCACAGGAAGCAATCCAACGCCTCCTTGAGTGGCCACACCACAGGCTCGTTCTGACTAAAGGATATTCTCGAGAGGATCGGCACCCCGGTCACCCCCGGAGGGCCTCGATGAGACGGTAATAGCGGGGGCTGACGGGGATGCGGGGGTTGGTGTGACGGTACACGGTTTGTAGACGGCCGGACCCGTCCACGTGCGTCACGGCGGGAATCCGCGGGCGCTGGTCCTCGCGGATCTGAAATACCTTCTGCAGGAAGGCGCCATCGTCGGCCTCCTCGAAGCAGTATCACCTCTATCCAAGCGCCCACCTGTTCGGGGTCACGCTCAAATCTCCCCTCCAATTCCCAATCGGAATCGCGGCGCCGTCCGCACCCTTTCCGCCAACCGCCCCGCCCCCATATAGAGCCCAAGCGTTCGGGACGGCGTGAATACCCCGCGCCGCCCAGCAGCCCTCGTGTCGGACTCAGGCGGATCCGCTTTCCGGTCCGATCAGGGCCGCCAAACTTCCAGCATCGAAAATGCCGTCGAGCCAGGCATCCAGTTGCTCGACCGGCGCCGCGTCGATGCACCGCTCTGCCCACCCGGGCAGGGCACCGAAACGGCGTGTCAATTGGCGCTTCAGGGTACTGGCCTTGCCCTCGGCCTTGCCTTTGGCCTCGCCTTCGGCAAAGATCGACTGATAGGCCCGCGTCTCTTGGATCGGTGTCACCAGATTCAACATCGCCCAGATCTCCTTCGCGGTAAGCCCGCGAAACCGCTCGAAAAACCAAAACTCCAAGACCTGCGCCAGCACCTCACGGACCTCCGGCGACAGCGGCGCCGTCTGCACCGTCCGCCATAGCGCCGGGGCACGCGCGCGCAGCTCCGCATCATCCTCGATCATCAACGGCGCGAACACCGCCACGTAGGGATTGTCCGGCTCCCGCGCCAGGGTCTCGGGCAGGACGCGATCCAGCGCCACACACGCCAACGGCGCATTCGCCCCGCTTGCCCAGCTCGGACAGCGCGGCGTGTCCTGCCCGCGCAGGAACACCCCGATGCCGATCACGTCACGCTCGGGATGTTGCTCGCCGTAAAGTCCGATCTTGGTCAGCAGATTATACCAGGCCGCCGGTACCGATTGAGCCTGAAATTCGACCACGTAGACCGCCCCAAGGTGCCCCTCGGGCTCGAAGATTCCGTCCAGGCGCCGTTCCAGGCCCTTGATCGTCAGCGAGCAAAAGCGGTACTCACCCTCCAGACGCCGGCCACCGGTCAGTACCCGAAAGGCCTCCGCGCCGGCGGACAGGAACAAATAGATGGGATGGTCGGTTTTCATCGCTCACGCATCCTCAGCCCGTGCATCGCACCAGCGGCAACCGCGCGGCCCGCGTCGAACGATGGCGCACGCCCGCCGTCTACTGGCACTGGCACCGGATTCCGGCATCCTGCCGGAATGACGGTGGCGAGGCGACACCGCATCGCCGCGGACCAGCCATGATCTGAGCCCCGTGGCCGACCCGAACCGCCGTCTTCCCGGCAGGCGGCCGGGACCCAGCGCCGGGATGGCAACCTCGCAGCGATTTCGACCCGTCACATTGAGCCACCGCCGTCTTCCCGGCAGGATGCCGGGACCCAGTGTCACGGATGGTAACCTCACAGCCACCACTTCCCTTCATCCCCCGATCGCTCCGAGGGCGGCGCTCCCGCGACCCCCCAGCCCCGCCTGATCAGTGCAGCACCTCCTCCACACTGCCAGCGGTGAGCACCCGCTTTGACCATCGCAGCAGGGTCTCAGTATCCGCCTGCTCTATGCGTCGACGCAGATGAGGCGCCAAGGCTCCGAACCTGTGCTCCATCAACCGCACCAGGATCAGCGCTTCTCCTTGCTGCATCCCCTCCTCGCGAAACCTGTCCGCAAAGCCACTCATCTGCGCTGCCTCCTCCGGATACTCCCGCCGATATCGATGCAATTCATTATCATCAAGCCCGGCATAGATGTCGATGAAGTCCAGATACTTGAGCTGGCGCTCCGGGTCCGGCTCCAGCCGGGTCAGACCGCGTACCGCCTGGGCATACACCTCCACCCGCTGCGCCGGCTCGTAGCGCATGTTCGGCAGGTTCAGCCTCGCCACCAGGTTGTCGCTGTCGCGGTACGCCTCGTAAGGCAGAGCGGAGAGGTCGCAGGACAGGTAGCGAACGCTCAGGTAGTCGTGGCGTTGACCGCCCAGGACCAGCTCTTGCCGGCAGGCGCCGCCACGCAGAAAGATCACCACGGGCACCACCCGGTCGGTCGCAAACAGCTCGGCAAGGTCCAGGCAGTAGTGCGCCAGCCGATGGATCGAGAAGCGCCGCGCGTCGCTCTCGTGCTCCAGCACGAACAGCAACGCCTCGCGCCGCCCGTCCGGCCACTCGACCAGCAAGGGGACATCGAGCTCCCGGAACCGCGCCCCGAGCCGCTCCTTGAGCTGCTCCTGGCGCACCGGCACGACGCGGGCACTCCCATCGATGGCCGCCGCCTCGGCGGCCGCGAACAAGGCCAGCGCCTGAGCAGGATAATCGAGAATCAGGTTCTTGAAGTTCTGGTCATGGTCCATCACAACTCCTCGTATTCCAACCCCTGGGGCGGTCCTTCCCATGTGGGAGCGACGCCCCGCCCCGAGACGACCCAAACCGCTCCAGGCCCCTTCCCCGCGCCAACTAACTCCTTGCCACAACCAGCCACTACGCCCTATCCACTAGCCCTGGCCACTCTCGCGCCCTTCCCCCCCGGCGCGATTCTTCAGCCCCGACCCAGAACCGCCGCCCAGCAGGACCCGAGCCCCGTCCTCCGGGAGTCCCGCTTGACATGCTCCCCCTTACCCCCGAATTACCTGGCTAGATCAACTGGCCAGGAGACGCGTCATGCCCATACCGGATTGGTCACTGCAAGACGCCAAGAATCGCTTCAGCGCAGTGGTAGAAGCGGCCAGGAAGGGCACCCCCAACGGGTCACGCGGCGCGGCAAGCCGGTCGCCATGGTGATCGCATAGGAGGCGAGCCCTCTCGGCGACCCAGCCTTCCCCAGCCTAACCCACACAACCCATCGGCCAGGGGGCTGGCCTCCTGACAGCCAACCCCCACCGGATTTCCTGTGGGAGGCGAGCCCTCTCGGCGACCCAGCGTATTCCCAGCCAACCCCACAACCCCATCGGCCAGGTGGCTGTCCCCCTACCTCAGGAGGCCACGCCCCTCACCACCCGGCCCCCCATCACCAACAGGGCCAGCCGGGTTCGCAGGAAGCAATCCAACGCCTCCTTGCATGGCCACACCACAGGCTCGTTCTGACTAAAGGAAATTCTCGAGAGGATCGGCACCCCGGTCACCCCCGGAGGGCCTCGATGAGACGGTAATAGCGGGGGCTGACGGGGATGCGGGGGTTGGTGTGACGGTACACGATTTGTAGACGGCCGGACCCGTCCACGTGCGTCACGGCGGGAATCCGCGGGCGCTGGTCCTCGCGGATCTGAAATACCTTCTGCAGGAAGGCGCCATCGTCGGCCTCCTCGAAGCAGTATCACCTCTATCCAAGCGCCCACCTGTTCGGGGTCACGCTCAAATCTCCCCTCCAATTCCCAATCGGAATCGCGGCGCCGTCCGCACCCTTTTCGTCAACCGCCCCGCCCCCTTATAGACCCCAAACCTTGGGACCGGGTGAATACCCCGCGCCGCCCAGCAGCCCTGGTGTCGGGCTCAGGCGGATCCGCTTTCCGGTCCGATCCGGGCCGCCACACCCCCGGCATCGAAAATGCCGTCGAGCCAGGCATGCAGTTGCTCGACCGGCGCCGCGTCGATGCGCCGCTCGCCCACCGGGGAAGGCACAGAAACGGCGTGTCAATTGGCGCTTCAGGGTACTGGCCTTGCCCTCGGCCTTGCCTTTGGCCTCGCCTTCAGCCTTGCCCTCTTCCTTCCCTTTGGCCTCGCCTTCGGCAAAGATCGACTGATAGGCCCGCGTCTCTTGGATAGGTGTCATGAGATTCAACATCGCCCAGATCTCCTTCGCGGTGAGCCCGCGAAACCGCTGAAAAACCAAAACTCCAAGACCTGCGCCAGCACCTCACGTACCTCGGGCGACACCGCCGCCGTCTGCACCGTCCGCCATAGCGCCGGGGCACGCGCGCGCAGCTCCTCGTCATCCTCGATCAGCAAGGGCGCGAACACCGCCGCGTAGGGATTGTCCGGCTCACGCGCCAGGGTCTCGGGCAGGACCCGATCCAGCGCCACACACGCCAACGGCGCATGCACCCCGCTTGCCCAGCTCGGCCAGCGCGGCATGTCCTGCCCGCGCAGGAACACCCCGATGCCGATCACGTCACGCTCGGGATGTTGCTCGCCGTAAAGTCCGATCTTGGTCAGCAGATTATACCAGGCCGCCGGTACCCATTGAGCCTGAAATTCGACCACGTAGACCGCCCCAAGGTGCCCCTCGGGCTCGAAGATTCCGTCCAGGCGCCGTTCCAGGCCCTTGATCGCCAGCGAGCAAAAGCGGTACTCACCCTCCAGACGCCGGCCACCGGTCAGTACCCGAAAGGCCTCCGCGCCCGGCGGACAGAAACAATCAATCGGGATGGTCGGTTTTCATCGCTCACACATCCTCAGCCCGTGCATCGCACCAGCGGCAACCGCGCGGCCCGCGTCGAACGATGGCGCACGCCCGCCGTCTACTGGCACTGGCACCGGATTTCCGGCGTCCTCCGGAATGACGGTGGCGAGGCGACACCGCATCGCCGCGGACCAGCCATGATCTGAGCCCCGTGGCCGACCCGAACCGCCGTCTTCCCGGCAGGCGGCCGGGACCCAGCGCCCGGGATGGCAACCTCGCAGCGATTTCGACCCGTCACATTGAGCCACCGCCGTCTTCCCGGCAGGAGTGCCGGGAGCCCAGTGTCACGGATGGTAACCTCACAGCCAGCGCTGACCCCAATCCCAAACTTTCAAATCTCCGGCCCCGTCCCCAACCCGAAACGGCGGCGCAGCCCGCACCCGTTCCGCCAGCCGCCCCGAATCGGACATAGAGCGTATTGCCGCCACCCGAGCGTGGCCCGTTTAGCGGCCGAACGACCGATAGCGAAATGTCTCAAAACCGCGCCCCAGCAGATTCCGATGCAGCGCATCCTCATCGAAGCCATAGCGCGTGCCACTGCCGTTCAGCTCCAGGATCACGGCCAACAGCCCCGGATCGTCCAAACCTCGCGCGCTGCCCGCGACCACATCGGTCTCAAAGCCTTCGACGTCCATCTTGGTCAGAGTCGGCGACCGACCATCCAGCACCGCGTCCAGCGTACGCACCGGCACATCCAGCACATCGTCCGCCACCTCGTCTTTGGCGAGCACGCAATTCGTCGTATCCATCCCCGGTGAACCGCAGTCGGCCCTCTCCCCGCCCCATACCCAGATTGAGCGCCTCCACGCGATTGCGCAGTCCGTTGACCTCGATGTCCTGCGTCAGCCAGGCGAAGGTGCTCGGGATCGCCTCGACCGAGAGACACTACCCGCCCGTCGCCCCCCCGCGAGCATCGAGTGGGAGCCAACATTCGCCCCGATGTCGGCGAACAAGTCACCCGGTCGCAGGGCGTGGAGCACCAGCGCCATGTCCTCAAGCTCATGCAAGCCGCAGTAGACGATACCCGTCGCGCCTGCCATATTCGGTGCGACGAAGAGAGAAACATCTTGCACAAACGCCAAAGCGACCGGTCCAGGCAGCAACCTCCTCCCAATCTGCCACCGCAGCCAGCGCAGCAGCGCGGCGCCCCGTCCCTGCCGATGGAAGGCTGATCCAGCACGAATCGCGGGCTAGCGAACAGGCCCACTCTCAACTCAGCTCGCCGAGCGGCACCGCTCCACTCTCAGCCCGTTCGACATACCAATGTTCCATGACCAACACGTCCATCCGTGTACGCAGAAAACAATCCAGAGCCTCCTCCGGCCGGCACACCACCGGCTCGTTCTCGTTAAAGGAGGTATTCAGCACGATCGGCACTCCGGTAAGGTCCCCGAACGACTCGATCAACTGGTAATAGCGCGCGTTCGTATGCCGATACACCGTCTGCAACCGCCCCGACCCATCCACATGCGTCACCGCCGGAATCTGCGAACGGCGCTCCTCCCGAATCTGAAACACCTTCATCATGAACGGCACATCGTCGTCTTCCTCGAACCACTCCGCGACGGCCTCCCTAAGGATCGAAGGAGCGAACGGCCGAAACGACTCCCGCCGCTTGATCTTCAGATTCAGAATCTCCTTCATATCCGCCCGTCGCGGGTCGCAGACAATAGAACGATTCCCCAATGCCCGCGGCCCCCACTCCATTCGCCCCTGGAACCAACCAATCACCTTTCCCTCGGCGACTGCCGCGGCAGTGCGTCGACACAGCTCCGCCTCGTCGGTGATATGCTCGACCGTGCAGGCTTCGATTTCGAGGTCATCCTTGCGGGCCTCGAGCAGAGCGGCGCAAGTCGCGTCGTCGAAGGACGGGCCCCAATAGGCATGGTCCATGACAAAGCCGCGCTTGCCGCCTTCGTTGTGCCATGCGACATAGGCGGCGCCGATCGCGCCACCTGCATCGCCCGGCGCAGCATGTACGTAAACGCGCTTGAACGGCGTATGCCGACGCACCTTTCCGTTGGCAACCGAATTGTTGGCGCAGCCCCCAGCAAGCACGATGTCGGTGTAGCCCCAGCGCTTCTGCGCGGTCAACACGAGGTGGAAGAACGCCTCCTCGTACATCGCCTGCACCGAGCGGGCGAGATCCCGGTGGCGCTGATCGAGTGGCTCATCCTTGCCGCGGCGCGGGCCGAGCAGGGATTCCAGCTCAGCGGAAAACAGATCTCCGAAGACCGGCGAGCCATTGTCCCACTGGTACGGAACCAATTCCTTTTGATAACGAAAATAACGCATGTCAAGCCTGAACGAACCGTCGTTCTCCAAGCAAACGATCTTGCGCATCAGGTCCAGGAACCTGGGCTCACCATAGGGCGCGAGACCCATGACCTTGTATTCATCACCATAATGCGGAAAGCCGAGTAGCTGCGTGATCGCCTGATAGAAGATGCCGAGGGAATGCGGGAAATGCACCTGTTGGTCGATCGCGATCTCCGTGCCCCGCGCTAGTCCCCACGCAGAAGAGGCGAAATCGCCGAAGCCATCTACCGAAACCGCCAGCGCCTCTTCAAATGGCGAGACATAGAACGCGGAGGACATATGCGCCAGGTGGTGCTCGATCGCGTGCATGCGGCCACGAAATCTCTCGCCAGGAAAAATCCGCTCGAGAAGCTTGTCGGCACCTGCGCGCTCCCTTCGAGTGTGTAGTCGGTCAAGCACGAAGCCGATCTCTGGACGCGATCTCACGAGGAACTGGATCCGCTTCCACATATTGGCGCGGTTGTTTTGGTTCATGGCGAGATGATCGACATCGGCCAGCGTTGCACCGGCCTCCTTCAGGCACCACTTGATTGCTTCGGAGGGAAATCCCGCCCAATGCTTGGTGCGTCGGAAGCGCTCCTCCTCCGCTGCGGCGACGAGGACACCATTGCGCACTACGCAGGCAGAGGCGTCCGCATGGAAGGCATTAAGACCAAGGATCAGCATGACATTCCCGGATTAGCAACGAGTTGCCGCCATATGAAGCCTGTCCTCCGCGCACGGACCCGTGGCCAGCGCGTGCGCTCCAGCGCCGCCTCGCACCGGGCCTCCGTCCCGTCGTGATCGAGAAACTCACGCATCCGAAAGCCCCGCTGAAACTGAATTCGATACATCGCCATGATCGTTCTCCCATGGGTGACCTTGGCGATAGTCTGCACCACCCCCAGGCTCACCGCGTGAGCCTGGCGGAAGATTGTTGCCCATCAAGTAACATTTTCGCCAGACAAGCCGCAAATATCGTCGAATAGTATTCATGACGGAATGTGGCGGGAATCGAAGAAAGTACTCAGACAGCTCGCGCCGCGATACTACTCTCGTAGAGCTCGACATAACGCTCGGCAAGCTCAGACCAGCTAAGCTCCATGCGCACATATTCTGCCCCCCGGATACCCATCTTTTTCAGATCTTTTGGGTCGCAAGATGTCGCTTCCCGAAGAGCCTGCGCGATATCATGAGGCGTCGGCGGGACCCGCCAGCCGAGCCCTTGGTCCTCAACGGCTGGCCACGGCGCTGCAGTTGACACGATCACGGGTAGTCCGGCGGCCAGCGCCTCAGCGACCGCCATACCGAAGCTTTCTGAGAGACTCGGCAAAATAAACAGATCTGCCTTACCGAACAGATCCCACTTCGCCTGCCCGGAAACCGCATCCTGGAAAACAATAGTGTGACCGAGGTTCAATGCCCGCACCTGCGCTTGGGCTCCCCCCGATGCCCCCCCTCGTCGGGACCGACGATCGCTAGCTTCCAGCCTTGAGGCCGCACATCGCCCCAAGCACGCACGAGATTGGATAAACCCTTAACCGGATAAACCCGGCCAAGAAACATCGCAGTCCTGACCGTCTGAGGCTCGCCGGAGGTTCCACTTAGGGCTGCCAAGCGTAGCCGCGCAATTTCTGCGGCATCATTCAGCCACAGCCCATTGGGCAAGACTTGAATCGGTCGGACGATCCCAAGGGTTTCAAGATCGGCCGCCTCCTGGCTGGATGTCGCGTGCAAGCGAGCGGCACGTGCCAGATCGCTGCGCTGATAAAGAACCCAAGCCAATCCTTTTCTATACCTCTTATGCCTAAGCGCCCAAGGCGCAAGCATGCCTCTCGGACTCACGACGCGCGGCAAACCACGCCTCTCGGCCCATGATGCAACCGCATGATTGTGGGGCATCCAAATACCGTTATCATGAAAGACGTCAGGGGGTCCAAAGGCCGACAAAGCCGATTTCAGTGTCCCGCCCAATCCGACAATGGAGCCGTCGGGGAAACCAACGCGGATCATGGCACTAACAGCGCTGCCGTCTGGACACCAAAGAGCTACGCGACAACCGTGTATAGCAAGTGCCCCAGCCAAGCCTGTGACCGACACCGCCGGACCGCCATATTCCAGCCGCGCACTCGTAACGGTGAGAAAAACACTCAACACCGTTAGCGAACTTTGAAATACCTCCCCACCAAGTCCGGCGAGCGTTTTCGCTTCTGGACCCTGTATTCCCGCCAAACAAACCGCCAGAAGAAGGCCGCCAGCAGTGCTGCACCAGCTCCCCCTACGAGCTCGACCATGGATCCGTTGGGCTGGATCAATGCTGCACCCGGCAAGAAATACTTTAGGGCGTCGCCCGGTTTCTCCATCGATAGATATTTAAAGGACTTGATGTCCAGCCAGCCGACCAGGAACCCGAGTGTGATGAACGCAGGAATCAAGCTCCAGAATCCAAAATTAATATAGAATTCCATCACGTTACCAACCCCCCATGAAGCTCGACCTGTTCAACTGCAGACCAGTCATTTCGGCGACCACGGCGGGGCTACCCCCGTAGACCGGCTTGTCCGGCCAAATAGCGCGCGGTACAAGTGCAATCAGCCCCTCCACGAACGATCGTCCTTCCAAAAACTCGACCTGACCATTCTCCAGGCGCTCGTAGGCCAATCCCGCGAACTCATTCTGATTCAACCTGGCCGCGAGCGCCTGAAGATGACGAGGGTTGTTTATGTCGAAGAGCTCAAAATTGGAAAACGCCTCCCAAACGACTTCGATTCGCTCATCAATGCCTGCCCCGCTCCAAACGACGTCCCGCACCATGTCCCGGTGCTCGAAATAATTTACGAAGACGCTAAGTCCAAGAAAGGCAGCAAAAGGCATTGCAACAAGCACAGTGCGAACACGCTTCAGCCTCGACAGCACGAAAGATCCTACAATGATGAGCGCGGTGGACCCGTAACTGAGGAATCCCGCAAAGAGCAAAATTGCCATTGGGTAGACCAACGATGCAGCTATCCATCTGATCACTGAGGCGACTTGGCGCGTTGAGATTGCGTGCGCGAGACCAAGCATGGCACCCAGCATCCAAATTGCGCTACCGAAATTGATAACGGCACCCAATGTCGGGACAGAAGAGAGCGGGCTTAGACCAAAGTAGAACAACCATCCGCCAACAACGCAAAATACCCAAAAGCGGCGATTTGTGGGCTTGAGCAAAAGCGGCGGCCAGGACCTTGAGCGAAGTTGGATTCTCCTCGCCACCAGAAGCCCCACGACGAAGGCGACGCAGCCGGCTGCCGTGAGAGCCATCCCGATTGCTGGATAATCGCCACCTGCAAGCACGCCCGTGTACCGACCGCCAGATGTGGCATAAGCGAAACCGCCTGGCACATGAATAAGCAGCAAGCTTACCATGTAGGCGATCGGCAATCCGATCGACGCCTTGTCCTCGCGCACGGCGAAAACCGTCACGACCAAGGCGGCAATACAGACCCCGATAGAGAACCAAGCCAGGTCGATCATCGAACGAGGCTCAAGTCTTCGCGGCGATCACGTCGCAGAGCGATCGCAGCCATTCCCCGGACGGGAGGAGCATCTCGGGACGCTTAGGATCAGAGAACCGAAAGCCATTTTCTTCCAGGATCCGAATCGATTCCGAGGCGACACATTGCGAGGGCGAGGCAGCCCAATTCAGCTCGAAAAACCCTTCCAATCCTTTCTTCCGATAACATCCGTGAAGCACCTCGCAGGACCGCGGCCTCATGGCCTTGGACATCTATCTTCATCAGGTCAATCCGATCGATGGTGCTGCTTTCGCAAATCGCGTCAACCGTCTTGGTCGGAACCACTTCGCGGGCAACGTCCGCCATGTCATCGAGGGGCCGAATAAAGTTCATCCATCGTTGTCGGCGCCCCCGTCGCATCGCGTGAGATGGGCCTTCCCATTCTGGTCGCTTAGCGCGACCTCATGGATGACCAGTTTCGACAAGGAATTGATCTCCTGCGTCCTCCGGAGTCTTTCGGCAATCTCCGGCGTGGGCTCGAATGCATGAACCGTAGCTTGGGGCGCTACGCTCAGCGCTGCCATACTGTAAATGCCGGCATTAGCCCCAACATCGAACACCGTGTGACAATCTGCGGCGAATCGCCTCCAGATATCTATCTGCTTACGCTCGATGAAGTAGGTGCCGAAGAAATACAATTGTCGCGACAGCATGTTGTTGATGTCGCACGGCACCGTGTAGTCGCCGAAGATGAGATGAGCCATCCGCTGGGTATTTCCGCTACGCACAAAGGACGATAGTGCGTTTACGACGCGGAGCTTTCCCTTCGCTATTGGAAAGTGGCGGGCGTACCAAAGCAGGCTTTGCTCCAGAAGTGTCACCTCGGGGGACAGCTTGCGTAGGAAGACAAAGAGGTTACCTGTAATCTGTAGGGGGGCCAGTCGATGGACCAGGTCGAACAGGTGGTAGATCAGCTTCGAGCCACAATAGTACTGTGGCTCAGAGGCGTAGAGATAGGAGAAGTTTTGCCATCCGCGGAATATCTTCCCTATGCCCCGCAGTGTGTTGCAACGATAGGCGGTCGAAAAGACATCCTCCCGTTTCCGACTTGGCTGCAGCATAGCGAGCCACTTCGCATGATTGGCATTTTTCACCAGCCTCGCGGCTAAGCTGACGTAATTGAGCGCGTGCGGCGTGCGGCCGCAGAACACCCCACCCGGCTTGAGAACACGGAACACCTCGTCGCGGAAGCTTTCGACATCGCTGATGTGCTCCAGTACATAGTCGCAGATGATGAGGTCGATCGTGGCACCGTCTAGCGGAAGGCACCCGTCCCGAATGAGCAGGTTTCGGCTGGTTGTAGGGTTGGTGAGCACGGCGTCGTCTACATCGGCGCCGACGTCTACTCAGCAACCCTGGAACGGATGTCTCGCAGGTTGCGGCGGAAAGGGATCGCGTCTTCGAAATGCCAAGCCCCGCGCCCAGCCCCAAGATCCAAGACCCGAAAGTGCGGCTGTAGCAACGCGTTGACGCGGCTGTCGAACTCCATCGTACCATCGAGCAGCGAGAAACCGCCCAGCAGTGCGTCCGCCGGATCGTATCCCGTCTTGGCCACCTATATTTCCTCCACGGCCGCAAGCGCGTCGCTCATTCGATGGATGTATGCATAGCGTCCGGTGCGGCAGCGCTCAGAGTCCGGCAGCCGCTACCCGTGCTCGGGCGTCTTCGTTGGCCAGATAGAAAGCGAGCTTGGCGAGCAATTCCTCCTCGCTGGAGAAGGGCCCGGCCTGTTCGCCTTCCTCGAAGACGCGCGGTGCTGGTTGGTGCGGTATACCAGGAGCATGCTCCCGCACGCGGGAATCTCGAAGGTACGGGTAGTATGCTGGTCCGGGCAGACGGTGCGGAGGAAACCGAGCCCGATCCTCGCGCCGGTCGAGGGCCGTGCATAAT
>CAVQCX010000005.1:0-78823 GCA_963711095.1 uncultured Gammaproteobacteria bacterium | reverse complement strand
GCATCCAGGTTTAGCCCGAGGCCTCGTTGCCGAACCAATGAGGGGGATGCCCGGCGGCATCTGCGGAGGGCAGGCGGTGCGGCATGGTAACGGTTACTAAACTTTTGGTGCTCGGCAAATGCTGCTATCCATAGCACAAGCGCCTGTCGCGCGCAGCGGTGGAGCGCCAAGCCGCCGGAGCGCGCCTGGCTATCCTGTGCCCTTGGTCATTTTGAAGGAACCTGTAGGCCTGAACAGCGGAGGAGCAAGCTGCCTGTTCATCCTTCTTTCCCGACTTCGCACTGGTTTCTGCTGACACGAGGGTGTGGTGGTGATGCCGGAGGTGGAGTTGCCGCTCAAGGACAGCCGCGCCTACCTGCACATGGTCGAGGCAATGGGGCCTCGGAGCCATCGCATGCTCGCAGATGGCGCAGCTTGCGGCCCGCGGGCTCCTCGCTTGAGCCGCTGGCCGTCTACAGCACCGTGGCGCCTGCCGGTCAACATCATATGGCCTATCGAGCAATGGCGCACCGCAACCGCCGCCAGGCCTATGCCGATTCGCACATCGCCGAGGAGCTGGCAGGTATCCGCGGCTACCGGCTGGTGGGCGCGCGCTGGACCCGGTTCCGCGGCGACTACGCGCGGCGGACGAGGAGCCGCTGGTGGACCTAGCTGAGAATTTCCGGCGCTGTCCTGGCCCGCCATATCAGGCGCGGATCCTGAAACTGCTCACGGCTGTACAGCTGCGCGCGGCTGGGCGGAACCGCCTGGTGCTGCCGCAGTGGTGGAGAAGCAGCGTGGCTTTGTGCGGTGCAGGTGTGTACTCAGGCGCTGCTCGCCGCTCTGGAAGTCTTGTCCATTGAAGACGGTGTCGGCGCGGGTCGGCCGTTGAGCGGCTGTGCGGAGCGGAGCCGCGACCTTTGCCGGGGCCCGGGTCCCGCACCATGGGAGGGTCGAGATGATGACAGCAAGTTCATCAGAACCCTTCACGGCCGTGGAGTCCGGGGGTAGCCCGGACTGGGCGGGGACCGCTTTGGGTCTCTCTTCCCGACCCATCTTAGGTGATGCTGGAGACCTTCCGCTGAGACCCTGGAGCAAGATGGGCGCGGAGCCCAACCTACACTGACCCGGTGCCCGCCTTTTGGCCTGTGCACGTGGCGCTATGGGTGTGCGGAGTACCTTCGAGGGTGTCAGCCAAGGAGCGGGCCATGCTATAGCTACTGACTCCCTGGCCGGCAAGCGGCCCGGCCCCGCCTGGCCTCACCACAGACGGATCGCAGGAGGCCAGCTCCGGCCGATTCAACTCGGCCCCGCGGTGTCCTCAACATCTTCGTCGCGGGCTTTTGCAAGCAAGGTGATTGGCTCTGATTTTAACTAGGGCTGCCCAGGCTTTTCCCCCCGGCGGAGCGCCCGCGCTGGCCTTCTGGCTCTCCCTGCGTCTGTGGCAATGACTGGGAGGAGGCCGTGCGTGCGCTTGAGGCGCTGGGGCGCCTGTGAGCGTGGTCCAGGTGGGCATGGGCTATGCGGCAACCAGCGATTCTGAGCGCCCACGGGTTGGCCGGCGGCCGCGGGCGGGCGGGGGCGGAAGCGAGTGCGGCCATGGGCCTGGTACTGGTCGATTTGCCGCCGGTGCCGGCGCCGCCGGGGGTCACCAGACCCCGCCTGCAGAGCCCTTGGGAGCATCATGGCGCTGCTGCTCGTTGACCGTGTTGTTCCTATATCCACGGAGTGCATTGTTGACCGGCGGCATCCTGGTGACCGGTGTACCGATGATGTTTTGGTGGCCAGCAAGCGCGGCTGGATTTTTCAGCGTTTTCATGACCTCATTCTGGAGTCTTGCCGGCGAACCGCGGCTCCCTTACCCACCAGCAGCGCAGCGGGCGGGGCCCATCGGCCCGCGCGGTGGCCTGCAGCAGCTTGCGGCGCTGCGCTTCGCCGAGGAGGCCCCTCCAGCTTGCCGAGAGGCTGGCGTTGCTGGATGCCCCCTCAGCGCCCGAGGGCCGCTGCGACTCTCATCCTGCTGCCCCGGCAGGATGATGTTGCACAGAACTCCATGCAGAGACATTTATTCCCTGGAGCTAGACCGCATCCTCGGTGATGGTGCAACTACGCGGACCAGCTTCAGCCAGCACCTCAGACGTTGGCGCTTATCGTGACACGGTCGGAGCTGCTCAACGTCACCTTTGACCGCTTGCCGGCGAGTTGGCGAGCTATGCCTTTACTATGGGGAGGCAGGCCCGCCTAGTGAGGTACCTGGACCGCGCGGCATCCTGGAGCGAGCGCTGGCCAGGCGGTGTCTTCGGCCGCCCCGGCACCGCCAATGCCCGGGCGGAAGGGTACTGCTGCTCATTGATGTCGGATGGCCAACCTCAACCGGAGCCTGCAGCCGGGCCTGGAGGCGCTGATCGCCGGGGTCGAGCAGGGCGCGGACGATGTGATGCTCTCCTGGTCGATCGATCACAGCTGCAACAAGTTCAGTTCGGCTGCGAGACTCGGCTGGATCATCCGCGTGGAGCGGCCAGTGGGTGCGCAATCGACACGTTGCCTTGCCGCGGGTTCCTGGCCAGCTCGCGGGGTGGGGGACACTCGACCTTCAGGGGTCGAGGGGTCGTCTGCTGCGGAAGGGCTAGCAACCAGATGATCCGGGTAGGCCATGTGCGCGCTGCCTGCCGGTCTGCGCGCGCACGTGTTCGGGGGCGCAACGACGCCTGGCGCGCATGCCGAGGCGTCTCGCCGGACGAGCTACTTAATCTGGCGCTAGTGCGCGAGCGCTCCGATTTCGTTCGCGGAGCCGTACTGGGGTGCCGCTCACAGGCCGGGGCGCGTGCAGGACTGTGCTTGGCCTGCGGCTGATTGTTCGGGTGTCGCCAGGCGAACCAGCTGAGCTGTGAGCTTGCCAGGACCTGCACGTGGAGGCTGTGTCGCGCAGCTGCGAGCAGCTCCCTCACCGGCCGGCCGACCCAAGAGTTGCCGCGCCCCTGTCACGCAGGAGCAGCTCAGCGGGCGCCTGGATCGGCCGCGCGGCTGGCGCACCCTCGGGAGCCGTCCTGGAGGCTGCTGTGCGGCTGGATCTGGTAATCCGGCCAGTGGCGAGCGCTGGACTGCGGGTTCGCCAGCTCCCTGGACAAGCCGAGACGGACGCGAGCGCCGAGATTGATGCTGCCATCTGGCCGGTGGACAAGGCGGTCAAGGCGCTATGGCCGGCGACTGGGACGCGGCGCAGCTGCAGGCCCGCATGGCTGGGGTACGCGAGCAGTTGAGATGGCAGGACGCCGCGCACCCTGGGAGCCGGGCGCCACCTGCGCTGATCCCTCGCCTGAGCCGCTGGAATAAATCTGGGCCTTTGCCCGGGGGGCATTTGGTCTGAAAATCACTGCAATGGGTATTAGTCTATCCGGATGATCACTGAAACCCGCACCCGGCAGTCACCGGCGGAGGAGCATGCCGAAGGTCCGGTGCTGGATCACGAAGCAGGGCTTTAAAACTGCTGCGTGTGAGGTCGTCGGTCGGAGCGGCCGACACGACGGCCGAGCGCCGCGGAGCGCTGCGGAATACGGCGCGGTGGTAAATGCCGGCTGCGAGTCGGCGGAGTCCCTGGCAACTGCCTAGGCGGAGGCCGACGCACGGCGGGGGCCTGGACACGGGGACTTTACGTCCATGACCTCTGGTACGCCAACTATTCGGACCTGCGCACCTGCCGGATCACCGGGACGACGCGCTTTGCCTGTTTCTGGGTGGAGCAGGGGCGAGTCCGGGTGCTGGCTAAGTGTACGTTAGTTTTGATGCCTCCCTCTATGAAAGCTTTGCAGCGCCGGGTCGCGCTCAGCGCCGATTGGAGCTGATCCTGGACGCTCCAGGAGGGTGCTCTGTGCAGCTTTCGCCTGCCGGAGCCTGGTCGGACGGGGTCTGCCCTGACCCTTCTGCGGCACGCTGCCTGCAACGCACGCGGTTGGGGCCGTGGTTCGTGTTGGCACGGTGATGGCCTACCTGCTGCTTGCCCCCCCCAGCCATAGCGGGCTGCCCTATGGGGAGAACTCAACTGCGTACTGTGGAGCCGCGGTACCCGCCGTAGCGGGGACAGCCGTACCAGGAAAGTTTGCCTGTGTGATCGAGGTTGTGGTCATCTCACGCCGCCACGTGCGGCTGCTACAGGCGCTGCCTACGGCGAGGCACGGTAATTAGTGAAGGTTTTCATCGTCGACGTCCTCTCTTCCGAAGGTTCTATGTGATACAGCCTCGCGCTCCTGCCGCGCCGCCGTGTTCAAGGCTGACGACGGCGGTGGGGCCCTGGGCACGGTTTCAAGGGTATCCGCGGCTTTGCTCGGGACTCGTGGCGCAGCCGGTCATCCATCAGGAGTGTCGAGAGGGAGATCTCGCCGCTTTCACCAGAAAAGTTGATGAAGTCGTGTACCCGGCGCCAGGTGGTGGGGTGTGCGGGAGAGCCCAGCCGCGCCGCCATCTATGTTGTATACTTGGTCGCAGTGGGTGGTTGATGGCCTCGTAGACCATGAAGTTGTGACAGGGACCAACCCCTGGCCTGCCTCGGCTGCTTGGCGCAGGCAGTCCCTGTTGTTGGCATAGCTGGGCACCAACCCCTAACCGCTGCCCTTCGCGCCCTGCTCGGATCGGTGTATCGCCAGAGGTTGGGGGAGGGCGAATTGTGCTTATATGCAGAGAGGCATGGGAGGCCAGGTGTCGCGGTGTGCGGACCCGTGCTGGTGAGAGGCGGCCGGTGGCGAGACCACCATGGAAATCGCGCCAGCCTGGCGCAGGCGAGCGTGGAATCCTGCAGCTTGGCGCACTGTACCGCGAGATCGAAGCCCTCGGCGAGCAGGCTTCAACCTCCTGATCGTTGAGATTGAGGTTGTATTGAGCTGTGGGGTGCGCACGCGCCATAAACTCGGGAATCGCCTAATCCGAGAACCGTGCCCAGCGAAAATGGACAGGGGCACGCGACCCGCAGACGGCCCCTAGGCATGGCGTGCGCACAGGCGGCTGCGGGTGGGGAGCCTGCGTCCGCCAGAATCCGTAGGCAGCGCTCGTAGAAGCTCCGCCCGGTACTCGGAGGCTCAGAGTCCGGCGTGGTGCGGTGGAACCAGCTGCGCCCTCCAGCAGCTTGCTCCAGGTCGGCGGAGCCTGGCCATGGTCGAGACTGGTCGAGGCGGCTCGCCGCCACCCGGCTTCATGACTAAGGCATCCTCTTCGAGTCGGTCCATTGTTGCAGGATTAGAGAACAGCTTTCAATGGATAGCAGTTTATTTTGTATTGCCACACTTGCTCCCAGGCGGCCCACCGGTCATCCAGAAATTGGAGCATTGACACAGCTATTGTTTGAGCCTATTGTCACAGCGCCACAGCGTTGCGCGTGTTCGCGTGGACAGACATGTTGACCTGCCGCTGGCGGAATGGCGCCGTCGATCAGCTCTCCCTCCGTCATGGGGTTGTGGCTAGGGGTGTGGATCATGCCGAGCCCCAGCGTTTGCTTGATTTAGGCTGGTGGAGGCTGAACGCCATGCTGCTTGTAGATGATGGTTAGTAGGGGGAAAGCTTGCGCTCGCGCCGTCCCATGCCGGTGGCTCAGCTTGACGGCGGCTGAGGTGCTGGTGATCGCGTGCCGCTTTACAGAGTTTTCCTGGTCCGGCTGGTCGAAGGGCCCCGCCAACTTTGCTACTACTCTTCGAGCTGGCCCAGGTGTCGGCCCCTGGGAAGAAGGCCTACCTTGTGGTGGCCAATGGCGGTGAGATCATGTTGCTACTGGTTATGCTATGTGCTTTGCTTCCTGGCATATAGGACGTGCAGGTCATCGTGGCGGACCCTTTTCCGGCGAGCTGCTGGTGTTTTTGACCCGGCAAGCTTGCCCGTATCGCTGAAATGCTGCTGCCGCGCCCGGCGGTGACCGCCTGGAGCTGCTACAGTACATGCGCGGTGGACGCATCGGTGTGGAGCAACATGGAGCGCGGGCCACGGCCTGGTGGCGATCATGCTGGTGGCCCGGCCGTGGCCGGACTGTTTGCACTGGCCTGTGACGGCGGGCTCAACCACGACCATCCCGGTACTAGTGCGGCTGGACCATCCATTGCTCGGTGGGCGTGCTGCTGCTCGGTCGCGCCGGCGCGCCTCGCCTGGCGGCTGGTGGAGCCTGCCGCCACGACCCGGAACCTCGGTACCTTGTGGTGCCAAGTGCGGTCGCGGGTCCCGTCCATGGGCTGCCTATCTGCTGATCCTGGCCGTGATTCTGAGTGGTGACCCGACGACGGCGGAAGGCCATCCCGTGGAACGCGTTCGGTTACTTTTCCTGCCTCACCCCAGCGGTTGGGGAGCAGGCGACCCGGCTGGCGCAGGTGCACGGTGCTCGCCATCGTCCTCCGCTAATTGCTCGGTGGAGGTCATGCACCTGGCTGCTGTCAAAGCACTCACTGCATTATGATCACGTGGAGCTCACAATGGCGCTGGCAATTTCAACCCATGTCCCTACCAGGCAGATGTTATCAACAGATCCCGCCGTGCCACGGCCTCTGCGATTGCCCTTGGCGCGCCCGTGCGGTTGGCGGAGGGTCACCGTGGATCAGATCCCGCCAAGGCCCATGCGTCAATCACTTTCGCATCAAGCACCTGGGCCAGCCGGCGACGGCTGGTTTGAATTCTGCAGCTTCAGCTATGACGAGGCCGACCCGCGCCTCCCGTGGATGTGACGATCAACACCAGCCGCCACAGAAGGCTGGAGCGCGACAAAGCACCTGCGCAGACAATGAGTTTCTGAACGTGGCCAGGATTCAGGCACACTTTGTGGGCATCGGTTCCAGCAGGGGCGTATTTGCTGTAGTTGGCAGCGCGGCCGGTGGCTGTCCGAGCTCGGCGTGGACCGAGCGGCTGATGCCTCGGGATACCTGGCCACGTTGAGAAACTCGCTGCTGCGCAGGTGCTTGTCGCGCTCGGCCTCGTTGCTGTCCACGCTGGCGGTCTTGATGGTCACATCCACCCGGGAGGCGCCCGGGTCGGCCTCGTCATAGCTGAAGCTGCCGGAAAAGTCGTCGAACCGGCCATACAGCCAGCTGTAGCCCAGGTGCTTGATGCGAAAGTGGATTGACGCATGGGCCTTGGCGGTGTCGATCACGTAGGTCTCGGCCAAGGCCGCCGCCGGCACGCCAAGGGCGATCGCAAGGGCCGTGGCGCGCAGCAGGGATCTGTTCATAGCGTGCTCCTCAGTAGGGACATGGGTTGAAAATTGCCAGCGCAATCAGCCGCCCGGTCTGAGCATCCGCGCCAGCGTGCGGTCGCGGTCGATGCAGTGGTGCTTGACGGCGGCCAGGGCATGACCTCCGGCGAGCATCACGAGGACGATGGCGAGCACCAGGTGCACCTGGCCGGCCCGGGTCGCCTGCTCCGCCAACCCGCTCAGGGTGGCGGGCAGCGGGAACAGACCGAAGACGTCCACGGGATGGCCTTCCGCCGTGGTAATCAGGTAGCCGCTCAGAATCACGGCCAGGATCAGCAGATCCAGCAGACCATGGACCAGGACCGCGACCCGCGCTTGGCGCGCCGAGGTACCGGGCTCGGGTCGTGGCGGCGGGCTCACCAGCCGCCAGGCGAGGCGCGCCAGCACGACCCCGAGCAGCAGCACGCCCACCGAGCGATGGATGTCCGGCGCACGCTGGTACCAGGGATGGTAGTAGTTGAGCCCCACCATCCACAGGCCCAGTGCAAACAGTCCGGCCACGGCCAGGGCCACCAGCCAATGCAGCATGATCGCCACCAGGCCGTAGCCGCGCTGAGTGTTCCTCCACACGATGCGACCCACCCCGGGCATCCTGTGTCGCAGCTCAGGCGGTCGCCGCCAGGGGCGCAGGCAGCAGCTCGGCGATACGGGCGAGCGCCCCGTCGAGCGCGGCAGCGCCCCGGGAAAGGGTCCGGTCCGCCGCGATGACCTGCACGTCCTCGATGCCCAGGAAGCGAAGCACATGGCGCAGATAACCGGTGGCGAAGTCGATCTCGCCGCCCGCCCGGGCGCCTCCCGTGGCCACCACAAGGTAGGCCTTCTTGCCCCGCAGCAGCCCCTCGGGCCCGCTCGAGGTATAGCGAAAAGTCAGGCGGGCCCTTGCCACCATGTCGATCCAGGCCTTGAGCTTGGCCGGGACCCCGAAGTTGTAAAGCGGCACGCCGATCACCAGCACCTCGGCCGCCATCAGCTCGGCCACCAGGGCATCGGACGGCGCGAGCACGGCTTGCTGGGCCGAGTCGCGCTGCTCCGGCGGCGTGGCGTTGGCCTCCACCCAGGCCTGATCGACGAACGCTGGGGGCTCGGCGGCCAGATCCCGCACCCTCACGGCGAGCTCCCCATGACGGAGGGAGAGCTGATCGAGCAGCGCATCCGCCAGCGGGCGGGTCAACGACCCGGAGCGGCGGGCGCTGCTGTCCACGCGAAGCACGCGCAACGCTGTGGCGTTATGACGATGGCTCGAACGATCTGCGCTCATGTCGATGCTCCCGATTCCTCGATGACCCGGTGGGCCGCCTGGGAGCAAGTGTGGCAATTGCAATGCGGAGAATAAACTGCTATCCATTGAAAAGCTTGTTCTCTAGATAGCAACAATGGACCGACTCGAAGAGATGCGCACCTTCGTTGGCGTAGTCGAGGCCGGGAGCATCACGCGGGCCGCAGACCGCCTTGGGATCGCCAAGTCAGCGGTCAGCCGGCGGCTCGCCGACCTGGAGCAACGACTGGAGGCGCAGCTGTTCCGCCGCACCACGCGGACTCTGAGCCTGACCGATACCGGGCGGAGCTTCTACGAGCGCTGCCTACGGATTCTGGCGGACGTGGAAGAGGCCGAGCTCGCCGTGTCCCAGGAGCACGCCACCCTCAGGGGCCGTCTGCGGGTCGCCGTGCCCCTGTCGTTCGGGCTGGGGCACCTGGGTCCGGCGATTGCCGAGTTTATGGCGGTACACCCGCAGCTGGAGCTCGACCTCGATCTCAACGATCGCCAGGTCGACCTGCTCGCCGAGGGCTTCGATCTCGCCGTGCGCATCGCCGAGCTGCAGGATTCCACGCTGGTCGCCCGCCGGCTGGCGCCGATCCGCATGGTGGTCTGCGCCAGCCCGGCCTATCTCGCCCAGCACGGGGTCCCGCACACCGCCGACGCCCTCGCCTCCCATGCCTGTCTCGTATACGGCAACGCGCCCTCCCCCAACCTCTGGCGATACACCGATCCGAGCGGGCGCAAAGGCAGCGTGCAGGTGCGTGCCCGGCTCCATGCCAACAACGGGGACTGCCTGCGCCAAGCGGCCGAGGCAGGCCAGGGGTTGGTCCTGTCGCCGAGCTTCATCGTCTACGAGGCCATCGAGGCCGGCCAGCTGCGACCGGTGCTTGCCGACCATCGATGGCCAACCGCGCACGCCTACGCGGTCTATCCGCACACCCGCCACCTGTCGCGCCGGGTGCGCGACTTCGTCGACTTTCTGGTGGAACGCTTCGCGGGGGTACCCTACTGGGACCGCTGCCTCAATGGATGAGGCCGGCTGCGCCACGAGAGTCTCCCGACGAAGCCGCGGATACCCTTATAATTCGTGCCCCAGGGCCCACCGCCGTCGTCGCCCTTCGACGCCGCAGCAGCGGCGACCCCGGCGGGCGGAGGGAGCACAAGGCTGTATCCACATAGAACCTTCGGAAAGAGAGGACGTCGACGATGAAAACCTTCACTAAGATTGCGGCTGGCCTCGCCGTAGGCAGCGCCTTGTTCGCCGGCACGGCCGCCGCTAGCGGCTGGTGGAATGACCACGACCGCTACGATCGCTGGCGCGGCGGACCCTGGTACGGCTATCCCGGCTACGGCGGGTACGGCGGCTACGGCGGTTACGGCGGCTGGGGCTACCCCGGCTGGGGCTACCCCGGCTATGGCTGGGGGGGGCAACAGCGGGTGCAGGTCATCACCGTGCCAACGCCGAAAGCCCCGCCGCCGCCCCAACCGCCGGTGCGTTGAGGCAGGACGTGCCGCTCAGAGGGTCAGGGCAAGCCCGTCGACCAGGGCTCCCGGCAGGCGAAAGCTGCGCCGGGAGCGCCCCCCGTAGGTCGAGGCGTCCAGGATCAGCTCCCGATCGGCGCTGAGCGCAACCAGGGCGCTGCCGAGAAGCTCATAGAGGGAGGCGTCGAAACGCATCACGCTCACCGGCGCCCGGATCACCCCCTGCTCCACCCAGAAACAGGCAAAGCGCGTCATCCCGGTGATCCGGCAGGTGCGCAGGTCCGAATAGTTGGCGTACCAGAGGTCATGGACGTAAAGTCCCGTGTCCAGGGCCCGCAGTACGTCGGCCTCCGCCAGGGTGCCGGCGGCCATTGCCAGGGACTCCGCCGACTCGCAGCCGGCGTTTACCACCGCGCCGTATTCCGCAGCGCTCCTCGGGGCGCTCAGGCAGTCGCGGTAGACGCCCGACTCGACCAACGTCACACGCGGCGGCTTGCTGAAGCCCTCCTCGGTGAAGTCCGGCACCAGACCTCGGGCGTGCTCCTCGGCCAGGGTGACTGCCGGGTGCAGGCGCTGGCCTTCAGTGATCATCCGGATCAGCGCGGTCTCCCCCGTGCGGTGGCTCTTCAGACCAAATGCCCCCCAGCCGAGCAGGCCCAGGATCTCCTCCAGGGCGGCCGGGGCGAGATAGGCGCGGTAGCGCCCGGGCTCCAGGGTGCGCGGCGTCCTGCCCATGATCTCGAGCTGCTCGCGTACCCGGCCCATGCGGGCCTGCAGCTGCGCCGCGTCCCAGTCGCTGCCGGCATAGCGCGCCTTGACCGCCTTGTCGCCGGCCAGATGGCAGCTCCAGTCGAGATTGAAGCTCGCGCTGGCGTGCCAGTTGCGCTGTCCCAGGGAGCTGGCAAACCCCGCATAGCGCTCGCCACTCGCCCAGATGCCTACCAGATCCAGCCCGCGGGCGGCCTCCAGGACGGTTCCGAGGAGCTCGCGCGCCGGCAGCGCGGGCCGATCCAGCGCCCGCTCGCTGCTCCTGCGCTCAGCCGGGAGCAGCAGGTACGGGTCGGCCGGCAGGTGAGGGAGCTGCTCGCGCAGCTGCGCCAACGCGGCCTCCAGGACGTGCAGGTCCTCGGCAAGCTGGCCGCTCAGCTCGGTCTCGAAGCCGGCCTGGCGACGCCCGACGATGAGCCGCAGGCCAAGCACAGTACGCTGCACGCGCCCGGCCTGGCGCACCCGGCTGCGGCTCAGGCGAACGAAATCGGAGCGCTCGCCGTCCAGCACCAGATTAAGTAGCTCCGTCCCGGCGAGCGCCTCGGCGAGCCGATCGGCCAGGGCGTAGAAATAGCCCTGCATCAGTGCGCCCCCCCGAACACGTCCACCGCGCAGAACCGGCAGGCAGGCGCCGCATGGCCTACCCGGATCATCTGGTTGGGCTCGCCCTTGCCGCAGCAGACGACCCCCTCGACCCTGAAGGTCGAGGTGTCCCCCACCCCGGCGAGGCTGCGCCAGAAGTCCGCAGAGATGCCCCGATAATTCGGATTGCGCACCAGGCCTCGCAGCTCCCCGTCGCGGATGATCCAGCCGATCTCGCAGCCGAACTGGAACTTGTTGCGGCTGTCATCGATGGACCAGGAGCGGTTGGCATCCATCAGCACCCCCTGCTCGACCCCGGCGATCAGCGCCTCCAGGCCCAGGCTGCCGGGCTCCAGGTTGAGGTTGGCCATCCGATCGATGGGCGGGCGGTACCAGTCGCTCGCCCGGGCATTGGCGGTGCCGGGCAGGCCCGAGCGCGCCTGGGAGACCGCCCCGCCCAGCGCTCGCTCCAGGATGCCAGCGCGGATCAGGTACACTCGCTCCGCCGGCGTGCCCTCATCGTCGAAGGCATAGCTCGCCAGCTCGCCGGGGCAAGCGGGGTCGAAGGTGACGTTGAGCAGCTCCGAGCCGTAGCGATAACGGCCGAACATCTCGGGGGTGACGAAGCTGGTCCCCGCGTAGTTGCGCTCATCGCCGAGGATGCGGTCTAGCTCCAGGGGATGACCGATGCTCTCGTGGATCTGCAGCGTCATCTGCCGGGGCAGCAGGATCAAGTCGCAGCGGCCCTCGGGGCACTCGGGGGCATCCAGCAACGCCAGAGCCTGCTCGGCAAGCTGGGGGGCCTCCTCGGCGAAGCCCAGCGCCGCAAGCTGCTCCAGGCCGCCGCGCCGGCCCGATAGGGCCCCGCCCCCGCTGCGCTGCTGGGTCAGGGAGCCGCGGTTCGCCACCACCCGCAGACCCGGAGTCAGGTCATGAAAACGCTGCTCAATCCAGGCACCGCTGCTGGCCACCAACAGGACGTCGGTACACCGGTAGGCCAGGGATGCCGCCCGGTCGACGATCCGCTCGTGGATATCGAGCGCGCGGTCCGCATCGAGCAGCAGCGCCAGCTTCTCGGTCAGCGAGAGCCCCTCCCAAGGGCTCTGCAGCGGGGTCTGGTAGCCCCCGGCGGCGCCCGGCCGCGGCAGCAGATCGACCGGTACCAGGCCCATGGCCGCGCTCGCTTCGGCCCAGGCCAGCGCCTCGCCCGCGGCCGCCAGCAGACCGTGGGCACTCAGATCGCTGGTTGCCGCGTAGCCCATGCCCTGGCCCTGGACCACGCTCAGCAGGGCGCCCCGGGCGCGGCGGCTGTGCACCGGCATCAGGACCCCCTGACGCACGCACAGGCCCTCCTCCCACTCATCCACCAGACGCAGGGACCAGAAGGCCAGCGCGGGCGCTCGCCGGGAGAAGGCCTGGGCGGCCTGGTTAAGAAAATCGTTCAAGCCAATCGCCCTGCTTCAAAAGCCCGCGACGAAGATGTTGAGGGCACCGCAAGACCGCTGAATCGGCCAGAGGGCTGGCCTCCTGCAAATGCGTCCATTCCCTGTGGGGCGCGAGGCCCTGGGCGGGCCCGGCCCGGCCGGGCAGCGTTTCGGCCAGGGAGTCGGTCGCTATGCGCCGTCGCCCGGCTCCTTGGCCTGCTCCACCGAGAGCTCGAGGTCTTCCGCCGGCACACCCATGGCCCGCGCCACGTCCGCCAGGCCGAAGGCGGGCTCGCCGGTCACCGGGTCGGTGTCGGTTGGCTCCACGCCCATCTGCTCCAGGGTCTCACGGAAGGTCTCCAGCATGACCTGAGTGGTGCGCGGGTGCCGGGAGAGAAAACCGAAGGCGTCCGCCCAGTCCGGGCTACCCGGACTGGCCAGAGCCATGAAGGCGGCCTCGATGGAATCGAACTTGCCTGTCATCAGTGTCCGACCCTCCGTCGTGCAGATCCCGGGCCCCGGCAAAGGTCGCGGCTCCGCTCACCGGCACGCCGCTCAATGCCGACCGGCGCCCGACACATCTTCAATGGACAGCTCCAGAGCGGCGAGCAGCGCCTGAGTACGCGCCTCCGCCCCGACCGCCTCGACCAGCGCCTGTTTCTCCACCGGCTCAAGCGGCAGCACCGTCGCCAGGCGGTTCACCAGCGGGCGTAGCGGCAGCTGCTGCAGGGCCCGCACATCAGCGTCCAGATCCCGCGCCTTGAGATAGCGGCCCAGCGCCCGGAAAAATCTCGGCTGGTCCACCAGCGGCTGCTCGTCCGCGCGCTCGTCGTAGTCGCCGCGGAACCGGGTCCAGCGCGGCACCACCAGCCGGTAGCCGCGGATACCTGCCAGCTCCTCGGCGATGTCGAATCGGCATAGGCCGGTCAGCGTCAGCAGGATGCGCCCGTCGTCGGTCTCCCGATAGGCCGTGATGCGGCCGGCACAGCCGGTGCGGTAGACGGCCAGCGGCTCGAGCGAGGACCCGGGCAGCGGCTGCACCATGCCGAGCATGCGATGGCTCCCGAGCGCATCCTCGACCATGTGCAGGTAGCGCGGCTCGAAGATATTGAGCGGCAACTCCGCCTCCGGCATCACCACCGCGCCCTCCAGCGGGAAGATCGGCAGGGTCGGCGGAAGCCGGTCGAAGTCGGGAAAGAAGGATGAACGGGCCAAGCTGCTCCTCCGCTGTTCAGGCCTACAGGTTACTTCAAATACGCGGACAGATCCCCTGAAGGACAGCAGGGATCGCCCGGCGGCGGCTCCGGCGCTTGCGGGCGCATCCCCGCGCTGCGCGCGACAGGCGCTTGTGTTATGGATAGCAGCGTTCCCGAGCATGCGCCCTGAGCGACCCATGACCCGTTACCGTGCCGCACCCCTGCCCTCCGGCGAGATGCCGCCGGGCATCCCCTTCATTGTCGGCAACGAGGCGGCGGAACGGTTCAGTTTCTACGGCATGCGCGGCGTGCTGGTGGTGTTCATGACCCAGTACCTGCTGGGCGCCGACGGCACCCTTGCCGTCATGGACGAGGCCCAGGCGAAGGCCTGGTTCCATCTGTTCGTCTCCGCCGTCTACTTCACCCCGGTGCTGGGCGCCCTGATCTCCGATGGGCTGCTCGGCAAGTACCGCACCATCATCGCGCTGTCGATCCTGTACTGCCTCGGACACCTGGCCCTGGCGCTCGACCACACCCGGCTCGGACTGGCGCTGGGACTCGGCCTCATCGCCCTGGGCTCGGGCGGCATCAAGCCCTGCGTCTCGGCCCATGTCGGGGACCAGTTCGGGCCCTCGAGCCGGCACCTGCTGTCGCGCGCCTTCGCCTGGTTCTATTTCTCGATCAATCTGGGTGCCTTCGCCTCGATCCTGGCCACGCCCTGGCTGCTGGAGCATGCGGGCCCGGGCTGGGCCTTCGGCGTTCCGGGCCTGCTCATGCTCGCCGCCACGCTGGTGTTCTGGAGCGGCCGCTGGCGCTTCGTCCACATCCCCCCCGGCGGCCTGGGCTTCGTGCGCGAGAGCCTGAGCGGCCTGGGTCTGGCCGCGCTGCGACGCCTCGCCGGGGTATTCGTGCTGATCACCATGTTCTGGGCGTTGTTCGACCAGACCGGCTCGGCCTGGGTCCTCCAGGCCGAGCACATGGACCGCGAGATCCTCGGATTCAGCGTGCTGCCGGCCCAGATCCAGGCCGCCAACCCCCTGCTCGTCATGCTGCTGATCCCGTTCTTCGCCGCTGTCGTTTACCCGGCCATCGATCGCATCTGGAGGCTCACCGAGCTGCGCAAGATGGGCATCGGGCTGTTCGTAACGGTGCTCGCCTTCGCCCTGTCCACCTGGATCCAACGGCGCATCGACGGTGGCGCCACGCCCCCGATCGGCTGGCAGCTGCTCGCCTATCTGGTGCTGACATCGGCCGAGGTGATGGTTTCGATCACCGGACTCGAATTCGCCTACACCCAGGCCCCGCGCACCATGAAGTCGTTCGTGATGTCCCTGTTCATGCTGTCGATCGCGGCCGGCAACCTGTTCACCAGCGCCGTGAACTTCTTCATCCGCAACCCCGACGGCAGCGTGAAGCTCGCAGGGGCCGACTACTACGCGTTCTTCACCCTGCTGATGCTGGTGACCGCGGTGGCGTTCGCGCTGGCGGCCCGTCTCTATCGCGGCGAGACCTACATCCACGAGGAGCGCGCAGAGGCCACGCCGTGAACGATCATGATCATGTCGGGTAGCCGCTGCGCGGCAACCCGAGCTACGATTTTCCCTTCTACCATCTACTTGTTTCCTGTTTTCCCTGTCTACCGTCTATCCTCTACCCTCTACGGTCCACCGCCTGCTTTTCCCATGTCCGATCTCAACGACACCCGCCTCACCCTGCCCGCGCTGATCCGCTCGCGCGTGGCGGCGGCCTTCCGGCTCGGCGGTCGCGCGGTCCGGGTCGAGCCGCTGGCTGCGGGGCTGATCAACCGGACCTTCCGCCTGACCACCTGCGGCGGCTCCGGCCAGGGGGGCCGCTACCTGGTGCAGATCATCAACGCCCAGGTCTTTCCCGATCCCGGACGGCTCATGTCCAACCTGCAGCGCGTCTGCGACCACCTGGAGCAACGGGTCCGCGCGGAGCACAGGGATTGGGAGCGTCGGGTCCTGTCGCCGGTCCGGACCCTGGACGGCGGGCTCGCCTGGATCGATGACCAGGGCCGCTGGTGGCGTGCCTTCCGCTACGTCAAAAGGAGCCTCACCCGCGCGTGGGCGGCCGACGCCGGGACCGCCTACCGTGCGGCCGAGGCATTCGGGAGTTTCGTGCGTCAACTGTCCGACCTGCCGCCTCCACCCCTGCATACTGTGCTGCCGGGGTTCCACGATACCCCGGCGCGCCTCGGCCGGCTGCTGCAGGCCATCGAGGCCGACCCCCGTGCACGGGCGGCCGACAGCGCCCCGGAAGTCGAGCGCATTCTCGCTCGGCAGACCACGGCGAGGGCCTTGGCAGATGCCGGGCTGCCGGAGCGGGTCGTGCACAACGACACCAAGATCAGCAATGTGCTGTTCGATCGTGACACCCGCGAAGCCCTCTGCGTCGTCGACCTGGACACCGTGATGCCCGGGCTGGCGCTGCACGACTTCGGCGATCTGGTGCGCAGCGCGGCAGCCAGCGCGCCCGAGGATAGCCCGGCGGCACTCGCGCCCTCGATGCGCATGAGCCTGTACGAGGCGCTGCTCAAGGGCTGGGTCCACGGACTCGGCCCGTCGCTGACCCGGCCGGAATGCGGCCTGCTCGCCACCGCCCCGCGCGTCATCGCCCTGGAGCTCGCCGCGCGGTTCCTCACCGACCATCTGGAAGGAGATCGCTACTTCGCCATCACCCGACCGGGTCAGAACCTGGCGCGCTGCCGCTCGCAGCTCCATCTGCTGCAAAGCATGGAGACCCAGGGCGGGGAGATGGAGCGACTGGCCCGGGAGGCCACGGCAGGGCCACTCCCGGACCGCTGAGGGCCACGCCGGTCAGTACCACCGTGCTCTGGTCTATCCTTAGGTTACTCCGCGCCGGATGTTGCCACCGCTGGCGCGGAATCCATAAGCCACCCACCATGTGAAACGGAGCGGAGAGAGAAGATGGCGGACTCCATGAGCGAAGTGATGAACCCCAACCTCAAGCATCATGATCCCGATTTCCCGCATGCACCTGCAGGCTGGAGCCGGGCGAGCGCCGAGACCACGGCCGAGGCCGAGGGCCTGGCCATGGGGCCCGACCACTGGGCGGCGATTCGGGCGATCCAGGACTACGTTGCCCGCAATGACAACGAGATCAACGTGCGCAAGCTGCACGATGCGCTGGACGAGCGTTTCCACGGCCAGGGCGGCATGAAGTTCCTCTATCACATCCTGCCCGGCGGGCCGGTCGCCCAGGGCTGCCGCCTCGCGGGTCTGGAGGCTCCGGCCGGGGCCGCCGACAAGAGCTTCGGCAGCGTGCAGTAGCGCCCAGCGCGCCGCGGCATTCCCAGCAGCGCACCCGGACGGGGTCTGGGCGGGGTCCGACCCCGCCCAGGGTCGCCGTGCCGACCGAGCCCCACGCCCCGAGCTGAACGTCCGGCAGGGCATAGATCGAGGAGGCGGAGGCAGGCACCGGCCCGCTCGGCAAGGAGCGGTGTCGCGGGGTACGCGCCTGCGCCACGGGGCGGGGCGGGCACGGCCACAGGCCTCGGGTCGCCTCGCAGTCCGACGGCCGCAAGCCCCCAGGCAACGCCCTCGGCGCCGCTGGGTCGGGGTCCGTCCCGGGCCTGCGGGCACAGGGCCGCCGAGCGATGCGGGCCACTGCCAGGAGCCAGGACCCATGAGCCAGAGCCAGACCCCCGGCGAGCGCTTCCGGGCCGCTGTCGCCGCGGAGCAGCCCCTGCAGTGCGTGGGCGCCGTCAATGCCTATCACGCCCGGCTCGCCCAGGCGAGCGGCTTTCGCTCGTTGTACATCTCCGGCGGCGGGGTCGCCGCAGGCTCCTGCGGCGTCCCCGATCTGGGCATCACCACCGCCGAGGACGTGCTCACGGATCTGCGGCGCATCACCGATGTCACTGAGCTGCCGGTGCTGGTGGACATGGACACCGGCTGGGGCGGCGCCTTTAGCATCGCCCGCAGCCTGCGCGCCATGATCAAGTGCGGGGCCGCCGCCGCGCACATCGAGGACCAGGTGCAGCAGAAGCGCTGCGGGCACCGCCCCGGCAAGGCCATCGTCTCCCGCGCCGAGATGGTCGACCGCATCAAGGCCGCTGTGGACGCGCGCACCGACGACAGCTTCGTGGTCATGGCCCGCACCGACGCCCTGGCCGTGGAGGGCCTTGAGGCCACCGTGGACCGGGCCCTGGCCTGCGTCGAGGCCGGCGCCGACATGATCTTTCCCGAGGCGGTGGCCGACCTCGCCATGTACCGGCGCTTCGCCGGGACCGTGGACGTGCCGGTGCTCGCCAACATCACCGAGTTCGGGGCCACCCCGCTGTTCACCCTCCAGGAGCTGGCCTCGGCCGGTGTGGCGATCGCGCTGTATCCGCTCTCGGCGTTTCGAGCGGCCAACGCCGCCGCGCTGGAGGTCTACCGGGTGCTGCGCCGGGAGGGCACCCAGAAGCGCGTGCTCGGCATGATGCAGACCCGGGCGGAGCTCTACCAATACCTGGGCTATCACGCGCTCGAAGACCGGCTCGACGCCCTGTTCTCCCGGGAGGAAGCCCCATGAGCGACCCCGACCCGGTGCCGCCCAAGGCCAAGAAATCCGTGGCCCTGTCCGGCACTGCCGCCTGCAACACGGCCATCTGCACCGTGGGGCGCGCCGGCAACGACCTGCACTACCGCGGGTACGACATCCTGGATTTCGCCGACCGCGCGGAATTCGAGGAGATCGCCCATCTGCTGATCCACGGGCAGCTGCCGGGCCGGGCCCAGCTCGCGGCCTACAAACAGCAGTTGAGGTCCCTGCGCGGGCTACCCTCGGCGCTCAAACAGGTGCTGGAGCAGATCCCGGCCTCCGCGCATCCGATGGACGTGCTGCGCACCGGCGCCTCGCTCCTGGGCACCCTCGAGCCCGAGAAGGAGGCGATGAGCGCGCACTGCGCCCGGCAACTGGCCGACCGGCTGATGGCGAGCTTCGGCTCCATGCTGCTGTACTGGCACCACTTCGCCCACAACGGCCGGCGCATCGAAGTGGAGACCGAGGACGAGTCGATCGGCGGGCATTTCCTGCGTCTGCTGCACGGGCGCGAGCCCGGCGCCGCCTGGGTACGCGCCATGCAGACCTCCCTGATCCTGTACGCTGAGCACGAGCTCAACGCCTCGACCTTCACGGCGCGGGTGGTGGCCAGCACCGGCTCCGACATCTACGCCGCCGTCACCGGCGCCATCGGGGCGCTGCGCGGACCCAAGCACGGCGGCGCCAACGAGGCGGCCTGCGAGATCCAGCAGCGCTACCACTCGCCTGACCAGGCCGAGGCGGACATCCGTGCGCGGATCGCGCGCAAGGAGATCATCATCGGCTTCGGCCACCCGGTATACACCACGGGTGATCCCCGCAACCAGGTGATCAAGGTCGTAGCACGGCGGCTCTCGGAGGAGGCCGGGAGCCTGACCATGTTCAGGGTGGCAGAACAGATCGAGCGCGTGATGTGGGAGATCAAACGGATGTTTCCCAACCTCGATTGGTTCTCCGCCTGCGCCTACCACATGATGGGCATTCCGACTGCCCTGTTCACGCCCATCTTCGTGATCGCGCGCACCAGTGGCTGGGTGGCCCATGTCATCGAGCAGCGTCTGGACGGAAAGATCATCCGCCCGAGCGCCCGTTATGTGGGACCGGAGGGCCTGAAGTGGGTGCCGATCGAAGAGCGGGGGCGATGAAGCTATCAGCAAGGGCCCTGTCCCCTCGCAGCCCGTCGGACTTAGGCTTTTCCGAAAGCCTGTGCCACTGAAATCTAAGCGAACACCAGATGTTCAGCAAAATAGTGATTCTTTAGCAATCAACCCAAAAACCGCAGTTGGAACCGCCAAGGACACAAAGGACACCAAGGCAGACACGTACCGAAAGTGAAAGAACTTGCTTCACCCAACGGGTGATGCTCGTTTCCAGGAAATTTCCTTGAAAAACCTGGCGATCTTGGCGCCTTGGCGGTTCAAATGCTCTTTCTAGGATCAATGGCTTGTGGATAAAGTCGGACAGGCTGCTGGCTGACCGTTGATCTCCCCATGACCAACGCCCCCCTGTCTGACACCAGCCGCCCCGACTTCGACCCGGCCATCCAGGGAATCGCCGACTATGTGCTGGGCTACGACGTCGGCCGCTCGGCGCTGGCCATGGAGACAGCGCGCTACTGCTGGATGGACAGCATCGGCTGCGCGCTCTACGCGCTCGGCTACCCCGCCTGCACCAAGCTGCTCGGGCCCGTCGTCCCGGGCGCCGTGCTGCCCGGCGGCGCCCGCGTGCCCGGTACCGCCTATGAGCTCGACCCGGTGCGCGCCGCCTGGAACATCGGGACCATGGTGCGCTGGCTCGACTACAACGACACCTGGCTGGCCGCCGAGTGGGGACACCCCTCGGACAACCTCGGGGCGATTCAGGCGCTGGCCGACTGGCAGTCCCGCCAGGCGCTGGCCCGCGGTGGCCCATCGCTGACCATGGGCGAGGTGCTGCGCGCCATGGTCAAGGCGCACGAGATCCAAGGCGTGATCGCCCTGGAGAACAGCTTCAACCGGGTCGGCCTCGACCACGTCATGCTGGTGCGCATTGCCTCCAGCGCGGTATCCGCCGCCATGCTCGGGTGCTCCCGGGAGGAGACATTGAGCGCCCTGTCCCATGCCTGGATCGACGGCTCGAGCCTGCGCACCTACCGCCACGCCCCCAACACCGGGTCGCGCAAGTCCTGGGCCGCGGGCGACGCCTCCGCCCGAGGGCTGTTCCTGGCCTTATTGGCGAGCCGCGGGGAGATGGGCTGTCCGTCGGCCATCACCGCCCGAGACTGGGGCTTCCAGGACGTGTCGTTTCAGGGCAAGGCGCTCTCGCTCGGCCGGCCTTACGCCACGCATGTCATGGAGAACATCCTGTTCAAGCTGAGCTTCCCCGCGGAGTTCCACGCCCAGACCGCCGTGGAGTGCGCCCTGAGGCTGCACGCCCAGGTGAAGGACCGCATCGACGCGATCGACCGCATCCTGATCGAAACCCAGGAATCGGCCGATCGCATCATCAACAAGACCGGCCCCCTGGACAACCCGGCGGACCGCGACCACTGCATCCAGTACATGGTGGCGGTGCCTCTGCTGTTCGGGCGCCTCGGCGCCGATGACTACGAGGACGTCGTCGCCGGAGACCCGCGCATCGACGCCCTGCGCGCCCGCATGCAGGTCCGCGAGCACCCGCGCTTCAGCCGCGAGTACCTGGAGCCCGACAAGCGCTCCATCGGCAACGCCCTGCAGGTGTTCTTCAAGGATGGAAGCAGTACCGAGAGGCTGGTGGTGGACTACCCGATCGGGCACCGGCGGCGCCGCGCCGAGGGCATCCCGCTGCTGCTGGAGAAGTTCGAGCGCTGCCTGCGCGGACGCATCCCTGAGCAGCACAGCGACCGGGTGCTCGCCCTGTGCGCCGACCAGGCAGGCTTCGAGCAGACCCCCGTCGACGAGATGATGTCGCTACTGGTCGTTTGAGCCCGCCTGACAGCCGGCAAACAACGCTCAGATCTGCGGGTGTATGACCAGGCGACGCCGGGGCTCGCTGCCAATGCTCTCGGCCATCAGGAAATGGCGCGCCACGATGCGATGCTGGAGTCGGCGCAGGGCCGACGGGCGGGGCTTCAGCTCCACGGGCATGCCTTCGTCGAGCACCCGCTGGATGGCGGCCTCGGTCTCCTGCACCGTCTCGCTGACCTCGCCGTCGTCCACGCCCGGCATCACGTTGAGCAGGTTCTGGAGCAGGCGACGGATCTGGGCCGCCGAGTTCTTCTTCACCGAGTGCAGCGGCAGGCCCGTGGCGCGTAAGATGCGCTTGAGCCGCAGGTCCTCCTCGCGCGCACGCAGGCTGAGGATCAGGCTCGCCCGCTCGGGCTGGTGCACTACACGCGCATCCAGGTGCAGCTCGCGCACCGCCTTTTCCAGGTTCGCGGGACTGAGGGCATAGGGCCAGATCCGCAGCCCGCCCTGCACCCCGCCCGGCGAGCAAGCCGGCCCGAGCCCCGGCGCCTCCCCTATCTGTGGGAGCCCGGGCTCCGCCGCCGCCGCGGCCTCGGGACTGCGGCGCACACCGCCGGGGTCGCGCCCCCGCAGCAGCCGGTCCACCGCGCCCGCGGTGCTGGCGTGCACTATGAGCTCCTCCCGGTCGAGGATCTCCACCACCGCATCGAAGGTGGGCGGGCGCTTGCGCTCGCTGACGGTCTTCTGGGTGCCGCGCACCCGGGCCTCCTCGTCTCCCAGGGTCACGGTCTGCACGCCGCCCACCAGATCGCAGAGCGTCGGGTTCTGCAACAGGTTGGCGAGCGTGGTGCCGTGGGCGGTGCCGATGAGCTGTACGCCCCGCTCGGCGATGGTGCGCGCCGCCAGCGCCTCAGCCTCGGTGCCGATCTCATCCACGATGATGACCTCGGGCATGTGATTCTCCACGGCCTCGATCATCACCGCGTGCTGGCGCTCCGGACAGGCCACCTGCATACGCCGGGCCGAGCCGATCGCGGGGTGCGGGACATCGCCGTCGCCGCCGATCTCGTTGGAGGTGTCGACGACAATCACCCGTTTGCCGAGCTCATCGGCCAGCACGCGGGTGACCTCGCGCAGCTTGGTGGTCTTGCCGATCCCCGGGCGGCCCAGCAACAGCAGGCTGCGCCCGCCCTCCACCAGGTCGCGGATCAGATCGATGGTGCCGTATACGGCACGGCCGACCCGCAAGGTGAGCCCGATCACCTCCCCGCGACGATTGCGTATGGCGGAGATGCGGTGCAGGGTGCCCTCGATGCCGGCCCGGTTGTCGCCGCCGAGCTCGCCGACGGCGCGCAGCACCAGGTCGAGATCGTCCCGGGTCACGGGCGCCTCGCTCAGAGCGACCGCCCCTTCCAGGACCCGAGCCTGGGCCGGCCGGCCCAGATCCATGATCACCTCCAGCAGGCTATGGCCGGGCAGCGCGCCGAGCACCGGCTGCAGGGGCTCAGGCAGCGTGGCGATCACCAGCTGGATGTCGTCGGTGCGGGTGCGTGTGGTCACAACGGGGCGGGGGCAACGCCGGGTAGCCGCTCTGGGCCCATTATCCGCCCGTCGCGCTCACCCCTCAAAGCGGCCGCCCGGGACGGACCTCAGGCCACCGGCTCGGCGCGGTTTCTGGCCCCGCGACGGATCGGTGCAACCGATCCCTCGGGCGGGCGCGACACCACCACCCGGTCACGACCCGCCGCCTTGGCGGCATACAGCGCCTCGTCCGCCCAGCGGACCAGATCCTCGGCGCAGGACACCACGTCTTCGGGATGCGAGGCGACGCCGACGCTCACGGTGACCCTCAACGCTTGCGCCCCCACGCTGATCGGCGTCTCCGCCAGCTTGCGACGCAGGCGCTCACCGACCTCGCGGGCCTCCTCCCGCGCAGCGCCGGGCAGCACCACCAGGAATTCCTCTCCGCCATAGCGGATCAGGATATCGCCCTCGCGCGAGACGGCGCGCCCGATCCGCACCAGTTCCACCAGCACCCGATCGCCCGCGAGGTGGCCATAGGTGTCGTTGACCCCCTTGAAGTGGTCGACGTCGAACATCAGCACCGCCAACGGGGCGTCGGTCCGGTCTGCACGGTTGAGCTCTTCGCCCAGACGTGCCATGCCGAAGCGGCGGTTGTAGGCGCTCGTCAGCGGGTCCAGGGCGGCGATACGCTGCAGCTGGTCGTGGGTCAGGGCATTGTGCAGCGCCAGTCCGAAGCTCTGGTGCAGCAGCTCGAGCAGACGTAGGACATCGACCCCGAGCAACTGCGTGGCAGCAAGCAGCACGGCCCCGATCCGGCTCGACTTGTAGACCACCGGAAACACCCAGACCTCCCGCGGGCGCACGTCGGCGAGCAATCCGTCGACAACGATATCGGGCGGATACTCGATGTGCTGGCGCTGCCCGCCGTTCACTGCCCGCATCACGTGGTCGTTGACGGCGATCCGCTCGGGGTCCCGCAGACCGCGCACCGCGACCACGCCCAGCTTGCCGTCGCGCTCGACCAGGATCGCGCCGGCGGCGGCGTGGGCGCGATCCATCATCAGGCTGAGCGCCGCTTCGGCCAGACAGCCCAGATCCAGCTCGCTGGCCACCGATCGCGTGAAGTCGCTCACAGCCGACTCCACATCTTTGGCCTTGGCGAGGGCCTCCACCAGACGGTTGAAGGCTCGGGCGCTCTCACCGATCTCGTCGCGGGACTGCTCGGTAATCCGGCATTGCTCGGGCCGGCAGCTCGCCCAGTCACCGTCGTAGATCGCGACCGTGATGGAGCTGGCGATCTGATGCATCTGATCGGCCAGGCGACGGATGCGCGGACGCACCACGGTGCGCGCCAGCAGGTCCCCGAGCCCTCCCACCAGGACCCCGGCCAACACGGTCGCCGCGAAAAAGCGGGGGGACAAGGCCAGCGCTCGCGGCACACCCAGCGCCAGCGAGAAAAACGGGAATGCCAGACCGGTCAGCAAGCCGAAGCCCAGCATCCAGCCCGAGAGCACGGCGAACAGATTGCGTGCCACCCTGGGAGCTGAAGGATCGGAAGACAGTACAGGGACTGCGGAGAACACCTGCATACGCATAACCAGGAACCATAGCAGGTCCCCGCCCTCCTCGCCGACCGCTCCATCGGCGTGCCGGCCAAGGGTGCGGGGCCGGGGGATCCCCGTCCGCCCGATGCGATGGTCGGCGAGGACTCGACGCCGGGTGATCCCGCACATCGCGGGTCGAGCCGCCGCCCGAGACCCAAGGGTCCCGGGGCGACACGCACCCCAACCTCAGCGTCGGATGCGGCCCGGCGGACCGGGCAAGATCAGGCGCCTTCGGCGATAGCCTCGTGCTGCCGGGCGCAGCGGATGTGGCGTGCGAACTCGGCGCCCTCCGGGAATTCCTGCGACGAGATCCAGACCTGGCTAAGCTCGTCACTCAGCCGCGGCAGCACCGTCAGCGAGGTGCGCGTGCGCTCGTCGTCGAAGAAGGCGAACGGCTCGTCGAGAAACACGAACTGCCTGCCCAGCCCGGTGCTGTTCACCAGCTCCTGGGCCAGCGCGAGTCGCAGCGCGAGCATGATCTGGCGCTGGGTTCCGCTGGATATCTCGTCCAGGTCCATGTAGTCGCGCTTCTCGTTGGAGAACACGCGTACCTGCAGGTCCTCGTCGATCTGCAGGTGCTCGTAGCGACCGTCGGTGAACAGCGGCAGCGTGCGCCCTACCAGGTTGCGCAGCTCGTAGTTGAAGCGCTGGGACATGCTGCGGCTCGCCCCGGCGAGCAGCTCCTGGGCGAGCTCGCGCAGGTCCACGCGCTGGCGCTGATCCGCCACCTTGGCGTGCAGACCGGCGGCGACCCGATGCAGCTGCTCCACCCGTGCCAGGCGGTCTTTCTCCAGCTCGATCGCCTGCTCGAGCCGAGCCAGCGCGGCCAGAGCGCCCTGGGCGGCGCGGCGCAGGGCCGCGAGCGCGGCACTGACCCGCTCGCGGGCCTCGCCCTCGTGCGCTCGGCATGCGGCGATCCTGCCCCGGGTCACGGCGTCCTGATGCTCGGACAACGGCTCGACCACCGCAGCCAGTTGCGCGGGCTCGGCGGATGCCTCGTCACTATAGGGCTCGAGCGTCTCGGTCAGCTCGCTGTCGTCCACCTCGCCGTTCGGCGCGAGCTCGAGCGGCGACTGTGCGGCGGGGGGCACGTCGGCCTTGGCCTGTGCCTCGACCAGGATTGCGCGCGCGCTGTCCAGCTCCTCGGCCAGGGCCGGCCCGGCCTGGGAAAGCCGCGAGATCCGGCCCTTGATGCGTGCGCTGCCGACCAACAGCAGCAGCCAGAGCAGCGCCAGCGCCGCCGCCCCAACCCCCAACATGGGCAGCCCGGCCGGGGCCCAGCCGGGCACCTGCTCACCTAGAGTGCGCGCCAGCAGCTGGCTGTAAGGGTGGTCTGGCAGCTGGGTGAGCGCACCCCAGACTGCGCCCAGCAAGGCGGCCAGGACCAGCAGCAGGAAGGCAAGGAAGCCGGTCGAGCGACGCGACGACGCTGCCTTGCGGATAGCGGGCAGGCAGTCCTGGTAATCGGCGCCGGCCTGGTCCAGGGCCTGGACGCGCGTCTCGATGCGCGCGGCGTCCTCGGCACGCGCCGAGCGCGCCGCTTCCAGGTCCACCAGATGGCCCTCCTGGACGTCCAGATCCGCGACCTGACGCCGCAGGTCGGCGATACCGGCCTGGGCGTCCGTGATGGCACGCAGGCCCTCGTCGACCTCCGCGGCCAGCTCGCCGCCCACGTACTCCAGCGCGGCGATGCCGGCCATGGACTTGACCGTATGGCTGTGCGGGTGGGGCGTAGTGATCTCGCGCTGGGCGAGATAGAAGGAGTCGACGAACTCGTCGAAATCGAAGCCGACGAGGTCGTAGAGGGCCTCCTCCACGGGCGCCACACCACGCGCCAGCGGCCTGTCCTCCTGGCCGACCTCGTTGAGCCGCGCGCTGTGATTGCCGTCATGGTCCAGAAAGCGCGCGACCTCGTAGCGGCCCCGGCCGGCGACCTCGAAGCTGCAGCGCACCTCGCAGCTCGATTCTCCCCAGCGGATGACCTTGTCGAGATCTTGCGGACCGAGTGAGAAGGTCCGCCCGAACAGGGCGAAGCAGACGGTCTCGCCGATGGTGCTCTTGCCGGACTCGTTCTGCCCGCTGACGGCGATCATCCCTTGTGAGGGCAGGTCCCGCAGATCCAGCCCGGCGTACTTGAGCACGTTGCGTGCGAACAGGGCGGTGATGATCATCGCACCCCCTCTCCGGCCAGGGCCTGGAGCTTGCGGCGCGCGAGCCCCACCGCAGTGTCGAAGGACTCCTCATCGAAGGGCTCGCCGCTGTTGCGACGGCGATCCTTCTCCTCCTTGCAGAAATCGAAAAAGTCCTGGGCCGGTCCCTTCGGCTCGGATGGGCCCAGCGGTTTGTGGTCGGTGTGTCCGGGCATGCGCGTCCTCCGAGATCTGGCCCCGGCTCCGGGCGAGCCGCGGCTCAAGAGTATAGGAAGTTCGCGCTGCCAGGGAAATGCCGGATCAAGGCCGCCCCCATGTCCTGCCACACCGGGAGGCTCCCCTGACGCGCCTAGGAGCCTATCAGACTTTGGATGTCCTACTGCGGAAAAGCGGATATCGGCCGGATTTCCCGCTCGATCTCGTCAAATAGAGCCCGCTATTCTCCTCAATCGAGCGAAAAATCCGCCTCGATCCCGCTTTCCCTCGCTACGGACCCCAAAGCCCGACAGGCTCCTAGCATCGGCGAAACCGGCTTGCGCTGCGCTCAGGGGACCTGCTCCAGCAGCCGGAAATGGACGCTCTGGTCAGCCAGGTCCACATGGCGAACGGCGAGGCCCACCCGGGCGTCCAGCCCGAGATCGGCGCGCGCGCGCAGGCGTGCCTCCATCGCGAGCTCGGGGATCAGCACGGTGAGCTTGCGCTCGTCGGCATCGACGACCCGGGCCTCGCCGCGCCACGCCGGATGGCGGCTGAGATAGACCAGCTTCCAATGCTGGTTGGAAAGACGCTCGGCCTTGCGCACAGTGCCGCTCATGGCCTCGGCCGCAGCGATGCGCTCGGCCACGGCGGAGCCCTCCAGCAGCTCGCGTCCGAGCACGCAGGCCCGGAGCTGCTGGTGTACCAGCAGGTCGGCGTAGCGGCGCAGCGGGCTGGTGGTCCGCGCGTAGGCGTCCAGACCGAGGCCCGCGTGAGGCGCCTGGGCGAGGGTCGCCTGGCTGGGCTTGAACAGACGCCGATAGGCATACATCTGCGCCAGAGTGGCCGGCTGGCGCCGCTCATCGGGTGGCGCCTGGGCGGCAAAGGGAATCGCCAACCCCCGTTCAAGAGCGAAGCGTGCGGCCGCCTCGCCGGCCATCAACATGGCGTCGGTCACCAGCTCGCGGCTGGTCAGCCGGGGCAGCGGACGGATGCGCACCTCACCCTCGATCACCCGCACGCTGACCTCGGGAAGCTCCAGGCTGACCGCGCCCCGGGCATGACGCCGTGCGCGAAATTGCCGGGTGAGCGCCAGCATCTGAGCGAAAGGGGCCTCGCCCAGGCGCTGCTCGACCTGGGCGTAGGTCAGTCGCGTAACGCGTACCCAGCTCGGGCGGATCTCAATGTCGAGGAGCGAGCCGTCGGCGTCCAGCCGCATCCCGAAGGACAGCGCGGGCGAGACCTCGGCGAGCCCCAGACCCAGGCGGCGCGTCACCTCCGCGGGCAGCATCGGTACCACCCGCTCGGGCAGATAGAGGTTGGCCGCGCGCCCCCGGGCCTCCTCATCGAGCGCGCCGCCCGGGGCAACGAGGGCCGCCACATCCGCCACATGCACCCAAAGCCGGTCCCCCTCGATGCTGATGGCGTCGTCGGGGTCCTCGTTGCCCTCGTCGTCGACCGCGAAGGCCGCCAGCCCGGTCAGGTCGAGCCGCGGGTCCTCGGGCAGCTCGGGCACGTCCAGCTGCGGTGCAGCCGCTCCGACTGCGAGCCGCCCGGGATGCGGATTGTGCGTGGCGTCCCAGTAACCGACCGCGACCAACAGCCGATGGGCGCTTCCCGGCGTCTCCGGGTAGCCCAGCGCCTTGAGGACGCGACTGTTGTCGCTCTGCGCGTAGGCGAGCCGCTCTACCTCCGCGAGCCCCTTGTGATCCGCCGGCGTGATCTGCCCGACGCGCAGCCGCTCCAGCAGACCCTCCCAGGCCGACTCGGCTGCCGCCTTGGCCGCACGGACTTCACGATCGGCCCGGACGCGCTCGGCCGGCCGCGCCCTGATGGCCTCAGGGAGACCCTCGAAGTACAGTCCGTCGGCGACGAGCTCCCAGGCAGCCCAGGCGCTGGCGGGCGTGTAGTCGCCGAACGCCAGCTCGGCCAGCTCGCGGATCTGGGTATCCGCTCCTTCGAGCAGGGCCCAGGCCTCGTCCACCGCGCCACTCGGGGGCTGGAGCCCGGCCAAGCTCTCCACAGGGCCCGGATGAAGCAGACTGACGTCGCGGTCTCGCACGCGTTTGAGCCTGCCGCCTTCGAGCTCGATCTCGATCTTGTCCGCCACGGCGAGCACCCGCGCGGGGCGGGTCTTGTACAACACCAGGCTGCCCTTCGGAAAGATCGAGGCCATCAGCTTAATAGCGAGCGCATGCGGGCGAATTCGGGGGGCGTATGATACCCTCTCGGCCCTCCCGGACGACAACCCTACCCGCGGCAACGCCAGCCCCGCGGGACGGCCCGCCGCCCGGGACAGCGGTGCTGTCGCGATCGACCGCCCCTGGCTTGAAGTGGGCGACCCCCGCCCCCAGCATGCTTGCAGCCATTGGATCGTCTGGAGAGCAGATCCCGCCATGAGTCCAGAGTGGAAGACATTCCTCGAGAGCCGCGCCGCCCGCATCGGTGAAGACGGCAGCGTCCATTTTGGGCCCAGCGCCGAGCTGCCCGCCTGTGCGCTGTTCGATCTGTCGCAACTGGCCCTGATCGCCGTCGAGGGTGAGGACGCGGTGAGCTTCCTGCAGGGTCAGATCACCCAGGACGCCAGCCTGGTGAGCGCCGGGCGCAGCCTGCTCGCCGGGCACTGCAGCCCCAAGGGACGCCTGCTGGCCAGCTTCCGGCTGTTCCGCAGGGACGATGTCATCCTGCTGCAGCCGCCGGCGGAGCTGCTCACGGACGTGCTCAAGCGACTGAAGATGTATGTGCTCCGCGCCAAAGCCCAGCTGCGCGACGCCAGTGACGACTGGGTCCGCATCGGCCTCGCCGGCGACTGCGCACCGGCACTGCTCGCCGCTCGGCTCGACGCCGTGCCGGGCGCTCCGAACGAGGTCACCCACTGCGGGGCGATCACCTGCCTGCGTATCGCCGGGCCGGCGCCACGCTTCGAGCTGGTCGGACCCCTGGATGCGATCCGACCGCTTTGGGAGGCCCTCGACGGCCCTGCCACGCCCTCTGAGTCCGCGCATTGGTCGCTGCTGGACATCCAGGCCGGCCTGCCGACGGTGCTTCCGGAGACGGTCGATGCCTTCGTCCCGCAGATGACGAATCTCCAGCTGGTCGACGGGGTGAGCTTCCGCAAGGGCTGCTACACGGGCCAGGAGGTGGTGGCGCGGATGCAGTACCTGGGCAAGCTCAAGCGGCGCATGTATCTCGCCCACGCCGATTGCGCGACCCCGCCCCGGGCCGGCGACGAGCTGTTTGCCGCCAACAGCGCCTCCGGTCAGGGTGCCGGCCGTGTGGTCGACGCCCGACCCGTCCCGGAAGGGGGCTACGATCTGCTCGCCGTGGTGGAGATCCTTAGCGCCGAGGCGAACGACGTCCATCTGCTGGGACCCGAAGGTCCGCAGCTGAGCTTCAGGCGCCTGCCCTACGCGTTCGACAATCCCTGATCGCGGCTTGCCGTCGCCGGGGCGCCCCCCTGGTCCCTACGGGGGAGGCCGTCCCGGGCTGCAAGACGCGACAGGATCGTTGCGACGGGCCTGTTCCTGAAGGGAGGCCGTCCCGGGTGCCCGACTAGCTTGGGGACACCGTAAGGAACATCTCTTCGATGGTCCGGCGCAGCTCATCCTCCGGGACCGGCTTGCGCAGGAAGCGGAAGTCCTCCCGCACGTTGCGATACTGGCGGATCTCGTTCTCCCCGTAGGCGCTCACCAGGATCGAGGGGATGCCGGTGGCGGCCTTGATGGAGTACGCGGCAATCACGCCGTCGATGTCGCCGCGGATGCGGATGTCCATCAACACCAGATCGGGGCGCTCGCCCAGGGAGCGCTTGATCGCCGCCTCGCCGTTGTCGACCACGCCGATCACCCGGTGCCCCATGGCCTCGACGCTCTGCTGCAGATACATGGCTCCGATCGCCTCATCTTCCACGATAAGGATACGAAGCTGTAAGACCTGCTGCTCCAAACGGCATTCTCCGCTGTCAGTCAATGGCACAGCCCGGTAAACGGGGGCGTCGATAGCCGCGGGCGCAGCGTCGAGCGCCCCGCCGGAGATGCGCAAGTCGAATCCAGCGCATCTCAGGGCACCGCCTGCGAGATGACCAGCGCGAGCGGAGCGGATTGATCGCGACCCACGGTGACCGGGTCGCTCTGCAGGTCGCCGCTCGAGGCGATGGGCTGCCCCGACTTGGAGACGCGCGCGGTCACGCTCACCTGATCAAAGTTGGACAGGCGCATGGCCGGCATCATGGCCATCGAGTCGTCCAGGGTGACGGTGAGCGGCAGATCCGAGACCTTCTTGCGGGCCACCGCCAAGGGCATAGGCGGGCCGCTGACCGCCCGGGCGAACACGAACAGGGTGTCGGACGGGTCCACACGCCCGGACAGCGACCCATCCAGACTGACCTTCACCGTAATCGAGCGCCCGGCCGACGAGGACACCGGCGTCGCCTGAGTAGCCGACGAGGACACCGGCGTCACCTGAGTAGCCGCCGCGGGTGCGGGCGCCGCTTCGGCAAGGCGGAGATCGGCGACCGGGCGCCCTAGCTTGGTCTGGACGGCCTCCATCATGCCCCGCAGCTCCTGGCGCGCGTTGGCATCGTCGGTCAGCAGTGGATAGAGTCGCTTCCAGTGGTCCAGGGCCTGCTCGAGATTGCCCTTTTCCTCCTCCGCCATGCCGGCGAGCCAGAGCGCGGTGGAGTCGTTCGGATCGGTCTCCAGAACCTTCGTCACCAGCTCGGCCGGGCGTCCGGCCATCTTTCCGCCCTGGGCCATGGCAAGCGCGTCGGCAAGGCTCACCATGACCCGCGCATTGTCACCCACCAGGGAGAGCACCTTCTCGAACGCCTGGGCAGCCTCGGCGTGGCGGCCCAGACTCGAGTAGCTGCGCGCCAGCAGATACCAGCCCTTGGGATCTTCAGGATTCTTGGCGAGCTTATCCTTGAGCTGAGTCACCAGCTGGTCGATCGGGGGAAGGCCCGCGGCCTCGTGTGCCATGGTCGGGGTCTCGTCCGCACCTGCCCCCGGACCCCGTTTGTCTATGTACTGCGGGGAGCCCAGGCTCAAGTACAAGATGATGGCAACCAGCGGTACCAGCACCAGGAGTCCTCCCGCGGTCAGGCGTCCTGACAGCGCTGAGGCCTTCCCGGCAGCCGGGGGGGTGGCGCCCAGATCACCGAGCAGGCTCTGCTCGAGCTCGAGCTTGGCCTGCTCGAATTCGCCGTCGGCAAGACGGCCTTCCTCGTGCTCGGCAGCGAGCTCGACCATGCGCTCCCGGGCGATGCGCACGTTCTGCGCGTCGCGATCGAGCTCGTGGACCTCGCGCTTGCGCAGCAGCGCCGCGGCGAGCAGACCGATGGCCGCCACCAGCATAGCGGCGGCGATAGACCAGAATGCACTCATGACTTGGACTCTTCGTCGGTGGCTTCAAGCAGGCGGGCCGCGCGTTGCAGCTCTTCGGCGGATGGCCCCGGAGCGGTGTTGCTGGCCTGTCTGCGGACCACCTTGAACAGCACTACGAAGCCGATCACCACCAGGACGAACGGCCCCAGCCAGAGCACCGACGTCTCCACGTCGAACGGCGGCCGGTACAGCACGAAATCGCCATAGCGAGCCACCATGTAGTCCAGGATCTCCTGATCATTCTTGCCCGCGCTCACCATCTCGTAGGTCTTGCGACGCAGATCGCCCGCCAGCTCGGCGTTGGAGTCGGCGATGTTCTGGTTCTGGCAAACGGTGCAGCGAAGCTCCTCGGTCAGGCGATTGTAGCGCGCCTCCTCCTGGGGGCTGGAGAACTGCCAGACATCCACCCCCGCATGCACTAGAGGCGCCAGTAACAGCAGCAGGATCAACCATCGGACTCTCATGTCAGGTCTCGGCCTCCAGGCGGTGGATCAGCGGGGCGATCTCGCTCTCCCAGACTTGGGGCGTCATCGCCCCCACCAGCTTGTGCCGGATGATCCCTTTTTTATCGATTACGAAGGTCTCAGGGGCACCATACACGCCGAGGTCGACCACCGCATCGCTGTGCGGGTCAACGCCGATTGCCACAAAGGGATTGCCGGCGCGCTCCAGCATGTTGCGGGCATCGGCGTCCTGGTCACGCCAGTTGATGCCGACGATCACCAGCTTTTGCTGCTGTGCCAGCTCGTTGAGGTAGCCTTGCTCGCGCCAGCACTCCTGACACCAGGAGCCCCAGACATTGAGCAGCCAGACACGCCCCTTGTACGCGGCGGGAGTGACAGTGCGGGTCGGATTGAGCAGCTCCGGCAGCCTGAACTCCGGCACCCGCTTGCCGATCAGCACCGAGGGCAGCTTGCGGGCGAAGCCCGGGTCGCGCGAGGCCATGTAGATGCCGCCCGATAGCAGCACGGCCATCAGCAGGAAGCCGATGAATACACCCCATCGCTTCATCAGGCCCTCCCGAGCGCCGCGCCCGCCGGCACCTTGAGCGAGCGCCGCGCCTCCAGCCGATAGCGTCGATCGGTGGCACTCAGCAGCCCTCCGAAGGCCATGATCAGGCAGCCCAGCCAGATCCAGCGCACGAACGGCTTCTCGGAGATCCGCAGTGCCCATGATCCTTTGTCGTCCAGGGATTCACCGAGCGCCACGAACAGATCCCGGGTCAGCCCCGCATCAATGGCGGCCTCCGTCATCGGCATGGTCTGCACGTTGTAGATCCGCTTCTCCGGCCACATCTGGGCGACTTCCCGGCCGCCCTGGGTAACCGTCAAGTGGCCCCGGTTGGCCCTGTAATTGGGACCCACGGTCGAAGTCACCCCGTGGAAGGTATAGGTATATCCGGCCAGCTCGTAGCTATCGCCCGGGGCCAATCGGATGTTCTTCTGCACGGTGTAGGTCGAGGCCAGGGTGATCCCGACCGTAAACACGGCCACGCCCAGGTGTCCGAGCACCATACCCCAATAGCCCCTCGGGATACCCGCCAGGCCGCGCGGGCCGGACATCCTTTCGCGCACCCCCCGCAGGGTGACCAGGACCACCCAGCAGGCGATGGCGATGCCCAGGGCCGCCTGCCAGTGAAAGCCCGGACCCCAGATCATCGGCAAGGCGACGCCCAGGACCACGGCCAGCAACGCCGGCAGTCGCAGCACCTGCCACAGCCGGCGCGGCTCGTCGGTCTTCCAGCGCACCGTGGGGCCGATCCCGATCATCAGCGCCAGAGGCACGGCAAAGATCACGAACATCAGGCTGAACCAGGGGAATCCCACCGAGATCTTGCGTAGCCCCAGGTCCGGGAAAACCATGTTGAGAAAATCCACCATCAGAGGCGCCAGGGTGCCGAGCAGCACCATGGCGGCGATGACCACCAGCAGCAGATTGTTGGTGAGCAGAGCGAGCTCTCGCGAGAGCAGGCGGAACTTCACGTCGCTCTTCACCACGGCGGCGCGCAGGCCGTACAGCAGCAGCGAGCCCCCCACGACGGCGATCAGGAATATCAGGATGAACAGACCACGTTTGGGATCGGCCGCGAATGAGTGCACCGAGGTCAGCACCCCGGAGCGCACCAGGAAGGTGCCGAGCAGGCTCAGCGAGAAGGCGAAGATCGCCAGCAACACCGTCCAGGCCTTGAACGCGCCGCGCTTCTCGGTGACGGCGAGCGAATGCGTCAGCGCGGTGCCCACCAGCCAGGGCATGAAGGAGGCGTTTTCCACCGGGTCCCAGAACCACCAGCCGCCCCAGCCAAGCTCGTAATAGGCCCACCAGGAGCCCAGGGCGATGCCGACCGTCAGGAACAGCCAGGCCACGTTGGTCCAGGGGCGCGACCAGCGGGCCCAGGCGGCATCCAGGCGCCCGCCCAGCATGGCCGCGATGGCGAAAGCAAAGGGCACCGAGAAGCCCACATAGCCCATATAGAGCATTGGCGGATGGATGGCCAGACCCGGATCCTGGAGCAGCGGATTGAGGTCGCGACCCGACACCGGGGCCGGTACCAGGCGCTCGAAGGGGTTGGAAGTGAACAGCATGAACAGCAGAAAGCCGATGCTCACCAGGCCCATGACCGCGATCACCCGGGCCATCATGGTCTCGGGCACGCTGCGGCTGAACAAGGCAACAGCCGCGGTCCAGATGGACAGGATCAGGGACCAGAGCAGCAGCGACCCCTCGTGCGCACCCCAGACCCCCGAGATGCGATAGATCAAAGGCAGCTCGGTGTTGGAATTGGTGGCCACGTAGGCCACGGTGAAATCGTTGGCGATAAACGACCAGACGAGGCATCCGAACGCGGTCCCCACGAGCGCCAGCTGCAGCCAGGCGGTGGGGCGCGCCAAACCGATCCAGGCCGGGATGCCGCGCGCAGCTCCGACCAGCGGCAAGGACGCTTGAACGATCGCTACGCAGAGCGCCATTATCAGCGCAAAATGGCCTATCTCTGGGATCACCGGCGGGCTCCTCCTAGGTTCGTCATCGTTAGATCAATCGGTCGGGTGCCGCGCGGCACCGGGCGAGAGCGCACATAGTATATGAAAGCCGCCGGTGTCGGCAGGCCACCGGCATTTTGACCCGCGAGCGGCGCCAAAGTTGCCGGCGGTGCGAGCCCCTCGCCAAGGTCGGCCCTCTCGAAGCTCGCGCGGGATTGGATCTGGTGGGGCGCTGCTGCGCCGAGCGGGCACCGATGGAGAATTCCACAACCCTTGCCTGTTTCTCCATGGAGATCGGCCTGGCCGATGTCATCCCGAGCTACGCCGGCGGTCTGGGGACCCCGGTGCCGGCCCTGCCACGAGATGATCCTCGGCCTGGGCGGGGTGCGCATGCTGCGCGCCCTGATCGAGCACGTGAACCGGACCGCCAACGCCGGCATGACCCTGGAGACGCTCATCCAGCAGCTCCACCGGCTGGGCCATCGGCCGGGACAGCGGCATCACCGACGCCAATTCGGAGGAGGAGGCCGCGGACCTCTACGACAAGCTGGAGCGCGTGGTGATCCCGCTGTTGCACGACCGGCGCGACGCGCTCATCCAGGTCATGCGCCACACCATCGCGCTCAACGCATCGTTCTTCAACCCCGAGCGCATGCTCGACCAGTACGTGACCAAGGCGTACTTCCTTTGACCGAGACCGCAAACATGGAAGACCCCGCGCGAGCGCGGGGTCTGGCTCGGACCGCGACCCGAGCGGCCGGGATCACTTCCTGCGCATCAGCTCCGCGAGCTTCTCGGCGCTCTCGGCCATGTCGTCCGGCACCTCGGCGATCTTCATGAAGGTGCCCATGGTGAGGTCCGGAAACATGATCGCGATGCGGTACTTGCCGGGCAGATAGACGACCTGATCGCCGGCGACCAGCAGCTCCCAGGGCAGGGACGCGGTGGACTTAGGGGTGCCTGTGTCCAGGCTGCCCATGATCTTCTGGATCCGGCCGTTCGCCCACTTGCCGCGGTGCAGCTGAACGCCCACCAGCGTCTCGGTCTCCCCGATCTTGACCTCCCAGACCGGGGACATGTCCGAGGCCGGATCGGCGAGCGCGGCCTCGAGTCTGCGCAGGGCATCCGCGTGGCTACCGAAGCCGGCGATGACCTTCGCGTCCCTGAAGTAGGGCATCAGCATCATGTAATGGTAGGATTCCAGGTCCTCGGCCGAGAGCCCGTTGGCACCGAAGCTCCCCTGATTGCCCAGGGCCTTACTGTATTGCGCCGCCACGGCGGAGAGGTCGCCGATGTGGTATGCATGGCCCATGTACATCGGGTTGACGTAGGTCACCTCGAGCGCGCCCTTGTCGTTGGTCACCGCGACCCGGATCACCGCGCCAAATCCGCCGTACTCATCTTGGGCTGCCGCCTTGAGCAGCCTCGGAGTGGTGGTGCCGATGATCAGGGCGGAGCCATCCGGATAGGGCGAGTATGCGCCGAGGACCTCGATGCCGCCGGCCTGCAGTTTCGCCTTCACCGCCGCGACCGCTTCATCGAAGCCCCCGCCGGCAGCGTCGGCGACGATAAAAGGCCGGTAGATCCCCTCCGCGTGGACCGCGCTGCCGAGCAGCATGAGCACCGCGCCTACCCAGAGAAGGCCGATACGCGTGGCTAAGGACCGAATACGTTTCATCTGGTCTGTCTCCTCCGCTAGCTGATTGTTGTTCTGCCCCCCGGTCCCGGCTCCCGACTGGCGGGCCGGTCACGCGCCTCCACTCCGGACAGAGCAAGTATAGCCGAGCAGCCCGTTGGTCAGGCGCTGAGGCAGCTCAGCCCCCTGGGGCGCCGCCGTCATTCAGGCCGCATGTGGGGGAACAGCAGCACGTCCCGGATCGACGGGGCATCGGTGAACAGCATCACCAGCCGGTCTATGCCGATCCCCTCCCCGGCGGTGGGCGGCATACCGTGCTCCAGGGCGCGGATGTAGTCGGCGTCGAAGTGCATGGCTTCCTCGTCGCCCGCCTCCTTCTCGGCCACCTGCTGGCGGAAGCGCTCGGCCTGGTCCTCGGCGTCGTTGAGCTCGGAGAAGCCGTTGGCAATCTCCCGCCCGCCGACGAAGAATTCGAACCGGTCCGTGACGAAGGGGTCGTCGTCGTTGCGCCGCGCCAGCGGCGACACCTCGGTGGGAAAGGCGGTTATGAACGTCGGATGCTTCAGGCGCGACTCCACCGTTTTCTCGAAGATCTCGATCTGCACCTTGCCCAGCCCCCACGAATCCTTGAGCGGGATCTGCAGACGCTCGGCCACCGCGCGGGCACGCTCCAGGTCGTCGAGGTCCGCCGCGGCGATCTCCGGGTTGCAGTGCAGGATCGCCTCCGTCACCGTCATACGCGCGAAGGGCCGGCCGAAGTCGTACGCTTCGCCCTGATAGCTGATCGTCGTCGCCCCGCACACCTCGATCGCCAACGCCCGCAGCATCGCCTCGGTGAGGTCCATGAGGTCGCGGAAATCCGCGTAGGCCTCATAGAACTCCAGCATGGTGAACTCGGGGTTGTGGCGGGTGGACAACCCCTCGTTGCGGAAGTTGCGATTGATCTCGTAGACCTTCTCGAAGCCGCCGACCACCAGCCGCTTGAGATACAGCTCCGGGGCGATGCGCAGGAACATGTCCATGTCCAGCGCGTTGTGGCGGGTGACGAACGGCCGCGCCGCCGCACCGCCCGGGATGGCCTGCATCATCGGCGTCTCAACCTCCAGGAAGCCCCGGGCGTCGAGATAGCGGCGGATGAGCTGGACGATGCGCGTGCGGGTGCGGAAAGTCTTGCGCGCCGTCTCGTTGATGATCAGATCCAGATAGCGCTGACGGTAGCGGCTCTCCTGGTCGGTGAGACCATGCCACTTCTCCGGCAGCGGGCGCAGCGACTTGGTGAGCAGCCGCAAGAGGTCGCAGCGCACCGAGAGCTCGCCGGTCCGGGTCTTAAACAGCACTCCTTCAGCACCGACGATGTCGCCGATGTCCCAGTCCTTCTTGTAGCGCTCGTAGGCCGACGCCCCGACGGTGTCGCGCTGGATGAAGATCTGGATCCGACCGGACATGTCCAGCAGGTGCGAAAAGCTCACCTTGCCCATGACCCGCCGACTCATCAGGCGCCCGGCCACACAGACCCGCCGGGCGAGCGCCTCAAGCTCTTCGTGGGAGCGCTCGCCGTACTCCGCGTGCAGCTCTCCGGCCACCACGTTGCGACGGAAGTCGTTGGGGAAGACCACGCGCTCCTCGCGACGCAGCCGATCGAGCTTGGCCCGGCGCTCGGCGACCAGCTTGTCGTCGGGCTCCTGGCGCTGCCTGGGCGGTATCGTCGGAAGGGGGAGATTGGTGGGACATGGCAAGATAGACGGTCAATGAGCGAAAAAGGATAAACCCTGCACCCAGATTGTTGTAGGAGCGATCTCCAGGTCGCGAAAACCGGGATCGCTGAGCAAGCTATCGCGACCTGGAGATCGCTCCTACCAGGATTGCGGGTGCGCTGTCGCGAGCGGGGGCTCGCTCCTACATCCCCGCCTTCAGGCTCGCCTCGATGAACCCGTCGAGATCGCCGTCGAGCACCGCCTGGGTGTTGCCCACCTCGACGCCGGTGCGCAGGTCCTTGATACGCGACTGATCCAGCACGTAGGAGCGGATCTGGCTGCCCCAGCCGATGTCGGATTTGGATTCCTCCACCACCCGCTGGCTCTCCTGGCGCTTGAGCACTTCCAGTTCGTAGAGTTTGGCCCGCAGCTGCTTCATGGCCCGGTCCTTGTTCTGGTGCTGGGAGCGCTCGCTCTGACACTGCACGACGCTCCCCGTGGGCAAGTGAGTGATGCGCACCGCGGACTCGGTGCGGTTGACGTGCTGGCCGCCCGCGCCACTCGCTCGGTAGACGTCCACGCGCAGCTCGGCGGGATTGATCTCGATCTCGATCTCGTCGTCCACCTCGGGGGAGACGAACACTGCGGCAAATGAGGTGTGGCGCCGGTTGCCTGCATCGAAGGGGGACTTGCGTACCAATCGGTGCACCCCGATCTCGGTGCGAAGCCAACCGAAGGCATAATCGCCCTCGAAGCGCACCGTGGCGCTCTTGATGCCTGCGACCTCGCCCGCGGAGACCTCCATCAGCTCGGTCTTGAATTCGCGCTTCTCGCCCCAGCGCAGGTACATGCGCAGCAGCATCTCCGCCCAGTCCTGGGCCTCGGTGCCGCCCGAGCCCGCCTGGATGTCCACGAAGGCGTTGCAGGCATCCATCTCGCCGGAGAACATGCGGCGGAACTCCAGCTCCTCCACCCGGGACTCGCAGCGACCCAGGTCGGCGGCCACCGCATCCACAGTGTCCGCATCCCCGTCCTCGACGGCCATCTCGAGCAGGTCGCCCGCATCGGCGATGCCCGAGGCCAGGGCATCGAGAGAGACGACAACATGCTCGAGGGAGGCGCGCTCCCGGCCGAGCCCCTGGGCCCGCTCGGAGTTGCTCCAGATGTGAGGGTCCTCCAGCTCGCGCAGCACCTCGGTCAGGCGCTCCTTCTTGCCAGCGTAGTCAAAGATACCCCCTAAGGGATTCGACGCGCCCTCTCAGGTCTCTGATTTTGCTGGAGATGGGGTTGATGTCCTGCATCGCATGCGGGCTCGCGTAAAAGCATGAATCTTACCCGAATCGGCCCACGTCCGAAACCGTCCGCGGCGGCGATCCTTGTTGGCAGGCCCGCGTTGCCGTAGGCTTTGGACGCCTTCCCAGCCCAGGGCCCTCCATGCAACTGGACCTCGATCGTTTGCGCCGACTGGTGCCCCTGGGCACCCTGCATGAAAAGAGTCTCGGCACCCTCGCCGCCTCGGCCCAGCTGCAGCATCTCAGCGTCGGCGCGCGGCTGTTCTCCATTGGCGATCAGGACGCCGACGCCATCTACCTGCTGGCTGGCGAGGTCGTGCTGCAGGACAGCAATGGGCATCACTACGACGTCCAGGCCGGTCGCGAGCGGGGGCGCTTTGCACTGGCCAATCTCACGCCGCGGCAGTTCGACGCCCTTGTGACTTCGCCGAGCGCGCAGATCCTGCGCGTCGACGGCCGGCTTCTGGAGAAGCTGGTCACCTGGGACCAGCTCACAGCCAGCGAAACGCGCGGCATCGAGGTGACCGAGCTCGACGGCTTCGCCGAGAGCGATCGGGAATGGATGCTGTCACTGCTGCGCACGCCTGCCTTCCTGCGCCTGCCGAGCGCCAACCTGGAGGCGGTGCTCGCCGCCCTGGAAGAGCTGCCGGTCGAGCCGGGCCAGCAGATCATCCGCCAGGGAGACGCCGGGGACTACTATTATCTGATCCGCGAAGGACGTTGCGAGGTCAGCCGTACCCAGGCCGACCGAAACACCGTGCTGGCCGAGCTGGGGCCGGGCCAGAATTTCGGGGAGGAGGCGCTGATCTCCTCGTCGCCGCGCAGCGCTGACGTAGTCATGCTGACCAGCGGCCGACTGATGCGGCTGTCCAGGGACGTTTTCCATACCCTGCTGGAGCAGCCCCTGCTGCGCCAGATCGACGTCAAAAAGGCCTCGGAGCTGATCCAGAAGGGCGCCGTGCGCCTCGACGTGCGCACCGAGGAGGAATTCAGGTTCTCCGAGATCAAGCGGGCCATCAACATGCCGCTCTATCTGCTGCGCATCCGGATGGCCCGGCTCGAGCGCAACCGCACCTATGTCGTCTACTGCGACACCGGTGAGCGCAGCGCCGCTGCCGCCTTCCTGCTGGCCCAGCAGGGCTTCGATGTCTACCTGCTCAAGGGCGGCCTGAGCGCGGCCTCTCCCTGACGGTAGACGGGCAAGGATACCCGCGGTAGCCGGGATCGAGTGACACGGAATCCGGGACCGCCGTGGCTCCGACCGTCGCCGGGAAACGACAAATCCGTCGGTCAGGTTGCAGTGCAGCCGCTACCTGACACCCCGGCTCCCGCGACCGCTCGGCTCAGCGACCGCTCTGGCCGGCGACCCAGAGCAGCCACTGGTTGGCCGCCATGGCCAGCAGCACCGAGGCGGCGAACGCGTACAGCCCGTACTCCACTCTGACCTGGGCGATCGAGCCCAGCTTCACGCTCGCCACCAGCGTGGCGACCACGAACACATCGAGCATCGACCACTTGCCGTAGTGGGCGATCCAGCGCAGGTGCCGCCGGTGACGCGGGCTGTCGGCCGGCTCCAGGTTCCAGACCCGGAACAGCAAGCCAAGCTTGGCGAGCGGCAGCAGCACGCTGAAGCCCAGAATCACGGCAAACAGCGGCCACTGCCCGGCGCTCGCCAGATCCTGCAGACCACTGTAAAGGGAGACACGGCTGGAGAAAACGAAGAATTTCTCCAGGCTGAGCAGCGGAGAGAACAACCCGAAGACCAGCAGGCCCAGCGAGAGCACCAGCAGCAGATTGAGCCCGGGTCCGGCGCGCGGATGGTGGCGGGCCAGACTGTCTGCCCTGAGCCAGGCCCTCGATCCGCCCGCCACCCTCACCTCTCCCAGCGCAGGGCCACCCCAAGGGGCGCCTCGGCGTGAAAGGGCTCGCACACCCAGAGATCGCCCACGGCCACCAAATGCTCGCCGGCATACACCAGGGGGACGCACTCTCGTACCCAGGGCGGGACTCCGGCCTCCTGGAACAGACGCTTGAGCGTCTGGCTGTGCGCCCGGCCGTGGGGGCGGCAGCGCTCCCCGCCGCGGCGGAACCGCACCTGCAAGGGCTCGCGGCGCCAGAGCGCACCGTCGACCCCCGCAGCGCCGGCGGCGGCGTGCATTTTGCCGCCCGCGGGCAGGGGCAGCGGCGACCAGCCGTCCCAATCAAGCGTCGCGGTCGGGCCCGGCGCCGCAGCGGACGCCTGCACATACAAGGCGTTGCGGTAGCGGCGGATCTCTGCGCCTGCCCAGCGCAGACTGGGATTGCGGTCCCGAGCGGCCGCAGCCACCTCTTGCATGACCCGATCCAGGCGGGCCTGATCCGGTACCCGCAGCCCCCGGGAGCGGATCCAATAGCGCAGCAGCGCGCGCGCCCGCGCGGGTGGCAGGGCCCCGAGGCGCTCCAGGTCCAGGCCCGCGTCGTCCCGCTCGACCTGCGCCAGATCCGCTGCAGCCAGGGCATCGATCAGCGACTGGGCCTCGGCGCAGTGAGCCGCGCTGCGCGAGAGCGTGCGATCCAGCGCCGGCCAGCGCCGGCGCAGTGCCGGAATCACCTCACGGCGCAGGAAGTTGCGGTCGAAACGCAGGTCTTCGTTGCTCGGATCCTCGACCCACACCAGGGCCTGTTCCCGGGCATAAGCCTCCAGGTCGGCACGCGAGAAGCCCAGCAACGGCCGCACCAGCCGCCCCGCTCCGAGCGGCGCCTCGGCCGGCATGGCGGCCAGTCCGCCGGGACCGGCGCCGCGCAGCAGCTGTAGCAGCACTGTCTCGGCCTGGTCGTCGCGGTGCTGGGCGCTGAGCAGTACGTCGCCCGGGGCGAGCACCGCGGCCAGGGCGGCGTAGCGGGCGTCTCGGGCGACCGCCTCGAGACTCTCGCCCGACGCCGCCGCCACGCTGACCCGCAGGGTCCGGACCGGCACGCCCAGCCCGCGGCCCAGACGCTCACAGAACGCCTGCCAGCGCGCGGCATCGGGATGCAGACCGTGGTGGACGTGCAGGGCGTCCAGCGGTACGCCCAGCCGCTCGCGCAGCCCCGCCAGGGCGTGCAGAAGGGCCACCGAGTCGAGGCCCCCGCTCAGCGCCAGGCGATAGCGCTGCGGCCGGGCAGAACAGGCGAGGACATCGAAGAGTCGTTCGGCTGAGAAGACCATCGGGACAGGGCTGGCTCGGGCGCCCGGCGGCGTCGGCCTTGGTCCGCGGCCAGGGTCAGACGGTGGTGAAGTGGCCGTAGCGCATCAGGCGGTCGTAGCGGCTGTCGAGCAGCTTGTCGACAGACACGCTGTCGATGCGGTCCAGCGCCTCGATCAGTGCCGCTTTGAGATTCTGGGCCATGGCGTCCGGGTCGCGGTGGGCGCCCCCGATGGGCTCGGGGATGATCTCGTCGATCAGCCCCAGCTCCTTGAGCCGATCCGAGGTGATGGCCATGGCCTCGGCTGCCAGAGCGGCCTTGTCCGCACTCTTCCACAGGATCGAAGCGCAGCCCTCCGGGGAGATCACCGAGTAGGTGCTGTACTGCAGCATCAGCAGCCGGTCGCCCACGCCGATGGCGAGCGCCCCGCCGGAGCCGCCCTCGCCCATGATGGTGCAGATGATCGGCGTCTTGAGCCCCGACATCACCTCCAGATTGCGGGCGATGGCCTCACTCTGGCCCCGCTCCTCGGCGTCCACCCCGGGATAGGCACCGGGGGTGTCGATGAAGGTCAGGATCGGCAGTCGGAAGCGCTCTGCGGTGCGCATCAGGCGCAGGGCCTTGCGGTAGCCCTCAGGCCTGGGCATGCCGAAGTTGCGGTGGATCTTCTCCTTGGTGTCGCGACCCTTCTGGTGGCCGATGACCATCACCGGCCGCCCCTCCAGGCGCGCCAGGCCGCCGACGATGGCGCGGTCGTCGGAGAAGGTGCGATCGCCGTGCAGCTCGTGGAACTCGCCGAATAGCCGGCTCGATGTAGTCGAGCATGTAAGGGCGCAACGGGTGGCGGGCGAGCTGGGAGATCTGCCAGGGCGTGAGATTGGTGAAGATCGACTCGGTGAGGCTGCGGCTCTTGTTCTGCAGTCTCTGGATCTCGTCCTGGAGGTTGACCTCGGCGTCGTCGCCGACCAGGCGCAGCTCCTCGATCTTCGCCTCAAGCTCGGCGATCGGCTGCTCAAAATCGAGGAAATTCAGGTCCATCGGCAAATGATACCGGAACCCCTTTCAGTTACATAGCAGGGAGCCGAGCCGGCTGGCGCAGCGGCTCGTTGCTGTCCCGATCGCGCCGGTCTTGTCGCGGGGGCACAGGGCACGCGAACAGCAGACCCGGGTCGGACGCGCGCTCGCGGGAGGCCCCGCGTCCTGCGCTGCCAACCGCAGCTGGCGAGACTCGGGAGCCCGCGGAGGCGCAAACACGGCGGCGCTGACGAGCAAGCGGTGGGCAGACGGCGGCATCGCTCGCGCCATACCCGTCCGGCTCAGCCGCGGTGTGCCCCACCGGCCCTGCGCCGGTCATAGTCCACCTGGACCCGCTCCAGGCCGAGAAAGCGCGAGAGCCGGTGCAGCAGTTCGTCGTTGGGATGCACCCGCCAGCTGTCGCCGAGGACCAGCTCGGCGCGGGCGGACCGGCCGCGGTAGGCGAGGCTCACCGGGCAGGGTCCGCCGCGGTAGGCGGACAGGATCTCGGCGAGCTGCTCCGCCGCCGCCTCCGCGGCGAGTCCCCGCTCGGCGACCCAATCGGCCCCCAGAGACAGCTGCAGGCGCGCAGCATAGGCCGCCCGGGCCTGCTCGAATTCGAACACCTGGTCGACCCGCAGGCTCAGCCCGCCGCGGTACTCGTCGTAGGAGAGATTGCCCGCCACCACCAGGATCTTGTCCTGCATCAGCAGATCGCGGTGGGCCTCGTAGACCTCGGAGAACAGAGTGGCCTCGATGCGCCCGGTGCGATCGTCGAGCAGCACCGAGCCCATGCGTCCGCGCGGGGTCTGGCTGTGGCGCACGCCCATCACCAGGCCGGCGATCACCGCGGCCTGGCGGGCCCCGTAGCGGCGCTCCTCCTCGGGCAGGGCCAGATCGCCGATGCGCGAGCTGACCACGCAGGCGAGCTCCTTGGCATAGCGGTCGATGGGGTGGCCGGTCAGATACAGTCCCAGCGTCTCGCGCTCGCCCTGCAGGCGTTGCTCGTCCTCCCATTCCTCGCCGTCCTCCGGCACCAGCTGGACATCCGGCACGGGCGGCTCCGCCGCCCCGCCCCCGAACAGGTCGCTCTGGCCGGTGCTCTGATTCTGCTCGTGCTGCTCGGCGAGCTTGAGCGCCAGGGGCAGCTGCATCATCAGGGTGCGCCGGTTGGGGCCCAGTCCGTCCAGGGCGCCCGATCGGATCAGCGTCTCCAGCACCCGGCGGTTGGCCTTGCGCAGATCGATACGGCGGCAGAATTCGAACAGGTCCTTGAAGGCACCCGCCCTGGCACGCGCCGCCAGTATGCCCTCGATGGCGGCCTGCCCCGCCCCCTTGATGGCCCCCAAGCCATAGATCACGCGGCGCTCGTCGCCCACGGTGAACATGTAGTCGGAGCGGTTGACGTCCGGGGGCTCCACCGCCAGCTCCATGGAGCGGCACTCGTCGATGAAGTTGACCACCTTATCGGTGTTGTCCATATCGGAAGACAGCACCGCGGCCATGAATGCCGCCGGGTGGTGGGCCTTGAGCCAGAGGGTCTGGTAGGCCACCAGGGCGTAGGCGGCGGAATGGGACTTGTTGAAGCCGTAGCCGGCGAACTTCTCCATCAGGTCGAAGATGTAGGTCGCGGTATGCTCGTCCACACCGCGTGCGATCGCGCCCTCCATGAAGATGGCGCGCTGCTTGGCCATCTCCTCAGCCTTCTTCTTGCCCATGGCGCGACGCAGCACGTCGGCGCCGCCCAGCGTATAGCCGGCCAGCACCTGGGCGATCTGCATCACCTGCTCCTGATAGAGGATGACGCCGTAGGTGGATTTGAGGATCGGCTCCAGGTCGGGATGGGGGTACTCGACCTTGGCCCGCCCGTGCTTGCGGTTGATGAAGTCGTCCACCATACCCGATTGCAGGGGACCGGGACGGAACAGCGCCACCAGGGCGGTGATGTCGTCGAAGCAGTCCGGCTGCAGCTTTTTGATCAGCTCCTTCATGCCCCGGGACTCGAGCTGGAACACAGCCGTGGTCGCTGCACTCTTGAGCAGCCGGAAGGAGCGCTCGTCGTCGGTGGGGATGCGCGAGATGTCCAGGGCGGGCTGCCCAAGCGCCAGCCGGCGGTTCGCCGCCTTGACCGCCCAGTCGATGATGGTCAAGGTGCGCAGGCCGAGGAAGTCGAACTTCACCAGACCCACCTGCTCGACGTCGTCCTTGTCGAACTGGGTGACCAGGTTCTCCCCACCCGGCTCGCAGTACAGGGGCGAGAAATCGGTCAGCTTGCCCGGGGCGATCACCACCCCACCGGCGTGCTTGCCGGCGTTGCGGGCCAGCCCCTCGAGCTTGCGGGCCATGTCGATGAGCTGGCTCACCTCCTCGTCGCCCTCGTAGGCCTCGCGCAGGTCGTCGCTGTCCGCGAGCGCCTTCTCGAGCGTCATGCCCAGCTCGAACGGCACCAGCTTGGCGATGCGGTCCACGAATCCGTAGGGATGCCCGAGCACGCGGCCGACGTCGCGCACCACTGCGCGGGCCGCCATGGTGCCGTAGGTGATGATCTGGGAGACCGAGTCGCGCCCGTACTTGCCGGCCACGTACTCGATCACCCGGTCGCGGTTGTCCATGCAGAAGTCCACGTCGAAGTCCGGCATGGACACCCGCTCGGGGTTGAGAAAACGCTCGAACAGCAGCTCGTGCTCGAGTGGGTCCAGATCGGTGATCTTCAGTGCATAGGCGACCAGCGAGCCCGCCCCGGAGCCGCGCCCGGGACCGACCGGGATGCCGTTGTCCTTGGCCCACTGGATGAAATCGGCGACGATCAGGAAGTAGCCCGGAAAGCCCATCCGGATGATCACCTCGAGCTCGGTCTCCAGGCGCTGCTCGTAGGCGCGGCGCCGCTGAGGCTCACCGGTCGCCCCGGGCCCGAGGATGCGCTCCAGGCGCCAGGCGAGCCCGCGGTGGGCCTCCTGGCGGAAGAAGTCCCCCTCGCTCATGCCCGCGGGCACCGGGAAATCGGGCAGGAAATTCTGACCCAGGGTCAGACTCAGGTTGCAACGCCGGGCGATCTCCACGCTGTTGGCCAGGGCCTCCGGGGTGTCCGCGAACAGCTCGGCCATCTCCTCGGGCGTGCGCAGGTACTGGGCCTCGCTGTAATGCTTCGGCCGGCGGGGGTCGTCCAGGGTACGTCCGTCGTGGATGCACACCCGCACCTCGTGGGCCTCGAAATCCCCGGGAGCGAGAAACCGCACGTCATTGGTCGCCACTACCGGCACGCCAGTCTCGGCGGCCAGCGCCACGCTCTCGTGCAGGCAGTCCTCCTCGCCCTCACGCCCGGTGCGCTGCAGCTCCAGGTAGTAGCGGTCCCCGAACAGGCGCAGCCAGTCCTGCAGCAGGGCGTGCGCGCGCTCGCGGTGGCCGAGCAACAGCGCCCGGCCCACATCGCCCTCGCGCCCCCCGGAAAGCGCGATCAGCCCGTCGCAGGCGCCCTCCAGCCAGGGGCGCTCGAGCATCGGGCGGCCCAGGTGCTGGCCCTCCCGATAGCCCCGGGAGATCAGCTCGGTGAGGTGGCGATAGCCGCGCTCGTGCTGCGCCAGCAGCACCAGCCGGAAGGGCTTGTTGGGGTCCTCGCTGTCGCGCAGCCAGCAGTCCACGCCGACGATCGGCTTGACCCCGGCTGCCAGCGCCGCCTTGTAGAAGCGCACCATGGCGAACAGATTGGACTGATCGGTCAGGGCAACCGCCGGCATGCCGGCAGCCACAGCGGCGGCCACCAAGGGCTTGACCCGCACCAGGCCATCGACCAGGGAATATTCGGAGTGGACCCGCAGGTGAACGAAGGTCGGCTGCATCCCGTCAGGCTTCGGCGCTGGATTCGGGCACCCAATCTAACCCCCGGCCTGGCCGCGGGCAACCGCCCGGCGTCCTGGCCAGGACCTGGCCGGCCTGCCACAATCCCCAACAGGATCGACCCGAGCGGCCCCGCCGGGTTGCCGGCTCACACCCAGGGGTTCAGCGGTGCACAGACGTCTGTTGGGCGCCCTCGCGGCGCTGGCCCTGGCCGCCTGCAGCAGCGACAACGCCCTGCAGGTGGTGGGCCTGCTGGAATGGGACCGCGTCGAGCTCAAGGCCGAGGCGGCCGAGCCGATCATCGAGGTCCTGGTCCGGGAAGGTGACCGGTTGAAGGCCGGACAGCCGATCCTGCGCCTGGACCCGCAACGGCTGGAGGCCCAGCGCGACCAGGCCCGGGCCACCCGGGACCAGGCGGCAGCGCGTCTGGCCGAGCTCCGGCGCGGCCCCCGCGCTGAGCGCATCGAGGCCCAGCGGGCCGAGCTGCAAGGCGCCGAGGGACTGGCGGACAGCGCGGCCAAGGCACTGGCCCGGGTACGCAGCCTGGTGGCCAAGCAGCTCGCCGCCCCCGAGAGCCTGGACGATGCCCGCGCCCAGCGCGACAAGACCGCGGCGGCGCGCGACGCCGCACAGGCGCTGCTCCAGGAGATGCTCGCCGGCAGCACCACCGAGGAGCTGCACCAGGGCGAGGCGGCTCTGGCCCAGGCCGAGGCCGGGCTGCGCAATCTCGAGATCACCCTGGATCGGCTGACAGTGCGTGCCCCGCGTGCAGGGCGTCTGGACAACCTGCCGTACAAGCTGGGCGACCGCCCGGAGCCCGGTGCGGTGGTGGCGGTGCTGCTCACCGGCGATGCCCCCTACGCGCGGGTCTATGTCCCGGAGCCCCTGCGGGCCCGGGTGGTCCAGGGCAGCCAAGCCAGGGTCTGGGTGGACGGCGTGGCCGATCCCTTCCAGGGGCGGGTGCGCATGACCAGCACCGATCCGGCGTTCACCCCCTACTACTCGCTCACCGAGCGCGACCGCTCGCGCCTGAGCTATCCCACCGAGATCACCCTGGAGGGCGAGGCGGCGACGCGGCTGCCGGCGGGCGTGCCCCTGCGCGCGGAATTTCTCGGCGAAGCCGCCCCGGGGTCCTGAGCGGCCATGGACGAACCCCTGGCCATCGAGGCCCGCGGCCTGAGCAAGCGCTTCGGCGCGGTCACCGCCGTCGACCACCTGGACCTGAGCGTGCCGCGGCATGCCATCTACGGCTTCCTCGGTCCCAACGGCTCGGGCAAGTCCACCACCATCCGCCTGCTGTGCGGCCTGCTGACCCCCAGCTCGGGCTCGGCCCGGGTGCTCGGGCTGCAGGTGCCGGGCGAGGCCGAGGCGCTGAAGCGGCGCATCGGCTACATGACGCAGCGCTTCTCGCTCTACGAGGATCTTACGGTCATCGAGAACCTGTCGTTCATGGCACGCATCTACTGCCTGCCGCCCGCCGAGCGCAAGGCGCAGATCGCCGGCGCGCTGCACGCCTACGTGCTGGAAGAGCTCGCCGGGCGCGCCGCCGGCACCCTGAGCGGCGGCGAGCGCCAGCGCCTGGCACTCGCCGCCGCCACCCTGCACAACCCGGAGCTGCTGCTGCTCGACGAGCCCACCAGCGCGGTGGACCCCCAGAGCCGGCGCGACTTCTGGGAGAACCTGTTCCGCCTGGTCGACCAGGGCACCACCATCCTGGTCTCCACCCACTACATGGACGAGGCCGAGCGCTGCCACCGCCTGGCGATCCTGGATCACGGGGTGCTGGTGGCCGACGGGGAGCCCCAGGCGCTGATGGCGGCGCTGGCCGCCGCGGTGGTGGAGGTGGACACCCCGGATGCGAAGCGGGCCCGCCCGCTGCTGCGCGACGCCCCCCGGGTGCTCAGCGTGGCCCAGCTCGGTCGGCGCCTGCGGGTCCTGGTGGCGCGCGCGGACGACGCGCCCGCGGACTATGTCCAGACTCTGTTGCGCGGCGCGGGCATCGCGGGCTCGGCCGAGGCCACCCATCCCAGCCTCGAGGACGTGTTCGTCACCCACACCCGGCGGCGTCCCGAGGAAGCGGCATGACCGCCTGCTTCACCCGCCTGTTCGCCATCATGGGCAAGGAGGTGCAGCAGCTGCGCCGCGACCGCCTGACCTTCGGGATGATCGTGGGCATCCCGATGCTGCAGATCCTGCTGTTCGGCTACGCCATCGACACCGACGTGCGCCACCTCGCCACTGCCGTGGCCGACCAGGCCGACACCGAGCTGTCGCGCCGGCTGGTGGCCGACGCCCAGGCCTCCCAGGTCATCCGGGTGGTCGCCCGGGCCCGCACCGGGGCGGAGCTGCAGGAGCTGCTGGACCGCGGGGTCGTCCACGTCGGGCTGTTGATCCCGCCGGATTTCGAGCGCCGCCTGAGCCAGCCCGACCGGCCCGCGGTCCAGCTGCTGGTCGACGGCAGCGATCCGGTCATCCTGGGCGCCGCGCGCGGCCTGACCGCGCTGGTCCTGCCGGGCCACGCGGTCCCGGGTATCAGGGCCCAGGGCCCGCTGTTCGAGGTTCGCAACTTCTACAACCCCGAGCGGCGCTCGGCGGTGTTCGTGGTGCCCGGCCTGATCGGCGTGATCCTCACCATGACCATGGTGCTGTTCACGGCCGTGGCGATCGTCCGGGAGCGCGAGCGCGGCAACCTGGAGCTGCTCATCAATACCCCGGTCACGCGCTCCGAGCTGATGCTGGGCAAGGTCTTCCCCTACATCCTCATCGGCCTGGTGCAGGTCAGCCTGATCCTGCTGCTCGGGCACCTGCTGTTTCGCGTCCCGCTCAACGGCACCGCGCTGGACCTGTATCTGGCGGCGCTGCTGTTCATCGCCGCCAACCTGTGTCTCGGCCTGCTCATCTCCACGGTGGCGCAGAGCCAGTTCCAGGCCATGCAGATGACCTTCTTCTTCTTTCTGCCCTCGATCCTGCTGTCGGGGTTCATGTTCCCCTTCGACGGCATGCCCCGGCCCGCCCAGCTGATTGCCGAGGTCCTGCCCCTGACGCACTTCGTGCGCCTGGTGCGCGGCATCATGCTGCGCGGCGCCGAGCTCGGCCAGCTGGTCCCGGACGTGCTCGCGCTCGGCGCGTTCCTGTCCATCGCCCTGGTGCTGGCGGTGCTGCGCTTCAAGAAACGGCTGGATTGACCCAAAGCGCGACAGCTGGCACCGCGGAGGCGCAGAGCACGATGCACAGATGCCGGGAAAGCACACTGCTCCTCCAGAGGCTGGTGCCGGCTTGTCCGCCATCTCGTGGAAAACTTGACGATCTTGGCGCCTTGTCGGTGCCGATTGTCGTTTCTTGGCTAGATCGATGCGCCCAGGTCATCGGAGTCCAGCGCCATCAACGCCTGGCGCTCGCCCAGGCTCGGCATGGGGCCCAGCCCCTTGTCCTGAGCCATGCCCACATCCAGGCGCCGACGCTCCTGTAGCCCGGATAAAGCGAAGCGGAATCCGGGAAATGGATCGGTCGGCTTGGCGGGACCCTGGATTCCGCTGCGCTGCATCCAGGCTACGGGCTGAGTCCAAAGTTTCCTCGGCGAAGGCGTCCTGAATCGATGCCCGGTGCCCATTGACGCCAAACCGCAGCTCCTCGCCCTGGCGCGGTGCGCTCTCGGGCAGGCCGTGCTTGGCCTCCATCAAGCGGTGGAGCAGCGGTTCCGCCTTCGCCAAGCCGATGACCATGGAGCGGTAATAGTTACCGCGCCTATTACTCACCCGCCCGCATTCCGGGGTATCGAGGCGCATCCGCTGGTCCCCGTCAGAGGGAGAGCCAGCCAGCTCGCGCAGGAATGCGGTGAGCCCCGTTTGGTGAAAGAACGGCAGGCGGCTGTTGGCCCTGGCTTGTAGCGTCACCACGATGGAGCGCAACGGCAGGAACGTTTCCCAGTAGGGGTCGGGGTCTTGAAACACGTCCATGGCTGTGGACAACGCCGTGACGGGAGCATGATCCTGGAAAGAGCAGTTGGACCTTGCCGTGGGTGATCTAACCGGCTGAAATATCACCGCAAGGAGGCGCTTATGAACAAGCAGAACCGTCACCCAAAGGGTGAGAGCGAGACCACAGCGTTGGTGCCCTACGCCGGCCCGGTCGCCGTGGATACCTTTGGGGGCAGAGTCCACGTCGAGTGGGACCCACAAGCGGCCGTCACCCCCCTCGGGCAGTTGCCGTTCTTTACCGAATTTCTCCAGGTGAGCGGGGTCTTCGATCCGTGGGTGGAGAGCTGTCCGCTGTTGCTCACCAGCCCGAATGCGCCGGGCAAGCGCGATGTATTGGGCACTGCGGTGTTGGCGATCCTCTCTGGCCATCAGCGCTACGCCCACATCAGCGCCTTGCGCGGTGACACCGTTAATCCTCCCCTGTTGGGGATGAGCAAGGTCGTCAGCGAGGATTCGGTGCGGGCCAATCTGGGCAAGATGGACGAAACCCAAGGCGTCACGTGGCTCCAGGATCATCTTGGTCATTGTGTGAGGCCACTGCTGAGTGAGCCGTGGATACTCGATACCGACGTCACGGTTAAACCGCTCTATGGACCCCAGGAAGGGGCGGTCAAAGGGTATAACCCGCACAAGCCGGGCCGACCCTCGCACACCTATCACACCTATTTCATTGCCAACCTGCGCCTGGCGGGCTGGAGCCGCGCACGGCGGACCATCGTGTTGCGAAGGCAAATCAAAGCCGATCTGGCCGTGGTCGATGAGAGCAACCCTGAACAATTGCGTCTGAGCATTGCCGAGCTCACCGATGACACCGTCGTCTACGAATACGCCGTCTTGGTGACCTCGCTGCCGGGCGAGATCCTCACCATCGCCCAGCTGTACCGCGACCGCGCCGACGCCGACGCCGACGCCGACGCCGAAAATCCCTTTGACGAGCTCAAGAACCACTGGGGATGGGGTGGCTTTACCACCCAGGATCTGAAGCGTTGCCGCTTCATGGCGCGTCTCACCGCGTTGACCTACAACTGGTGGAGCCTGTTCGTGCGTCTGGCCGATCCCCGTCAGCATACCGAGGCCATCACCAGTCGCCCGCTTCTGCTGCATGCCCCGGCCCGCCTCACCCGGCATGGTGGCCAGACCCGCGTCACCATCAGTCACCCACATGCCGAAGCGGCCTGGGTGGAAAACGCTTGCCGAGAGATCGCAGCCTTCTTCAAAACACTACGCCAAACTGCGGAGCAGTTGACACCGCTGCAACGCTGGTACCGCGTGCTCTCGCGCGCCCTGGTGAAATACCTCAACGGCCGCGAATTGCACCCGCCGCCGGGTTTGCCGGCCCCGGCATAGCCGGGATTTCGTCTCCGCAGGTACCCGCACGCGGCCTGGAAACGGCCCGCGACGGGCTCGTACTGCTCTTTTTACGTTAAATGAAGTGAAATATTTAACACTGGAGCAGAAACTCTACTGCCTACGTTCAACCCATGGCATTCTAGTCTTTGCAACAACAGCATGGAATCCCATCGTACACTTTGAGGTACCCATGCCATGTCCAGGCGCCAGTGGCCTCGTCGAAAACAATGACGTCAGCCAGCTTGAAAGGACTCGGGCGATCCCGATACCAGTTGACGCTGAGCGCCGGTCAAACGAACGCCGCGCCTACCCACACAGGTTCCATACTGTTCCAGCCATACTTCACCACATCGGCAAGCTTGTTGGCCTGCCGGACACGCTCATGGTCAGTCTTGTCCGTGGATATGCCGAACACATTGTTTTCCACAATTGTGCTGCCAGAAAAATAAACGCGACACGCCATAAAACTCAAGGCTCTCCCAGTCATCGCACGATAAACCCCACGTGGGGACCCGCATGATTTTCCCTCGATATCACTACCTGGCCCTAACCATCAGGGGAGCACTACGGCTTTAGCCTTAGCCTCATCACCTTACGCAACTCATCCATGCGCTCGGCCTGCTCCGGCTGCTGTCTGGCGCGCGATATGGCTTCATAAATAAACGACCATACGACAGCCACAAAAAATGCTGCCAAGGTAACCACGATAACAATTACACTGCGCTTGGGCTTGAAGGATAGGAATTTGCTTTCAGCCGCCGCAGGCGGAGAGCAAGCCACCAGCCCAGATTCGGCGCCAACCACCCGCTCTCTGCCACCCTCGCCGCGCGAAACCATCCTCACGGCAATCTCTTATGACCCGAAAGCGATTCTTGCTCGCGCTTTCGGGCTAATTAATCGCCCCCCGGGACTTTGTCAACAACGTTCGTGCTCGAAGCTGTTTTCCGTGGCGGATTGCGGCAAGTGCAAGGCTCAGCGCGAGCAGTGCCGCAAGCGCCGCCATCACTGTCCGCCGCGCACCAGACGCACGTTCATGGCGCTGAACACGCTGGCGCTCCAGTCGACCTCCCCGTAGATGAAGCTGACGTGCCAGGAGAAAAGCGCATTGCCGGAGTAGGGCGAAGCCGACCAGAACATCGCCGAAGGGGTGCCCGGAAAGACCGCCAAGTCGATCGCGGGACCCTCGCATGCCTCCTCGACGATCGATCTCAGCTCCTTGGCGTTGGGCACCCGCCAGTCCGTCGCCCCCGCGTAGCCCGCCCCCTGGTCGAGGTTCTTGGCGTCCTGCAGGGCCTGCTGCCAGTTGAAGGTCGAGGACCCACCATCGGTGCAGGTGTCATCACCTGTCCCCGGGTCGCTGCCTGTGTCGAGCACGTAGTCCTCCGGGCAGCGTTTCCACTCCAGCCCCGTCAGCTTGTCGAACACCGTGGCCCCACCGTTGCGCATCTCGAAGCGGTCCACAGGGGAGGTATCGCTGGAGCAGGTCTGGCTCTGGGCCACCCCGGCCACCAGCAGCCCTACCAGCATCAGCCCATATCTGCTCTTCATCTCGGTGTCCTCTTCAAGGATCGCAAAGGCTAAAGGTCAGGGTCCGCCGCGCACCAGACGCACATGGTGGTCATCGTTCTCCTCGGTACCGTACACATAGCCGAAGACGTAATCGACGACCCATGCGTAGCCCGAAAGGCTCACATAAGGAGACGAAGACCAGTACGGATCACCGGTGTCCATGTTGGGGAAATAGCCGGTATCGACGGTCGGACCCGCGGGATGAACGCTGTAATCGACCAGGGACTGCAGCTCGCGGGAAGTCGGGACCCGCCAGTCGGTGAAGCCGCACAGACCGCCGTGGTGATCGACGTACTGGGCGAAGCTGTAGGTATCGCAGCCCGTGTACGGGCCGGAGACCGGCAGGGTGCCCCCACACAGGCCGCCGCCCGGGGTGCCCCCCAGATCCGGGCTATACCAGCTGTAGGTCCAGTTCTTGTCGTGCAGCCCCCCGTCATCGGCCTTGACCTCCCATGTCAGGTGCGTCACCTGGTCGCGCACGCAGGACCAGGGGGTGGTGGCGTAGGGCACTGATTGGTTGGCCAGCGGATGGCCGCTCGGGTCGAGCTTGGTGAAGGAGAACCCGGCGTGGCCGTCCGCGCTGCTGTTGGTGGCGGCATTGGCGTCCCGCCCGTGCTCGGCGTCCTGGCCGGGATACTGATCGGTCAGCAAGTCAGCGTTGTCGCACGCAAGCCCGTCACTGTTGCCATTGGAGCAACCCGTGATCCCAGTGTCGTTGAGCGGAGCCAAGGGGGTGAAGCGCGCCGTCACGCTGTGGTTGGCCCCCATGGACAGGTGACAGGTGCCCATCCCGCTGCAGTCGCCCGCCCAGCCGAGGAACAGCTGTCCCGCCAGGGGCGTAGCCGTGAGCGTCACCGTGGCATTGTTGTCGAAGCTCGCGGTGCAGGCGCCCCCCGGGCAGTCGATGCGCACCGGGTGGCTGGTGACCGTGCCGTTACCGAGCACGCTCACGGTCAGGTTGCAGCCGGCAAGCACGCCCAGGGACACGAGCACGAGCAAGGCTCTGATGGGTGACGACAGGCGCTTCATGGCGTAGCTCCTCGGGAAAGCGCAAAAAACGAAAGTCCGGACCAGCCCATTGGGGGGCGGGAGTGTTCTTGTTGGCGCTTGGAACCCAATTGCTCCATCGATGTGCGCCGGCCAACCTTGTCAAGCGCAGCCGCCATGGAAACGGGCCGGCGCCGACAGGGCGCCCACTGTATCAAGTCTGACTTCACCGGTCTGCCCATCCCAGAGGCGGTCGGGTCATTGGATGCGAGCACCGACCTCGCAGAGTGAGCTCACTCTCCGTCGCGCACGAGACGCACCAACCTGGAAACGTTTGAATCGTAAAAAGCGATCCCGCCTAAAGCGAAATCGACGTACCAGTGGAAGCCCGGATTGCCGATATTGGGCGAAGCCGACCAGAACTCTACCGGCGGCGTATCGGGAAAGACTGCCAGCTCGACCGCAGGAGCGTCGCATGCCTCCTCGATGATGGATCTCAGCTCCTTGACGTTGGGCACCCGCCAATCGGTGGCTCCTGCATAGCCTGGCCCCTGGTCGAGGCTCTTGGCGTCCTGCAGGGCCTGCTGCCAGGTGAAGGAGTAATTCGCGCCGATGGCACAGTGGTCGTCGGCGAAGCTCGTGTTCGTGCCGCCATCCGAGAACACGAAGCCCTCCGGGCAGCGCTGCCACTCCAGACCGGTCTGTTTGTCGAATACCGTGGCGCCGCGATTGCGGATCACGAAGCGGTCCACGGGGGGCTCACGGGGACGCTGCTGTTGCAAGTCTGGCCCTGGACACCGCTGCCGCCATCAGCCCCATCAGCATTAGGGATAGGAATTTGCTTTCAGCCGCCGCAGGCGGAGAGCAAGCCACCAGCCCAGATTCGGCGCCAACCACCCGCTCTCTGCCACCCTCGCCGCACGAAACCATCCTCAGTCCCCCCTGGTGATGCCGCCGAGAGCCGGACGAAGCTCCGCCCGACGGCTCTGTGCGCGATTTCCTTGATTCTCGCCGGATGTTAGCGCGACCGACGCCCACGTCAAGGCTCGAGAACGGTCAGGCGATGGCGGGCAGAGGCTCGTAGGTCAGAGGGATCTGACCATTGACCGGCCAGTCGCCCTCCTCGGGCGGGCGCGGGGCCCAGAGCCCCAGGTGGCACAGGATGCGGTCGATCACCAGGGGCTCCTCGATCACCGACAAGAAGCGCATCTCCCCGCCGCAGTGGGGGCAGACCAGCCCGCCGCCGCGCTCCTGGAGATCGCCGAAGAGCAGCAGCGCCCGCTTCATCTCAATATCGCTTCCAGCGCCGGAAGCGCGACCCGAGCCCAGAGCGTCGCCCAATCCGGCGCTCGGGGCGAGCCATGGGGCGGGGCGCCTTCGACCAGCAGGCTCTCCAGGCAGGCCGCCAGCCCGGCGGCATCGGCAAAGGTACGTGCCCCGGCAAGACCCGCCAGACCGTCCCTCAGGGCGGGACCGTAATCCAGCGCCAGCACCGGCAGTCCGGCCGCCTCCATGTCGATCAGCTTCATCGGAAAATCCAGGCCCGAAGCGGAGCGGTGCAGGCTGATGCCGGCATCCGCCGAAGCCAGGCGGGCGGCATAAGCGCCGGGTGACAGCCAGGCGGTTTCGATGCGCAGCTCCGGGCGCTGCAAGGCCGCAGCCCGCGCCTCGAACGCCGCCCGCAGGGGGCCCTTGCCGGTGACGATCAGCCGCAGCCCCATGCCGGGGGGAATCCTGACCAGGGAGGCCGCGTCCAGCAGCATCTCCATCGCTTCGTCCAGGGTCCAGCTCGTGGAGCTCACCAGGGTGCGCCAGGAAAGAGCCTCGCCGTGGGATTGCGCCGGGGCGGCAGCGTGAGGGCCCAGCACCAGGGGCCGATCGGGCAGCACCAGCACCGGGCGGACCAGACGGCGCTCCAGGTGAGCCGCGAGCGCGCCGGTAACGGCGAAATGGAGCAGTGCCTTCGGCCCCAGACGGCCCTCGATGACATCGAGCAGACGCACCACCGGGTGACGGGCGCCGAGCTTCAACGCAGCCATCGGCCCGGAGAGGTTGTGCCAGTCGAGGACCAGCGGAATCTTGCGCCAGGCCGCCAGCCAGGCGCCCGGAATCGCCGGGGGCACCTGGGTCAGGATCAAATCGGCATCCTGCGCCGCGGCCTTCAGCGTAGCGCCGAGGCGCCGCGCCGTGGCGAGCATACGCCCGGCGCCCGCCAGCAGCGGCCATCTCCGAGAGCCCGCCGAAGTATCGCGGCCGGGGCCGGGCACGGCGTGGACGGCGATGCGCGGATGGCGCAGGGGAAAATCCTCGGCGTTGCCGAAAGCGACGAAGCGGACGCTCGCCCCGGCCTCTGCCAGGGCCCAGGCCTGCGCTACCATGCGTGGTGACTGGTCCAGCGGCGCCTGGGCGAGGACCACGACGGTGGCCCCGCTCAGGGGCAGCTCGACGGACTCGATGGGGCGCAATGCGCGCATGATCTGATCCGGGGCAGGGGACAAGACGAGCATGCCCGATCTCACTATGGGCCTGACCGGCGGCTACACCGCCGGCCACGTGATGCCCATGCTCGCCCTGGCCGAGGCCTGGGGTCGGTTGTACCCGCGCGACGCCATCGTCTGCTACGGTGCCGTCGACGGCATCGAGGCAACTCTTGTACGGCAATTCGGCGTCCCTTTCCACCCTTTGCCGGCCCATCCCGATTTCGGCGCCGGGATGGCCGGGCGGATACGCGCCCGGCTCAGCGCCTTGCACGGCATGCGTCTCGGCCGTCGCCACATGCGTCGGCACCAGGTCGACGGCCTGATCTGCCTGGGCGGCTATGCCTCCCTGGGCGCAGGGCTGGCGGCCGCCAGCCTGGGCCGCCCGCTGATCGTCCTGGAAGCCAACGCCGTACCGGGGCGGACCAATGCGCTGCTCGCGCGTTTCGCCGACCTCAAGCTGGTGGCCATGCCCGAGGCCCTGGGCTTCGGGCGCTGGCGGGATGCGCGGGTCGTCGATCTGCCGTTGCGCCTGCACCCGGGGACGACTCCTCCGCCCCGGGGGCTGCGGCCCCGGCTGCTGATTACCGGCGGCACCTTCGGCAGCCCCACGCTCAATCGCGCCGGGGCGGCTCTGGCCGAAACCCTGTGGCGGCGCGGCCTGGAGGTCGAGGTCTATCACCAGGCCGGTGAAAAGCACCAGGCGGAGGTACAGGCGGCCTACGCCCAGGCCGGGATTCCCGCCGCCGTGGTGGGCTTCGACCTGGCCCTGGCGGAGCGCTGGGCCTGGGCCGACGCGGCCATCTGTGCCGGCGGCGCCGGAAGCCTGTGCGAGGCCGCGGCCTCGGGCACGCCGACCCTGGCCGTGCCGATATCGGCTGTCGCCGACAGCCACCAGGAGGCCAATGCCAGGGCGATGGCCAGCCGACACGGCATCGCCTGGATACCGGAGCGCAAATGGCGCACGGCGGAGGCCGCCGAGTGCCTCTCGCTCCTGCTGCGGCGGCCCAAAGCGCATCCCCCCGCCGCATCGGGGACCGATGATACGGTCCAACTGGTGCGCGCGCTGTGCTTGGGGCGGCATAAGGGAGCCCGCGGTCCATGACCGGATAGACGGCGAAGGAGATCCACCTGATTCATTTCACGCCCCGCGTGCTCAAGCGGGCACTGCGAGACCGGTTTGGCTTCGACGTTCTCGAGCTGGGTGTGGACGACGTGCACAGGCACGACCGCAGGCGCATGCTGCGGCGTTATTATGCGGCGAAGGTCAGCAACAGGCTGCTCGGGTGGCACTGGGACCTCGCGATGGTGGTCGTTTGCACGCGTGCCCGCTGAGCCGGTCGCCCTTGCGGGGTGCCGGGAGAAACGCCCTCGTGGCCGCCGGCCGGTGACCGGGCGGGCACGCATTCGCTCCGGACTGGCATTTCGGGCAGCTCACCTGCTGCGCCGCCCGACGGTGAGCGTTGGAGGCTGCTGGGGCCGGTTCCGCGGCGATGCCGATGACGCGGCGATGTTGCGGCACTACGGGCGCCAGGGTACCTGGGCCACTGCCGTGGTGGACCTGCTCAGCGATACCGCGCGCGCGACCGTCATGGCCGGCATGAAGGCGCCGCTGCTGGTGGACGTCGGCGCCGCCATCGGGCTGGTATCGATCGGACTGCTGCAGTGGAGAACGAGCATCACCCGCAGAGGATCGCCTGGAGCACCCCGGAGCACGTGCTCGCGAGGCTGGGCTCGGTCATCGCCGACGGACGCCTGGAGCGCCAGGTCGAGCTTTTGCTGAGACCCGCGAATTGAGGGCGGCGATCGCGCTTCTGTGGTCTCGGCTCGTGACCAGCCGCACCGGGGAGCTGGTGCTGGTCGCAATAGCCGCGGCAGGCCTGGTCTGGACGCTGCAGAGCGAGCAGGCGTCTCTGCCGATGGCCGAGCAGTGGGCTCAGAAGCTCATCGCCAGCGGTAAGGCCCCGGCATCCGCACGCTCCGACATGGAAAAAGCCTATCGCGCTGCCTACGGCTCGGAGGACTCGCATGGGCGTTATGCGGCCTACCCCGACTCCCGGGACGGTTACTACTTTCTTCGCCTGGCCCGCAGCATTGCCGAGACCGGCACACCCTGTGCCGACAGCCTCTCCCGTAGCGTCTGTCGCGACACCCTGGTCATTCCGCCCGTCGGGCGGCCGATGATCGATGCGACCTCGCCCCATCCCTGGGCCATAGCGCTGGTCTACAAGGCGATGCGCGCGGTGGATCCCCAGGCCTCGCTACTGGCTGCGGGCCGTTTGCACACCAGCCTGATGCTCGTGGTCTGTGCGCTGCTCTCGTACCTGGCCGTGCGCAGCATGGCCCCGCTCGGCGCCCGCAGCGCCGGCCTGGCGGCGGCTCTGGCGCTGCTGCTGACGCCGATCGTGATCCAGCGGGCCTTCGGCGCGGATGACGATGTCTGGATCCTGGCGCTGATGCTGGCGGTGCTGCTCGGCGCGGAGCGGTTCCTGACGGCGGCGACCGAGGGTGGCTGGCGGCCGCTGGCCGCCTTGACCACCGGCGCCGCTACGGGCCTGCTGGCCGCGACCTGGGGCGGCTGGCCCTTCACCGCCATCATGGTCGCTTGCGTAGCCCCCCTCGCCCTCGGCGAGGCGCTGCGCCACTCGGCAGAACGATGGCGGCGTGTCGGAGCGGTGACCGGCAGCTTCACCCTGGCGGTCATGGGCTTCATCGCCGTTGTACTGACCCTGGCTCCCGGGCTGCTGGCGATCGGCAAAGCACCAGGGCCCGCACTCGGCGGCCTGCCGCCGCCGGATTCCTTCGCTACGGTCGGCGAGCTGACAGTGCCGGACCTCGCCGGGGCGACACGCCTGCTGGGCTGGCCGAGCCTGGTGGCCGCAGCCATCGGGCTGATGGCAGTGATCCGCCGCCTGTGGCCCTGGGCTAGACAAGGTTTTCCCGCAGGGCCCCTGCTGTTGCTGGCCTGGACCGTCGGCGGCCTGATCCTGGCACCGCGCGCCGAGCGCTTTCTGCTGCTGCTCGCACCGCCGCTGGCCCTGCTGGCCGGGCTCGGCATAGGCGCACTGCCCGAGCTGGTGCGTCCCTCGGCGATCAAGAGCGCTGCCGCGCCGCTCGCCGCCGCGGCCCTGCTGGCGGGCCTCGCCCCGCAAGCCCTGAGCGCGGTGGAGCGCCAGCACCCGGCGCTCAGTACCGCCTGGGTGAGCGTGCTGTCGGAGCTTGCGCGCACCACGCCCCGGGATGCCATCCTGGTCACCTGGTGGGACACAGGGCACTGGGCCACCTATTGGGCCCGGCGGCCCGTCGCCGTCGACGGAGCCAGCCTGCAAAACCCCCGGATCCATGACGTGGGCCGGCTCCTCGCCGCCGACGCAGACCAGCCCCTCGACCGGCTGCTGAGCCAGGCCGCCTGCGGCTCCCCGGACGACTGCGGCCACCCCGTGTACCTGCTCACCTCCAGTGCGCTGCTGGGCCAGCAGGGGTGGATGATCTCGGGCTTCTGGCAGCCGATACGGGCCCAGGCTGCCGACAGGGTCCGCGCCGGAGACCTGCCACCCGGCCTGTCCGCGCCGCTGTTGGCCCAGGCCCGGGCCCTGCGCACCAGGCTCGACCGCGCCCGGTTTGCCGCACCCCAAGCGGTGAGATGGTCGACGCGCTGGGCGCCCTGCCGGGTCGCCGCGGACGGCAGCTACGACTGTCCGCTGCACCTGCCCTCCGCCAGCGGCCTGCAGATCGAGCGCTTCGTGATGCCCGACGGACAGGCGGCCCGAGGCCGGCTGGTGCTGCGCGATGCGGGCAGCGGGCGGAGCATCCTCCTGACGCCTTCGCTGCTCCGGCTGGCCACGCTGGACCGCCTGCTGGACATCACCGGTGAGGCTCCAGCAGACAATCCCGGGGTTCTGCTGGACCAAGTGAAGCGGCGCGCTTTCGTTGGCTCCCCGGGCGTGCTGCGCTCGCTCGTCACCCAACTGGTGCTGCTGGACGGGCGCTACCAGCGCGAGCACTTCGAGCTGGTAGCGGCCGCCACCACTCCCGAGGGCGACAAGGTCAGGGCATGGCGATGGCGCCCGCGCCGCTGACCTGGTCTGCGACCACGCGGCCCGCCTCCAGCCGGATCACCCGCTGGAACATGGCAACGGCGGAAGGACGGTGGGCAACCATCAGCACGGTCTTGTCGGCACCCAGGGAGAGCACGCTGCGCAGGACGGCTCGCTCGGAGGCCAGATCAAGGGCACTGGTGGGCTCGTCGAGGACCAGTATCTCGGGGTCGAGGTAAAGCGCGCGGGCGATCCCTACGCGCTGGCGCTCGCCACCCGACAGGCGGGCGCCGTTCTCTCCGAATACCGTGTCGAGCCCGGCCGGCAACGACCTCGCGAAATCCTCCAGTCCGGCGCAGCGTAGCGCCCGCCACACCGCCCGGTCGTCGATCTCGCCCTCGGCAGCTCCGAGAGCCACGTTTCGACGCAGGCTGTCGTCGATGAGGCCAACCGATTGGGGCACGTAGCCGATGTGGCGCTGCCAGGCACGCGACGCCCCGGCGATGTCCAGGCCATCCACCTGGGTCTGCCCGCTGGTGGGACGTAGCAGCCCGAGCACCAGATCCACCAAGGTGCTCTTGCCGGCACCGCTCGGCCCGCTGATGCAGACACGCTCGCCTTTGGCGATGGTCAAATCGACGTCGCTGAGGATCGCCTGTCGCTCGCCGGCATGGCCGAAACACACCCCGGCGAGCCGCAGATTGTGCTGCATCCTGAGGCCCGAGCCGGACGCAGGCGCAGGCTCCACATGCTGGGCGAGATCCGTCAGCTCCCGGTGAAGCAGGCTGATGGTCGGCCAGGCGCTGCCAGGGCCTGCATCGACATCACCAAGCGGCTAGCGGAGGGGATGAAGCGGAACGCGGCAGCCGCGAACAGCCCCAGGGTCGGCAAAAGGCTCTCCCTGGTGGCGCCACTGCCCAGCAACACCAGGGTCACGACCACGACGCTGGCGACGAACAGCACCTCGAACCACAGCCGTGGCACTCGCTGCAAGGTTTCGTAGCGTTCCACCGAGCGGGCCCACTCGCGGTTGTGACGGCGATACAAGCCGAGCAGCGCATCCTCCCGGCCGAGCAGCTTGATCTCCTTGACCATCTGCAGCCCGTGCTGAAACTGACGCAGGCGCTCGCCCCCGTGGCGGTGGCGCAGGCGGCCCCAGGCGGCCAAAGGTCCGCGCGTCGGCACATAAACCTAGAAACAGCAGTTGACCGCTTCGAGCAGCGATCCAGTGACTGCGCGGACTGTGTTTATGGAAAACTTGAGACTCACCCGTCGGGTGATGGCCGCTACGACCACCAGGGCACGCACCGCGCGGCGCCTAGCTGCGTTATAACTCGTTGGAATAGAATGACTATTCCGCCTCGTCATGCCTTGCCAGACACCACGCGGCACGCACCCTGGCGGCCGTTCAACTGCCGCTTCTAGGATAAAGTACCCAGGCGGAGGTCGCGGTCAATGCGGCTCCGAGCAGCGTACCCACCGGCTGCACGACCAGGAGCAGAAGAACAATGGCGCCGAGCACCAGACCCTCCACCAACAGGGTCAGCGCCGGAATCACCGCCCGGGCGCCAAGCTCGTTGATCTCGACTACGACATTGCGCAGCAGCTCGGCTGAGTTGCGCTGCAGATGGAAGGCGAAGGGCTGACGCATGTACAGCGCGAACAGACGCTGGGAGAGCGTCTCCTGAAACGTGCCGACGAAGCGCATCTGCAGCAGGGCGAGCCAGGCGAGAAACAGATTCTTCAGAGCAAGGGATAGGAATTTGCTTTCAGCCGCCGCAGGCGGAGAGCAAGCCACCAGCCCAGATTCGAGGGATAGGAATTTGCTTTAGGGATAGGAATTCCATAGTGCGAGAGCGCGAGCGCGGCCAATCTGGAGCTGCTCATCAACACCCCGGTGCGCAGCGCCGAGCTGATGCTGGGCAAGGTCTTTCCCCACATCCTCATCGGCCTGGTGCAGGTCAGCCTGATCCTGCTGCTCGGCCATCTGCTGTTCCGGGTGCCACTGAACGGTACGGCCCTGGACCTGTATCTGGCAGCCCTGCTGTTCATCGCCGCCAATCTCTGTCTCGGCCTGCTGATCTCCACCCTCGCCCAGACCCAGTTCCAGGCCATGCAGATGACCTTCTTCTTCTTTCTGCCCTCGATCCTGCTCTCCGGGCTCATGTTTCCCTTCGACGGCATGCCCCGCCCGGCCCAGCTGATCGCCGAGGTGCTGCCCCTCACCCATTTCCTGCGTCCGGTGCGCGGCGTCATGCTGCGCGGCGCCGCGCTCGGCCAGCTTCTGCCGGATGTGCTGGCGCTGGCCGTATTCCTCTCGATAGCCCTGGTGCTGGCGGTTCTGCGCTTCAAAAAGCGGCTCGATTGACCCGCCCGACCCACCGGCATCGGTCACGAGGCGACGCTGATGCCTGGCGGCTTCGCGATCGAGCCTGAAACCCCGCGTCCACGCCTGGCAATTGCGTCGAGCAAGCCACCGCCAGGGGTGCACGTCCGATGGCGAGCGGCCGCACCTCGCTAGCCGGGGATCACTGAGCGCAACCTGGAGGTCGCTCATTCGGGCCGGTCCATCTGATCCCCCGCGTATGAGCGAGTCCCGGCTGGCGACGGCAGAGGCCGCGGAGGCCGGGGACAAGCAAGCGCGCTCTGAAGGCTTTTCTCGGGCCTCCATGTCCGCGCGCGCCTCACCCAGCCCTGTCCGGCTCCAACGGCAGGCACATCAGATCCCGCGCGACCTCCACCGGGCCGGAATAATGCGCCCGGATCTCCGCCAGGTTGCGCGCCGGGTCGGCCAGGCTGCGGGCCATCAGGTGCGAGAGCAGCAGGATCTTGACGCCCGCCTCCGCGGCCAGGGTGCCGATCCGCTCGGGCGTGGCGTGCAGATTGCGCGCCACGGGATCGGCCGAGCCCGGGATCGCGTGATCCATCACCAGCAGGTCCGCCCCCTTCATGAATTCCGCGAGACCGGGGGCATCGCCCCGCAGGTCGCCGCTGAACACGATGCGCCGCCCGCCCGTCTCCACCCGGTACGCCAGGGCCGGCACCGGGCCGTGATGCACGCCGATAGCGCTCAGGGTGAAGCCGCCGCTCTCGAGCAGCGCCGTGACCCGCCCCGGGGTGGCGTCCACCACCCGCACCGGTGTCTCGAACAGCCCCCGGGTCCCATCGAGAAACCCGCTCAGATAGCGAAACACCCCCTGCTGGGCGTCGAACAGGCCCCGCATAAAGGCGTCCATCGCGGGAAACAGACCGCTGCCCGTGGGCCCGCTCACCGGCAGGGGACGCCTGCGGTCCGAGAAGAATCCTCCCTTGAGCAGCGCCGGCAGATCTGCGACGTGGTCGGTGTGCAGGTGTGTGATCGCAATCCAGTCCAGATCCTCCATGGAGGCGCCGGCCTCGCCGAAGCGCAGGAACACTCCGCCTCCCGCATCCACCAACAGCCGTGAGCGCCCGTCCAGCCATAGCAGGTATCCGCTGCTCGCACGGTCATCGTCGGCAATCGGCCCGCCCGAGCCCAGCACCTGAACCGCCAGCCGCGAGCCCGGGCAATCCGCCGCGGCAGCGCCGCTGACCAGCCAGAGCGAGAACAGCGCCCAAGCCAGCGGATGCCCCTTGCGACCTCTTCCATTCATACGGAGACCAGATCCCCTCGCACCCGGTTGTCGTTTCATACGAACCTCCCTCTGCCCCGCAGCCCCGCAACCTCCGTCTCCGGATATCCGGAAGACGGCGCCACCGCGAAGTGTCCGGACCGCGCAGGCGCTGTCCACATGACCGTTCTCGGCGCTCTTGTCTTTCGTCCGACGATCTTTTAACTCAACAGACCCAAGGAGGATTCCATGGGACTGGAGAATACCACTGCCCGCAACTCGCGATTCCCGGCGATTGTCACCGGCGCTCGGCATGCCGGCATACCGACAAGGCCGGCGCGCTCGGACCGAACGCTCCAGCCCCCACCGGCGGGGTCTTCTCCAATACAGCCTGCTGTGTCCTCCTACTCGGAAGCTTTCCGACATATCGCCCGACTGCGCCCCAAGCGCGATGCCCCCGACATCCATCCGCCGGAACTGCACAATCCCGCGGCCTTTTGCCCACCCGTGGGTATTTTGCCAAGATATGGGCGACACCCGGATATAGGCATCCGGGTATTCCCCTGTTAGGATTTGAAATGGACCATAGAAATTACAAGAGTTATTCACTGACGGAGCTGTGCGATGCTCTTGATTCGGTTGACGAAGTAGCATTTCCAGGCCAGCGCGATGCGATAGAGGGGCGCATCGATGAGTTAGAGAAGAATAGTGGCGAGGCAAATGGAATTGGTGGGTGGTTGATTCTTGTGGCGATCGGCTTGATTGTGATTCCTTTTCGGTTCACTCTCGCCTTAGTGGGGGCATATCAAGAAGTGTTTCGGAATGGGTTGTGGCGGGCATTAAGTGAACCCAATAGCGGTACATACAACCCGACGTTGGCGAACTGGATCGTCGGCGAGCTTGTCATAAATAGTGTGCTGGTAGTCCTTTGGTTAATCGTTGCATATTTGTTCTTCTCGAAACGGCGTGCATTTCCGAAGTGGTTTATTGCGGTTGCGGTGTTTGGCGCCTTATTTGTCTTTGGAGATGCGGTCATAGTGAATCAATTGGCGCCGCGAGTGCCAGTACTTAACCCCAATACGACGCCAGAGTTTATTCGGGCAGTCATGGGCATGTTGATCTGGGTGCCGTATATGCTTAAGTCCGCTCGGGTTAAACAAACTTTTTTTCGAGAACAATCCTAACGAATAAGGATAGATCGTGCGAGCAAAGCGAGCCACGATCTTATCCGGTTGTTGAACGAGCCCGAGCTTGGGGCCTCGCAACAGCCGATCGACGCTCTTTAGAAAATTGATCGCAGAAGCCGCGGGTGGTCGGGGCAGGACTGGCGACCAACCTGGCCCGGGAGCCGGCGAAAGGTCGGTGGTTTAGCGCTGGCCGGGCGCCTGAAGGCGGCAAAATTGGCCTCCCGGCGCCGGCATTTTAGCTGATTCTGACCACGCAGGCACAGCCAAGCGCTGGCCGCACGCGGCCAGAGGGAGGGGACAGATCTATTTTTTGGCCCGTTGCGGGTCGAGTGTCATGGGCAATGGGAGACCTGACCCCGGCCCCGCTCGCGGCCCCGCTCGTGACCCCGGCCCCGCTGACCCCGGCCCCGCTCCCAAGGCCTACACACTCGCTGTCTACGCTTCGCAGCCTCGCTCACACGCGACCACGCAAGACTCGCTACCGGCTGGGGGCCAACCTTTACCGGACGGAATTTCCACCCGCAGGGCTCCTTGTGCAATTTCCGGTCAGCATCCCTCTCCGACCTTCCCAAGCGCCCAGGTTTTCCTGGCCAGCCCTTTCAAGGTGGCAACTCATTGAAAAATATATAAAATCTTTTTGTGTGAGAAATGCCGCACCGTTGAAGCGCTGATATCGCGCAATTTGCTGGTAAAAACTTGCCTCCGTGCGCTCAGAATCGGCAAAAAAATGAGCAGGTTTCACCTGGCTAACGATACTTGTTCTCTAACAAATTGGCCGTTACAAGATTTTTTCGAAATATTTCCATAAGTTACGTGTCCACCTTGAAAGGGCTGGTTTTCCTGGCGCACCAAGACCTGGTCTTTCCGATGCATGCTTTGCAAGTCACGCGCAACGCCGCGTTGCGCGTATGCCGACATAGGTCTTGATCGCCGCAATCGCCAGCGGCACGGCGCCAAAGACGATGAACACCAGATCGCCGGGCAGACGCAGCCATTCGATCAGTCGCGCAGTATCGGTGCTGGTGTAGGCCAAGCTGCGGGCGTGCCAGTACCCGTGCTGAACCACATCCCAGACTTGCAGCACACCACCGGGGAACAGGCTCAACGCCACCATCATCAACAGGCCGATGTTGGTCCCCCAGAATCCGACCTTGATGTAGGTTTCGATGCCCGCCCAGCGCGTGTCATCAACGGTCTGCCGCAGTACGAATACCATCAGCGCAATCGCCAGCATGCCGAATACACCCATCAGCGCGGCATGCCCGTGATTGGGTGTGAGAATGGTACCGACTTCGTAGTAGCTGATGATCGGCAGATTGATCAAGAAGCCGAACACGCCGGCGCCGAGGAAATTCCAGAAGCCCACCGCCATCAGGAAATAGAACGTCCACCTGTGCGCCACCGCCACCGGTTTGCCGCAGACATCACAATCGCCGCGCGTCGTGTCCACGAAGTCCCAGGCATCGAGCGTCAGCAAAGTCAGCGGCACCACTTCGAGTACGGAAAACATCGCCGACATAGCCATGTTGAATTGGGTATGCCCGGTGAAATACCAGTGATGGCCGGTGCCGATCAGGCCGCCGATAAAATACAGGATCGCATCCAGATAGATCACGCGCAGCGCGGTATTGCGCCCGGTCAGGCCGAGTTGAAAAAACGTCAGCGCGACGACGGTGGTGGCAAAGAATTCGAAGAATCCTTCCACCCAGAGATGGATGATCCAGAAGCGCCAGGTGTCGACCACCGTGTAATTGGTCTTGGCGCCGAAGAACAGCGCCGGGATATAGAACACCGGAATCGCCAATGCCGCATACAGAAACATCCGTGCTAGCGGTCGCGCCTCCGGATTGGCCACCCCGCTTGGCCGCGCCAACGACCACAACATCGCAAACCAGGCCAGCAACCCGACCACCAGCAGGTACTGCCAGAAGCGGCCGATTTCCAGGAATTCCCAGCCCTGGTTACCGTACCAGAACCACCCGTCGCCGAGCAGGCCCGACATGCCCGCCCATTCGCCCAGCAGGCTGGCGCCGATCACCAGAGCAAATGCCGCGAACAGCACGTGGATTGCGGGCGCCAGCCAGCGCGGCTCATCAGCGCGCAGCGAACGGCCAAGGAACAACGCGGCAGCGACGTAGGCGGTGGCGATCCAGAAGATCGCCGTCTGCAGATGCCAGACGCGCAGCAGGTTGCTGGGGAGGATTTTTTCGAGTTGAAACCCATAGAAGCTGCTGGGATCCGCGCGGAAATGCGCCACGCCGCCACCGACCAGCGTTTGCATCAGGAACAGCAGCGCCACGACCACAAAGAACTTCACCAGAGCGCGCTGGCCCGGGCTGGCATTTCCGGGAATAATCTGGGGGTGCGCGTGGTGGCCGCGGGTGATCCAACCCAGATAATCGAATTTGCCGAATGCCAGCAATACCGCACCGATGCCGCCGAGCAGGACTACCAGGATTCCGGGGACAGTATACTTATTTTGCGGGGCTCGCTCTGCCCCAACGCCGCCCCCTCGGGCCCAAGGTCTTGCGCGCACCCAGGCCTTTGGGCGAGTCTGCACCCTGGCTCACTATCTTCTGCATTGAGTATCGGGATTGACCACTCCAACGATGAAATAAGAGCCATGGGCAGGTTCTCACAAACCTGCTGGTCACCGAAGCTCATATGAGCCAGATCGTGCGTGACCGTCAACGGCTCCTCGACGATGTCGTCGAGCACCGACCCCTGCTCACCAAGACCCTGCTGTTGGCGATACAGATCGCACCGGAGATCAACGCCCAGCTCTTCCGCCCCATCCGCATCGGGCTTCAGCGACCGCAGCAGAAGTCCTTCCCCAGGTTAGCGGCCTGTTCCTTCTGCTGCGTTGAGGAAAAGGGGTTAAAATTTTTATAAGCTACCATCCACCTTGAAAAGGACTAATGTCAATATCCCAGCCGGGCGCCGGCAATTGAGGAGGCCTCATTCCGATGCCAAGAAACTCCATCGCAGACGACGTGGGACACGGGAGACCCCGCCTTTCCCCCGCACTTTCCGCACAGCCCCAGGGATAAACTGACATATAACGAAACGTCCGAACAATCGCCTTGTCATTTCCACCGGGAAACGATCCGGCTTCCATTCACGCGTGCGCTGAACCAGCTGCAGCACACGCCGATGCGGCCACGACGCGGTCGCGACCCGTCTCCTTGGCTTGGTACATCGCCGCGTCCACAGCGCCAATCAAACTGTCCATCGTCTGGCCATCCCCAGGGAAGGACGCCACACCGAAGGAAGCGGTCACCTGGATGACGATTCCTCCCAGAGTTATCCGTTTCGCCGCAAGCTCCGTACGCAATTGCTCGGCGCGTTGATACGCGACATCAGGCGGCATCCCGGGGAAAAACAGCACAAACTCCTCGCCGCCGAAGCGACAAACGATATCGCCACCGCGCGCATGTTTTCTCAACAACCCAGCAAACTCCCGCAATACCTCGTCGCCCGCCAAATGGCCGTGTGTGTCGTTGACCAGCTTGAAATGATCAATGTCGCACATTACGATCCCGATCGGTTGATTGTAGCGCACCGCGCGGGCCACTTCGCGTGCTATCGTTTCGTCCAGGTAGCGGCGATTGTAGAGGCCCGTCAGCGGGTCGCGCACGGCTTGATCGCGGAGCTCCTCTTGCAATTTCTGGACTTTCGTGTCGGAAAGCTTGCGCTCTGTTATATCTCGCACGACACCCACCGCGTGCCAGCGCTCCTTTAGCCTGATTGCAGAGATCGACAACTCGACAGGAAATTCAGATCCATCCTTGCGCAAGGCCTCCACCTCGCGTTTCTTGCCTATCACCGCGCCTACGCCAGTTTCGCGGAACGAGGCAAAACCTTTCCTGAAATCCGCATGGTAGCGGGGCGGGACAATCAGCTCATGTGCATCGCGGCCGATTGCATCCTGCGCGCTAACACCCAATATACGCTCTGCGGCCGGGTTCCAGCTAACGATCATCCCCTCATCGTCGATCATCAATATCGCATCCTGCGCGGCTGTCGTAACCGCGCGGAACTGTGCCTCGCTTTTCATGAGCACCTGCTCGGCGAGATTGCGCTCGGTGATGTCACGAAAAAACCAGATCCGCCCGTAATACTTGTCATCCGCTCCGAGCACCGGAGCTGAGTAGCGCTCAATCATCCTGCCATCCTTGAGATCAAGTTCATCGTGGCTTTCTTCTGATCTGTGCTGATACAGATGATTGATGCGGGCGAGAAATGTCGCCGTGTCCTGCACCTGTGCAGCGACCGATTGCAGCACAGGCACATCGGCGCGCGCCGCCACCAATTCTTGCGTCAGACCCCATAACTCGACAAAGCGGCGGTTGAAGGAAATGATTTTTTCATGCTCGTCCACCACGAGAATCGCATCCGGCGAGACTTCCTGCTGCGTCGCCAGCACGGTGTTCGTGTATACAAGTTCCTGCTGCGCGAGCGATTCGCTGAACAGACGCTGCATGCTGAACAGCAGGCCGACCATCACGCAGATGTACGATCCGGCCTTCAGCAGGTGTGACGCATCGAACATCATGTCGAAGACCCGGCCGGAGAACGACATAAACATTGCCTGCCCCATGAGCCCGACGATGAGGCTCAGCATCAGCCAGTGCTCGAATGCATCGGTTTTCCAGTTGCCCTTGCGCAGATAGCCGATCATGGCAAGCAGGAAGAACACGGCAGGAACGAATTCCTGTGGCCGCGGAAAAGGGAGTTGTTGATAGTAGGCCGCAGGCATCGGCACGAACGCAACGACGGCAAAGCACGCGAGCGCCAGCGCAGTGACAGTACCGTAAACCAGCTTTTCACTGATCAGCCCGGCCTCGCCGAGCCGGTCCTCGCGCCGCCAGAACAACCAACTCAGCCACAGCAGCAGTGACAGGAAGATGCGCGACGCAAACCAGCTCCATGCGATCAGCGAAGGCGGTGTCGATGGGAACAATGCGATAAAATAGGAAGAACTGACGACCGCGTGATAGCCGTCCAGAAAAGCGGTCGCGACGAAGCCCGTGCCGATGAACAGGAACGTATTGTCCTTCTTGGTGTAGTAGCGGACGAGCGCGAGGGAGCCGACGGCAAGCGACAATACCGTCGCGACCGTTTCCATCAGCGTATGCAGCTGGCTGCTGCCGAGCCACGTAGAATCCCTGAGATAGAGGTACGCAAAGAAAAGGACCGCAAACATCGCGACGTAGGTAAACCGCCTGCGGCTTGCCACTGTACCGTCGGTATCGGGAAAGTCAGCCACCTTGATTCACCACGCTGTGAAGTGCGTCACGATGTTTCTTGATCTCTGTGAGTAGGGGCCAGGATAGCTTAATTCAAATCGGGAGGTCACCCTGCTCCGCGTCGTGGCCAGTCCCCTCGTCCCCCGGCTTTCTCGGCCTGCCCCGCCGCTTCGGCTCCCTGCGCTGACCCGTCATACCCTCAACCTTCGCATAGAACCGAGAATTGCCCAGCGGCTGATTCTGACTCAGCGCCAGCCGGATGTCGCTGATGGCTTCGTTATCCAACTCTGGCCGGAACAGACTCCGATACGCAGCCTGCCTTGTCTTGGCATCCACTCCTAACGCTACATACACCGGGTGGGCCGACACGAGCGGGTTGCTCTGCCCCAACGCATTGTGGCGGTAGCTGCTCCAGCGGTAACGCGCGGGATCATCGGCCATGTCCGCCCGCACGCGGTTCAGCTCGATGTAGCGCTGACAGCTGAGCAGATAGGTGTCGGCCTGAATCAGCGAGGACTTGTAACGACTATCCCACAACGTTCCGGTGCGCCGATAAGTGGTGTTAATGTACTGAACGTAGCGCCGCCCGATGGCAATGATCAGCCGCGGTATCGAATCGGCGCCCACAGGGGTAACCAACAGATGGACATGGTTGGTCATCAGCACATGGGCGTGCAGCGCACATCGCTCCCTTTCCAGCGCCTCTCCCAGCCAGGAAAGATACGCGTAATAGTCTTCCTCGCCCAAAAAGCAGGGCTCACGATCGTGTCCCCGCTGGACTATGTTCAGCGGCACGCCATCAAGATGAATACGTGGGCGCCAGGACATGAGCCAACTCGAGCAAAAATATTCGAGCCTGGCCCCTTTAATTCTCGCGGTAGGAACGCCCGTTACCGGGCGCCCCCCGCAGAAAACAGTCGCATAATGCCCACGATTCGCTACGAACTGTCACCGTAAAATACCCGTATCACCCCCTTTTCGGCCAGACGACGGAAGTGGCCGGCCATAGAACGGTAAATACCGTCTCCTACCTGATTGTCATTGGTTCCGACGGTAGCCGGCAACATCTCCCCGCCTGGATGGTGGACGACGACGCAGCAAACTACGTAATCGTCTCGTCGCCCAGGCTACCTGTCACTACTCTCTTCGAACTCAGTGCGCTCGTCAAGTCGTCGAGCTTATCCTTGTCTGCCCCGAAGAATATCCTGAATAGAGGTGTTTCGGATGGCAATCAAGAGCAATCCTCAACGCAATCTACCGCTTGCCTGTGAAAACTCACCCGTTTCCTTGCCCGATCAAACTCAGCTAGAAGCCATAGCCGCTGTTTCAGATCTGATTGTATGGCTATGGGGCGCAGACGGGCGTCATAGCAACCTCCAGGAGGATAAGATCGATGAATGACAAAGTCAAACCCGAGCACCTTTTGCGTAATGCCTATGTCTACGTCCGACAGAGCACCGCAAGGCAGGTTTTGAATAATACGGAAAGCCAACGCGTTCAATACAATCTGTACGAGCGCGCCGAAGAGTTGGGATGGAGCTGCTCACGAATCAGCGTGATCGACCAGGACTTGGGACGTAGCGCCGCGGGGGCTACCTCTCGCTTCGGCTTCGAGCAGCTGTTGCAGGACGTCTGTTCTTCGAAAGTCGGCGGGATACTGTCAGTGGATGCGTCGCGGCTGGCAAGAAACGGGCGGGAATGGCATACTCTGTTAGAAGTATGCGCCGTAATAGGCGTTTTGCTGATCGATCGGGAGGCTGTCTATGACCCTCGCACGTCCAACGATCGTCTCTTGCTAGGATTAAAGGGGGAATTCAGCGAGATGGAGCTTCGTATTTTGAACGAGCGCTCTCAAGCAGCGATTCTCGAGAAAGCGAGGCGTGGCGAGCTGCATTTGATGATCAGTGCGGGATATATCAAAACTGTCGATGGAGAGTTGAGAATCGATCCGGATCAGCGTGTCCGACAGGCAGTTACGTTGGTATTTGATAAGTTTCGAGAGCTAGGCAGCATCCGACAGACACATAGTTGGTTTATCGCCAACGAGGTCGAGGTTCCAGTTGCCACCTACAAGAATGACAAACGCTTAGAGTGGAAATTACCGAGCGTCAATGTCCTCGGAAACTTGCTGAAAAATCCGATCTATGCTGGCGCGTATGCTTATGGCAGAACAACGCGAGCAGTCGAGATCAGAGACGGGCGGAAATATATTAAAAAGGGCATCAACCTGCCCCAAGAGCGATGGGGCGTATTGATTCATGATCATCATGAGGCGTACATTACGTGGAATGAATATCAGAAAAACATCTCTACGATCGCTCAGAACACCAATGCGAAGCGTCCAGTGGTAACCGGGTCTGTTGGTCGGGGGGAGGCATTATTGTCTGGCCTCCTACGTTGCGGTCACTGTGGCTCCAAGTTGTTGACACGGTACCAAGGAAGCACCGGGAAGACCCGTGTTTACGTGTGTCGCGGGAGAGAAGCGATTCACAGCAAAACATGCATCAGTATTGGTGGCACACGCGTCGACGAGGCTTTGACCGATTCGGTTTTGGAGGTACTGTCTCCCCTGGGGTTAAAGGCCGCTCTTAAAGCCGCGGAGGAAATCTCGGGAAGTGAATCTCAGGTTCTACAGCAACGCTTACTTGGCCTGGAGCAAGCTCGTTATGAGGCGTCTCGCGCAAAACGGCAATACGATTCCGTGGACCCGGAGAATCGATTGGTCGCCGCTGAGCTGGAACGCGCCTGGAATAATGCATTAAGTAAAGCGGCTCAATTGGAGAACGACATTGCTTTGCTCAAGCAACAAATCACGCCCCTCTCGGAACAACATCGCCAAGAGGTTTTGTCTTTAGGCAAAGACCTGCCCTTTGTTTGGAACCATCCGGAGAGCAGCGCTGAGATTAAGAAGAAGATCATTCGGATTGTTGTCAATGAGGTGGTCGTTTTTGTTGAGCCCACATCTGGCTCGGAAAAGCTCATTAAGCTGAAGGTCCATTGGCAAGGCGGCGATCACACTGAAATTGATCTTGCCAAGAACCGACACGGTGAGACGAACAATGCAACGAACTCCGACACGAAAGAGATCATCATCGCTCTGGCACTTATAATGCCAGACAAACATATTGTGGGGTGTCTAAATCGTCTTGGGAAAAGAACCGCTTCGGGATTAACTTGGACACCGGCGCGCATCTGCTCTTTCCGTAAGGATCATCATATCCCCGTGTTTAAACCGGGGGAGAGGGAGCGACGCGGCGAGCTGACACCCGAAGAAGTCAGTCGAGAATTGGGGGTCAGCGTTTCGAAAGTGCGAAAGCTGATCAAGAATGGGGTCTTGCCGGCGAAACAAGTGTGTCCTGGAGCACCATGGTTGGTCCAGAAAGAAGCGCTATTGCTCCCGTCAGTGCAACATGCAGCTAAATCCAGCGTCGCCAGTCGCCCGTTGACCCGTGACTCGAATCAAAAATCCCTTCATTTTTAACAACATGGGAAGGTGTGTATCATGAGCCCGTTCCGCACAGACCCGGACGTGCGGTTTTCCCGCATCCGGTTCCCCGGTCGTACTCGCATCCGCGCGGACCATCACAGTTACCCGTTTCATGGTCCAATGGCTATTCCCCTCAGTGAGGTTGGCTCGTGTTGATCCGGTCCGACAGTGTCCGGCACGAGTTTCCTTTGAGGGCTACGTACTCCCGTGGGGTCCTTCGCCATGTGCCCGGTTCTCCCGACCTCAGACTACTATGCCCCATAAGACACCCCATCAGCTTGTAACCTTCGCAAGTCCACCTGCCCTCTCCCTGTTCGAAGATTCCACCCGAGCCTACGCCGTTTCAGGGCTCTTCACCCCACCTGTGTCCCATCTCTGACGGCTTCATCTCCTCACTCCCAGCAGGAGCCTTTGGGGCTTCCCGGGTTCCTCGGTGTATCTCTTTCTGCATGCCACGGTCTGATGACTCCGCCGGACCTCCACACCCTCGCCAAATCGGATGCTTCTGTGTTGCCTTCGGTGCACGTTAAGACCCTCGGCGTCCGGAACAAGCTTATTTCGAAGCTGTGCCAACCCTCAGGGAGCGCGGTCTCCCCTACGGCCTACAGAATTCTCTGTGTACGCTTACCTCATAATATTGTTCGCAGTTACCTGCTCCGCAATGAGATCAACACTCGATACGGGCGGGGAGCTAGCCCTTACCCGACGGGGACTTGCACCCCGAAAGATACACCGGGCTTCGCCCGGCGCGATAACGCTTGCGCTCAACGGCCACCGAAGCGCGCAGCGGTTTGGTGCTCCGATTGCAGCGCATTGTTATGGCTTAGTAAGTTTGTCATATTCCGCGTGGCTGCCGATCCAGAACCAAAGAAAACCGCCATCTACTTCTACGGCTAGCTCCCTATAGTGAACGCCAACCCTTGCCGACCAGTAGCGACCTACCTTTTTGAAATGCAGTGACGGATGACTTGGATTCTCTTTTAAGCATGTGGTAATTTTGATCGGCAACCTTTCTGGCGGATGGACGAAGCGACTCGTATGCGGACCAGAATGACGGGCTCGCATAGTGAATCATAGCCTTCGCGACCTTCCTGCTCTATGGTCGGAAAGGGCCGATTCAGCAAGGTCATCCAACTTACCGGCAGCCGCATCCTTTTCAATTTGCTCGTCCCACTCGTCCGCATCAAACGCTTCATACCAAGCACGAAATCGCTTTAGTTGGTCTTTTGGCAATTCCAATATTGCCTGTTCAATCTCTTCTACATTACTAGGCAATGTCTAAACCTCCAGACGGTGTGGAGCCATAACGCCAAACTAACTGGACGCTAAACTGCGGAGCGAAGCGATGCAGTTTAGCGGTCCGAGTTTAGTTGCTTGTTAAGTTCACTTCCGACGTACGCCAATTTGGACTTTCTCACAGGGACACATAAGCGATATTTTGACGTAACATCAGAGACAAGATCATAAAACCACGAGCCTGCCTCCGGCGCGACTACTACACTCCTGACCAGAGTGTCTAAATTAATGGGCAGCCTTATTCCCTTCGGATTCTGGTTATTCATTTTTGTACCGGCCCTACTTATAACAACACGAATCTCAGTTTCGTACTTATACGCTTTATGCTTGAAGCGCAAGGGGTCTGAATAGGAGCCTATAATCATGTCTGGGTTCTTGAGATGATCGATATATTCCACTTTGAATATTTGCACACATTCTTCCGCCGCCCATTCAGCGCATGATCGAATAAGTTGTTCTTTTGTTGTAGTTATAGCTATCCCGGTGGAGGCGCTGCTGTATAGTTTCCAAAGCGCCATATTGTCATGTGCGCTTAACGTCCAACAACTTACATATATATTTTCTCGCAATCTTCTTATGAAGGTATCTGCATCATAGTGAATTTGTCCGTCAGAATATGCTTTAATGATGCGGGCTCGGATGCTAGGAGTTAGCACCCCCTCCAGTTTGTCGGTGAAGCCATCTACTCGGGACACATACACTGTCGATGACCGGAGCATATCGAGGTACTTGGGCAAGTCCATATAACGTCGCAATATGGCGCCTTCTCTGATTCCAGTGTCAACGTGTACCACTACTTTTTTGTGCATCCTGTTTTCAGAACTTAACAGTGTATTGAACAACGGCTCGTATATCGGCAATAGACGGCGACTCGTACTCTCGCGATAGACAGTCGCAGTATATTGCAAACGTTCTCGTTTTGTACTACCTTGAGACCTAAGGACTTATCAACCCGCTCAAGGAGGAAGCCCGATGGCACCCTATCCGCCTCCCAAACACTCCGAGTCAGTCGAGCGATTCAGGCGCAACTATTTGGATCTGTTAGAGAAAGCCAAGGTCGCAGCCAACGCCAGACCCTGGTATCGCAGGCGAATCGAGGGCTACCTGGCCATGCACCAAGGCAAGCGCCTCGCACGCCACGAGGCGGGCGACGTGGAGCGGTTCCTGGATGCAATAGACAGCGAAGGCTCGCTCGAGGACTGGCAGTTCCGCCAAGCGGCGGATGCGCTGCGCATCCTCTTCTGCGAATTAGCTCGGGCGCCCTGGGCAGCAAGCCTCGACTGGAGCCGCTGGATAGATCTCTCGGTGAGATTGGCGCCCGATTATCCGACGACAGCCCGGGACACCGAGTCAATGGCGGGAGCGGCCCGCGATGCAGGCCCCGCAGGGTCGTTCGCACCAGCCGACGCCGAGGCGTGGGTTAACCTGCGGGCGCGGATCAGCGCCGCCATCAGGGTGCGGGGCTATTCGATCCGGACCGAGAAGACCTATGTCCACTGGGTTGCCCGTTTCCTTCACTTCCATGGCGATAACACCCCGGAGGCGCTCTCCGGCGCGGCTGTCGCTTCCTTTTTAGAGCATCTGGCGATGCGCCGCAAGGGTTCGGCCAGTACCTAGAATCAGGCCCTCACTTCTGACGCGGCTAAAACCCGGGGTAAAGTCCGGCGGCGACGTGGAGCACGCTCTGCAGCCGGCAGGTCAGCCCGGATTCGACGCCCGGTCCCTCAGAGTGGCCTCCGGCCCACCCAGCCGCAT
>CAVQCX010000004.1:0-125871 GCA_963711095.1 uncultured Gammaproteobacteria bacterium | reverse complement strand
TCGCCCGCGTCCACTCCCGTGGTGATCACCCCGCGGATCGTCCCGTCCTCCCGCAGCCAGGGCACGGCGAGCACGTCGATGACCAGCTCGAGCGTCGTGCCGTCGGTGTGGTTGTACTGCACGCGCAGGCCACGGACGCTGACCGTCTCTCCGGTTCGGCGCACCTGCTCGACCTGGGTCACGAGCCGCTGCGGCAGCAGTTCCGGGGCCACCTCCCGCAGCGGGCGGCCCACCGGATCGGGCCGCCCGATCGCCTGCGCGCTCGCCGTGTTCAACGCGGCGACGACCAGGTCCGGCCCCTCGAGGCAGAGCGCGAACACGGGCAACTGCGCGAAGACGGAGGCGGCGGTGTCCGCATCCTGCACAGGAGGCATGCCTTTCTCCACGCGCCTTCCCCCGTCTCTACGGCTGGTCTCCGGACTGCTGTCGTCGCTCACGGTAGGGCCTCGCACACGACGTCCCCGTCCCCGAACGGGCGTGTGAGCTCCCGCACGTTTCCGTGTGGGCCGCCGGGGATCGGGCAGGGGTCGTCGCTGGACGGGCGTGAGGTTGCGCCCGCCGGGCATGCTCTGTGCGGTTGTCGCAGAGTGTGTGGGCTGACGGGACGAATCCCGGCAGCCCGGTAAAATGAGCCGAAGCGGGGCCCCGGCTGACACGGGCCCCGGTGAGTTGAGGAGCGAGCACACGTGGGCCTTGTCGTGCAGAAGTACGGCGGCTCCTCCGTTGCCGATGCCGAGGGCATCAAGCGCGTCGCCAAGAGGATCATCGAAGCCAAGAAGAACGGCAACCAGGTTGTCGTGGTGGTTTCGGCGATGGGCGACACGACGGACGAGCTGATCGACCTCGCGGGAGACGTGTCACCGATTTCGTCGGGGCGCGAGTTCGACATGCTGCTGACCGCCGGAGAGCGCATCTCCATGGCATTGCTGGCCATGGCCATCAAATCCCTCGGCCACGAGGCACGGTCGTTCACCGGCAGCCAGGCCGGTCTGATCACCGACTCCGTGCACAACAAGGCGAAGATCGTCGACGTAACCCCGGGCCGGATAAGGATTCGGTGGACGAGGGCAACATCGTGATCGTCGCCGGTTTCCAGGGCATGTCCTAGGAGCCGTGGAATCACCACCCTGGGTCGCGGCGGCTCGGACACCACGGCGGTTGCGCTGGCGGCCGCCCTGGATGCCGAAGCCTGCATGATCTACGGGGACGTGGACGGTGTCTTCACCGCGGACCCCCGGGTCGTGAAGAAGGCCCAGAAGATCGACTGGATCTCGTTCGAGGACATGCTGGAGCTGGCCAGCTCCGGCTCCAAGGTCCTGCTGCACCGCTGCGTGGAGTACGCACGCCGTTACAACATCCCGATTCACGTACGCTCGTCCTTCTCGGGTCTGCCGGGGACCTGGGTGAGCACCGAACCGCCCGGCGGAGTGAGCGGGCGAGGGGAAGACTCGATGGAGCAGGCGCTGATCTCGGGTGTCGCGCACGACACCTCCGAGGCCAAGGTGACGATCGTCGGGGTGCCGGACAAGCCCGGCGAGGCTGCGGCGATCTTCCGCACGATCGCGAACGCCGAGATCAACATCGACATGGTGGTGCAGAACGTCTCCGCCGCGTTGACCGGCCTGACCGACATCTCCTTCACCCTCCCCAAGACGGACGGCAAGAAGGCGATCGAGGCGCTGCGCAAGCAGCAGGGCTCCATCGGCTACGACTCGCTGCGCTACGACGACCAGATCGCCAAGATCTCCCTCGTCGGCGCCGGCATGAAGACGAACCCCGGGTGTGACCGCGACCTTCTTCGAGGCGCTGTCCAACTCCAGCGTCAACATCGAACTGATCTCGACCTCCGAGATCCGGATCTCCGTGGTCACCCGCGCGGACGACGTCGACGCCTCCGTGCGTGCCGTCCACACCGCGTTCGGGCTGGACAGCGTGACAGGCGAGGCCGTGGTCTACGGAGGCACCGGCAGGTGACCTCGGGCAGCAGGCCGACCCTGGCGGTCGTCGGTGCAACTGGCGCCGTCGGGGCGGTGCTGCTGGGCCTGCTCTCCGAGCGGGCCGACGTCTGGGGCAAGATCCGGCTGGTGGCTTCGGCCCGCTCGGCAGGGCGCACGCTGACCGTGCGCGGAGAGCCGACGGAGGTCCGCGCCCTGGACGAGACCGTCTTCGACGGCGTCGACGTGGCGCTGTTCGACGTGCCCGACGACGTCGCGGCGCGCTGGGCGCCCGTCGCGGCGGCCGCGGGTGCCGTCGTGATCGACGACTCCGCCGCGTTCCGCGGCGACCCCGACGTTCCGCTGATCGTTCCCGAGGTCAACGCGCCCGCCGCGCGCACCCGTCCGCGCGGGATCCTCGCGAACCCCGACTCCACGACGCTGACGATGATCGTCGCGCTGGGTGCCCTGCACTCCGAATGGTGCCTCGAGGAGTTGCATGTCGCCTCCTACCAGGCGGTCTCCGGCTCGGGCCGACAGGGCGTCGAGACGCTCCGCTCCCAACTGGCGGCCGTCACCGGCCACCCGGAGCTGGGCTCGCAACCCGGCGACGTGCGGCGGGTGGCCGGGGAGACCGGCCCCTACCAGGCGCCGATCGCGCTGAACGTCGTGCCGTTTGCCGGTGCGCTCGCCGCCGAGGCCGACGGCTGGACCTCGCAGGAGCTGACGATCCGTGAGGAGACCCGTCGGATCCTCGGCCGGCCCGACCTGCCGGTGACCGCGACGTGTGTGCGCGTCCCCGTCATCACCGGCCATTCCCTCGCGCTGCACGCCCGTTTCGAGAGCAAGGTCAGCGTCGAGGAGACGGCGCCCGACATCCTCGCGGGCGCTCCCGGTGTCGTGCTGTGCGACGCCCCCGAGCGGGGCAAGCTCCCCACTCCCGCCGACGTCGTGGGCACCGACCCGACCTGGGTGGGCAGGGTGCGCCGTTCACCCCGACGAGCCCTGCACGCTGGCTCTCTTCGCCTGCGGCGACAACCTGCGCAAGGGCACCGCGCTGAACGCCCTTCACATCGCCGAGACCGTCGGCTTCGCCCGCTGAGTCCCTTCCTCACCGACGGCCGCCCGTGGCCGCCGACTTCGGATGGTTGTACCCGGGCTCCGATTGTGAAGGAAATGTGATCGGACAAAAGGTCCAGGCCACTAGCCACTGCGTGACTAGTACAGCAGAATCTGGGTCTCCGCGTCGCCGGGAAACCGGCGGCGGTCCGGACGGCGTCACTGCATACAGGGGAGGGATGGTACACATGGCGGAAAGTGAAGTGCGGTGCACCGCGCACGTCCCCGCGTACAACCATGACGGGGGGATGAGTGTCCAACAGGCGTGGCAGAGGTACTCGGATTCGCGACGGTTCCGGCGCGCGGCATGCGCACCGCGACAGCCGGTATGCCCGTGATCGCCCCGTGGCCGGCCCCGCGGCCCGCGTCCACGGTGCAGCCGTCGACTGCTCCGCCCCCGGTGACCGTCGGGTCGCAACGGGGGGGCGCTGAAGAGGCGATGACTGCCGGTACGACCGTCGACCACCTCACCGACACCTACCGCACCCACTACCGCTCACTGCTCGGACTGGCCGCACTGCTCCTCGACGACACCGCCTCGTGCGAGGACGTCGTCCCAGAGGCCTTCATCCGCGTGCACTCCGCTCGAAGACGCGTCCGGGAGCCCGAGAAGACGCTCGCCTACCTCAGGCAGACCGTCGTCAACCTCTCCCGCTCCACACTGCGTCGCCGCATCCTGGGCATGAAGTTACTTTCAGCAAGCCCATGCCCGACATGGCCAGCGCCGAGGAAGGCGCCTACGACCGGCTGGAGAAGGACGAACTGAAGAACGCCCCTGCGCCGACTGCAGCGCAGGCAGCGCGAGGTCCTCGTGCTGCGCTATTTTGCCGACATGACCGAAGCCCAGGTGGCCGAGGTCCTCGGCCTGTCCCTGGGATCGGTCAAGGCCTACGGCTCTCGCGGCATCGCCGCACTCCGTGTCGCCATGGAGGCGGCTGCATGACCGAACGCCCCGACCGCGAGCACCACGACGCGCGGCCGCCCGCAGACGAGGACGCACCGGCGCAGGACGCCGACCGCGTCGCCTCCGACGGCCCGGACGAGGGGTCCGGGCCGGGCGGGTTCCGGCCGCGCGTGATCGCGGGCGGGGCCGCCGCGTCCGACGAGGCCGCGGAGCACGAGGCCGCGGACCCGGGCGCACCGTCGCTCGACGAGGACGCGCTGCGCCGGCTCCTGCACGAGAGCGTGCAGGATCTCGAACCCGACCCGACCGCACTGGAGCACCTGCGCCGTGCCGTACCCGCACGCCAGGCCCGGCACCGACAGGTCCTCGCCGGGGTGGCCGCCGCCGTCCTGGTCGGCGGTGCGGCGGTCCCGGCGCTGTTTAGCACCCGATCTGATCTCCGACGGACGACCCCGTCCCATGCATGTCGCCGGGCATGAGCACTCCCAGGGCCTCCAGGGCGACGGGGGAGCCGACGACGTGCACGGCACGGGCGGCGGCCGCCCCGGCGGGGCGCACCCCGGCCCCGGCGGCGACGGCGGCCGGCCCGCCGGCGCCTCGTCCTCGCCCTCCGCCGGCAAGACCGCAGGCCCCGACCCGAGCGCGAGCCTCGGCGCCGTGTCCCCCAGCTGCGACCGCACCCAGCTCGGCGACGGCACGGCCACCACCGCCGACCCCGACGCACAGGGACGCGTCTACGGCTCTCTCCCGCGTCGTCAACGTCTCCCCGGATCCCTGCACGGTCATGGGGGACGGCCTCGTCGTCGCCACCGCACCGGGCAAAGCCAGCTCGGAACTGGTCCAGGTCGTCGGACCACACCACCGGCGACGCCGCCCCGGCCCTGCCCGACCCCACCACCGCCCCGGACGAACTCGTCCTCACACCCGGCGGCGCCTACGTGGTGCAGTTCGCCTGGGTGCCCAGGGAGGGCGGCGGCCCCAGCCGGCTGCTCGGCCGGGCCGTCCGACCCGCCGGCCGTCGGCACCTCCGGCGGCAGCGCAACTCAGCGTGGCTTCAGCTCCCCCACCCCCTCCGGCAGCCCGGGCGGTGCCAAGACCGGCGGTGACAGTTCCCCCTCCGCCGACGGCGGAGGAACGCACAGCGGCGGCACCGGGAGCGGGGGCACCGGCAGCGGCGGCACGGGCGGCGGCGGGAGCGGCAAGAACTCCGGCGGGACCGGCGGCGGCGACGGCGCTGCCAGTGGCGGCAACGACGAGCACCCCGAACCGTCCGTGGCCCTCAGCCACACCCCGGACATCGGACGGCCCGGCCGCAGCGGGTACCGCTCCTCGAAGGCGCCTGCGCCGGCACGGTCCACCGCACGGGAGTCCTCCCGGCGACGTCGTAGCGCGGGTCGACTGCTGCGAGCCGAACCGCGACGACGACGGCGGGTGCCCAGGGCAGCACGGGGGCGGGCCCGTCGACGGCGGGCCCGCCCCCGTTCCTCCCGCCCCGGTCGCCGAAGCCGTACCGTGGGAGCGTGTACCGGTTTCTGCTGACCCCGCGGTGGTGGGGGATCACCCTTCTTCGCCGTGCTGGCCATTCCGGTCTGCGTGTTCATGGGCAGCTGGCAACTGAGCCGGTTCGAAGCCCGCGTCGAGACCCACCAGCAGCGTCGAGCACACCGCCGCCGAGGCGTCATCCGCCCCGGCGAAGCCGCTCGCCTCCCTGCTGCCGGTCAGCCAGGACAGCAGCGGCCGCCCTGCCCGGGCCACCGGCCACTTCGACACCCGGCACCCTTTCCTGGTCCCGGCCGGACCCTCGAGGGGCGGGACCGGCTTCTACGCCCTCGCCCTGCTGCGCACGGACTCCGGGCGCGCCCTGCCCGTCGTGCGCGGCTGGCTGCCGGGCCGCCCGGACACCTCACCGGGTGCCGAACGGCCGCCCGACGGGTGAAGTGACGGTGACGGGCGCGCTGCAGCCGTCGGAGTCCCAGTCCAGCCCGGGTGTGCAGGGCGGCGCGCTGCCGCGCGGCGGGCTCGGCATCATCAGCGCGGCCTCGCTGGTCAACCTGGTGCCCTACGACGTCTACGACGCGCTGGATCACCGTGCAGCACCCGGACGCGCCGCTCCAAGCCCGTCCCGCCGGCCGCCCCGACGAACAGCGGCCTGGACATGAAGGCGTTCCAGAACCTGGGCTACACGGCCGAATGGTTCGTCTTCGCGGGCTTCGTGCTGTTCATGTGGTTCCGCCTCTTCCGCCGGGACGCGGAGACGGCCCGCGACGCGGCTCTCGGCCTGCTGCCCGACCCGGACGAGCCGGCGCGGACGACGAGCCGGAACCGGACGACGAGCCCGCCACGGACGAGGACACCGCCTCAGCGGTCATGTGATCCACCGGTCCTTGTTGATCTCGGTCACTTTGGCACGGAGTTCCTCCAACGTCCCCGCGGGCCGGAGTCCTCCGGCGGCACGTCCCATTCGACGCCACCGGCGGGCGGGCGCAACTGTACGCAGGGGCCCTCGGCCCCCATCACCTTGCCGACACGGTCGGTACGCATGTCCACGGCGTACGCACCGGGCGGCGGAATCTCACAGTTCATGGACACACAGTGTCCGTACCCGGTTACGCTCGGGAGTGACCATGCTGGTACAGGATCCGGAGTCCCCATGCCCGATGCGGTATCCGGCGAACCCCAGGAAGTACAGATCCACCCGGCCGGGACGCTCGGGGGCGGGGTCGTCTAGGGCGCGCTCCAGTAGCTCGGGCTGTGCGTAATAGGTGTCCTCGACGTTGACCCGCGGCTCGCGCTGCGCTCGGGCGGCGACGTCCCAGAAGCTCTGTTCGGGGAGCCACCAGAACGGCAGGATGGTGAGGGCGAACAGCACCAGCACACCCCAGGCGCCGGTGCTCGGGCGCCCGGGCGTCAGGGCGCGCAGGGCGCGTAGCCAGACCCCGAGGAGCCACAGAAACAGCAACAGGTCGAGCGCCTGCCCTGCGCTCCCCCAGCGCGTCAGGGCGCCGGACGCCTGGTCCAGCAGCTGCGAGCCGAGCGCGAAGAAAGGCTCGAGGCTCAGCAGCAGCACCAGGACCGGCAGCCAGCGCGCCGTGGAGCCCAGCAGCCAGGCGATCCAGAGGGCGCCCAGCATCAGCGCGATGACCTGGGTCGCCTGTTGCTCGAACGCGTAGGCATCGATCTCGGCGGGGCCGCTTACGGCGAGCCAGTCGCCGGTCACGCCGACCAGCAGCGCCACCAGGGCGAGCAGCGGCACTTGCCCGGCGCCGCTGCGCAACCGACCCACCGAGCCCGGGCGCAGCAGCGCCAAGCCGAGACCGGTCCACAGGTTGGCCGCCAGGTCCGACCAGAGGCCGCGGCCGGGCGCCGCCTGTGGCTCGATCGGCGCCGGCACCGGGGGGAGCAGCGCCTGGATCGCCTCCAGCTCTCCAGGGTTGCGACAGGCCCTTTTCGGTATCAGCAGGTAGCGGCCGTCGGCCTGGCGCAGGGCGAGCAGGTGGCGGACCCGGCTCGTCCCCCTCAGGCTCCGGTAGGGGCGCACCAGCGGGTCGGCATCGGCCGGCATGATGGTCAGCGTTGCAGCGTCGAGCCTATAGCGCGTGGGACGCAGCAGCGATTGGTAATGGGCCGAGCGCATGGCGGTCCAGGGCGCCAGCCAGAGGATCGCCACCTGGGTGCCCCCCAGCGTCAGGGGGGCCGGCCACCAGCGCCCGAGTGTACCGAGCAGGCCGTTGAGAGACAGCTCGCCCTGCATGGCGAGAAAGTAGAGCACGCCGAGCCAGGCGACGACGAAGACACCCGCCAGGCGCTCGCCTAACAGCATGAGCAGCGCGTAGCGGAGCTCAGCGGGGCTGAGGGCGACCGGCTTTGTCTCGATCGGTGACTCCATCGGCAGGGTGCTCTGCTGATCCCAGGTCTCACGCTATCGGCACCGCAAGCGCCGGTCAATCCAGGCGCTTTCGCCACCCCGGGGCCCGGGCTCGCGTCGCCACAAGGTCGGTCGCGCCGGGCTGGGACGACTTCGCAGGGCCTGACGCCACGACAGGTGGGGAGCAGAGCGAGAATCTTCTGCTACCCTGAGGTGCGATGCGTCCGGCGACCGGGGAATCGGGCCCGGACGGCGAGCGCCTTGTCTTGGACCCCGATCGAGAGGTTGCCATGAGCGAGCATGTCTATAAGAAGATCGAGATCGTCGGCTCATCCCAGGTGAGCAGCGACGATGCCGTGCGCAACGCGCTGGCGCGGGCTGCCGGAACCATGCGTCACATGGACTGGTTCGAGGTGGTAGAGACCCGCGGACACATCGTCGACGGCCAGGTCGGGCACTGGCAGGTGACCTTGAAGGTCGGGTTCCGTCTCGAGGGTGGTTGAGCCAGACCCGCGCCGGGTTGGACGCAGATGACGGTCTTTGCGGGGCCGCCGGCCGCGGCGGCGCTCGTTCCGTCCTCAGGCGGAAAGGGCGTCGGCCTGGCGCAAGCGTCGGGCCAGAGCCCGCATGACCTCCAGAGCGAAATAAGGGGTCTCCTGCACCAGGAACAGAAACCGCTTCTGGCTCAGGGGCACCAGCTCGCATGCGGTGCGTGCTACCGCTGAGGCGCTGCGGGGCTCATCCGAGATCAGTGCCATCTCGCCGAAGATCCCGCCGGGCCGAATGGTCTCGATCAGGCGGTCGCCCACTTCGATGTCGACCTCGCCGGATTTGACGACATAGACGAAATCGCCCGGCTCTCCGGTCCGGAAGATGGGGCTTCCCTGGGCGAAGGTGGTGGTGTCGGCGTGCTTGGTCAGTAGCGAGAGATTGAGTGTGGTCGTCATCCGGATTCGTCCGATCGGCCGGCCCCCCGGAGCCAGGCTCGGGGAGGTCAGGTGGTTGGTGGCGCTAAGGCGCTGACTTTAGCCGGCGAATCTTTCGGATCTGTGACGGCGGGTACGCTGGCGCGTGAGGTCCGGCGGCACGCCCCCGGAGCATCGGCCATGGGAGACTCGAGCCCGCGCGGCCGCGGGGCGAGGAAAGGCGCGACGGGATCAGACAGCGCGGGGATTGAGCTCGGGTAGCTTCGGGGCGGGGCGGCGCAGGGCCGCCAGGCCGTGGCCGGCGGGCAGGATGCGCGGCCGCAGCTGCCTGCGGAATGCCTGCTTCCAGGTCTCGAAGTCCAGGGTCGTGCTGCCATAGATGCCGCCGTCGAGCTCGCTCATCAGCTGACGCATGACTCGGGCGTTCGCCTTGGGGTGAGAGGCGATCAGACGCTCGCCGAGCTCAGGCAAGGGCAGCTGGGGCGATATTCCCAGATGCTTGTTGGCGAGGAACTTGAACATCTGACACCAGTCGCGGGGGTCAGCCTCGCTGTTGACATAGCGTATGCAGTACCAGAGCCGCACCGAGCGCGGCAGGGCGCGGATCAGACCCTGGCGGACGATGTGGAGGTAACGGCGCGGTGAGTGATCCTGGAGCAGCTCGCGGACGCGGCCGTTCGCCGGGCCCAGCAGGCCGGAGGCATGTCCCAGAATGTTGCGCGCGAGGCCCCGCCGACGTGCCCAGATCCACGACCAATAGCTGCCGAGCATGAAGGCAACGCCGAGCAGCGGAAGCCAGAATGCCAGGGGCGAGCCGGCCGGGAAAAAGGTGCTGGAGGCCGTCACCCCGAAGGCACCGTCGCCACGCAGCCCACCGCCGGCGACCAGTTGGCGAATCGGCAGCACCAGCGTCTCGGCGCGGTCGGTGCGCAGATTCCACCAATTCACGCGAAGCGACGGGATCTGAACCCGGCCCCCGTGCTGCGGGACCAGCGTAAAGGACTCGACCCGTCGTCCCTCGAGCTGCGTCCCATCCGGGGAGAGCATGCCATGGGTTTCGGATTTCTCCTGGTACACCCGGAAGTCGGGGCTCTCCAGCTGCTTTTCCAGGGAGGGCAGCTGGGTGCCGGTAGCGCCGATCGCCTTGATCTCGATCTCGAAGCTTAGCGGCTGACCGGCCGCCGGCGCGTCGCCGTCCTTCACCCGCGTCTGAATGCTCAGGTCGTCCAGGGGCAGCCAGGGCTGCACCTGAGTCGGGGCCGGCTTGACGCTGAGCTTGATCGGAGCGGCGGCGCGCACGTCGTAAGCCCTGCCGGTCTGCGCCATTTTGCCGGTCACGCGCGCAGCCTCTAGCGTGAGGTTGCCGACGCGCACCGGCGTCGCTGCGTAATGGAACTCGTTGACGATCTTCTGGCGGCCATTCTCGACCTGGGTTCGGGTCACCGGGCCGTCGATCTGCTGGAACACCAGGCTGTCGGTCTCGGGAAGGACCGGGTCGGCGACGCTGAGGTTGTCGTCGCTAAGGATGCGGATGGTGTAGATCAGATTCTGCTGTGCGTAGGCGTCATTGTCGCTCAGCGTCGTCTCGACCTTGACAGCCGCCTGTCCGGCGCCGGGCGGCGACTGGCCGTAGCCCATCCCGAATGGCTGGCCCGGCATGCCGGGCCAGCCCGATGGCGCACCGTAGCCCGGGTTGGCGCCTGGGAAGGGGAAGCCGCCGTTGAACGCCATCGGCGGTGGGGTCACGGGACGCACCCCCTGGCTGCCCTGCTCCAGGGGCCGATATTGGTAGGTATCAACCGCCGGCATGAAGCCGAATGGCGGCGCCGATGCCAGGACGGGACCGCTGAGCAGCAAGGCTGCGGACAGGGCGGTCCGACACAGGGGGGCTCTATTCATAATCGTCCGCTTGCATGAAGGCCATTCTTACCAGGGTCTGGGCTCGCGAAGCGGCAGGCTTCGCTGCTGGAGGGCACGGTGCTCCTCCAGCATGAACTCGTTGTGCAGCAGCAGAGCGGGGTCACCCTCGATCTGGTCGAGCCACTGCTCCATGATCAGGATCGTGCTCGCGTCGCTGGCCCCCTTGCCCTGCTCCAGGGACTCTCCCTTGCCCTGTTGGGAGTCGGTATCCGGAGTCTGGCCGAGCTGGTCGAACTTGTCCACCGCAGACACCCCTTCGCTCGGCGGGACCCGCATCTCCGGAGGCGGTGGCAGCTGACCGCCGCCGCTCTGCTTCTTGGACTGTTGCTCGGGGCTGCTGCCTTCGGCGTCTTCCTTCTTTTTCGGACCTCCGGCGCTATCCTGTTGCTCTTGGCGATGTTCTCCGGATTTTCCCATATCCTTGCGGTCGTCGGGCTTCTTGCCGGCCTTTTCCCCCTGATCCTGCTTGCCTTCCGCCTCCTTGGGCGCCTTCTCCTGGCCCTTGCCCTGCTCGGACTTCTGGGTCTTGTCCTTGGACTCCCCGGGCTTCTCCTGCTGCTGCTTGCCGCCGGACTCCTGCTCGCTCTTCTGCTTGTCGCCCTGGGCGCCTTCCTCCTTGTCTTGCTTGTGCTCCTCGCCTGACTTCTCCTCGGGCTTGTGCTTGTCGCCCTTGGAGCCTTGATCCTTCTCCTGCTGCTGCTTCTGGCCGGATTTTTCTTCGGGCTTCTGCTCCTCCTTGTCACCCCTGGAGCCGCGCTGCTTGTCCTGCTTCTCTTTCTCGCCTTTGCGGGCCTCCTGCTCGGCGGTCTTGTCTGCGCTTTCGCCCTCGGTCTGATCCTTCTGGGATCCCTTCTCGTTCTGCTGACCCTTGGACTTGCCCTTGGCCTGGTTCTTCGATGAGCCGCTCTCGGATTCCGATTCGCTCTTTGATTCGCCTTCCTGCTTCTCCTTGGACTGCTGGCCTTGGCTTTTCTGATCTTGCTGGTCCTTCTCGCCTTTCTGGTCCTTCTGCTCTTTCTCGCCTTTCTCGCCTTTCTCGCTCCTTCTCGCCTTTCTGGTCCTTCTGCTCCTTCTCGCCTTTCTGGCCCTTCTGCTCCTTCTCGCCTTTCTGGTCCTTCTGCTCCTTCTCGCCTTTCTGGTCCTTCTGCTCCTTCTCGCCTTTCTGGTCCTTCTGCTCCTTCTCGCCTTTCTGGTCCTTCTGCTCCTTCTCGCCTTTCTGATCCTTCTGCTCCTTCTCGCCCTTCTGGTCCTTCTTCTCTTTCTCGCCTTTCTGGTCCTTCTTCTCCTTCTTCTCCTTCTCCCCCTTCTTCTCTTGCTGGTCCTTTTGCTGCTCTTGCTTCTTTTGCTCCTGCTTTTTCTCGGCCTGCTTCTGCTGCTCTTGCTCGGCCTGCTTCTTCTCTTCCTTCTTCTTCTCTTCCTTCTTCTGCTCGTGCTTGGCGAACGCCTGAGGGTCGGTCTTGAGCAGCATGGCCTTGGCGATGGCCAGGTTGAAGCGTGCGTCGGCGTGCTGGGGGTCCTGCGTCAGCACCTGCTCATAGGCGTCGACCGCGTTTTCGTACTGCCCGAGCCGGAAGCGCGCGTTGCCGAGGTTGTAGCGCGCGTCGATCGCGACGTCCTTGCGGTCGACTCTCCCGAAGGCATCCGCGGCCTCTCGATACTTGCCCGCGCGGTACAGTGCGACGCCTCGCCGGTAGTCGTCGTCGAACAGGCTGGCGGCCTCCAGGTAGGCCCCCTGCTCGAAGGCTTGAGACCCCTCCTGGGCGCGGTTGTCGAGCCAGCCTGCGGCAGCCAGGCTCGAGGCGCCGAGCAGACACAGGGCGAGGGCTTTGCGAAGCCGGAGCGTCACTTCTTGGCCTCCGGGAGGGCCGTGCGGGAGTGGGTGCGAAACAGCGGCAGAACCAACGCTGCTGCTATTAGGACCAGCCAGAAGAACCGTTCGTTCCAGACCCGCGTACGGGCGTCCCCCTCGGCGGCGCGCGCCTTCTGCCCCTGGGCCGCGAGCTCCAGGATGCGCCGGGTGTCCTCGTCGCGATAGTCGGCCGTGATGTACTCGCCGTCGCCGGCCTTGGCCAGACGCTCGAAGCTCCTCGGTGTTGAGACGGGACTCCACGGTAGCGCCGGCCGGGGTGGTCAGCCAGCGGCCGAGCCGGGCAGGCACCGGACCGCCGCCCGGGGTGCCGACGCCGAGGACGAAGAGCCTGATCCCCTTGTCGGCCAGCGACTTGACCTGCTTCTCGATGCCGGGCTCGTCGAAGTCCCCGTCGGTGATCAACAGGATGCTGTTGGTGCTGTGCTCGGTCTGGCCGGCGAGCAGCTGTTTGGCCCGGTCCAGGGCGACCCCCAGGCGGCTGCCCTGCAGATCCACCAGGTCGGTGGAGATAGCCGGCAGCTCGCCTCGGATGCTCTTGGCATCCTCGGTGATGGGAGAGACCACGTGGGCCACCGAGGCAAAGGCGATCAGCCCCACGCGCAGCTCCCGGTTCTGGGTGATCAGGTCTTCCACCTCCTGGCGGGCGCGGGCCAGGCGCGAAGGCTGCACGTCCGCGACATCCATGGATTTGGAGATATCGAGCAACACCACCAGGTTGGCGCCGGGCCGGAACAGGCGCACATCGGTGAAGTCCCAGCGGGGTCCGGCCATGGCAATCACCAGCAGCGACCAGAGCCCCGCCCAGAAGCCGAAGCGACGCCAGCGCTCCACGGGGTTGAGCGCCCGGGTGCCCGTGAGGTAGGGAAACAGATAGGCGTCGGCATATTGGCGGATGCGCCCCTGGTAGCCGTGGGCGGGACTCCGTTTGAGCCACCAGGCCATAGGCAGCAGCGCCAGAAGGGCCCAGAGCCATGCGGGCTGAGCGAAATGGAAGCCGGCCTCAGGCACGGCCGCCTCCCGCGCCAACGGCGACCCGCCGCTCGGGGAACAGGCCGATCAGCGCCAGTACCAGCAGGGCCGCCCCCAGAGGCCAGCGGAACAGCGGCGAGGGGATCATCACCGTACGGGACTCCGCTTCGGTCTTCTCCAGCGAGTCGATCTGCTGGTAGATCTCCTCCAGCGCGCTGGTGTTGGTCGCTCGGAAGTAAGCCCCTCCAGTGGCCTCGGCGATCTTGCGCAATGTCTCCTCATCCAGGCCGATGTCGGTCTCCATGTGGTAGCGCCCATCGTGGCCGAGGATCGAGATCTCTTTCTGGTTGGTGCCGACCCCGATCGTATAGATCCGGATGCCCTCGCGGGCGGCCAGTCGCGCCGCCTCTATGGGAGGGATCACTCCCGAGGTGTTTTCGCCGTCGGTGACCAGGATCAGCACCCGCGAGCCCTTGGGCCGGTCGCGCAGCTTCTTGACGCTCAGCCCGATGCCGTCGCCTATGGCCGTGGCATCCCCCGCCATGCCGGGCAGCACCTCGTCGAGGATCCGGCGCACCGCCTCGCCGTCGAGGGTCAGGGGTGAGAGCACGAAGGCCTGGGTGCCGAAGATGGTGAGTCCGATGCGATCACCGGTGCGGCTCTGGATAAACTTGTCGATCACGCCTTTGACCACAGCCATGCGGCTCACCGGCTTGTCGTTCACGGTAAAGTCCCGGGCGGTCATCGAGCGGGAGGTGTCCACCGCGAGCATGAGATCGTAGCCTGCCGTCTCGACCTCGGTATGGGGCTCCAGCCATTGGGGGCGCATCAGCGCCAGCACCAGCAGGGCCCAGAGCAGCCCGAGCAGGGCGTTGTAGATCGCGGTGGCCATGGGCTTGCCCGGACGCTTGGTGACGAAGGCCTCCTGCAGGTGAATCATAGCGGGGTGCAGCAGGGTGGTACGCATGCCTTCGCCAGCGGTCTCGGGGCTCGGGCCCTTGCGTGGCCAGAGCAGGCGTACCAGCAGCGGTGCGGGGAGCAGGATGGCCAGCCAGGGCCAGTGGAAGCTAAACACGCTGGGCTCCCGCGCCCGGCGGCTGCTCACTGGCCGAGACCCACGCCAAAGTGGCATCGATCAGCAGGTTGAACAGCGGTCGCTCTGCGCTGGCGCGGCCGGGAGGGGAATAGGGCAGCTCCAGCAGGATGCGGGCATTGCGCTGCCAGTCGAAGCTCGCGGGATCGTGGCTGGCGAGCCACGCCAGCCAGTCTTCGCCTGCCAGCCCGGCGCAGCTCTGGCGATCGAAGCGCGCCATGGCGACCCGGCGCAGCAGCTCCGAGAGCTCCCCGGCAATCTCTTTGGTGCTCATGTGGCTCTGGCGCTTGCGCAGGCCGCGCAGTCGGCGGCGGGCATCGCGCTGCCATTTTGCGGCGATCAAGGGGCGCTCGCGGCGGCGCAGCAGCAACAGGCCAAGGCCAGCTGCGACCGCCAGCAGGATGACGCCCAACAGCCACCAGCCGGGACCGGGGGGCCACCAGGGGATCGCATCCAGGCCGCGTATGTCCCGGATTGGGATAGTCACCGCCGCCATCAGCGCACCGCCCTGGTCTGGAGGCGCCGCTGCAAATTCCGCGACAGGGTGAGGTGGACGTCCTCGTTGGTCTGCAACGGGATGAACAGCAGGCCCAGGCGGTTGGCCACGGCCTTCAGCAAGCGGCGTCGGCTGTGCCAGGTCTCGCTGTAGACGGCCCTGCCTTTCGGATCGTCGGTGTCGACCTCGATGCGATTTCCGCGCGGGTCATGAAACACCACGCGGCCCATCGAGGGCAGCTCTCGGTCTGCCGGGTCGTCGACCGGCAGCAGGGCCACGGTATGGCGCTGGCAGATGCGCCCGAGGCCTTGCTCCAGGGTTCCGATGTCGCGATTGAAGTCGCCGATGACGAACACCAGGCTGCCGATGTTGGAGGTCTGCTCGGCGCGCTTTAGCGCCGCCGACAGCGGGTCGCCGACCGACGGCTCCTCGGCACCCGGGCGCGAAAGGGCATGCAGCAGGCGCCACAGCGCGCGGCGGTCCTTGGTCGAGCGAAAATGCTGCTGGCCGGTCGCGGCGTCCCCGTAGAGCAGCCCGCCGACCCGGTCGTTCAGGCTGTTGGCCGCCCAGCCGAGCAGCGCCGCGGCCCGCGCCGCCTGGACCGACTTGAAGGTCCCTCGGGTGCCGAAGCTCATGTGCGGGCTCTTGTCTATGCACAGCAGCACGCTGCGCTCGCGCTCCTCGCGAAACACCTTCATGTGCGGGACATTGGTGCGTGCGGTGACCTTCCAATCCATATTGCGGATGTCATCGCCTTCCTGGTACTGACGCACCTCCTCAAAGTCCAGGCCGGTGCCCCGGAACACCGAGGCGTAAAGCCCGCTGAACGTCGAATTGACCAGGTGGTGCGAGGCGAGCCCGAGGGTACGGGCCCGGTGACGAAGCTCGAGCAGGTCGTCGAGGCGTGGCTCCAGGGTCATAGGGTACTGCTTCTGCGCCTTGCAGGGTCTAGGGGATTGCAACCATCTCGAGGAGGCGGGCGACGAAGTCGTCCGTGGTCACGCCCTCGGCCTCGCCTTCGAAGGTCAGCAGCACGCGGTGGCGCAGGATCTCCGGGGCGACCTGCTGGATGTGGTGCGGCGCCACGTACTGGTCGCCGTCGAGCCAGGCCCGGGCCCGGGAGCAGCGCGCCAGCGCGATACTGGCGCGCGGTGAGGCCCCGAAACGGCACCAGCGCGCCAGGCTCTCGTCGTAGGCGCCCGGATTGCGGGTGGCCTGCACCAGATCGACGATATAGCTGTGCAGCTTCGGGTCCAGGTAGACATCGGTGACGTTCGCGCGCATGGCGAACAGGTCTTGCTGAGGCAGCGGGCTGCTCGGTGGCTTGGGCTTGGTCTTCTGCTGGCGGCTGTCGAGCTCCAGGATCGCCAATTCCTCGTCCCTGGCCGGATAGCCCACCCAGACGTGCATCAGAAAGCGGTCGAGCTGGGCCTCCGGAAGGTGATAGGTGCCCTCTTGCTCGATGGGATTCTGGGTCGCTAGCACCATGAACAAGCTCGGCAGCGGATAGCTGAGCTGGCCGACCGTGATCTGGCGCTCGGCCATGGCCTCGAGCAGGGCGGACTGGACCTTGGCGGGCGCGCGGTTGACCTCGTCGGCCAGGATGATGTTATGGAACAGGGGCCCGGGACGGAACTCGAAATCGCCCTTCTCGTGCCGGTAGATGTCGGTGCCGATCAGGTCCGACGGCAACAGGTCCGGGGTGAACTGGACACGGTGGAAATCCCCCTCGATGGCCTCCGACAGGGCCTTCACGGCCGTGGTCTTGGCGAGCCCGGGCAGGCCCTCGACGAGCAGGTGACCATTGCTCAGCAGACAGATCAGCATGCTGTCGACCAGCTTGTGCTGGCCGATCACCTGAGAGGCGATATGCTCGCGAACGGGCTTGAGGTCTGAGGGATTCATCGTCGGAAACTGCGCCTTCGGTTGGGGCGACCGCCCGGAGCCGAGCGGAGCGGGGCGGGCCGGAGCCAGGTGGGTCAGAGCGGGCTGTCGTCGGCGCAATATACTCGTTGGTTTCCCCGACAGATGCAAGGGCTGTGTCCGGGCAGCCCTTTGAAAAATAAGATAATTCAAATATTCTGATTTATTCACAGTGCGCCGGTTTCGGCAACGGGAGGCGCAGAAGGCCGGGGGCGCCGGTCCGGGGACCGGCCGAGCCTGCAGGGCGCCGCGGGTAGCGCGCCGGGTCACTTGCTGTGACGCTTATGCACAATCTCTGTGGACCGCCACGGCCGGGACTCGATCGCCGTCGAGAAACCGCACGGCTCTCGGCCAATCTTACTAACACAATGAAAATCAACAGAATTCTCGCGCTGGTCGGAAAATGTCCAATCTGTTGCGGCGGTAGCGGGTGCGCGGTGCGAGGGCGGTTACGCGCACTTTTCCCACAAACTTATCCACAGGCCCTGTGGGTAATCCGCGAATTGCTTTGATGACAGGGGGGTGACGGGAACTGGCAAGGTAGAGCTGCAGCATTAGCCGTCAACCTGCTGAATGAGCGAATAATCTCCGCTTATAGGCCCGGGTGCCCGCAGCGTCCCGGACAGGTGCGGATCAGCGGGGGCCCGCTCGGGGAGCGGGGCCCGTGCGGCGTGCCGCCGGGAGCGCCCGCGCGTCGAGCACGCCGAAACGCTATAATGGGCGGCTCTCTATCCACTGGTCCAGCTGCCTTGATCGAGAATCTGCGCAACATTGCCATCATCGCCCACGTCGATCACGGTAAGACCACGCTGGTCGATGAGCTCCTCAAGCAGTCCGGCACGCTCGGCGACCGCTTCGGTCCGGTCGAGCGCGTCATGGACTCCAACGATCTGGAGCGCGAGCGCGGGATCACGATCCTTTCCAAGAACACTGCGATTCGCTGGGGGGAGTACCGGATCAACATCGTCGACACCCCGGGGCACGCCGATTTCGGCGGCGAGGTAGAGCGGGTGCTCTCCATGGTCGATTCGGTGCTGCTGCTGGTGGACGCCCAGGAGGGACCGATGCCGCAGACCCGGTTCGTGACCAGCAAGGCGTTCGGCCATGGTCTGCGTCCGATCGTGGTGGTGAACAAGATCGACAGGCCCGGGGCTAGGCCGGACTGGGTCATCGATCAGGTCTTCGACCTCTTCGACCGTCTCGGAGCCAGTAATGAGCAGCTGGACTTTCCGATCGTCTATGCCTCCGCGCTCCATGGGTATGCCGGGCTCAACAGTGACGTGCACGGTGGCGACATGACGCCGCTGTTCGAGGCCATCGCTCGGCACTGTCCGCCGCCGAACGTGGACCCGGAAGGGCCGTTCCAGATGCGGGTCTCGACCCTGAACTACAACTCCTTTGTCGGTGCCATCGCGGTGGGACGCATCCAGCGCGGCAGCGTCAGACCCAATCAGCAGGTCGTGGTAGTCAAGCGTGACGGGGATCGGTACAAGGCCAAGATCGGCCTGGTCTATGGTTATCTGGGCTTGGAGCGTAACGAGGTTCCTTCGGCGCGGGCCGGAGACATCGTGGCGCTGACCGGCATCGAGGCGCCCAACGTCTCCGATACGCTGTGCGACCCCAATCAAGTCGAGCCGCTGCCGGCTCTCACGGTGGACGAGCCCACGGTCACCATGACCTTTCAGGTCAACACATCGCCGTTCTCGGGACGCGGCGGAAAGTATCTGACGTCCCGCCAGCTCAAGGACCGGCTGGAGCGAGAGCTGCTCCACAACGTGGCCCTGCGCGTGGAGGAGGGCAACGACCCGGAGAAGTTCCGGGTCTCCGGGCGGGGGGAGCTGCACCTTTCGATCCTGATCGAGAACATGCGCCGGGAGGGCTATGAGCTCGCCGTGTCGCGTCCCGAGGTGATCTTTCGAGAGATCGACGGGCAGATCTGCGAGCCCTACGAGCAGCTTACCGTGGACGTGGAGGGCGAGTGCCAGGGGGCGATCATGCAGGCGCTCGGGGAGCGTCGCGGCGAGCTCAAGGATATGATTCCGGACGGCAAGGGCCGGGTGCGCCTCGACTACGAGATTCCCTCCCGCGGGCTGATCGGGTTTCAGACCGAGTTCATGAGCCTGACCTCCGGGACCGGACTCAAGTACCACATCTTTGATCGCTACGGCCCCGCCAATCCCGGCGGGATCGCCGAGCGGCGAAACGGTGCCATGATCTCCAACGGCATGGGCAAGGCGCTAGGCTACGCCCTGTTCAACCTTCAGGAGCGCGGCCGCATGCTGATCGGTCCGGGGGATGAGGTCTACGAAGGCCAGGTGGTCGGCATCCACTCGCGCGACAACGATCTCACCGTCAACCCGCTCAAGGCCAAGCAGCTGACCAACATCCGTGCGGCTGGCTCGGACGAGAACATCCTGCTGACACCGCCGATCCGCTTCAGCCTGGAGCAGGCACTGGAGTTTATCGAGGACGACGAGCTGGTGGAGGTGACGCCCAAAGCGATCCGCATCCGCAAGCGCCATCTCAAGGAGCACGAGCGCAAGCGCGCGGCGCGCTCCGCCTGAACCGGCGGGGCGCGCGCCCTGCCGGTCATCGGAATCCCAAGCCAGTCGCCGGCCCCCCGGTAGGAGCGAGCGCCTGCTCGCGACCCAAAGCTGTAGGAGCGAGCGCCTGCTCGCGATCCAAGCCAGCGCCGGCCCGTAGGAGCGAGCGCCTGCTCGCGACCCAAAGCCCCTCCGGTAGGAGCGAGCGCCTGCTCGCGACCCAAAGCCAGTCGCCGGCCCCCCGGTAGGAGCGAGCGCCTGCTCGCGACCCAAAGCCGGATCGCCTGCTAATCTGTTCACAATAGAGAAAAGCCCCGGCGGCAGTCCGTGCGCCGGGGCTTTTTGTCGCCGGGCTTGGTTGGCTTAGGCTCCGTCCTTGGCGTCCGTGTGGGTCGGGTGCCGTCCCTGGCTGTCCCTGATCGGCGACGGTTGTAGATTGCCACATTAGGGCCTCCGGGTTTGTACGCCGTTTCCTGAAATCGTGTAGGAAAATTCCTACAAAGTGGCCCCGCCGAGCGGCGCTCCGGGTGCCGCGGGAGTGTTAGACTGGATCGCCATGGACGACTTCTATCCGGAAATCGAGCCCTACGCCAGCTACCGCTTCGCGGTCAGCGACCTGCATACGCTCTACGTGGAGGAGTGTGGCAACCCGGAAGGGCTGCCGGCGCTGTTTCTCCACGGCGGCCCCGGGGCCGGTTGCGAATCCTACCACCGGCGCTTTTTCGACCCGGAGCAGTACCGGGTGGTGCTGTTCGATCAGCGCGGCAGTGGGCGCTCTGCGCCCCACGCCGAGCTACGCGAGAACACCACCGCCCACCTGATCGCCGACATTGAGGAGATCCGCGCTCGCCTCGGCATCGATCGCTGGCTGGTGTTCGGCGGCTCCTGGGGCTCGACGCTTGCCCTCGCCTACGCCGAGAGCCACCCGCAGCGGGTGTCGGCGCTCGTCCTTCGCGGGATCTTTCTCTGCCGCCCCCGGGAGATCCATTGGATCTATCAGGAAGGCGCGAGCCGTGTCTTCCCCGACTATTGGGCAGATTTCCTTGAGCCGATCCCGCCAGTGGAGCGCGCCGATCTGCTGCAAGCCTTTCATCGGCGGCTGACGGGCGATGATGAGCTCGCGCGCATGGCGGCCGCCAAGGCCTGGTCGGTGTGGGAGGGCCGCACGGCCACACTGCTGGGCAGTCCGACGGTGATCGAGCACTTCGCTGATCCGCACGTGGCGCTCAGCCTTGCCTGCATAGAGAGCCATTATTTTGTCAATGACTCCTTCCTGCGTGCCAACCAGCTGGTGGACGACGCCTGTCGCCTGGCGGACGTGCCCGGCGTCATCGTGCACGGGCGCTACGATCTGATCTGCCCGCTGGAATCCGCCTGGGCGCTTGCCCAGGCCTGGCCCAGGGCGCAACTGCTGGTGGTTCCGGACGCGGGCCACTCAGCCACCGAGCCCGGCATCCGGCGTGCGCTCATCGAGGCCACCGATCGCTTTGCCTCCGAGCTCAGGTGATCGGGCTGCTGCAGCGGGTCGCCTGGGCCAGCGTCGATGTCGGGCCCCGGCGGGTCGCAGCCATACAGCGGGGCCTGCTGGTGCTGGTCGGTGTCCAGCAGGGCGACAGCGAGGCCCGTGCCGAGCGCCTGCTCGAGCGCCTGCTCGGCTACCGGGTATTCCCGGACGAGCAGCAGCGCATGAACCTGAGCCTGTGTGATGTCCGGGGCGGCCTGCTGCTGGTGCCCCAGTTCACCCTGGCCGCCGACACCCGCAAGGGGATGCGGGCGAGCTTCTCCAGCGCCGCCGCGCCGGAGGCGGGCGAGCGCCTGTTCGGGTACCTGGTGCGACGGGCCCGAGAACGCCACTCCGGGGTGGAGACAGGGCTGTTCGGGGCCGACATGCAGGTCGGTCTGCTCAACGACGGCCCGGTTACCTTCTGGCTGGAGACCTGAGCGGCCGAGATCGGCGCAGGGCGCTGTCCCTGCTGGGCGGTGTTTTCGACTAGAATGCGCCATTCTCCGGCCGTAGGAGCCTGTCGACAGGCTCCTATGCCCCGCAACCCCAGGCGAGACCGAATGCTGCGCACAGCCCGCGTCGAACGCAGTACCCTCGAGACCCAGATCAGCGTGAGCCTGGACCTGGACGGCGGCGGTCGCTCCTCGCTCGACACCGGGATTCCGTTTCTCGATCACATGCTCGATCAGGTCGCCCGCCACGGGATGATGGATCTCGAGATCCGGGCCCGGGGGGACCTGCATATCGACGCCCACCACACCGTGGAGGACATCGGCATCACCCTGGGCCAGGCCTTCGCCCAGGCGGTGGGCGACAAGAAGGGCATCCGCCGTTACGGGCACGCCTACGTCCCCTTGGACGAGGCCCTGTCGCGGGTGGTGGTCGACCTTTCCGGGCGGCCCGGGCTGGAGCTGCATGCCGAGTTTCCCCGGGCGCGGATCGGGAGCTTCGATGTGGACCTGTTCCAAGAGCTGTTTCAGGGGTTCGTCAACCACGCGGCGCTGACCCTGCACCTGGATAGCCTGCGTGGGCGCAACGCCCACCATATCGCCGAGACCCTGTTCAAGGCCTTCGGGCGGGCTCTGCGCATGGCGCTTGAGCCCGACCCCCGGCTCGGCGACGTCGTTGCCTCGACCAAGGGCAGCCTCTAAGGGCCGCCAGCGTGGGTCAGCGTATCGCAGTCATCGACTACGGCATGGGCAACCTGCGCTCGGTGTCCAAGGCCATCGAGCACGTGGCGGGCGCGGATGCCGAGGTGCTGGTGACCGACGACGCGCGGCTCATCCTCGGCGCTGACCGGGTGGTGTTTCCCGGCCAGGGCGCCGCCCGTGACTGCATGGCCGCCATCGGCGCCCACCAGGTGCGCCGGGCGGTGCTCGAGGCCGCGGCCACCCGGCCCTTCCTCGGCATCTGCATGGGGTTGCAGGTGCTCATGGATTTCAGTGAAGAGAACCGGGGCACCGCGCTGCTGGGCCTGTACGCCGGGCGCGTGTGCCGTTTCCCGGGGGATATGGGGGGGGCGGCCGGGCTGCCGTTGAAGATCCCCCACATGGGCTGGAACCGGGTGGGGCCGACCCGGGAGCATCCGCTCTGGAACGGCATCGAGCCCGGGACACGCTTCTACTTCGTGCACAGCTACTATGTGGATCCCGCCGATTCGACCCTGCCGGCGGCGCGGACTGAGTACGGCATCCCGTTCAGCAGTGCGCTGGCGCGTGACAATGTGTTCGCCGTGCAGTTTCACCCGGAGAAGAGCGCTGACGCCGGGCTGCGACTGCTGGAGAATTTTGTCAATTGGCGGCCCTCATCGGTTGTCAGGTAGCGGCTGCGCCGCAACCTGACCTGAGGATCCGCTAGGGTCGGAGAGCCTTGAGATCTTAAACAGATGTTGCTGATACCTGCCATCGATCTCAAGGACGGCCAGTGCGTGCGGCTGCGCCAGGGCCGCATGGAGGACGACACCGTGTTTTCCGACGACCCCCCGGCCATGGCCCGGCGCTGGCTGGACGCCGGTGCGCGTCGCCTGCACCTGGTCGATCTCAACGGCGCGTTCGCCGGCAAGCCGGTGAACGGCGCGGCGATCCGCCGTATCGCCGAGCAGCATCCCGGGCTGCCGATCCAGGTCGGCGGCGGCATCCGCGACGAGGCGACCATCGAGGCCTATCTCGCGGCCGGTGTCAGCTACTGCATCATCGGCACCCAGGCAGTGCGCGACCCGGCCTTCGTGGCCCGGGCCTGTCGCGCCTTTCCCGGGCAGGTGATGGTCGCGCTGGACGCCAGGGACGGGATGGTGGCGGTGAGCGGCTGGGCCGAGATCACCGATCATCGCGTCGTCGAGCTCGCCGGGCGGTTCGAGGACGACGGCGTCGCCGCCATCGTCTACACCGACATCGGGCGCGACGGCATGCTCTCGGGCCCGAACGTGATCGCGACCGCGACGCTCGCCAACGCGGTGCGCGTGCCGATCGTCGCCTCGGGCGGGATCACCGGCCTCGCCGATATCCGGGCCCTGTGCGAAGCCGAGACCGATAATATCCTGGGGGCGATCACGGGGCGGGCGATCTACGAGGGCACCCTCGATTTCGCCGAAGGTCAAAGGGTCATGGACGAGCTGAGCGGCGATTGAGTGTCCCAGATCGGTCACTGGCTGAGATCCGAGGCAATCCCATGGCGCTGGCCAAACGCATCATCCCCTGTCTGGACGTCGACGCCGGCCGGGTGGTCAAGGGTGTCCGATTCGTGGATATCCGCGACGCGGGCGATCCCGTGGAGGTCGCGCGTCGCTACAACGAGGAGGGGGCCGATGAGATCACCTTCCTGGATATCACCGCCAGCTCCGACGAGCGCGAGACCATGGTGCACGTGGTCGAGCAGGTGGCCTCCCAGGTGTTCATCCCGCTGACCGTCGGTGGCGGCATCCGCAAGGCCTCGGACGTGCTGCGGATGCTCAATGCGGGTGCCGACAAGGTGGCGATCAACACGGCGGCGGTTCTCGATCCGGAGTTTGTCAGGGTGGCGAGCGAGCGTTTCGGCTCTCAATGCATCGTGGTCGCCATCGATGCCAAGCGCGTCAGCCGCCAGGACGAGCCATCGCGCTGGGAGATCTTTACTCACGGCGGGCGCAAGCCCACCGGCTTGGACGCCCTGGAGTGGGCGCACCGGATGGCCGAGCTGGGGGCAGGGGAGATCCTGCTGACCAGCATGGACCGCGACGGCACCAAGGCGGGATTCGACCTGGAGCTGACCCGGGCAGTGAGCGAGGCGGTGCCCATCCCCGTGATCGCTTCCGGCGGGGTCGGCAACCTCCAGCACCTGGTCGACGGCGTCAAGCAGGGCGGTGCCGACGCGGTGCTGGCGGCGAGTATCTTTCACTTCGCGGAATACAGCATCGGCGAAGCCAAGCGCTTCATGGCCGCCCAGGGGGTTGAGGTGCGGTTGTGAGCCCGGACTCGGAGATTTGAGGAGATAAGCGTGATGTCCAGTCAGCGAATCAGGCTCGGGCTGCTCGGCCTGGCCCTGTGCCTGCCTGTAGCGGTGCTGGCCGAGACCGACCAGGAGGCCAAGCTCGATGAAGTGATGGAGGTGGTCGATGCCGTGGCACGGATCCCGGAGCAGGGCATCCCACCGGTGCTTCTGAGAAACGCCGAGGGGGTCGCTGTGATCCCCAACGTGCTCAAGGTGGGCCTGGTGATCGGCGGGCGTTACGGCAAGGGTGTGCTGGTGGTGCGCCGCCCCGACGGCACCTGGAGCGATCCGGTCTTCGTGTCCATCACCGGCGGCAGCGTCGGCTGGCAGATCGGCGCCCAGTCGACGGATGTGGTGCTGGTGTTCAAATCGCACCGCGACATCGAGCGCATGGTCGATCGCAAGTTCACCCTGGGTGCCGATGCCTCGGTGGCCGCCGGCCCGGTGGGCCGGGATGCGGCGGCAGCGACCGACACCAGGCTCAGGGCCGAGATCTACTCCTATTCGCGCAGCCGCGGGCTGTTCGCCGGGGTGTCCCTGGACGGTGCGGCGCTGCAGATCGAGAATGGCGACAACGCCCTCTACTACCGGGTCTTCGACCTCACGCCCCAGCAGATCTTCGCTGGCGCGGTGCCGCACCCGCCTGCCTCGGCCGAGGGTCTGCGCAGCCTGTTGGTCGATCTCGAAGACCTGTAGCCGTGGCCGACACCCTGCAGCGCCTCGCCGAGGTGCTCGAGCAGCGCAAGTCCGCTGATCCCGATAGCTCCTATGTGGCCCGACTCTATGGCAAGGGGCTGGACGCGATCCTCAAGAAGATCGGTGAGGAGGCGACCGAGACGGTCATGGCGGCCAAGGACGGGGATGCCCGGAAGGTGGTCTGCGAGACGGCGGATCTCTGGTTTCATTCGCTGGTGCTGCTCTGCCATCTCGGGCTCGGACCGGACCAGGTGCTGGCCGAGCTGGAGCGGCGTTTCGGACTGTCCGGACTGGAGGAGAAGGCCCGCAGGGGTGGGTGAGATCGCTTGTACGCACCGCCGAGGGTATCATCGTAGCGGCGGCCCCTTCCGCCCGGCGGCTGCCTGAGTGGCCCCGGGCTCAACGGCGCCGGCCCGGTCTCGGGCCGGCGCGAGGTTCAACTGGAGTCATCTATGGGTTTCGGTGGTATCAGTGTCTGGCAGCTTCTGATCGTTCTGGTGATCGTGCTGCTGCTGTTTGGAACCAAGCGGCTGAAGAACATCGGCTCAGATCTGGGCAATGCCGTCAAGGGCTTTCGCGGTGCGCTGCGGGAATCCGAGGCGGCTGACGAAACGCCCGACACAGAGCACAAGGCGCCTGGGCAGATCGGGAGAAAGGACGAGTCCGACGTGATCGAGGGCGAAGTCACCTCGCGCGACAAGGAACGCTCCTGATCCTGGCTCCTGGCCTATCGGGGACCGCCCCGGCCGGCGGTCGGTGAGCAGCTATGTTCGATATCGGGTTCTGGGAGCTGGTCGTCGTCGCTGTAGTGGCCCTGCTGGTGATCGGCCCCGAGCGCCTGCCGACGGTGGCACGCACTGCGGGTCTGTGGGTCGGCAAGGCGCGGCGCTTTCTGTCCTCGGTGAAGGCCGATATCGAGCGCGAGATCAAGGCCGAGGAGCTCAAGCGCATCCTCGATGAGCAGGCCCGCTCCAATCCCCTCGAGCAGATCATCGAAGAGACTAAGGACAGCTTTCGGGACGCCGAGCGGAGCGCTGGGCGGGACAAACCGGCCGCCGACGCCCCCAAGCCTGCCGCCCGTGAAAACGCCGACAGCCGAAGCGATGGCGAGCCTTAGTCTGCGGCGTGCACCGATGTTCGTGACCCGGCCTCCGAAGTGCCCTTTGCCACGCCACGCGCGAGGGTGCGGGTATGGCACCGCAACGGGAGGGCGGTGAGCGATGCCAGCCGGGCAGGCCCCTGAGGGCGGGGTAGAGCAGCCCTTCATCTCCCATCTGCTGGAGCTTCGCGACCGGCTGCTGCGCATGATTCTGGCGGTCGCGGTGGTGTTTGCAGCACTGTTTCCGTTCAGCAATGCCATCTACACCGCGGTCGCCCGCCCCCTGATGCGCAGCCTGCCCGCGGGGGCGAGCATGATCGCCACCGAGGTGACCTCGCCGTTTCTCACGCCTTTCAAGCTGACGCTGGTAATGGCGCTGTTTCTCGCCATGCCGGTCGTGCTCTACCAGTTCTGGGCTTTCGTGGCCCCGGGCCTGTACCGCCACGAGCGCCGCCTGGTCGCGCCGCTGGTGATCTCCAGCGTCGTGCTCTACTACCTCGGCATGGCGTTCGCCTATTTTGTGGTGTTTCCGCTGGTGTTCGCCTTCTTCGTACACACCGCCCCGGAAGGGGTGACGGTGATGACCGACATCAGTCAGTACCTGGATTTCGTCCTGACCCTGTTCTTCGCCTTCGGGGTCGGCTTCGAGGTGCCCATCGCGACCATTCTGTTGGTCTGGACGGGCATGATCACCCCGGAGGGTGTCGCTAAGAAGCGCCCCTACGTCATTGTCGGGGCGTTCATCGTCGGCATGCTCCTCACGCCGCCCGATGTCATCTCCCAGACACTGCTGGCGGTGCCCATGTGGGGGCTGTTCGAGGTGGGCCTGTTCTTCTCGCGCTTCTTCGTGCGCTCCGATGAGGAAGCCGCCGAGGATGCACCGCCGGGGCCGGTGGCCGCAGCAGCAGAGTCGCCGGGCGAGGGCCCCACTGGGCCGGCGCCTGGCGCGCCTTTTCAGGCGATGTCGGAGGATGAGATGGAGGCGGAGCTCGACCGCATAGAGCTTGGCGAAGGACAGGCCGGCCCCGACGGCGATGCCGGCAGCCCGGCCGCCGCGGAAAAGCTGCGGCGGGTGGCTGGGCTGCGCGAGCAGGGCGAGGAGCGGCTGGCGCGTCAGCTACTCTACGAGGTGCTGGCCGAGGGCAATGAGGCCCAGGCGGTGGTCGCCCGCAACATCCTGCGCCAGCTCGACGAGGATTACTGAGCGCCCGCCTGGCGAGCCGGTCGGGCCGCAGCTCGCGATCGCCCCGGGATTCCCGCTCTCAGGTACCGTAGCGCATCCGCGTGCCGTGGGTGAGAGACAGATTGATCTCCTCGGCACCCAGCTCCGGCGGAAACCAGGCGCCGGAGATCTTGGCGTTGTGGATGCTTGCCCCTTCCAGTCGCGCAGCGCGCAGGTCCAGGCCCCGCAGATCGGCATCGCGCAGGTAGCAGCCGGTCATATCCAGTCCGCTCGGATCCATCCCGCGCAGGTCGAGATGGCGCAGGTCGGCCTCCACCAGGTCGCAGGCTTCGCCTTGCTCGCGGCGCTTGTTGAATTCTTCGATGTGGCCCAGGCGCAACAGATGGTACAAGGGATCATTCTTGTACTGGGGCTCGCTCATGCTGGCGGTCTCGCTCCGGTGCCTCGGCCTGGACGACATTCTACACCGGCGCCCGCGCCGGCGCGCTCAGGGCCGTGCAGCCGCCCGCGCCTGTTCGGGGGCCGAAAGCAAGGCGCCCCGCACGCCATCGTCCCCCACGGGGGGCGCTGCTCAGCGGTGAGACTTGCCCACCTGCTCGATGTGATGGATCCAGTTGCGGAACAGGGTGCCGATCCCACCCGCGCCGTGGCGGCGTCCGCGAAAGGTGCGGAAGCAGCCTTGGTCCTCCGGACAGCGTGCGGAGCCGATACACAGGCACGCAAAGATGAGCCCGACATCCATGATCAAGGCCGCGACGACGAGCGGGGTATGCAGGACGGCGTTGTGCCCGATCCAGCCCAGGATCTCGGGCTGGTAGACGGTCGCGACCCATATCGAGCCGAACAGCAGTGCGACGGCTAGGATGGAGAACAGGTCGGAGACCCATTCGTGTTGGCGGGCATAGGACTTGACGTGGGCGCAGACGGACATCGGAGGGCTCTCCAATAGGGAAAACCCTATTATTCTAAGCGGAAACTGCATCCCCTGGCTATCGTGTTGTTTTGTCCAGCTTGGGTACGCATCCCCCCGGCGCCGGGAGGGGATCCGTTGGTCGATGCGGCAGCGGGGTCGTCAGCGCGCTATTTGGACCCGCCCATGCATGGGGGGGAGCCGGTGACGGCGCCGCCTTTATCCAGCCATTCCTCCGGCGTCATGGTGTGCAGGGCCAAGGCATGCAGACCCGCTGCGAACTGCGGTTTGAGGAGCCCGTTGACCATTCGGTGCCGCTCGATCAGCTTGACGCCGATGAACCGCTCACTCACGACCACCACCTTGAAGTGGGACTCGGCACCTTCGGGCACGCTGTGCATCCGGCTCTCGTCGAGCACCTCCAGGTGCAGGGGGGCGAGGGCATCGCCGATGCGTTTCTGGATGGTCTGTCGCACGCTCATGGGCCCACCTCGTCTTCAGCTCGATCGGAACATCAAGCATGGGGGCGGCCGTCGCCGGATTCCAGCCTCCGCTGCGGGCCTGTGCGGCCTCAGGTAGCGGCTTTGCCGCGACTTGGCCTTCGCCGCTGGCCTGCCACAGACGCGGAATCTCGTACGAGGTCAGGTTGGCGTGCCGCGCCTGTCTGACGCCAAGCCGCTATGGGTAGAGCTTCCGGGGCTGCTCAGCCGGTGAGCTCCCCCGGCAATCAGGTATTGGCGTTGCGCCTCGTTGTCGACCCCGCCCTCGCCGCTCTCGATCATCTCGCAGTTCTTCGCCATGCGCGCGTGCATCGCCGCTTGCCACGCCGGGTTGGAGCCTGCGCCCAGCTGATCCTCCGGACTCAGCGCGGCCGCGCAGGCGGCCGCCACGAAGTGCTCGGCCTGGGCCAGCCAGTCGGCGTCGCGCCCGCAGGCGGTATAGGTGTCCACCGCGATCGATCGCGCGGTCCGGAACGACTCGCTCACGTCCTCGGGGGTGCGCTTCGGGTCGGCGGCGACCTCTGCGGCGCGACGCAGGCGCCGGTCGGTGGTCGGGCCCATGACGCTGAGCGAGAATCGACCCGCCAGGGTCCGCTGCTGGCCGAGGTCCAGGCCCCCGAGGGCGTCGCGCAGCTCGCGGTCGTTGCTGATACTGGCCATTGTCTTCATACCTCCTTTCCGGTGCAGGGTGCGGGCGCCGGCGCGCCTCGCCAAAAGTCGGGGCGCAAGGATGTCTCCCGCCGCTGGGCTTGCCGGGGCCGGTCACGACCGATGGATAGGGCTCGGCACGCCAGCGACCAGCTCGACTTCGTCCATCCCCACGTAGTCCCGGATCGCCTGGACCACTGCCTCGATGGCCGGTTGCGCCTCCGCCGAATATAGCAGGTCCCGATCCACGCCTTCGGTCCATCCGAAGATCGACTGGCGCAATCCCTCGGTGGTCCGCGCATCCCTGTGGATGTCGTCGAGCAGGTGCGCGTACTCGCTGTGCGTGGGGGCGGTCTGCAGCTGCTCGAACAGCCGGGCGAGGCCCTCCATGAGTGGTGCGGCGTCCTCGGCAAGACCCAGCTCCTGGGGCTGGAACGGGATGCGGCGAGAAGACCGCCGATCCACCCAGACCCGGAAGCTGTGCTTCTGCAACGAGTGGTAGAGGGCCGCCTCGGAGATCAGGAGCACCAGCAGCAGCTGAGGGTTGGCGTAGTAGACCGCATCCCGGAAGCTCCAGCGGGCGCGGGTCAGAAACTTGTAGATGCGGATGTGCTCGCGAAAATCGGCGACCTGCAGCTGGTCCAGGATCAGGATGGTGCCGGCGCCTTCGCTGTATGCGCAGGCCTCACTGACCACCTGGTCCAGGGGCTCGATGGGGGGCTCGGATCGGCCCAGCTCGTCCTTGGTGGGAGGCAGGATGATGTCGGGCTGCGGAGGATTCTGCTGAGAGAAATCGTGGTAAAGGACGTGGGGGTACTCCAGCGCCTGGGCCAGCGCGCTGGCGAACGCGGTCTTGCGCCGCCCGCAGTCGCCCTCGATGTTCAGCGCCCGCAGACCCTCGAAGGAGCCGGAGATCAGGCAACGCAGGGTGTAGTCGTATTCGTCGTTCGACTCGAAGCCGTGGCGTGCCATCCGTTCCCGCAGGCTGGTCATGGGCGCCCGGGCTCAGAGCAGGTTTGCGTAGAAGCCCTCGAAGCCGGTCTCGCCCAGGTAGCGCCATCCGTGATCGATGGTCGGCGCAAAGCGCAGATAGCGCCGCCCGGCGGCAATCTTCGAGCCGCGCTCCTCGAGCACGAAGTCCACCTGCAGGATCACCTCTGCGGAGCGCTTCCATGGCAGCAGGGTCCGGCTCTCGCGCACGGCGAGCAGGGTCACGTCCTGGGTGATCAGGGAGCCGGCCTGACCGGCCAGGATATTGATGGCCTCGCCCGAGCGCAGGGATTCGGAGAGCTCCGTCATGGTCTTGGAGCGGAATTGGTCGTTCAGCGCACTCTCGGCCTCGCGCACCAGCGCCGGGTCTTCCACCACCGAGACCTGGTTGAACTGGTAGACCGCTGCCGCCAGCACGATGGCGACCAGCACCAACAGACGGCCAAACAGTTTACTCATGGCTCGCGTTTTCCCCTCAAGCGGCCCCTGGCGGGCAAGGATAGCCCTTTCTCGCGCAGATTTCCGCTCCACGGGTCGCGGCCCCGGCGGATCGGCGCCCTTGTGCCCTCTGGCCAGCCGACGCCCTCCCGGCGGGCCGAGTCGTGCGCCAGGCGCTCGTGGCAGGGGATGCAGTGGGCGCCCTCCGAGGAAAAGCTCAGACCCGGGATGCCATTGAAGTTGGTGAGCGAGCCCGAGTCCGGGTAGATGGCCTCAGTGGTCCGGTCCCTTTTCCGGGGTGTAGACCGGCGCGGGAAACAGTGTGACCTTCCCGGTGCTGTCCAGCTCGCGGATCTTGTTCTTGCCGCGCTTCTCGACCTCATCGATGCGCAGCACCGCGTGCATCGGGATCAGCAGGCGCTTGACCCCGGCCATCTCTTCGCGAAGTCGTTCCTCGGCGGGGTCGATGACCAGGCTGCTGTGCTCGCCGAAGATCAGGCGCTCCACCTCGATGAAGCCGTAGAGCTCGCCTTGCCGGACCGACTCGGCGTGAAGCTCATAGACCCGGCCCTGGGTCAGGAAACTGATCCGGTAGATGCGCATCGATTCGGCGGCTTTGGACGCTGCGCTGGAGGGGATGGTATTGTCCCGCGCACCCGCGGCAAAGTACAGGCACGGCTTCCCGGTACGGCTGGCCCCGATGCTATGATCCAAGGAGCCGTCCGGCGGCGTGCCGGTCTTTCCGCGGGTCGCAGACGAGGATGAAGCTGAAGGACGCCGAGCGCTTCGCCGCCGGGCAGTCGCTGCCCTGGGCCCAGGTGCTGGAGGGCCTGCCGTTCAACGAGCAGGGGCTGCTGCCGGCGGTGGCCCAGCAATATGACAGCGGCGAGGTGCTGATGCTGGCCTGCATGACCCGCCAGGCGCTCGCGGAGACGCTTGCTACGGGCCGAGTCTGGTACTGGTCTCGCTCGCGCGCCAGGCTGTGGCGCAAGGGGGAGTCCTCCGGGCAGGTCCAGCGGCTCAAGGAGCTCAGGCTGGGCTGCGACGGAGACAGCCTGCTGCTGGTGGACCAGACCGGCCCCGCCTGTTACCCCGGCCGGCGCAGCTGCTTCAACAACGCGGTGCGCGGTGCGCGGGTAGATGTCAGCAGTGATCCGCTGATCGATCCTGACGACCTGTACCGGTCCTGAGTCTCCGCCGGATACGCCGATCCATGAGCCGCTCCCTGGACATCACCCCGATCCCTGCCTTCGACGACAACTATATCTGGCTGTTGCGCAATCCCGGAGGCGTGGCCGCGGCGGTGGTGGACCCCGGCGACGAGGAGCCGGTGCTGGAGGTCCTGGGGCGGCAGGGCCTGGAGCTTCTCCGGGATCCTGATCACCCACCGTCACGGTGACCATACCGGGGGCATCGCCGGGCTGAAGGCGGCATTCCCCCATGCCCCGGTGCTTGGGCCGGCGGGCGAGCCGATCGCCGGGCTGACCCACAGACTCGCCGAGGGCGACCGGGTGGAGATCCCGGGGATCGAGGCGAGCTTCCGGGTGCTGGAGGTGCCAGGGCATACCCGCGGGCACATCGCCTACTGGGGCGAGGGCGTGCTGTTCTGCGGCGACACCCTGTTCGCCGCGGGCTGTGGCCGGGTGTTCGACGGCACCCCCGGGCAGCTCGCAGCGTCCCTGGCGCGCATCGCGCGCTTGCCGCCGGACACCCTGGTTTACTGCGCCCACGAATACACCCTGGCCAATCTGGGCTTCGCCCGCTGGGTGGAGCCGGACAATCCGGCACTGCCCGAGCGCACCCGCGCCGCCGAGGCGCTGCGTGCAGCCGGCCTGCCCACGCTGCCCGCCAGCCTTGCCCTGGAGCTCGCGACCAATCCGTTCCTGCGGGTCGGGGTCCCGGCGGTGCGTTGCGCCGCCGAGGCCTATGCGGGGCGATCGCTGGCCGATGATGCGGACACCTTTGCGGTGGTCCGGGGCTGGAAAGACCGCGACTACGACTGACGCGCACGAGGCAGAGCCATGAGCACGACCCTGATCACCAATGCCCGCATGGTCAACGAGGGGCAGATCACCGAGGGCGACTTGTTGATCCGCGACGGGCGGATTGAGCGCATCGAGCGCAATCTCGGCTGGGCCGCCGCCGCGAAGGTGATCGACGCCACCGGCCATCTGCTGCTGCCGGGCATGATCGATGACCAGGTGCATTTTCGCGAGCCGGGCCTTACCCACAAGGCTGACCTCCATTCCGAGTCGCGCGCCGCGGTGGCCGGGGGCATCACCAGCTACATGGACATGCCCAACACCCAGCCCCAGACCGTGACCCTGGAGGCCCTCGAGGCCAAGCACCGGGTCGCCGCCGAGCACTCGCTGGCCAACCACTCGTTCTATCTGGGCGCCACCAACGACAACCTGGAGGTGATCCGCTCGCTCGATCCCTGCCGGGCTTGCGGCATCAAGGTATTCATGGGGGCGTCCACCGGCAATATGCTGGTGGACGATCCCGCCGTTCTGGAGCGCCTGTTCCGGGACGCGCCCACGCTGGTCGCCGCACACTGCGAGGACTCCTCCGTGATCCGGCGCAACGAGGAGATCTTCCGTAAGCGCTACGGGGAGGACGTGCCCATGCACTTGCACCCCCAGATCCGCAGCGAGGACGCCTGCTTCCGCTCATCGAGTCTGGCCGTGGACCTCGCCCGGATCCACGGCACCCGCCTGCATGTGCTGCACCTGACCACGGCGCGAGAGCTGGAGCTGTTCGAGCGTGGCTCGGCGCCGGACAAGCGCATCACCGCCGAGGCCTGCGTTCATCACCTGTACTTTGACGAGCGCGACTACGAGACCAAAGGGACGTTGATCAAGTGCAACCCGGCGATCAAGACCCGGGCCGACCGCGACGCACTGCGGGCCGCCCTGGTGGACGGACGCATAGATCTGATCGGCACCGACCATGCGCCCCACACCGCCGAGGAGAAGGCCGAGACCTATTTCCAGGCGCCCGCGGGGCTGCCACTGGTGCAGCACGCCCTGCCCATGGCTCTGGAGCTGTACCATGCGCGCCTGCTGCCCCTGGACCTGCTGGTGGAAAAGGTCTCCCATGCCCCCGCCCGCCTGTTCGACGTCGCCGAGCGGGGGTTTCTGCGCGAGGGCTACTGGGCGGACCTGGTGCTGGTCGACCTGCATGCCGACTACGAGGTGCTCCGCGAGGATGTGCTCTACAAGTGCGGCTGGTCGCCCCTGGAGGGGCGCTGGCTGCATTCGCGGGTGCTCACCACCTTCGTCAACGGGCAGAAGGTCTATGACCGGGGGCAGATCGACGAGACGGTCCGGGGCCGGCGCCTGGAATTCGATCGCTGAGGGCCGGCGATCGGCCAGGGGGCTGGCCTCCTACAGTCGGGGCAGCGCTTCGGCCTCGGTGGGGTGTGGTCCGGCCGAGGCCACGGCCCCCTTGTCCACGCCCTCGAAGGCCCGCACCAGTAGCTGGTGGCCCGGCTCATCGGCGCCCAGCCGCTCGGCGACGTGGCAGGCGAGATTCTCCACCGTCGACTCATGGTCGATCAGATAGCAGCGGCTGCGGGGCAGCTCGAGCTCGAAGCGGCCCTGGCTGCCCTCGTAGCCGAAGCGCAGGTAGGCAATCCCGCCCCGGGTCAGCTCGGCCTGGAGATGGCTGCGCGTGGCGATGTAGCAGTCGCGCCAGCGGGTCGCCCAGACTGTCTCCAGCGCCGGGCTGCGGGCGCCGTCTCTCAGGATCTCGATGCGCGAGCGGTGGCCGTGGGCAATGCGCTGGCAGTTGCCGTCATGGTGCTGCAGGCCATGGCTGTACCGGTAGAAGGCCCCGTCGATGAGCTCGGCGCGGATGCGCACGCGCACCTGCGCGACGTTCCGGGGCAGCTGTGGGGCCAGGACCGCGGTGATCGCCCGCTCCAGGGCCTCGGGGGTGACCGTCTCGGCGTCGATCGCACACACCGCATCCGTCGGGGAGCGGTGCAGGATCTCAAATCCCTTGTGGTCGATGAAGTGCACCAGGCGCCGGCCGTCCGCGTCCTCGATCCGGATACCCGGATAGCGCCCGGGCAGCAGCAGCCGGTGGTCGAAGCGCTCGTCGATCGTCTGCTTGACCCGGCGCTTCACGAGTCCGAAATCTACCACCATGCCCTGGTCGTCCAGCGAGCCCTCCAGCTCCAGATCCACCAGCCAGCTCTCGCCGAGCAGCCCGCGGTCGGGGTCCAGGTAGGAGCAATCGATGACGGTGAGTCGGTTGACGAACAGCCGGGTCATGGCGCCCTGCCCGGAGAGAGAAAATGGAGCCACCGAGGAGACTTGAACTCCTGACCTGCCGATTACGAATCGGCTGCTCTACCAACTGAGCTACGGTGGCGTGCTCTGCTGAAGCGTACCTGCCATCCATGGCGAGACCCAAGTGCTTTGTCGAGCCCCGGCCCGGCCATCCGTGGCCGGGCGTTCGCCCGGCTGCGAAATGCCGCCGGCATTTCGGTCCGGGCTCACCCAACTGAGCTACGGTGGCGCGCTGACATTGTATTCCAGCCGTCCCTGGCAACTGCACCGGTTTCGGGGCGCTCGGCTCCCATCTGTGGGAGCGCCGCCCCCGGCGCGATAGGGAGGCAGGTATCCCTGTGGGAGCGCCGCGCCCGGCGCGATGGGGAGTTGGCATCCTGCCGCGACAGCAGCGGCTTCGATCAACCCCAGCCCGGCCATCCGTCCCTGGCCGGGCGTTCGTCGAGCTGCGATCGTCCACTGGACGATCGGTCTCGAGTCACCCTTGGCCGGGCGTTCGCCGGGCTGCGAAATGCCACTGGCATTTCGGTCCCGGCTCACCCAACTGAGCTACGGTGGCCTGCGGACATTAGTGTACCCTAGCCGCCCCTGATTCCGCCCCTGCGGTTTCGGCGGACGCAGGCCCGCACTTCTTGTGGGCGCGCCGCGCCCGGCGCGATGGGGAGTTGGCATCCTGCCGCGACAGCAGCGGCTTCGATCAACCCCAGCCGGACCGCGGGCTCAGCCGCGCGCGGCGGTCAGCCCATAGGGATCAGGCGCGACGATCGGCGGGCGGGCGAGCACCAGGTCGGCGAGCAGCCGGGCCGATGCCGGGGCAAGCACCAGGCCGTTGCGGAAATGCCCGCTGTTGACATACAGGCCGTCCAGGCCCGGGAAGGGGCCGATGTAAGGGATACCCTGGGGCGAGCCCGGGCGCAGGCCGGCCCAGTGGCGTTTGATGGGATAGCGTCTGAGCGCCGGGAACTGGCGAACGGCTATGTCCGAGAGCTCGGTCAGCGCCGTCTCGGTGGTCTCCTTGTGAAACCCGGTGTATTCCACCGTGCTGCCCATCAGCACCTGGCCGTCCAGGCGGGGGATCAGGTAGCGGCCCTGACAGAGCACGATGCGCCGGACCACGCCGGGCTCGGCCCCGAACAGGATCATCTGGCCGCGCACCGGCTGCACCTGGATCAGCTCGCCGATCTGCTCCAGCAGGCCCGCCGTCCAGGCACCGGCACAGACGATCACGCGCGGCGCCTCCAGCAGGCCCTGGTTGGTCTCCAGACCCCTGACCCGGGTGCCCGCCGCCGTGATCTTGCGCACCTCGGCGCGCTCGCGGATCTCGACGCCGCGCCGCTCCAGATCCAGGCGCAGGGCGGCGACCATCCGCGGATTGCGCACCTGGGCCACCTCGGGCAGCCAGATCGCCCGCTCGGGCGGATCGGCGAGCGCGGGCTCGAGCTCGGCGATGCGCTCGCGCCCCACCGTCTCCAGGGATACCCCGTGGCGGGCGGCCCAGCTGCGGGCCTGCTCCAGCTCGTCGGTATCCAGGATCAGCAGCCCGCTCTGCAGCCACTGGGGATCGAGCCCGGTATCCTGGGCGAGCTGCGCGGCCAGGGCCCGGTAGCGCGCCTGTCCCCAGGCCGCCAGGCGTGTCACGGCCTCGGGATACCGCCAGGGGTACAGGGGGGAGAGGATGCCGCCGCCGGCCCAGGAGGCCTCCTGCCCGGTCTCCCCGCGCTCGACCAGCGTCACGCTCAGCCCCGCCTCGTGGAGCTCCCGGGCGGTGAGCATGCCGATAATCCCGCCACCGATGATGATGCAGTCGCTCACGGGTCGATTCGGGGGGCTCTGGTCCGCAGTTCCGCCCTACCTGCTGCGAGCCTGCGCGACCCAGGTCCTACCGCCGCCAGCATGTGGAGCTCGCGTAGACGCCCGTGGTTTTCGATCCGTTCACATCGATGGCGAAGGTCCCGCAGCTGTCGCCGGCCTGGGCGCCGGTGGGCGTCGCGGTGGCCGTAAAGGTGCTTGCCGAGGCGCTGGGTAGCGCCAGGTTGTAATAGCCTTGATCGGAAATCGTGGTCAGCCCGAGGGCCGGCAGCGTGGTTGCGTACGTGGTGTTACTCGTCCGGTGGATCTCCTGCTGCATCAGGATCTCGTTGAGGGCGTTCATGGCGTCCGAGCGCCGCGTCTTAATCACATAGTCCCGGTACACGGGTATGGCCACCGCGGTCAGGATCCCCAGCACGGCGAGCACCAGCATCAGCTCGATGAGCGTGAGTCCGCGAATCTGGCGCATGGTCTTCCTCTCGAGGGCCGCAGGCAATGAGCGAAACCGGCTCCCCGGCGCAGAGCTGCAACGGGAGTTTACCGCGCAAAGTATATCAGAGCCGAATTGGCGGGCGCGCGCCGAGGGGATGAGCTGCAGGCTCTGGTGGCGAATCAGGACGGCCGGTAGGGTTGGCCGGACGAGCGCAGGGCCACGGCGCTGCCGCTACCGTGGATGGCTTGTATACTTTCCCCTTAAGAGCCTGGACACGCCGTGCGAGTTCTCACTGGATCGTGAGGGTGAAACACAGAGGGATCACTGTGGTGGATGTCGTGGTCACGCTGGCCGTTCTCGCGTTCGTCGTCGCCATCTCCGTCCCCGTTATCGGCGAGATGCACCAGAAGCGCAAGCTCATCGGTGCCGCGGAGGAGGTGTCCGCGCAACTCAAGTATGCGCAGTCCGAGGCCTTCAAGCGCCAAGAGACTATCTATGTAGGCTTCCACGCCAACGGAAGCAGCGCCTGGCAATTCGGGATCGGTGAAACCACCTCGTGCAGTAGTAGCGGCGTTGACAGGACCAACTGCACGCTATCGGGCATACCCAGGGTTTTCAAGAGCACGGATTTCAGCGGCATTGTCATGAAGGGCAAGAACGGGACCGCGCCGGCCTTCGGCTCGGTGACCTTCACGTCCTTCGATCCCGTGCGCGGCACCGCATTGGCGGGGACCGTGGTCCTCCAATCGGCCAAACGCGAGCTACGGGTAGTGCTCAGCTCTTTGGGACGGGTGACCATCTGCTCCCCTTCCGGCAGCATGAACTTTCCCAGGTACTCGACATGCTCCTCCTGAGGGAGCCACAGGTACGCAATCGGCAGGGATTCACACTGCTGGAGCTGCTGGTGGGCCTGGTGTTGGGCCTGATTGTCCTGGGTGGGGTCGTCTACGTGTTCGTCGGCAATGCCCAGGGCAGCCTGTTCCTCCTCAGGTCTACCCGATTCAATCAGGACCTGCGCCGGGTCATGGACTTGATGGTCACGGATATCCGCCGGGCCGGCTATCAGGGTCCGGGGGCGGACGCGGGTACCGTCGACAATCCTTTCATGCTCGTCACCCCCGGTTCGATCAACATTTCCATTGACCGGTACGGCAGCGGCGAGGCACAGAGCTCCTGCATCCTGTTCGCCTACAACCGCGACAGTGACGATCCGCCTGTCGTGGGCTACTGCAGCAGCGGGTGCTCCAGCGTGCCCACATACAGCAGCGTTACGTTCGGTACCACGAGTATGGAAATGTATGGGTACCGGCTGCGCGACGGGGCCGTGGAGATGCGCACGGGCCCTCGGACAGGCGTCACCACCTTCGACTGCGCTAGCGGTACCTGGCAGGACGTCACCGACACCAACAACATGACCGTCACCAGCCTGCAATTCGCCCGGTACGACGACTGCGTGGTCTTTTCCTCGTCGGGCATCGCCCATGATTCCACGTGCTCTGCGGGCAGTTCCGGCGACGTGCGGGTGCGGCGCACCGATGTGCGGATCACCCTGGGCGGTCGGGTCGCGAGCGACTCGACGGTACAGCAGCAGCTCCAGGAAAAGGTGACCCTGCAGAATGAGCAGGTCAGCGAGCTCCCATGACGAACGCTCGCAAACCAGGGAGTACGTCACCATGGACAGAGAGCCTGCCTACCGGCGGCAGCGGGGTGCCGGGACGCTTATCACCGCCCTGATCCTGCTGCTCATGGTCACCGTGGTGACCTTCGTCAGCGGACGCATTGCGGTCACCGACCAGCGCCTCTCGGCCAACGAGCAGCGCACCCGCCAGGCCTTCGACGCGGCCCAGGCGGGCATAGATCTGGCACTCGCCTATGCCCAGAACGGCGGGACCGACCAGGACGCAGACGGCACCGCCGACACCCTGGTGGCACCGAGCGCCCCGCAACAGTTGCACCTAGATCCAAGCGATTCAACCAGTCAAGTGGTTGGCAGCTATGCCGTCGAATACTGCGATCCCGACCTGACCGCGCACCCCTTGCCGGCGGCCACCGGCGCCTGCATGGCGCCCAGCGACACCCAGGACGTGCTCATCTACTCACGCGGCTGGAGCGACGACCAGACCGCGGTCCATAACATCACCATGGAGCTCGAGGGCACCCCCGCGACCGCCGGTCCCCCCGCCAATCCGCTCATCACCCGGGGCAGCTGCGTGATCAACGGCTCCGGCGACGTGATCAACCCGGAGTCCAGCTCCACCATCTGGTCCGGCATGGCGATCAGCTTCACCAACGCCAACTTCAAGACCAGCATCCCGAGCCCCTCCGGGGCCGGCCTGATCGAGACCTCCAACCGCTATGGCCTGGGGGTGGACGTGGTGGATCAGGACGGCAACCTGTCGACGCTCACAGAAGACCAGCTGTTTCGCAACTTCTTCGGCGTCGTCCCCTCGATCTACAAGGCCAACTTCGCCACGACCATCGTGGACACCTCCAGCGGTGGCAGCATGCCGGCTGACGGAAGCACCAACGGTGAGCTCATCTGGGTGGACGGCGATCTGAGCCAGACCGGCAACCACACCTGGGGCACCGCCACCGATCCGGTGGTGCTGATCGTGCGCGGGAATCTCTCCTTGGGGGGCGACGTGACCATCAACGGGCTGGTCTACGTGTCGGGTGATCTGGTACAGAGCGGCGGTGGTAGCGTGGCCATCAACGGTGCCGTGGTCGTCTACGGCGATGTGGACTTCTCGGGCAACCTGACCATCACCTATGACAGCTCGATCCTGAACAAGCTCTCCCATCTCGGGCAGGGCGCCGCGCTCAACGGCACCTGGAAGGACTGGATCTGAGGCACTGGGATTCTGCGACCGCACGGAGGTGGCGCCATGAACAAGCTGCGACCCTTCACCAGCGGCCCGGGGTTCTCCACCGTGGAGGCCCTGGTGGCGCTGCTCATCCTGGTGGTCGGCCTATTGGCGATCGCCAGCTACCAGTCCGACCTGCTGTCGGTGGGCGGCCAGTCCAAGGCCCGCAGCGAGGCCGTGCAGCTCGCCGAGGACAAGCTGGAGGGCCTGCGCCAGCTGATCCAGGAATCGAGCTACACCGCCATCGCCTCCAATACCACCGGCGAGTCGATCACCGGCACCAACGCCACCTTCACGCGCAAGTGGACGGTGACCAGCGCCACCCACTCCAAGACCGTCAACGTGGCCGTGAGCTGGACCGACAAGACCGGCACCCCCCAGGTCGCCCTGACCAGCGTGGTGACCTGGAACGACCCAACCTTGAGCGCGGCCCTGGCATACGGCAAGCTGCCGGGCGGCGACTTCGTCAACCGGCCGATGGGCGGTGCCAACTACGGAGGCGACAACCGCTACACCCCCGGCTCCATCCCGGGCAGCCCGGACTACTATGACGACGGCAGCGGGCCGGACGTCAACATCTACTCCCACGACGGCATCGTCGAGCTGATCGACACCAGCACCGGAGACGTGCTGCTCACCTCCACCACCGGCACCTTCGGCACCATCAGCGGCTTCGTCTACATCGAGAACTTCAACGGTGCGCCCGACGTCAACGACGTCTACGCGACCGTGTCCGATGTCGGTGTCTGCACCCGCTCGGTGACCAACCCGAGCACCATCACCGATGCGGATAGCAACACCATCTTCAGCTACTTCCCCTACAAGTGCTACGTGGGCGCCGGCTGGTACGGCAACGTGGACTTCTCGGTGACCGGCATCAACCGGCAGACGGCGCAGACCACCTGCGTGGGCGACCCTGTCCAGAGCGACACCGGCCTGAGCGACAGCAAGCATGCCCAGGTCGGCGACAGGCGCAGCTACCGGGGCTACCAGGCCCAGACCGACGAGAATGGCGACCCGCTGTTCGATGCCGACGGCAACCGCATCTTCCTCTCCGCCGGCATGACCGCCGGTGGCAGCTTCAGCGGTCAGGAGTTTCTCTATACCAAGATCACCGGGACGGTCACCGACGCGGACTGTCTGACCAAGCTCGAGCTCTCCTATCCGAGCGACACCGTGTTCGCCGGCAACGCCGGGGGCTTCGTCTGCATGAGCGCCAGCTGCCCCAGCCCGCTGCCCGCGGACCTGGGCACCCCCGTGTCCGCGGTCGCACTCACCATCAGCGGCGCCTTTACCGGCGGCAGCATGGACTCCATCGACGTGGTCGGCAGCTCGGGCAGTCAGGTGGGCTCCTGTACCGTCGGCAGCTCGACCTATTCGTGCACCATCTACGACCTGGGCACCGGCTGGTCCGGCTACATTCAGGCGACGGCGGCCACCGATTACGCCGTGACCAGCAGCAACCCCGTGACCTTTGGCAGTGGCACCAACGACATCTATCCGCTGATCACGGCCGATCTGAGCGGGGTCGACTTCACCCTGCAGTCCACGGCGATCCCGCAGATAACCACGATCTCTGGCAGCGTCACCCGCTACGGCAATCCGTTGCCGACCATCACCAGCTTCAGCCTGCCCGGCGGGGCCTGTACCTTCAATTCGGGGGCTTACACCTATGTCTGCACGACGGCGTCGTATAGCGGCAGCTGGACAGGGACGATCACGGTCAATACGGCCAAGACCCTGTGCGCAGACACGGTGACGCTGCCGGCGAGCGGCATCGTCAACTCGTCGGCCGATTCGGTGACCTTTACGGGCGTCACCTCGACGGCCCTCACGCGCAACCTGAACCTCGCGAAGAACGGTCAGAGCTGCCCCTGAGAGGGGCCGGAGTCGCCAGCAGAGGCGGGCCTTCGGGCCCGTCTTTGCTTATGCAGTTCGCTAGCGCCGCACTGCCGTGCGCAAGGGCGTCGAAGCTGGGACCCTGTTCTCAGCTTTGGGCCGAGTCGGTCTGCAATGCCTTGGGCAGGGCGAACACCACCTGCTCGGGGCGCCCACCGGCCTCCTCCACGGGCCCTGCGCCCCAGGCGTGCAGCCGCGCCACCACCTCGGCGACCAGGATTTCCGGGGCGGAGGCGCCAGCGGTGAGCCCGACCTCGGCGACCCCTTCGAACCATGCCCGCTTCAGGTCGTCGGGCCCGTCGATGAGATAGGCGGCCGCGCCGGCCTGCTCGGCCATCTCGCGCAGGCGGTTGGAGTTGGAGCTGTTGGGCGAGCCCACCACCAGCACCACCTGGCAGCGCCGGGCCAGCGCCTTGACCGCGTCCTGGCGGTTCTGGGTGGCGTAACAGATGTCGTTCTTGCGGGGTCCGGCGACGCGTGGAAAGCGCGCCCGCAGCGCCTCGATCACCCGAGCCGTATCGTCCATGGACAGAGTGGTCTGGGTGACGAACGCCAGGGTCTCGGGACGGCGGATCTCCAGGCGCGCCACATCGGCTACGGTCTCCACCAGATGTATGCCGCCGGTCGTGCCCTGCGGGCGGTACTGGCCCATGGTGCCCTCCACCTCGGGGTGGCCGCGATGGCCGATCAGTACCACCTCGCGGCCGTCGCGGCCGTGCCGGGCCACCTCCAGGTGCACCTTGGTGACCAGCGGGCAGGTGGCGTCGAACACCTGCAGGCCGCGCCGCTCGGCCTCCTCGCGTACCCCCTGGGCAACCCCGTGGGCGCTGAAGATCACCGTCGCTCCGTCCGGGACCTGATCGAGCTCGTCGACGAATACCGCCCCGCGCCCGCGCAGGCTCTCCACCACGAAGCGGTTGTGCACCACCTCATGGCGCACGAAGATCGGAGCCCCGAACAGCTCGAGCACGCGCCCGACGATGTCGATGGCACGGTCCACGCCGGCGCAGAAGCCGCGGGGGTTGGCAAGGATGATGTTCATGGTCGGGGATCGGCGTTGCGCAGCTTTAGGCCATTCTATTATGAATTGCCGGCCGGGCTGGAGGTGATGGAGAGTCTACGGTAGACGGGGAAGATCCAAAGACCAGGCCGGACCCCTGACCGTAGGAGGCGAGCCCTCTCGGCGACCGTCGCTGGACAGGGAGTAGGCATCCATGCCGCAACAGCCCGGGCTCCGATTACCCCCAGCCCCGCCATCCCTGGCGGGGCGTTCGCCGGGCTGCGAAGTGCCACCGGCTCCCGGCTCACCCATGCCGCAACAGCCCGGGCTCCGATTACCCCCAGCCCCGCCATCCCTGGCGGGGCGTTCGCCGGGCTGCGAAGTGCCACCGGCACTTCGGTCCCGGCTCACCCATGCCGCAACAGCCCGGGCTCCGATTACCCCCAGCCCCGCCATCCCTGGCGGGGCGTTCGCCGGGCTGCGAAGTGCCACCGGCACTTCGGTCCCGGCTCACCCATGCCGCAACAGCGCCGGGCTTCCGATTAATCCCCCAGCCCCGCCATCCCTGGCCGGGCGTTCGCCGGGCTGCGAAATGCCACTGGCACTTCGGTCCCGGCTCACCCATGCCGCAACAGCGGCGGCTTCATAATCCCCGGCCCGGCCATCCCCGGCGTTCGCCGGGCTGCGAAATGCCACTGGCATTTCGGTCCCGGCTCACCCATGGGCTATGCTGAGGGCGAGATGAGTCCGACGGTATTCCGAGAGCGGGGCTATCGCTTTTTCTTCTTCTCCCGTGAGGAGCTACGGATGCACGTGCATGTGCACTGTGGCGATGGGGAGGCGAAGTTCTGGCTGGATCCGCACATCGAGCTGGCCAACAACTTCGGTCTGTCACGGAGCCAGCTCAAGGAAATCGAGCAGATTATCGAGGTACACCAGGATGAGCTCCAGCGTGCCTGGCAAGAGCACTTTCCAAATTGAGGTGACCCACATTTCAAGCCACGGTGTCTGGCTGCTCGCTCGCGGTCACGAGCTGTTCATGTCCTATGAGAATTTTCCGTGGTTCCGGGAGGTGCCGGTGGGGAAGATACTGAACATCGAAGAGCCGGTCCCGGGGCACTATTACTGGCCGGACCTGGACGTCGATCTGACCGAAGAGATCATTTTGCACCCCGAGCGGTTTCCGCGCTGGGCGAGGTGATTGAGGGGCCTCTGGCCGATCTCGGCTCGGAGCCGGGCCCTAATCACCTTGTGGGAGCGCCGCCCTCGGCGCGATGCGGTGGCCGGTCTCGTTCCGATCGGCCAGAGGGCTGGCCTCCTACATTAGGGGGCCCTGGTTGTGGGAGGCGAGCCCTCTCGGCGACTGTCGCTCCGGGGAACATGGAGTAGGCGTCCTGCCGCAACAACGGCGGCTTCGATAATCCCCAGCCCGGCCATCCCTGGCCGGGCGTTCGCCGGGCTGCGAAGTGCCACCGGCACTTCGGTCCCGGCTCACCCCTGCCGCGGCGTCAGAGGCTTCGATCACCCCCAGCCCGGCTCACCCTGTGGGAGCGCAGCCCTCGGCGCGATGCGGTGGCCGGTCTCTGTCCGATCGGCCAGAGGGCTGGCCTCCTACCTTAGGGGGCCCTGGTTGTGGGAGGCGAGGCCTCTCGGCGACCGTCGTTCCGATCACCCCCAGCCCGGCTCACCCTGTGGGAGCGCAGCCCTCGGCGCGATGCGGTGGCCGGTCTCTGTCCGATCGGCCAGAGGGCTGGCCTCCTACATTAGGGGGCCCTGGTTGTGGGAGGCGAGCCCTCTCGGCGACCGTCGTTCCGGGGGACCACGGAGTAGGCGTCCCTGCCGCGGCGTCGGAGGCTTCGATCACCCCCAGCTCCGCCTTCCCTGGCGGGGCGTTCGCCGGGCTGCGAAGTGCCACTGGCACTTCGGTCCCGGCTCACCCCCAGCCCGGCGATCCCTGGCCGGGCGTTCGCCGGGCTGCGAAATGCCACTGGCATTTCGGTCCCGGCTACCCCGGCTGGTGCTCGCGGCTCAATCCACCGTCAGGATCTCCGCGCGCAGGTGCAGGGGCAGGCCGGCCAGCGGGTGGTTGAAGTCCACCTCCACCTCGTCCTCGCGCACCGCGACGATGCGTCCCGCGGTCTCCTCGCCGGACGCGGTGGCGAACGCCAGGATGTGCCCGGGCTCCGCTGCCAGGTCCGCGGGAAATGCCGATCGGGGCAGGGTATGGATCAGACCCGCGTCGGGCAGGCCATAGGCCTGTCCGGGGCCCAGCTGCAGGGACTCGGTGTCTCCGGCGCGCAGGCCGTAGAGGGCGAGCTCCAGGCCCTCGCTCAGGGTGCCGTCGCCGATGATGCAGCTCAGGGGCTCTTCCCCGAAGGTCGAGAGCGCCTCGGTGCCGTCGGCGAGGCTCAGCGCAAGATGCAGGGTCACGCGGCTGCCGGGCGAGATGCGGGTAGAGCCCTGGCGGATAGTCATTGCAACAGCCCTCAGTCGGCCCGGTGCCCGGCGATCGCCCTGAGGGTGGGCACCGGTAGCCGGAGGTGCTCGGCGTGCTCCAGGGCGCGGGCCAGCCGCGCCGGGGCGCTGCGCCCCATGCAGCGGTGCGCGGGGTCGCCGTCGAAGGCGCGCAGCATGGCCGCTAGCAGGGCGGGGCGGTCGAGCCTGCTGCCGGTCAGGCCTTGCTGCAGGTCAATGATGTCCTCGGCCAGGTCTGTGGCGAGCCGGGCGTGATGCGCCCAGAGCTTCGCCCACCGTGCCGCCGACCAACAGACCCGCGATGTTGCTGGTGAGGATGTAGAGGTTCTTGACCACCAGCTCGAACAGCAGCGCCTCGGGACTCGCCAGGACGCGGGCCGGGATGCCTATGCCCTCCAACGCCTGCGCCAGCACCCTGGCGTGCGGGCCGTGGACCGGCGAGGGGATGATGACCTTCACGTCCTGGCCGCGCTTTTTCTCGAACCAGATCGAGATCACGGTCGGATTCGGAAAGGCCGCCCAGTCGGCGGGCAGCAGCTCGTTCTGGACCAGGCAGAGCCGCTTCGCCCAGGGTGCAGGCAGGGCGGCGAGCAGCGGCTGGAGGTCCGGCTCGGCGACCGCACAGACCACCATCAGGGGTGCCGGGCAGGCCTGGGCGGCATCGTCCAGCGCGATGGCGCGGGTGACCGGAAACACCGGATGGCCGTCGCGCAGCAGGGCGCGCGCGAGCACCGCTCCGATCTCGCCGATGCCGATCACAACCACAGGCGCCTTCATGCAGCGGGGGGCTCGGGCTTGTCCCAGCCGACCTCCGGATTGCCCGCCGCGCGCGCCAGGGTGCGCGCCATGACGAACAGCAGGTCCGAGAGACGGTTGAGAAATTGCAGCGCGCCCGGGCCGACCGGCTCGGTCCGGGCGAGGCTGACCAGCCGGCGCTCCGCCCGGCGGCAGACGGTACGGGCCTGATGGCAGTGGGCGGCCGCGGCCGGCCCACCGGGCAGCACGAACTCGCGCAGCGCCGGCAGCCCGGCATTGAGCCCGTCCAGCTGCTGCTCCAGCCGCGCCGCAGCGGTCTCCGGCAGCAGCCTGAGGCCCGGCAGGGAGAGCTCGCCGCCCAGGTCGAACAGCCGGTGCTGGATCTCGCCGAGCATGGCGCTGAGGGGCTCGGCCGGGTCCTGGGCCAAGACCACCCCGATCAGGCTGTTGAGCTCGTCCAGAGCGCCGATCGCCTCGACCCGCGGGCTGTCCTTGTCGAGGCGCGAGCCGTCGGCGAGCCCGGTGGAGCCGTTGTCGCCGGTGCGGGTGTAGATGCGGGTCAGCCGGTTGGACATGGGTCTCAGGGGAGGCTCGGCGGGGCTCAGTCGAAATGATACCCGGCCTGGACGGAGAAGTTGCGCCCCGGCGCCGGAAAATAGGCGTCGCGCAGAGTGTAAGAGGCGTCGTAGCCGACGGCGCCGGACTGGCTGTAGCGCTCATCCAGCAGGTTGTTGCCCCGCAGGCTCAGGCTCAAGGGTCCTTTGCGGTAGCTCAGGCAGAGGTTGACCAGGCTATAGGGGTCCAGCCGCGGGAAGCGGTTTGCGAAATCCCCGCCCAGCACCTGGCCGCCGACGCCCAGCGCCTCGGTATTGACCGTCCAGCCCCCGGGCAGATCCTTCTCCACGAACAGCCTGCCCGTCTGTCGGGGCACCAGCGGTGTGTCATTGCCCGCGAAGGGACCGTCGGTGATCGCCGCCGAGGTGTAGGCATAGTCCCCGCCGACCCGCCAGCCGCGGGCCGGAGACCATTGTGCCTCCAGGCTGAGCCCCTGGCGCTGGGTGCGCTCCAGGTTGATGTTGTAGTAGCCCGAGGAGTCGAAGCTGATCTCGTTGTCGAGGTCCAGGCGATAGAGGCTGAGATCGGCATGCCCGTCCGGCCAGCGCAGGCTGGCGCCGGTCTCGTAGGAGATCCCGGTCTGGTCGTTCAGGCCCACCGGCTGGCCGGAGACGGGGTTGGTGTGCTCGTCCACGGTGGCGAAGCGAAAGTTCTGGTTGGCCCGCACGAACAGCCGCCAGGGCGGGGCCGGGGCCCAGGAGACCCCCAGGGAGGCCGCGGTCAGCGCGTCCGGCAGGTCGTATGGCTCGAGAATGTTCAGCGCCCGGCCGGCCAGGCTGAGGGTCCGCTGCTGGGTGATGTGATTGTCGACCCAGCCGCGGCGCATCCCCGCGGTGACTGTCCAGGTATCCCCCAGCTGCGTGGTGGTCTGCAGGTAAACGCCGCCGATGGTCTGCTCCACCCCCTGGGGGCCGAACGCGGTGCGCAGCCCATAGTCGGTGTGCTCCCAGTCCGCGCCGAGCGTCAGGTGCAGGCTATGGTCGCCGGGGCTGAGCTGGCCGACCAGGCGCGGGCCGAGGGTGTCGGTGGTGCGGTCCTGGGTCGAGGGGCTGCCGGGATAGCCGCGGAAGCTGATCTGGAAGTCGCGGTGCTCCTCGCGTCGGCTGATCTCGGTCTCCAGGCGCCAGCCCTCGGCCAACGCCTGGCGAAGGGCGAGGCGCAGCACATCTTCCGCACCGTCGCTGAAGTCTCCGGCGTAGTCCGGTGCGGACCCGCGCGGGTCGGCGCCCAGCAGGTCGTCTGCCAGCGCGCCGGGCAGCCCCTCCAGGCTGCGGATCAGGGCAAGCTGGGCGCCCACCCCGGCCAGGCCGGACGCCCGGAGTGGCCCAAGCAGGGAGCGCGGCAGGCCGTATGCCTGGCGGATGCGGGCGAGCTCCCGATGCACCTGGGTCGGTCCGGCGTCGATCTCCGAGGCGAACAGCGATCCGGGCAGCTGCTGGTCGGTCCGGGTGTGCTCGGCCTCCACCGATATCCGGCCCCAGTCGTCGCCGCTCTGAAGCTTGGTGCCGTAGCGCTCGACCTCGGTCCGGTTATTGGCGCGGTAGTTGTCCGAGCTGCGGCGCGAGGCCCAGACCTCAGCGCCACGGGTGCCGTCTCCCAGGGCTGTGCGCACCCGATAGCCGCGCCCGTCGTAGCTGCCGCTCTCCAGGCGCAGCTCGGCGTAGCTGCGGGTCGGCGTGCGGGTGATGATGTTCACCATCCCCCCGACGGCCTGGTTGCCGTAGAGCACGCCGGCGCTGCCGCGCACGATCTCGATGCGCTGCACGTCGTCGAGGTCGATCTGTGCCAGCGCCGGCGGGGCGATGTCGCTGCTGTTGTTCAGACGACGCCCGTCCACCAGGATCAGGGTGTTGGAGCCGGCGGTCTGGCCGAAGCCGCGCATGTCGATGGTTGCGCTCACGCCGTCGCCGTACAGATCGGCGACGTGGATCCCGGCGCGTGCGCCGAGCAGCTCCGCGAGGTTGCGGGCCCCGCTGCGCCGGATCTCCTCGCGATCGATGACCGTGATGCCCACCGGAGCGGTCGCGGCCGGGGTCTCAGTGCGCTGGGTGCTGACCAGCAGCGGCTCGAGGGTGGTGGGCTGTTCGGCGCTCTGGGCGCTGGACCAGGCCAGGGCCAGCCAGAGCAGGTCTCGACGGCGCATTGTCCTCCCTCCGGGTCCGGGGGTAGGGCGTCGCGAGGGAAGGGGTGCAGCGGGCGCACGCGGCGGGCGGCGGTGTGCCGACAATCAGCACCGGTGTCGCCCTCCGCAACGCCAGATTGGTGTCGCTGGAGGCCGGTCTCCGGACTCGCAAGGCGGGGCTTACCCGGGGCCGGCGCCTTCCCGAGCGGACGCTCAGTGGCGCGATGCCGGTCCTTGACCTTGCATACCGTTGCGGGGGCAGTGCCGGCATGGCACGTCTGGTCGCGTACCGGCTTCCCGTTTAACCCGGGCAGGACGGCCCGGGCACCTCAAGCTGCATGGACTCTAGCCGATGCCGCTTGCGCCGTCAAACCGACCGGCTGTCGGATGCTTTGCGACCCAGGTCTCCTCGTCCGCGTCCGTCTCTTTACCTCGCTCCCGGGGGCGGCCTAGCCTGTGATTGAGCCACCAGGAGTTTGTCTAATGGCCACCCAGAAATGCGCCGAGGGCGCTGCCAGGGCCGAAGCTCCGCCACTCTACGATGTCCAGGAGCTGACTCTCGAGGAGGTCATGCTGCTGCTTGCTGCCGAGCGCGAGGAGCAGTCGCCGAGAGCGCCGCGCTTCGGGCATATGCCGGCTCGGAAGCCCCCCGGATCCGCCGACTGACCTGACCGTTACCGGAGAAGCTCCTGGGAGATGAACAGGTAGGCCAGGGAGCCCACCAGGATCGCGACCGCGGCGAACTGCATGATGATGCAGATGCCGGGCAGGTCGTTGCAGATCTTGCTGAACCCACACAGCTTGCAGTTTTTCATGGTGTCTGCCCCCGACGGCTGCCGATCGGCGTCGGGCTCGGGTGATATTGCCGGAGGAAAGACCTGGCGGATGCGCGCCGCTTTGCAGCTTGCGAAAGCGGCTCTCCGGCTCACGGCGGGTCGAATTCCCTCCACGTCTAAGCAGATCTTGGCACAGGTGACCGGGGGGTGACAACGGCGGCCGGCACTGCTTGACTCCCGCAACGCAGGGGGGATTTCCCTCTTCGTTTCCAAGTGATTGCCCGGGCGTGCTTTTTCCTTCGGGCAGGGCATATTAGACTGACCCGACCTGCCGTAGTCGGCGCACTGCAAATCATGGCAAGCCACCCATGTTGATCGAAGGCCCTCTCACGATCGGAGCTCTGGACCGGCCGGACGGCCCGGGTCGGGAGCTGCACCTCACCTTTACGCCGGAGTTTCGCCGTCTGGATCTCGCCGGCCAGGGGCAAGCGTTCCGGGGCTATGTCGCCGAGCTGCACGGCCGGATCGAGTCCATCCCGGACGGCGACGACCGGGACCGCCGCGGGATGCTGATCGTGCTCCAGATCGCCGAGCAGTTGCTCCCGCACATTGCCAACGGCGACATGGCCCTGGAGGAGACCATCGTCGTGGAGCTGGGGCCGGAGGCCGGCGGACTCTCGGTCATGGACCTGCTCCGAGGCGGCGGTGGGGGCGGCACCTGATGGGTGCGCCGGCGTTTATCCTGGAGGGCACCGGCGAGAACTTTGCCGACCTGGTGCTGGAGAACTCGCGCCGCGGACTGGTGCTGGTCGACTTCTGGTCGCCCCGGGCCGGGCCTTCGCTGCGCCAGCGCGAGCTGCTCGCGCATCTCGCCCGGGAGTATGGCGGGCGGTTTCTGCTGGTGACCGTGAACACCGATCGGGAGCGGCGCCTGGCCGAGGCCTATGGCGTGCGCAGCCTGCCCTCCTTCAAGCTGTTTCGTCACGCTCAGGTGGTCGAGGAGGTGCGCGGCATGCAGCCTGAGGCGGATTACCGGCGCATCGTCGAGCGTCACCTGGGCACCCGCCCCGGGGCGGTCCAGGCACAGGCGCTGGCCGCCTGGGAGGGCGGCGACGCCGACGGCGCCCTACGCATTTTGGCCGAGGCCGCGATGGCGCAGCCCGAGGAGCCCGCGCTGCCACTCAGCATGGCGAAGCTGCTGATGCGGCTGGGGCGTAACGGCGACGCCTACGCCTTGCTCGATGCCTTGCCCGAAGTGTTGCGCGGCGAGCCGGAGATCGGGCGTCTCAGGGGGCACCTCGGACTGATGCTGGCGGCGGAGGGTGCGCCGGAGGCCCCGGCGCTGCGCGCGATGATCGAATCGGCCCCGGACGATTGCGACGCCCGCTACCGGCTGGCGGCCCTCAGCGTGCTCGCCGACGACTACGAGGGCGGTCTGGCGCAGCTGCTGGAGGTGCTGCACCGAGCACCGGGGCTCGGGCGTGGGCGGGCGCGCGAGGGGCTTCTGGCACTGCTCGAGCTGCTGGAGGGCGAGCGTCCGGACCTGGTCAAGCGCGGCCGGGCCGAGATGTTTCGCCTGGCGCATTGATCGAAGCGGTTCGCGCTCGGCTGACCGCTGCCCCCGCTACCCGCGACCAACCGTCCAATCCCCATGACCGATGACCCGCCGCGCATAGGTTTCGTCAGCCTCGGCTGCCCCAAGAATCTGGTGGACTCCGAGCGCATCCTCAGTCAGCTGCGCGCCGAGGGCTATGGGGTCTCACCGAGCTATGACGGGGCCGATCTGGTGATCGTCAACACCTGCGGCTTCATCGATGCGGCGGTCGAGGAGTCGCTGGACGCCATCGGAGAGGCGCTTGCGGAGAACGGACGGGTGGTCGTGACCGGCTGCCTGGGGGCTCGGGAGGCGGAGGTGCGGACCGCCCATCCGGGGGTGCTGGCCGTCACCGGGCCCCATGCCTACGAGGCGGTCATGGCGGCCGTCCACGCCCAGATCCCCAAGCCCCACGACCCCTATCTCAGCCTCGTGCCGCCCCAGGGGATCAGGCTCACGCCCAGGCACTACGCGTATCTCAAGATCTCCGAGGGCTGCAACCACCGCTGCACCTTCTGCATCATTCCGGCGCTGCGCGGTGACCTGGTGAGCCGCCCCATCGGTGAGGTGCTGGGCGAGGCCGAGCGTCTGGTGGCGGCAGGCGTGCGTGAGCTGCTGGTGGTGTCCCAGGACACCAGCGCCTACGGCCTGGACCTCAGGTATCGCCCGGACTTCTGGAACGGGCGGCCGCTCAAGACCCGCATCCACGAGCTGGTGCGGGCCCTGGGCGAGCTGCCGGTCTGGGTCAGGCTGCACTATGTCTACCCCTATCCGCACGTCGACGAGCTGATCCCGCTGATGGCCGAGGGCCATCTGCTTCCCTACCTGGATGTGCCCCTGCAACATGCCAGCGAGCGCATCCTGCGCGCCATGAAGCGTCCCGCCGCTGCCGAGAAGGCCCTGGAGCGTATCCGGGCCTGGCGCGCGATTTGCCCGGAGCTCAGCCTGCGCAGCACCTTCATCGTCGGCTTCCCCGGCGAGACCGAGCAGGACTTCGAGGAACTGCTGGCGTTCCTGCGCGAGGCCAGGCTGGATCGCGTCGGCTGCTTCACCTACTCGCCCGTGGCAGGCGCCGCGGCCAATGAGCTGCCGGGTCGGGTGCCGGACCAGGAAAAGGAGGCGCGCCGGGAGCGGCTCATGGAGGTCCAGGCGACGATCAGTGCCGAGCGGCTGGCCGCCAAGGTAGGCTCGCGTCGGATCGTGCTGGTGGACTCGGTCGAGGAGGACCAGGTGATCGCGCGCAGTGCCGGGGATGCGCCGGAGATCGACGGTCTGGTGTACATCCCAGGGGCCTGGGAGCTGGATCCGGGCGATTTCGTGGAGGTCGAGATCAACGGCTCGGACGAGCACGATCTCTGGGCCCATCCCAGCGATATCGACCCAGACTGAGACGCACGGGCACCGCAGCCGCGGCGCCTTGCGCCAGGCTCAGAACGCCGCGCCGGGCTTGGTCCCCAGTTTCTTCAGGATGATCGCCAGCGGGCAGAAGCCGGTGAACGCCGCCTGCAGCAGGTTGGCCCCGACGAATGCCGTAACCCAGAGCCAATTGGGATTGTGGTAATGGGACAGCGCCAGGGTGAGCAGTACGAATGCGCCTGCGACGGCGAAGACGATACGTTCGATGGTCATGGTCACTCTCTCCTGCGGTGATCGGATCTAAAGGGACCCGGGGCAAGGCACGCTCTATGGGGGACGATGCGGTGTCGGCGCGCGGCATTGCGGGGGGGCCATTGCAGCCTGGTCCTGAGACGCGAGGTCTGGAGCCTACATCAATACAGGAAAAACGGAAGACCAGCAGCACTATGAGTGGCTTCGATATGCGAATGTTACCATATACCGTTTCTTATGAACATGGCTCGGGTCCGCATGGCCGCCCGGGCGTCGGCGGCCCAGAGCCGGCCTGACACCGGATGCCCGATCAGCAGACACGCCTGGATCTCTCCGCTGCCGTTCCCCGGGAGCTGGCGGGTAAGCGCCTTGACCAGGCGTTGGCCGAGCTGTTTGCCCAGTTCTCGCGCACCCGGCTCCAGGAATGGATCCGCGAAGGCCGGGTGAGTGTGGACGGCCGGGCCTGCAGGGCGCGCGACCGCCTGGCCGGAGGCGAACGGGTACGTCTGCGGGCGCGGCTCGCCCAGCGCGTCGAGAATGCCCCCCAGGCGATCCCGTTGGAGATCCTCTACGAGGATTCCTCCATCCTGGTGATCGCCAAGCCGGCCGGCCTGGTGGTGCATCCGGCCGCGGGCAATCCGGACGGTACCCTGCAGAACGCGCTGCTCCACCATGACCCGACGCTCGTCGCACTACCGCGCGCAGGCATAGTGCATCGTCTGGACAAGGACACCAGCGGCCTGCTGGTAGTGGCGCGCACCAGTGCCGCCCACAAAGCCCTGGTCGAGCAGCTGCGGGCCCGCCTGGTCAAGCGAGAGTACCGCGCACTGGTGGTCGGCAGCCCCACTGCCGGGGCCTCGGTGGAGGCGCCGATCGGTCGCCATCCGGTACAGCGCAAGCGCATGGCGGTGGTCGAGTCCGGCAAGCCTGCGCTGACCCACTATCGGGTGCTGGAGCGGTTTCACGGTTACTGCTTGCTGGGGGTCAGGCTGGAGACCGGGCGTACCCACCAGATCCGGGTGCACCTGGCTCACCTGGGCTACCCGCTGGTCGGCGACCCCGTGTACGGGGGCCGCCTGCGCCTGGCGCCGGGGCTGTCGCCGGCCACGCAGGAGGCGTTGCGCGGCTTTGCGCGCCAGGCACTGCATGCGCTGCGCTTGGGACTCGTCCATCCCGCGGGCGGGCAATGGATGGAGTGGGAGACGCCTCTGCCCGCGGATTTCCGGGGCATGCTGGCGCTGCTCAGGGCCCAGGGGCATGACCCTAGAAACGGCAGTTGACCGCTTCGAGTAGCGATCAAGTGTTTGATCTGACCATGGTTCCGGACAAGCTTGATGCTCACCCGCCGGGTGATAGCCGCTACGACCACCAGGGCACGCACCGCGCGGCGCCTGGCTGCGTTATAACTCGTTGGAATAGGTCCACTATTCCGCCTCGTTATGCCTTGCCAGACACCACGGGGCACGCACCCTGGCGACCGTCCAACTGCCGCTTCTAGGATGACTGACACGGACTGGATCACCCCCGAATGGCCCTCCCCCCCCGGGGTGCGCGCGCTCGCCACGACGCGCCGCGGCGGCGTGAGTGGCCCGCCCTACGACTCGCTCAATCTGGCATTGCATTGCGGGGATGATCCGGTAGCGGTGCATCACAATCGGCGGCTGCTCACGCAACGGCTGGGCCTGCCGGGCGAGCCCGCGTGGCTGACCCAGGTGCACGGCTGCGCTGTGGCGCGGGCTGACGTGATCCGGCCAGGTTGCGAGGCGGATGCTAGCTACGCTCAGGGCCCGGGTCCGGTCTGCGCGGTGCTGACCGCCGACTGTCTGCCGCTGCTCATCTGCAACCGCAGCGGCACACGCGTAGCCGCGGTCCATGCGGGCTGGCGTGGACTGGCGGCGGGGGTGATCGAGGCAGTGCTGGCGAGCTTTCCGGACCCGGCCCGAGAACTGCTCGCCTGGATGGGGCCGGCGATCGGCCCCGATGCCTTCGAGGTCGGGCGGGATGTCTTGCAGGCGTTTGTGGACGCCGACCCCTGGTGCGACCAGGTGTTTCGTGCGCGCGGGCGCCGCTGGCTCGCCGACATCTACGCGCTGGCTCGCCGGCGTCTGCGACTGCAGGGCGTCGGGTTCATCGGCGGGGGGACTTTGTGTACAGTATCCGACCCGGGCCGCTTCTACTCCTACCGACGTGAGCGGATCACCGGGCGTATGGCGTCCCTGATCTGGATCGAGCCGGCGGGATGCGCGGGCGGTTGACTCCGAGCCGGGAGGCCCTGGCATGACAGACTGGAAGATGTTGACGCTCGTCGGCGAAGACCGACCCGGGATCGTCGCGCGGGTCACCGAGGTGCTGTTCCGCCAGGGCTGGACCCTGGGCGAGGCCTCGATGATGCGCCTGGGCGCGAACTTCACGATCATGATGATGATCGCCGGTGCGGGCGACGTGGAATCCCTGCTTGCTCCGGTGGCCCGCGACCTGGGCCTGCGTATTCACGTCGACTCGATCTCCGGCGGGCTGCACCGTCACCTGGTCCCGAACGTCCGGGTGCGAGTCGCCGGCGCCGATCGCGCGGGCATCGTGGCCCAGGTAACCGGAGCGCTTGCCCGGGCCGGGCTCAATATCCTGGAGCTCGATTCCGACGTAGCGGGCTCCGAGCAGAAGCCCGTCTACATCATGAATATCGAAGGCTACGCAGACGCCACGGTGGAAGACCTGCAAAGCGCGGTGGGCGTCCTCAAGGGCGAGGGGGTAGATGTCAGCGTCTCCCCCATCGAGACCCTGATCGGCTGATCCTCGCATGGCGGTGCTGGACATCCTGACCGTTCCGGACGAGCGGCTCAAGCAGATATCCGAGTCGGTCTCGACCTTCGGCGACGAGCTCAGGGGGTTCATCGCCGATCTGGAGGAGACCCGGCGCGCCGGTCCGGCGGCAGTGGGCATCGCGGCGCCCCAGGTGGGGCGCCTGCAGCGCATCGTCATCGTCGACTGCTCCCGGACGCGCAAGCCGGTGCCCAACCACGGTCACCTGATTCTGGTGAATCCAGAGATCATCGAGTGGGACGGCCTCGATCTCGGGCGCGAGGGCTGCCTGTCCGTTCCGGACTACACAGGCAACGTGATCCGTGCCGAGCGGATCAAGCTCCGCGCCCAAGACCCCTGGGGTCAGGCATTGGAGCTGGAGGCCGAGGGCTTCGAGGCAAGGGCGATCCAGCACGAGGCCGATCATCTTGACGGGCTGCTGTTCATCGACCGGCTGGTGAGCCGTCGCAGCGACCTGTTCCGGCGCAAGGCCTACCAAGCCGGCGGGACGCCAGCCAAGCCGTCTTCGGGCGGCTGAGGCGGGCGGGGATCTGGTGCTTGGAACCGCTCACCAGTCTGTTGCTTGCCGGCCTCGCTGTCGCCGCCCTGAGCTTCGCGCACACGCTGGTCAAGCTGGTACGCACGGCCAACCTAGCCGACTGGGGAAGCCCATGGATCAACCTTCTCGATGGCGTCAACCGGTTGTTCTGCCTCTGGTTTCATCGCATGTCGCCAACGCGGTTGCCACTCCCGGCGGAAGGTCCGGCGATCGTAGTCGCGAATCATGTTTCCGGCCTCGATCCTTTGCTGCTGATCGGTGCCAGCCCGAGGCCCTTGCGGTTCCTGATCGCCCGCGACCAGTTCGAGCGCTTCGGTCTCCAGTGGCTGTTTCGCGCCGTCGGCTGCCTCCCGGTGGACCGCGGCTCGCGTCCGGATATCGCCTTCCGGGCAGCACGGCGCGCCTTGCGCGACGGCGAGGTGATCGCCCTGTTCCCCCACGGCAGGATCCGTTTGCCGGGTGAAGCGCCAGGTATGCTCAAGCCGGGTGCGGTCCGTCTTGCAGTCGCGACCGGCTGCGGCGTCTTCCCGGTGCGCATCCAAGGGGTACGCGCCGAAGGGCGCGTTGTCTCGGCTGTTTTCGTACGCAGTCACGTGAAGCTGGAGGTGTATCCCCCGCTCCGGCCTGCCCTCGGGGAGGCGGAGCTGACAGCGCGGCTGGGGTCGATGCTGGGCTGAGCCGGGCACTAGTGAATAAGACCACTGTTTCTTCGCTCACTTGGCCGGCCCGCCGGCGCTCGGGATGTCCGCTGATTCCCGGAAGACGCTAGCTGGCGGCATGGAACACCAGGTACCTTGACCCGAGAAAGTTGAAGATCAGAGCGGACGCCGACGCGATTGCGAGAGGAAGCAGTGGGTGGGAGCCCATCAGCGGATAGCTCCAGACGAGCATCGCGAACACACCTAGGTTGATGAGTGCCCCTATGCCGTTGACCACGCAGTATCGCAGATACTGGCGTAGCCTCGGCACCGCGCGCTCGCTGGGGAAGGTGATCGCTCGATTCAGGGCCCAGGTAGCTGTGACAGCGACGGAAAAGGACAGCAGCCGGGCTTGGATCGGATCCCAGCTCCAGAGCCCGTGCAACAGTGTCAGCGCGCTTGCGTCGACCCCGAACCCTACCGCGCCGACGGCCATGAATCGTCTTAGCTGAAGGGCGAGAAGAGCTGCAGGACCACCGATTTCGGCCGCGTCTCCTGGGTACCGGGTTTCAGCCATGGGTCTGCACGCTGGTGTCGTGGGAGGCGCTCCTTTAGCAGTAGCAGATCCGGCGCTGTTGCAATAGGGCTCTTCCGCAGAATCTGTCGGCTCGTTGGTGAGTATTGCGGCCACGGAAGGTTTGTTTGTCGCCATGCAAGCGCCCAACGCCTGAGAACCGAAGGGCTCGCCGGGAGCTTGATCAGTCAAAAAGGCTTCGAATCCATGACGCGACGCCCAAGCTAGCGAAATCACTCTCCGAGATCCTGGCTCTGAGGGATTTGGCCTTTTCGATCAGGGATTTGTCCTCGGCCGGTACGGACAGGAGCAGAAGGTCGAGCATTCGATCGGCTTTATCCGTCTCGCCGAGCACGGACGCGGAGAACGCATACTGATAAAGGTCCTCCGGGGGCACCAATCTCACGTAGGGGTTCACGCTTTGGTCGAAGTAGTCGACGGCAGATTGGAAATCCTTCGTCACATAAGAGCAGGTCCCGAGGTGTTCGTCCAAGATGCTGCGGAAAGCGCTGTCAGCTGTCTTGAGCGCGTCGATGTAATGGTGTTTGGCCTCAGAGCAGCGCCCGAGATTCTCCAAGTCATTGCCGACCCAATAGTGGCTATTCGGGTCGAGCGGGTGGTACCGCTTCATCTGGTACGCATACCGGAGAGATCTCTGGTATTCCCCGGCCTTGAAGAGAAGCCATGTGAGCCCGTGGCTCACGCGCCTTCCCTCCGCATCGATGTTCGCTACGCGCTCGAGCTCGCCGATCTTCTGCTCTGTAGAGCCACTGCCCTTGACCAGATTGAAAGGGTCGACATACTTCAGCTCGTTTCGGGATGCAAGCTCGGGCTGCAGGTCTTTGTTGGCGTAGAGCACCTGGGCGTCGTCGAAGAACACCGGTACGAGTGCGGGAAAATGCTTGGCTGTGTCGGTGAAGCCATGGTAATCCAGCGGTACGGCGATGAAATCGATCTTGTAGTCATCGAGAAGGTGTTGCAGGACTGTCGCGGACCCCAGGATGGAGTGCGCGAGGAACATGTCGCGCGCGGAGAATGGCGGGAACTCCATGTCGGAGAAGATTTTTATATCCGGGTAGAGCGCCCACTGGGAATAGCCGGCCAGAGATGGCGGTGCCAGGAGATTTCCCCTGGAGTCGGCCGCTTTGAGAAAATGTGTGATGCCGACTGGCAATCCTTCAGGGTCGAATGGGTAGCCGGAGTGCTTGGATAGCTCCGGAGCCAGTGTGACGAAAGGCATGACGGCGAAATAGGCCGCCGCGGCGGTGGTCAGCAGCGATAGTCCGCGGTGGTGTGGATCGGGGAGGGCGTTACGCTGGATGAGAAATCTTCGAATCAATGGCAGGGTCAGCAGTATCCACTCGGCGGCGAAGCGTTGAGCATCGGCAAGCAGGAATAGTCCTCCGGCGGCCATGATCGCATGGGTCAGCCGGAGCCGTCGGTGCACCAGCAGGTAGCAGACTGCGATAATGCCGATTCCAGCGAACAGGCTAAGGAGGGTGGAGTACCCTATCCCTGTGAACGAGAGGAACAAGGCCGAGAACGACTTCAGCGAGGGCTTCTGGAGCTCGTTGATGAAAAGATAGATATCCTGGTCAGTCTGAAATGGGACTTGCAGGATCCGCAGGCCGTGGGGATTGACGAGGAAGGCGGCGGAGCAGGCCAGGATGGAGGCTACGTAGATTCTTGAAATGGGGTGGGTCTGCGCGCCGAATCTCCAGCTGGCCTGCAGGTGCCCGAGCAGATAGGCGCCGCAGATGAGGGCGCCTACGACCCATTCCTTGCCGTGCAGGTTGATCCAAGCGACGGCCAACAGGGGAAGCAGGGGAGCCAGGCTCTTGCGACATTCGAGCACGTATAGGAATGCGGCTATGCATAGATATGAGGTGATATGAGGGCGAACCCAGATTTGGCGACCTGCAAGAATGAGCAGTGCGATGACGAGGACGATCAAAGGGAGAGTGGGATTTTTTCGGAGCTTCGGGTGATTGAACAAGAACAGGGCCAGGAGAAGCGTCGTGGCGACATGAATCAGCGCCCGGAAATAGATCAGCCCCTGATAGGAATCCCAGTCGAAAATTTTGAATACAGTTGCCTGAAATCCCCAGTAGTAATTTATCCAGTGCTTTTCCGGCTGAATGAACGAGAAAAAACTGAAGTCGGGGATGCGGCCATGAGCCCAGAAATAGCGTCCGCCATTCAGGTGATACCACATGTCGGTGTCACCGACAATTATCGGCATCGATAGCTGGTAGAAAGCAATAAACGCTATAAGGAGTGTCAGGTATGCAAGGACCAGCCGCTCCGGGTGAGCAACGGATCTCCATGCAGCGCAGAACGGGAGCGGAAGCTGCAGTATCCGGCGCGGGAGTCGAGGCATGTCGGTTCCAAGTCTAGGCGCAGGAGCAAGAGCCGGGCGAAGGTTAGCACAATCCGTCGCGGCGAGCAGCGGCGGGGCGTGTCGGTTGCGAGCGGGCTCGGGAACGGTCGCGCGGCAGGCTCTTCGAAGCACGGCTGCGTCCCCCGGCGCTCAATGGGGCTCCTTGGAAGCGGATCGGCGATTCGGTCTCCACGGCAGGGATGTCGGGAGGCCGAGACGGCTAGGGGGCGCCAACGGCTGCATTCCCGGTGGTGAGACCGGACGAAATGATCCGGGCTGTAATCGGCGCCGTCGGCTGCTGCTGGATAGGTTTCAGGGGGCCCAGAGGTTGTTTTTTGAATCGAGGCGCGGGCGGCTCAGTTGTCCGGCCTTTGGCGCAGGAAATCCAGGAAGAAGGCGCTGAAGATGATCTGGACGCCGATCGCCATGGCGGTGGCCGACGGGATGGTGATGCGCATGGTCTCGCGCGGGTCGAGCCCACTGAAGCCGGTGTTGCCCCAGCTCACCACTGCATAGGCCGAGCCGACGATGCCGGCCAGCGTAAGCAGCAGGCCGACCACGACCCCCCTCTCGAGGGAGGCGCGCGCGAGCAGGGACTCGATCCGCGGGTCCGGTGGCAGGAGCCGGGCAGAGATGCCGTAGACGTTGGAGAAGACCGAGAACGTGACCAGCTGAAACCCCAGCAGAACGAAGAACGCTGCGTACAGGAGCGTGTGCACGTCGAAGGACAGGCCACCGATGGTTACCGGCCGGATCGCCAGCGTGGTCACCAGCGCCAGCCCGATCGCCATGAGCGAGAGACCCGGATACAGAAACAGCCAGCGGGGGCTGTAGATCAGGAGGAAACGCAGGTGACGCCATCCGTCCCGCCAGCTGCGAAGATGCGGGGGCCGGCTGCGTCCGTCCGGGGCGAGCGAGGTCGGCACCTCGGTGATTCGCAGTCCCTTGAGGGTGGCCTTGACCACCATTTCGCTGGCGAACTCCATGCCCGATGTCTGTAGGTCGAGGGCCAGGATCGCATCGCGGCTGAACCCGCGCAGGCCGCAGTGGAAGTCCCGGACCGGAGTGTTGAAGAACAGCCGTCCGAGAAATGACAGCACCGGGTTGCCGAGGTAGCGGTGAAGCGGCGGCATGGCGCCGGGTGCTATGCCCCCCCGGAAACGGTTGCCCATCACCAGCTCATTGCCGTCCCGAAGCCGCTCCACGAAAGCCCCCAGCCGGGAGAAGTCGTAACTATCATCTGCGTCTCCGATGATCACGAATCGGCCCTTGGCGGCCCTGATACCGCCAAGCAGTGCGGCACCATAGCCACGCCGGGGGACTTCGACCAGTCGGGCTCCCTCGGTTTGAGCGATCTCGGGCGAGCCGTCGGTGCTGCCGTTGTCGGCCACGATGATCTCACCCGCGATGGCGGAGCTGTCCAGGAAGGCGGCGGCCTTGCGGATACAGGTGGCCAAGGTTTCCCGTTCGTCGAGGCAGGGCAAGACGATGGAAAGCTCGATCTCTGGCGTCATCAGAGGCCCCGGATCTCCGGTCGAAAGGCAACGGCGGTGCGGGCGCATTATACCGGCTGTTGCGTTCTCCAAGCTCGATCCTCCCGGCGAGTCGGCGGATCGGGGTCTCCCGAGGCAAGCGCTTTCGGCTCGGCGGTATCCCCTGGCGGGCTGCAGGATTCTGCGCGGCGCAGCGGGACAGCATACCGTTGAAAAGGCCCGCCTCGGCCCAAACCTCCGGGAAAACCTCAAGAACGTCGGGAGAATACGCATGAGAATGGATCGCTTGACCAGCAAGCTGCAGATGGCCTTGGCCGACGCCCAGAGTCTGGCGGTGGGTCGCGACCACCAGTTCATCGAGCCGGTCCACCTCATGGTGGCCTTGCTCGATCAGGACGGTGGCACGGTCCGGCACCTGCTGACCCAGGCCGACGTGAACGTCAATCAGCTGCGCTCGGCGCTCGGCGATGCGCTGGACCGCCTGCCCTCCGTGCAAGGGGCATCCGGGGAGGTTTATCCCTCCAGCGAGCTTGGCCGGCTGCTCAATCTCACCGACAAGCTTGCCCAGCAGCGCAAGGATCAGTACATCTCCAGCGAGTTGTTCGTGCTCGCCGCGGTCGAGGATCGCGGTGAGACCGGCGCCATCCTGCGCAAGGCGGGGGCTTCAAAGGGGCCCCTGGAGCGGGCAATCGAGGCCCTGCGCGGGGGCCAGGCGGTGAACGACCCCAATGCCGAGGAGCAGCGTCAGGCGCTGGAGAAGTACACCATCGACCTCACCGAGAAGGCTGAGCAGGGCAAGCTCGATCCGGTGATCGGGCGCGACGACGAGATCCGCCGCACCATCCAGGTCTTGCAGCGCCGGACCAAGAACAACCCGGTCCTGATCGGCGAGCCCGGGGTGGGCAAGACCGCCATCGTCGAGGGGCTCGCTCAGCGCATCGTCAACGGCGAGGTGCCCGAGGGGCTCAAGCACAAGCGCATCCTGGCCCTGGACATGGCCGGCCTGATCGCCGGGGCCAAGTTCCGGGGCGAGTTCGAGGAGCGCCTCAAGGCGGTGCTCAACGATGTGGCCAAGCAGGAGGGCAACATCGTGCTGTTCATCGACGAGCTGCACACCATGGTCGGGGCCGGCAAGGCGGAAGGGGCGATGGATGCGGGCAACATGCTCAAGCCCGCCCTGGCGCGCGGTGCGCTGCACTGCGTGGGCGCCACCACCCTCGACGAGTATCGCAAGTACGTGGAGAAGGACGCCGCGCTGGAGCGCCGCTTCCAGAAGGTGCTGGTGGACGAGCCCAATGTGGAGGACACCATCGCCATCCTGCGCGGGCTCAAGGAGCGCTATGAGGTGCACCACGGGGTCGAGATCACCGACCCGGCGATCGTCGCGGCGGCGACCTTGTCCCACCGTTACATCACCGACCGGCAGCTGCCGGACAAGGCGATCGACCTGATCGACGAGGCGGCCTCCCAGATCCGCATGGAGATCGACTCCATGCCCGAGGAGATGGATCGCCTGGACCGGCGCCTGATCCAGCTCAAGATCGAGCGCGAGGCCCTGAAAAAGGAGAAGGACGAGGCCTCCAAGCGGCGCCTGGCCGACCTGGAGCAGGAGATCGAGCGGCTCGGGCGTGAATTCTCGGATCTGGAGGAGGTCTGGAAGGCGGAGAAGGCGGCCCTGCAGGGCGCCGCTCACATCAAGGAGGAGCTCGACCGCATACGTATCGAGCTGGAGACTGCCCGGCGCGCCGGGGACCTCGCGCGCATGTCCGAGATCCAGTACGGCCGCATCCCGGAGCTGGAGAAGCGGCTCGCCGTGGCCTCCCAGGCCGAGCAGCAGACCGCGCCCCGCCTGCTGCGCAACCGGGTCGGCGAGGAGGAGATCGCCGAGATCGTCTCCAAGTGGACCGGCATCCCGGTGTCCAAGATGCTGGAAGGGGAGAAGGAGAAGCTGCTGAACATGGAAGAGGGACTACACCGGCGTGTGGTGGGTCAGGACGAGGCGGTCCGGGCGGTCGCCGACGCCATCCGCCGCTCCCGGGCGGGTCTCTCGGACCCCAACCGCCCCTACGGCTCCTTCCTGTTCCTCGGCCCCACCGGGGTGGGCAAGACCGAGCTCTGCAAGGCGCTCGCGGAGTTCTTGTTCGATACCGAGGATGCGATGGTGCGCATCGACATGTCGGAGTTCATGGAGAAGCACTCGGTGGCCCGCATGATTGGCGCCCCGCCCGGCTACGTGGGCTACGAGGAGGGCGGCTATCTGACCGAGGCCGTGCGGCGCAAGCCCTACTCGGTGATCCTGATGGACGAGGTCGAGAAGGCCCACCCGGACGTGTTCAACGTGCTGCTGCAGGTCCTCGACGACGGGCGGCTGACCGACGGGCAGGGCCGTACCGTGGACTTTCGCAACACGGTGGTGGTGATGACCTCCAACCTTGGCTCGCAGATCATCCAGGAGAAGGCCGGCGAGGGGCGCTACGCGGAGATGAAGGCGGCGGTCATGGAGATCGTCGGCCAGTACTTCCGCCCGGAGTTCATCAACCGGGTGGACGAAGTCGTGGTGTTTCACCCGCTCGCCCGGGAGCAGATCCGGCGCATCGCCGACTTTCAGATCGACTTCCTGCGCCGGCGCCTGGCCGAGCGCGAGATCCGGCTGGAGGTCAGCGAGGCCGCCCTCGACCGGCTCGCGGAGGCTGGGTTCGATCCGGTCTACGGCGCCCGGCCGCTCAAGCGGGTGATCCGCCAGGAGCTGGAGAACCCGCTGGCGCAGGCCATCCTGGCCGGACGCTTCGGACCCGGCGACACCGTCGAGGTGGAGGCCGGAGAGACCGGGATGCGGTTTGAGCGGGTGCCGACTGCCGAGCTGCTCGATTAGCCGACGCCGTGATGCCGGGGCACTCGGGGGCTGTCGAGGCAGATGGAATGCGGTAGCGGGCTGTGTGGCCACTGCCAGATCGGGCCCAGCTTCGTTTGCCGCGACGGGCCCGTGCTCCGCTATTCGGAGATCGCGGATCTCTTCGGTGCGCGAGGGTTCTGACCGAGGCGGTGTTGGATACGCCATCGCCGACCTCAAGCTGCGCATCTGCAGGATTATCGTAAGCCCGCGGCCCCGAGTGTGGCGGTGCGCCCGGTTCCGGGCGTGGCTGCGGCGGCCTCGGAGGCCCCGCGCGGGCTGCTCTGGCACAAATACGAGGTCGATGAGCGCGGACAGGTGCGCCGGGCCCGTCTGGTAACGCCGATCAGTCAGAACCAGGCGCGTATCTCGGCAGCGCGCGCCTGATACGGCGTGAGGATCGCGACCAGGGCTCGGACCCGCTGTCGAGCCACGGCTTCGGCGTCGCCGAGGCTCTGGGTCTCGCCGAGGGGCTCGGCGACTCGCCCGCCGGGTAGGCGCCGCGCGGGTGCGGGCAGTGGGCCCGGATCGGGAGTCACATGGTCAGGGGGTTGGCCTCCCACGCAGCGCAGCCGCTTCGGCGCTCGGCTGCGCGCGATGCGCTGCTTCGCAAACCTATGCCTCACGTCTGGCGGCGTTCCTCGGGCTGCGAAGGTGCGCTGGACCTTCGGTCCCTGGCGGGCGTCCGTGGCGTAACGCCGGGGTCCGATTGATCCGGGGCGTCGGCCGCCTGGCGCCTCGCCGGCTGCTGGGGGCGGGTTGAGCTGCCCGCGCGGGCCGGATTCGCAGCTACACTTTGCTAGGGCAATGTCCGCCGGCCCGATTCGCCCCGTGCCCGCGAGGAGCGCCGATGCTCGAGTACATCTTCTTCCATGAAGCCCCCTGGAGCCGATTCGCCGATGCGGTGCGCGTCCGGGGTCTGGAGCCGCGTTGCAGCGCCGACGAAGCCGGCTTTCTGATCGCATTGCCCGAGGACATTGAGGACCGCATCGCCGAGGAGCTCGAGACGCTCTACGACGAGATGCTGGACATGAGCGAGCAGCTCTGCGCCGACCAAGAGGGCGACGCCCATGTCCACTTGGCCGGGGTGACGGTTACCCTCGCGGACGGCCGCAGCGTGCTCGCCGCTGTGGAGCCGAGGCTGCTGGCACGGGTCATGGACGCGCTGTCGCCTCAGGAGATCGGCGAGCTGGTCGGTGCCATCGTGGAGGCGGTCGAGCGCCCGGATGAACGCCCCATGTGCAAGCGATGAGGGGGCTTCCCGTTCCCCGCTCAGGGAAACTCCCGATTGTCGGCGGGCAGTTTTAGACGTGCAATGTAGCAGCGCAGTTGGAGGGGGCTTGCGGCCCTTTCGCGCTCGGATCCCCTTCTCGCAAACCGGTCGCCTTGTGCTGCCGGTTTTTTTTCTCCGGCCCCGCGGTGCCAAGTTTTCTTGGACCGAGGTTTGGGGTAGCCTGCTCCGACATTGGTCAATCACGGGGCTACGATGAGCCCGGACAACGTCAACCGCCTGCTCGATCGCATCGAACGGCTGAATGCCATCGGCATTGCATTGTCCGCCGAGCGCGACAATGCGCGCCTGCTCGAGACCATTCTGCAGGGGGCCCGCGAGATCACCCGCGCCGACGGGGGCTCCCTGTATCTGCTCTCGGAAGACAGACGCGCCCTCAGCGTCGAGATCATGATGACCGAATCCCTGGGATTCGCCATGGGCGGAAGCAGCGGAAGGCCGGTGCCGCTGGCGCCCATACCGCTCTACGACGCCCAGGATCGGCCGGTGCGCAACACCGTGGTGGCCTGCTCGGTGCTGCAGGACCGCAGCATCGTGATCGCGGACGCCTACGCCCAGACCGAGTTCGATACCAGCGGCACACGCCATTTCGATGCCGAGCTGGGTTACCGCTCACGCTCCTTTCTCACCGTGCCTTTGAAGAATCACGAGCACGAGATCATAGGGGCGCTGCAGCTGATCAATGCTCGGGGACCGTCCGGGGACATCTGCGCCTTCTCCGAGTCCGACCGGCGGCTCGCCGAATCGCTGGCCTCCCAGGCGGCCATAGCGCTGACCCAGAAGCGCCTGATCGCGGAGCTGCAGCACCTCTTCGAGGCGCTGGTGAAGCTGATTGCGACGGCCATCGACGAGAAATCCCCTTACACCGCCGCGCACTGCAAGCGCGTGCCGGTGCTGACCCTGATGCTGGCCGAGGCCGCGCACCGCACCCGCGAGGGGCCGCTGCAAGGGTTCTCGCTGAGCGAAGCGGACCGTTATGAGCTGGAGATGGCGGCCTGGCTGCACGATTGCGGCAAAATCACCACGCCCGAGCACGTCATGGACAAGGCCACCAAGCTGCAGACGATCTTCGATCGCCTGGAGCTGGTGGACACTCGCCTGGAGCTGCTGCGCCGGGACGCGGAGATCCGCATGCTGCGCCGGCGCCTCGGCGAGCTGGGCGCGGAGCCCGGCGAGGGCGATGCGGAGCTGCTGGGGGAGCTGGCTGGGCTGGACGCCGAGCGGCGTTTCCTGCGCGAGATCAACAAGGGCGGGGAGCGGATGAGCGCCGAAGATCAGCAGCGCATCCGCGACATCGGCCGCCGTGCCTGGTGTCACGCCGAGCGCGGTCCCCAACCCCTGCTGAGCGAGGACGAGATCGCGAATCTCTGCATCCCCAAGGGCACCCTGACTTCCGCCGAGCGTCAGGTCATCAACAATCACATCGTCGCCACCATCCGGATGCTCGAGTCGCTGCCCTTCCCCAAGCATCTGCAGCGCGTCCCCGAGTATGCGGGCGGACACCACGAGCGCATGGATGGGAAGGGTTATCCGCGGGGGCTGACGCGCGCGCAACTGTCGGTGCCCGCGCGCATCATGGCGATCGCCGACATCTTCGAGGCCCTCACCGATGACGGGCGCCCGTACAAGGACGGGATGCGGCTCTCCAACGCCCTGTCCATCCTTGAGCGCATGCGGCACGACGACCACATCGATCCGGACCTCTACGAGGTCTTCATGCGTGAGAAGGTCTATCTCGAATATGCGCGGCGCTTTCTGCCGCCCGAGCAGATCGACGTGACCTGAAGGTCCGGCCCTGCCTATCGCTGTACCGCAGCCCGCCTTCACCATCGCCCCCACTGAGGCTTTGCCGTGATCCAACTGTTCGAATTCGAGCGCTCCGGCAATTGCCACAAGGTGCGTCTGATGCTCTCCCTGCTTGGTCTCGAATATGACTCGATACGGCTCGATCCGGAGGGCTTCGACCACAAGTCTCCGGCGTTTCTCTCCATGAGCCCTTTCGGCGAGGTGCCGGTGCTGGTGGATGGCGAGCTCAGGCTGCGCGAGAGCCAGGCGATCCTGGTTTATCTGGCCCGCCGCTACGGCTCCACCGACTGGCTCCCCGAGGACGCCGGCGGGCTGGCCGAGGTCGCGGCCTGGCTGTGCACGGCCGCCAATGAGGTGGCGCGCGGACCGGTGCTGCTGCGAGTGCACCACAAGCTCGGCAAGCCAGTCGATCTGGCCTCGGCGCAGGCCGTCACCGAGCGCCTGCTGGGGATCCTCGAGCAACACATGTCGGATCGGGAGTGGCTGGCGCTGGCGCGGCCGAGCGTCGCCGATGTCGCAGTCTATCCCTACCTGGCGCTTGCCCCGGACGCGCGCATCGACCTCGGACCTTACGCCGCGGTGCGCGACTGGCTGGGGCGGGTCCGGGCCCTGCCGGGCTACCTGGGCATGCCGGGCATGCTGAGCTGAGCGTCCGCGGGCGGCCGGGGGCGGCGCACCGAGGTCACTGCGCCGCCTTTTCCCCCGGCTGATGCCTCATCGCCAGGTTGTAGATGATCGGCACGGCCATCCGCGAGAGCAGCAGCGAGGCCACCTCCCCCGCCATCAGCGAGATCGCCAGCCCCTGGAAGATGGGGTCGAACAGGATCACGCTGCCGCCCACCACCACCGCCGCAGCGGTCAGCATCATGGGCCGGAAGCGCACTGCCCCGGCGTCGATCACCGCCTCCGCCAGGGGCATGCCCTGCTTGACCCGCAGCTTGATGAAGTCCACCAGGATGATCGAGTTGCGCACCACGATACCGGCGCCGGCGATGAAGCCGATCATCGAGGTGGCGGTGAAGAAGGCGCCCAGCGCCCAGTGGGCGGGCAGTATGCCGACCAGCGAGAAGGGGATGGCGGCCATGATGATAAAGGGTGTGCGAAACGACCGGAACCAGCCGACAACCAGCGTGTAGATGAGCACCAGCACCACGGCGAAAGCGGCCCCCAGGTCGCGGAACACCTCATAGGTGATTTGCCACTCGCCGTCCCACTTCATGGAGGGCTGCAGGGTGGAGAAGGGCTGGTGGGTGCTCCAGATCTCCATGGGCTTGCCGTTGGTGGCGCCCACCGGCTTGAGCTGCTCGATCTCCTTGTTCAGCTTGAGGATGGCGTAGACCGGGCTCTCCTCGGCCCCGCTCACGTCTCCGGTGACATAGACCACCGGCAGCAAGTTCTTGTGATAGATGCTGTGCTCGGCCGTGGTCTGGGTGATCTGCACCAGCTCGCCCAAGGGCACGTGGGTACCCTGGGGGCTGCTCAGGGGCACCGGCAGCAGGGAGGCCACGTCCGCCCTTTCGCCGATGGGCAGGCGGACCCGGATTGGGACATCCTCCTTCTCCTCGGGGGCATGTAGCAGGCCGGTTTCGACACCCGCCTCGCAGATCTTGACCACCTGGGAGATCTGCTCGGCCTGGATGTCGTGGAGCGCGGCCTTCTTGTGATCGATCCGGAGCAGCATCTCCGGCTGGTTGGCCTCCATGTACCAGTCCACGTCCACCACGCCTTCGGTGTGGTCGAAGATGTCGCGAATCTTCCTGGCATTCTCGATCTGCTGGTCATAGCGCGGTCCGTAGACTTCGGCCACCAGGGTCTGGAGCACCGGAGGGCCGGGCGGCACTTCGGCCACCTCGATGCGCGCGCCGTAGCGCCGGGCGATGGGCTCGAGCTTCTCGCGCACGCGTTTGGCGATCGTATGGCTCTGCAGCTCGCGCTCGTCCTTGGGCACCAGATTGACCTGGATGTCCGCGACATTGGGCCCGCGGCGCAGGAAGTAATGGCGCACCAGGCCGTTAAAATTGTAAGGCGCGGCGGTCCCTATATACGTCTGATAGTTGATCACCTCGGGCTCGCTGCGAATCGCGGCCGCCAGCTCCCGCGTCACCTGGGCCGTGCGCTCCAGGGTCGTGCCCTCGTCCATGTTGACGATCACCTGGAGCTCGCTCTTGTTGTCAAAGGGCAGCATCTTGACCTTGACCCCGCCGGTGGCTACCAGGGAGAGCGCCGCGAATAGCAGGATCGTGATGACTACAAGGAAGGTGGCGCCGCGCCAGCGGTGGTGGATCATGGGCGCCATGACTCGGCGGTAGAGCCGGGTGGTCCATTCCTCGCGGTCTTTCCGGACAACCTGCTCCCTGGCCCGCCAGCGCAGCATGCGTTGCGCCGCCCAGGGCGTGACCACGAAGGAGACGGTCATGGAGAACAGCATGGCGGCGGTCGCCCCCACCGGGATCGGGCGCATGTATGGCCCCATGAGGCCCCGCACCAATGCCATGGGAAAGACCGCCGCGATCACGGCGAGGGTGGCCAGGATCAAGGGACTTAGCACCTCGCTGACCGCGTCGATGGTCAGCTCCGGCAGCGAGCGGTCGCGGTTGTCGGGCATGCGGAAGTAGCGCACGATGTTCTCGACGTTGACGATCGGGTCGTCGACCAGGATGCCGATCGAGAATATGAGCGCGAACAGGGTGACCCGGTTGAGCGTGAAGCCCAGCAGGTAGAAAGTGGCCAGGGTGAGCGCCAGGGTCACCGGGATGGCTACGGCCACTACCACCGATTCGCGCCAGCCCAGGAACAGGGCGATCAGCAGGCTCACCCCGACCACCGCTATGCCCATGTGGAACAGCAGCTCGTTGGACTTGTCGGTGGCGGTGCGGCCATAGTTACGGGTCACCGTCACCTGGACCCCGGCGGGGATCAGGTTGCCCTTGAGCAGCGCCACCTTGTCCAGCACATGATCGGCCACGTCGATCGCGTTGGTGTTCTTGCGCTTGGCCACCGCGATGGTGACGGCGGGCTGCTCGACGCGGGTGCTCGCGGCCCGTGGCTGTTGTGGGCTGCCTTCGGGGTGCGCGCCCTGGCCGAACAGGACATAGGTGGTGGGCTCCTCGGGGCCGTCCTTGACGGTGGCGATATCGCGCAGGTAGACGAGCTGTCCGTAATGGACCCCTACCACCACCGCGCCCACATCCTCCACGTCGCGCAGGAAGCCGCCGGTCTCGACAACGAACTCCTCGTCCCCCGAGGGAAAGGAGCCGGCGCGGGTCTGCTGGTTGGCACCCCGGAGCATCTGTGCCACCCGGGTGGGGTCGATCTGGTAGGAGCTGAGACGTGTAGCATTCGAGCTCGACGCGCACCTGCCGGCGCTCCCCGCCGATCAGCGTCGACTCCGAGACGTCGCGGACCTGCTTGATCTGATCGTCCAGCGCGGCGGCGATGCGCCGCAGGGCATAGCTGTCGTATCCTTCGCCGTGCAGGGTCAGCGCCAGGATCGGGACGTCGTCGATACGCCGCGGCTTGATCAGGGGCTGGGACGCCCCGGGCGGGATCAGGTCATAGTGGGAGTAGAGCTTCTGGTTGAGCTGGACAATCGCGTCCTCCTCGTTCCAGCCGACCAGGAACCGGGCGACGGTCAGGGATTGGCCAGGGCTCGCCGTGGAATAGAGGTATTCCACCCCGGGGATCTCCCAGAGCAGCTTTTCCAGGGGCTTGGTGACGCGCTGCTCCACCTCCTTGGCCGATGCGCCGGGCATCTGCACGAAGACGTCGATCATCGGCACCGTGATCTGGGGCTCTTCCTCCCGCGGCAGCAGGAGCACCGCCAGCACGCCCAGCATGATCGAGGCGCCCACCACCAGGGGCGTCAGCGGCGAGTCGATGAAGAAACGGAGGATCTTGCGGATAACGCCGAAGCGCCGCACTTTGTAGCGGGTCTTGCCGGGCTGCATCGGAAGTCCCCCTGTCCCCTGGCCGCGACGATCCACAGGGTGGCGGGCGTAATTGCCGCCCTGCGCAGGGGACGCACCGGCGCTCCCCCGCTTGATTAGCGATCTCTAATGCTAATGGTAGTCCGTCCTCGCCGGAATGCGTCAGCTCATGACCTCGGCGCTCAGGCCTGCTTCAGGCGTCACGGGACTGGGAACGGACTGTTCCTTGCGTACTCTTCTTACACCTCACTTGGAGACCCACCATGAGTGACCCCGCGACGAGCACCGACCTGATGCCGGTGAAGATGCTTGCCTCTACCCTGGAGACCGGCCAGCTGGCGGGCGATTGGACCCTGGCCGGCAATGGCCCGGGCGAGGACGGCTTGCGCCGCTATGAGCAGTCGGTCGTCTTCGAAGCGCCGTTCAGCCGGCTCCCGGTCGTCCAGGTGGGACTGATCGGGTTCGACATCGACAACTGTGGCAGCGCGCGGCTCGGTGTACGGGTCGCCGACATCACCCCCAACGGCTTCACGGTGGTCCTCGAGACCTGGCGCGACACGCGCGTTTACGGGGTCAAGGTCAGCTGGCTGGCCCTCGGATTCTGACGGCGCCGCGTCTGATCTGATCGATGCCAGGGACGGCGGGGCCGGGACTGTTAAGCGCCGCGCGGCCACAGATGGGCATACGGCGGATGGGTCTGGATCCGCGGGTCGTCGACGGCGGTGCCGACCGTGAACTGGTAGATATCCTGCCACTCGGTGTCCTGCAGTCCGAGCATGCTGTGCACCGCATCATCGAAGAAGCAGCCGATGCCGGTGCCGCGCAGGCCGGCGGCCTCGGCCTCCAGATAGAGCACCTGCCCCAGCACGCCCGCCTCCCAGAACAGCTGGCGGTACCGGTACGCGCCCCGGCTGATGGCCGCATCGAAGTCGGCGAGCATGGCGAGCGAGAACGCAGAATCCGCCGCGATGTCCTGGTGGCAGGCCGCCAGCCGCGCCAGCCCGGTCAGATCACCCGGCTGGAGAAGATACAGCGCCAGGTGCGCCGGGCTGCCGGACGGGTGCTCCCAGACCGAGTCCTGGCTGAGGGCGGCGCGCAGCCGGGGCTCGGCCCGGGCATCGCGCACCAGCAGATAGAGCCCCGGGTCCAGGCCCTCGACCCGGTGCACGAACAGCGCCGGGTGCACCAACGGTGCCCAGGGCAGGGCGTCCCAGGGCGCCACCCCGGCGCGCGGCAGCAACGCATCGAGCAGGTTGAAGAAAGTCGCTGCCGGAATGGGTGTTCGGCCGTCGAATGCCACCGCGCTGCGGCGCTGCTGCTGCAGCATCGCCGCCGGCGGATCGGTCGCGGGGACGGGCAGCGGCGGCAGCGCCGGCGGCCGGTGGCGCTCCGGGAGGGTCCGGCTCTTGTGTGCCGTCCGTACGATCTCTCCTATGGCATCCCACTCCCGGTGCCCGCTGCTCAAGCGGCTGGCCCGGCCCGACCAGCGTGCCTGACCGATCAGCTCCACCAGGGTGTTGACGTCGGCCCGGTCCGGGGCGGGGCCAACGCTCAGGAGCAGATCCGCGTCCTCGGGCTCGGCATCGGAGAAATCTTCGGCGCGGGACACGCCCAGCAGGTCGGCGATCTCGGCGTCGTCGGGGCTCTGCACCAGCTCCGCTCGCCAGCCGAGGTTGGCCGCCGCGTACCGGACAGCGGCCAGGGCGTGGCCGGCGTCGTGCTGAGAGTAGCGATAGGCGCGGACCCCGTACTTCCAGGCCTCGCGCCAGTGAACGGCGCTCAGCCCTATGACCAAATTGTCGCCGAGTGCGCGGCTCCAACCCGGCGCGTCGACGCTGGCACGCTGCTCCAGGAGATGATCCCGGCTGCAGTAGTGGTACACGCCCGCGTCCAGCCCGTCGAGCCGGGGGCAGATCAGATAACCCTCGGTGGGGTGGAGGTTGCCGCTCGAGGGATTGCAGCGCAAGGGCCAACGGCTGGTCCCCTGGCTCTTCCAGGCCGACAGCCCCAGGCTGAGCTGCAGCAGCAGCCCGATCTGGAGCAGCCCCAGAGCGGCCGGCGCCACGGCGCCCGGCCGGTGCAGGGCGGAGAATCGAAGATCGAGCGATCCTGCATCCAGCGGCAGCTCGTAGGTGGGACTGCCTTCGAAGCGGCGGAAGGGATCGGGCTGCGTCGCCCAGTCGAGCCCCCGGGGACCCGGCGCGTACCCGTCCACGCGATGTTTGCTCAGCTCGTGGTAGGCGCGCACACGCTCGATCTTCGACGGTCCATGGGGACTGGTCATCGACAGGCCCTTTACGATGGCGCCAGGAGAAAACGCAAAATCGTGGCGCCGAAGCACACGCGTGTCAGCGCCTGGCATGTCTCCTCAGGGCTGGCCGCGAGATGCGGGGTATATATAAACACAAGGCGCTTGCGTCCGGGCCGGCAGGCGTACGTGAGCCTTTACGTCGAGCACCCGGGCCACGCGCAACGCCATAGATGCCGGCGGATAGGGTAACCCGGCAGGGGGCTGGGGAGAACACTGGGCTCGGTCTCAGGCCGGCACCGCGAGCGGTCCACTGGGACCCGCGATGATCGCCATGGGGTGGCCGTAGAGCTTCTCCAGCAGGCCGGCATCGGTCAGGGCCCCGGTGGGGCCGGCGCGCCAACGGCCTGCGCCGAACAGCAGCAGCATGTGATCGCTGAAGCGCAGGGCGAGGTTGATGTCGTGTAGGACCATCAGGGCCGCCCGATCCTCGGTCGCAAAACGGCGTCGCAGCAGCCCGAGCACCGCGATCTGGTGGGCCGGGTCCAGATGGTTGCTGGGCTCATCCAGCAGCGCCAGGCGCGGCTGCTGGGCGAGCAGGGTAGCGATCCCCAGGCGGCGGCGCTCGCCCCCCGACAGGGTGCGGGCGTCGCGGGCCTCGCAGTGCGCCAGGCCCAGGTCACTCAGCGCTTGGCGGGCCAGCGCCAGGTCTACCGGGCCCTCCCAGCCCCAGCGTCCGAGGTGAGGGAAGCGTCCGGCGAGGGCGCACTCCAGCACCGAGGCCGGAAACAGGATCTCGTCGTCCTGGGGGAGCAGACCGCGCCGGCGGGCGCGCTCGAGCGTACCGAGGCGCTGGATATGATGGCCGAGCAGGCGGATCTCGCCGGCGTCGGCTCGGCCCAGCCCGGCAAGGGTGTGCAGCAGGGTGGTCTTGCCCACGCCGTTTCGCCCGAGCAGCGCCCAGCATTGGCCGGGCTCTATAGCCAGGTCGAGTCCCCGGCAGACCGGCAGTCCGGCGACCGAGACATCCACTGCGCGCGCCGCCAGCAGCGGCGGGTCGCTGGTGCTGCTCACCGCGCCTGGCCCCGGTTCAGAAGGTATAGAAACAGGGGTACACCGATCAGCGCCGTGAGCACGCCCACCGGCAGCTGCCGCGGGGCGAGCAGGGTGCGTGCCAGGGTGTCGGCGATCACCAACAGAGCCCCGCCCAGCAGGGTTGCGCCCGGCAGCAGGATGCGGTGATCCCGTCCGCCGAGCAGGCGCACCAAGTGCGGCGACACCAGTCCGATGAACCCCAGACTGCCGGCCTGGACCACGGCGCCCGCGGTCAGTGCCGCCGAGCCGAAATAGATCCCGGCCTGCAGCCGCTGCACCGACACCCCCAGCGCGGCGGCCTGCAGCTCGCCCCTGGCCAGCAGGTTGAGCCGGGGGGCGGCGGCCAGCGCCAGCGCCAGGCCCAGCCCGAGCAGGACCAGGGACGCGGCGGGGCTGCCGGCGTTGCCGAGGTCGCCCATCAGCCAGAACAGCATGCCCGGCAGCTGGCCGGTGGTGCCGAGGCTGAGAATGAAGCTGATCAGCGCCCCCCAGCCTGCCGCGGCGACCACGCCGGTCAGCAGCAGCCGGGTGGGGGTCCCCGGGGCGCCCGGGGAGTGCGCCAGCGCGAACACCAGCAGGGTCGAGAGCAGTGCGCCGCCCATGGCTGCAACCGACAGCGCCGGCTCTGCGGCGCCGGCCAGCATCGCCAGCAGCGCCGCTGTGGCCGCCCCGCCGGAGACCCCAAGCACGTAGGGATCGCCCAGGGGATTGCGCAGCAGTACCTGGATCAGCGTCCCGGCCAGCCCCAGCATGCCCCCCACGGCGAACGCGCTGAGCGCTCGTGGCAGCCGCAGGCCCAGGATCAGCGCCCGGTCCAGGTCGGAACCGGCGCCGAGCAGCGTCTGCAGCAAGCGTTCCGGCTGGACGTGCACGCTGCCGAAAGCGACCGAGACCAGCAGCGCGACGATCCCCAGGCCGGCCAGCGCCCCGAGCAGCATCGGTCCCCGGCTCAGCGGTGCGGACCCGGGTGCGGACCCGGCGCCGCACCGTTGCGCAGGCTGATGATCGGCCAGCCGCGCTCGTCGGCCTGGGTCGCGAGACTCTCGTCGGGGTCCACTGCCACCGGGTGCTCGACCCGCAGCAGCAGGGGCAAGTCGTTGTGGGAGTCGCTGTAGAAAACGCTGCCGGTCAGCGTCTGGTCGTGGTCGGCTAGCCATTGCTCGAGCCGTGCCACCTTGCCCTCCCGGAAGCTCGGCAGCCCGGCGACCTCGCCGGTGTAGCGGCCCGCACTCAGCTCGGGGTCGGTGGCGATCAGGTGCTTCACCCCGAGCCGCTCGGCGATGGGCGCAGTCACGAAGGCGTTGGTGGCGGTGATGATCAGCAGGGTGTCGCCGCGCTCACGGTGCCGGCGCAGCAGCTCACGCCCCGCGGGCAGTATGACCGGCTCGATCTTCTCGTCGATGAACCGGGCGCGCCAGCCGAGCAGCTGCTCCAGCGGGTGCTCGGCCAGGGGCTTGAGGGAGAAGCGCAGAAACGCGCGGATGTCCAGGTGGCCCTCCCGGTAGTCACGGTAGAAGCGCTCGTTCTCGCGCTCATAATGGGCGCCGTCGACTATGCCCTGCTCGATCAGAAACTGGCCCCAGAGGTAGTCCGAGTCGTCGCCGAGCAGCGTGTTGTCCAGGTCGAAGATGGCCAGCGGCAAGATCAGGGCTCCGGACAGCGGCAGGTGCCTGCGCCAGGTGTTTCCAGGCAGCGGCCATGATACCGAATTTCGTTTATTAGCAATACCTTATCCTTTTGCCGAGCTTGCCCGAAAAGCGGCATTTGTGAAAAACTTGCGTCAATTTGAAGTCGATTGTGCTCAACGACCTTGATCGACCCCGAAGGATACAGACCGAACGTCGGAATCATCCTCTGCAACACTCAGCGTCGTTTGTTCTGGGGGCGTCGTCTCGGGCAGAACGCCTGGCAGTTCCCCCAGGGAGGCATCAAGCCGAACGAGAGCGCAGAGGAGGCGATGTATCGCGAGCTGGAGGAAGAGGTGGGACTCGAGCCCCGCCAGGTCGAGTACCTCGGGTGCACCCAAGGCTGGCTGCGCTACCGGCTACCCCCGCGCTTCATCCGCCGGCACTGCCAGCCCCTGTGCATCGGCCAGAAGCAGCGCTGGTTCCTGCTGCGCGTGCTCTGCAGCGAGACCGACTTCTGCCTGAACAAGACCGAGAAGCCTGAGTTCGACTCCTGGCGCTGGGTGCGTTACTGGCAGCCGCTGCGCGAGGTGGTGTATTTCAAGCGCCGGGTGTATACCCAGGCGCTGGAAGAACTGGCGCCGCTGCTGTTCCCGGACGGCGCTCCGGTGCGCTCCCAGTCCAGTTATCTGCGCCAGAACCGGCGCTGAGCTCGGCGCCCGGCCGCCGCCCCTCAACCCGAGCGACCCCGATGCTCGATGTCCTGCGCAGCATAGTGCACGAGGTCAACGCGGCGCCTGACCTAGGCGAGGCCCTGCGCATCATCGTGCACCGGGTCAAGGAGGCGATCGGCGCCGACGTCTGCTCGGTCTATCTCACCGATTTCGAGACCCGTGAGCATGTCCTGCAGGCCACCGACGGGCTCAATCCGGACTCGGTCGGGCGGGTGCGCCTGCCCCTGCACCGCGGGCTCATTGGCCTGGTCTGCGAGCGGGCGGAGCCCATCAACGTGGACGACGCCCCCTCCCATCCGCGCTATCTGTACGTCACCGAGACCGGGGAGCGGCGCTTCCGGGGCTTCCTGGGCGTGCCGATCATCCAGAACCGCCGGGTGCTGGGCGTGCTGGTGGTGCGCCAGCAACAGCCGCGCAGCTTCGACGACAATGAGGTGACCTTTCTGTTCACCCTGGCCGCTCAGCTCGCCGGGGCCATCACCCACGCCCAGGCGAGCGGAGAGCTGGCGAGCATCCAGGACCAGCAGCCGTCCGGCTGCTTCCTGGAGGGCCGCCCGGGGGCGAGTGGGGTGGGCATGGGCACGGTGGTCGTTATTTATCCCGAGGCCAATCTGGACGCCGTCCCGGATCGCAGCGCCGAGGATCCCCAGGCCGAAGAAGAGGCGTTCCGGGCCGCAGTCGCGGCCGTGGAAGGCGATCTCAAAGCCTTGCAGGAGCGGGTCGGCCCGACCCTGGAAGCCCAGGACCGCGCCTTGTTCGATGCCTGGCTGCTGATGCTCGGCAGCGACACCCTGGTGGAGCGCAGCGTCGAGCGAATCCGCGCCGGCCAGTGGGCGCCCGGGGCGCTGCGCCAGACCATCGAGGAGCACGCCCGGGTGTTCGACCGCATGGAGGACGCCTACCTGCGCGAGCGTGCCTCGGATGTGCGCGACCTGGGTCGGCGCATCCTGATGCATCTGCAGCGCGAGGCCCCCCGGGTCAACGCCTACACCGAGGCGAGCGTGCTGGTGGGAGACGACATCAGTGCCGTGCAGCTCGCCGAAGCGCCCCCGGGAACGCTTGCCGGGGTGGTCTCGGCGCGCGGCTCGAGCTCGTCCCACGTGGCGATCCTGGCCCGCGCCATGGGCATACCGGCGGTGATGGGGGTGACCGACTTGCCGGTGGGTCGCCTGGAAGGGCGCCCGGTGATCGTCGACGGCTACCGGGGGCGCATCTACATCTCGCCGGCGCCGGCGGTGATGGAGGAGTACCAGCGCCTGGCCGCGGACGAGCGCGCACTCTCGGCCGAGCTGGAGACCCTGCGCGGGCGGCCTTCCGAGACCCTGGACGGCACCGCGGTGCCGCTCTACCTGAACACCGGTCTGGTCTCGGAGATGAGCATTCTCGGCTCCGAGGATGCCGCCGGCGTGGGGCTGTACCGCACCGAGCTGCCGTTCATGATCCGTGACCGTTTCCCGGGCGAGGCGGTACAGGTAGCCAACTATCGGCGTGTGCTCAAGTCCTTCGACGGTCGCCCCGTGGTCATGCGCACCCTGGACGTCGGCGGCGACAAGCCCCTGCCCTACTTCCCCGTCGAAGAGTCCAACCCGTTTCTCGGTTGGCGCGGGATCCGTGTCTCCCTGGACCATCCGGAGATATTCCTCACCCAAGTGCGCGCCATGCTGCGCTCGGCGGTCGGGCTCGGCAACCTGCGCATCATGCTGCCGATGATCACCAATGTCTCGGAAGTGGACGACGCCCTGTCGCTGATCCAGCGGGCCCACGACGAGCTCGAGGAGGAAGGTTACGCGGTCACCATGCCGAGGGTCGGGGTGATGGTCGAGGTCCCCTCGGCGGTCTACCAGGTGGAGGCTCTGGCCCGGCGCGTCGACTTCCTGTCCGTGGGCACCAACGATCTCACCCAGTATCTGCTCGCGGTGGACCGCAACAACGCCAAGGTGGCCAATCTCTACGACGATCTGCATCCGGCGGTGCTGACGGCCTTGGTCCAGGTGGTCACCGGCGCGCACAACAACAACAAGGAGGTGGCAGTGTGCGGCGAGATGGCCGGCAACCCGCTGGCTGCCGTACTGCTGATCGGCATGGGCGTGAACAGCCTCAGCATGAGCGCGGGCAGCCTGCTGCGGATCAAGCGCGTCATCCGCAGCTTCAGCGTGGCGCGCGCCCGCCAGCTGCTGCGCGCCGCCCTGCGTTGCGAGGACCCCGCGGCGGTGCGCCAGATGATGGAGAGCGAGCTCGAGGACGTGGGCCTGAGCGGGCTGCTGCGCCCAGGCAAGTAGGAGCGGCGTTTCTGCCGCGATCCGTGTGCCGGCCGGCAACCCTGTGGCGACAGCAGTGCCACTCCTACAAACCGGGACGCCCACCGTAGGAGCGCCATTCCTGGCGCGACCCGGTCGGACCTGACGATCATTCCCACCGGCCGCGATGGCCGCCGCAGGCACCGCACCTCAGGCCCGGCTGCGCCGCAGACGCGCCTGCCCCCGGGCCTGCTCGATGCTTCATGCTCAGCGGGTCTCCCCCCAGACCGCGAACACTGGGTCGGAGAACGGCGTCTGGCGCGCATGGGGATCGTCCGCCGGTCTGGGCAGCCCGCGCAGGGAATAGGTCTCCAGGTTGTGAAACTGCCCGGAGCGCAGGAAGTACTCCAGCACCAGCCCCGGCCGTTCGAATTCGTGGATGTCCTCCCACACCCGGATCATCTTCGGCGGGAAGCGCCGGTTGGAAAAGCTGACTACGAAGCGCCCGCCGGGGGCGAGCACCCTCGCCACCTCCTCGAACACGCTGAAGGGGTTGGTGAGGTACTCCACCGAGGCGGTACAGATTACTGCGTCGAAGGCCGCGTCCGCGAACGACAGCCGGGGGTCTCGATTGAGGTCGTGGACCCGTCGCTCCGCGAGCCGCCGGTTGGCCTGCAGCTCCTCCATGTTCATGCCCAGCCCGGTCACCGGTCCGGTGGCGAGCGCATCGGGCAGGTGTGACTCCCAGCTGGACATCAGGTCGAGCACCCGGGCGCCCGGGGGGATCAGCTCGCCGTAGAGCCGGGCGATCTGGCGGCGCGCGCTGGTGTCCAGGTGGTGTACCAGCCGGGGCTCGACATAGAAGCGCTCGTCCGGCGTGGGGTCGGCCCGCACGAAGGGCAGGTCGGAGAAAAAATCGGTGGGACGCCCGTGCCAGCGCGCCTGCATGCCCGGCCCGTTGGCGCTCGCCAGCTCCGCCAGGTCGTGACAGACCCCGCCGTGCTCCTCCCGGGGTTGCCAGATGTCCACGATGCGCGCGCTCAGCTCGATCTCGTGCTCGGCCAGGGGATGGTTGAGGTCCACCCGCAGCTGCCCGTCGCCGATCTCGGCCACCCGAAACGGGCCGCGGTTCTCGCTGAAGATCCCGGCGACGTTGCGCAGTACGCCCTTGGGGTAGAAGCGCCCGGCCCGGGGCTGGATCAGCCCCGCCCGGGGCAGGCGCCGGTCGAACTGCTCGTCGCGCAAGGTCTTGAGATTGGCGGCCGCGTAAGGCCCGAGCAGCTGCCCGGCGGCGAAGCCCTCTTGCAGGACGAGCCCGACCGGCCGGTCCAGCAGGCCGGTCTCCAGGGGCGGCGGCAGGATGTCGCGCCAGAGGTTGAGCTTGCCGACGAAGTAGCAGTCGGTGTGCCGGGCCGTCTCGCTGCACCATCCCAGCGCAAGCTCCAGGGCCAGCATGGCGCGGCTGTGGGTGCGCTCCAGCGGCTCGCGGTCGGTGGGCCGATCGGCCTCGTCCTCGGGCTCGACAGCGGCGAATGCAGAGATGTCCATGCGCTTTCGGGGTTTGCAGGGGCTTCACGGGTGGACAGACACTAGGCGGGTCCACCCCTGAATTAAATGCCTCAGAAAATGCGGTTTAGGCCATTCAACGCCGCCACCCGGTAGGCCTCCGCCATGGTCGGATAGTTGAAGGTGGTCTCGGCGAAGTACAAGAGGGTGTTGGCCTTTCCCGACTGGGTCATGATCGCCTGGCCGATGTGAACGATCTCCGAGGCCTGCTCGCCGAAGCAGTGGATTCCCAGGATCTCCAGGCTCTCGCGGTGGAATAGCAGCTTGAGCATGCCCACCGTGTGGCCGGTGATCTGGGCCCGGGCGATGTTCTTGAACATGGCCCGCCCCACCTCGTAGGGCACCTGCTGATCGGTCAGCTCGCGCTCGGTGCGACCGATGGAGCTGATCTCCGGGCTGGTGTAGATGCCGGCGGGGAAGTCCTCGATCAGCTTCCAGTCCGACTCGCCCTCGGCGATCAGTGTCCCCACGAAACGGCCCTGGTCGTAGCTGGCGCTGGCCAGCCCCGGCGGGCCGGCCACGTCCCCGACGGCGTAGATCTGGGGCAGGGTGGTGCGGTAGCTGCCGTCCACTTCGATCTGGCCCCGGCTGTTGGTCCCGATCCCGAGGGCGTCCAGACCCAGATCGGTGCTGTTGCCGGCGCGCCCGTTGGCCCAGAGCAGATAGTCGGTCTTGAACTTCTTGCCTGAGCGGCAGTGCAGCACCACCCCGTCGTCCCGGGGCTCCACCCGCTCGTGCTCCTCCTGGTGGCGGATCACCGTGCCCTGGGTGCGCAGGTAGTAGCCCAGGGCGTCGGTGATCTCGTCGTCCAGGAAGGCGAGCAGCCGGTCGCGGGTGTTGACCAGGTTAACCTTCACATCCAGGTTACAGAATATCGAGGCGTACTCGCAGCCGATGACCCCCGCCCCGTAGATGGTGAGCGACCCCGGGGTGTGGTCCAGGCGCAGCACCGAGTCGCTGTCGAGCACCCGCGGGTGCGAGAAATCCACGTCCGGTGGGTGATAGGGCCGGGAGCCGGTGGCAACCACAAAATGGTCTGCCATGAAGCGCTCGATCCTGCCGCCCGCTTCGCTCACCTCGATGGTGCGAGGGTCCAAGAAGCGGGCCCTGCCGTGGATCACGTCCACCCGGTTGCGGTCGTAGTAGCGATACTTGGTCCGTACCTGGTCGCGTATCACCGAGCCTGCCGCGGCGAGCAGCTGCGGGTAGTCCACATGGATCTGGCGCACGGTGCGCTGGAACAGGGGGTTTCGCCGATAGTCGGCGAGCAGCTGGATCGCCTGGCGCAGGGCCTTGCTCGGAATGGTGCCCCAGTGGGTGCAGCCGCCGCCGACCTGGTCTAAGGCCTCGACCACCGCAACACGCCGGCCGGCCTTGGCGAGCTTCATGGCGGCGCCCTCGCCGCCAGGGCCGCTGCCGATGATCAGTGTGTCGTAGTGGCCGGAAGACATGGTCTCGCGCCTTTTTGGGGCCCAAAGGCTACTGCCCTGCAGGGATCGTGCCCGATGTGACACATCCCGCCCCCCGGGGCCTCAGCCCTCCGGCTGTGGGCTCGCGTACTGGTGTCGGCCTGTGCTCCATGCCATGAGCCGCTGCCGCACCCGGGTGTGCTTGCCCAGGCCGGCGGAGCCTATGACTAAGAGGGTGTAGCCCTCGGGGCGCACGCCCGCCCCGAGCTCCAGTGACTCGAAGGCGTGATCCTGCCCGAGAGGCGCTCTCAGAGCCGCCCCAGATCGAGCGCGGCCTCCAACTCCAGGGCCCTACGGGTCGCTGGGATGGCAGCGCTGTTCGGGATCGAGCGACGCGAGCCAGGGGCCCGGTTCGGGCGCTGCTCTGGCTCGGGACCATCCCGGGATGCGTCCGATCAGAGAAAGTCCGGCAGATGGCCGCGGATGGTAGCCGGGTCCCGGGTACTGATGTTCTTGTCGACCTCTCCGGCGATCACGTTGCGCAGGCCGTTGTGCTGGCACTTGCGCAGCAGACCCAGGAAGGTCGGTGGGGCGACCACGTAAAGCTTGGAGAATCGGCCGGCCACCCGGCCCTCCTCAAGGGTCTCGCAGACCTTGGACGCGAAGCGTGCCGCGGCGTCGCGCTTGGGATCCGTCTCCTCGGTGTAGGCGTGGCTGCCGCTCACGGTGTTGCGACTGCGGCCGGGCTCGTCGCTCGCCAGCTGGTTGTCGTGCATGCGGGCCTCGGGGTGGGTGAGATCCTGGATCTCCACCAGCGGGCTGACGGACTTCTCGGCGGAGAAGATGCGGGCACGACTGGTGTCGGCGACAACTACCCAGATGGACATGGTGGGGTTCTCCTGTCGGTTGGGGGTGCCGCCGGCCCCGATTGCTCGTGTTGGTGCGGACTGCCCCAAGGTTGTTTGTGGCGGGCCGGCGGATCGTCGGGCCGTCCGCGGCGCTGGATCTCGCCGCCGCGGCGCAAAGCCGTCTCTACGTCAATTGTAGAGCCTCGCGGAGACCGCCGGCTTGCCGGGCCGGCCGCTTGGCCTTGCGGCGTCGCGCAGATCCGCAGGCGCGGATCGCCCCAGCCAGGATCGCGCGCCTCGAAGACGCCGTGAGGACCCGCGGCGCCCGGCGCCGGCTCGCGATCCCGGCGCCGGGAGACCCCAGCGGCCCCACCGTCCCGCGGATGTCGCCGGCACGTGTTTCATATTATCGTTATCGACCTCTCACCCGACCCGGCGTGCCTGGGTCCGGGCGCCGCAGATCCGCCGCGCGCCGCTTGGCCGGGCGCATTAGGCCAGGCTCGCGGGAACGTTCGACCGTCCCAGGCGATCCCAGGGGAATGGTCTGTATGTCCACCGACAAACCAGTTGAGAAGAAACCGATGGTCCATTCGAGGAGAACAGCGATGGTGAAGAAGCAGCTCGTACCCCTGGCCCTCGCCGGTCTGTTGCTGGCGAGCCCCTGGGTCCTGGCCGAGCAGGCCGGAGTCGCAAAGCCGGGGGCAGAAGCCGTCGCCGCCGTGTCGGCGCCGCCGCCCCCTCCGGCGGTGCCACTGCCGGTCACCGCGGGCCCGGCCGTTAGCCAGTCGGGGCCGGAGGCCGCCAGTGCTGCGCCTGTCATGCCCATGCAGCAGGCCCCCGCGCTGGGAGGGTCGGACGAAACGGCCGCGCCCATGGGTGGGGGCATGGACAAGTGCAGGGGGATGGGCGATATGGGTCAGCCCAAGATGGGTGGCTCGCAGGCCGGCGCCGCCCCGGGGGCCATGGCCATGAGCGGTGGCATGCACAAGTGCGGTGGCATGGAAAAGTGCCGCAGGATGATGAACGGAGAAGGCAAGGAGAAATGCTCGGCCATGCGTAACATGGAGCAGGGGATGCAGGGCGGAATGCAGGGGGAAGAGGCCGCTCAAGGCTTCATGAGACAGGCCTGCAAGCACAAGTGCCGGGCCAAGGGCATGATGGGTGGCATGCAGGACGATGGGGACAAGCGAGACTCGATGCACCGGGCGTCGGACGTCGCGGTTCGGCAGCAGGCCATGATGCGGCGCCTGGACCAGATCGATCAGCGCCTGGCCCGGATCGAATTCATGCTCCAGCGCCTGATGCAGTAGTGATCCGACAGCGACGGCTGTCCGCCCGCCCCCGGGCGGATAGCCCGGCGCAGCGCCTCGGGTCGTCTTCGGGGATGTCCCGCCGCCTCGACAGGCGGTTTGCCCCGGAGGGGCCGGTTTGGTATCTTGGCGCGCTCGCCCACGGCCCTCGTCGGGCAGCTCCGGTTGTCACCCGATCCCAATACCGCTGGTGCCTTCGCTCGTTACACTGCTCACGCCCTGGGAGCTCTCGCCCAGCGTACTGGTCTGCACCGTCGTGGCGGGCGTGCTGTTCTGGCGTGGGCTCCGGCGCCGTCGCCAGGCCGGCCTGGCGACCGGCTTCGCCCGGGCGCTCAGCTTCTATGTCGGCCTGCTGCTGACGTACGGGGTGATGCAGACCTATGTCGACTACCTCTCCCAGCATATGTTCTGGGTGCATCGGGCGCAGCACTTGGTGCTGCATCATCTTGGGCCTTTCCTGATCATGCTGTCCGTGCCCCATGAGGTGTTGGGGTGGGGCCTGCCCGCGCAGCTGCGTGATCGGGTGCTGTTGCCGCTGTGGCGGAGCCGGCCGTTGCGGATGCTCTACCGGGTGGTGCAGAACCCCCTGGTCTCTCCCTTGCTTTTCGTCGGCCTGATCTTTTTCTGGCTGACGCCATCGGTGCATTTCGACGCCATGCTCAGCGCGTCCCGCTACCAGCTGATGAACTGGAGCATGGTGCTCGATGGCCTGCTGTTCTGGTGGCTCGTGCTCGACCCGCGTCCCCCCCGGGAGCACCGGACCCTGGGCTACCCGGCGCGCATCCTGATGCTCTGGGCGATCATGCTGCCTCAGATCGGGCTCGGCGCGCACATCACGCTGAGCAAGTCGGTGCTCTATGACGTCTACAGCGTGTGCGGCCGGGCGTGGCCGGTGAGTCCGCTGGTGGATCAGCAGACCGGAGGGATCATCACCTGGATCCCCGCCGCCATGATGAGCGTGCTCGCCATCCTGCTGGTGCTGCGTCTGTGGATGCACCAGAGCGCCCGCGATGATGCCGTCCCCGCGCGGGTTGCGCGGATCGATTCCGACCAGAAATTTTCGGAGAGTGCCTTATGAGACGCCTGCTGCTCGTGTTGCTCTTGGTGTTGGGGTCTGTGATGGTCGCCCAGGGCGGGCCTTCGCCGGCATCGGTCGGCGATGCGCGCATGCGCTGGCTGCCGGGCGAGCTGCCGCTCGCCGGGTACTTCTCGATCACCAGCCAAGCGTCGACCCCGCTGCACCTGGTGGGTGCCTCCAGCCCGGCATTCGGTGATGTGATGCTGCACCGCAGTGTCGAGGAAGGCGGCATGCAGCGGATGGTCCATGTCGACGGCCTGGATCTGGCCCCGGGCCAGACCCTGGTGTTTGCCCCCGGCGGCTACCACCTGATGCTGATGGACCGCAAGCAGGACCTGCACCCCGGGGACCAGGTGCCGGTGACCCTGCGCTTCGGCGACGGCCAGACCCTGGAGGTCCCGTTCCGGGTGGAGGGGGCCCAGGGCGAATGACGGCCCGCCGCGCAACGGCCACCGGCAGCCTGGTCTCGTACCTGGGCGCGCTGTTCCTGACTGTCGTGCTCGCCGCCTGCGGGCGCAGCTCGGCGCCCTGGGCCCTGCACGATGTCTCCGGACTCATGCCCGAGCTGGACTTCACCCTCACCCGGGCGAGCGACGGCGCCAGCGTGCACGGCAAGGATTTCCGGGGCCGGGTGGTGCTGCTCTACTTCGGCTACACCCATTGCCCGGACGTGTGCCCGACGACCCTGTCCTTGCTTAGCCGCTCTGTGGCCGCCCTGGGCCAGGAGGCAGGTCAGGTCAGTATCCTGTTCGTGAGTGTCGACCCGGATCGCGATTCGCTGGCCCAGCTGAAGAAGTATGCCGCCGCTCTCGGGCCGGAGGTGGTTGGGCTGCGCGGGACCCAGGAGGAGCTGCAGACGCTCACCAGGCGCTACCGGGTGAGCTACGGCTACGGAAAGCCCGACCCTAAGGGCAACTATGAGGTCTCGCACAGCAGTGCGGTCTACGTATTCGACCGCCAGGGCGAGGTCCGTCTGCTGGCCGGGGCGACCGACACCGCCTCGGCCATCACCGATGACCTGCGGCGCCTGCTCGCGGAGCAATCTGGCGGGTCGACCTGATCTGCGCGCGGCGGCCCGGAGCCACAAAGGGTGGCCGGTGGCTTCGTTCAAGGGGTCACGAGGCGCGCATTACCACGCCGTCTCGGTGCTGAATGTTTCGAAGGCGGGGTCCCGGGTGACCAGGACGAGAGATTCGAGCTCGGCCTGGGCGGCGAGCATGCGGTCGAAAGGATCGCGATGCTCGACCTCGTAGCCGTTGGCCCGCAGGCCATGGAGCTGGGTGACGGGTAGCGGAATGAACCCGTCGGCGGCGACCAACTCGACAAAGCGCGCCGCCGCCTCCGGCACTTCGTCCAGCTTTCCGATCCGCTGCTTGGTGGCGACCTCCCAGGCGCTTGCAGCGCTCACGAAGATTTCATTCGATTCGTCGGAGATCAGCGACCGCGCACAGGAAGAGAGGCGCTCATCGTCGGTTAGCCACCACAACAGGGTATGGGTGTCGAGGAGCAACCTCACCGTCCCTCCCAAGCGTCGAGCTCTTGTTCGGGGAGGGGCTCGAAGAAGGCTTCGCCGACTTTTCCTTTCAACCGCCCCGGTTGCCGGCGGGCCGGCTGCTCGGCCAAGGGAACAAGCCGCGCGTAAGGTTTGCCCGCCTTGGCCAGGATGATCTCCTGGCCGGCGTGGGCCTGCTCGAGAAGCCGGGAAAAATGGGTCTTGGCTTCGTGCACGTTAACTACCAGGGCCATGGGATCGTCTCGCGATGGACTAAGGCTTCCGACTAAGTCTATGCGCCGTTGCCCGCGCAATGCAAGCGCAGCGAAGGGGGTAGCAGCGCCCCGACGACGACAGCCGATCCTCGCCATCGCCTGATCGATCCCAAGCCTTGACGTGGACCGTGATCGGGCTAGAATCCTGGAACTGCTAAGGAAATCGCGCACACAGCCATCGGGCGGCGTCACGCGGGGGCCGTCGGTGGTGGCACCAAGGGGGGAGAGGGGTGGTTTCGTGCGGCAAAGGTCGTGGTAGGCAGGCAGTTGGTGCCGATTCCGGGCCGCTGGCCTCTGTTCCGCGTGCGGCGGCTGAGAGCAAATTCCTGTGCCTTTAACGGGGCCGGCGTCGATCCCATGTCGGGGCCGCTCCGTATCGGCGTCGCCATCGCGTGCAATCATATCCAGCGCATGATGGCGAAGCTGGACGTACAATCCAGAGTGGAGGCGGGGGCGTACGCCCATCGTCATCATGTGGTCTGAGTCCGAGAAGAACGAGCTTGAGCGCGCGTCGCGACATTTTTCTTCCGGCACAGACATGAAAATTGAGTCCGATCCGGAATGAAATTGACGCCTGTCATCATTCCGGATAAGTCGTTTGTATTAGATTCTTGCAGTAGGAGGGGTTCGTTCGTCGGGGTGTGGCGGGCGGATCGCATGTTCGTCACGGCCCAGCCGGGTCGATTCAGCGACACTAAGAGGGGGATAACATGTTGATGTCGAGGTACCTATCCGTGTTTCGGTTGGCGCTGCTGGCCTTGATGGCGGCGGCGTTTGTCGGGTGCCAACCGGCCACCGGTCCAACCGGTCCAACCGGTGCAACCGGTCCAACCGGTCCAACCGGCTCAACCGGTCCAACCGGTCCAACCGGTCCTGGGGTGTCTCTCCTGGACCAGGCCAACCCGGAGCAATGTCAGATCTGTCATACCGGTGAGACGGCCGACTCCCTGATACGCAACGGGGCCGCGCACGAGGCGAACTACGACCAGTTCTTTCAAGACGGGGTCATGAAAGTCACAACGGGGAGCATGCACTTCGATGTCAGTGGCACCACGGCCACCCTGACGTTCGAGCTGACCAAGTTCGGTCTTCCCTTCGATTGCACCAAATCGACCGCCGCGGACAGCGATTATACGATCGGCAGTTACTGGGCAGCGTACAATCCTGACGCTGACACGTATCCGAATGGCTCTCAAGCCATGCCGGCGGCGGAACTGCCAAAGTGGTTCCCCAGCGATCAGTCTCTAGTGGGCACCAAGTCCTACGACGCTGGAACGGGCGTCTGCACGTTCACCAAGACAGGTTTGAGCGCCCCCGTGGCGGCCGCGATGGCGGGGCCCGGCATCGTCCAGATCTATGGCGTGGATGAGATACTGAAAAGAGACGGCCACATGAGTCTGGGCAAATACCCGTTCGCCGGCGTCCTGAAAATCGGTGCGGTGGGTTACAGCACCGCGTCGAATGTGTCGGGCTGCGAGAACTGCCACACCCAGCCGTTCCTCAAGCACGCCTATATCTATGGCAAGGTCACCGATAACGACGGTGCCCCGACCGAGTTCTACACCTGCAAGGGCTGCCACTATGACGAGCGTGACGGCCATGATTTCAACTGGCAGATTGCAAAGGATGATCCCGCGCGGGCGGCCGAGCTGGACAATGGTGCGGCCGTTACGTCCGACGAAATGACCAAGTACGCCTACAAGGCGAGACTCATGAATGACGTGCACATGTCGCACGCCATGGAATTCGCCTACCCGCAGTCCATGTTCAACTGCGTCACCTGTCACGCCGGCAAGCTTGGCACCGTACTGGCCGACAGCAAGTTCACAGCGGAGACCTGCATCAGCTGCCACTCTGTCGACGGGCTCATTGCCCAGATGGGAGCCAAAACACCTATCCATGACTTCTATGTCGTTGATCCCGCGACCCTGAGGTCGACGAATTGCCAGGGCTGCCACAGTGCGGCGGGGGGATACATCGGGCCTAGCTTCGCGAGCCTCCATGGCGGCGGTTATGACCCGAAGATCTACGCGACGGATGGCACCCGGTATTCCGATACCTTCATAACCACCATCGACAGCGCAACCTACACCGCCGGGACTCACATGCTTGACGTCCACTTCCATGCGACGGGTGATCTGGGTAGCCTGCATGCGAGCGACATCGTGCCGCAGATCGACATCGGCCTGTATGGCTACGACACCAAGGACTTCATCGTGGCCGCGCACGGCAACGCTGCCGACGGCAAGCGGAATCTGGAGCACGTATGGGGCGACGGCAACCCGCGCTTCACGGATGTTTCGCATTCAGGCAGCAGCTGGGAAGTGATGGTGGACCTGTCGAACTGGGCTGACATGCTTGCCGCTAATGCCGATGGCGTGGTCGTGATCAGGCGGGCGGAGATCGCTGTTCTGCCTTCGCTGGCAGCGGGTCACGATGTCAATCACGACGGCACGATTACTGGTAGTGATGTGCTCGGCCTCAACGCTCCATCCCGGACCTTCGATTTTGCGGGGAATGCCTTTGACGATGCCTACTTCCCGGACATCGTCAAGGTGGCCGTGACGGCAGGGACGAAGAAGAGATGGGACGGGACAGACCTGCCGATCAAGACCGGATGCAATACCTGCCACGACCAGCTTGCCACCACGTTCCACAGTGGGACCAGGGGCGGCAACATCCGGGTCTGCCGGATCTGCCACGAGGTCTCGACCGCCGGCTCGCACCTGGAGCTGCAGTCTCGATCGATCGATTCCTATGTCCATGCGCTCCATACGTTCCAGGCATTGGATATAGGGGACATCGATTTCACCGACGAGGAAGAAGGCGCGGAATACGAGCATCACATCTCAAGCCACTTCCCGAGGTTTGGCGCTGAGAACTGCGAGTCCTGCCATAACACGGGCAGGTACAATGTGCCGAATCAGAGCAAGTCTATGCCGGGGGTGCTTTCCGGGTCTGACCAGGTCCCGGGCAGGAACATCGGTGACATTTCTGACGCCGTCACGGGTCCTGCGGTAAGGGCATGCGGCGCCTGTCACCGGGCTCAGGCGCTCAACGCCGATGATGAGCCTCAACTTGAAAGCCTGATTCAGCATTTCAAGACGTTCGGTTATTACATCGAGGTCGCTCATGATGGGTACAGAGCCCTCTGGGAGGCCGTGGTTGCCAAGATCATGGGGATCTTCGCCTACGCGTCGCCCTAGGAGATAAGGGTCGGGCGGGGCGGGCCTAGGCCCGCCCCGCTTTTTTTTTTGCCGATCCGGTTCGGATGCTGTACCACGCCTTGCCCGTGGGGCACGATTGCGAGCCGGGTCGGACCACGCTAACCCATAGAGAATCCTACGAATTCTGCTTACGGAGACTTCGTCTGCGCTCTTACGGTGCGGATGGGGCGTCGTTGCGGTGCGGTTGATATGCACATCACATGCAACTAACGTCAGCACATGAGCACGATGATCCAGATCCGTAATGTTCCGCCGGAACTGCACCGCAGACTGAAGGCAAAGGCGGCACTGAGCGGGCAGTCGCTGTCGAGCTACCTTCTGGCAGAGATCCAACGATTGGCAGATAGGCCGACCGAGGAAGAGCTGCTTCAGCGGTTGCACCAGCGGGCTTCGGTCACTCCCAATGTCTCCCCCGCCGAAGCCGTCAGGGCAGAGCGGGACGCACGGTGATCGTCATCGACGCCTCCGCGCTGCTGGAGGTGCTGTTGCGGACGCCCCGAGGCAATGCCATCGAAGGGCGCATCTTCTCCCCTGATGAAACGCTGCATGCACCCCAGCTGATCGATCTGGAAGTGGCTCAGGTGCTTCGCCGCTACGCCGCTCTGGGAGACATCGAGGCCGGGCGGGCGCAGGATGCGCTGGCGGATCTGGGCGACCTGCCGTTGGCCCGGTATCCCCATCGATCGTTCTTGCTGCGCATCTGGGATCTGCGGGAGAACGTCACAGCTTACGATGCCGCCTATATCGCGCGGGCCGAGGCGCTCCCGGCCCCGTTGATCACTTGTGACCGCCGTCTTGCCAGTGCGCCGAGACATTCGGCGCTGGTCGAGCTGGCGTAATGTTGATCTCCGGGGACTCTCGGCCGGCTTGATCGGCTGCGAGCAACGCTGATGCCCAGGGAGCCGCGTGCCGGTCATGCTGAACAGGATTGAATCCGCGTCGTCTCGCGCTTCCCCGTCGATCTGCCTGCTCACCGATTTCGGCGTCGGCAGTCCCTACGTCGGTCAGATGAAGTCAGTCCTGGCAGCGGCGGCACCAAGCATCCCGGTGGTCGATCTGATCTCTGACCTGCCGGCCTTCCGTACCGACCTCGTGGCCTATCTCCTGCCCGCACTAATCCGCGATGTGCCCGCCGGCGCGGTCTTCTGCTGCGTGGTGGACCCCGGGGTGGGGACCGAGCGGCGTGCGTTAGCGGTCGAGGCGGACGGGCGGTCGCTCGTGGGACCGGACAACGGCCTGCTGGCGATTGCAGCCCAGCGGGCTACCTCGGTTCGGGTCCTGCGCATCGATTGGCGCCCCGAGCGCCTTTCGGACAGCTTCCACGGCCGCGACATCTTCGCCCCGGTCGCCGCGCGCCTCGCTCTGGGCGAGCCGGTGGAGTCCTCCGCCCTGGCCGTGGAAGAGCTGGTGGGCGCGGACTGGCCCGACCAGCTCCCCGCCGTGGTCTATTCCGACGTCTACGGCAACCTCCTCACCGGCCTGACCGCCGACCACGTCCCCGACGATGCCCGCTTCTCAGCCGTGGGCTGCACTGCCCGCTTCGCCCGCACCTTCGGCGAGGCGCCGCCGGGTGAGCCCTTCTGGCACCGCAACGCCTTCGGCCTGGTCGAGATCGCCTTCCGGGAGGACAGCGCGGCGAAACGTCTCGGGCTGGGGCCCGGCGACCCGGTCCTGCGGATCGCCTGATCTGTCTCCGAGCCTGCATTTCTCTCCGGCGTTGCTAGGGAGGCGGCCGAGGTGTACCACCTGTGGGAGCGGCGCCTCGTCGCGATGGAGCGGATCGGCCAGAGGGCTGGCCTTCTACAGGGGGGCGGAGCACTGGATGTCTGATGCCAAAAACCGCAGTTGGAACCGCCAAGGCGCCAAGGACACAAAGGACACCAAGGCAGACACGTACCGAAAGTGAAAAATTTGCTTCACCCAACGGGTGATGCTCGTTTCCAGGAAATTTCCTTGAAAAACTTGGCGATCTTGGCGCCTTGGCGGTTCAAATGCTCTTTCTAGGCTGATGGGAGGCTGGTAAGGAATGCGGGCTTGCTCAACGGCGAGCGAGCAGCGAGCCGAGGAAGCGCCCGGTGTGGGAGGTTGGGAGCTTGGCCAGCGCCTCCGGCGTGCCCGCCCCGATGATCTCCCCGCCCTTGTTTCCCCCTTCGGGCCCGAGATCGATCACCCAGTCGGCGGTCTTGATCACGTCCAGGTTGTGCTCGATGACCACCAGGGTGTTGCCGTGGTCACGCAGGCGGTGCAGGATCTCCAGCAGGTGCTTGACGTCGTGGAAGTGCAGCCCCGTGGTGGGCTCATCGAGGATGTAGAGGGTGTTGCCGGTGTCGCGCTTGGACAGCTCCCGGGAGAGCTTCACGCGCTGGGCCTCGCCGCCGGATAGGGTAGTCGCGCTCTGGCCGACCTGGATGTAGCTCAGGCCCACATCGACCAGGGTCTGAAGCTTGCGCTTGAGGGGTGGGACCGCGTCGAAGAAGGGCAGGGCCTCCTCCACCGTCGTGCTGAGCACCTGGTCGATGCTGCGTCCCTTGTAGCGGATCTCCAGGGTCTCGCGGTTGTAGCGCCGCCCCTTGCAGGCGTCGCAGGTGACGTAGACGTCGGGCAGGAAATGCATCTCCACCTTGATCAGGCCGTCGCCGGCGCAGGCCTCGCAGCGCCCGCCCTTGACGTTGAAGCTGAAGCGGCCGGGCCCGTAGCCCCGGGAGCGGGCCTCATGGGTGGCGGCGAACAGCTCGCGGATCGGGGTGAACAGCCCGGTGTAGGTGGCCGGGTTGGAGCGCGGCGTGCGCCCGATCGGGCTCTGGTCGATGTCGACCACCTTGTCGAGCTGATCGAGGCCCTGGATCTCGTCGTGCGGGGCGACCTGCAGGCTCGCCCCGTTCAGAGCGTTGGCTGCCAGCGGGTATAGGGTATCGTTGATCAGGGTCGATTTGCCCGATCCCGAGACACCGGTGATGCAGGTCAGCAGACCCAGCGGGATCTCGAGGTCGATGGCCTTGAGGTTGTTGCCCCGCGCCCCGCTGAGGCGCAGCACCCGGGCAGGGTCCGGGCGTCGGCGTTGCCGGGGGACCTCGATGCGCCGTTTTCCCGAGAGATACTGTCCGGTCAGGGACTCGGGTACCTGCTCGATCTCCGCGGCCGTGCCCTGGGCGATGATGCGCCCGCCGTGCACGCCGGCGCCCGGACCTATGTCCACCAGGTGGTCGGCGGTGCGGATCGCCTCCTCGTCGTGCTCGACCACGATCACCGTGTTGCCCAGGTCGCGCAGATAGGTCAGGGTGGCGAGCAGCCGGCCGTTGTCGCGCTGGTGCAGCCCGATGGAGGGCTCGTCCAGGATATACATCACCCCGACCAGGCCGGCGCCGATCTGGCTGGCCAGGCGGATGCGCTGGGCCTCGCCGCCGGAGAGGCTGTCGGCGCTGCGCTCCAGGGTCAGGTAGTCGAGGCCGACGTTGACCAGGAAGCTCAGCCGCTGCTGGATCTCACTGACGATCTTGGCGGCGATCTGGCCTTTCGTGCCGGCCAGCTCCAGTCCCTGGAAGAACGCGAGGCACTGTCCCACCGGCATCGCGGTGATGGCCGGCATGCTGTGCTCGCCGAGGTACACGTGGCGGGCCGCCTCGTTGAGGCGGCTGCCGGCGCAGCTGGGACAGGGGCGTGAGGAGAGGTAACGCGCCAGCTCCTCACGCACCGCGCTCGACTCGGTCTCGCGGTGGCGACGCTGCATGTTCGGGATCACGCCCTCGAAGGGCTGGGCCCGGGTGACCGGGTGGCCGCGCTCGCTCAGGTAGCTGAGCTCGATCTGCTCCGGGCCGCTGCCGAACAGGATCACCCGCTGAACCGATTCGGGCAGCTCCTGCCAGTGACTCTCGGGGTCGAAGCCGTAGTGCTTGCCCAGGGAGCGCACCAGCTGGAAGTAATAGGCGTTGCGCCGGTCCCAGCCGCGCACGGCGCCAGCGGCCAGGCTGAGCTCGGGGTGCGCGACGACCTTGTCGGGGTCGAAGAACTCCTCCACCCCCAGGCCGCCGCAGCTCGGGCAGGCCCCTGCCGGATTGTTGAAGGAGAACAGCCGGGGCTCCGGCTCCTCGATGCTGTAGCCGCACTGGGGACAGGCGAAGTTGGCGGAGAACACCAGCTCCGGCTCGTCCGGGGAGTCCATCCAGGCAATGCGCGCCGTGCCTCCGGCCAGGCGCAGGGCGGTCTCGAACGACTCGGCCAGGCGCAACGCCAGGTCCGGGCGCACCTTGAAGCGGTCCACCACCACCTCGATGTTGTGCCGGCGGTGCGCATCGAGCTCCGGGGCCGCATCCAGATCGTGCAGCGCGCCGTCCACCCGTGCCCGGATGAAGCCCTGGGCGGCGAGCTCCTGGAGGAGGCGCTGGTACTCGCCCTTGCGCTCGGAGATCACCGGCGCCAGCAGCATCAGCCGGCTGCCCTCGGGCAGGGCGAGCACCTGGTCGACCATCTGGCTCAGGGTCTGGGCCTCCAGGGGCGTGCCGTGGCGCGGGCAGCGCGGCGTGCCGGCCCGGGCGAGCAGCAGGCGCAGGTAGTCGTAGATCTCGGTAATGGTGCCGACCGTAGACCTGGGGTTGTGGGAGGTGGAGCGCTGCTCGATGGAGATCGCCGGCGACAGACCTTCTATGTGGTCCACGTCCGGCTTCTCCATGAGCGACAGGAACTGCCGCGCGTAGGCCGAGAGCGATTCCACATAGCGGCGCTGGCCCTCGGCGTAGATGGTGTCGAAGGCCAGCGACGATTTGCCCGATCCAGACAGCCCCGTGATCACGATCAGCCGGTCGCGCGGCAGATCGAGGTCGATGTCCTTGAGGTTGTGGGTGCGGGCTCCGCGAATACGAATCTGGTCCATGGGGCGCAGAACGGCCGGCAGGTAAATTTGTTAATATACGTCTTCTTCTGCTGCTTGGACAAAGGCGATCTGTCGTGACCTCAGCCCCTGAATCCTTCTCGCCCATGAGCGCCCTGGAGCGCCGTGCCGCATCGTCCCTGGCCAGCATCTTCGCCCTGCGCATGCTCGGGCTGTTCCTGATCCTGCCCGTGTTCGTGCTCTATGCACAGCACCTCTCGGGCTCCACCCCGGTGCTGATCGGTCTCGCCATCGGGGCCTACGGCCTCACCCAGGCGGTGCTGCAGGTGCCCTTCGGCATGCTCTCGGACCGCATCGGACGCAAGCCCGTGATCCTCGCCGGGCTGCTGGTGTTCGCGGGCGGCAGCGTGGTCGCCGCGCTCGCCCACAGCATCTACGGCGTGATCATCGGCCGTGCCCTGCAGGGCAGCGGCGCCATCGCCTCAGCGGTCATGGCCCTGGCGGCGGACCTCACGCGCGAGGAGCACCGCACCAAGGCGATGGCGGCCATCGGCATGAGCATCGGCATGGCCTTCGCCGTGGCCCTGGTGCTGGGTCCGGTCCTCGATAGCTGGATCGGTGTTCCGGGCATCTTCTGGCTGATCGCGGTGTTGGCCCTGGCCGCCATCGCGGTGGTCATCTGGGTCGTCCCGACCCCGGTCGCCAGCCACCACCACGCGGACGCCGAGCTGGAGACCGGACAGCTGCGCAAGGTGCTCACCATGCCCGACCTGCTGCGTCTGGACTTCGGCATCCTGACCCTGCACATGATCCTGACCTCGGTGTTTCTCGCCGTGCCGCTGGTGCTGCGCGATGAGGTCGGCCTGGCGCCGGTCCACCACTGGATGCTCTATCTCGGGGTGCTGCTGGGCTCGATCGTGGCCATGGTGCCGTTCATCGTGATCGCCGAGCGGCGCGGGCGCATGAAGGCGGTGTTCCTGGGGGCCATCACGGCGCTCGTCCTGGCCCTGCTGGCGCTCTGGCAGGGTCAGCACAGCCTGGCCGCCATGGCCTTCGGTCTGTGGCTGTTCTTCACCGGATTCAACCTGCTGGAGTCGACCCTGCCGTCGTTGATCTCCAAGATTGCGCCCGCCCGCAGCAAGGGCACGGCCATGGGCGTCTATTCTACGTCCCAGTTCATGGGGGCGTTCTTCGGCGGCCTGCTGGGGGGCACCCTGCAGCATCTGTTCGGGGAATCCGGGGTGTTCCTGTTCGCCGCGGCCGGTGCGCTGGTCTGGCTGCTGCTGGCCTCGGGTATGGGCACGCCGTCCGGCCTGAGCTCATTCCTGCTGCGGGTGGGGCCGATCAGCGAGCAGGAGGCCCTGGCCCTGGCAGGGCGGCTCGCCGCGGTGGCCGGGGTGGCCGAGGCGGTGGTCGTGGCCGAGGAGGGCGTGGCCTATCTCAAGGTCGATCGGCGCACCCTGGACGTCCAGGCCCTGGGTGAATTCTCGGCCGCCGACGCGTAGACTGTCCGATCCCTGAGCGTTCACGGAAGAGGCATCCAACGGAGGAGCCAGCATGGCGAGAGGCATCAACAAGGTGATCCTGATCGGCAATCTGGGCAAGGACCCGGATGTCCGTTACACCGCGGGCGGCTCTGCGGTCGCCAACATCACGGTCGCCACCAGCGACTCCTGGAAGGACAAGCAGACCGGAGAGAAGAAAGAGCAGACCGAATGGCACCGGGTGGTGATGTTCGGCAAGCTCGGGGAGATCGCGGGCGAATACCTGAAGAAGGGCGCCAAGGTTTATATCGAAGGCCGGTTGCAGACGCGTAAGTGGCAGGGCCAGGACGGCCAGGACCGCTATACCACCGAGATCGTCGCGAGCGATATGCAGATGCTCGACGGGCGCGGCCAGGGCGGCGGCGTCGCCTTTGACGAGGGCCGCCCCCAGGCGGCCTCCCGCGAGCCCGCCCCGGAGTACGGTGGGGGGGTCAGCCCGGCGGCGACTTCGACGACGACATCCCGTTCTGATCCTCTGTCCGGGGCGCCGCGTCATGCGGCGGCCCCGGGGCTCAGCCGCCCTTGAACAGCAGCGGGACCAGATCCTCGAAGCTGCAGACGAAGTGCACCTTGAGCCCCTTGCGGATGTGCTCGGGGACCTCCTCGAAGTCGCCGCGGTTGTCCTCGGGCAGCACCAGCTCGCGCAGTCCGGCGCGCCGCGCCGCGATCACCTTCTCCCGAATCCCGCCGACCGGGAACACCTGTCCGGTCAGCGTCAGCTCGCCGGTCATGGCGATGTTGCGCACCGGCCGGTTGCAGGCCAGTGAGAGCAGCGCGCTCGCTATGGTGACGCCCGCCGAGGGGCCGTCCTTGGGCGTCGCACCGGCCGGCACATGCAGGTGGACGAAGGCATCCTTGAAGTATTCGGGGTCGGCGCCGAACCGGGCACACCGCGCCAGGATGTATCCGTAGGCGATCTCGGCGGATTCGCGCATTACCTCGCCCAGCTGGCCGGTGAGCTTGAAGCCGCGCCCGAATCCGTGGGTGCGTACCGCCTCCACGCTGAGCGTTACGCCTCCCATGGCGGTCCAGGCCAGGCCCGTGACCACGCCCGGACCGCTGAGCTTGCGCTCGTCGCGGAACACGGGCTTGCCCAGATAGGCCTCAAGGTTGTCGCGGCCGACCTGGATCGGCGTCTGCGCCCCGTCCAGGATCTTCACGACCGCCTTGCGCACGATCCGTCCGAGCTGCTTCTCGAGTCGGCGCACCCCGGCATCGCGGGCGTAACCCTCGATGATCGTCCGCAGGGTGGTGCTTGCGATCCGGACCTGTCCGCGCTTCAGCCCGGCGCGCTTGATCTGCCGGGGCAGCAGGAACTTGCGGGCGATCTCCAGCTTCTCGCTCGCGATGTAGCCGGCCAGCTGGATCACCTCCATGCGGTCGAGCAGCGGCGCCGGGATGCTGTCGAGCTGGTTCGCCGTACAGACGAACAGCACCTTGGACAGATCGAAGCGCAGGTCCAGATAGTGGTCGAGGAAGTCGACGTTCTGCTCCGGGTCCAGCACCTCGAGCATGGCCGAGGCAGGATCGCCATGGAAGGCGGCGCCGAGCTTGTCGATCTCGTCGAGCATGATCACCGGGTTCTGAGTTCCGGCCTCCTTCATGGCCTGGACGAACTTGCCGGGCATGGCGCCGATGTAGGTGCGCCGGTGGCCCTTGATCTCCGCCTCGTCGCGCATGCCGCCCACTGAGAAGCGGTAGAAGCGCCGCCCGAGCGCGCTGGCGATGGAGCGCCCCACCGAGGTCTTGCCCACCCCGGGTGGCCCCACCAGCAGCACGATGGAGCCGGCGACCTCGCCCTTCATGATGCCCACCGCCAGGAACTCCAGGATGCGCCGCTTGACGTCGTCCAGGCCGTAGTGGTCGCGATCGAGCACAGTTCGGGCCTGTTGCAGGTCCAGGTTGTCCGGCGAGTGCTTGCCCCAGGGCAGCAGCGTGATCCAGTCCAGATAATTGCGGGTGACCGCGTACTCGGGCGAGCCGGGCTCGAGCACCGCTATCTTCTCCAGCTCGTCGTCCACCCGGCGCTGGGCCTGCTCGGTTATGACCAGACCCGCCAGGCGCTCCCGAAAGCGCTCGATGTCGGAGGTACGGTCATCCTTGGCGATGCCGAGCTCTTTCTGGATGCTCTTGAGCTGCTCACGCAGGAAGAACTCGCGCTGCTGCTTCTCCATCCGCTCCTCGACCGACTTGCGGATCGTCTGCTGGGCCTTGGCGAGCTCCAGCTCGTTGCCCAGCAGCACCAGCACGCGCTCCATGCGGGGCAGTATCTCCACCGCCTCGAGCACCTCCTGCAACTGCTGCTTGCCCGAGGTGGTGAGGCTGGCCGCGAAGTCGGCGAGGTGCGAGGGGTCCTCGGGCCCGAAGCGATCGAGGAACATGCGCAGCTCCTCCCCATACAGCGGGTTGAGCGGCAGCAGCTCCTTGATGGTGTTGATGATGGCCATGGCGTAGGCCTTGATCTCGGGCCCCGGCTCCCCCCCGGGCTCGGGCAGGTAACGGACCTGGGCCGAGAACGGCGGCTTGCGCCCGACCAGGCTCTCGATCTCGAAGCGCTGGATGCACTCCACCAGGACCTGCAGCTTGCCGTTCGTCTCCTGCGCCCGATGCACCCGACAGGCGGTGCCGACGCGCTTGAAGCTCTCCGGGGTCGCCTCTTCCGAGCTCTCGCCCTCCACCAGCACCAGCCCGAGGACATGGTGGGCGGTCTTGCCGACCTCGCGCAGGGTCCGCGCCCAATGCTTGAGGTCCATGAGCAGCGGCACGGCCTGCCCCGGAAAGAAGGGTCGGGCCGAGATCGGCAGCAGATGGATCAGCGCAGGCAGTACCTCACCGGGGCGAGCCAGCGGGTTGCGCTCCAGGATCTCCCCGACTTCGTGGGTGTCTTTGTCATTCGCCATGCGCTCTGGGTCCCCTCGTTTGCATGTCGGCGCCCTATGGGCCGGCTGCGGCCGCCCGCAGATCCCCGGGCCGGGCCGCGCGAGGCCACAGCGCTCGTCGTCAGAAAGGTCAGGTCGCCCCGTCGGATTTGCAAGCCGCCGTGGCCAGGGCAGCAAAAGCGGCCAGGTCGAGGCGCTCCGCGCGCTCGGCTGGATCGACGCCGACACTCTGCATGGCCGCCTCATCGAGCAGCCCCCGCAGGGCGTTTCTCAGGGTCTTGCGACGCTGCCCGAAGGCCCGGGAGACCACCAGGGCAAACCGCCCGGGGTCCGCGATGGGCACCCTTGGCTGCGCCAGGGGGCGCAGCCGCACGAAGCTGGAGTGCACCTTGGGCGCGGGGGTGAAGGCGCCCGGGCCGATGTCGAACAGGGGCTCCACATCGCAGAACATCTGCAGCATCACCGAGAGCCGCCCGTAGATCTTACCGCCTGGCTGGGCCGCCATGCGCTCCACTACCTCCTTTTGCAGCATGAAGTGCATGTCGGCGATGCAGCCTGCCTGGGCGAGCAGGTGAAACAGCAGCGGCGTGGAGATGTTGTAGGGCAGGTTGCCCACCAGCCGCAGCGGCCGCCCGTCAAGCGCCAGCGAGCAGAAGTCCAGTGCCAGGGCGTCCAGGCCATGGATGCGCAGCCGCCCCAGGTCGGCGCAGAGCCGTGCGAGCGGCTCGATCAGGTCCCGGTCAAGCTCCACCGCGTCGAGCTCGCCGCAGGCTTCCAGCAATTGCGTCGTGATGGCGCCTCTGCCGGGGCCGATCTCCACCAGATGCTCTCCCGGCCTGGGGCCGATCGCCCGCAGGATGCGCGCGATCACGATCGGGTCGTGCAGGAAGTTCTGGCCGAAGCGCTTGCGGGGTCTGTGCGGCATGGAGGGCAAGCGTACAGCGGACGCCGCGGCCTGTCATGGCGTCGCTCGGCGCCGTGCTCGTGCACCAGGCCTGAAGCTCATGAGCGGATTCCCCGTCGCCCGGGAAGAACGGCTGGGCAGATCGGCGGCCGGTGCACGCCGATCTGCGCAGCTCCCCGGCGCGGGCCCGGGGCTGCGCTCCGGGGGTCCCCGGGGCTGCCCGCCCTCAGGGCGTCCCACTGGATTCCGGCTCGATCGACTGGACCACGTCGGCGGACACCCGGACGATCATCTTCAGCTCGCCGGGCCCCCGGTCGTAGATCCACTGGTCGCCGTCCCGGGTGCTGGGCTCGCCGCATTTCTGCAGCAGGTCGTAGACGTTGGCCCCGACGTCGATCAGATCGGCTCCGCACGGCAGCGAGTCGGCCGAGGCCTGCTGCATGGCGAGTCCGCCCGCCAACAGCACGATCAAGATTCTCGCGATGTTCATTGTCCCCTCCCCGTGGGCACGGTGCACGGCCGCCCCAGAGCGCGGATGGCTTCGCGGCGGCGGACGGCTGCTCGTCGAGGCCTTGCTCGGCACGCGCCCGCGCTGCTCGCGCCCGCCGGGCGAAGGCTCCCCCGGATCTGCCCGGATGCCTCAGCCTGGGAAAATTATAGCCGGGCCGGCCACGCCGCAAGCGGCGGCATACCCCGTGCAAGCGCCGGGACCGGCGCATCGACTAGCTCTCCAGCCGGCACGGAAGCTTGTATTTCCACGGGCTCTCGGCACGGTGGCGCGGCTGTTCCGGGCCTATCTCAGGGTGCGTCCGCGCCTGGCGGCCAGCATTGACGAGCTGTTCGAGGCCCGCCGGCTGCCGGCTCAGAAGTCGGAGTCGTCCCGCGGCTTGGCCTTCTTGGGCCTGCGCACGGGGTTGTACATCGCAGGCTGCGAGGCCAGGTAGGCAGCGATGGCTTGGCGGTCCTCCGCCGACAGGTAGTGCAGGCTGTGGTCGATGACCTCGGCCATCGGACCGCCGGCGAAATCCCCGTCCGGGCGCATCCCGTCGTCGAAGTACTGGGTCAGGTCCGAGGCGCTCCAGCGGCCGATCCCGGTCCGTCGATCCGGTGTGATGTTGGGCACCACCGCGCCCTCGGGACCGTCGCGGGTGCCCGCCAGGGCCTTGAGCTTGATCAAGCCGCCGAGCCAGTTGCGGGGCGTGTGGCATTCGCCGCAGTGGCCGGGCCCCTCCACCAGATAGGCGCCCCGGTTCCATTGCGCCGGCTTGGTCGGATCGGACTGGTAGGCCCCGGGGGTGAAGTAAAGCCACTTCCAGATGCTGATCAGAAAGCGCAAGCGCAGATACCAGGGCAGCTCGTGGGGACGGTTGCTCTGATGCACCGCGGGCTGGGCGCGCAGGTAGCCCCACAGGGCCCTGATGTCCTCGTCGCTGAGCCGGGTGTAGGAGGTGTACGGGAAGCTCGGGTAGTAGTTCTCACCCTCCGGGCTCACGCCCTCGCGCAATGCGCGGATGAAGTCGGCCTCGCGCCAGCGGCCGATCCCGGTCTCGGGGTCGGGGGTGATGTTGGGCGTGTAGAACACCCCCAGGGGCGTGGAGAGGCGGCGTCCTCCCGCCAACCTGGCGCCCTGGTTGTCCCGGTCGGTGTGGCAGTTCGCGCAGCCGGCCAGGTGGAACACGCTCTCGCCGCGGCTCATGCTGGGTGCGGCCCAAGCGGGCGTGGCGGCCAAGGCGCCGAGCAGCAAGCACCAGCGTGCGAGCACGGGCGGCGACATCAGCAACACGGCTCTCCGGGGCTCATTTGCGAAACTCCTTGTGACAGGATTTGCAGGCCGCCGCCAGGTCGTCGAAGGCGTTGGCCACCGCCTTGCTGTCGGTTCCGGAGGCCGCGCGCGCGAAGGCCGCCGCCTTGAGCTCGGCGTCTCGGGCGTGCGCCTGGAGCTCGGTCCGCTTGGACCAGACCGTGGGCAGCGCCTCGGTATCGCCGGCGCTCTCTGTGCCCTTCGGGAACAGCGACGCCAGGTCCTTGGTGGTGTCCTGCAGCGCGAGGGCCTCGGCAGCCAGGCGGCTGTTGTAGTCTACCTTGCCCCGAATGATGGCGTTGGCCGCTCCCATCAGCCCGCCGTTCGCCTTCATCAGGTTCCTGCGATACTTGACGATGTCCTCGGGGCTGGCCGCGTGGGCGGCACATGCCAGGGCCATGAGCGCGGCGAGCGCCAGGCCCGATTTGCTGCGTTGCATGGGGTCTTCCTCGTGTGTGGGATGGGCCGGCTGCCCGGTGGGCGGCTCGCCGGGGACAGGCTGCCCCGCGGCGCCTGGGGCTCGGTCGCGGCTGCGACCGAGCCCCGCTCAGTGCTGACCTGCCAGGAAGGTGATCAGGTCGTTGCGATCCTGCTGATCACTCAGCCCGCTGTACTTCATCTTGGTGCCCGGAACGATCCTCCTGGGACCGCTGAGATAGCGGGCCAGGGTCTCCGGCGTCCAGGTCAGGTGCGCATGCTTCATGGCGTCCGAATAGGCGTAGTTGCCCAGGGAGCCCGACTTACGGCCGATGAGCCCGAACAGACTGGGGCCCTTCTTGTTGCGGCCGGCGACCACGCTGTGGCATTCCGAGCACTCCTGCTCGAACAGATCGCCGCCCTGGCTCGCGTCGCCGCTCGCCTGGGCATTGCGGGCCGGCGCCAGGACCAGGGACGCGGTGATTATGAGCGCCGCGCCGGCGACAGCGGCCAGGTGTGATCGACTGCCCATGACCGGTTGCTCAGAACGCCGTCCACAGGAAGGCGAATAGGGTGTCGTTGTCGCTGGCATCGCTCCCGGCGCGGTCGTAGTTGTGATTGGCCCCGTTGAACTTGGTGTAGCCGGTGTACTGCAGGCCGAGCCTGAGGTTGGCCCAGGACGTATCCCCCTCCTTGCCGAACGGGGTCCAGTCGGCCTGCACCAGGTAGCCGCGGCTGTCCGGTTTGCCGTTGGCGCTGCCCAGGCCGTCCCAGGTATTCGGATAGAGGGCGTGGTTGGCGGTCCCGTTGATGTCGAACAGCCCCAGGCTCAGGCCATAGGTCTGGTCGTAGTAATAGGAACCGGCCAGATCGAAGCGGTCCAGGTCGGCCTTGTCGCCCGGGTCGGTGGCGCCGAGCTTGTTGTGCTCATGGATGTAGGCGGTGTTGAAGGTCAGGATGTTCTTGCGGTTGCCGAGAAACTGGTAGGAGGCGTCCACGCCGATGTCGTCGTGCTTGTCGGTGGCGCCGGCCCGATAGCCGGGCAGGATGTCGGCGCTCATTCCGAACACCCCGAGCGACCAGGCATCCTTATGGCGGTCCTGGGTGTAGGCCAGACGCCAATAGGGTGCCGTGCCGTCGATCTTGTTCGCGGCATCGACGTTGACGTCATTGAGGAAGTTGCTGGAGAGCGCGCGATAGCCACCCACCTCGGCGTACAGCGAGTCGTTCCAGAAGCCGTAAGCCGAGAGGCCGGCGACCTGGTGCTCGAGACCGCCGTCGAGCAGCGGCGAGGCCATGGGGGCGATCACGTCCGAGGACATGAAGGGGAAGCGCCAGGCGGGCAGCGTGTTGAAGGGGTCGCTCACCGTCGGGTTGTTATTGAGGCTCAGTCCGAGGGTGGTATCCGCGCCCGCCAGCTGCAGGGTGCGCGCAAAGCGGATATCGGCGTTGTCCATGGAGACAGTGCCGTCGGCATCACTGGAGGTGGTCGCCTGGATGAAGCTGCCCAGGGAGTCGGTCCAGCGCCCGGCCAGGAATACCGAGCCCTGCTCTACCTTCCACTTGTCGTTGCCGCTGCTGTCGCCGGCATCGACGTCCTTTGCGGTGTGGGTGAACGAGCCGACCAGCATGGCCGAGAGGGGCAGTTTGAGCCCCTGGCCGTCGCTTTCGGTGTAGCCGCCGAGCTTGAACCTCATGCCGTGCGGGGTGAGCTGGGGCCCGAACCCACCGATGTGGCAGTCGGCGCACGCTTCCCCGGTCTGGCGGGCGAAGCTCGGCAGGGCCTGGGCCGGTGCGGTCTGCAGGGCCAACAGCAGCAGGGCAGCCCCCGGCAGGGCGAGCGACCTGAGCGTTTGAATCGTCACTTTCATCATCATTGACTTCCTTCGTTGGCGACAACCGGGCCCGAGCTCGAGGGCCTGCGTCGTTGAGGGTCAGGTATGGCCGGCAGGGCTAGCTGCCGGCCCGTCAGAGTGATCCGGTCGGGCGCTGGGGCGGATGACCACGGTGGGTCTCGGGTCAGGCGCGGCCGGGCGTGCCGGGGGTGCACCATCGCTCCCGTATCGCCGGGCGGCGTCTGGGTGGACCGCCCGCCAGCGGTGAAACAGGGAGCCCTTGCCAAGGAGCAACAGGATAAGGGAAAGCCCGGGGGTGGGTCCTTTACGGATTTGTAAGGGTCGGGAGATCTGCGCCGGCGCCTGGGCACAGGGTCCGATCCCGTCCAAAGGGCGCCTGTGCGCTTGGTGTGGCCCGGATGCTTACATTTCTGTAAGGCTCGCCGAGGACCGCGCAGCTATGGCTCAGGGCGGGCCCTGCTCCAGCGGCAGCTCGAGGGTGAAGCGGCTGCCGGCCTGTGGCCAGGAGTCCACCAGGATGGTGCCCCCGTGGGCGCGTGCCACCGCCAGGGCCAGGCTGAGACCCAGCCCGTTGCCGGGCAGCTGACGACTCTGGTCGCCGCGATAGAAGCGCTCGAACAGATGCGGGCGGGCCTCGGCCGGGATGCCGGCGCCTGTGTCCTGCACCGCGATGCGGGCGTTATGCCCGTCGGCGTCCACGCTGACCTCGACCCGGCCCCCTGACGGCGTGTACTTGATGGCGTTGTCCACCAGATTGGCCAGCGCCCGCTGCAGGCGTCGCCGATCCGCCCGCAGGGACTGGGGGGCGGACCGGCGGTACTCCAGATCTATGCCTTTGTCGTCGGCCACGCCGGCGAACAGATCTACCGCCTGGGCGGCCAGCGCGCACAGGTCCACGGTCTCCAGCTGCAGGCGCTGGACCCCGGCCTCGGTCTCGGCGATGTCCAGCATGGTGTTGATGATGCCGATGAGGTGGTCGCATTCCTCCACCACGCCGCCGGCCAGCTCGGCGGCCTCTTCCCCCAGCGCCTGGTCGATGACCGCCGCCTCGGCGAGCCCGCGGATCCGCGTCAGGGGACTGCGCAGGTCGTGTGCAATGTGGTCGTTGACCTGACGCATCTCCTGCATGACCGTCTGCACCTGATCGGCCATGCGGTTGAAGGTACTGACCAGCTGGTCGATCTCCAGGCCGTGGCCAGCCGCCGCCACCCGCTCGGCATAGTGGCCTCCGGCGATGCGCCCGGCCGCCGCGGTGACCGCTTCGACGCCCGCCATGGCCTTGCGGGAGAGCCCCCACCCGGCGATCGTTCCGAGCGACAGCATGCTGGCCAGGATGATCAGCCCGTAGTGCCTGAAGTGCGCGAGGAAGGCGACGCTGTCGCCCATGGAGATGCCGATCTGCAGCACGCGGTCCGGCGGCATCACGGCCGTCAGGACCCGCGCCTGGCCTCGCGCATCCGCCAGCGCCAGGGTCGCGAGCTGCCGCTGGCCCGGGGCGAGGTCCCGGGCCAGGGCGTCCAGGGATCGGGAGTCCGGCCAGCCGCTCAGGTCGGAGCCGAGCAGCAGGTGGCCGGCGCGGTCCGTGACACGCACGAAGTAATCTTCCTTGCTGCCGTTTCGGGTGTCGGCCGCGACCTCCGCCTGCACCCTGGCAGACGCCTCGGTCTGAAGGGCGCGGACGATCTCTTTCTCCTGGCGCAGCACGTCCTGATCGATCTCGTCGACGATGTAGACACCAATCAGGTGATACAGAATGACCCCTCCGGCGCTGGTCACGACGCCGAAGAACAGGGCGTGGAACAGCGTCAGGCGCAGGGCGATGGAGTGCCAGTTGGCGCGCATCGCTCATTCGGCGCTAGCGGTCGAGGACATAGCCGATCCCCCGTACCGTGCGGATCAGCTCGCCGTTCGAGCCGCAGCCTTCGGCCAGCTTGGCGCGCAGCCGGCTGACTGTCGTTTCGACCACGCTGGTCTCCGGATCGAAGCTGTAGTCCCAGACATGCTCCATCAGCATGACCTTTGACACCACGCTGCCCTTGTGGCGCAGCAGATACTCCAGCAGGGCGAACTCGCGCGGCTGCAGCACGATCTCCCGCCCCTCGCAGCTGACCCGGCGTCGGACCAGGTCCATCTCCAGCTCGCCGACGCCCAGGCGCACCGGCTCCACGGCCCCGGAGGCGCGGCGCAGCAGGGCCTGGATGCGGGCGAGCAGCTCGGAGAACGCGAACGGCTTGACCAGGTAATCGTCGCCACCGGCCTGCAGGCCCCGGATGCGGTCGTCGAGCTCGCGCTTGGCCGAGAGGAAGATGATGGGCGTAGTGATGCCGGTGCGCCGGGCCGCCTCCACCAGTGACAGCCCGTCGCGGTAGGGGAGCATGATATCGACCACTGCGCCCCGGTAATCACCCGCCCGCAGCCGGCCCAGCCCGATCTCGCCGTCGGCAGCCCAGTCCACTGCATAGCCCGCCTGCTTGAGTCCCTTGACGATGAACGAGGCGATCTTCTCGTCGTCTTCCACTACCAGGATACGCATCGACAGCTCCAGAGTTGGCGCCGAGGCACCCGCAGCGCCCTGTCAGCCCCGGCCGCTCCGAGCCCGGGACACACGACCTGCGGGTGGCCCGGAAAGTTTTCCAATGGGTGCGCGGCGGACCTGTACTGCACGATTATCGGCGTCGGGGGATCGTCGAGACAGCGAATTTCATATCTCTCGCTCGCTGTGGGGCGTTCCTGTGGCCGCAGCGCGCAGCAGTTGGAACGAAGGCAGATCCCGGGGTAAACTCATGGGCCCCTCGGTGAAATGGCGCGACATGTCGGGCAAGCTCTACATCAAGACCTTTGGCTGCCAGATGAATGAGTACGACTCGGCCAAGATGGCCGAGGTGCTGCGCGCCTCCCACGGGCTGGAGCCCACCGATCGGCCCGAGGAGGCGGACGTGCTGCTGCTCAATACCTGCTCCATCCGGGAGAAGGCCCAGGCGAGGGTGTTCTCCGAGCTCGGGCGCTGGCGCCCCTGGAAGGCCGAGCGCCCCGGGCTGGTGATCGGCGTCGGCGGCTGCGTGGCCAGCCAGGAAGGGGATGCGATCCGCGCCCGTGCCCCCTATGTGGACCTGGTGTTCGGCCCCCAGACCCTGCACCGCCTGCCGCAGATGCTGGAGCAGGTCAGGGCGGCGCGGCGGCCGGTGGTGGACGTCTCCTTTCCGCAGATCGAGAAGTTCGATTGCCTGCCCGAGCCCCGTGCGGACGGCCCGACGGCCTTCGTCTCCATCATGGAGGGCTGCTCCAAGTACTGCACCTACTGCGTGGTGCCCTATACCCGGGGCGAGGAGATCAGCCGTCCGTTCGACGATGTGGTCACGGAGGTCGCCAAGCTGGCCGCCCAGGGGGTGCGCGAGGTCAAGCTGCTGGGCCAGAACGTCAACGCCTACCGGGGCCGGATGCACGACGGCGAGAGCGCCGACCTGGCGTTGCTGATCCAGTACCTGGCGGCGGTCGACGGCATCGGTCGCATCCGGTTCACCACCTCGCATCCGGTGGAGCTCTCCGAGCGGCTGATCGATGTCTACGGTGAGGTGTCCGAGCTGGTGAGCTGCCTTCACCTGCCGGTACAGAGCGGCTCGGACCGCATCCTGGCGCAGATGAAGCGCGGTCACACCGCCCTGGAGTACAAAGCCAGAATCCGGCGGTTGCGCCGGGTGCGCCCGCAGATCAGCATCTCCTCGGACTTCATCGTCGGTTTTCCCGGCGAGACCGATACGGACTTCGAGGATACCCTGCGCCTGATCGATGAGGTCGGCTTCGACCAGTCCTTCAGCTTCATCTACAGCCGCCGTCCCGGCACGCCGGCCGCCGAGCTGCCCGACGATGTTCCGCCGGAGGTGAAACAGGCGCGGCTGCAGCGCCTGCAGCGGCTCATCGAGCAGAACGCCCGCAGGATCAGCCGCCGCATGGTCGGGACCTTGCAGCGCATCCTCGTCGAGCGCCCCGCCCGCAAGGACCCGCGCCAGCTCGCCGGACGCACCGAGAACAACCGGGTGGTCAACATCGATGGCGACGCTTCGCTGATCGGCCGTTTCGTCGCAGTGCGCATCACCGAGGCCTTGCCCAACTCCCTGCGGGGCGAGCTGGTGGGCGAGGCGCCCGAGGCCCGGGTCGCCTGAGCCGCACCACCGGTGATGTCGAGCCACCAGTACCTCCCCGCTGCCTTGGCCGGCCGGGCGCCGGACTCTCCGCGATAGCATGGCAGTAACCACCGACCATCCCGACACCATCGACATGGTGCTCGAGCCCGTAGACAACGCCCGACTGGCCAATCTCTGCGGCCAGCTCGATGAGCACCTGCGTCAGATCGAGCGGCGCCTGGGCATTGAGATCTCCAACCGCGGCAGCCTGTTCCGGTTGTTCGGTGCCCCCGGCGCGATCGCCGCCGGGCGCGAGGTGCTCCACGACCTGTACGCCGCGAGCCGCGAGGAAGTGCTCACCCCGGACCGGGTCCACCTGTTCCTGCAGGAGTCGGGGATCGATGCCCTGCTGGCGCATGCCGCGGCGGCGGAGGAGATTCCGGAGGTGGTGATCAAGGCCCGACGCGGCCTGATCCGACCCCGGGGACCCAACCAGCGCGACTACATGTACAAGATTCTCGGCCATGACCTGAGCTTCGGGGTCGGCCCGGCCGGCACGGGCAAGACCTATCTGGCCGTGGCCTGCGCGGTGGAGGCCCTGGAGCGCGAGCAGGTGCGCCGCATCCTGCTGGTGCGTCCGGCGGTGGAGGCCGGCGAGCGCCTGGGCTTTTTGCCGGGCGACCTCGCCCAGAAGATCGATCCCTATCTGCGCCCGCTCTACGATGCCCTCTATGAGATGCTGGGCTTCGAGCGGGTGGCCAAGCTGATCGAGCGCAACGTGATCGAGGTGGCGCCCCTGGCCTACATGCGCGGGCGCACCCTCAACGACTCGTTCATCATCCTGGACGAGGCCCAGAACACCACCCCCGAGCAGATGAAGATGTTTCTCACGCGCATCGGCTTCGGCTCCACGGCGGTGGTTACCGGCGATGTCACCCAGGTCGATCTGCCCAAGGGGCAGCAATCCGGTCTGCGCCAGGTGATCGAGGTGCTGGGCCGGGTGAACGGCATCAGCTTCACCTTTTTCAACGCCAAGGACGTGGTCCGTCACCCCTTGGTGCAGCGCATCGTGCACGCCTACGAGGCCTTCGGCGAGCGCGGCGGTCAGGGCTGATGGATGCCGGGATCCAGGGCAGGGTAGCGGCGTGAGGTCCTGCCACCGCCGGACGCCGCAGGCGACGGGTGCGGGCTCGCCGGGATGAGCGCCGCGATCCAATGCCAGCGGGTGTCGGCGCAGGCGCGGGTCCCCGGGCCGCAGCGGCTGCGCCACTGGGCCCGGGCGGGGCTGCAGGGCGCCGGGGCCTCCGGAGGGCTGGTGATCCGGGTGGTGGACGAGTCGGAGAGCCGTGAGCTCAATCGCGACTTCCGCGGCGTGGATCGACCCACCAACGTGCTGTCCTTCCCTTTCGAGGGGCCGCCGGGCGTGCCTTCGGAGCACCTGGGTGATATCGTGATCTGCGCGCCGGTAGTCGAGAAGGAGGCCCTGGAGCAGGGCAAGCCGGCACAGGCCCACTGGGCGCACATGGTGGTGCACGGGGTCCTGCATCTGGTCGGCTTCGATCATCACGGGGAGGCTGAGGCGCGCGAGATGGAGTCGCTGGAGACAGCGATTCTCGCCGGGCTCGGGCTTGCGGATCCCTATCAAGAGCCGGAGAGCGATGAGTAGCGCAGGACTCAGCAACGGGTCGGGCCCCAGGGCTTGGCTCGGGCGCCTGATCCAGGTGTTCGGCGGCGAGCCCAAGGACCGCGAGCAGCTGCTCGACCTGCTCAGGGAGGCCCGCAACCGGGCCCTGCTGGATACCGAGGCGCTGAGCATGATCGAGGGCGTGCTGGAGGTCTCGGACCTGCAGGTGCGCGACATCATGATCCCGCGCGCCAACATGACCGTGGTGCGCCGGGACGATCCCCTGGACAGCGTCCTGCCGGTGCTGGTCGAGTCGGCCCACTCGCGTTTCCCGGTGATCGGCGACGACCGCAGCGAGGTGGTGGGCATCATGCTCGCCAAGGACCTGTTGCCTTACTGCGGCACCGACGGTGCCCGGCGCTTCGACATGCGTCATGTGCTGCGCTCGGCGGTGTTCGTGCCCGAGAGCAAGCGCCTGAACGTGTTGCTCAAGGAGTTCCGGGGCAGCCGTAATCATATGGCCATAGTGGTGGACGAATATGGCTCCGTGTCGGGACTGGTCACCATCGAGGACGTGCTGGAGCAGATCGTCGGCGAGATCGAGGACGAGTACGACTACGACGAAGGGGCCGCGATCCTCAAGCGCAGCGATCGGGAGTTCACCATCAAGGCGCAGACTGCGATCGAGGACTTCAACGAGCATTTCGGCACCCGCTTCGACGACGAGGAGTTCGACACCATCGGCGGCCTGGTAATGAACGCCTTCGGGCACCTGCCCAAGCGCGGAGAGAAGGTCAACCTGGGCGGATTCCAGTTCCAGATCATGCGCGCGGACAGCCGCCGCATTCACCTGCTCTACGCGCGCCGTCTGTCCGAGAATCGCGAAGAGCTGCCCGAGCAGCGCTGATCGTATCTCGGGAGCACCCATTGCCCGGCGGCTTCACCTTCGGGGTCCCCAGGGGCCGAATCTGGCTCGCCGCGCTACCGCTCGGGGTGATCGCGGTGCTGGCCTTCGCCCCGTTCGACGCCGCGCCCGTTGCACCCATCGCGCTGACCCTGCTGTTCCTGCTGTGGCGTGACGCCGCGCCGCGGCGCGCCCTGGGCATGGGCTACCTGTTCGGACTCGGGCTGATGGGTGTCGGGGTGTCCTGGGTGCATGTCAGCATCGCCAGTTTCAGCGACGGCGGGCCGCTGCTTGCCTGGGCGATCACCGGCCTGCTGGTGGCCGGCATGGCCCTGTTCTACGGCCTGGCGGGCTGGCTCTCGGCGCACGCTGACGGCCCTCGCTGGGTGCGGCTGCTGCTGATCTTTCCCGCGGTTTGGGTGCTCTGCGAATGGACCCGGGGCTGGTTTCTCACGGGCTTTCCATGGCTGGCTCTGGGCTATTCCCAGGTCGATGCCCCGCTGGGGGGGTATGCGCCGCTGCTCGGCGTGTACGGGGTGAGCTGGCTGCTCGCCCTGTCGGCAGGCCTTGCCGCCTTGCTGCTCGGGCAGGGCGGTCGCGTCCGTTACGCGGCCCTGGCAGGACTGGTGCTGCTGTGGCTGGCAGGCTGGGGGCTGCGCGGGGTGGACTGGACCGCCCCGGCCGGAGCGCCGTTTCGCGTCAGCCTGATCCAGGGCGATGTGACGCCGAGCCTGAAATGGCAGCCCGAACGGCTGCGCCCGACGCTGGACCTGTATCGCAAGCTGACCCGCGAGCACTGGGATAGCCGCCTGGTGATCTGGCCCGAGACGGCGGTGCCGACCTTCGCCCATCAGGTCGAGCACAGCTTTCTCGACCCTTTGGCCGATGAGGCCCGGCGTATGGGCACGGATGTGCTGCTGGGTGTCCCGGTGAGGGATCGCGAGAGCGGCCTCTATTACAATGCGCTGATGACCCTCGGCGCCCAGCGGGAGGTGTATCGCAAGCATCATCTGGTGCCTTTCGGCGAATACCTCCCGCTGCGCTGGCTGCTGCAGCCGCTGGGCAGTGTGATCGACTTCCCGATGTCGGATTTCTCCGCGGGCGATGGGCGTCGCCCGCTGCTGCACATGGCCGGCTACGGTGCGGCGCTGTCGATCTGCTACGAGGACGCCTTCGGCGAGGAGATGCTCGGCGCCTTCCCCGAGGCGGCTTTCCTGGTCAACGTCAGCAACGATGCCTGGTTCGGGGATTCGCTCGCCCCACACCAGCACCTGGAGATCGCGCGCATGCGCGCGCTGGAGGCCGGACGCTGGATGCTGCGCTCGACCAACAGCGGCGTCTCGGCGCTGATCGACGACAAAGGCCGGGTGCGGGCCCGCTCGCCGCTGTTCGAGCGCTATGTGCTGAGCGGGGAGGTGGTGCCGATGCAGGGCATGACCCCCTACCTGCGGGCCGGCAATACCCTGGTGGTCGCCCTGGCGTTGGCCGCGCTGGCCGCCGGGCTGCTGATCGGTGCGTGCGCTGCTAGCGCCCCTGGTCTATCTGTTCGGGGGTCGCACCGGCGTTCTTGATCGACTGCTCCTTGCCCTGCAGCTGGCCGTTGGCGAATTTGGCCACGTCCTCGGCCTGTTGGCGCGCCTGGATCGCCGGTCCCCAGACCGGGTTCTTGGTGACGTCGGGGTGTCGATCACCGGAGCAGCTCGCCAGCAGGGCGACGGCAAGCCAGGGTGCAATCAGTCTCATGGGTCTGGGCCTCCTGTTGCGCGGTCGTCTGCCGCTACGGTGCGCCCGCGGGGCTGTGGCCGCGACTATTTTAGCCGGAATTTCAACCTGGAAAGGGCATTTGAACCGCGAAGGCGCCAAGATCGCCAAGTGTTTCACGGATATACCCGCGAAACGGGAGCCACCCTTCTGGGTGAAGCGCGTATTAAGGAGATGAACCGCAGAGACGCTGAGGAAAAGCAAGACGGGATCTGGACTGATTGACCCAGGCTTGAGTGCCCACTCGTCCATGAGCAGCCGAACCCTGGTCTTTCTCTGTGTCCTCTGCGTCTCTGCGGTTCAATACATCTGAACTCGCCTTGACCGTGTCCACAGATTGGTGGCGCGGTCGGAGAAACAGTCATGAGTCAAGCAGTCGACGACATCAAGCCGAGCTATCCGCTGTTCCGGGACGAGGACTACAAGCAGACTCTGTCCAACAGTTCGCATTAGGTGCGCATCTGCCTTGGCGTCCTTTGCGTCTTGGCGGTTCCCATTGCCGTTTTTCGGTTCAAGCGGGTGCCTCGGCGATGATCCGGGGCTGGCCATCGACCACCCGGATCGCCGCCTTGCCCTCGGCCAAGGCCAGCAGCTGCTCGCCGGCCAGGGCGCGACGCCAGCCGTACAGCAGCGGCCCTTCGCGCTCGCCGCAGGCGAGCCGGGTCAGGTCCGCGCGATTGGCGACGGCGCCCGGGCTGATCTGCTGGGCCTCGGCGAGCAGGCGCAGGGCGGCCGACAGCAGGTCTGTCAGGGCCTCCTGGGCGGCCGTGGGCACAGGTCCGCGGCGCTCCTCCTTGGGCCAGCCTTGCTGCGGAGCGCGTCGTGCCTCGGCGATCAGGCGGACCAGCGCCTCGCCCCAGCGCGCGATCTGGCCTCCCTCCATGCCGCGCACCCGCGACAGCCCAGCGGTATCGCCGGGCATCCGCCGGGCCAGCTCGAGCAGGACCTCGTCGGAGAGCACCCAGCGGCGCGGGCGGTCGCGCGCCTGGGCCTCGCGCTCGCGCCAGGCAGCTAGCCGCTGCAGCACGGCGCGCTGCACGCCGCGCAGCGCCTGGCGGCCCTTGATGCGCTGCCAGGCCTCCTCGGGCTCGGTGCGGTAGGTCGCCGGGTCCGACAGGCTGTTGAAGTCTTGCTCGAGCCAGGACAGCCGGCCCAGGCCGGCGAGCCGCTCGCGCAGCTGCAGATATGCCTCGCCGAGATGGATGACGTCCTCGTAGGCATAGGTGATCTGCTCCGGATGCAGCGGACGTCGGCACCAGTCGGTGCGCGTGTGTCCCTTTTCCAGGTCGAGCCCCAGCAGCTGCCTGACCAGGGCGGCGTAACCGATCTGCTCTCCCAGGCCGGCGAGCATGGCCGCGATCTGGGTATCGAAGATCGGCTCGGGCAGGCGGTCCCACTGGCCCAGAAAGATCTCCAGGTCCTGGCGCGCGGCGTGGAACACCTTGACGCGTCCCGGCGCATACAGCAGATCGAGCAGCGGCGAGAGGTCGGCGAGCGCCAGGGGATCCACGCAGGCCGCGGTCCGGTCATCGGCAACCTGCAGCAGGCACAGGCGCGGGTAGTAGGTCTTCTCGCGCATAAACTCGGTGTCGACGCTCAGCCATGGGCTGTCCTGCACCAGTGCGCAGAATTCGTGCAGCGCGGGGTCGGAGTCGACATAGAGCCTTCGCATGAGCGGTGCCTTCATCGGGGCAGGCGCCAGCTTAGCATCTATCCCGCGCGCGCGGCTTTGGCCGAGGCCGCGCGAAGGTTATGATGGCGCCGATCGCCCATCCCCATCTCATCGGGCTCCCTCGCATTTGAACCGATTGCTGCGTTTTTTTCTCGATCTCTGTCTGCTCAAGGCCGCCCCTCAGGATGCCCCCGCGTCCCAGGAGCTCCTCGGCCTGGTGCTGTTCGTCAATCTTGTGGTGGGCATCGCCTTGGCGAAGCGGGCGCTCGGGGGGCTCGGTCCGGCCCTCACGGCCAGCCTGATCGATGCCGCGGTGATGCTCGGACTGCTCTGGATCGCCTTGCGGGTGCGTGGGCGATCCGCGCGCTTCCTGCAGACGGCCACGGCGGTGCTCGGCGCCGGGGCGCTCCTCGCCGCCCTGGCCCTGCCGCTTCAGGCCCTGGCGGCCGCCAATGAGGGAGATTCTACGGTCGCCGGGCTGGCCGGCATCTTCGCGGTCGCGCTCATGATCTGGATGCAGGTGGTGATCGGCCAAATCCTGCACCACGCGCTGGAGGTCTCGCTGGTCGTGGGTGTGCTGCTCGCCATTGCCTACATGTTCCTGTCCAATGGACTCCTGGTGTCCCTGTTCCCGGCGCTGTCCTGACATGCATATCCATATCCTCGGCATCTGCGGGACCTTCATGGGCGGCATCGCCCAGCTGGCGCGCGCCCTGGGCCACCGGGTGAGCGGCTCCGACGCCAACGTCTACCCGCCTATGAGCGTGCAGCTGGAGCAGGCCGGCATCGCCCTGATGGAGGGCTACAGCGCCGAGCACCTGCGGCCCGCCCCGGATTGTGTGCTGGTGGGCAACGCCCTGTCGCGGGGCAACCCGGCGGTGGAATACCTGCTCGATGCCGGCCTGCGCTATACCTCCGGGCCCCAGTGGCTCGCGGACCAGGTGCTCGCCGATCGCTGGGTCATCGCCGTGGCGGGCACCCATGGCAAGACCACCACCGCGAGCATGGTCGCCTGGCTGCTGGAGCACGCCGGATTGGACCCGGGCTTTCTGATCGGGGGCGTGCCGGAGAACTTCGGGGTCTCGGCCCGGCTGGGCAGCGGCCCGTTCTTCGTGGTGGAGGCCGACGAGTACGACACCGCCTTCTTCGACAAGCGCTCCAAGTTCGTCCACTACCGGCCGCGCACCCTGGTGCTCAACAATCTCGAATTCGATCATGCGGACATCTTCGATGACCTGGCGATGATCCAGCGCCAGTTCCACCACCTGGTGCGTACCGTGCCCGGCACCGGGCGCATCATTGCCCCAACCGACGACCGGGCGATCGCCGAGGTCCTCGCCCTGGGCTGCTGGACGCCGCTGGAGCACTTCGGCGAGGACAGCGGCGCCGACTGGGACGCGATTGACGTCAGCGCCGATGCGGGCCGTTTCCAGGTGTGGTGCGCGGGGCAGCCGGTGGGACGCGTCGATTGGAGTCAGATCGGACAGCACAACCTGAGCAACGGGCTGGCCGCGCTCGCTGCGGCGCGCCACGCCGGGATTGCGCCGGCCCAGGCCATCCGGGGTCTGGCGGCGTTCCGCGGCATCAAACGGCGCATGGAGCTGCGCGGGGAGATCGGCGGCGTGCGGGTCTACGATGACTTCGCCCACCATCCGACGGCGATCCGGACCACCCTGGCTGGGCTGCGTGCCCAGGTCGGAGGCGCCCGGATCATCGCGGTACTGGACCCGCGCTCCAATACCATGCGCCTGGGGGTGCATGCCGCCGAGCTGCCTGGCGCCCTGGCCGCGGCCGACCGGGTGCTGGTGCATGCGCCGGCCGACCTGCGTTGGGAGCCTCGCCGGGTGCTGGCCCCCCTGGGCGCGCGCTGTCAGGTGCTCGATTCGGTGGATGCGATCCTCGAGGCCCTGGTCGCGGCGGTCCGCCCCGGAGACCAGGTGCTGGTGATGAGCAACGGCGGATTCGCCAACATCCATCAGCGGCTGCTCGATGCCCTCAGGCGGCGGCCGTCGCCCGCACCCGGGAGCGCGACTCCATGAGCGAGACCTCGAGCCCTATCGCGATCGCCATCACCGGCGCCTCGGGCATGCCCTATGCCCTGCGCCTGATCGAGTGCCTGGTGCGCTCCGAGCGACGCCTGTACCTGATGTACTCCCAGGCCGCCCAGGTGGTGATGCGCATGGAGGCCGGCGAGGAGCTGCCGGCCCGGGCCGATCAGGCGGAGCTGGCCCTCAGCGCCCGCTTTGGCGCCGGCCCGGGGCAGCTGCGGGTGTTCGGGCGCCAGCAGTGGACCGCGCCGGTGGCGAGCGGCTCCAACCCCCCCGAGGCGATGGTGGTCTGCCCATGCACCACCGGCACCCTGGCGAGCATCGCCTCGGGGGTCTGCCAGGACCTCATCGACCGGGCGGCCGACGTGATGCTCAAGGAGCAGCGCAAGCTGGTGCTGATGGTACGGGAGACCCCCTTCTCGGCGATCCACCTGGAGCACATGCTGAAGCTCGCTCGTATGGGGGCGGTGATCATGCCGGCCAGCCCCGGGTTCTATTTTGCTCCCCGGTCGGTGGAGGATCTGGTGGATTTCATGGTCGGGCGGGTGCTCGACCATCTCGGGATCGAGCACCGGCTGACCCCGCGCTGGGGCGAGTCCGGCTGAATCCTGGCCCGCGTTTCTCGCTGACCGCCTGATGCGCCCGCGTCTACGGCGTTGCGCCCGCCCCGGCGATGCTCCGCGGGAGGCGCGCCAGCAGCAGCTCCCGGGTGGCGCTCGGCCGGCGCAGGGTCAAGCCCGCCTCGCTGAGCGCGGTCTGCAGAGACTCGAAGGCGCCGTGGAAGTCCTCGTTGGTCACGGCATAGCCGACCAGGGACAACAGCTCGGCGCGCTCCTGGATGCCGGCATTGCCGATCCAGAGCGGCGCCTGGCCGGGCTCCAGGGTCAGGGCGCTGCGCCATAGCCGGATCACCAGCCGGCGCTCGCGGTCCAGGTCCTTGACCAGCGCCAGCTGCTCATGCCGGCCCTGGTGGACCTGCGGCAATACCGGCAGTCGCGCCAGGGGCAGGCTCGGCGAGAGCAGCACCAGCAGATCGCGCCAGCCCAGGGCAGGCGCGCGCCGCCAGCCCTGGGCCTGGAGCCTGGTGCTCAGCCCGTCCAGCGGGCCGGCGTACTGCAGGTCCAGGGGATGGCTATCCAGGCCTCGGGTGTCTTGGCGCACCGCAGGCAGGTCGGCCCAGCCCGCGTCCCACCATAGCGTCTCGGGCATCGCCAGGGTCGGGCGCTCGGGGGTGTAGCGTGCGATGTCCGCTGTCTGGGCCCGCCAGGTCTGCCAGCCGAAGGCGACCACCAGCAGGCCGAGCGACCCGGCGGCCAGGCCCCGCCAGTGGGTCTCCACCCGGGCGTGGCGCTGATAGGCCACGCCCAGGGCTGCGATCCATGCCATCCCCAGTGCCAGGCTGGCCACCACGTCGGACAGCCAGTGCACCCCCAGATAGACCCGCGAGACCGCGACCGTGACCATCAGCACCCCGGCGACACTGTATGGGACCCAGCGCCATCGGGCCTGCAGGGCGCGGGCGATCATCACCGCCAGGAATCCGTAGAGCACCGTCGCGCGCATGACGTGGGTGCTCGGAAATCGCATAGGCGCTCAGCCCGGAGATGCCCGAGTCCGGTCGCGGGATGCGCAGGCTGTACTTGAGCAGCACCGAGGCGAGCAGACCGAAGCCCGCGGCAGCCAGCCAGTAGTTGGCGGCCCGCCAGTGGCGCTGCAGCGCCAGGTAGAGCAGCACGCCGCCAATCAGCGGCGCCACCACGGCGATGTCCCCAAGTCTGGAGAACGACACCATGAGGTCATCGGCAAAGGGGTTGCGCAGGCTGCTCAGTCCCTCGAACAGGGCTCGATCCAGGGCCGAGGGCCATCCACCGCCGAGCAGCGCGCCGGCCAGGAGCATCAGCAGACCGGCGCTGACGATCAGCAGGCTGGCGAACAACGCCAGCCCCCGGGCTTCCGGGTGGCCGGGGTCGGCGAGGGCACGCCCGATCTCGCCGAGCTTAGGGTGCAGGGCGCTCCAGCCGAGCACCGCTTGCAGCCAGGCGCTGGCATGGGAAGGGAGGATGCGAAAGGCCCGCCGGACCAGCCAGACTACGGCCCAAGGCAGCAGCGCCATCAGCACCAGCAGGAAGACCAGCCGGAACGCCACCTCGGCGGCGAGCTCCAGGGAGGCGCCGAAGACCATGCCGGGCAGCAGGTAGGCGGGCGCCCAGGCCAGGGCCGAAAGCACGTTGGCGAGAAGGAAGCGGCCCGGAGACATCCCCAGCATGCCGGCGACCAGCGGGATGATGGCGCGGATCGGTCCCACAAAGCGGCCGAGGGCGACGCTCTTGCCGCCGTAGCGGTTGAAGAAGCTCAGGCCCCGCTCCAGGCTCGCCGGATGCCTGCTGAACGGCCAGAGGCTGTGCACCCGATCCTTGAGCAGGCGCCCGAGCCAGAAGCTCAGTCCGTCGCCGGTCACGGCCCCGGCCACCGCGCAGGCGAAGGCGACCGGGAATGCGATGGTCCCGGTGGCGATCAAGGCGCCTATGCCGAACATGATCAGCACGCCCGGCACCAGTATGCCCACCACGGCCAGCGACTCCGACATCGCCACCAGGAAGATGACCAGGCCCGCCCAGAGCGGATGAGCCTGGATCCAGCTGAGCAGCTGAGGCAGCAGCTCTGTCACCGGCGGGGGGCGGAGAGGCGTTTCAAGGCGGCGGCTCCCGGGTCGATGCCGGCCCCCCCGGCGAGCGGTGCGCTAGCTGATCTCGGCGAAGGCCACGGCAGCGGCCGCGAGCGTCGCCCCTATGTCTTCGTCGCTATGGGCGGCCGAGACGAAGCCTGCCTCGAAGGCCGAGGGGGCGAGATAGACGCCGTGCCGGAGCATGGCATGGAAGAAGGCCTTGAAGCGCGCCAGGTCGCAGGCGGTCGCCTGGGCGAAGTCGCTGACCCGCCCGGCGTCGGTGAAGAAGATACCGAACATCCCCCCGACCTGGTTTGCGCTCAGGGCGACACCGGCGATCTCGGCCATGGCGAGCAGGCCGTCGGTGAGCGCCTCGGTGGTAGCGCCCAGGCGCTCGAAGAAGCCGGGCTCGGCGATCAGTTCCAGGGTGGCGAGTCCCGCCGCCATGGCCACCGGGTTGCCGGACAGGGTGCCCGCCTGGTAGACCGGTCCCAGCGGGGCGATCTTCTCCATGATCTCCCGGCGCCCGCCGAAGGCGCCGACCGGCATGCCCCCGCCGATCACCTTGCCCAGGGTGGTGAGGTCCGGCTGCATCCCGTAGAGCGCCTGGGCCCCGCCCAGGGCGACCCGGAAGCCACTCATCACCTCGTCGAAGATCAGCACCGTGCCATGGGTGTCGCAGACCTCGCGCAGGGTCTGGAGAAAGCCCGGCTCCGGCGGGATGCAGTTCATGTTGCCTGCCACCGGCTCGCAGATGATGCAGGCGATCTCCCCGCCCAGGGCGGCGAAGGTCTCGCGCACCTGCTCGGCATTGTTGTAGCTGAGCGTGATGGTCTGCTCGGCGAGCGCCGCCGGCACCCCGGGCGAGGAGGGCTGGCCCAGGGTCAGCGCCCCGGAGCCGGCCTTGACCAGCAGCGAGTCGGAATGGCCGTGATAGCAGCCCTCGAACTTGACGATGCGGTCGCGGCCGGTGTAGCCGCGGGCCAGTCGGATGGCGCTCATGGTCGCCTCGGTGCCGGAGCTGACCATGCGCACCAGATCCATGGAGGGCACCAGCTCGCAGACCCGCTCGGCCATGCGGGTCTCGATCTCGGTCGGGGCCCCGAAGCTCAGCCCGCGCCCGATCGCCTGCTGCACGGCCTGGATCACCTCCGGGTGGGCATGGCCCAGGATCATCGGCCCCCAGGAGCCGACGTAGTCGATGTATCGGCGTCCGTCCGCGTCGAACAGATAAGCGCCGGAGGCCCGCTCGATGAACAGCGGGTCGCCGCCCACGCCACGGAAGGCCCGCACCGGCGAGTTGACGCCCCCGGGGATGTGGGCCTGCGCGGCGAGAAAAAGGTCATGTGAGCGGCTCATCGGGCTTGTCCTCCTGGCTCGAACAGACGGGTGAAGGCGAGGGCGGCGGCGCAAATCTCCGGCTGCCCGAGCACGCCGCCTATGACGGCCAGCATATCGGCGCCGGCCTCGATCAGTGCGCCGCCATTCTCGGGGGTAATACCGCCGATCGCAACCAGCGGCAGGCGCAGCGCCTGCCTGGCCCGGCGCAGCAGCTCCGGCTCCGCCTGGACGGCGGCGGGCTTGGTGCCCGAGGGGAAAAACCGGCCGAAGGCGCAATAGTCGGCGCCCGCGGCGGCCGCCGCCAGGGCCCGCTCCAGCCGGTTGTAGCAGGACACCCCGATCAGTGCGTCCGCACCGAGGCGGCGCCGCGCCGTTGTCAGCGCCGGATCGTCGCGGCCCAGATGTACGCCGTCGGCGCCGATCTCGGCCGCCAGCGCCAGGTCGTCGTTGATGATCAGCGGCACCCCGTAGCGCCGGCACAGGGCGCGTAGCGCGAGGGCCTCGCGGCGCCGGCGGGCCGGCTCGGCGGTCTTGTCGCGGTACTGCACCAGGCGAGCGCCCCCGGCCAGTGCCTGCTCGATGCGCGGCGCGGCGTCCGGACCGTCGCTGATCACATACAGACCGCGCAGGGGGCCCCGATGCCCGCTCATCCGCGTTCCCGGCGCAGTCCCGGCAGCCGCTCCGGCAGATACTGTCCGCCACCCGGGTGGTAGCCCGCGGCCAGGGCGTGCCAGGTGTAGTCCTGGGCCTGAGCCACCGCCTGCTCCATCGCCAGTCCCCGGGCGAGCAGGGCGGCGATGGCCGAGGCGAGGGTGCAGCCGGAGCCGTGATAGCTGTGCGGCAGTCGCGGCCAGGACCAGGCGCCGCCCCGTGCGTCGGGACCGTACAGCCGGTTGGTTACCGCCGCGCTGTCGTCGTGGGTCCCGGTGACCAGCACCCAGGGCACGCCCAGCTCGCGCAGCGCGCCGGCACAGTCGTCGGGGGTCTCGGCCCCGGCCAGTGCGCGCGCCTCCGGCAGATTCGGCGTAACCAGCGTCGCGCGCGGGATCAGTGCCTCCAGCAGTGTCCCGCGCAGGGCAGCGTCGGCCAGGGGGGAGCCGCCGCCGGCGCGCAGGATGGGGTCGAGCACCACCGGGATGCCCCTGGCCTGGTGCTCCAGCAAGCGCGCGAGCGCGCGAGCGAGCGGGGCGCTGCCGATGAGCCCGATCTTGATCACCGAGACCGGCAGGTCGTGCAGCACTGCCTCGGCCTGGGCGATGACCAGCTGCGGATCGAGCGGCGACAGGCCATGGACATCGCGGGTGTCCTGGATCGTGAGGCAGGTCACGGCGGTGGTGGCGAGTGCCCCGTTGGCGCCGAGCGCCTCGATATCGGCCTGAATGCCCGCCCCGCCGCTGGGGTCGTGGCCGGCGAGGGCGAGCACTATGGGGGGGTATCCTGGGTGCATGGGGTGGCGATCGCCGAAACGGACAGTCTACCCTGGTGTCAGGCGCTGTGCGGACCGGGGCCCGCGGTGGTCATCCTCGAGGCTTCGTGGCAGAATCGCGCGCCGCATGGCCCATTTGGGCGCGACCGGACCGGGATGCAGGACTGATGAACAAATATATGTGTGTGATTTGTGGTTTCGTCTACGACGAAGCCGCCGGTCTGCCGGACGAGGGCCTACCGCCCGGCACGCGGTGGGAGGATATCCCGCTCAATTGGAAGTGCCCGGAGTGCGGCGCCGGCAAGGAGGATTTCGAGCTGGTCGAGGTGTGAGTCGCCGCCCGCTGCCCGCTGCCCGCCCGGGATTCTTGGCTACACTTGTTGCTGTGCACGCATGTGGGAGCCCTCGGGAGCATGACATGAGTCCGGACCTGCAGGAGATGGCCGAGATCGCGCGAGACTATTGCGCGCTGATCGAGCGGGCGGGTCTGGGTAGCGGCAGCTGGCTGCGGGATCTCGCCGGCCTGCTGCCGAGATTGCATGCTGCGATCAAGCGCCTGGAGATGCCCGGGGCGGACGGTGGGCACAGCCTGGTGGCCGACCTGGACGCCCGCTTCGAGCTGTTCTCCCACCTGCGCGAGCTGTTGGGTGAGCGCGACGGCTACTGGCTGGAGTTCGACGTTACCTGTGAAGACCAGCAGATGACCGGGAGCCTGGCGGACGACCTTACGGATATCTATTGCGAGCTCAAACACGGGCTGCGGCTGCTCGACGGGGCAGGCGGCCCGGGCCGGGCCCTGGAAGGCTGGCGTCGGGGGTTCAGGATGCACTGGGGCCAGCACCTGCTCGACGCCGAGCGCCATCTCTACACCTTGGACGCCAAGGGCCGGCTGCCCAGCTGACGTCGCCCGGGGCCGCGATGGAAGTTGCGCGCCCATCCTGCTATACTTTACGTCTTTTTCCATGCTAAACCGAGGGTCTGCCATGCTTACCAAAACGCTCTCCACCGAGGATCTTTGCGTGACCACCGCGGCCGAGACCAAGTTCGCCGAGCTCATCGGGCAGCTCGAGGAAGGCGTTCAGGGTGTGCGCGTGTACGCCACCCCCGGCGGCTGCAGCGGCGTCAGCTTCGGGATGAGCTTCACCGACCGCATCGATGCCGGTCGCGACGGTATCCTCGCCTGCTCCGGGTTCAATCTGGTGGTCGACGACGGGGCCATGCAGTTCCTGCGCGGGGTGGAGATCGACTTCATCGATCGCGGCGACGGCAACGCGAGCTTCGTGTTCAACAACCTGCCGTCGTCCGGCGGTGGTGGTGGCTGCGGCAGCGGCGGCTGCGGCTCGGGCGGCGGCTGCGGCTGAGCGTCGCCCACCCGGCCCATGCGGCCCCGAGAGCCCGCGCCCTCCACCGAGGGCGCGGGTTTTTCTTTGGCCCGCTCCCGGCCTACCAGCCGTTGGCGCGCCCGACCACCGCCAGCAGCACGATCGCGACCAGAAACACCACCGGCACCTCGTTGAACCAGCGGTACCAGCGGTGGCTGCGGGTGTTGCGCTCCGCCTTGAAGTCCGCGAGCAGCTTGCCGCAGTACAGGTGATAGCCCAGCAGCAGCACGACCAGGCCCAGCTTGATGTGCAGCCAGTGCATCGACCCGTAGGCGGCCCAGGCGTAGTCCACCAGCATCCAGACGCCGAATACCAGGGTCAGCACGGCCCCCGGTGTGGTGATCCCGTAATAGAGCTTGCGCTCCATGATCTTGAACCGCTCGATGGTGAACCTGTCCTCGCACATGGAGTGGTAGACGAACAGCCGGGGCAGGTAGAAGAGCCCCGAGAACCAGGTGACCATGAAGATCAGGTGGAAGGCTTTGAGCCACATCGTGTCTACTCCTGAAGCATTGCGGCGATCTCGCGCTCGGTCCCGGGGCCGTCCAAGGGGCCGAGTGTGCGAAGGCGGACGTGACCGGCCGGGCCGATCAGGAAGCTGGTGGGGGTGCCCTGAATGCCGCCGAAAGCCTGCGCGAGCGCGCCCGTCAGATCCAGCGCCACAGGGTAGGGGATCGCCTCGCGCCTGGCCAGGGTTACCACATTGTCCGGACGGTCATAGGGTGCGGCAACACCGATCACTTCCAGGCCCTTGGCGGACCAGCGCCGATAGAGCTGCGCCAGCAGGGGCATCTCCTGGATACACGGGCGGCAGGTCGTCGCCCAGAAATTGACCAGCACCGGGTGACCACGGAGCGCGGCCAGACTGATCTTGCCGACCGTCGATGGCCTGGAAGCTGGTGTCGGGCGGGGGGTCCTCGAACGCGACCCCGGGCCGGAGCGCCCAGAGCCCGGCGCCCATTCCGAGCGCCAGGAGCAGGCCCAGGGCGGCGACCGACCACCCTCGGCTCACGATTCCCGGTCCTTGCGCGCGTCCTGATAGAGCGATTTGAGCATGTCCTGGCGGGGCGAGCCGGGCGGTGCGGGCTCCTCGGCCGGTGGATGGCGCCGGCCCCGGAAGAAGTCGCCTATGGCGCGGGCCAGCCGCTTGAGGGCGCGCCAGATCCGCGGCAGCAGCCAGGCCACCAGCAGCAGGAACAGCGCCAGCAGGGCGAGGAACAGCCAGGGGTGATGCAGCGCCGTCCAGAGCCCGGCAATCACCGCCAGGTCCTCGGCCACCGAGGCGGTCCAGTTGGTGAACGGCTCCGGCGAGGTGTTGATCAGCACCCGGGCGCCGGCCTTGGTGAAGTGGCTGGTCGCGGCCAGCCCGCCGCCCACCAGAAACGCCGCGAATTGGGCGGCCGGGCCGACATCGATCCCTTGCACCATCCCGGCGGCGAGCAGCGCGCCGGCGGGGATGCGGATGAAGGTATGGATGGCGTCCCAGCCGGTGTCCACCCCTGGGGTCTTGTCGGCGAAGAACTCCACGCAGTACATCAGGCCGGCGGCGGCCATGACCAGCGGATCGGAGAGGATCTGCAGGGAGGGCGGCAGGGTCACGCTGCCGGTATTCCCGAAATAGCCGAGCACGAACACCGCGGCGTAGAGGTTGATGCCGGACGCCCAGGCGGTGCCGAGCATCAGCGACAGGGTCTGTACGGTTTCCATCTGGGCCTCCCGGTGGCGCGGGATGCGTCACTCAGTCCCCGCGGGCTGTGGCGGCTCAGCCGCCCGGTCCGCGGGGGAGACAGGATTGTCTCATCCTGTCTGCGGCGAGAAAACTCTTGGCGAGGGGGCGATACCAGGGGCCTGGCAGACCAGGCGAGTGTCGCCGCGGCCGATGCGTGAGGGGCGGGCGGGCGTGACGAGCGGTCCCGAGCGCGACGCACTCGCGGGCGACCGTGCCCGCCGAGGGTCGGCG
>CAVQCX010000003.1:0-124843 GCA_963711095.1 uncultured Gammaproteobacteria bacterium | reverse complement strand
TGCCCGTAGGCACCCCCTTCCCGTTATCGCAATGGGGTCGATTCCCCATATTTCCCAGCGTACGTCTTTCTCGTACTGGGCGGTCCCCGAGTGATTGCCCCAGTAACAGGGGAATGTGTATCGACACCTTAGCTTGCGCTCAAGTAGACTTCACGGCAGGAGATGAAGCCACGATTTCTGATGTGCCTGTTCAGGAACCGAGCGTTGTCCGTCATCCAAATACGCTTGTACCGCATGCAGCGGATGCGCCTTCGAATAAACTGGTCCAGTTCGTTGAAACGCCCTAGACCGGTGGTAAACGCTGCGCTGAAGTAACGCACCGTGCCCCGGATAACACGATTCAGATCCACGACCACGTCAGAGTCCAGGTTGTGACTGCGTCGGGTAATCGCCTTGATCTTGTCCTTGAAGCGTTCTTCCGCTTTACCACCCATACGGATGGTGAAAGCCGAGACGTAGAATCCGAGGAAGTTGAAACCTTCACCGAAGGTGACGATGCGGGTCTTCTCGGGACTCAGATTGAGCCCCAGATCCTCCTCGATGATCCCAGTCACGAATTCCAGCGCCTTCTCCGCTTGGCGCTTGGACTTGCAGAAGACCAGGAAGTCGTCCGCGTAACGGACGAATTTATAGTCCTGCGCCTCCAAGCTCCAGTCGAGATGGTTGAGGACAATGTTACCGATCAACGGCGAGACGATACCGCCTTGTGGCGCCCCTTTGACTGTTGGTCGGACCATGCCATCTTCCATCACACCGGCCTGAAGAAACTTCCGGATGAGACCTAGAATATTACCATCGGCAATTTCGCGGGTCATCAAATCCATGATGAGGGAATGTGGAATATTGTCGAAAAAGCCTTTAATGTCGGCGTCAACAACATACCGGTATCCTTGACTGCGATACTCGACCAGAACCTCCATGGCCGTGTGGCAGCTCCGCTTGAGCCTGAACCCGTGGGAGTGATCGTGAAAGAGCGGCTCGAAGATCGGGTTGATCAGCGATCGAACCACCTCCTGTGCGATCCGACACCGTACCGCGGGAATCCCCAGCGGCCGCAGTTTGCCCGAGGCCTTGGGGATGTACACGCGCCTGAGCGGGATAGGCTCGTAGCCGCCGGTCTTGAGCTCGCCCATCAGGGCGTCGAGGTTCTCCTCAAGGTTAGCCTCGAACATCTTGATGGACTGCTTGTCGATGCCGGCCGCTCCCCGATTGCGCTTGACGGCCTTGAAGGCCTTGAGCATCAGTTGCGGGGTGATCCTTCCGGTCAGGGAGTGATGGCGGATCTGCTTGTTGACCACTTCAAGCATAGCAAGTGACTCTCTGTGTCTATACCCATCGAAGGTCTGGAGCCCCACCACGTCGAGACCGTCCTTAGCTCACACAGGGCCTTCCCGGAAAAGGAGGGGAGGACCTACTGCGGTCGATACCCGTGGGCTAACCTGTCCCATGCCGTGTGACTCTTCCACCTCTCTCACTACAGGTGTGACCTTTCGGCCGTCGCCCTGACAGCCTCCTCCGGTCACGCTGTGATCCCTGAAGGACAAGGGCCAAGAGTGGGCCCCGTGTCCATCCATCGCATAACCCCCACACTTCGGCGTAGCCTTATAGTGGGCGCTTATCTGCCCGTCCCGGACAGAGCGAGGCGGGATCTCGTCGGTAAGTTGACCGTGCCATTTTCTTCAGGTGAAACCACCAAGCACCCCCAAAGCGCCCACGGCTAATCGCCTTGCACCGTGGACGGAAGTCGGTCGTGAGACCGCCAACACGCTTCAGTCGTCGTTAGGCTCTTGGCGCGACGATGGAGGCCGAAACGTGATTCCCCCCGAAGTATCATGACCTGGCCCCTTCGCTACGGCCCGTTGCCGGATCGAATCATTGCCGCACTGGCTGCATACCCCAGCTTCCCAACTGAGTTCGGGTCATGACTTCTGTACGGGGACGAACCCGCACAGGTACGATTTGGTTTTCTCTCTACTTCAGATAGAACCTCACGGTTTGAGACTAAACACGGAAAACCCGCGACTCACGCTAACGCTTGGGCTCACCGGCAGCCAAAAGCGGAGTGGCTTGAAGCGTAGCGGAGAGCCGCGTAGCTTTTGGATGGCCGGTGTAGCCCATTGTTATAAGCGACTTGCATACAATATTTCCGTGAAAGAGTTTTGTACGATCTTCCAACCACCATCAGGCTCCGCTCTGACCATCGCAACGTTATCAGCATCTTGATAAATAGCTCGTACAGAAGCCCGCTTTGAAATTGGCCCTTCTTCTTCCTCGAAAATCAACTCGACTTCAACATGCGACACAGCGGCGGCCTGATCTTCAATGGAAAGCACTTTGTACGATGTCGGTATGTGCCTCCCAAAATCCTCCTTAGCTCTTCCCGATTTCTTCCCCAATGAGTCGTCGGTGAAATATAGAAGTGATTTAGCTATTAAACCGTACCTATTGGCTATCCAGTTTTCTATAAACTCAGCCACAGCACGCTCTGGTGTACCTAATGGAAGGTGACTTGCGCTACCTTCGTGAGGAAAATATGGTATTTCCTCATTGTTACGAGGCCTCCATTCCTCCAACAGTTTTTTCTGACGCTTGTTCTCCGATAACTGAGCTAAAATTTCAGACCACGACTTTTCTTCTTTTGGTTGTGGTGTTTTTTTACCATCAGCTACTGCGACAGCCCAATCTCTAGCTGCAAATAGGGCAGCCCAGACCTTTGCAGCTACCAACTTGTTATCAAAAGCAAGCTCCCTTCCGTGCAATATTCCATGCCTGAAAGGGATGGAGATCGGGTCTTCATTTGTCTTGTTTCTTCCCTTCGTCATAAGAGAGGCCAATGCTTGTAGTCCAGACTCATGCGCTGCGATACAATCCCAAGCTGTTACATCTGTTGACTCTGCAAAAAAACCAACCCGCTTTGAAACATCATTCACAAGGCCATCTAGCATACTAAGAAGCAGAGGAACACAAGCATGATAGCGACCCGCCAAGTAATCTTCCCTTGCTAGCTCCGCCAAGCGCATTCGACGACGAAACTCTTTGTTTCCATTAAACCAACGTATGCCCCACTCTAAACAATCTGCATCATATGATTCTGCCAAATATTGTTCCGCTGCATCCTTGCCTTCAGAGTCGTATATATTTATTGCTTCCTGCATCACTTCCATATTCATTGATTCATATGCGATCCATCCAAGGCTTGCAAAGCGCTCATTGAACCGATCAGGAACTTTCAGTATTTCTGCTTGTTTTTTTAACTTTTTGAATTCATTGAAGGCTTGTTCCATGTTTGGAAATAAATTGCGAGCAAATGGAAACGCCTTGTATAAAGCCTCCAAGCTTTCAAATGCTTCAAATTGTTTTGACAACTCAGCACTTGTTGGATTGTCAATAATCTTCTTTGGTTTGCTCACCGGACTTCCTTGAGCTTATAACGCTTCACATCACCGGCAGCAAAAAGCAAAGCGAGGAACGAGCGACGCTTTTTGCTGTCCGAGTGCATGTGATTGTTATGCATTTTGAATTCGAAACTTCTTCTGCTCCAAATACCGCGAGATATTGCGGAGGATACCCCTGAGATATATAACGACCTCATGCTTCGCTTGTCGTAGATCCGATACGGTGTAATTCCTTCCGCATTCCGAGAACGAGACCAAGCCATGGGCCAAGTCGTTTCTGTGCTTCTTCACTTGAAACAGCTTGATGCCATCCTTAGCATTTCTGTGTACTGTGGACGAGAACCCATATACCTGAGAAAGCTCGCGTATCTTCCGTCCGTCAAGATTGCCACCGGCAATGATACCGTCGCCAAACTCAATCTCGACAACATCCTGAGCGAGGGTTGCCAAAGCGTGGAATATCTGCTCCGCGCTTCTGTCCTTGAACTTGCGGTGCCCCTTGCTTAGCCAGATCATCTTCACGTGATCACTCGCGTCTGCATATGGCATGCTTTCAGCAGTGATCGTATCGAAGACCTCGACCAGAGACTGCCGGACAGAGGATTCCACCAAGTTGTAGAGGAGAAGGAACATGTTGGCTTTAAGAACCTTGACGAGTGCAGGATCCATAGGCCGAAGGGCTCTTCCCCGCGCCGTGGGGACAGAGAGCTTACCGTCCTTCTCTTCTATTGCCTCCAAGTGTCGGAAGTAGACATCTATCTCCCTGACTCGCTTTTCGAAGTCTGCAATAACCGTATTCATCACAGGCCAAGCAATGAGTCGTGAACATATTCAATTCGGGCCTTGATCGCGCTGGGGGCATTCTGTCCCCCGGTAGTGATGAGTTCCTTGAATCGTTCACCGTTCAGCCATGATACGCTCTGTGGCTTCAAGTTGGCGTTCTCACGCAATGCGAGGTTGACCCCAACGGAAATGGCGTCGAAGCGAACGCGAGGCGTTTTGTTCGATGTCTTTCCTTTCGTGAACGCGAGAGGCATGTACTTATCCACAAAACTCAGCATCTGTTCGAATTCGGAAAGCATGGTCTTTCCGTCAAAGGACTGGTTCTTTGACGCCACAAACTCATTCAAGAAGTCATTTACCCCTGTCTTTACATTCCTGTAGTTGTCTGAATATGCGAAGAAACGGATTACGAGTTCCTGCGGTTCGCCTCTCTTCTCAAGTCGCTCGGTGAAACTTGTATTCCGAACGAAAAGGGGATGCGTAGTGCACTCTTTGTAGACAAAGTCAATGAACTTGCCGCCAAAGATACCCTTCCTCTTCTCCATATCCTTGAGCAACTCACTGCCGGTGTTAATTCTTTCGAACATCATGAATCGAACATCCTCATCACTCTTGTCAGAGAGAGAGATCATTCTGATTGTCGAGTTTTGAAGTTTCCTTTGTCGCGCCTTTGTCAAGTCGTCATGCGTGAAACCATTGAGCTTCCGTCAAAACATCTAGGTCCCGAAGAACAAGCTTGTTCTGTAAGAATGCCACCAGAGTCCTTAGGCGCTGCGAACCATCGACTATCTCAAGGCGACCGTCTGTGTCAGCAGTGAAGATGTAGGGTATTGGTAGGCCAAGGAGTACGGATTCTATGAACTTTGATTGACGAGTCTTGTCCCAAACGAAGTTCCGTTGGTATTCTGGGATGAATATGTCGTTATCGTTCTCATCTATCCCCTTTAGATACTTGGAGATCAGAAGTTCGATAGTGAATTCCTTGATGTCGAAATCAACAATCTTCTGCTTCTCAAGAATCTGATCTTCGGCGGCCTGTTGATTGATCATAATGTCTGCTCCTTTCAGCTGGCTGCATGGAAACGGCCAGATATATTCATCTGTTCACGATTTGGACAGCTTTGCGCCGCACCACGTTTGCGCAAGCACGGGAGAGTTGTCGCGCTCACTTGGTCATCTCCTGCATAACGGCCGCACTCACCCGAGCGGAGGGAGCGCTAGCGACCGGAGTTTCGGGTGTAGCGCATTGTTAGCGCTACCTGGAAAGATTCCCTCCCTCAAGCGGTGGCCAGTATTTCAATCTGAGCCCTAAAGCCAGCCCCCGAGTGGCGAGAACGTCTTTTATTTCCATCAAGTTTCGTTTGCCAAAATTCGGGATACCCAATAGTTCCACTTCGGTGCGCTGGACGAGGTCGCCGATGAGAAAAATGCTCTGGGCCTTAAGCATGTTTGCCGCTCTCACTGTCATCTCCAAGTCGTCAATTGGCCTCAGCAAGATAGGGTCAGTTTCAAGCGGGCTTGGGTTGTAAACCATTGCCCGACTCAACTCTAAGATTTCTTCAAGGATCTCTCTTTCTGTGCGAATCTCTCGACCTAGCTCGGGTGTGTCATTTTCTAAGACTCTATTGATTTTATGCTCAAAATCCGGCCACCATTTGTCAAATACAGCGTCCAAGATTTGCCCGTCCAGAGCATTCTTGTCCCAGGGCTGCGTTAATCGTTCTTGTTATCTTGTGAACATCCTCCTTGGAAAAGCAAGCCGCTTGGAATTGCAGAAGGGGACCCTGCAGATCAGCTGGGGCAACGCCGAACAACATTGGAATAACACGAGATTTTTCAACGCTTTTCGCTAATGCACCCGCTTCAAACATTAGCCACGGCGCCTGGAGATTTGTGCTTGTTAAACAGATGATGCCTACTCGCGCCTCCTCTAATTCTTTAGAAATCTCGTTGTTCCATCGGGCGCCTTTCTGAATGTCGTTGGGACTGAAATATGGTTTCGCTGCTTGGACTACTGCGGGTAGCCAATCCTTAAGAATCTCGGCGACCTTCCGGCTTGTTTCCCCAGACCAGCTTATAAAGACTTTCACGATACCCCCTAAGTGGTAGGACGTTTCGAGTGCGCTAACGGCTCACTTCAGCCGATCGCGCAAGGAGCGGAGCGACTGGAGCGGTCGGCTGCAAGTGATGGTTAGGTGGATGTTTCGTATTTCCCTTTCTCGGTTTCAATCGAGCCTAAGATTTTGAGGCAAAATGCCACTCGAATGTTTCTCGAAAATCCTCAGCGCAGCTCTTGCAGATCCAGTGGTATTCGTCGTCAGTGGTATATCCCTCGCGAAGAACTTCTGGGCTCCCGCTGTCCATGAACTTTGCCTTGCAAAATTCGCAGTGGTCGTGGTCCCAATGTTCACGGGTCTGTGACCATGATCTCCAATACAACGTTAACCCTTTGAGGTACCGTTCTTGACCCTGGAGGCGCCAATCGTCTTCGCTTACAGTCATGTGGCACCTAACATGCAATGGACGGCCCAGCCGTCCGGATGAAAATACCTACATCTATTAACAAGTTCCCAAATGTAGTTACCGGTCACTAAATGTAGGAACCCAAATATGGGAACCTATATATAGGTTCCCATATTTGTAGTCCCGTGGCTCGCCGTTTCAGGGCTTTGGAAAAACATCCCCAACAACCCGTGATTCGAGCCCAAGCGCTACAGAGCTGGCCGCGGAAATCTGAACAGCGGGATAAGTGGAATCGCTGCCTGATGCGGGGCGATAATCCTCCGATAACCAGGGGCGAAAGATGGCCAAGAGAGCCCGCCGAAACCACTCACCGGCTTTCAAGGCGAAAGTGGCGCTTGAGGCGCTCAAGGGCGAGCGTACGCTGGCCGAGCTGGCGCAGCGCCACGAGGTGCACCCCAACCAAATCACGCAGCGGAAGGCCCAGCTGTTAGAGCGGGCGCCCGACGTGTTCGGAGCCCCACACCGGGCCTCGGAACCTCCGGTCGATCTGAAGGTATTGCATGCCAAGATCGGGAAGGAGTCCAGCCGCAAGACCTGCTGTTGCAAGAAGTTCCCGGGCCCAGGCGCTGGCGCCCTGCGCTTTGCTGCTGCTCCGCCGCGAGTGCCGCGGCGCGGCTGCTTTGTGAACCAGGCGTAAGACAACTTGGGGCGATGAATGGGAAGACGGAAGCCGAACATCGCCGGGATCGGAGCGTCGGGAGCCACCAGCGTGACACGGGTAGCCCGCTGGGCGGCGGTAGAGTTCGGGCGTCGACTGCCGTTCCGGTCAGGCCCGCGGGACGCAAAGGTGTTTTTGGGGCCTCCTGCTGGGACTCCCGGCCGGACTGGCTGTTCCGCTTCCATGGGATGCTCCTTTGATTCAAGGAGTTTACCCGCCGGGGGGCTGAAGACAAGGACTGGGCGGAAGATTCGGTAGTCGCCGAGAGGGCTCGCCTCCCACAAAGGCGGCGACACACTGCGCCGTCCTTGGGGGCACAATCCGGGGGTCCTGCTTAGGGCTCTGGCGGATACGCGGAACGCCCGGGGCGGGTCACTGCTTGCTGAGAGGGTATTGCGGGCGACTGCAAGTGGGGCCGCGCGGTCGCCGGTGGAGCGGATAGCGACCGGGGGGCGGATTCGCGCCTACGCCAGCCTGCCACTGACCAGCAGGTGCCGGTCGCTCACCGGCTCGACCCTCAGGCCTGGCAGTCCTGCGTTTGAGAGCTGATCGCGGACCTCCTCCGGTGTGAAGGCCGCGAACAGGGAGTTGCGGAAGTCCCGGCGCAGGATCTCGGGGGCGGCCCCCGCGTAGATCGTCACCAGTCTGTCCACCGCCTGCGCGGACTCCGGTCGCATCAGGTCCATGATCGCGACGGCGGCGCCCGGGCGGGCGCTTTGACGCAGGGTCTCCCAGAGCACCTCGGGCCGGTGCAGGTGATGCAGCAGGCTGTTGGAGACCAGGGCGTCGTAGCGCTGCGGGGAGAGATGCGGCCAGGGCAGGCAGGCGCCGATCAGATTGACCCGCTCACGGACGGCGGGCTCGCTGGCCTCCCGTGCCTCGCGGGCGAAGGCCAGCATCGCCTCGGAGCCGTCCAGGGCGTCGATCCGGGCCTTGGGAAAGGCCCGGGCGAGGCGCAGGCTGATGTCGGCGGGGCCGCAGCCCAGATCGAGCATCCGCCCTTCGAAGCTCGGGCCCTGAAGGGCCATGAACTGCTCGACGAATAGGGCGTTGGGCTCCGAGAAGTCCTCCCGGGCGTAGGCCAGGGCCTGCGTCGGGTCGTCCATCAGCTCGGGCTCGGGGACGCGCTCCACGGGCTGGGCCTCAGGGCAGGGTGGATTCGCCGGCGAACAGCTCCGCGACGGTCTCGCGGCGGCGCACCAGGTGGGTCCGGTCGCCGTCGACCATGACCTCGGCGGATCGGGGACGGGAGTTGTAGTTGGAGCTCATGGTGAAGCCGTAGGCGCCGCTGGAGCGCACCGCGAGCAGGTCGCCCGGGGCCAGACGCAGGGGCCGGTCCTTGCCCAGGAAGTCGCCGGTCTCGCAGACCGGGCCGACGATGTCGTAGCGGTGCATCTCCCCGTCGTCCCGGGGCGCGACCGGGACAATCTCCTGGACGGCCTGGTAGAGCGCGGGGCGCACCAGATCGTTCATGGCGCCGTCGACCACGGCGAACCGCTTGTGAGAGCTGTGCTTGAGGAACTCGACCCGGGTCAGCAGGATGCCGGCGTTGCCGGCGATGGCGCGGCCGGGCTCGATGAGGACCTCGTAGGGGCGGCCCTGGAGGCGCTCCTCCAGGGCCAGGGCGTAGTCCTCGGGCCGGGGGGGCGTCTCGTCCGTGTAGCGGATGCCCAGGCCGCCGCCCAGGTCCAGGTGGTGGATCTCCATGCCCTCGCGCTCCAGGCTGTCGACCAGCTCCAGCACCCGGTCCAGGGCGTCCATGAAGGGCGCCAGGCTGGTGAGCTGGGAGCCGACGTGGCAGTCCACGCCCACCACCTGCAGGTTTGGCAGGAAGGCCGCGTGCCGGTAGGCGGCGAGCGCTTCGTTGATGTCGATGCCGAACTTGTTCTCGCGAAGTCCCGTGGCAATGTAGGGATGGGTGCGGGCATCGACGTCGGGGTTGACCCGCAGCGACACCGGCGCGCGCACGTGGCGCTCCCGGGCGACCGCGTCCAGGCGCTCCAGCTCCGGCAGGGATTCCACGTTGAAGCAGCGGATGCCGACCTCCAGCGCCCGGTGCATCTCGTCGGCGCGCTTGCCGACCCCCGAAAACACCACCTTGGCCGGATCACCCCCCGCCGCCAGCACCCGCTCCAGCTCGCCCACCGAGACGATGTCGAAGCCCGAGCCCAGGCGCGCCAGCAGGCTCAGCACCGCCAGGTTGGAATTGGCCTTGACCGCGAAGCACACCAGGTGCGGCCGGTCGCCCAGGGCCAGGTCGAAGGCCCGCCAGTGTTGCTCCAGGGTGGCGCGGGAGTAGACGTAGCAGGGCGTGCCGTAGCGCTCGGCAATCGCCTCGCAGGAGACGTCTTCGGCGAACAGGCGCCCCTCGCGGTAGCGGAAGCCGTCCATGGATCAGTGCGAGGCCGGTGCCTGTCCGCGCTGCTCGGTCTTATGGTCGGGGAGATAGAGGGCGCTCTTCTGGCCGCAGGCCGAGAGCAGGTTGCCGGCGCCGAGCACGGCGATGGTGATCCACAACAGGTAGCGGGCCCAACAGTGCATCGGAGGCTCCTGAGACAGTCGCAAAGTGGCGCAGTATAAACCGCCGGCCGGGCCCGGCCCAATGTAGCCCCCAGTCCCGGGGGCGCAGCGGGCGCGCTCGGTGCCGTGCGTTATACCCCCGAGGGGCAGGTATCCGGCGGCATCCGGGCTACGGGCCCATCACGCCGGGAAAATGGCGGCTACGCTTAGCTCTTGATGGCCCGCGCGCAGCCGGATGGGGTCCGCGATCGCAGCCGTGCGCGCAGGCAGGCTTGGGGGATGCGGGCGCGTTGTGGCGCTCGACCCACTGTCCTATTCGGTACCGGTGCTCGAAGCCAGGGGTCCTTGCCGTGGATTCACGAAACCTAAAGCTAAGCCCGTCCCTGGAGCCGTGCGAGCCGCTCTGGAAGCGCGTGCCCACCCGGGATGAGCGCGGCCGGCCGCTCACCGATTTCATGATGCTGATCCCGCGCTTGCGTCACTGGCCTGGGGAGCGCATCGAGGAGGTCTGTCGCGAGATCCAGGCGGTGTTCGATTACTACGCAGATGCGGTGGTGTTCGCCGACCTGAATCTCAACCTCAACCTGCTCTGGGTGAGCCTGCGCCCGAGCCCCGGCCTGTGCCTGGAGATGGCCGCGGCGGTCAAGCACCGGGTGCCGGAGGCTCTGCTGGTGGCCAGCCAGGCCGAGGCTTACCGGAGCCTGGCGCGGTAGCTCGTCATGCTGGCGGGCGCGGCGTCAGCTAGCGGCTGCGCCGCCACCTGAGCTACCGGCCGGTGGCCACCCGGGCAGGCGCTTCCATAGCCTGTGATGCTAGTGGGCGCTCACTCCCCGTCGCTCTCCGCCTCGTACTCGCCGGCCCGGCGTGCGTCGCCATACACGCGGTGCACCGGATAGCGCTGCTCGTTGATCTCGATCTTGCGCCAGGCCGCCGCCATGACGTCGACGTCGAGCCGCTCGGCGCAGCGCAGCACGTAGATCAGGATGTCGGCCAGCTCCAGCGCCACCTGCTCACGCTTGTCCTCGGCCAGCGCGTAGCTCTGGGCCTCGGTCAGCCACTGGAAATGCTCCAGCAGCTCGCCCGCCTCCCCGGCCAGGGCCATGGCCAGGTTCTTGGGCGAGTGGAACTGCTCCCAATCCCGCGCGCGGGCGAAATCGCGCAGCCGGATGCTGAGCTCATGCACACTGTCTTTGGCCATCGCGACCCTCCGTCGATTGATCTGTCCGGCGATTGATGCCGCAAGCCCTGGGGGCCTTGGGGCTAGTGTACTGCTGGGTATTTCTCAGAGTTTCTGGAGCGGGTGCGGAGGCGGGCGTTACAAGCGTCGGGGCTTGGGTCGCCGGGGCCTTGGAGTGACCGTCGGCCGCAGGGATGCGGCCGTCGAGCGTACAGGGAAGTATCCACAGCGTGTCACGGAAAGGTCCCGGTGACCCGAGCGGGTCACACTACGCCGCTCCTCGTACGTTCCAAACAACATGAAACAGTACACTAGTCCCCTCGCGGGCGTTCCAGCAGTCGCGCCAAACGCCGCTCGCGGAATTCCGCGTAGTCCCAGGGCTCCTCGCTCAGCTGGCCGCGCCGGGCGGGGCGCACCAGATAAGTCCAAGCGATGCGAGCGCCGCGCTCGGTCAGGACACGCACCCGCTGCCTGATGTAGAGCTCACCCTCGTACCGGTCGAGCCTGGCGAAGGCGGCTCCGTCCAGTCCCTGCCAAAGCAGCCCTTCGACCTGGCTGCCCGGCCGGGGCAGGAGTCCGGGGTAGTCCGCCCCGCGCAACCGGTAGGCCGCGTGATCGGGCAGTCTTGCGGGGATTGCCCCGAACCGTCGGCCTGCCGCCGTCTCCATGACCTCAGGGGCGCACAGGGTGCCGTAGGTGAACAGCCGATCGGTCATGCGCCGCAAGCTCGGCTCAGCTGGCGGCCGACTCCATGCGCGCGGCCAGCTCGAAATCCAGTCCGGTGATGCCGCCCGCGGAATGGGTGGTCAGGCGCACGTCCACCTTGCGGTAGACGTTGCACCACTCGGGGTGGTGGTCCATGACCTGGGCGTGGATGGCGGCCTGGGTCATGAACCCGAAGGCGGCCACGAAATCCGGGAACACGAATTCCTTGGCCAGCTTGCCTTCCCGGATTGCCCAGGGCGCCGCCGCGGTGCGGGCGTTGCAGCTCGCCCAGCCGGCTCTCGACCTCCGCCGCAGACAGGAGTTGTGCGGCCATCTTCGTCTCCTCGCTTCTCGCAGTGGGTAACCGATATCTAGCAGCTGAGCACGGCGAGATCCCCATACGGTCTCTGTTGTTTGCAGGCGAAGCGCGCGCGTCAGACGCCGTCGAAGAAGTCCACCCGGCCGGTCTCGAGGGAGTACTCGGCCCCGACCACCCGCAGTCCGTCACTATGGATAAGCTGCTCCAGCACCTCGGAGCCGTGGCGCAGGTGGCTCGCCGAGGCGCGCACGTTGGCCAGCACGGCGTTCTCGATCAGTAACTCCTCGTCGTGACGCAGCTCGGTTGCGAGCAGGCCTTCCACCGAGGGGCGCACGCGGTCGACGATCGAGCGCAGGTTCCGGGACTGGCTCTGGCTCGGCCGGCGCAGCTCCTCCAGGGTGGCGCAGATGGCGCCGCAGTGCGAATGCCCGAGCACCACGACCAACCGGGTGCCAAAGCGCTCGGCCGCGAACTCGATGCTGCCGACCTGGGAGGGCGCCACGATGTTGCCCGCGATGCGGATGACGAACAGGTCGCCGAAGCCCTGGTCGAAGATCAGCTCCACCGGCACCCGCGAGTCCGAGCAGCCCAGAATGATGGCAAAGGGGTGTTGCCCGGCGGCCAGCTGCCCGCGCTCGCGGTGGCTGCCGAACCGCTCCAGGGTCGGGCCGCTCTCCACAAACCGTCGGTTGCCTTCGCGCAGGCGCTCGATCGCATCGTCGGCTGACAGCATCGGATCTCGTTGCTCGGTTGCTCGGTGCCTGAATGGCGTGCCGATGCTCGGCCGTCGTCCCAGGCACGCGGGTAGCCTCGGACAGCTGGTGCAAGGGCGATCGCTGTCCTATCGGCCGACGGGGGGATTCTATCCGCGATACAACCGCAGGCGCGAGCGCGCTCGCGCTGTCCTGTCCGGTGCCTCAGCTCTGCGTCTTGGCCGCCTTGCGCTTGCGCGTATGGCGGCTGCTTCGGCCCCGCTTGGCGGGCGAGCCCTGCCGGGGTCCTGCCGGAATCCCGTCCAGGTTACCGTCGTACACCCAGCTAATCAGCCTGTCCTGGACCTGCCGGCTTTGCCAGGCCATGGCGCCCTTGTGATTGATCATCAGCACGACGACCCAGCGCTTGTCGTGGCGGTCGAGCACGTAGCCGGCGATGCTGCTGACGTTGTCCAGGGTGCCGGTCTTGATGTGGGCGTGCCCGGCTACCGGCTGGCCCACCAGGCGTTTGCGCATGGTGCCGTCGACGCCCACGATCGGCAGCGAAGACATAAACTCGGGCATCACCGGGCTCTGGTAGGCATGGGCCAGCAGACTGCCCAGGTGGGCGGCCGAAATACGCCCTTCCCGGGACAGGCCCGAGCCGTTGTTGAGGACCAGCTCCGGGAACGCCAGCCCGCGTTTGTGCAGCCAATCCTTGACCGCCTCCTGGCCCTTGGTCTCGCTGCCTGGCGCGCCGTAGCGCTCGGCGCCCAGGGTGAGCAGCAGCGAGCGGCACATCAGGTTGTTGCTCCACTTGTTGATGCTGCGCACCACTTCAGCAAGCGGGCGGGACTGCAGCTGGTGGATGCGCTCAGCCCCGTCCGGAGCCTTGCCGGTGCGGATCTTGCCCTCGATCTTGCCGCCGCCCTCGCTCCAGATGCTCTCCAGTGCGCCGGCCAGGTGCTCCTCGGGCTTCAGCAGCAGGCGGGTGTAGCTCGTCTCGTGACAGTCCGCGGCGAAGGTGCCGGCAACCTTGACGGTAGCCTCGGTGCCTCCGTCGGAGACCAGCAGCACGGGCTTGTGGTAGCGATCCAGGCAGGGGCCTTTGACCAGCCGGATATCTGTCTCCAACTGGACATTGGCCAGCGGCGGGTCGGTGAACACGCGTACGTCGCCTGTTGCCTTGTCCGGGTAGAGGTGGACATCGGTCACCTGGAAGTTGACGCTGAGCGCATCAGGCAGGGCGTTGTAGGCCCGGTCCGCCTTGCCGTCGAAATCCCCCCGCTGTGCCTCCGGCGGGGCGAAGTAGCTGCCGTCGAGCAGCAGGTCCCCAGCGACCGTGTGCAGCCCGCGCTCGTGAAGGCTGCGTACCAGGGTCCACAGGTCCTCGGGGGTCAGGTCGGGATCGCCATAGCCCTTGATGATGAGGTCGCCGTTCAGGCGGCCGTTCTTGACCTTACCCTTGACCAGCGCCTCGGTCCGCCAGGTGTAGGAGGGGCCGAGGCTGTCCAGGGCGGTGAAGGTGGTGACCACCTTCATGACCGACGCCGGGTTGCGGGGCACGTCCGCGTTGACGGCCAGGCTCGGCCCGGGGGCGCTCACCTCGCGCACGTACAGGCTGACGTCGCCGACAGGGATGTGATGCTTGGCGAGCGCATCGGCCACCGGGGCCGGAAGGCCCTGGGCGTGGGCCGCCGCACCGAGGCCGAGCCACACCGCCAGGCCTGCAAGGACCAGGCGGCCAAGGGAAGGATGCCGGTACAACATTGCCCCGTCCTCCAGGGTCTCGCTGCTTCTTCTTAGGCCAATAGGCTATTCCCCCGCAGCCCGGACCTCAACATGTCACCCGGGCGGGGCGGGCTCACCGGCGAGGCGCTGCCGGGCCCGCTTGATGGCCGCGCGCACCTGGGTCGGCGCGGTGCCCCCGATGTGGCTACGCGAGGCCACCGAGCCGTCCAGGCTGAGCACCGCGAAGACATCGCGCTCGATGACCGGGGAGAATCGCTGCAGCTCCTCCAGGGAGAGCCCCGAGAGCTCGATCCCGCGCTCGATGCAGTATGCGACCGCCTTGCCCACACGCTCGTGGGCATCCCGGAAGGCGGTGCCCTTGCGCACCAGGTAGTCGGCGAGATCGGTGGCGGTGGCGAATCCTCGCCGGGCGGCCCCGCGCATGTTGTCCCGCTTGCAGGCAATCGCGGGCACCATGTCTGCAAACACCCTGAGGCAGCCCTTGAGCTGGTCCACGCTGTCGAACAGCGGCTCTTTGTCCTCCTGGTTGTCCTTGTTGTAGGCGAGCGGCTGGCCCTTCATGAGGGTCAGCAGCCCCATCAGGTGCCCGAAGACCCGCCCGGTCTTGCCCCGCACCAGCTCGGGCACGTCCGGGTTCTTCTTCTGGGGCATGATCGAGGAGCCGGTGCAGAAGCGGTCTGGGAGCTCCACGAAGGCGAACTGGGCAGAGGACCAGAGCACCAGCTCTTCGGAAAAACGTGACAGATGCATCATCAGGATGCTGGCGGCCGCGGTAAATTCGACCGCGAAGTCGCGGTCGCTCACCGCATCCAGGGAGTTCTCGGCGGGGCGCTCGAAGCCGAGCAGCCGCGCGGTGTAGTGCCGGTCGATGGGGTAGCTCGTCCCGGCCAGCGCGGCGGCGCCCAGCGGCATGACATTGAGCCTCCGGTTGCAATCGGCCAGCCTTTCGCGGTCCCGCTCGAGCATCTCCAGCCAGGCCATCATGTGGTGACCGAAGGTCACCGGCTGGGCGGTCTGCAGGTGGGTGAAGCCAGGCATGATGGTGTCGGCCTCGCGCTCGGCGAGATCGAGCAGGGCCTGCTGCAGGCGCAGGATCTCGCCGCGGATCTGCCCGATCTCATCGCGTAGCCACAGGCGCACATCGGTGGCCACCTGGTCGTTGCGTGAGCGTGCGGTGTGCAGTTTCTTGCCGGCCTCGCCGATGTCGGCGGTGAGCGCGGACTCGATGTTCATGTGGACGTCTTCGAGGGCCACCGACCAGACCAGCTCGCCGCGCTCGATCCGCCCGCGGATCGCTTCCAGGCCGGCGACGATGGCATCGCGCTCGGCCTCGCTGATAGATGCCGGCGCGTCCCAGCATGCGGGCATGGGCGATCGAGCCGCGGATGTCATACTCGATACAGGCGCCGGTCGAAGCCTACGGAGGCGGTGAACGCCTCGACGAACGCGTCGGTGGGCTCGTTGAAGCGGCCTGACCAGGGTTTCCCTGCGGCATCTATATCGGTCATTCAGCGGGCCTTTGTGGTGACATCGAGGGGACACAATTATAGCCATATCGCCTAGGCAGCCCGCGGCTGGAGCGGAGACTCGGGGGGAAGCGCCGGGGCGGGCCGACACCCGGGCAGGCGGCGACCGGCCGGGATGCTTTCTGCCGGACTTCTGCCGCTTGCCGGCCGCGTTCGTGGTGATCGTCACCGCCGAGCTGTTCGCCATGGTGCTGGCATTGGCGTCTGCCGGGGGGCTCGGCGCCTTCTGGGACTCGCTTAGCCGCCGCTCCCTGTTCGTGCAATGGATCGCCATCGCCACCGCCGCGCTGCTGTGCTCCCTGCGTCCGTGGCTGGCGCGCTTAGGGACGGCATCGGCGGGTCTGGTCGCCTGGGGCCTGCTGATGCTGGTGGCGCTCGGTGTGACCGAGGTAGCGGTCTGGGGCTGGCCCGGGACCCTGCGGAGCGCGGACGCCGCGGCGTCCGCGCACCCGGATCTGCTGGCGGAGGCGCTGGGTATCACCGCCATCGCCGGCGCGCTGTTGCTACGCTACCTGTATGTACAGCACCAGTGGCGGCGCCATGTCGAAGCGGAGTCGCGGGCACGTTTCGATGCCCTGCAATCGCGCATCCGACCGCACTTTCTGTTCAACAGTATGAACACCATCGCGAGCCTCACGCGCACCGACCCGGTCCTGGCCGAGCAGGCCGTCAGCGACCTGGCGGAGCTGTTTCGGGCGACCTTAAGCGAGCCCGGACGCCTGTCCAGCCTGGACGACGAGCTGGAGCTGGCTCGGGGCTATCTGCGCATTGAGCAGCAGCGCCTGGGGCCGCGTCTGCAGGTCAGCTGGGACATCGCGGGGCTGCCTGGCCGGGCCCTGGTGCCGCCCCTGGTGCTGCAGCCGCTGCTGGAAAATGCGGTGTTCCATGGCATCGAGCGGCTGCCGGGCCCGGGTGCCATCCGCATCGTCGGCCGGCACAGGCGTGGCCTGGTGAACCTGAGCGTGCGCAACAGCCTCCCGCCGCCGGACGCCCGCCACAGACGCGGCGGGCACCGCCTGGCCTTGGAGAACATCCGCGCGCGCCTGGCCGGCTGCTTTGGCGATGCGGCTACCCTGACCGCCGGTGAAGTGGAAGGGGAATACCAGGTCCGGCTCGCCTTCCCTTATCCATGGAAGCCCTGATGAGGATCCTGATCGTCGATGACGAGGCACCGGCCCGCGCTCGGCTGCGCAGGCTCATCGAGGAGCTCGGCGGGGACTGGCGGGTGATCGGCGAGGCGTGCGACGGTCGCGAGGCCCTGGCCAAGTGCTCCAGCCTCGATGTCGACGTGGCGTTGCTCGACGTCCGTATGCCGGTCATGGATGGACTGGAGGTGGCCGCGGAGCTGGCCCGCCAGCAGGCGCCTCCCGCGGTGATCTTCACCACCGCCTACGGCGAGCACGCTCTGGCGGCGTTCGAGGAGCAGGCGGTGGACTATCTGCTCAAGCCGGTGCGCCCCGAGCGCCTGCGCAAGGCGCTGGAGCGGGTCAGCGGCCTGACCCGGGCGCAGATCAGCGCGCTGGCCGGGGTGTCCGGGGCCGTCGCCGAGGGGGAGTTCGTCTGCGCGCATTTCCGCGGCGGCATCCGTCGGGTGCCTATCGATGAGGTGGTCTATTTCCTCGCCGACCAGAAATACGTGACGGCGCGCCATCTCGGTGGCGAGCTGCTGCTCGAGGACTCCCTGAAGGCGCTGGAAGAGCGTTTCGCCGGGCGCTTCGTGCGTATCCACCGCAACGCACTGGTTGCCCAGCGCTACCTGGTGGGACTGGAGAAGGACGCCCAGGGGCGCGGCTTTGCCCGCCTGAGCGAGACCGACGAGCGCCTGGAGGTCAGCCGCCGCCACCTGCCCGCGGTGCGACGCTGGCTGCGCGAAAGCGCCGAGGACTGAGCGACGACAGCGGTCGATGGCGCCAATCGGCTCGCCCGGTTTGCCCGCGGCGGCGGCTGCCGATAGGATGGGGCACCTCACAGCGTCGAGCTGTCCGCATGTCCGAAAAGCTGCTTATCGCCACCCGCAACTCGCCGCTCGCGCTCTGGCAGGCCGAGCACGTCGCCGCCCGGCTCGCGGCGACGCACCCTGGGCTGCAGGTGGAGTTGGTGGCGATGAGCACCCAGGGCGACAAGATCCTGGACACCCCGCTCGCCAAGGTCGGCGGCAAGGGGTTGTTCGTTAAGGAGCTGGAGCAAGGACTGATGGACGGGCGGGCCGACATCGCGGTGCACTCGATGAAGGACGTGCCGGCCGAGCTGCCCGAAGGGCTGCACCTGCCGGTGATCATGCAGCGCGAAGATCCCCGGGACGCCTTCGTCTCCAACCGCTTCGAGGCAGTCGCGGCCCTGCCCCCCGGCAGCCGGGTCGGCACCTCGAGCTTGCGCCGCCAGTGTCAGCTCGCTGCGCGTCGGCCCGATTTGCAGATCCTGTTCTTGCGCGGCAACGTCAACACCCGGCTGCGCAAGCTCGACGAGTCCCAGTACGACGCGATCATTCTGGCCGCGGCCGGGCTCAAGCGGCTTGGCTTCGCGGAGCGCATCCGCCGTTTCCTGGAGCCCGAGGAGAGCCTGCCCGCGGTGGGGCAGGGTGCGGTCGGCATCGAGTGTCGCGCGCCGGATGAGCGGGTCAATGCCCTGTTGCGACCCTTGCACGATCGCGACACAGGATTGTGCGTGCGCGCCGAGCGCGCCATGAGCGAGCGTCTGATGGGCGGCTGCCAGGTGCCGATCGCGGGTTACGCAGTGCTCGAGGCGGGCGAGCTCTGGCTGCGTGCCCTGGTGGGCGAGCCCGACGGCAGCCGGGTGATCCGCGGCGAGGTCCGTGGTGCCGCGGACCAGGGCGAGGCCCTCGGCCAGACCCTGGCCGAGGAGCTGCTCGAGCGCGGTGCGCGCTCGATCCTCGAACGGCTGTACGCCGACTGAGCCGCGGTCCGTGGGGGACGCTTTCGCGGGCGACTGTGATCTCGGCGGGGCCGGTGTGCTGGTCACCCGACCCGCCCACCAGGCCGAGCCGCTGTGCCGGCTGATCGAGGCCCGAGGCGGCCGGCCGGTCCGCTTTCCCGCCATCGAGATCCGGGAGCCCCGGGATCGGGCGCAGGCGCTCGCGGTGCTCGCGGCCCTGGAGTCCTACGACCTGCTGGTGTTCGTCAGCGCCAATGCGGTGAGCCGCACCCTGGCCATGCTCGCGCCTGGCGTCCGGCTGGGCCGCGGGCGCCAGCGGGTGGCGGCGGTGGGCGAGGCGACGGCCCGGGCGCTGACGGGGCGCCAGGTGGCGGTCGGGCTGGTGCCCGAATCGGGCCGTTATGACAGCGAGGGTCTGCTCGCCGCGCCGGCCCTGCAGGAGCTAGCCGGGCGGCGCGTGCTGATCCTGCGCGGGGAGGGCGGGCGCGAGCTGCTGGCCGCCGAGCTGCGCCGCCGCGGGGCGCAGGTGGATTACGCCGAGGTCTACCGGCGCGCCTTGCCGGAGGTCGATCCGGGGCCCCTGCTGGCCGCCTGGGGTCACGAGGTGCAGCTGGTGTTGGCCACCAGCGTCGAGGTGCTCAGGAATCTGGAATGTCTGGTGGGAGTCGGCGAGCTCGATCGCTTGCGCAGCACGCCGCTGGTGGTGGCCAGTGAGCGCATCGCCGAGGCCGCGCAGGCCCGGAGCTACCGCCGGATCCTGCTTGCCGAAGGGGCCGGCGACGCCGAGCTTTTGGCCGCCTTGTGTCGCTGGGCAGCCGGGCGCTGAGACCGCCCGGCCGAGGGGTCTGTCGCACTCAGGCGTCCGTAGCGGGGACAGCGGGATCGAGTCAGGTCCGCCGACCGATCCAGGCACATAGCTGGAGCGATTTGACGAAAGACTCGCCGAGGGCGAATCGTCGCGGCTGCGCCCCAGAGGCCTGGTGCAGCGATGCGTCGTGCAAATGCACCGGCAGACCGCGGCGATATCCGCTTTTCCGTAGCAGGACAGACCTCAGTCAAACAGGCTGCTGGCGTTTTTGCTAGCCTATGACAATTGTACCCGGGCGCGACCGGCGACCCCGATACGTCAACTGCGGCGGACGATGGATGGCAGATCAGCAAGCCGAAAGCCCTGAGCAGATCGACACCGCAGACAGCGCGGGCGCCGAGCCGAGCCGCGGCGCGCGTGGTCGTTGGGCGGCGGTGCTTGCCGTTGTCGCCATACTCGCGGTGGCGGCCGGGCTGGCCGCGGGCTACCTGTACTGGCTCCAGACCCGGGACGCCCTGGGCCGGCTCGATGCGGCGGTCCAGGGTGCCAAGGTGGATGAGGCCCGGCTGACGGCCGGGCTGGAGGCCATCCGAGCGGATTTCCAAAGCCAGCGTGCCGGTCTCGAGGCCGGCAAGGCACATCTGGACGAGGCCCAGGCGCAGCTCCAGCAGCGCGAGTCGGAGATGCGCGAGGCCCTGAACGGGGTCTATCAGCGACTGGGGCGCAGCACCGCGGACTGGAAGGCGGCTGAGGCGGAGTATCTGCTGCTGATCGCCAACCACCGGCTGCGCTTGGCGCGCGATCGCGACACCGCCGTCGCCGCGTTTGAGGCCGCTGACGAGCGGCTGCGCGACACCGGCGACCCCGGTTGGATCCCGGTTCGCGAAGCGATCGCCAGCGAGCTGGCGGCGTTGCGTGCGGTCGACCTGCCGGACCTCCCCGGGCTGGCGGGGCGGATCGCGGGCCTGATCGAGCAGGTCGGCGGTCTGCGCCTGCGCGGACCCGCCCCGGCGGCGCCCCATCCGGCCGGTAGCGCCGAGGCCGCCCCGTCCAAGCCCGTCCCGGCCAGCGGTGCCGAGACCGCGCCGCCCACGCCTGTCGCAGCGAGCGGCGCCGAGACCTCCCCGGCCGAGGAGCCGCATTCCATGGAGTCTCTGCTGCGCGATGGCCTGAAGGGTCTGCAGTCGGTGCTCGAGATCCGGCGCCACGACCGCCCGGTGGTCGCCATGCTGGCGCCGGAGCAGCAGTACTTCGTGTTCGAGAACCTCAAGCTGCAGCTGCAGGCGGCGCGCTTGGGCGCACTCCAGGCCGACCCCGCCCTCTACCGCTCCAGCCTGCAGACCGCGCAGAGCTGGCTGGGCGAGCTGTTCGACCCCGAGGACCCGGCCACCCGGTCCATGCAGGACGCACTCGGGCAGCTGCTGGCGATCGACGTCAGGCCGCAGCTGCCTGACGTGTCCGCGTCGCTCAAGCGCCTGCGCGAGCACCTGCAGGCCGCCCCGGCGGCGGGGCCCGAGCAGCCATGAAGCTGCTGATCGGCCTGCTGCTGGCGCTGCTCGGTGCGGTTGCGCTCACCCTCGTGGTCTACGAGGACAACGGCTATGTGCTGATCGGTTACGGGTACTGGACTGTGCAGGGAAGTCTGGCACTGTTCGTCGTGCTGGATCTGGTGGCGTTTCTGCTGCTCTACCTCGGCGTGCGCACCCTGGCTCACGTGTGGCGTCTGCCGGCCAAGGTCCACGAATGGAACGAGCGGCGCGCGGTGCTGCGGGCGCGCACGGCGCTCACCCGCGGCCTGATGCATCTGGCCGAGGGCGAATGGCGGGCGGCGGAGAAGAGTCTGGTGCGCTTCGCCGCCCACTCCGAGACGCCGCTGCTCAACTATCTCGCCGCGGCCCGCGCGGCCCAGGCACAGGGGGCCCACGAGCGGCGCGATCACTACCTGCAGCGCGCCCATCAGAGCATGCCCTCGGCGGATGTCGCAGTGTCGCTGACTCAGGCGGAGCTGCAGCTCGCGCACCAGCAGCTCGAGCAGGCGCTCGCCACGCTGATGCACCTGCGCACGGTGGCGCCGCACCACGCCTATGTGCTGAAGCTCCTGAAGACGCTCTACATGCGCCTCGGTGACTGGCAGGCGTTGCGCGACCTGCTGCCGGAGCTGCGCCGACGCAAGGTGGAGTCCGAGGAGCGGCTGCGTGACCTGGAGCTGGAGGTCTACCGTGCGCTCATCGCCCAGGAGGCACGAGACGCCGATCCGGGGCGCCTGGAGCGGTTCTGGGCCGAGCTGGCGAAGCCGCTGCGCAGCGACGAATCCCTGCTCAAGGCCTACGTCTGCGCCGAGATCGATCGCGGACGCGCCCGACAGGCGGAGCCGGTGTTGCGCGAGCACCTGCGCAAGCACTGGAGCGAGCCGCTGATCGCCATCCTCGGCGTCATCGAGACCGACGAGCCGGGTCGCCAGCTTGGCGTGGCCGAGGTCTGGCTGCAGGCCCACCCCACCAATTCGGTGCTGCTGCTGGCGCTGGGCCGGCTTTGTCTGAGGGACCGCCTGTGGGGCAAGGCGCGCGGCTACCTGGAGGCCAGCGTGGGCGCTGGTCCGCGGCCGGAGACCTACCGTGAGCTGGGCGCGCTGCTGGAGCAGCTCGGTGAGAACGACAAGGCGCGCGAGAGCTACAGGGCCGGTCTGGAGCTGGGCACAGCCGGGGCGGCGCCCTCGCCGGCCAAGGTCCCGCGTCTGCTGGGGACGTCGCTGGCGGCCGCCCACTCGGCCCCGCCTGTCGAGGCCTTCGTGCGGACGGGCTACTCGGCCTGAACGGCTACTCGGGCCGTCGGCTTGGCGTCCTTGGTCGCGCCATACTCGAAAGAGTCATAGTACATGTGCGCGGGGTCCAGCCCGGCATGCCGGAAGGCATCGCGGGCGGCGAGGATCATCGGCGGCGGGCCGCTCATGTAGAGGTCGAAGCCGCTCAGGTCCGGGTGGTCCTCGCAGACCGCGTCGTGGACCCAGCCGGCGCGCCCGCCCCAGTCGGGGTCCGGCTCCGACAGCACCGGGGTGTAGCTGAATCCCGGGTGCTCGGCCGCCCAGCGTTGCGGCAGCTCGGGCAGATAAAGGTCGCGGCGCGCGCGCACTCCCCAGTAGAGATACATAGGCCGCTCGACGCCGATGTGGAACGCGTGCTCGATCATGCCCTTGAGCGGGGCGAACCCGGTTCCCCCGCCCATCAGGATGAGGGGGCGGTCCGATTGCTCTCGCAGATAGAAGCTGCCCAGCGGCGCCTCGATGCGCAGGATGGCCTTCTCCTTGAGCTGCTCGAAGACGTAGTCGGTGAACTCCCCGCCGGGCACGCGGCGGATATGCAGCTCGATGAACTGGTCGTCGTGGGGGGCGTTGGCGATCGAGAACGCCCGTTTGTGTCCGTTGGCCAGGATGAAGTCCAGGTACTGGCCGGCGAGAAACTGCAGTCGCTGACTCTCCGGCAGTTTGAGGTACATGCGCAGCACATCGTGGCTGAGGTGGTCGATGCGCTCGGCGCGACAGGGCAGAATGCGTACCTGCAGGTCCTGCACGGCCGCCACTTCCTGGACACTCAGCACCAGGTCGCTGCCGGCGACCGCCTGGCAGGTCAGGCAGGCGTCAGCGGGCTGACCCTGCAGGGCGTCGGTGTGGCCGCCCGGGTAGGCGACTTCCCCGGAGACCAGTGTGCTGATGCAGGAGCCGCACTGCCCGTTACGGCAGCCGTAGGGCAGTCCTACGGCCTGGCGCAGGGCGGCGTCCAGCACGGTCTCGCCGAGCTCCGCGCTAAATTCATGGCCGCTGGGAGCGACTCGGACCTTGAAGCTCATGGGGCTGCCTGGGAGCTGATGTACGGAACTGGTGATTCTCGCCGATCGAACCATGCATGAAAACCTCGCACCAAGGGTGCTAATCGTCGGCTGCGGCTATCTGGGTCGCCGCCTGGCCGCGCGCTTGGGCGCCGAAGGGCGCTCGACGCTGTGCACGGTGCGCAGCGAAGCGTCCCGCGCGGCACTCGCCGAGGCGGGCTTCGACAGCCTGCGGGCGGATCTCGATGACGACGATCTGCCCGAGCTGCCGAGCGCCGGGGCGCGCCTCTTCTACCTCGCTCCGCCGCCGGCGCCAGGGGACCGGGAGACCCGGATCCGGGGCCTGCTCGCGCGACTGGAGGGGGTGGCAGCGCCGCGGCGCATCGTCTACATCAGCACCACGGGCGTCTACGGCGACTGTGCCGGGGGCTGGGTGGACGAGCGCTCCGCGGTGGACCCGGCCGCGAGCCGGGCGCAGCGGCGCCTGGATGCCGAGCGGGCCCTGCACGAGTGGGGGGAGCGCGGCGGCGCATTCGTGGTGCTGCGCGTACCGGGCATCTATGGACCGGGGCGGCTGCCGCTCGAGCGCATCCGCCAGGGGCTGCCCCTGGTGCGGCCCGAGGAGGCGCCTTACACGAATCGCATCCACGTCGATGATCTGGTGAGCGCGTGCATCGCCGCCATGGAGCGCGGCCGACCGGGTGAGGTCTACAACGCCGCCGACGGCCACCCGAGCACCATGGCTGACTATTTCTGCCGGATCGCCGATCTCGCCGGTCTGCCCCGGCCCCCGCTGGTGGGTCTGGCCGAGGCCGAGCGGGTGCTCTCCCCGGGCATGCTGTCCTATCAGCGCGAATCGCGGCGCATCAGCAACCGCAAGCTGCTGCACGAGCTGGGGGTTGAGCTTCGCTATCCGACCCTGGAAAGCGGGCTGCCGGCCTGCCTCGCCGAGCAGGCGAGTTGATGAAGGGGAACCCTGGCTCAGCGCTGCCGGGGTGGCGTTCTGATCAGTTGCCCAGACTCGCCCGGCTGTTTAGCCAGTCGAGGATGGGGTCCCAGAGCACCACGTCCTCGTAGACCAGCGAGGGGGCCAGCTCGAACAGGCCGAGACCGCGCTCCGCGGCGCGGATATAGTTCTGGCTCTCCCGCAGATGGCCCAGCACCGCCAGATCCAGATGCCCGAGAAATTCCTCCAGATGGCGATAGATCTGGGTTTGCTCGCGCACCCGGTTGGCGACGATGCCGATCCTGGTCCGGCCCCGGGAGACCCTGCCGCTGCCCAGCAGCTCATCCAGGAAGCGCCGCGCGGCGCGCATGTCGATGGGTGAGGGCAGTACCGGCATCAGCAGGGTCTCGACCCTGCGCAGCAGCTCGGTGATCTGCGCCCCGTGGGTGGCGGCCGGGGCGTCCATGATCAGGACGTCCGTGCCCGCCGGTGCTCGCACGGGTCCCTGGGTCCCGTCCACGCCCCGGATCTCGGGTATCCCGGTGTAGTCGCGGCGCGCCGCCAGCCAATCCAGGGACGATCCCTGGGGGTCCAGGTCCACGATGACGACCCGGGCGCCGTCGTCCGCAAACCAACTGGCGACGTTGGTGGCGAGCGTGCTCTTACCGCAGCCGCCTTTGGCGTTCATCATCATGATCGTGCGCATGGCATGGCACCCCCTCTTCATAATTGCGGGGACAGTATACTTAATTCAAATTCCGGTCCTTCAACACACCAAGCATATCCCGGTCCCGTTACTTTGGCTTCGGCCCGGGTTTCCCGCGCTGCAGTGAGCGCCCGAGGTCTGCTTCCAATTGTTTGAGAAACGTATCCGAGCCCAACGGGCGCCCAGTGCGCATCCGGGCGTGAATCGCGCCGGGTAGGTCGTTCTGGTCCGGTTCTTGGAGATAGCCTAGCCAGTCGGATACCAGCTGAAGCAGTGGAGCGGTCGCCACAAGCTCGTCGTCTTCGGCGATAAGGTGCGCTTGCGCGCTCGACCAAGGCCAGTCTTCGGCGGTTTGGCAGAGTCCTGCCCGTACGGGGTTGCGCTCGACATATCGTGCAGCGGCCAACAGATAGCGCTCATCCATGACGAACGAATGGAAGCGTTCCTGCCACAGGTGTCCCAGCCAGCCGTGGCGAAGATTGATCATTCTCGTGTAACGGCGATGGGCCTCGGCGATCGCGCAACGCAAGCCGTCCTCCTTCTCCGGCACCATGATCAGGTGGACGTGGTTCGGCATCAGGCAGTAGGCCCAGACTTTGGTCCCGCATTGCGCGCAGAACGCCGCCATCAAGCGCCGGTACTCTGCGTAGTCGTCGTCTGAGAAGAATGTTTGCTGCCGACGATTCCCGCGCTGGGTCACGTGGTGTGGAAGGCCTGGGGCAACGACGCGCGCTATTCTCGCCATGATCCGGCTCAGATCGCTATCTCCGAAGATAAATATACTGTCCCCGAAATTCCCGAAATTCCCATACTGTCCCCGGAATTCCGGAATTCCACGTGCTTATCAGTTAAGGTAGCGCTCCAGCGCCGGTCTTGCGCCGGCGCCTTGTCTGCTGCCCCCCGAAGCGAGGTCCCCTTGCCCGCCCCGAGATCGCATCCGTATGACGACCTGATCCCCGACCGGGTGCTCTCGGCGCTGGAGCAGCTGGGACTGGTCCCGGACGGGCGCATGCTGGCGCTCAACAGCTACGAGAACCGGGTCTATCAGCTTGGCCTCGAGGACGGCGGCTTCGTGGTGGCCAAGTTCTACCGGCCGGGGCGCTGGAGCGATGAGGCGATCCTGGAGGAGCACTCCTTCAGCCGGGAGCTGGCCGAGCAGGAGATCCCGGTGGTGGCGCCCCTCGTCCTGGGTGAGGATGCGACGTTACACCGCCATGAGGGATTCCGGTTTGCGGTCTATCCGCGCCGCGGAGGGCGTTGGCCGGAGCTGGATGATCCCGACACTCTGCTCAGGCTGGGGCGCTTTCTCGGCCGCATGCATGCGCTGGGGGCGACCCGGCCGTTCGCCCATCGGCCGGCGCTGGACCGGGGCTTCGGCGAGACCGCCAGCGCGTTCATCCTGGAGCAGGGGTTCATGCCGCCGGAATATATCGGCCAGTACCGGGACCTGGCCGGCCGGGCCCTGGAGCGTGCCGGCGCGGTGCTGGAAGGCGCCCCGGCGTACGACGCCATCCGTCTGCACGGCGACTTCCACCCGGGCAACATACTCTGGACCGAGGCCGGGGGTCTGCATCTGGTGGACCTGGACGACTGCCGTAACGGTCCGGCGGTCCAGGACCTGTGGATGCTGCTGTCCGGGGAGCGGGCGGAACAGCTCGCCCAGCTCGCCGAGCTGCTGGACGGCTACGACGACTTTTTCGATTTCGACCGGCGCGAGCTGCGTCTCATCGAGCCCCTGCGGGCGCTGCGCATCATCCACTATGCCGGCTGGCTCGCCCGGCGTTGGGAGGACCCGGCCTTTCCCCGGACCTTTCCCTGGTTCAACACCCCCCGTTACTGGGAGGAGCATATCCTGACTCTGAGACAGGTCCTGGAGCAGCTTGAGGCCCCGCCGCTCAGCTTTGGGTGACGGCCTCCTCCCCGGCCCGGGCTAGCAGCAGGTCGCAGAGCGCGCGCCGGATGGCGCCGATCGTGTCCGTGGCCCGCGGCGGGCTGTCATCGTCGGCAAAGGCGTCGAAACAGGCGTCGCACTGCAGCAGCACCAGGCCGTCGATGGGGTCCAGGGTGAAGTCCAGGGCCGCGTAATCCAGTCCCACCCGTGTCAGCGCCTCGCGGATGATTCCGATCTGCTCTTTGCCGAGCAGCCCGAAAGGGTCGGCGAGAAATGCGCGCTCGGCGTCGGCCAGGTCCTGGCGCCCCTGCATGATCCGCGGCCGGTCACGTACGCTGACCCGCCAGTGGTCGCTGAAGATCAGGTGACGCGGGAACAGCCGCTCGCCCACCTTGATCATCCGATAGCGCCGGTAGAGCCCGTCCGTGCCCCGGCACTCGCGGTAGGGGGCGATATGAAAATCGCGCCCGTCGAACGGCAGCAGGTTGAGCCGCCGCATGGTCTCGCGGCCCTCGATCCGGATCCATCCCGGACCGAATCCGTCGGCGGTGCGGATCAGGAACGGGAAGGGCAGCTCCCCGGACTCGATGCGCTTGAGCAGGACGAAGGCCGGGAGCGCCTGGTAGCGGGCGACCCGGGGCACGTGCAGACGCTCGATGCCCTGGAGACGCTCGGCGACATCCTCCCGGCAGGTGCGGGCGACCGCCTCGGGGGGATTGACCACCCCCATGCCCCGGCGCAGCGCCTCGGCGCAGACCCTTTGAGCGAGCCCCAGGGCCGTCCAGTTGGTCTCCGGGTTGGCGGTGGCGTTGAACACCACCCGCGGGACGTGGCTGAGCTTCAGGCGCGGGCTCGGCGTCAGCCCTCCAATGTAGGCGGTCTGCAGCCCGATCCGTGGGTCGCCGAGGTCCCAGGGGACTCGGCAGTTGCCCGGCGCTACGACGCTCAGCCGCCCCGAGCCGGCCGATCGGACGAGGACCTTGTGGTCGTCGGGTATGCCGTAGAGGGTCAGGGAGCGGACTGCCTGCATAATCGGAATCCTGGAAAGCGGTGCTGGGGACCGATCCGTCCCTCAGTCGGGGGGGTGCGGAGGAAGCGGGATGCCCAGGCTTTCCCAGATGGCATCGACGCGCAGCTTGATCTCGTCGGACATGCGGATCGGCCGGCCCCACTCGCGCGCGGTCTCTCCCGGCCATTTGTGGGTGGCGTCGAAGCCTATCTTGCCGCCCAGTCCGGATACCGGCGAGGCGAAGTCCAGATAGTCGATGGGGGTGTGCTCCACGATGGTGGTGTCGCGGGCCGGGTCCATGCGGGTGGTCATGGCCCAGATCACGTCCTTCCAGTCCCGCGCGTTGACGTCGTCGTCCACCACGATCACGAATTTGGTGTACATGAATTGGCGCAAGAACGACCAGACACCGAACATGACTCGCTTGGCGTGTCCGGGATACTGCTTGCGCAGGCTGACCACCGCCAGCCGGTAGGAGCAGCCCTCGGGTGGCAGGTAGAAGTCGGCGATCTCGGGGAACTGCTTCTGCAGGATCGGGACGAACACCTCGTTGAGTGCCACCCCCAGCACCGCTGGCTCGTCCGGGGGGCGCCCGGTGTAGGTGCTGTGATAGATCGGGTCGTTGCGGTGGGTGATGCGCTCGATGGTGAAGACCGGAAAGCGCTCGACTTCGTTGTAATAGCCCGTGTGGTCGCCGAACGGGCCCTCGGGGGCCGTGTCGTCCGGGTTGATCCGGCCTTCGAGCACGATCTCCGCCGAGGCGGGCACCTGCAGGTCCGAGCCCAGGCAGCGGGTGACCTCGGTCTTGGCCCCGCGCAGCAGCCCGGCGAAGGCGTACTCCGAGAGCGTGTCGGGAACCGGCGTAACCGCCCCGAGGATGGTGGCCGGGTCGGCCCCCAGGGCGACCGCCACCGGGAAGGGCTCTCCCGGGTGGGCCCGCTGCCAGTCGCGAAAGTCCAGGGCACCCCCGCGGTGGGCCAGCCAGCGCATGATCACCCGGTTGCGCCCAATCACCTGCATCCGATAGATGCCGAGGTTCTGGCGCGGCTTCTGGGGGCCCCGGGTCACCACCAGCCCCCAGGTGATCAGGGGGCCCGCGTCCTCCGGCCAGCAGGTCTGCACCGGGAGTCTGGTCAGATCGACGGCCTCGCCCTCGATCGCCCTATCCTGGCAGGGCGCCTTACGCACCTCCCTGGGCGCCATGTCGAGCACTTTCCTGAAGACCGGCAGCTTCTCCCAGGCGTCCTTCATCCCGCGTGGCGGCTCCGGCTCCTTGAGGAAGGCGAGCAAGCGGCCAACCTCGCGCAGGGCTTCCACGGACTCCTCGCCCATGCCGAGGGCGACGCGCTCGGGGGTGCCGAACAGATTGGCGAGGATCGGCATCGACGAGCGCTTGACCCGCTCGAACAGCAGGGCGGGGCCCCCCGCCCGCAGCGTACGGTCGCAGATCTCGGTGATCTCCAGGCGCGGGTCGACCTCCACACCGATGCGCCAGAGCTGGCCGCGTGCCTCGAGCTGGGCGATGAAATCGCGAAGGTCCCGGTACTTCATCCCGGGGCCCTCAGAGACGGAAGCGTCCGTAGCGGCGGCGCAGCCGGTAGTCGAGCAGCGCGTAGCCGGCAGCGAAACTGAGCACCAGGGCCGCGGCGAAGATCCAGTAGCGCCAGTGCTGCCAGAGCCCTTCGGCGGCACTCCCGCGATGGTCGGGAGCCGCCTCGCCCGCCGGCCCGCCCAGGATCACCGCGGCGCGTCCGATGCGGTTTTGCAGGGTGCGCATCTCCCGCTCCAGGCCCTCGGCCCAGGTCGCGCGCTCGGCCTGGTAGCGGCTTGCCGCCTGCAGCTGCGCGCGCAGCGATGCAATCTCGGCCCGCGCTCTGGCCAGATCGGACGCCAGCGACTCGGCTGCCTCGCTGCCCAAGGAGCTGGCTCGGCCGGCTTCGCCCTGGCTCCGCTCCATCTCGGCGATGCGCTGCTGGTCCGCAGTGTGCGTGGCCTGGGCCTCAGCCAGCTGCTGTTTGATCTCGCCGGTCTCGGCCTGCAGCTCCAGCAATTTGACGCTTGCCGGTTTCTCTTCGGTGAGATATTCGGTCTGGATCCAGCCGCGGGTCCCGTCCGAGAGCCTGACCTCGGTGAAGCTGCCCTTCTGCTTGATCTCCTCGACCGGCGTGCCCGTGACCAGCAGCTGCAGCGGCTTGCCGCTCGCCTCGGGCTTCGGATACAGGCCGGCCAGCAGCTTGTCGGTGATATGGGCGGCGTGCGCGGCCCCGGCGACCAGTGTCAGGGCTGCCCAGAGTACGCATGCCTGCCAAGTCATGGTGCCGATCCGTCCTTCAGTGGCTTTCCGGGCCGGGCGCTGCGCTCAGGCGGCGATGCCGCTGAGCCGCAGCAAGGGCTCGATGCGCGGCTCGCGGCCGCGAAACTCCACGAATAGCTCCATGGCGTCGCGGGAGCCGCCCTGCTCCAGGATGCTGCTCAGGAAGCGCGCGCCGCTCTCGGGATCGAATACCCCGTGCTCCTCGAACAGCTCGAAGGCGTCGGCGGAGAGCACCTCCGCCCACTTGTAGCTGTAGTAGCCGGCTGCGTAGCCGCCGGCGAAGATGTGGGAGAAGCTGTGGGCGAAGCGATTCCACTTCGGCGGGCGGACCACCGCCACCTGCTGGCGCACCTCGTGCAGAATCTCATAGATGCGCCCGCCCTTGGGGGGGTCGTACTCGGCATGGATGCGGAAGTCGAACAGCGCGAGCTCGAGCTGGCGCACCATCCGCATGGCCGACTGGAAGTTCTTCGCCGCCTGCATGCGTCGGTGGAGGTCTTCGGGGATGGGCTCGCCGGTCTCGTGGTGCCCGGAGATCAGGTCGAGCACCTCGCGCTCCCAGCAGAAGTTCTCCAGGAACTGGGAGGGCAGCTCCACCGCGTCCCAGGCCACGCCGTTGATCCCTGCCACCGGTGGGTAGTCGATGCGGGTGAGCATGTGGTGCAGCCCGTGACCGAATTCGTGGAACAGGGTCTCGACCTCGTCGTGGGTGAACAGGGCCGGCTTGTCCCCCACCGGTGGGGAGAAGTTGCAGGTCAGGTAGGCGACCGGATTCTGGTCGACCTGCTCGGTATAGAAGCGGCTCATGCAAGTCAGCCATCCAGGCCCCGCCGCGCTTGTTGCGCCGTGCGAAGAGATCGAAGTAGAACTCGGCGCGCAGGTGTCCGTCGTGGTCGCGGATCTCGTAGAAACGCACTTCGGGGTGCCAGGCCTCGACCTGAGCACCTGGCTGATCCGGATGCCGAACAGCCGCTCCGCCAGGGCGAACAGGCCCGGGATCACCTTGTGCTCGGGAAAGTACGGCTTGAGCTCCTCCTGGGAGATGTCGAAACGGTGTTTACGCAGCTTCTCCGCGTAATAGCCGATGTCCCAGGCCTCCAGCTCACCGGCGCCGTGATGGTCCCGGGCGAAGGCGCGGAGCTCCGCCGAGCTCGCGCCGGGCCTGGGGCAGGGAGCGCTTGGCGAGATCCTCCAGAAACCCCAGGACCTCGGTGGGGGTCCGCGCCATTTTGGTCGCCAGCGAGCGCTCGGCGTAGCTGGCAAAGCCGAGCAGCTGGGCCCGCTCGTGGCGCAGCGCGAGGATGCGCTCCATGGCCGCGCTGTTGTCCCATTGGCCCGCGTGAGGGCCCTGCTCGGAGGCGCGGGTGGCGTAGGCCCGGTACACTTCCTGGCGCAGCTCACGGTCGTCGGCGTAGGTCATCACTGGTAGGTAGGACGGAAACTCCAGGGTCAGCAGCCAGCCCTGCTCGCCGATGCTGCTCGGCGGCCTGGCGGGCGAGATCCCGGGCGGACTGGGGCAGCCCGGCAAGCTGCGCCTCGTCGCTGATCAGCTTGCGCCAGGCGTTGGTCGCATCCAGCAGGTTTTCCTCGAACCCGCTGGTCAGCCGGGCGAGCCCTCGCTGATCTCCTTGAACCGCACCTTGCTCTCGGGCGGTAGGTCGACGCCGGAGAGGTGGAAGTCGCGCAACGCGTTGGCGAGCAGCTTGCGCTGGGCGGTGTCCAGGGTCTCGCCGCCCGCGGCGACCTCCTTGTAGGCGCGATGCAGCCCCTCGTTGTGGCCTATCTCGGTGGCGTAATCGCTGAGCCTGGGCAGGCAGGCATTGTAGGCCTTGCGCAACGCCTCGCTATTGATCACCGCATTCAAGTGGCTGACCGGCGACCAGGCACGCTCGAGCCGGTCCTCGAGGACCTCCAGGGGCTCCACCAGATTCTGCCAGGTGTAGGGCGCGCCCTGCGCCAGGCGCTCCGCAATGGCCTGGCGGTTCTCGGCCAGAAGCCGGTCGATGGCCGGCTCCACGTGCTCAGGGCGGATACGGGAGAACGGCGGCAGGCCGTCGAGCTCGAGCAGCGGATTGGTCTCGTGCGACATAGCTCCACCAGGCGGTCAGGGGGCGAGCGGGATTGATCGGCGCCCATTCTGCCACGAATCCGGGGCCGAGGCAGGCCCCGTGGACTGCTTACAGGATGCGACCGCCGAGCAGCCACGCGGCGATCCCCCCGAGCACGAAGAAGGCCGCCGCCGAGGCGGCGGCGCTCAGGCGGTAGCGGCGCACCAGGTCATACTGCTGAAGGGTAGAGATCAGAAAAGGATAGGCCCTGGCCGGCGAGCGGGCGACGCGATGCGGGGTGCGCCCAGCGGCCATCTCGCTCTGCTCCGCGGCGGCCTCGTCGGCGGCCGCGCTGCGGGCCCGCTCCCATTCCACGGGGTCGAGCCGGCCGTCACCATTGCTGTCGAACCGGCGCAGTAGCCCGGCCTGGTCGCGCTTCCACAGATGCAGCTTGTCCCGCGTGAGCTGCTGGCGCTCAGCGCCGTGGTGCAGGTCGTCCTGGGAGCGGAAATCGCCGATGACGTACAGACGGTCGCCCGGGTAGATGCGCTCTTCGGTATAGCGATAGGCCTGCGAGCGGAAGTCGGCGGAGATGGCGGCGCTCAACAGGGTGCGCGAGCCCAGGGGCCAGCTCCAGGACCAGCCCTGGGGTCGCACTGCGGAGCGCTCCGGACTCAGATTCAGCGGACGTTGGCTGTCTCCGTACCAGACGCTGCGGTCGCTCGGCGTTACCTCGGCCCCGTCCGGGTCCACCAGACAGGCCCCGGTGCCGTCTCTCAGCACGAAGATGCCGTCGCTGGTGCCGTGCTCGACCCGGTGCCAGCGGTTCTCGTCACGGCGGCGCTCGACCTGGTAGCGCCACCAGCAACAGCGGGCGCTGGTCAGGGGGGCGAGGATCGGCTCGCCCGGCAGCGCCTCGGCGGCCCCTTCCAGCTCCACCTGGCCCTGGGGAGCGGAGCGGATGCGCGCCGTGGGCGTGTCTTCGATCAGGCGGGCCCGGCGCAGGTTGCGGAAGGCATAGTAGAAGGCGCCCAGCGAGCCGGCCGCGCACACCGCCAGCCAGGTCCAGTCCTGGGGAGGCGTCGAGGACATCGGAGCGCACGCGCCCGCGGCCTCAGCCGAACAGCTCCTTGAGGCTCACGTCGGCCTTCTCTTCGGCGGAGAAGCTCCAGCAGCTCGGCGGGCTTGAACGCGAACATGCGCGCGACGATCAGGTCGGGGAACTGCTCGATGCGCACGTTGTTGTTGTTCACCATCTCGTTGTAGAGCTCGCGACGGTCCGCGATGCTGTTCTCAAGTCCCGAGATGCGCGACTGCAGGTGCAGAAAGGTCTCGTTGGTCTTGAGGTCGGGATAGGCCTCCGCGACCGCGAACAGTTTGCCCAGCCCCAGGCGCAGGGCGGATTCGGCCTGGCCCAGGGCGGCGACGTCGGCCTGCTCACGGGCCGAGTGCACGGCCGCGCGGGCGCGCATCACCCGCTCCAGGGTCTCCTGCTCATAGCGCATGTACTGCTTGCAGGTCTCGACCAGCTTGGGCAGCTCGTCGTGACGTTGCTTGAGCAGCACGTCGATGTTCGCCCAGGCCTTGCTGACCCCGTGCTTGAGGCCGACCAGGTTGTTGTAGATGATGACCGCGTATACGCCGAGCACGACGATCGCGCCCAGCACCACAAAGCTGCCTACGCCCATCTCGCGTCTCCGTTAGACCAGGGGTCGAGCTGCAGTATAACATTCTGAGTTTCCGAGCCATTTCGCCGCCCATGCCTAACATCCGCCCGTTCGACGGTCGGCGCCCGGTGATCGCCCCGGACGCCTGGATCGATGAGACCGCCGTCGTGATCGGCGATGTGACCCTCGGCGCCGGCGCCTCCCTCTGGCCCGGCGTGATCGTGCGTGGGGACATCAATTACATCCGCATCGGCGAGCGCACCAACATCCAGGACGGGTCGGTGCTGCACGTGACCCACGACAGCCGCTTCGCCCCGGGCGGATTCCCCCTGGTCATCGGCCCAGACGTCACCGTCGGCCACCGGGTCGTGCTGCACGGCTGCGAGCTCGGTCACCACTGCCTGGTCGGCATGGGGGCGGTGGTCATGGACGGCGCGCGCGTCGAGCCCTACGTGGTGATCGGGGCCGGCAGCCTGGTGCCCGGGGGCAAGCGCCTGGAGAGCGGTCAGCTCTACATCGGGTCGCCGGCACGGCGCATCCGCAGCCTGACCGAGCAGGAGCGGGAGTACTTCGAGTACGCCTCGGTCAATTACGCCCGCCTGGCCCGGCGTCACCGGGCGGGCCCCGGCGCGCCGGGGGCGCTCGCTGCCGACTTGGCGGACATGGAGCATTCCGGTGCGCTCGGACGCTGAGCCCGGTCCCCCTCGACTCAGCGCTGCCGGTGCACCGCGGCGCTCCGCGGTGATGCGCCTGCTCCATGCGGCCCTCTGGGCGCTGCAGCTGATGCTCGCCGCCGCGCCGGTCAGCGCGGCCGAGGTCGCCGGCGTGCAGATACCCGACAGCCTGAGTCTCGCGGGAGCGGGTCCCAGCCTGGTGCTGAACGGGGCCGGCGTGCGCGAAAAATGGTTCTTCGACATCTATGTCGGCGCCCTCTATCTGCGCCAGAGGTCCCAGGACGTCCAGGCGATCCTTGCCGGCTCCGGACCGGCCGCGGTGCTCATGCATTTCCTGTACAAGGAGGTCAGCCGGGAGAAGATCACCGAAGCCTGGGAGAAGGGCCTGGCCGCCAATCAGAGCGCCGCCGAGATGCAGGCGCTGCGGCCCCAGCTCGACCGGTTCAACGCCCTGTTCGTTACTCTGAGAGCGGGGGAGGTCGTCGAGATCGATTACGTGCCGGGGCAGGGCACCGAGGTTCGCATCGACGGCAAGCTGCGCGGCAAGGTCGAAGGCGACGCTTTCTTCCGCGCCCTGTTGCAGGTCTGGCTGGGCGAGCATCCGGTCACCGGCGCCTTGAAGCGGGCCATGCTGGGGCTGGACCGGTAGGAGCGCCGGGGGCTCCGTCGAAAGATGCGGCCGGGTCGGCGGCCCGGACCGGGCGATGGCCGCTAGGAGCCTGTCGGACTTTGGGGTCCGTCAGGCTGCTGGGGCATCTTGGTCAGGGAATCGGCGTTGGGGCAGAAGCCGACGTCCGTTCCCTCCCTGCCGGGTGTCTCGATAATCTGGTCGCAGATATCTGTCGTCTCGCAGCCCTCGCAACGACGCAGGTGCTCGCGAATCTGCACGGTGGGCTGCCCATGAAGGTAGCGTGCACGGTCGATGCCCAGGTAGTCGAGCATCTTCGACAGGCGCAGGCGGCGGACGTGGCGGTCGAGCTCCTCCCTGAACTGCGCGCCGCGGGCCATATTGCGAAACAGGGCAAAAGGCACACCGACCGTGAGCGCGGTCAGCACCATCGCCAGGATCAGGATCGCCAGCAGGCTGTAGAGGGTCATGTCCCGGCCTCCTCATCTGATACTGAGCAATTATCTCACCCATTTTCCTACTGTGACATTGACCAAGGTCAAACGGCAAAAATATCACCAAATACTGAAACGACTTCGCCCCGCCCCATGCCCTTGCCGGGACGGGCGATCAGTCCTTCTCGTAGGTCCCGACCAGCTCGGCCTTGCCGATGACATGGCCCTTCATGGCCTGTTCCAACGCCTCCTCGGTAGGTTGCCCGAGGCCGGTGAGCAGGCCGTCCAGGGCGTAGAGCTTGTGGAAATAGCGGTGGCGCCCGATCGGCGGACAGGGGCCGCCGTAGCCGGCTCGGCCCCAGCCGTTGAGACCCTGCGCCGCCCCTGTCGGGAGCCCCTGTTGGGCCGCGTCCTCAGGCAGGCTGCGGGCGTCTGCAGGCAGGTTGTAGATGACCCAATGCACCCAGGTGACCCGCGGCGCGCTGGGGTCGGGGGCGTCCGGGTCGTCGATCACGAGGGCCAGGGAGCGGGTCCCGGGGGGCGTGCCCTTCCACGCCAGCGGGGGCGAGACGTCCTGGCCCTGGCAGGTAAATCGGGTGGGGATCACGCTGCCGTCTGCGAAGGCCGAGGAAGCGAGGAAAAATGAAGGCTGCGCCCCGGCGCGGCCCTCCCCACCCGGGCAGAGCGCCAGGGCGCTCAACAACGCCCCGGGCAGGACTGCGGGTCGATGGATTCGCATGCCGAGCTCCTCCCGGTCTGTCACAAGCCCTGGCGCCAGCCGTGCGGGCGCCTCACCTCCTCCGAACATAGACCCGTGCCGGGCGCTTAGGAAGGGGGCTATGCTCGGCTCCGGTCGATCCCGGAGGGCAAGGTCGTTGTGCCCGGGCACCCGGGCCGCTCCCCCTGGAGCAACGAGAGCGGTGGCCCGATTGCGCCGGCGCACGGAACCTGAGCGCCGCTGTCTTAGTCTTTCCCCACGAAGCCGCCCGAAATGCGGGTCTCGAGCGGCGACGGACAGCGGGCTAGGGCGCGGTATTCGCGCCGATCATTTGTATTGCGGTTGTCTGTACCGAGCACAGGCACATCGGACGGGAGAGCGAGCCATGAGCAAACCGGAGAGTCTGGCCCAGGCGTCAGTGGAAGCGCCGCCCGGGCCGGAGCGCGACCCGTTGCGCCACGAGATCGGGCTGCTGCGGGCCCATGTGGGGCAGCAGATCCTGGGACAGGGCGAGCTGGTGGAGCGGCTGCTGATCGCCCTGCTGGCGGACGGACACCTGCTCGTGGAGGGGGCGCCCGGACTCGCCAAGACCAAGGCCGTCAAGGCGCTCGCCTCGGGCCTGGAAGGGGATTTCCACCGCATCCAGTTCACCCCGGATTTGCTGCCGGCGGACCTCACCGGCACCGAGATCTATCGGCCGCAGGATGCGAGCTTCCGTTTCGACAAAGGGCCCGTGTTCCACAATCTGATCCTGGCCGACGAGGTCAACCGGGCGCCGGCGAAGGTCCAGTCGGCGTTGCTCGAGGCGATGGGTGAGCGCCAGGTCACGGTGGGGCGCGAGACCTATCGCCTGCCGGAGCTGTTCCTGGTCATGGCGACCCAGAACCCCATCGAGCAGGAGGGCACCTACCCTCTGCCGGAGGCCCAGCTGGACCGGTTTCTGCTGCATGTGCGCGTGGACTATCCGGACCTCGCCACCGAGAAGCTGATCCTCAGGCTCAATCAGGCCGAGGCGCGTGAGCCCCAGCCGCCCCGAGCCCGGCACCGGGTGAGCCAGACCAGCATCTTCGCCGCCCGGCGTGCCGTCCTCGAGCTGTTCGTCGCGCCCGATGTGGAGGACTATCTGGTGCACCTGGTGATGGCCACCCGCGATCCCACGCCCTATGACCGGGGGCTGGCGCGCTGGCTGAGATTCGGCGCCAGTCCGCGCGCCACCCTGAGTCTGGACCGCTGTGCCCGGGCGCGGGCCTGGCTGGACGGCCGCGAATATGTCTCCCCGGAGGACATCCAGGCCATGGCCCCGGACGTGCTGCGCCACCGGGTCCTGCTCTCCTATGAGGCGGAGGCCGAAGGGCGCACCGCGGATCAGCTGGTAGCGCAGCTGCTCGAGCTCGTTCCGGTGCCCTGATCATGAGCCCCGTCTCCTTCGCGGATACCCCGGCGCGCCCGGCGAGCGGCGAGGGTGTCATGGTGCAGCTCGCCGAGCTGATCGCGCTGCGCCAGGAGGCCCTCAGGCTCGACATCGCCCCGCGGGGCAAGGTGCTGGCCACCCGCAGTGGCGGCCACCTGTCGCGGTTTCGCGGCCGGGGCATGGAGTTCGACGAGTCCCGCGTCTATCAGCCCGGCGATGACGTGCGCAACATGGACTGGCGCGTGACCGCGCGGGCGGGCCGTCCGCACGTCAAGCTGTTTCGCGAGGAGCGCGAGCGCCCGCTGTGGCTGCTGGTGGATCAGGGACAGAGCATGCGCTTCGGGACCCGCTCGGCCTTCAAGTCGGTGGTCGCCGCCCGCGCCGCGGCCCTGCTCGCCTGGGCGGCGGCGGAAAAGGGCGATCGCGTAGGCGGCTTGGTGTTCGACGAGGCCCGCCACTTCGTGTGCCGACCGGCGGCCCGTACCCGCGGCCTGTTGCCGCTGCTCAGGGCGCTGTCCGGGGACCAGGTCCCCGGCCCCGGCGGTGGTGGGCATGCGGGGGTCACCCAGGCGGCGGAGCAGCTGCGCCACTTCGTGCGCCCCGGCAGCCTGGTGTTCGTGCTCAGTGATTTCGCCGGCCTGGACCGGGAGCGCTCGGCCTGGCTGGCGCAGCTGGCGACGGCCTGCGAGCTGGTGCTCGGGCTCATCTATGATCCGTTGGAGGCCGCGGCCCCGCCGCCCGGTCTGTATCCGGTGAGCGACGGGACCCGCCGCAGCCTGGTGGACACCGCCGGTGAGGCACGGCGCCAGGCCTGGGGCCGGCGCTGGGCGGCACGCCAGCAGCTGCTGGAGCGGCTGGCGCGCCTGCACCGGGCGCACCTGCTGAGCCTGCGTACCGACGATGCGCTGGGGACGGAGCTCGCTCGGGGGCTGCGCCCGGGCGCCGGTGCCGGGGCGGGGCCTCGATGAGCCCTGCAGCCACTGCTGACCCCCTGGCCGGCCTGCGTGCCTATCACCTGCCGGGACCCGTCTCCTGGTGGCCCCCGGCGCCGGGATGGTGGCTGCTGGCGGGGCTCGCTGTGCTGGCCTGTCTGGTGGCGCTCGGCTGGGCGCTGGGCCGCCGCCGCCGCCGGGCCGCCGCCCGTGCGGCCCTGGTGGAGCTGGCCGGGCTGCGCACCGCCTACGCTCGCGACCGTGATCCGGCACGCTTTGCCAGCGAGCTGTCGCGGCTGCTGCGGCGGCTCGCCCTGGCACGTTTTCCCCGCGGCGAGGTGGCCGGTCTGGTGGGGCAGCGCTGGCTCGGATTCCTGGACGCCCACGGCGGCGGGGGGCGGTTTCGGGAGGGTGCGGGCCGGCTGCTCGCCGATGCCCCCTATCGGCCACGCGCGGAGGTCCCCGTGGACGAGCTGGCGGCGCTCGCCCGGGACTGGATCCTCTGCAACCTGGAGCGCCGGGCGTGATCAGGCTGGCCTGGCCCTGGGTGCTCGCGGCGCTGCCGTTGCCACTGCTGGTGCGCTACCTGCTCTCCTCCGCAAGGCCCGCGGCGGGCCGCGCCTTGCGCCTGCCCTTTTACGCCGATGTCAGCGCTTGGGCGGGCGCCGGAGAGGGGGCGCGCTCGCGTGCGCGCCAGCTCATCGCCTGGCTTGTCTGGGGGCTGCTGGTGGCCGCGGCGGCGCGTCCCCAATGGCTGGGAGAGCCCGTGAGCCTGCCGCTCACCGGGCGGGACCTGATGCTCGCGGTGGATCTGTCGGGGTCCATGGAGCAGGCCGACTACCTGCTCGGCGGGCGTCCGGCCACCCGTCTGGACGTGGTCAAGGCGGTGGCGGGACGCTTCATCCAGCGTCGCCGGGGTGATCGGATGGGACTCATCCTGTTCGGTAGCCGGGCCTATCTGCAGACACCGCTGACCTATGACCGGGTCACCGTCCAGACCATGCTCGCGGATGCGGTGATCGGGCTCGCCGGGCGCGAGACCGCCATCGGCGATGCCATCACTCTGGCGGTCAAGCGGCTGCGCGACCAGCCCGAGGACAACCGCGTGCTTATCCTGCTCACCGACGGGACCAACACTGCGGGCAACGTTGCCCCCCTGGAGGCGGCGCGCCTGGCCGCCCGCAGCAAGGTCCGGGTGTACACCATCGGCATCGGCGGCGGCTCGGTGGGTCAACAGACCCCCTTCGGCACGCTGCTGCGCCAAGCGAGCGACCTGGACCCCGGCAGCCTCAAGGCGATTGCCTCGCAGACCGGTGGTCGTTACTTCCAGGCGACCGACACCCGGGAGCTGGAAACGGTCTACGATGAGCTCGACCGCCTGGAGCCGAGCGTGCGCGACACCCGAACCTTCAGGCCGCTGCAGGCCTTGTACCCCTGGCCGGCAGGGGCGGCCCTGCTGTTGAGCGTCTGGATCGCGGCCGGGGGATTGGTGGGGCGGCTGGGCAAACCAGCCACCGGCAAGGCGGGTCGCCATGCCGCCTGAGCTCCACTTTCTGCGACCCCTGTGGCTGCTCGCGTTGGCCCCTCTGGCCCTGCTGGTCTGGCGCCTGATGCGCCGGGGTGGCGCGGGGGACGCCTGGCGCGGCTTGGTCGACGCCCACTTGCTGCCCCACCTGCTGGTCGGCGACGCGGCACGGGCGCAGCGCCTGCCCCTGGGTCTGATGGCCCTCGGCTGGCTGCTGGCGGTGCTCGCCCTGGCCGGCCCGGTCTGGGAGCGCCTGCCCCAGCCGGTCTACCGGGCCGAGGCCTATCGAGTGATCGCCCTGGACCTGTCCCCGACCATGAATGCCACCGACCTGACCCCTTCGCGCCTGGCGCGCGCCCGCTTCAAGGTCCAGGACCTGCTCAAGCGAGCGGCCGAGGGGCAGGTCGCTCTGCTGGCCTATGGCAGCGAGCCGTTCGTGGTCTCCCCGCTCACCACGGACTCGGCCACCATCGCCGCCCAGGTGCCGAGCCTGGAGACCGGGCTGCTCCCCGAGGCCGGTGACCGGCGCGTGGATCTGGTGCTGGAGAAGGCCGGCGAGCTGTTGCGCCAGGCGGGCAGCCCGGAAGGCGAGGTGATCCTGGTCAGCGACGGGCTGGACCACCCCGCGGCGGCCCAGGAGGCCGCGCGCAAGCTGCGCGGCGAAGGCTACCGGGTCTCGGTGCTCGGTGTAGGCACCTCGAAGGGGGCCCCGGTGCCCGGGGCCGATGGGGGATTCCTCAAGGATGCGAGGGGCGCGATCCTGATGCCCAGGCTGGACGGCGACGCCCTCGCGGCCTTGGCACGCGCCGGCGGGGGGCGCTATGTCGGCCTGACCCCGGACGACCGGGATGTGCAGGACCTGATCCCCCCGGAGCACCTGCGTCGCATGCGCCAGGCCAAGCGCCAGGACACCCGTTCCGACCAGTGGCGCGAAGAGGGGCCCTGGCTGCTGCTAGCGTTGTTGCCGATTGCCGCCCTCGGCTTTCGCCGTGGCTGGCTCAGCCCCCTGCTGCTGGCTCTGTTCCTGGTGCCGCCGCGACCGGCGCAGGCATTCGGCTGGGACGACCTGTGGCTGCGCCCCGACCAGCAGGCCGCCAGGCTGATGGCCGCGGGCAAGCCGGCCGAGGCGTCCCGTCAATTCAAGCGCCCGGACTGGCAGGCCGCCGCCCATTACCAGGCGGGCGACTACAAGCAGGCGCTCGCGGCCCTGAGCCTCGGCCGGTCCCCAGGCCGCCGACTACAACCGCGGCAACACCCTGGCGCGCCTGGGCAGGCTGGAGGACGCCCGCGCTGCCTACGACCAAGCCCTCGCCCGTAATCCGGATGACGCTGACGCCCGGTTCAACCGCGACCTGGTGAATCGACTCCTGGAGCAGCGCAAGCGTCGGGACCAGGCCCAGTCGCAGCAGGGCCGCTCCGGGCAGCCGGACTCCTCGGCCGATCAGGGTAAGCAGCAGGCCGGGCAGGCGGGTCAGGGGGCCGCGCGGCCGTCAGGCTCCCCGGACCAGGGTCAGGCCGGCGAGACTGGCAAGGATAGCCCGCACCCCGGCGCGCAGGATCGGAGCCAGCCTGGGGCCAAGACAGCGCAAAGCCAGCCGGGAGCCCCGCCGAGGGACCAAGCGGCATCCGGCCAGCAGTCTGCCTCCCAGGGCGGTGACCGATCCCAACAGCCGCGGGGTGGACGCGCCGAGGAGCGTCCCCAGCCCCAGGCGGGCAAGCCGGGGGCCGAGGGTCCGCAAGCCAAGCCGAAGTCCCAGCCTGAGGGCGCCCAGAAGCAAGCGGGATCCAGGCCGGATCAGGCCCCGGGGGCGGCCCAAAACCAGCGTGCGACCCCGGCCGGCTCGAGTGCTGCCACCCCGGAGAAGCCAGGCGGGGCACGTCCCCGGGAGCAGGCGGCGTCGGCACCGGGCATCGCGGATCTGCTCGGCGGCGGGAAGCCGCCCGCCGGGACCGCGGTCGCGCAGGCGCCGGAGCCGACGGCAGAGCGCGAAGAGCAGCAGGCTACGGAGGAGATGCTGCGCCGGGTGCCCGATGACCCCGGAGGGCTGCTGCGCCAGCGTTTTCTGCTGCAGCATCTGCGCCACACCGGACAGCTGCCGTGACGGGAAGCTCGGACGTGACGCGGTGCGCTTTGTTGGTGGATAGGGCTCGGCGGCCGGACGCGGGCCCCTGGATCCGGGAGAAGGCCATGGGAGCGAAGTTGGCGTTTCGTTATCTGCTCGGGCTGCTGTTGGGCCTCGCCCTGGCTGCCCAGGCCATGGCGGCCGACCTGCGGGCGGAGCTGGATCGCAGCCGTGTGGCGGAGGGGGAGACCCTGACCCTGATGCTGTCCGCCCCGGGGGGCGTCCAGGGCAGTCCCGACCTGACGTCCCTGGACAAGGATTTCGACGTGCTGGGTCAGAGCCAGAGCAGCCGGGTCTCCATCATCAACGGTCGTTCCAGCAGCTCGCGGGAGTGGCGGCTGACCCTGGCGCCTAAGCACAGCGGGCGGCTTCTGGTGCCCACCATACGTCTCGGCGCACTGTCCAGCGCGCCTCTGCAGGTCGAGGTGGTGCCCGCTTCCCAGGTGCAGCACTCCGCTGCCGGCCGCCCGGTCATGGTCGAGGCCGAGGTGGAGCCCAAGGACCCTTACGTCCAGGGCCAGTCGGTGTATACCGTGCGGGTGCTCTACCAGCTGCCCTTGCAGCAGGCGAGCCTTAGCGATCCCAAGGCGGGGGATGCGGTCCTGGAGTCCCTGGGGCAGGATCGTAATTACAGCACGCTGCGCGACGGCCAGCGCTACAACGTGATCGAGCGGCGCTATGCCTTGTTTCCCCAGCACAGCGGCCGTCTGCAGATCGATGCCCCGGTGCTCTCCGCCAGCGTCCCGGAAGCGCGCCAGGGTGGGCGCGGGGGCGGTCCGTTCGCGGATGACCCGTTCGGCGACCTGGAGCGGATCTTCGGGCGCGATCCATTCGGGGGCATGGACAGCTTGTTCCAGCGCACCCGGCCGGTCCAGGTGCGGGGGCCAGCCCTGACCCTTGAGGTCAAACCTCAGCCGCCGGGCAGTGTCTCGCCCTGGCTGCCGGCGGAGTCGGTTCAGCTCTCCGAGACCTGGTCTCCGGACCCGCCGGTGGCCCGGGTCGGCGAGCCCCTGACCCGCACCATCGCGATCACCGCCCAGGGGGTGACCGCCTCCCAGCTTCCGGACGTCGAGCCCCCGGTGCCGGACGGGGTCAAGGTTTACGCCGACAAAGCCCAGACCGACACCCACGCCGACGGCGACCATCTGGTGGCCATGAAGGTGCTCAAGCAGGCGCTGGTGCCCTCGCGGCAGGGCCGGCTGACGCTGCCGGAGGTCCGTCTCGCCTGGTGGGACACGGGAAGCGGCCAGCAGCGGGTGGCCGTGCTGCCTGCGCGGACCCTGGATGTGCTGCCGGCCGCGGCCGGTGCCGCGGCGACCGGACCTGCACCTGCGCCCGCCGCCGCGTCGGGGCGGGCCTCGACCCCGCCGCAGGCGCAGCCCCAGCCCGCTCCCCCTGGCCCCGCGCCCGCCTCGGCGCTACCGGCCGCCGCACCGCCCGCAGCTACGGGGCCGGTCCCCGGCTATTGGCCCTGGGCCGCCGGGGTGCTCGCCTTGGGCTGGATCGCGACCCTGGTGCTCTGGCTGCGTGAGCGCCGGGGCAGGGGACGGGCGCCCGGGGCCGAAAGCGCTGGCGCGGCGCCGGTGGAGGGCATCGCCAGGGCCCGGTCGCGGGTGCAGAGGGCCTGTCGCGAGAGCGACCCCCGGGCCGCGCGCGAGGCGCTGCTCGCCTGGGGGGCGGCGCGCTGGCCCCAGGACCCGCCCAGACGCCTGGACGCCCTGGCCCGGCGCCTCGGCCCGCCGGCGGCGGGCCTGTTGGCCGAGCTCGACCGCCGGCTCTATGCCGCCGAGTCCGGGCCCTGGGATGGCGCCGCGGCCTGGAGCGGGCTCGGACCCGCCCTGCAGACCCCGCAGCGGGCCACCAAAGCCGCCGCCGCGGGGTTGCCGGCGCTCTACCCGCAGGGCACCTGAAGAATAGGGACTTGTGCTGCTTGGCGTTTTGCCTGGACGAAGATCAGTTTCTGGGTTTCGAAAAGACCCTTATCTGCAGCGGCAGGCGGGAGACCGAGGCAAGTGCCTCTCCGGCTTGAGGCGTGTGTGCGTTAGAAGCCGAAGCCTACGCCGATGCTGAACCGGACCTTGGCCGGCTCGCCCTCCGGGGGTTTTGGCCAAAGCCGAATATCCCTGGGCTCGACCACGGGGTAGGTATAGGCCGCCCTACCCACCGCCCCTTCCATCAGATCACTCAGGTCACCGTACACCGTGAGCATTCGACCGGGCGCATAGTCTGCCGGCTCCAGGTAGCCCGGCTGGATGACCAGGAAACGCCCCTGCGGAGCAGCATCCGAACGCGGGCGCCCCTGGCGGTCCAGCGGATAACCGAGCACCTCGATTCGGGTGCTATCGACCCGGTTGTGGATCGCGACGATGGTGCCGCCCCACTCCACCGGCCGGCCCGGTCCGATCGCCCCGTGGGCGACCGCCTCGCCAGGGCTCAGCCCTTGGGCTTCGGGGTGGATCTCGTAGAGCGGCGGGGTGGCGCAGCCGGCAAGCAGGGTCAGCGCCAGGAAGACCCAGGCCCGAGCACCCCAGAGACCCATCATGGGCGCCACCTGCAATCGGGCCAGGGCCCGCCCCAGCCGAAGGGATACCCGGTCAACGGGGCCCAGGGGTCGCACCAGGGGTCGGGGCGGGGCGCTGGTGCGGGCCGCGGCCAGAGGTAATAAACATCCACATTCAGCCGCGGATAGACGTAAGGGTACTCGCCGACCGGGCGGGTGACCGGCTTGTCCAGGACACCGACCAGGGTGATGAGCCGGTCAGGGGCATAGACGGCAGGGTCCAGGAATCCGGCCACCCGGGCGAGGAAACGGCCCTCGCTCGGCGCGTCCCTGTCGGGCTCACCATCGGTACCCAAGGCAAGGGCGAGCACCTCCAGCCAGGTCGCCTCGGCCGTGTTCTCGACGCTGAGGATGCGCCCGCCCCAGCGCACCCGGGCGCCGACCGCCGCCGCGCCCCGGGCACGCGCCTCGGCCATGCTTACCCCCTGAGGATTGGCGACCCGTATGGCCGGCGGGACCGCACTGGCACAGCCACCCAGCAAGGCCAAGAGAAGAGCCCCGGCGAAAAGCCCGTGGGTCAAGCGACTCATCGGGGCAGTATACGGCCAAGGGGCCCGATCTTGGTCCAGAAGCCTTTGCCGCGGGCCCCTTCCTCGACCGCGAAGACCTCGTGGCTGGGCTTCTTGCCGGTGGTTTCGCTGTTGCTCATGGTGGTGTCTTTTCCGTTGGTGGCGGCACCCAATGCACGGCCTGGTGCGGTGGCCAGGGATAGACCGGATCAGCGCCGCCGTCATCGCTTTTTCGGGGAACCGTCCCCGAGCGGGGAAGGGAAAGCCAAAACAGCGTCATTGACGGCCAGCGCGGTCCTGTCACCGCTGCGCACCTTGCAGGCCGCATCGGTTGCCGCCACGGGATAAGGCAGCGCGGGCAACAAGCGAAACCGCAAGCAAGCCCCGCGCGCCGCCGGGCAGGGGAGCCGAGGCGGTGTCACCTGCGAACGAAAACAAAAACGCTCGACACGAGCGCGGCGCCTGCCGGCGACCGGGGGTGCGTAAGAGCGGCGCCAGAATATGGCATTTCGTGCCATTTCCTGTTATTTGCGCTATGCTAGTTACGCACGAGAAAGGAGGATCCGCATGCAAAGTATGAACATTTCACTGCCCGACCCGCTGAAGCAGTTCGTGGATGGACAGATCGCGCAAGGCCGCTACAGCAGCGCCAGCGAATACGTGCGCGAGCTGATCCGCGCCGACGAGAAGCGCAAGGCGGCCGAGGCACTCGAAGCGAAGCTGCTCGAAGGGCTGAGCGGCCCCGAGAGCGAGCTGACGCCGGCGGACTGGAATGCTATTCGGGAGGAGGCCCTGGCCCGGCTGGCCGCCCGAAAGAAACCGCGCTGATGCCGAAGGTCTACCAGAGCGCGGCGGCCCGGCGCGACCTGGTGGAGCACTTCGTCTACCTGGCGGAGCACGCGGGTGTGGACACCGCCGAGCGGTTTCTCGCCAAGGCCGCGGCGAGCTTCAACGAGCTGGCGGACCAGCCCATGATCGGCGCGCCGCTGACCTTGGGGCACCTGGAGCTGGCGGGCCTGCGCAAGTGGCGGGTCGAGGACTTCGACAACCATCTCATCTTCTACCTCCCGCGCGCAGACGGGGTGTCGATCGTGCGCGTGTTGCATGCGGCACGGGACTGGTGGGGCCTGCTCGGCATCGCAGCGGAGTAGGGCAGAGGGGGCGTGACTGGATGGCGGAGACGAACAGAGCGATTCGTATGGCGCGTGTTCTCGTCCCGTGTTCTCGTGCTTGCTGTCGGTTGTGAGAAGACCCAGCAGCGCGGTAACTTTTTTTTGACCTCGATCACCAGCTTGGCCTTGTCGAGCTGGCTCTGCAGGCTGTCGCGCTCGCGCGTGAGCTGCGCGATGTGCAGCGCCTCCGCCCGGCCGGGGTCGGCCTTGGGGCCGCGCTTTTGCGGCGCCACAGCAGCCAGATCGGCGGCCTCGCGCTGGCGCCGCCATGTGCTCAATGACGAGGAGTACACGCCCTCTCGGCGCATCAGCGCGCCGACCTCCCCGGGCTGGGTACACCGGTCGACGGCCTGCAGAATGCGCCGCTTGTCGGCGTTGGAAAACTTCCGGCGCCGCGCACGCGGCACAACCTCGCTGTCGTTGCCGGGCGGATTCGGCGCGGCGCCGATAAGGGCGCATCTTCAGTCGCCCTACGGGCTCCTTGCGATGCGCCCTTATCGGCAGAACTCTCGGCTGCGTGCATCGTGACCTTCGATTGCTGATTGATCGTCATACCTACCTCTTTGCTCACTAATCTATCAGGGGCAGGTGCTGCAGGTCATATTGGCACAGTGGGCTCTCCGAACGCCGTACCTCAGTTACTGATTTCCCTCGGCCGGCGCTACGTCCAGTACATCAACAAGACCTACCGACGCACCGGGACCCTGCGGGACAGCCGGTACAAATCGTCGCTGGTCCAGGCCGACACCTACGTGTTGCGATGCCAGCGATACATCGAGCTCAGCCCAGTGCGCGCCGGCATGGTTGCCGATCCCGCCCATTACCGCTGGAGCAGCTATCGAGCAAATGGATTGGGCCAATTCGACCCACTCCTCACACCGCGCCCGCTCTATTCCGCGCTCGGACCCACCGATCCAGAACGTCTTGATGCTTATCGCGCTATTTTCCGCCCAGAGCTCGACGCGGACGCCATCAACGAAATCCGCCTGGCCTTAAATCAGGGCCAACCTCTCGGAAACTCAAGCTTCTCTGGCCAAATCGAGAAAGTAACCGGCCAACGGCGTGACCTCCGGCCCCGCGGACGGCCAAAGAAGGTCGTCGACATTCAAAATTAATCGAGCCTGGCCCCGTTTATTATATACCTATGGTCAATCCAATATTCATTGTCTGCGAGTGCGGCAGTTGATAAGACGCAGTGGCGTCTTCGGTATTGACTGCCATACGTACAAACAATCGATCACGCCATGAGGCCATGCCATCCTGTTTGCGTCCGGCGAGCAAGTTAATCTGGCTAATAAAATAGTTCACCGTGTCCATATCCACTCGCAAGCCATGTTCTGCACACAGCGCCAGGTCCGAGGGTATGTTCGTGCCCTGCATATAACCGTAACGGAATACCAGGCGGACAAATCCAGAATCATACTGGGTAATTTCAATGCGTTTACTCTGATCGATTTTTGGCACCGGTTCGATGACCACGGTTAAAACAATAACAGTCTCGTGCAATACGCCAGTGTGTCGAACAAACTGCTGCAATGCCGGTGGGGCTTCTTCAAGCTGACTACTAAAATACACCGCGACACCTGATGTCCGGCTGGTTGTTTCAGCTGAGACGCGACCAATAAAGGTTTCCAGGTTGGTGGTGGTTTTGGCGACAAGTTGAGACACAATCATGGTGCCGCGACGCCATGTTGTGATAATACTGAACAGCACCACGCCGATGGCTACAGGCAACCATCCGCCTTCCGGTATAGTCATCAGGTTTGAGCCGAGATAACCCAGGTCAATGATGCTGAACAACAGCAGAAAGACGAATGCCGAGCTCCAGTTGTAGCCACCGCGTTCGATGGCTACTCTGAAAGTCAGCACTGTCGTGATCGCCATGGTTGAATTGACTGCAACACCATAAGCCGCCGCCAGATTTCCAGATGTCTTAAACAGCAGCACTAAACCGATTGCGGCAATCATCAAGGCCCAGTTGATACCGGGCATGTAAATTTGTCCGTGAACTTCGGCGGAGGTTTGTTCCACATTAAAGCGCGGCATCAGGCTCAGCTGTATTGCCTGCCTGGTTAATGAGTAGACACCGGTAATTACCGCCTGCGAGGCAATGCAAGTTGCTGCGGCAGCAAGAAAAATGAGCGGGAAAAGCGCCCACTCGGGCGCCAGGTGAAAGAACGGGTGCAAAGATTCAGCTGGTTTGGAGATAAGCAAGGCACCCTGGCCGAAATAATTGAGTAGCAAGGCCGGTAATACCACGGCGAACCACACGCGCCGAATCGGTATACGCCCGAAGTGACCGAGATCGGCATACAGCGCTTCGCCGCCGGTTGTCACCAGGAAAACACCATATAATGCAAAGTACCCGTTGATGCCGTTATTCATAAAATAATTGATGGCGTATCCCGGGTATATTGCCATCAACACCTGCGGTTGTTGCACAATGGCGCGCGCGCCGAGAATGGCCAGCACCACGAACCAGACCAGGGTTAGCGGGCCAAATATCGAGCCCACCCTGGCAGTGCCATAGCGTTGAAGAGCAAACAATGCACCGAGGATGGCAATTGTAATCGGGATAACAAATGTTCCGAGGACCGGGGCGGCAACGCGAAGACCTTCGACCGCGCTTAAAACAGAAATCGCCGGGGTAATCATGGCGCCGCCATAAAGCATTGAAGCGCCGAGGATGCCAAGCAAAATAAGCCAGCGTCGAGTGCGTCTTTCCTGGTGCTTGTTGGGGTGTAACAGCGCCAGCAAAGCGAAAATACCGCCTTCACCGCGGTTGTCGGCGCGCAGTACAAACATCATGTACTTGAGTGAAATGATTAATACTAACGACCAGAAAATCAGCGATAAAATGCCGAGCACGTTATCCGAAGTCACCGGGATCGGGTGTTTGCCGTTAAAGGTTTCACGCAAGGCATAGATAGGACTGGTGCCGATATCACCATACACCACACCTAAAACTGCGATGGTCAATGCGGTGAAAAGTTTGTTGTCTTTCTGTTCGGTCGGCGCCGAATTCAATGTCTCGGTTCGGGCGCTACGGTCAAGTTCAGATTCTGACATGAAGGTTTCCCTGGGCGAAATTGAGAATCTGGCTCGGAACACAATTCAAAACAGATATTAGAGAATACTGAGCTCGAATAACAGGGGCAGACCACGGTTTCTGATTACCCGGACGCATAGTAGCTCGCAAACCGGGACTGGGGTCAAATCCAACTTTGTAGCATCCAGCAGTTTTGGGAAGTACACAAGAACGGGAAAAATAAATCTGCCACGTTTTCGCAGGAGACCTTCACGCTTGATACGAGAGCGAGCCCCAAACAGCTGGCCGCACTCGATCTTCTCAAAAAGATTCGCGTGTAGACAGTCGCGTACATCATTAATTCATGAATATCCCGAAGAATCCAGTGGGTTAGCTCGTGACAGCGCGGGGAGCTTCGGTTTAAGAAACGGAACAGACAAGGCCGGGGCGAGCGCCGAGCAAGGACGCCGACGGTCGCTCTAATCATCAAAGGACGAGATTTCCGACAGTCCCTCCAAGAGGTCACCCAGGTCGAGCATGCAATCGGGCAATCGTGCGCAGCCTAGCGACTCTCCTTCCAAGAACAGCCGGGTCTCCCTGTAGCCCTGTGGGCTGGGCTCGCTGTAGCGCTCCAGCCTCCTTTGCTCTACGTCGAGCAGCCAATAGTCCGGGATGCCGGCTTGGCCATAGAGCCGCGCTTTGACCGTCCGATCGTAATCCAGGCTGCTTGCGGCGACCTCGATCACGAGCAAGGCCGACTTGGCTGCGGGGGCCTCGGACGACAAGATGAGCCGGCAAAATTACGGTGACACGTTACCAGTAACACTTTCTTCGAAGATGCTTATGATAACCACCCATAGGGTCGAGCCACGCCATCCTATTGATTACATTAGGAAAAGACATAAACACCGGGCGTAAATCCCGCTTAGAATGCCCATTTTGAGGCCAAAAACGCGCGTCTTAAGCTCCGCCCCCGAAAGCCGTGGTGATGTGGCCGCCGGCTCTGTGCCAGCCTACTGTTCTATCATCTCTGGGCGCAGCTCACGCCGCTTGTGGATCACCGCCAGCACGAAGACGCCGAGGTCTGTGATTTCGTAGATGATGCGGTAGGAGTAGAGGGACAACTCCCGAATAGCGTCGTTGCCGAGCTCCGGCGCCGCCCGGCCCATGCGTGGCAGGCTGACGAGGACATCGGTCTTGGCGACGATGTCCTGGGTGACCTTCTTGGCATAGTGCGGGGAGTCGTGGGCGATGAAGTTGTGGATAGCGCGCAGGTCGGCCTTGGCTGGGTCCGACCAGATCACCACGACTCGATCTCGCGCTTCAAGTGCTCGCTGCTCGTGGTGCGGCCTTGTTCGACGGCCTCCTGGCCTTTGCGGATTTTATCCAGCACGTAGAGTCGGTACATGATTTCATCCATGTCAGCATCGTCCGGCAGCTTGCCGATGGTCTCCAAGGCGTCCTGTTTGGCAGGTTGCATGATCGTGGCCCTCCGGTAATGAGTTTAGGCCGTGACGGCCTTGACGTCGAGGCCGCTCAGGGCGGACTTTATCTGCGGCATGGCGATCATGAAATCGTTCCCGGAAAAAGTACGGACAGGGATCAGATGCGTCTTTGGGGTCACACGTCTTTGGGGTCAGGTCCAACTTTGTAGCATCCACCGGTCTTGGCAAGTACACAAGAACGGGGCAAATAACTCTGTCACCATTTCGCGATGGCCGGTAAGGCGCACACCTGAGCTTAGCGGGCGCGCAGGCACCGCCAGGCAGGTTGCAGCGAAGGCCGGGGGCAAGCGCTGGGCAAGGACGCCGATGGTCGCTCTAGTCATCAAAGGACGAGATTTCCTACAGTCCCTCCAAGAGGTCACCCAGGTCGAGCATGCAATCGGGCAATCGTGCGCAGCCTAGCGGCTCTCCTTCCAAGAACAGCCGGGTCTCCCTGTAGCCCTGTGGGCTGGGCTCGCTGTAGCGCTCCAGCCTCCTTTGCTCTACGTCGAGCAGCCAATACTCCGGGATGCCGGCTTGGCCATAGAGCCGCGCCTTGACCGTCCGATCGTAATCCAGGCTGCTTGCGGCGACCTCGATCACGAGCAAGGCCGCCTTGGCTGCGGGGACCTCGGACGACAAGATGAGCCGGGGATCCAGGAGCACCAAATCGGGCTCGGGCTCGGTGTGGTTGGATAAACGTACCGGGTTCTGCACGCTGACCACCACCTGGTCGCCGCCACATCGAACAAAAAACCGATTGAGCCGGTTCACCAAAAAAACATGGGGCCCTTCGATTGGCACCATATCGACGATCTCCCCCTCTATCAGCTCGACACGATCGTCCTCGGCGAACAGGCCGGCAAGGCCCATCCGGTGATATTCCTCGACGCTGAACCTGTGCCGTTGTGCCACCAGTGTGCCCATCAGCTTGCCCTCTCTCTGGCTCGGGCCGATCCGCATTTGAGCATAGTCAGTATTACTGCGTCTTTGGTTGGCGTGGGGAACCTCAATTGCCCCACTGCTTAGAAGACGGGGTCTGCGGGGTCAGTGGTCCTGGGCACAGGCCTGGCAGGCGAAATCTTCCAGCTTGCGGGTATCCGCCGTGAAGCTGCGGATGCCCTCGGCCAGCTTCTCGGTGGCCATGGCGTCCTCGTTGAGCTCCCAGCGGAAGCGGCGCTCGTCCAGCTCCAGGCGAGGGATGCCGAGGGCTTTCGCCAGCTCGGGGTCGAGCTTGCGGGGCACCTCGCCCTCTGCCTCGCGCAGCTCCTCCATCAGGCCGGGCGCTATGGTGAGGTAATCGCAGCCGGCCAGCTCCAGGATCTCGCCGGTATTGCGGAAGCTTGCGCCCATGACGACGGTCTGGTAGCCGTGGCGCTTGTAATAGTTGTAGATGCGGGCCACCGAGCGTACCCCCGGGTCTTCCTCCGGGGCGTACACATCATGCGCCTCGGCCTTGCGATACCAGTCCATGATCCGGCCGACGAACGGGGAGATCAGCGTGGCGCCGGCCTCGGCGCTGGCCGCCGCCTGGGCGAGGCTGAACATCAGGGTCAGGTTGCAGTGTATGCCCTGGCGCTCCAGGCGCTCGGCGGCGTTGATCCCTTCCCAGGTCGAGGCGACCTTGATCAGTACGCGCGGGCGCTCCACGCCGGCCTCTTCGTAGAGCCCGATGATGCGCTCGGCCCGGGCGACCGTGGCCTCGGTGTTGAAGGACAGCCGGGCGTCGACCTCGGTGGAGACGCGGCCAGGCACGATCTCGAGGATACGTTTTCCGAAATTCACCGAGAGCTTGTCCATCATGTCCCGGGCCTGCTGCTCCATGCGATTGCTGCGCGCGCGGGCATAGGCGATGGCGTCGTCGAGCAGCGCGCGATACTGGGGCTGCTGGGCGGCCTTGAACAGCAGCGAGGGATTGGTGGTCGCGTCGGTGGGCTGGTAGCGCGCGATGGAGTCGATGTCGCCGGTATCGGCGACCACCGTCGTCATGGTCTTGAGCTGGTCGAGCTTGTTCATGTCGTCGTCTCTGGTTTGGGGCAAAGCACTGAAGCCGCCGCTACAGCATAGCGGTTGGCCGGCACCCCGGCAGGGCGCCTCAGCGCACGCCGGCGAGCACCATGAGCTGGTAAGGCGCGAGCTCCAGCTCGTGGGTCGCCACGATGGTGCGGCCCGCCACCTGGTCCACCACCGTTTTTCTCAGACCGAGCATGCGCAGGCGCCGGGCCTCGAGCTTCTGCGGGGCGTCCTTGAAGTTGGCGAGCACCAGCACGGTCTGGGAATCGTGGCTGCGAAAGTACGCCAGCACCTGGTCGCTGCCGGTGTCCACGATCTCGGTCTCGGCCCGGGTGAAGGCGAGGTTCTGCTGGCGGATCTGGATCAGGTGCAGCAGGCCCTGATAGATGCGGCCTTCGACGCTCTCGGGGTCGCGCCGGCGCTCGGCGCGCTCCCAGTCGAAGGGCGAGCGGTGGATCCAGCGCGTGTCCCCGACCTTGTCCGCGTTCTGGTCATAAGCGTAGTCGTTGAGGGTGCCGATCTCGTCGCCGAGATAGAACAGCGGCACGCCGCCGATGGTCAGGATGATGCCGTGCAGCAGCAGGATGCGGCCGATCGCTAGATCGATCTCCTGCTCGTCGCCTGTCTCCAGCCCCGTCTCCAGGCCGGTGAGGGATGCACAGGTCCCTGAGATGCGCGCCTCCCCGGTGGCGGTATTCTCCTGGAACGGCATGCCCCGGGCGAAACTGCCCTCGAAACGGCCGGTATAGAAGCTGGTGAGGAAGCGTCGGTGGCCTTTGGGGTCTTCGCCCACGGCGACGGCATCCTCGTCGGAGAATCCCCAGCCGATGTCGTCGTGGCAGCGCACATAGTTCACCCAGGCGCAGCCGGGGGGGATGAAGAAGCCGCGGCGCAGGGCGTGGCGCAGCAGCTTCACGTTGCGGGTGGCCAGCGTGCTCCAGAGCAGCGCCATGAGCTGCGGGTTGTAGGATATCTGGCATTCCTCTTCGCTGATGTACTGCTTGACCTCGTCCGGATGCACGATCGCCTCGGATTTGAACACCATGGCGGGGGCGGAGATACGCACCAGGGCATTGAAGGCACGGATGAGCAGATGCGCCTCAGGCAGGTTCTGGCAGCTGGTGCCGAGCTTCTTCCAGATGAAGGCCACCGCGTCGAGCCGCAGCACCTCCACCCCCAGGTTGGCCAGCGAGAGCATCTCCTCGAGCATCCGGCTGAATACCACCGGGTTCTCGTAGTTGAGGTCCCACTGGTAGTTGTGAAAGCTGGTCCAGATCCACTTTCTCAGGCGGGTGCGGTAGGTGAAGGCGCCCGGATGGTCCTCGGGAAAAATCGGCGCGGTGCTGCGCTCGTAGGCGTCGGGCAGCTCCCGGTCTGGGAACATCCGATAGTAGTCCTGATACTCGGGATCGCCGTCCATGGCCTGGCGGGCCCACTCGTGGTCGTCCGCCGTGTGGTTGAAGATGAAATCTAGGCACAGCGAGATGCCGTGGCGTCGCAGCTCGGTGGCGAGGCGGCCGAGCTCCTCCACGGAGCCGAGATCCGGACGCACCTCCCGGTAGCTGGTGACGGCGTAGCCGCCGTCGTTGTCACCTTCCGGCACTTTGAACACCGGCATCAGGTGCAGGTAATTGATCCCGAGCTCGGTGAGATAGGGGATGCGCTCGCGCAGGCCAGCGAGGTCCCCGGCGAACAGGTCCACATAGCACATGGCCCCGACCATGCGCAGGGACTGGTACCACTGGGGGTCGGTCTCGCGCCGGGCGTCCAAGGCGCGCAGCTCGGCGGGCCGCTCGAGCCACATCCGGGTGGCCGAGCACAGGATGCTCTCCAGGTGGTAGAAGAAGTCGTAATGGTGCCCGTAGAGGCGGTGCAGGTGCTCGAACAGCGGCGGGAAATGCCGTTGTAGCCGTTCCCGGAAGCCCAGCCATTCGCTCCGCTCGGTCTGGCCGGTGTAGCGGGCCTCCAGGCGCGGCAGCAGCCGCTGCAGCGACTTCTCGGCCTGTCGGGCCGCCCAGTCTTGGTTGGTCATGGCCATTGGACTTGGTGGCTCGCCTCGTTGTGCGGTCCCGTGCGGTGAGGTCCTAAAGCGATTGTGATGACCGATGCAGGCAATGACAACCGGTTGCGCCGGCAAGGCGCCTGACGCGTGCGTTGCGGACTCAGTCCGGGGGCCCCGACAGGGCGTGGATCACCGCCGCGGTCTCGGGACGCACGCCTCGCCAAAGGTAGAACGATTCCGCTGCCTGCTCAACCAGCATGCCCAGGCCGTCGAGTGCTTGGGCAGCTCCATGCTCCCTGCCCCAGAGCACGAACGCTGTAGGCTTGTCGGCGTACATCATGTCGTAGGTCCAGCCGCCGCGTGCCAGGCAGTCATCGGGGATCGGCGGTAGGCGCTGACTAAGCCCCGCCGCGGTGGCATTGACGATCAGATCGAAGCGCCTGCCGGACAGCGCATTGAGCCCGCAGCCGGACACCGGCCCGAGCGCCCGAAACCGCTTGGCCAGCTCCACCGCCTTGGCGGCGGTGCGGTTGGCGATCACCAGCTCCGCGGGGCGCACCTCGAGCAGCGGTCGGAGCACCCCACGCACCGCTCCGCCGGCCCCGAGCACCAGCACCCGTTTGCCCGCCAGTGCGAGGCCGTGATTCTCGCTCAAGTCGCGTACCAGCCCGACACCATCGGTGTTGTCGCCGAGCAGGCGCTCCTCCTCGAGCACGATGATGGTGTTGACGGCGCCGCCAGCCTCGGCCCGCTCGCTGCGCTCGTCCACCAGGCGCCAGGCGTCCTCCTTGAAGGGCACGGTCACGTTGAGCCCCAGGCCGCCGTCGGAGACGAAGCGGCAGACGTCGCGCTTGAAGTCGGCGCCGAGGATGCGCCCGTACGCCATGTCCTGGCCCGTTTGGGCAGCGAAGGCCTGGTGAATGGCCGGCGATTTGCTGTGCTCGATGGGGTTGCCGATGACGGCGTACTGGTCAGTCATAAGGGTACGAGACCGTAAACGCGGGAGTGGGGGCCTTGGGGTCCGTGCCGGCTGCTACCCATGGCTATTCGCCCAGCCAGCGGGCGGCGTGCTTGGCGAAATAGGTAAGCACGCCGTCGGCGCCGGCGCGCTTGATGCAAATCAGGGATTCCATCACGACGGTGCGCTCATCGAGCCAGCCGTTCTGCGCCGCGGCCATGTGCATCGCATACTCGCCGCTGACCTGATAGACGAAGGTCGGCACGCCGAAGGTCTCTTTGACCCGCCGAACCACGTCCAGGTACGGCATGCCAGGCTTGACCATGACCATGTCCGCGCCCTCCTGCAGATCCAGGGCGACCTCGCGCAGGGCCTCGTCACTGTTGGCCGGGTCCTGCTGGTAGGTGTATTTGTTGCCCTTGCCCAGGTTGGAAGCCGAGCCCACCGCGTCGCGGAAGGGGCCGTAGTAGCCGGAGGCGTACTTGGCGGAGTAGGCGAGGATGCGCGTCAGGATGTGGCCTTCGGACTCCAGCGCCTGGCGCAGCGCGCCGATGCGCCCGTCCATCATGTCGGAAGGCGCTACCACGTCGGCCCCGGCTGCGGCATGTGACAGCGCCTGGCGGACCAGGACATCCACCGTCTCGTCGTTGATGACGTAACCGCCGGCATCGATCAGCCCGTCCTGGCCGTGCGTGGTAAAGGGGTCGAGCGCGACGTCGGTGATCACGCCGAGCTCCGGCAGGGCATCCTTGATCGCCCGTACGGCGCGCTGCGCCAGTCCGTCCGGGTTGTAGGCCTCGCGCGCGTCCTCGGTCTTGGCCTCAGGCGGGGTGACGGGAAACAGCGCCAGGGCCGGGATGCCCAGCGCGGCGGCCTCCCGGGCCTCCTTGATCAACAGGTCAATGCTGAGCCGCTCGACACCCGGCATGGAAGCCACGGGCTCGCGGCGCCCGGCGCCCTCAAGTACGAACACCGGGTAGATCAGGTCGTCGGCGCTGAGCCGGGTCTCACGCATGAGGCGGCGGGAGAAACCGTCGCGGCGCATCCGTCGCATGCGGGTGGCAGGAAACGAGCCGTTGAAATCGAGCGGATGCGCCATGACTCTCTCCCAAGAGGAGGTCCGGGGCCGCCCAGGATACCCCAGCTGCGGGGCTCAGCCAAAGGGCCGGCGTAGCGCGCGCCGGCGGCTAGCCGGTTGCCGGAGCTTAAACATTGAAGCGAGTCGCTGGTATAATCCGCGCGCTTCGGGCCCAGGGGCCTGTGCCGCGCGCGCGGGTCCCGCGGGCGGGCTGGATCTAAGTGGACGGCTGCACAGAGCGCAGATGAAAGCGATCGACACATCGACCGGTACCATTTTCGACGTGGACGAGCCGCGGTTCCAGCAGCGGGTGCTGGATGCCTCCCATGCCCGGCCGGTGTTGGTGGATTTTTGGGCCGATTGGTGCTCGCCCTGCCGGGCGTTGGCGCCCCATCTGCACCGGGTGGTCGAGGCCTTCCAGGGCCGGCTCGCGCTGGCCAAGCTGGAGGTCGACGACAACATGCGCGTGGCGGGCCACTATCGAGTGCGCGGCTTTCCGACCGTGATCCTGTTTCACGAGGGCGTGGAGCTTGCTCGATTCAGCGGGGCCCGTTCCACGCCTTGGCTGAGAGAGTTTCTCCAGGAGCACCTGGGTGCGGAATGGGTGGCGTGACCCGCGCCACGTTTCCCGTGGGCGCCGATCGCCGGGGCTGGGCTAAGCTGTAACATCTGAGGCCTCTCGGGGGTCCAATATTTATCGAATCGGGCAAACAGCTGCGGTGGAGTCGCCAGCGTCCATCGCGACAGGTCAACGAAGAGGTTTTGGGAGGCTCAGTTCTATGGTCATGCGGCGAGTGTCGAGATGGGGCGCGGTTCTGGGGCTGATGCTCGTCGGGCTGTTGCCGGCGGTCTCGTGGGCCGGCGGGCTGTCCGCGCCCGAGCAGGTCATCCAGGAGACCTCCGACGAGCTGCAGCGGGTGGTGCAGTCCGAGCGGGGGCGGTTGAAGCAGGATCCGAGCTATGTGTTCGCCAAGGCCAACGAGATCGTAGGGCCGCGGGTAGACTTCTCCATTGTCTCGCGTCTGGTGCTGGGGCGGCACTGGGGTCTCGCCACGGCGCAGCAGAAGGCCGCCTTCTCCGAGGAGTTCGAGCGCCTGCTGGTGCGCAGCTACGCCAGGGCCTTCCTGGACTTCGAATCCTGGGATGTGCGCTTTGCGCCGCTCAAGCTGTCCCAGGCCGACAACGACATCGTGGTGCGCAGTGAGGTCGTGCACCCGTCGGGCCCACCGATTCACGTGGACTACCGGATGCGCCGCGACGCCCAAGGCTGGAAGGCCTACGACGTCGTCATCGAGGGCGTGAGCCTGGTGGTGAACTATCGCAACCAGTTTCGGGACATCCTGCGTGCCCAGGGGCTGGACGGGCTGATCCAGAAGATTGCCGTCCTGAATGAGCAGCGAGGCGGCTCGGCCGCCCGGGACGAGGGCCGGACCCCGGAGCAGCGGCCGTCCGCCTGAAGCGGCGTCAGTCGGTGAGCCAGTCCCGGGGGCGCAAGAATTCCTCGTAGAGCCGGGCCTCCGGGGTGCCTGGCCCCGGATGCCAGGCATATCGCCACTTCACGAGCGGCGGGAGCGACATGAGGATCGACTCGGCCCTCCCGCCGGACTGCAGCCCGAACAGGGTCCCGCGGTCGTACACCAGGTTGAACTCCACGTAGCGGCCGCGCCGATAGGCTTGGAAGTCCCGCTCGCGCTCGCCGTAAGGGGTCGCCCGGCGACGCTGAACGATCGGCAGGTAGGCGGGCAGAAAATGGTCGCCGACGCTGCGTGTGAATGCGAAGCAGCGATCGAAGCCCGGCTCGCTCAGGTCATCGAAGAACAGGCCGCCTACGCCCCGGGGCTCTGAGCGGTGCTTGAGGTAGAAGTACTCGTCGCACCATCGCTTGTAGCGGGGGTAGACATCCTCGCCGAATGGTTGGCAGGCCTCGCGGGCGAGCCGGTGCCAGTGTCGGGCGTCTTCCTCGACGCCGTAATAGGGGGTGAGATCGAAGCCGCCTCCGAACCACCAGACCGGCTCGGCGCCCGCCTTTTCGGCGCAGAAGAAGCGCACGTTGGCATGGGAGGTCGGCACGAATGGATTGCGCGGATGGATGACCAGCGAGACCCCCATGGCCTGAAACGACCGTCCGGCGAGCTCGGGGCGTTGTGCGGTGGCCGAGGGTGGCAGGGAATCCCCGTGCACGTGGGAGAAGTTGATCCCGGCCTTCTCGAACACGCCTCCTTCCTCCATCACGCGGGACCGACCGCCCCCGCCTTCCGGCCGCTTCCAGCTGTCCTCCAGGAAGCCATCGCCGCCGTCTTCGGTCTGCAAGGCGTCGCAGATCCGGTCCTGCAGGGCGAGCAGGTAGCCCTTGACCGCTTCGATGTCTGGGATGTCGCGCATGGTTGTTTGCTCTCCTGGGCGGTTTCCGGTGTGCGCCCGTCTGTCTCTGAATCGCCCGCCGTCGGGTAGCGGTCGCCGTCCCCGGTCAGGCCCTCAATACCCTGCCGGTCGTAGCGTCCCGGATGGTGCTCGGTGTTGGCGCGCCGCCCAGGGGGCCGTGCAGGATGCGATCCAGCCCGGGACAGCGCAGGCGCACCTGCGAGGGTGTGCGCGCGGGCGGGCGTCCGCTCGGGTTGGCGCTGGTCGAGACCAGGGGCCCGGCACAGGCGCGGCACAGGGCCGCGGCCACCGGGTGGGCGGTGACGCGTACCGCCAGCCCCTCGTGGGCGCCCCGCAGCCACGTCGGCACGCCGTCGGCGGCGGGCAGCAGCCAGGTGGTGGGGCCGGGCCAGCTGCCGAGCACCGGCGCCATCCCCTCGGTATCCAGGGTGCGCACGAACGGGCGTAGCTGCTCGAAATCGGCGCCAATGAGGATCAGCCCCTTGCGGGCAGGTCGCCGTTTCAGGGTCAGCAGCCGTTGCACGGCGGCGCCGTTGCGCGGGTCACAGCCCAGGCCGTACACCGCCTCTGTGGGGTAGGCGAGCAGTCCGCCGTTGCGGATGCAGCGCGCGGCCTCGCGCAGCTGCCAGGGGTGCACCGGCGGGGCGCTGGCCGTCACGGTAAGATCAGGTGCTCAGGCGTGAGCGCAGCTCGGCGTCCCTGGCTATCACGGCATCGGCGTTGGCTTTGCGCTCGGCGGCGAGTCGCTCGGCGAGCGTCGGGTCGGACAGGGCGAGCACCTGAGCGGCCAGATAGGCCGCATTCTTGGCCCCGGCCTTGCCGATGGCGACGCAGGCCACCGGGATGCCCCCAGGCATCTGGACCGTGGAAAGCAGGGAGTCGATGCCGTTGAGGGGGCCGGCGTCCAGGGGGACGCCGATCACGGGCTTGAGGGTCAGGCCCGCTACCGTACCGGCGAGATGCGCCGCCAAGCCGGCCGCTGCGATGAACACGGCACAGCCCCGGGAGTCGGCGTCCTTGACATAGGCGTGGGTGGCGCCGGGGGTGCGATGGGCCGAGCTGATCTTGGCCTCGTAGGGAATCGCCAGCGCCTTGAGCACATCCAGCGTCGATTGCATTACGGGCAGGTCCGAGTCTGAGCCCATCAGGATCGCGACAAAGGGTTTGCTCATGGGTCGGCTCCCGATCCGTGAAGAAGAGCGCGGACGATACCCGAAAGCCCTTGGCCGGGCCAGCTGCGGGCGCTGCTCCCGGTCAGCTTGCCTCGGATTCGGGCAGGTCCTCGACATAGGAGCAGTCCGCCTGAGGACACACCTTCTGCGTGCCACGGCGCTTGCTGGCTTTCAGGGTGAGGATCGGCCAGCCGCAGCGGGGGCAGGGCTCGGCCACCGGCTCGTTCCAGACCGCGTAATCGCAGCTCGGATAGGTGGAGCAGGAGTAGAAGATCTTGTCGCGACGGGATTTGCGCCGCACCAGTGTCCCCCGGCCGCACTTAGGGCAATTGACGCCGGTATCGAGCGGCCGCTCCAAGGGCTCGATATGGTTGCATTTCGGATAGGCGCTGCAGCCGATGAACTTGCCGTATCGGCCATCCTTGATCACCAGGGCCGAGCCGCACTTGGGGCAAGCGCGCCCCTCCACCACGGGCGCCGCCTGGGGCTCCTGCTTGTTCTCGGCTGCGAGGTCCCGAGTGTAGGTGCATTCCGGATAGTTGGTACAGCCGACGAAGCGACCGTGGCGCCCGAGCCGGATGGAGAGCTGCGCGCCGCACTGCGGACAGGTCTCGTCCAGGGCCTCGTGGGTCACGTCGCTGCGCTTGACGTTGACCTGGGTGTGCTCGATGCGCTCCTTGAACGGCTTCCAGAACTCGCGCAGCAGCGGCTTCCAGTCCTGCTCGCCACGGGAGACGGCATCCAGCTCGTCTTCGAGCCGCGCGGTGAAGTCGTAATCCACGTATCGGCTGAAGTGCTCGGTCAGAAAGCGGTTGACTACGCGGCCCACGTCGGTCGGGAAAAACCGCTTTTTTTCCAGGTGTACATAGTCGCGCTCCTGCAGGGTGGAGATGATGGCGGCGTAGGTGGACGGCCGGCCGATGCCAAACTCCTCGAGGGCCTTGACCAGGGTCGCTTCGGTATAGCGCGGCGGAGGCTCGGTGAAGTGCTGCTCGCTACGGATCGCCGCCAGATCGACCCGCTCGCCTTCGGTGAGCGGCGGAAGCTGGGTCTCGGCCTCGGCCTCGCCCTCTTTCACGTCGTCGCGACCTTCCTGGTAGACGGCGATGAAGCCCGGGTCTCGGATGGTGCTGCCGGTGGCGCGGAAGCGGTTTCCGGGGCCGCAGCCGAGATCCGCCGCGACCGTGTCGATGGTCGCGTGGGTCATCTGGCAGGCGACCGTGCGCTTCCAGATCAGCTCGTAGAGTCGGTGCTGGTCGCGGCTCAGGCCGGCCCCAAGGGTCTCGGGCAGGCGCTCCACCGAGGTCGGGCGTATGGCCTCGTGGGCCTCCTGGGCGTTCTTGGCCTTGGTCTTGTAGAGGCGTGGGCTCTCGGGACAGGCCGCTTCCCCGAACCGCTTGCGGATCAGGTCGCGGATCTCCTCGATTGCTTCCTGGGCCAGATTCAGCGAGTCGGTGCGCATGTAGCTGATCAGGCCGACGGCGCCGGCGCCGGTGTCGACCCCTTCGTAGAGCTGTTGGGCCGTACGCATGGTGCGTTGGGTGGTGAAGCCGAGCTTGCGCGCGGCCTCCTGCTGCAGGGTGGAGGTGGTGAAGGGCGGGGCCGGATTGCGCCGGCGCTGCTTCTTCTCGACCTTCTCGACCAGCAGGCTTCCGCTCGCCGCCTGCTCGAGGGCCGTTCGCACCTGCTGGGCCCGCGCGCCATCGGTGATGGTGAACTGCTCGAGCTTCTCGTCCGCGAAATAGGTGAGCTTGGCGGTGAAGGGCCGAAGCTGTTTCTGGGCATCGGCCTCGATGGTCCAGTACTCCTGCTCCCGGAAGGCCTCGATCTCCAGCTCGCGCTCGACGATCAGGCGCAGGGCGGGACTCTGAACCCGCCCCGCGGAAAGTCCCCGGCGGACCTTCTTCCACAGCAGCGGCGAGAGGTTGAATCCGACCAGGTAGTCCAGCGCCCGGCGCGCCTGCTGGGCGTTCACCAGGTCCATGGAGATCGTCCTCGGGTGGGCGATCGCGTCATTGACCGCGCGCTTGGTGATCTCGTGGAAAACCACGCGGTGCACCGGTTTGTCGTTCAACACCCGCCGCTCCTGCAGCAGCTGGAGCAAGTGCCAGGAGATGGCCTCTCCCTCGCGGTCCGGGTCCGTCGCGAGGTACAGGGCGTCGGACTTGCGCAGGCTCTTGGCGATCGCCGAGACGTGGCGCTCGCTGCGCTCAATCGGCTGATAATGCATGTCGAAGTCGCGCTCGGGCTCGACCGCGCCCTCCTTGGGGACCAGATCGCGCACGTGTCCGTAGGAGGCGAGGACCTCGAAGTCCTTACCCAGGTACTTCTTGATGGTCTTGGCCTTGGCAGGAGATTCGACGATTACCAGATTCATGATCGACGCTTCGGCGGCGGCCCGATCCCGCTGCGGGGACAGGCGCGGGCGTGTGTTTCAGTCAATACCGGGGAGGGAAGGGCGTTGTCAAGGATTGCGATCGCGCCCGCCTTGGCCTGGCGGTGCTCCGCCGGGTGTCATCAGTGAAGAAACACGGGGTCTTCGCTGTAGATCATGTCTTCCATCTGGGCGAACGCGGTCTCCCGGCCCGGCTGGTTCATCAGCACCAGCAGCACGATCCACTTGATCTCTTCCTCACTGATGGCGACGGCATCGAGGGCCAGGGCGCGATCGATGACGAGCTCGCGGCTGGTCGCATCGAGAATCTCATTTTGCTCCAGATAGAGCAGAAAGCCCCGGCAGCCGGTGTCCAGCCGCTGCATCTCATCGGAGGTGAAGATCCGGTGGGAATGTCCCGAGCGCCCATGCGGCGTGCCTGTCTGCTGCTGCACAGCCAGCTCGTCGAGCCAGCGGAACGCCTTGTCCACCTCGACGCTGGGAAAGCCTGCCATGGCGAGCTCGTCCCGAAGCTCTCGCTGGTCTGAGGGCGGGCTGGCCTCGGCGTCCATGTAGTTCTCGTAGAGGTAGATGAGGACATCCACCATGGTCTCGTTCATCGATCTATTGTCCGATTGAGGCCCGGCCGCCGGCTCGCGACTCCCGAGCTGCGGGTGGGGCGCCCCATATCAGGCGCCGGGCACGCGCGAATACCGTCCGCCCGGGCTCGATGATACATGACCCTGGAGCTCCAGCAAAAGCAACATGGAGGCGAGGGCCTCGGCGGACAGGCCGGTGCGCGTCACCAGCACGTCCACCCCGACAGGGTCGAACCCGATGCTTTCGAGCAGCCGCTGGTAGTCCGGATCGAGTGCCTCTGTGGCCGGAATCCGATGCCCGGGGTCGGGCCGATCCGTGGGAATCTGCAGGATTTCGATCAGGGATGCCAGCTCGGCGAGCACGTCCTGCGCGGTCTCCACCAGTTTCGCGCCCTCGCGAATCAAGCGATGGCAGCCGCGCGCCAGCGGGTTGTGGATCGAGCCTGGAACGGCGAACACCTCGCGTCCCTGCTCCAGTGCCAGCCGCGCCGTGATCAGCGAGCCGCTACGCAGCGTCGCCTCCACGACCAGGGTGCCCAGGCACAGCCCGCTGATGAGGCGGTTTCGCCTAGGAAAATGCCCAGCCTTGACGCCGGTCCCCGGCGGCAGCTCACTGACCAGGGCCCCCTGATGGGCGATCCGCCGGGCCAGCTCCAGGTTGGATGCGGGATAGACCCGGTCGGGGCCGGTGCCCAGGACCGCGATGCTGGGGCCCCCGGCCTCGAGTGCCCCGCAGTGTGCCGCTGCGTCGATGCCGGCGGCCAGGCCGCTGGTGACGATCAGCCCGGTGCGGGCCAACGCCCCGGCAAATTCCTGGGCGTTGTCGCGGCCTCCGGCGGTGGGGTTGCGGGATCCCACGATCGCGATCTGGGGATCGGCTAGGAGCGAGCAGTCGCCCTGGACGAACAGCGCCGGAGGCGGGTCGGGGATCTCGGCAAGCAGCCTCGGGTAGCGGGCGTCGGTGAGTGCGACCAGGTGGCGGTCCGGCTGGGATCCGAGCCACGCCAGATCCGCGTCCACCTCGGGCCAGTGGCCCGATCGCAAATACTGTCTCGCGCCGCCCGGGATGCCCAACGCCTCCAGCTGCCGGTCCGAGCGCCTGGGCAGGGTGTCCGGCGCTATGCCCTGCTCGATCAGCCGGCGTGCTGTGGCGCCGCCGACCCCGGGGGCTCGGACCAGGGCGAGCCAGGCTCGTAGCGCTCCAGGGTCGGCCGGATCCTCCACGACACGTGCCGGGCCCCAGCGGGACGGCTGCTCAGGGATTCTTGACCCGGTCGAGCACGTGGATCGCGCGGGTGGCCCCCATCACCAGTGCGAAGCTCACCCGGGGGAAGGTGCGAAACACCATCAGGTGGCCCGCCGGCTCGTCCGGGAGCTTGACCTTGTCCCAGCGGGCCGGCGAGATGTCGTCCTTGACGGTCTCTCCGCGGGCGTCGATCTCCAGCACGTCTCCGGGCGCCAGCCCGTTCGCCTCGCCCCGGTCGAGGGTGACGACCGCGTACTGTCCGATCTGGGTCACCCCGCCCAGCACGCCGATGATCGATCCATACACCTGCTGCTCGGGGGCCTTGGGGAAGAAGGTGGTTAGCGGCTTGCTGTCGGTCACCGCGATCAGGCGATCGCCGGCCAGGGTCTCCTGGCTGGTGCGCAGCAGCAGCAGGGTGGCCGGGTCGCCGGTGCGCTGGAGCTGGGCCTCGCCGATATATAGCGCCTGATAGCCGAGCGGCTCGCCGGTGTCCGCATCCCTGTAGGCATCGCCAGGGCGAACGATGTCGAAGCGCTGCTGGTCCTGACTCTCGATGGTGCGCACGTAGATGCGGTTGCCGGCGCCCCCGATCAGGTGCTCATCCGCGTGGGCGACGATATACGGCGCATCGGCGAGCTCGCCGCGCCCGACCACGTACGGACGGCTGAGAAACTGCCGGATGGCGTCGATGGGTATGGCCGGGATCGCATCGGAGAGCGCTGTGGAGCGTAGCGACGGAGACAGCTTGACGTTGTGGGAGCCGCGCACCAGGGACAGTAGCGGGCGCCCGTCGGCGTAGGTCAGCACCAGGGTGTCACCCGGGTAGATCAGGTGCGGATTCCGGATCTGCGGATTAACATGCCAGATCTCGGGCCAGAGCCAGGGCTCGCGCAGAAAGCGCCCGGCGATGTCCCAGAGGGTGTCGCCCTTCACCACCGTGTAGCTGTCGGGATGGGTGGGGCTCAGCTCGACGCGCTCGGCGGCGGAAACCGCGGTTGCAAGCAGCAGTCCAAACAGGAATCCGGCGAGCTTCTGGCTAGACTTTCCCATGTTGACCCCTTTGAGTGAAGATAGGCTGCAGTTTAGCCCAAAACTACAGGCCTTCAAGTCGCCACAGCGACATAGATTCCTGTATGATCATTAATTTAGCGCATTATCTTGCATCGACGCTATAGATTTGGCAGAGCCGCGATGGCAATACTCGACATCCTTCACTACCCGGACCCGCGCCTACGCAGCAAGGCCCGGGCCGTCGTCCATGTCACCGATGAGCTCCGGCGGCTGCTCGATGACATGCTCGAGACCATGTACCAAGCCCCGGGGATTGGCCTGGCGGCGACTCAGGTCAACGTCCACCAGCGGGTCATCGTGCTCGATATTTCTGACGATCGCAGCGCCCCCCTGTGCCTCATCAATCCCGAGATTCTAGAGCGTGAGGGTGAAGAGCAGATGGACGAGGGCTGTCTGTCGGTGCCTGGTGTGTACGAAACGGTAGCACGCGCCGAACGGGTCCGTGTGCGTGCCCTGGATCGCGACGGCAAGCCCTTCGAGTGTCGGGCCGACGGGCTTCTGGCGGTGTGCATCCAACACGAGATCGATCATCTGGACGGCAAGCTGTTCGTCGATTACCTCTCCAGCCTCAAGCGCCAGCGCATCCGCAAGCGGCTCGAGAAGGAAAACCGTCAGGGTCCGGTCGGCACCGAAACGGCCACCAGCCGGGCGATCTAGCGGGCCTGCCCGGATTATGGGGGGTGACCGGCGACCGCGCTGCGACCCGGTTCCCAGTCTGCTCAATCTGTGACCGCTGTGGCGGTCCCCTGTCCCGGACGCATCATGAGCAAAAGGCTCGATATCCTGTTCGCCGGCACGCCGGAGTTCTCGGTGCCCGCTCTGCAGGCGCTGTTGGACGCGGGGCACCGGATCGTTGGTGTCTACACCCAGCCCGATCGGCCTGCCGGGCGCGGCCGCAAAATGATGGGCAGTCCCGTCAAGGCGCTCGCGCTCGAGCGTCGCCTGCCGGTGCTTCAGCCGGCGAGCCTTCGGGGCGACGCCGAGCTCGCGCAGCTCCAGGCACTCCGGCCCGATCTGATGGTCGTGATCGCCTACGGCCTGCTGTTGCCGCGGCGGGTGCTGGAGGTGCCGCGCCTGGGGTGCGTCAACATCCACGCCTCGCTGCTACCGCGTTGGCGCGGCGCGGCGCCGATCCAGCGCGCCCTGCTGGCAGGCGACGAGCGCACCGGCGTGACCATCATGCGCATGGACCCGGGTCTAGACACCGGGCCGATGCTGCTGGCTCGGGAATGCCTGATCGCACCCCAGGATACCGGCGGCGACATCCATGATCGGCTGTCTCTGCTCGGTGCCCAGGCGGTGATGGCGGCCCTTCCGGGCATCGCCGACGGCAGCCTGAGGCCGGTGGCCCAGGACGACAGCCAGGCGACCTACGCGCCCAAGCTGAGCAAGGACGAGGCACGGATCGACTGGCAGCGCCCCGCGGTCGAGATCGATCGGCAGGTGCGCGCCTTCAATCCCTGGCCGGTCGCGCACACGCTCTGGGCCGGGACAGCGCTGAGGATCTGGCGGGCCGAGCCGTTTGCGGCCCGGGCCTCGGGGGCGCAGCCGGGCCGAGTTGTCGCCGCTTCCCGCGAGGGGATCGATGTCGCCGCGGGAGCGGGGATGCTGCGCATCCTGGAGCTGCAGCTACCCGGTAAGCGGGCCGTGGCCGCCGCGGAGTTCGTCAATGCGCACGCGGTCTCGGGGGTCGCATTTGGCTGAGCCCGGCGGGCGCGCGCGGGCGGCAGCAGCCCGGGTCATGCGCGATCTGATCGCCGGGCGATCCCTGTCCGATGCCCTGCCGGCGCACCTGGCGGACTTCCCGGAGGCCGAGCGACCGCTGGTCCAGGAGCTCTGCTTCGGCGTGGCGCGCTGGTACCCGCGGCTCGAGCTGATCCTGGCCGGACTGCTCGACCGGCCGCTGAAGGCACGCGACGCGGACCTGCGGGGGTTGCTGCTGGTCGGGCTCTATCAGCTGCTCTACATGCGGGTGCCGCCCCATGCGGCGGTTGCCGAGACGGTGGAGGCGAGCCGCCACCTGGGCAAGCCCTGGGCGGCGGGTCTGATCAACGCCGTCCTGCGCGAGCTGCTGCGCGAGCGCGCGGCGCACAGCGCCCGAGCCGAAGCTTGCCCCGAGGGTCGTTTCGCCCATCCGGCCTGGCTGGTGGAGCGTCTGCGCCGGGCCTGGCCCGAGCGCTGGGAGGCGATATTGGAGGCCTGCAACCAGCGCCCGCCGATGACCCTGAGGGTCAATCGGCTGCGCACCAGCCGGGACGACTATCGGGCAATGCTGGCCCGCGAGGGGATCGGGGCCCGGGTGCTGGCGGCTTGCAGCGCCGCGCTGGAGCTCGAAGGGGCGGTGCCGGTGCACCGGCTGCCCGGGTTCGCGGCCGGCCTGGTGTCGGTGCAGGACGCCGGCGCCCAGCTTGCCGCTGGGCTGCTTGATGTCAGGCCGGGCCAGCGGGTACTCGACGCCTGTTCCGCCCCCGGCGGCAAGGCCTGCCATATCCTGGAATCCGAGCCGGCCCTCGGGGCCTTGATTGCGGTAGACATCGACGAGGCCCGCCTCGGGCGGGTGCGGGAGAATCTGGGGCGCCTTGGCCTGGCCGCCAGGCTCCATGTCGGCGATGCGGCCGAGCCTGCCGGAGCCTGGGCCCAGGCGTCCTTTGACCGCGTGCTGCTGGACGTGCCCTGCTCTGCCACGGGGGTGATGCGGCGCCACCCCGACATCAAGCTGCTGCGCCGCGATAGCGATATCGCGCGGCTGGCCAGGACCCAGGCGCGCATGCTGGCCGCCGTCTGGCCGTTGCTGGAGCGCGGGGGTATGCTGTTATATGCGACCTGCTCGCTGATGGCCGAGGAGAATGAGCAGCAGGCGGGGCGCTTTCTGAGCGGCATGCCTGATGCCCGGGAGCGGCCGATCCATGCCCCTTGGGGTCAGGCCAGGAGCGTTGGCCGGCAGACGCTGCCCGGGGAAGAGGGTATGGATGGTTTTTACTATGCCTGCCTGGAAAAGGTCTGACCTTTGACGTCCCTATTTGCGCCGCTCTGCCGGTCGATCACCTTGCCCAAGGTGCTCGGCCTGATGCTGATGTTGTGGACCTTGGGGGCCTGTGCCGGCGATTTCGTGGTGGAGCGCGCCGTTACGCGCCTGGTCGACGGGGTGTACCTGCTCGACGCACAGATCGACTACCGGCTGAGCCAGACCGCCATCGAGGCTCTGGACAACGGCGTGCCGCTCACAATGGAGGTCCACGTCCAGGTGCGCGACGAGGACGCCTGGATCTGGGAAGAAGACGAGGCCGACTACCGGCTGCGCGACGTGATCCGCTACCAGGCCCTCAGCGGCCTCTATGAAGTCGTGAGCCTGGACTCCGACCGGCGGCGTAACTTCGTTACACGGGATGCGGCCCTGGCTGCGCTTGGGGAGATCAGCGGGCTGCGCCTGATCCAGGCGAAGCGACTCGATCCGCGGGCGTCCTACCGGGTCGAGCTCAAGGCCGAGCTGGACATCGAGGCACTGCCCCTGCCGCTGCGGCCCCTGGCCTACCTGTCGCCCTCGTGGCACCTGAGCAGCGGGTGGTGGTCGTGGCACCTCGCTCCATGAGTCCGTTCTACCGCAAGGCCATTCCGGCGTTCCTGCTGTTGGCTTCGCTGCTGGTGGTGCTGCATCTGATGAGCAGCGCGGTACAGAACTCCGCGACCTTGAGCCGGCTGTTCATCCCGCTGCTGATGTTCAGCGTGGCCGGCCTGGTGGTCCTGGTGGTGCTGATCGCCTTCAATCTGGTGCGCCTGGTCGGCCAGTTTCGGCGGCGCGAGCCGGGCTCGCGCCTGACCGGGCGCATGGTGGCCATGTTCGTGTTGCTCTCGGTGCTGCCGGTGACGGTGGTCTATTATTATTCGCTGGTGTTTTTACTGCGCGGCATCGACAGCTGGTTCGACGTGCAGATCGGCCAGGCCATGAACGACGCCCTGGCGCTCAGTCAGGCCTCGCTCGACCTGCACAAGCGTCTGCTGCTCAGGCAGACCGAGCGGATGATCAGCGAGGTCTCGGACACCTCCGAGGCGGCCATGACCCTCAGTCTCGGGGAGCTGCGTACCCGCTTTGGCGCTCAGGAAGTGACGCTCATGGACTCCTCCGGGAACGTCATCGGCAGCAGTCTGGAGAGTCCCGCCGAGCTGATGCCCGACATGCCCCATAGCACGGTTATCCATCAGGTGCGAAACGGGGAGAACTATGTCGGCTTGGCGCCCGGGGACAAGGAGGATCTGCTGCAGGTGCGGGTGGTCGTGGCCGATCCCGATGGGCGACCCTTGATGCTGCAGGCCCTGTATACCACCTCGGCCCCCATCACTCAGTACTCGGAGCGGGTACAGGATTCCTATACGCGATACAAGGAGACTCGCGTTCCTGCGCGGCTCGCTCAAATTCAGCTTTACCCTGACCCTGTCCCTGGTGCTGCTGTTCTCGCTGCTGTCGGCGGTCTGGGCGGCGTTCACCTCGGCCAGGCGCCTGGTGGCCCCTATCCGCGACATCGCTGCTGGCACGCGGGCGGTCGCCGACGGAAATTACGACCAGCAGCTGCCGCAACCGGGCTCCCACGACGAGCTGAGCTTCCTGGTCGCATCCTTCAACACTATGACCCGGCGCATCGCCCTTGCGCGCGACGAGGCCGACCGCAGCCAGCGCGAGGTGGAGGCCCAGCGCGCCTATCTGCAGACGGTGCTGGGCCGGCTGCTCTCCGGCGTCATGGTGTTCAGCGCCGATCTGCGCCTGCGCATCGCCAACCAGGCCGCGCACCAGATCCTGAAGGTGGATCTGGAGCCCTATCTCGGCGCACCGCTGGAACAACTGGCCGAGGCCTCGGCCCAGCTTCGGCAATTTGTCGAGCTGCTGCGCAGTGCCCTGCAGGACACCGCCTCGGAATGGCGCGAAGAGCTGAGCCTGTATGGCAGCGATGGGCGCCAGGTGCTATTGTGCCGCAGCACCCCCTTGTCCGTGCCCGAGGATGACACCACCGGACACGTGCTGGTGTTCGACGACATCACCGCCCTGATCAAGGCCCAGCGCGACGCGGCCTGGGGTGAGGTGGCGCGCCGTCTGGCCCACGAGATCAAGAATCCGCTCACCCCCATCCAGTTGGCCGCCGAGCGGCTGCGACGCAAGTACCTGGCGCGCCTCCCCCCGGGCGAGGCGGATGTCCTGGATAGGGCGACCAATACCATCGTGCACCAGGTGGAGGCGATGAAGGAGATGGTCAACGCCTTCTCCGACTACGCCAAGCCGCCGCAGATGCGCTCCGAGCCCGTCGAGATCGATCGGCTGCTGCCCGAAGTCGTAGAGCTCTATGCCCACAGTGAGACCGGACCCCAGGTGCAGGTCAGCCTCGGGGCGTCGGGTGCCCTGGCCCAGGCCGACCCCAATCGGCTGCGCCAAGTCATCCACAATCTGGTCAAGAACGCCCAGGAGGCGATCGGCGACCGCCCCGACGGCCGCATCGACATCACGACCTTGCTGCGCGAGGAGCAGGACTGCTGCTTCATCGAGATCAGCGTGCAGGACAATGGGCCGGGATTCGACCAAGAGCTGCTGAGCCATTACTTCGAGCCCTATGTGACCACCAAGACCAAGGGCACAGGTCTGGGGCTGGCCATTGTCAAGAAGATCGTCGAGGAGCACGGCGGCATGATCAGCGCGCATAATCGTGCCGAGGGCGGCGGTTGCTTGGTGCTGCGCCTCCCGCAGGTGCTGCCCGCTACCAGTGACAAGGAGGCGTGTGTGCCCGAAACGCAGGTTCGAGCGAGGAGAATTCAGGCATGAGCGCCCCCCACATCCTGGTGGTCGACGACGAGCCCGACATCCGCAGCGTGGTGAAGGATGTCCTGGAGGACGAGGAATATCGCGTCGCCACGGCAGAGAATGGCGAGGCGGCGCGGCGCGCCTTGCGCGAGCGCCGGCCCGATCTGGTGCTGCTTGATATCTGGATGCCCGATGTCGACGGGATCACGCTGCTCAAGGAGTGGTCGGAGGATCAGGGGCTGCCCTGCCCGGTCATCATGATGTCGGGCCACGCCACCGTGGAGACTGCCGTGGAGGCGACCCGTCTGGGCGCCTACGATTTCCTGGAAAAGCCGCTGTCGCTGGCGAAGCTGCTGCTCACGGTCGAGCGCGCGCTGGAGGCCGACCGTCTTCAGCACGAGAACGTGGGGCTGCGCCGGCGCACGCCCCACGTGCCCGAGCCGATCGGCAAGAGCGCGGCCATCCAGCGGCTTCGCGAGCAGGTCAAGCGCATCGCCCAGCACGACACCTGGGTGCTGATCAGGGGCGAGGCCGGTAGCGGTCGGGAGACCTTTGCCCGCTATCTGCATGCCCAGAGCGCGCGCCGCGACCGACCCTTCGTCGACATCAACGTCGCCTCGATCGCCCGGGGCAATTCGGCGCTGGAACTGTTCGGCGCCGAGGACAGCGGGCGCGTACACTACGGCATCCTCGAGCAGGCGAGAGGCGGCACGCTGTTCCTCGACGAGGTTGCCGATATGGAGCTGGAGCCCCAGGGTCAGCTGCTGGGCGCCCTGGACTCGGGCGCGTTCCTGCGCTTGGGCGGCTCCGAGCCGGTGCAGATCGATGTCAGGATCGTGGCCGCGACCCGGCGCGACCTGGAGGAAGAGGTGCACGAGGCGCGCTTTCGGGAGGATCTCTTCTATCATCTCAACGTTGTGCCGCTGAATGTTCCGGCGCTGCGCGAGCATCCCGAGGACATCCCGGACTTGCTCAATTATTACGTCGACCACTACGTGACCCAGGACAAGTTGCCGTATCGCCGCTTCTCAGTGGCGGCCCAGAACTTCCTGCGTCATCAACCTTGGCACGGCAACGTCCGGGAGCTGAAGAACCTGGTTCAGCGGCTGCTCATCCTGGGAGCGGGGGAGGAGATCACGCTGGAGGAGGTGGAGGCGGCCATAGGTGCCGGCGTCGTCGCCGAGCATCTCGCCTCGGTCATGCCGATCTCGTTCGATCAGCCCCTGCGTCAGGCCCGCGAGCAGTTCGAGAAAATCTATCTGGAGTACCAGCTCAAGAAGCACGGTGGCAACGTCAGCCAGACGGCTCAGGATGCGGGCATGGAGCGTACGCACCTGTACCGAAAGCTGCGCGCCTTGGGCGTAGAGATCAAGGATCGCAAGTAGGGGCGCGCCGGCGTCGAGCGGGAAGGTCGAGCGCTCAGCAGCCCCCGGGCGACTGAGCCCTGATGGCTGATCAACATGAAAATCATCATCCTCGGTGCAGGCCAGGTGGGCACCTCGGTCGCGGACAATCTTGCCAGCGAAGCTAACGACATCACCGTCGTGGATCACTATGCGGAGCTGTTGAGGAGCCTCCAGGACCGGCTCGATATACGCACCGTGCAGGGCCACGCCGCTTACCCGGATGTGCTGCGCAGGGCCGGCGCTGAGGACGCCGATATGATCATTGCTGTCACCAACAGCGATGAGACCAACATGGTCGCCTGCCAGGTGGCCTATACCCTGTTCCATACCCCTACCAAGATCGCCCGCGTGCGCTCCATCGAGTATCTGGGCGAGCTGCGGCTATTCGCCCAGGAGGCGATTCCGGTGGACGTGCTGATCAGCCCGGAGCAGCTGGTCACCGACCACATTCTGCGGCTCATCGAGCACCCGGGGGCGTTGCAGGTGCTCGACTTCGCCGACGGGCGGGTCCGGCTGGTGGCGGTGCGCGCCTTCTACGGCGGGCCCCTGGTGGGCCACGAGCTGCGTGCTCTCAAGGAGCACATGCCGGGCATAGACGCCCGGGTGGCGGCGATCTATCGGCGCGACCGTCCTATCCACCCGGAGGGCCACACCGTCATAGAGGCCGATGACGAGGTGTTCTTTGTCGCCGCCAGCTCGAATATCCGCGCGGTCATGAGCGAGCTGCGCAAGCAGGAAAAGCCGTTCCGTCGGGTAATAGTGGCGGGAGGCGGCAATATCGGCAAGCGCCTGGCTCGGGCGCTGGAGAAGGATTACCGGGTGAAGATCATCGAGCGGGACCAGGCCCGCTCACGGGAGATCGCCGCCGAGCTCGATAACACCATCGTGCTTTACGGAGACGCGGCCGACGGCGATCTGCTGCTCGAGGAGAACATCGAGAACACGGATGTGTTCTGCGCGGTCACCAACGACGATGAGGCGAACATTCTTTCGGCCATGCTGTCCAAGCGGCTCGGGGCACGCAAGGTGATGGCGCTGATCAACCGCCCGGCCTACGTGGACCTGGTGCAGAGTGGGCCCATCGACATCGCCATCTCACCCCAGCAGGCGACCATCGGCAGCTTGCTCACCCATGTGCGGCGCGGCGACGTGGTGCAGGTGCATGCCTTGCGTCGCGGAGCGGCCGAGGCCATTGAGGCGGTGGCCCACGGGGATGCGATGTCCTCCAAGGTCGTCGGGCGCACGATCCAGGATCTGCGCCTGCCCGAAGGCACCAACATCGGCGCCATCGTGCGCGGCGACGAGGTGCTGATGGCCCACCATGACGCGGTGATCCAGCCCGAGGACCACGTGATTCTGTTCCTGGTCGACAAGCGGCGCATCGGTGACGTCGAGCGCTTGTTTCAGGTCGGGATCACCTTCCTGTGACCGGCGGCAGGGCGTGCTCGGCCCTGTGCTGCCGTGGAGCCTTAGATAGCAGCGCGGTCTGGTGGTCGATCCCGCTTACCCGGTCGCCGGGCGCCCGTGTCCGGCGGCTTGCCCGAGCGGTGGGACATCCTGACGCGGCGGCTGGTGATAATCTGGGGGTCCCGGCCGAAGCGGCGGGCCGAGCCCCTCGCGCCAAGGGAGACCGCAGCCGATGGGTATGATCGAGCGCTTCGAATCCATGCTGGCGGCCGGCCAGGATACGCCGCTGCTGCGCTTTGGCTTAGGCACCGCCTTGTTCAACGCCGGGGACTGGGCGGGTGCGATCACGCATCTGCGCGAGGCGCTGCGCCAGGACCCAGCGTATTCTGCCGCCTGGAAGTGGCTCGGGCGGGCCCTGCTCGAGGGCGGGCAGGCCGCCGAGGCGGTGCAGGTGCTGGGTGAAGGGATCGAGGTGGCCGAGGGTCGGGGCGATATCCAGGCAGCCAAGGAGATGCGCGTGTTTCGTCGGCGCGCTGAGCGTCAGGTCTCGGAGTCTCACCCGTGAACGGGGATACGCCGGGCGATGTTTCTTCCGGTCAGGACATGACGCTGTGGGCGGCCGTGCTGATCGGGGCCGGGGTGTATCCGTTGGTCCTGATTGCGCTCAGCGTGTTTCTGCAGCGGCCCGCGGTGTGGAGTGCCGGCGGCGGTTGGATGGCGGCCCTGGGATTCGTTGCCGTGCTGCCCTCGCTGATCCTGCGCCGTGGGCCGCCACGCCGGGAGCGCCCGGCCTCGGGGGCTCGCCGATGGATGTTGACTGGGCTTGTGCTTGCCGAGATTCCCGCCGCCATCTCCATCGTTTCTTATCTCCTGGGCGCGTCGCTGGTCGCCGGTCTGCTGCTGTGCGCGCTTACCTTTGCACTGGTGTTTGCCTGGCGGCCTTCCGCACCTGCTCGCGACTGAGATCCGGGAGGCAGCATCGTTCAGTCTGTGTTCATTTCTACCACGACACTGCCAATGGCGAGCACGGCCCAGGCGGTTACTACCGCCCTTGCGGTTGGTAAAGCGGCGGGTCTCGATCCTATGCGGCCGGGGAGCGCGGGGCCGGGCCCCGATCACCCGGCCCGCGGCAGGTCGATATGAAATTTCTTGATCTTGCGGTCCAGTGCCGGTCGGGAGATGCCGAGGATCGCGCACGCCCGGCCCTTGTGGCCCCCGGTATGAGCGAGCACCGCCTGCACGTGCTCGGCCTCGACCTGCTCAAGAGACTTCAACAGCGCCGCGGGGGTCGGGGATTCAACGACCCCATGGCCCTGGGGTAGCTGCGGCAGCAGGTCCGGGCTGAGCACCCCCGAGCGGGCGTGGACCATGGCCTGAGTGAGGAAGTTCTCGAGCTTCCCGCACGTTGCCCGGCCAGAGATAGGACTGCAATCGCTTCATGACCTGGTCGGGCACGTTGAGCGCGGGCCGGTGGACCCTCGGTGAGATCCGCTCCATCAGGGCCGGGACCAGCAGGGGAATGTCCTCGATGCGCTCGCGCAGCGGCGGCAGCACCATGGAGATCACCTTCAGCCGGAAGGCCAGGTCCTCGCGAAAGCGCCCCCCTTGGACTTCCCGCTCCAGCACCCGATTGGTCGCGGCGATGATGCGGGCGTCGCTGGCAATATGCTGGGCCCCTCCGACACGCTCGAAGCTGCGCTCTTGAACGGCGCGCAGCAGTTTGGCCTGCAACGGCAAGGCGAGCTCGCCCACCTCGTCGAGGAACAGCGTGCCCCCCCTGGCGAGCTCGAACTTGCCGATCTTGCGCTGCACCGCGCCGGTGAACGCGCCCTTCTCGTGGCCGAACAGCTCACTCTCGATCAGCGTGTCCACGATGGCGGCGCAGTTGACCGCCACGAACGGCCCACAGCGGCCGCTGTGGGCATGGATAAGCCGGGCCACGATCTCCTTGCCGGTGCCCGATTCCCCCGTGATGAGCACGTTGGCGCCGCTAGCGGCGCTGAGGGCGATCTCCTTGCTGATCTGCAGCATGGCCGCGCTACGTCCGATCAGCTCGCCACCTGCCGGGCTGGGCGTCTGCTCTCCTGCCAGGGCGGCGAGCTTCCCGGGCCAGGCGCTGGCCCTCCAGGATGCGCCGCACGCTGTGCTCAAGCGCTTCGATGTGCAGCGGTTTGTGCACGAAATCGCTCGCCCCCTGCTTGATCGCCTCGATCGCCAGCTCCAGGTCGTGTCGGCCGGTCATCATGACCACCGCCAGCTGGGGATCAGCCGCTCGCATGCGCCGCAGCAGCTCCAGCCCGGTGCCGTCAGGAAGCTGCTGATCCAGCAGCACCAGGTCTACGGATTCTCTTCCCAGCTGCGCCACGGCCTCGGCACAGTTACGGGCCTCTCCTACCCTGAGCCCCTGGTCCTCGAAATGCAGGGCGAGAACCTGACGGAGGGCGTCATCGTCCTCGATGATAAGAAGCCGTGGGCTCATAGGCTTGCCTGAGCTCGCGCGCGGGGAGAGATCTCCAGCCCATCGCAGGGGGCCGGAGCGCGGGTGGGCAACCGGTGGCCCCCACTCGACCTGTCCGTGAGTCCGGCCAGTCCATCAGATCTATTGATCGGCGGATAAAGCATATTTGACAGAATATTAGCAAATACTTATTATATGCCCAATCCAAGTAAACACCGTTCAGGAGCACGACCATGTTGGCAGCACTTGCAGCAATCGCCCTCGGCGTCGGCGTCGTCGCCACCCCGCAATTCGTGGCCGAGGAGGCCCAGTATGTCCAGGCGCAAAAGGCCTACGCCGTCGTCCAGGTGGTGGACAGCCGCACCGCCGGCGTGCGCCGCGGCGAAGATCTCGGCCGGTAATTCAAGCTCGCCGCCAGATCTGATCCAAGCGCCCCGGCCTCGCTCTGAGACCGGGGCGCTCGGTTTCAGGCGCCCGTCCCGAGGCGTCGACCGCTCGCCAGAAGGCACAGCCAACCCGCCATAAACGCGCTTCCGCCCAGGGGAATGATCGGGCCGACCATGCCCAGCCCGGCGGCATCCTTGACATAGATCCCGCCACAGAACAACAGCGTGCCGGCGACGAACAGACCGCCCGCAGCACGAGTCCAAAGGCTTGGCGCCTGATGCTCGAGCAGCCCCGTCAGCACCAGGGCAAGGGCGTGGAAGCCCTGATAGGCGAGCGCGGTCTTGACAGCCCCGAGCTGTCCACCGTCCAGGCGGCCGGCCAGCAAGTGCGCGCTGAGTGCGCCCAGCACCACGGTCAGCAGGCCGCTGAGCGCACCGAGGCTCACCAGCAAAGCGGCGCTCCGGGGCCTGCGCCGGGTTGGAGCTGCGCTCAATGGGCCCCCAGCTTTCCCAGCTCTTCGAGGATGTTGAGCACCAGCTGGCGGGTCGCACCATCCATGCCGCGACAAAGCCTCTGGGGATTGCGCTCGCCGTTGATCAGCGGGCGCACCACGGCGGCCAGGCGCGCCAGTGAGCCGCCCGCATGGCTCATCTGCTCGGCCATCTCGGAAACGATCTGCAACGCCTCGAGGTTGCCGGCGCCGGCCGCCTGAATCATGCCCGCCAGGCCCGGGGCCGCGAGCGCCGGCTCGGGAAGCGCGCCGGGCTCCGGCAAGGTGTCGGGGCTCTGAAGCCCGCGCAGGATCGCCTCGGCAATCACCTGATCTTCTTCGTCGAGCCCCCGGATAGCCGCAATATCCCTTTGGCCCGCGAGGATCCTGCGGATGGCCCCAACCAGGGCACCCCAGCCGCTCTGCTCGGCGCCCTGCAGCAGTGCCTGCAGGCCGGTGCCAGCCGGCGCGCCCAGCGCCAGCTCGACGACCCGGCGAATGAACGCTGCGTGCACCGCGATTATCTGCTGGTGGCGTGTCGGCAATCCAGGCATCGGCTGTCGGCGCCTTGAAAGGAGCTTTCCTAGTGTAACAGCGCGGCTGGGGGAAGGTGCGGGGTGAACGGGGATTGGCGGGGAATGACAGCAACAGCGCTGGCGCTGATGGCGGTGCTGCTCGCCAAGTGGCGACCGACCGTCAACCGCTCGCCGGGGTGCTCGCCCGAAGCACGGCGAGGGTCTCCCGGGCGATCTCCCTGACCTCCGGATCGGCATCGTCGAGCAGCGACTCGGCGACCGGGGACGCGTCCGGATCACCGCTCAGCCCGAGGAAGTGGCAGGCGTCAGCTCGAGTGCGCGCCTGCGCCGACAGGCACAGCCGCTGGAGCAGCGGGACCGCCCTGGTCAGCAGTCCGCTGCCTTGCAGCTCCTCCAGGGCCGCGCCCACGCCGATGCGCACGCCCATGGGGGTCGCGGTGGCCGCCAGCAGACCGACCAGGTCATCGAGCAGCTCCGGCGCCGCCTTGACGAGTGCCACCACCCGCTCCAGCTCCCGGGTCTCCAGCAGGTAGGAGAAATACCGCCCGTAGTCTGGGCTGCCGGCGGCAGCGCCCGCCCAATCGCTCAGCTCCCCGTAGCTATGCAGGCCCTGCAGCACGAAAGGGCCGATGCGCATCCAGGGCAGCGCGCGCGCTTCAACGGCCCGCGCCTGCTCGGGATGGGCCGTGACGTTGACCACACTCAGGCGGCCCAGGCGGCCTTCCTTGACCAGCCGCGCCAGGCCTTCCAGGACCACCGGGCAGCGCGGGCAGCCGACCGTGATCAACAGCAGGGCGTCGGCGGGCATAGGGGGCGGCTCTGGCATGGGTGAAAGGCGTTGCACGAGGGGGGTAGAATAGGGCCTTGCCCCGGGGCGGGGAAGCCTCGCCGATAGCGCGCCTGCGCCGGCGGCCCATAATCTGCTGAAATCCAGCAATCACTGCGCTTAAATGCGTTGGGCCTGCCGCCGCCGCTACGGATCTTCCGACGCAGGAAAAATGCAAGGATTAACAGCCGTTTGCGGATCATCATCACCTCATTCTAATAAAGGGATTTTATGCCCTTCATGCATAAAACTGTTTTGCGCTCCGTGCTTTAGTTCTCTATCTTAACGGGCCCTGACGAGATAAGCTGTCTTGCTCGATCGCCGAGCCGGGTGCCGGGGCAAACGGCGGTTTGAGCCGACGAATACGCCGCGCCGGGTCTCGGCGCGCCCACCATTTTCACTGCAGTGAACCTTAGGAGAAGAGCACCATGCCTACTTTTGTCCGTACTGATAAGTGCGACGGTTGCAAGGGCCAGGACAAGACCGCGTGCATGTACATCTGCCCGCACGACCTGATGAAGCTCGATAAGGACGGCTCCGAGACCGGCCATGCCATGAAGTCGTACAATCAGGAGCCCGAGCAGTGCTGGGAATGCTACTCCTGCATCAAGATCTGCCCCCAGAACGCCATTGAGGCCCGTCCGTACGCCGATATCGTGCCCCTGGGGGCCTCGGTGCAGCCGCTGCGTGGCACGGACTCGATCATGTGGACCATCAAGTTCCGCAACGGCACCATGAAGCGCTTCAAGTTCCCGATCCGCACCACCCCGGAAGGCTCCATTGACCCCTACGGCGGCAAGCCCGCGGCCGAGATGGCCAACATCACCAAGCCCGGCTTCTTCGTGCAGGTCAACGGCTACCGCGCCGGTAACCCCAGCGAGCTGATCCGCAAGTAAGCGCGCGCAGCGCTGTAGACGGATCGAGTTTCAGGATTTTTCATTCGAGGTAACAGAGCATGGCTGGAGAATTTGGCAATCCCGAAGTCGTCCAACAAGAGGTCGACATCCTGATCATCGGCGGTGGCATGGCTGCTTGCGGCGCCGCCTACGAGATCGGCCCCTGGCTCGACGCGGCCAAGAAGGCCGGTCACGACATCAAGGTGAAGCTGGTCGACAAGGCCGCCGTGGATCGCTCCGGTGCCGTGGCCCAGGGCTTGTCCGCCATCAACACCTACATCGGCGATACCCTGGACCCCGCCGACTATGCCCGCATGGTTTCCAACGACCTGATGGGTATCACCCGTGACGACTTGGCCTATGACGTCGGTCGTCACGTCGACGAGTCCGTGCATCTTTTTGAGGAGTGGGGTCTGCCGATCTGGAAGACCGACGAGAACGGCGAGCGTCACGACGGCTCCAAAGGCCTGCCGGCGCTCAAGGACGGTGGCAAGCCGGTGCGCTCCGGCAAGTGGCAGATCATGATCAACGGCGAGTCCTACAAGTGGATCGTCGCCGAGGCCGCCAAGAAGGCCCTGGGTAGCGACAACATCGACGAGCGTATCTTCATCGTCAAGCTGGTCAACGACGCCAAGGACAAGAACCGCATCGCCGGTGCGGTGGGTTTCTCCGTGCGCGAAGATCAGGTGGTTGTCTACAAGGCGAAGGCAATACTGCTGGTGGCCGGCGGCTGTGTGAACATCTTCCGTCCGCGCTCCGTGGGAGAAGGCCAGGGCCGCGCCTGGTATCCGGTCTGGAATGCCGGCTCCACCTACGCGATGGCCGCCGAGGCCGGTGCCGAGCTGCACCATGATGGAAAACCGCTTCGTGCCCACCCGCTTCAAAGACGGCTATGGCCCGGTCGGCGCCTGGTTCCTGCTCTTCAAGTCCCAGGCCACCAACGCCTTCGGCGAGAGCTACATGGTCAAGAACAAGGACATGTTGAACGACTATCCGCCCTACGGTCAGGCTGCAGTGCCGGCTTCCTGCCTGCGCAACCACCTGATGCTGAAGGAGATGCGTGAAGGGCGCGGCCCCATCTGGATGGACACCGTGACGGCGCTCGCCAAGCTGCGCGAGACCCTGTCGCCGCGCGAGGTCAAGCACCTCGAGGCCGAGGCATGGGAAGACTTCCTCGACATGTGTATCGGTCAGTGCGGCATCTGGGCCGGCGAGAACATCGAGCCGGAGAAGAAGAATTCCGAGCTGATGCCGACCGAGCCCTACCTGCTCGGATCCCACTCCGGCTGCTGCGGCATCTGGGTGTCCGGTCCCGAGGACGTCGGTGCCCCGACCGACGAGGCCTTGGGCGAGGGTATCCCCGCACATCTGCCCTCCGGCTGGAACTGGGGCTACCGCTCGATGACCACAATCAAGGGTCTGTTCACCGCCGGTGACGGCGTCGGCGCCTCTGGCCACAAGTTCTCCTCCGGCTCCCATGCCGAAGGTCGTATGTGCGCCAAAGCCATGGTCAAGTTCGTCATCGACCACAAGGACTGGAAGCCGGAAGCTCGATACCTCCGTCGAGCAACTGGTCGAGGACATCTACCGGCCGGTACGCAACTACCTGGAGCACAAGGACTACACCACGGCGATCGACATCAACCCGCACTACATCACGCCGAAGATGCTGCAGTTCCGTCTTCAGAAGATCATGGACGAGTACGTGGCCGGTGTGGCGACCTACTACACCACCAACGCCAACATGCTCGACTTGGCGGAGCAGAAGCTCGAGATGCTGAAGGAAGACTCCCTGAAGATGCGTGCCAAGGACCTGCACGAGCTGCTTCGCGCCTGGGAGAACTACCACCGCATCCTGACTGCCGAAGCCCACATGAAGCACATCCAGTTCCGCGAAGAGTCCCGCTACCCGGGCTTTTACTATCGCATGGACAAGAACTTCGTCGACGAAGAGAACTGGCACTGCTTCGTGAACTCGGTGTACGACAAGGATTCCAAGAAGTGGAGCTGCTTCAAGCGCGCCCACGTGGACCTGGTCGACAAGGCCAAGCTATTCAAGGCCGCCGCCCACTAACCTGCACGCAGGCAGTGGACAGCAACCGGGCGCCGCGAGGCGCCCGGTTTTTTTCCGCCTGCGAAACGTCGGATTCGGCTTCGCCTAATCCTGTATAATCAGTCCCTTATCAACTTCGTCTGCATGCTGCGGCGGCCATTCGTTGGGGGTCGTCGCCGGCAAGGAGATCCCGATGACCGAAAAGCTCGATCTTCCGTTCAAGAGCGGCATGGTGCCGAAGATGCTCGAGGCCGACTCCAGGATCCGCTTCAGGTGCCACAAGGGGATCTCCTGCTTCAATGCCTGCTGTCGGCAGGCCGACGTGACCCTCGCGCCCTACGATATCGTGCGTCTCAAACAGCACTTGGGGATGACCTCCTCGGAGTTTCTGGACCGCCACACGGTGCCGTTCCAGATGGATGCTCATGGGGTCCCAGGGGTCAAGCTCCGTACCGATGACCAGGGTACCTGCCTGTTCATGGACGCCCAGGCGGGCTGCACCGTCTATGCAGATCGCCCGACCGCCTGCCGGTACTATCCGGTTGGGTTGATGGCGATGAAGCCCAGCACGGCGCCCAGCGACACGCACAACTACTTCCTGATCCGGGAGGCCCACTGCAAGGGTCACGAGGAAGACCGGGAGATCAGCGTCGCGGAGTACCGCAAGGAGCAGGGGGTCGAGGAGTACGACGAGCTCAACCGTGAGTGGTATCAGCTGATGCTCAAGAAGAAGTCCGCGGGACCCTCGGTGGGACAGCCCTCCGAGATGAGCCTGCAGGTGTTCTTCATGGCCTCCTACGACGTCGACCGCTTTCGCCGCTTCGTGAGCAGCGACAATTTCCGTAAAGTCTATGACCTCGACGACGCCTTTTACGCGTCGATCGCTGAGGACGATATCGCCCTGCTGAGGTTCTCGTACCGGTTTCTGCGCCAGGTGTTGTTCGCCGAGCGCGCTGTTCCGGAGCGCGAAGGCGTCTGGGACAAGCGCCTGCAGGAGCGCAAGGAGATATGGGAGGCGCGGATGAAGGCCGAGGTCGAGCGCCGCAATCAGGATCGCGACCAGGCCATGCGTGACGCGACCTGAGGCAGCTGCGTAGTGTTCCGGCGATGCCGGCTGTTCAGCGCTGAGTCAGGACGCAGCTGGCGGCGCCCGCCGCGCCGAACAGCGCGGTGTGGGGATTGAGGATCACCCGCACGCGTATGGACCGCAGCAGGGCCCCGAAACGGCCCTTGTCGGCAAAGCGCCGCAGGAACCCGCCCCGGCGCAGAGTCGGCAGGATCTTCGGCGCGATGCCCCCGCCGATATACACCCCACCGGTCGCCATCATCTTCAGGGCCAGATTGCCCGCCTCTGCGCCATAAAGCTCGACGAACAGATCGAGCGCCTGGCTACAGAGCGCACAACGGCCTGCGAGGGCCGCCTCGGTGATGGCCGCGGCCGGATCGGCGGCGTCCAGGATTTCCTGCGCTGAGTCGGCGGCGTCCGGCGCATCGGCCCTCTGGCACAGAAAGGCGAAGATCTCCCTGAGCCCCGGACCGGACAGCAGCCGCTCCCAGCTCAGATGACCGTAGCTGCCGGCCAGGTGCGCCAGCAGCTCGCTCTCGAGCGTCGAGCCCGGCGCGAAATCGGCGTGCCCGCCTTCGGTGGCAAAGGGGTGGTGGTCCTTGCCGTCCCAGTACAGTCCCGCCTCTCCCAGACCGGTACCGGCCGCGATGATTGCCTGGTTGCCGAGGCTCCCGGCCTGCCCCGCCTGGAGCTCGACCAGATCGTCCGGGCCCAGCCACCGGATGCCCCAAGCCTGGGCCTCCAGATCGTTGAGCAGCCGGACCGGGCGTCCCCCCAGCGCCCCGGATAGGGCGGCGGCGTCCACCACCCAGGGCAGGTTGGTGATATAAGCCGTGCCGTCGCGCACCGGTCCAGGGACACCGAAGCCCGCGGCGTCGGGCTGCGCCCCGAGCTGGCGAAGCGCCGCTGACAAGGCCTTCTCGAGGCTCGAGAAGGTTGCGCTGGGCAGGGTCCGGGTGGCCCGCAGGCGCAGCCGCGTGCCCTCGCACTCGAACAGACCAAACCGGCTGTGGGTCCCGCCGATGTCGGTGCCAATCACCAGCATGTTCGCCTCCGGATGCTTTCTGCACAAAAAGCAAGCCCGCGTGGGTGCGCGGGCTTACTAGTTGCGGCCTCGAGGTGCCTCGCTACTTCGCGAGCGATTCGAGCTTCTTGGCCGGGATCACCTGCCCGTCCAGCGCCGCCTCCTTGGCACTGCGCCCGAACGCCACCGACATCAGAGTCGAGTAGTACACCACCGGCATCTTGAACTTGGTGCCGTACGTGGCGTTGATCTGGTCCTGGTAGACCTCGACGTTCATCTGGCACACCGGACAGGGTGTGACGATCATGTCGGCGCCGTGGTCGTAGGCCGCTTCGATGATGCCCTTGATCATCTCCTGAGACTTCTCGGGCTCGGAGAACGCGAGGGCCCCGCCGCAACACTGGACCTTCTTCTCGTAGCCCGGCAGCGAATCCCCGCCCAGGGTCTCCACCAGCTTGTCCAGGTACTTCGGGTTCTCGTAGGACTCGCCGGAGATGCCGAACGGCCGGTTGGTCTGGCAGCCCACGTAGCCCGCGATCTTGATGCCCTCCAGGGGCTTCTTGACCTTGGACTTGATGGTGTCGTAGCCCACTTCTTCGACCAACACCTCGCACATGTGCTTGATAGGGACGTCATTCTTTAGCTTCAGCCCGGCTTCGGCGAGTGCCTGGTTGGCCTCGGCCAGCAGACCCTGGTCCTCACGGAGCCGCTCCTGGGTCTCGCGGGTCGCCAGCCAGCAGGCCGCGCAGGTCGCGACCATCTCCTGGCCAGGATTGTGCTGCTCCGACAGCGCGATGTTGCGCGCCGAGAGCGCCAGCCGCGGGAGCTCCCCGCCGCCGGCATAACCGATGGACGCGGCGCAGCAGTTCCAGTCGGGAATCTCGTTGAGCTGGATATCCAGCTCCTCGCACATGGTCTGCACCGAGACCAGATAATTCGACGAGGATGCGCCCTTCTGGGAAGAGCACCCGGGGTAGAAGGAATACTCATGCTTAGCCATTTGGATGCCTCCTCACTTGCCGCCGTGCTGGGCGATGCGGGTGTCTTCCAGCTCTTGGGCCTTCTTGATCATCTTGTGGAACCCGGAGACATCCTTGACGGCATGGCCGCCGATGATCTCCAGCGGGCTCATCCGCTTGGTCTTGAGCATGCCCAGACCTATGTCCTTCATCTTGAGCGAGGTCTTCACGCCCTCGGAGAGGCCGTTCATGAAGTAGAGACTCAGGCCGAGCTTGAGCTCGTTGACCCGGCCTTTCTTCATCAGGTTGTCCCAGAACAGCTGCGCGAACTTGACGGTCGGCTGGTTCTTGGGCGCTATCCCGAGGCGCTTCGCATAATGGGCGAGTCCGTGCATGATGTGGGTGATGGGCAAGGCCCGCGGGCAGCGCACGATGCAGTTGTAGCAGGATGTGCACATCCACACGGAGTCGGATTGCAGCACTTGGTCGCGCTGGCCCGCCCGGATCATCATGAAGATCTCCTGGGGCGGGTGATCCCAGAACTTGCCAAGCGGACAGGAGCCTGAGCACACGCCGCACTGCATGCACATCTTCACCCACTCGCCTTCTTCCACGTTCGCTTCGACTTCGTTGAGGAAGCTGTTACGATACTTCTCAATCATCGATTGGTTGATGTCACTCATGGGTGTGCTCCCTTAAAACTTGAACGGGCTCAGGCCGATCTCAAAGACCCTCGCCGCGAGATCGTTGATGATCTGCGGTGCCCGATCGATGTCGGTGATGGCGACCTCGTGGACCGACACCCGCTCCGGCTCCAGGTTGAGCTGCTCAAGCGTATCCCCGACCTTGCTCATGCGCTCGGCCGCCATGGCGGAGCCGCGCACGAAGTGGCACTGGTAGTCCGCGTCGCGGCGGCAGCCCATCATGATCACGCCGTCGTAGCCGCTGTTGAGCGAGTCGGTGACCCAGGACAGGCTCACCGAGCCCAGGCAGCGCACCGGTATCACCCGGGCCCAGGGGCTCACCTCCTTGCCCGCTAAAGCGGCCTGGTCGAGCGCCGGGTAGGCGTCGTTCTCGCAGGCCAGAACCACGATGCGCGGCTTCTCCTCGAATTCTTCAGGGATGTTGCAGCTCTTGATCTGCTGGCCGACAGTGTCGATGGAGTAGTTGTCGAACGAGATGACCCGGACGGGGCAGGCGCCCATGCAGGTCCCGCAGCGCCGGCACCGCGACTCGTTGAACACCGGGTAGCGCTTCTCGTCCTCGTCGATCGCGCCGAAGGGGCACTCGACCGTGCAGCGCTTGCACTGGGTGCAACCTTCCTTGCGGAAGCGCGGGTAGCTCAGGTCGCCGACCCGCGGATGCATACCGGCGCCGCCGCCGGCATTCATTGCCGCCTGGATGGCCTTCATGGCGGCGCCGGTCGCGTCGTCGCGGGCCTGTTGCACGTCCATGGGGCGGCGCACCGGACCGGCGGCATAGATGCCGGTCCTGCGGGTCTCGTAGGGGAAGCAGATGAAGTGTGAGTCGGCGAAACCGTAGCGCAGGTGGGGCAGGTCGGTGCCCTGGCGGTAACCCAGGTTGAGAATCGACGGCGGGGCGACCGCGAGGGCCTCGCGGGCCGCAGCCTTCTCCTCTTCGGTCGGGGCCTCGTCCACGGCGAGCTGGGCGTAGGGGTCGGGGCCGGTGTTCGGCACCATGCCGGTGGCCAGCACCACCAAGTCGCAGTCCATCTCGGCGTCCTCGTTCAGAATCTCGTCCTTGAACCGGACCTTGAGCGTGCTCCCCGGGACCACTTCCGAGACCACGCCCTTGCTGAAGGTCACCCGTTTCTTCTGACCGGCCCGGTAGAAGTCCTCGCCGGGGGCGCCGGGCGTGCGCAGGTCGCTGAACAGCACGTTCGTGTCACAGCCGGGGTTCTGCTCCTTGAAATACAGCGCCTGCTTGATCGACGCGGTGCAGCAGAAGCCCGAGCAATAGGGTAGGTGGCCCGGCTTCGTCGAGCGCTGCCCAGCGCACTGCACGAAGGCGACGCTCTTGACCTCCTTGCCGTCAGAGGGGCGCTTGATCGGCCCGCCGTTGGCTGCTTTCGCCAGCTTCTCGAGCTCCAGGTTGGTCACCACGTCCGGGCTCTTGCCGTAGGCGAGCTCAGGGAGCTGGGCCGCATCATAGGGCAGGAAGCCCGACGCTTGGATGATGGCGCCGAAATTCTCGGTGGCCGTCCCCCCGGACTCGGTGGTGATGTCGGCGCTGAAGCGCCCCGGCGCGCCGGAGGTGCGGGTGATGGTGCTGTTCAGATGCACGCTGATCCGCGTGTTGGCCTCGATGCGCTTGACCAGGTCGGCCACGCCGTTGTCCTCGGGCTCCGCGTAGGGCGCTCGCGTCGGGGTCTTTCTGTAAAGCTGAGCGGCGTGGCCGCCGAGCTGGCCGGTCTTCTCGACGATGGTGGCCGGGAAACCCGCCGCAGCCGCTTCGAGCGCGGCGCTCATGCCGGTGACACCGCCCCCGACCACCAGGATCTGCTTGGTCAGGCTCTGTTCGCCCGAGGGCGCGGGGACCGTCATGAAGCGCACCTCGGCGCAGGCCATCCGCACGTAATCGTCGGCCATCTCCTGAGTGGTCTCACGGTTCTCGTCCGTGTCCGGACGCACCCAGAGCACACCTTCGCGCAGATTCGCGCGGGACACTGCGACATCGGTGAAATTGAACGCCTCGACCTTGGCGCGACGCGAGCAGGCCGCGATCATCACGTGGGTGACCTTGTCCTTGGCGATGTCGTCGCGAATGGTCTGTACGCCTTCCTGACTGCAAAGCATCTTGTGCTGCTTGCAGAGGCCCATCTTGCCTTCGCGGGTCGCAATGGTCTCGAGCTGCTTGGTATCCAGGCGATCGCCGATTCCGCACCCGGTGCAGATATACCCGGCGAATTTCTTTTCGTCTGCCACTGTTTAACCCTCCGTTCCGGCGACCCGGTTGACTACCTGAATGGCGCGTAGCGCCGCACCGGTGGCGTGCTGAACCGCCCGGTTGACGTCGAAAGCATCGGCCGAGGACCCGGCGGCGAAGATGCCTCCGTTCATCTCGTCCGGCTCGATGAAGCCTTCTTCGTTGACCACGATGGGCACTGGGAAGCTCGCCTTGTCCACGCTGGGCTCCATGCCGGTGGCGAGCACCACCAGATCGTGCTCGTCGGCATAGCGCTTGTAGCCCTCGGTATCCACCCCGTGCAGCACGGGGCCGCCCGTCTGCCCGTTCTCGACGATAGAGGCCACCTTGGATTTGATGAACTTGACGTTGCTCTTGGCCCTGACCTTCTCGTAGAAGTCTTCGAAACGGTCGATGGCGCGGATGTCGATGTAATAGATGCTCACCTCGGCCGCGTCCCCGTAAGCGTCGGTCACGTAGGTCGCCTGCTTGAGCGAGGCCATGCAGCAGATGCGCGAGCAGTGCAGCAGGTGGTTGCGGTCGCGTGAGCCCGCGCACTGGATGAACGCTACCCTCTTGGCCTCCTTGCCGTCGGAGGGCCGCACCAGCTTGCCGCCGGTGGGGCCGCTCGGGTCAGCCATGCGCTCGAATTCGACGTTGGTGATGACGTTGGCGATGCGATCGTAGCCGTAGGGCTGGATCTTGGCGGCGTCATAGGGCTGCCAGCCGGTCGCCCAGATCACGGCGCCGGCGCTGAAGGTGATCTCCTCGGCCTTCATGTCCAGATCGATGGCCTCGTACTTACACGCCGCCTTGGCCTTGTCGGCATCCGCAGTGCCGATCAGGCGAGGGTCCATAACATAGCGCATGGGGTGGGCCATGCGGTGGGGCAGGTAGACGCCTCTGCGCTTACTCGCGAGCTGGCCCTTGCCGGAGAGCCCGTAGTCGAATTCGTTGTCGAACTCGGTCTCGACGACCTTCGCACATTCGCCGCAGGCCGTGCAGTTGTCGTTGACGAAGCGCGGGTGCAGCTTGACCGTGGCCTTGTAGCTGCCCGCCTCGCCCGCGATGTTGGTCACCTCCGCCATGGTCAGGATCCGCAGGTTCGGATTCATCTTGGCCCGGCGCTGGTTGATCTCGAGCCCGCAGGTGGGGAAGCACAGCTTCGGGAAGTACTTGTAGAGCTGGGTGACGCGTCCGCCGAGAAACGGGCGCTTTTCAACCAGGACGACCTGCCGGCCGGTCTCAGCGGCTTCAAGGGCTGCGGTCATGCCGCTGATCCCGCCACCGACCACCAGGATCGTCTCATTGGTTGCGACTACTTCCGTCATGGATGGTCCTCCGTCGCGGAATTGGAATGGTCAACCCGTAGCTTCGCACCGAGATCCTGATTTTGACTTCGGCACTAGGTTTTTCGAGAATAAGGGCCTTGGCACGGGCCAGAATTCAGGACCGGCTACCTTACTCTCCTTCGTTTATCCCTGCCATATCCCAGCCGCAATATCGCGATCGAATTTCCAAATCCGCTACTAGATCGATCGAATGGGCTCCGGTGGCCGCGATGGTCCCCGGGCCATATCCCGCGGTGCCGCTCGGGAATGGGCCCTAATACCCCGGGTGCCGCTGGGTTGCAGCCCGAATCAGGGCTGTTTAGTGTCTGGATGTCAACGCTCGAGCGCGAGGGGACTGGGACGTGCAATCCAATGAAGGTCTGATGGCCCACAGCGACGCCTATCTCATCGCCGCCGAGCCCTATTACGAACCGCTCGGTGACGAGATCGAGATCTTCGAGGCGGCGTTTCGCAACCGCCTGCCGCTGCTCCTGAAAGGGCCGACCGGGTGCGGCAAGACCCGCTTCATGGAGCACATGGCGTGGCGGCTGCGCCGGCCCCTGGTGACGGTCTCCTGCCATGACGATCTCACGGCATCGGATCTGGTCGGGCGCTTCCTGGTCAAGGGCGGGGAGACCCTGTGGGTCGACGGGCCGCTCACCCGGGCGGTGCGTATCGGCGGCATCTGCTATCTGGATGAGGTGGTCGAGGCTCGCAAGGACACTACGGTCGTGATCCATCCGCTGGCGGACGACCGCCGGCAGCTGCCCGTGGAAAAGACCGGCGAGCTGCTGCAGGCGGGTGCCGAGTTCTGTCTCGCTATGTCCTACAACCCGGGCTACCAGAGCGTGCTAAAGGATCTCAAGCAAAGCACACGCCAGCGTTTCGTAGCCCTGGAGCTCAATTATCCGGGTGCCGAGCTTGAGCAGCGGATCATCCAGAACGAGGCGGGCATCGACGCCCAGGGGGCGAGGCAACTAATCAAGTTCGCCCACATGACCCGCAACCTCAAGGGCAACGGACTGGACGAGGGGGCGTCGACGCGACTGCTGGTGCACGCGGCCAAGCTCATGGTCGCCGGCGTGAGCCCGGTCGCGGCCTGCCGCAGCGCCATCGCGCAGGCCCTCACGGACGACGCCGACATGCTCTCGGCAGTCAACGAGCTGAGCGCGTCGCTGTTTTGAGCCAGGCTCGGCCAGGGGCAGGGATGGCGGGCGCCTGCCAGGCACCATGACGATGAAGGATGCCCTGAGCGCGCCACGCATCGCCGCCTTGCTCGATGACTATCTGGAGGTGGAGTTCTCCTTCCGTGACACCGCGGACGCGGCACGGGCGCTGGCCTCGCTGCAGGCCGAAGAGCAAGCCTTCGTGCTCGATCTGGTCCGCCGGGCCGCCGCCACCCACGTGGAGATCGGCCACCGGGTGGCTAAGCAGGGCGCGCCGCTGCTCGGGTCCATGGACCGCCAGACCATGGAGGCCTGGGTGCTGCACGCCATGGACTGCTACGACCGGGCCGGGCTGCGGCCCGCGCTCGAGGCGATCGACGACGTTGAGGCCTATGCGCAGCGGGGCCGGGTCCGGGCGTCCGGCGCGGTGCTCCAGGAGCTGACCCCGATTCTGGAGCCCTTCCTGCAAGGTCTGTCCGGGCGTAGGCTCAAGCTCGACGAGGCCGATCAGGCCTACACCGACAGCGAGACCCTCTTTCTGCCCGCCGTGCTGACCCGGCTCGACTCTTCCTCGGCCAACTACCGTCTCTACAAGGCGACCGCGGTGCACCTCTGGGCGCAGGTCCAGTTCGGCACCTTTCGGGTGCCGCTCGACAGGGCCTTCGAGCACTTTGCCGAGCCGGCGGCGGCGCTCCGTCGTTTTCATGCCCTGGAGCGCATCCGCCTCGATGCCCGCATCGCGCGGGAGCTCCCCGGGCTCTACCGTGACATGCAGGCCCTGCGTGCCGAGCTCGGTGAGCCCGGGATGCCGCCCGGCTGGGAGGGGCTGGCCGCCGTGCTTGGGGCGCGCGAGGCCACGGCCCAGACCAGCCTGGACCTGCTTGCAAGCACGCTCGGGTCGAGCCTGCCCGCGCCGGTCTGCTACCAGGGAATACTCAGCCCGGAGGCGGTGCTCGGTGCCATGACCAAGCGCATCGAGCGCGAGAAGGCGCTGTTTCGCCTGGCCTTGAAGGAGCTGGCGGACGAGCACAGCGAGCGGCCTGCGGCAGCGTCGGAGGCGGTGCGCTATCGGGCGCGGCGCGAGCGCAATCCCGATCCCGATCTGCCGGAGTCCATGCGTATCGAGATCACCCTCGGGGATCGGCCTGTGGTGCTGCCTGAGCCTGCCCGGGAGCTGCTGACTTCGATCCTGCTGGACCTCGGCGATATTCCGGATGAGTACCTCACCCCTGCGGGTCCCGGGGAGTACGACGCGAGCCAGTACCAGGATCGCCAGAAAGACCCGGGCGAGGTCTGGCAGGGCGCTTACCACGAGGAGGGCGCATTTCTCTATAACGAATGGGACTGCCGCCGCCGTCATTACCGCAAGAACTGGTGTGTCGTGCGCGAGCTCGAGCAGGAGCCCCAGCACGACGATTTCGTCTCCGGGGTGCTGCATCGATACGCCAACCTGATCAAGCACATCCGCAAGAGCTTCGAGGCGTTGCGCGATGAGGACCGATTGCTCAAGCGCCAGGTCGATGGCGACGGTATCGATATCGACGCGCTGGTGGAGGCCCTGGCGGACGCGCGCGATGGACGCGAAATGAGCGATCGGCTGTTCACCCGCATGCACCGGGCCGAGCGCAGCATCGCTGTCGCCTTCTTGGTGGACATGAGCGGCTCGACCAAGGGCTGGGTCAACCGCGCCGAGCGCGAGGCGCTGATCCTGCTCAGCGAGGCCTTGCAGACACTCGGGGACCGCTTTGCCATCTACGGCTTCTCGGGGGTGACGCGCAAGCGCTGCGAGCTGTTCCGGGTCAAGGCCTTCGACGAGGCCTATGACGAGGCCGTGCGTGCGCGCATCAGCGCCATCCGTCCCCGGGACTATACGCGGATGGGTGCGGCGATCCGGCATATGAGCCGGGTGCTGCGTGATGTCGATGCCCGCACCCGACTGCTGATCACCCTATCGGACGGCAAGCCCGAGGACTACGATGGCTACTATCGCGGCGAGTACGGCATCGAGGATACGCGCCAGGCCTTGTTCGAGGCCCGCCGCGACGGCGTTCACCCGTATTGCATCACGATCGACGAGCACGGCCAGGAGTACCTGCCCCACATGTATGGGGCGGCCAACTATGTCGTGATCAGTGAGGTCGGGCGCCTGCCGCTGAAGGTCTCCGACATTTACAAGCGGCTGACGACTTGATAGCTTGTCCGCGGCACAGCCATCGGCCATGAGTGGCATCTCGCCAGCGTGCACGTCGCGGTAGGGAATCCGTTGTGACAGACAGGCGTTCGGCATCGTTGTTCGCAACACCGCAGCTATGCCGCCCAGAGCGAGGCGATGCGCGGACGCGCCGCGCCGGCATCCGCGCCTGGGTGGAGTCCCTGCCGCTTGCCAATGTGGGCCAGACGGCGCGCCTGCTCTACGACCGCCTGACCTTCCTCAACACCCACCAGATATCGCCAACGGACCAGCTCGCCATCCTCGAGGCACTAAGGCCCGCCGTGGATCTGGTTCTGGAGTCCCTGGGTCGCCACTACCTGCACCAGGACCTGCCGCTGGCCGGCCGGCCAGCGTTGGTCGCGAAGCTGGCCCGGGAGCTGCTTGTCATGATGGTGGGCGGCTACCAGCTGGCGCTCCAGCAGCTCTCGGGGGGCTCCTCTCTGACCCGGGTTATCCGCAATGGACGCCGTGGCGAGGCCCTGCACCGCAGGCTGCATTACCTGGGGCAAATCCTCCTGCATGACTACCAGCTCTACCGTAAGCACCCCAAGGGCCTGTGGCGGGAGGTTCACAGCACTTATCTGGCAGCGCTCCAGTCGGCCCTCCACGAACGGCCATTCGCCAGCGAGGACGCGCGTGCCCCAGGACGCTCTACTATCTCGGACCTGTACAAGCAGATCCTGTTGCTCGGACTGGCGGGGCCGTACCGCATGCTTCAGGGCGAGGTGCAACGGGTCTACCGCGCACTCCACCGATGGGCCCCGTTGAGCCGTCTGGAGCCGCTGGAGCCTTCGCGCACCTATTCGGCGTCATACTTGGTCGACCCGGGCGCCGACCTTCCACCTACGTACCGGGACAACCTGGCCGCCGGCAATATCCGCGCCTGGGTGCTCGATACCAGTCGGCTGTCGGACGCGCTCTCCCGGGAGCTGGAGGCATTCGCCAGCGCGTCTGCGGGGGCGCCAGCCCGACCCGACGATCCCGCGGCGCCGGTCGGTGCGGAGCTGCTCGGGCGCCTCGCGTTGGCCTGGGGCCTGGGTGGTACACGCGCCGCTGCGCGCGAATCCGCCGACGGTGAGCTCGGTCTGGTCTACGGCATCGACGCGATTATCCGGTCCCTGGGCCGCGAGGACTTGATTCGGGGGTCCGCTAATCCGGTCAACGCCGGCGCCGGGCTCAGTGCGGAGGAAGATGCGATGCCCAGTTTCGGCAGCTCCCTCTGGCCGCCCGACGCCATGGCCGTGGGCGAGGACATCGCGATCCGCGCCGGGAAGGAGAGCCCCCCGCCCTGGTCCAAGACCCAGCAGGATGCGATGGCGCACCTGGACCATGCGCGCATCGTCGATCGCAGCCCCAGGGGCTTCCATGTGCGCCTGAACGGGCGCGGCAAGCGCCCGCGCAGGGTCGGGGATCTGGTCGGCGTCGTCGAGCCAGGCGCCCTGTCCGAGCCAGGCGCCTGGAGGGTGGGGGTGGTCCGCTGGATGCGTGCGGATGCGCCGGACGATGTCCGCCTGGGCGTCGAGATCCTGTCCGACCGTCCGGAGCCGGTGGCGCTGTGCTGGCAAGCGCGTGAGCGGGGCGAGGAAGTGTCCGTGCCGAGCCTGCTGGTCGGCGACGCGGACGCCGACGACGGCGTTTTCGCGCTGTTGACGCCGACCTTCTACCCTGCCTCGGACGATCGCCTGAAGCTGAGTCACGGTGGTCGTGTGCAAGCGATCCGGGTTCTGCAGGCGATCGAGCGCACCCGCTCGTTCGCGCATTGCCGCTACCTCCCGACCGGTGCCGGCCCTGCGCCGGCCCCGCCCAGAGAGACTCGGGCGACGCCTGTCGCCGAGCCAGTGGCGCCCGAGGACGAATTCGACACGCTCTGGCGAAACCTTTGAGCAGGGCAGCACGCGCTCTCAGTTATCGACCTCGTCCGTGCCCACTTGGCCGGTCAGGTGGCGACGCACGTGGGACCAGGACACGCCAGCGCTGAGCACAGCGCCAGCATCTGCTCGATCACGTAGCTGAGCGCGCGCCGGTTGCGGGTCAACAATCCAGACAGGCTCACCACCAGCCAGATCAGTAGGCCAAAGAATGCAACGGCGAGGATGATGCCGAAGACCCCGAGCGAGCGCAGGGTGGCTCGCAACAGGATAGTCGATCCGCTCAGCGCCACCACGCCCACAAGACCTTTCCAGATGATGTCGCCAACCGATCCCCGTATCCTCGCATCAGTGTTGATCCCCGCTTGATTTTGCGCCGGGTCGTTGGCACTCTGGCTCGACCTCGTTACGCGCCCGGGTGCGAGGGATTCCAACAATATTGCCAAATACCATCGCAGGGGAAATTCATGAAGGTAAAGCTCATAGGCGTATCCGTGCTCATGCTCGCGGCGGTCTCGGTCAGCGAGGCTCAGCCATACCATCCCGTTGGCCCCTATCAGGGGATCGAGCGGCCGGCGGCCGACGGACCGCAGCTTCTGGTCCGTGCGGGCTTCGGCAAGCTCATGAAGTTTCTTGAGTCAGACCGCAGAATGTCCAAAGCCGAGGTCGGCATGTTCCTCGAGAAGGAGATTGCCTCGTACTTCGATTTCGCCTACATGGCTCGATGGGCCGCCGGTCCGGGGTACCGCAGCCTGGGCGCCAAGCAGCAGGCGGTATTGGCGGAACGGATCAAGGACGATTTCCTCACCACGCTGACCACGCGCCTGGCCGGCTATGGGGCCCAAACGGTACGCTTCCTGCCGACCCGCTATCGCGGGCCGGACGAGGCGACCGTCGCTGTGTTGATCCAGCATGCCGGCGCGTATCCGTCGAAGCTTGACTTCAGGTTCTACCACGTCGACGGGGGCTGGAAGGTGTTTGACGTGTCCGCCAACGGCTCGAGCGCACTGGTCTATTATCGCCAGCTGCTCAGTCGTCCTTGGTCCCAGCCTGTCGGCGCGGCCGCCCCGCCCGGCATGCGGCCCTGACGATCAGTCCCGGCCTCGCGGCCGGGCGTGCGTCCGCGCGCGAGCACTTCGGCCGGCGCGGCCTTGCTGGCGCGCCGGCTGCTTGTCCCCATCCGAGATTACCGGGGAAGGCCGACTCCTTGGCGAATCCGTGGGCTGTCGTACCCGGAGACCCCGCTATAAACCCGCATCTGTCCCAACCTCCTGGCGCAGTGCCGGATCTGTCCGGGTCTACGGTGTTGTGCTCGGATTGGGCGTTTTACTAAGGGCGAGATAACTAGTGCCGCAGGCCCCGGGAGAAGCCGGTTGGGACAGGCCGTGAATACTTGCGGGCGCTACGCTGTCCTGCTTCGCTGGCAACTCCAGGGCTAGCCATCCATGGCGAGCCCGTTCGGCAGGGAAAGCCCGGTCGGGCTTTTCCTGGTTGGCCTCACCCCCGTAGGCTCGGCGGCCGCCGTCCGGGCGGCCGACGGTCCCACCAGACTCATTCCGAGCCGCCCGAAAGGGATCTGGCTTTACTAATGACTTCCTTAAATATGTGCTATCGAGCGCGTCTGGCTCCGCGATCATCTCCGGACGACCATTGGCGAGCAATGCGGGTTGATCCTGGGGACACGAAAGACGGGCCGGAGCGATGTACCGACGTGAAAATGGAGAGGGCGCCTCGTGCTACAGCGCCCTCGCGATCAAGCGGAAACCGTCGCTTTGAGCGCTTTCAGGGCGGTGACCTTCACCACCGTGCTGGCCGGCTTCGCCGCGATTTTGATCTGCTCCCCGGTTGCCGGGTTGCGTCCCATGCGGGCCTTGCGGGCCGGTTTGCGAATGCGTCTGATCTTGACGCCGGTGTCCGGAATCGAGACCTCGCCCGAGCCTCGCTTCTTCATGTGGCGCTCAATGAGCTCGGCGAGGGCCGAGAACACCGTGGCCACATCCTTTCTGCTGATCCCCGTATCTTCGGAGATGGCTTGAACGATCTGCGTCTTGGTTTGCTTGGTGGGGATGGCGGTCAACCGTTTTGCAGGTGCGGCATCGGCGGCGACAGCCTTCTTCTTGGCGACCTTTTTTGCGGCCTTTTTCTTGACAGCCATAGAGCACTCCCAGTCTTGTTTGTGAGCGGCAAGGAGAACATACCATATAAATCGCTGCCTTTGGGCAAGCTTAGCTCGCTAAGCGATGGTTTTTCAGACGGTTAGCTTGTCGGCGAGACTTGCATCCGTGTCCGGACCGCCCGGCGTCGGTGCGACATGGGGGGCGTGAAAAGCTGTGCACGCATGGCCACGCGCCGCAGTGCCGCCGGCTGCGCGCGCAGCGGTCCTTTTTCAGACCAACAGGCAGACCCCGCCCCGGCGCGAGTCGCCTTGGCCCGAGCATTGGCCGCCAGCATCAAGCTGCACGCTGTGGGCGCCGCCAAAGAACAGGTTTTTCGCGGGCCACAGGCGTTGGTCGGGGAACAGGGCCCGCAGCTCCTGCAGCGAGCTTTCTGCAAACCCTGCTTCCAGGTTGAGCGTATCGTCTTCCAGGTGGATACGCGCCGCTTCTACTGCAGTGCCAAGCGGTTGGTCGAAGTCGAGCAGGTTGACGATGACTTGCAGAATCGCGCTGCGGATCCGGTTCGAGCCGCCGGAGCCCAGCGCGACCCGCCGCCCGTCGGGCGCTGCGACCACTGTGGGTGACATCATGGATGCGAGCCGTCGGTCGGGGGCCCAGGCATGCAGACCGCGCGGATTGATGTCCTCTTCACCGAGCATGTTGTTGAGCATGATGCCTGTCCCGGGGAGCACATATCCCGACCCTTCTCCGTTCGAGAGGGTCAGGCTGGCCAGGTTGCCCGCACGGTCGGCCACGCTGATCTGCGTGGTGCCGCGGGTCGACGGCGGGCCCAGGCCGAGGGCCGCATGGTAGGCTTTCAGCTGCTCTGGGCTGAGCAGGGCCTCGGCTGCGTACCCATCGAGATCCCGATCGATCCTGTGCTCGCGCCGCAGTCGCTGGATCAGGCCCATCGCCCGGGCGATCGCGCTGAGGTGATGCGTGCTTCCGGCGCCGTGGCAGGACAACGGCTGTGGCTCCAGCAGTGCCAGGGCGAATGCGATGAGCGCGCCGCCGAGTGCGGGAGGCGGGTTGGTGAGAATTCGCGCGCCCCGGTAGGCGACGGCGAGCGGCTCACGCAGCTCCACCTGATACCGGGCGAGATCGTCGGTGCTGAGATGACCGCCGCCGTCGCGGCTGTTGCGCGCCATGCGCTCTGCAAGCTCCCCGCGGTAGAACAGGTCTTCGCCTTCGTGGGCGAGGATCTCGAGGATGGCGGCAAGCTCGGGGCGACGTATCTGCTCGCCCTCGGCTGCCAGCTCGCCGGGCCGGGTCGGACTGGCATGCAGCGCCATTGCAGCCGGGTTGGATCGCAGGATCGGCGCGACTATGGTGGAGATATAGTATTGGAGCGCATTGACGCTTATGCCCTCGCGCGCGGCCGCTACGGCGGGCTCGACGATGTCCCGCATAGGCACGCGGCACAGCGCTCGATGGATGCTGAAAGCCCCGCGCACCAGGCCGGGAATGGCGATAGAGCCCAGCCCGATATGAAACTGTTGCTGAGCGGTGCCGAAATCAGCCAGGATCGGGAAGAAGTCCAGCTCTTTCTCCGGTCGCTTACGCCGAGGCGTATGGGCAAAGAAATCGAACAGGATCGGGGGCCGATCCTGGGTCTGAGCGAGCAGAAAGCCGCCCCCGCCCAAAGAGGCGAGCACCGGCTCGGCCACGCAGCTGGCGAACAGCCCTGCCAGCGCTGCGTCGAAGGCGTTGCCCCCGGCGCGCAACAGGGAGGCAGCTGCCTCGGCGGTCCGGATATGGCCGGCGGCGACGCCGCCGCGTGGGGGAAGTACCATTATGACCAGCCTCTTGGCGGCGTCTTCTGCACCGAGCGCACTTGTCCCGGGTCTGTGATCGGCGCCAAAATTTTAGCGGAAAGAGTTGCTAGACTCGTGATACGGTCCGCGCAAACCAGAACAAGACCCGATCGGTTTTCGGCGGGCGCCCGCTTCCGATGCCGAAGCCGGTCGTGTTTGCGCCGTTTCTCGCGATTCCGCTGACCGCAAGAGATCCCAGAGAGCTGTGCTAATGGCCGTGGCTCCGGAACGTAACGACTTGGCTTTGCTGAAGCGCCTGGTGCCGCTCAACACGCTGCCGGACCAGGATCTTCAGCAGTTGCTGGGTGAGGTGCGGATCGAGAAGGCGAAGCGCGGCGACGTCCTGTTCCGGGAGGGTGACACAGACCATCTGAGCGTCTATCTGCTGGCGGGGCAGGTCGCCCTGATCTCGGGCAAGGCCGAAGTCGATCATGTCTCGGCCGGGACCGACATGGCCCGATTCCCAATCGCCCACCAGATCCCGCGTAAATTCTCGGTCCGGGCAAGAACGCCTATCGAGTTCGTGCGCATCGACAGTCGCACCATCAGCGAGCGTCTCGCCCGGCGTAGCCAGGACGCCTACGAGGTCAGCGATCTGCGCTCGGAGTCCTCCGGCGGCGAGGACTGGATGACCCAGCTGCTGCAGTCACGCGTCTTCCAGCAGATCCCCGCGGCCAACATCCAGCGGGTGATGATGGCGATGGAGGAGGTCCCCACCAAGGCCGGGGATCTGGTCATCCGCCAGGGCGATGAGGGCGACTATTTCTATCTGATCCATAAGGGTCGCTGTGCGGTGACCCGGGACACGGGCAACGGCAGCGGTCCGGTCGAGCTGGCCCAGCTGGGTCCCGGCGACAGCTTCGGCGAGGAGGCGCTGCTGTCGGACAAGCCGCGCAACAGCAATGTGGCGATGCTGACCGACGGGGTGCTGCTGCGGCTCAGCAAGCCGCATTTCGTCAATCTCGTGAAGCGTCCCCTGGCCCGCACCCTGAGCTTTGACGAGGCTAAAGCGAGGGTGCGCGACGGCGCTATCTGGCTGGACGTGCGTCCGCCGGTGGAGTACGAGGCCGGCCATCTGGAGGGCAGCGTCAATCTGCCGTTTGCCTCCCTGCGCTACCAGGCCTCCAGCCTGGCGCCGGAGGGGCACTACATCGCCTATTGCCGGGATGGGCGCGTCAGCAACGCGGCCGCCTACCTGCTCATCGACCGGGGCTTTGATGTCTCCGTAATCGAAGGGGGGCTGGCGCGGGCGGGCCCCGAGGCCTTCGCGCAGGCACCTGCGGGCGTGTCCGAGCCCCTCTCTGGCGAAGAGGAGGGGGCCGCCAAGCAGGCGGAGACCGATCTGGCCAACGTGCGGGGGCAGCTCGGTGAGGCCTCCGGGCGCATGGCCGAGCTGGCGCGCAGCCTGCAGAAGGCCCAGGCCGATCGCCAGCGCATGGTCGATCAGCGCGAGCACGATGTCGTCGCCCTCAAGCAGCTGATCGAGCAGGCCAAGAGCCAGATCCGCGCCGAGAAAGGTGCCCGCGAGCAGGCGCTGTCGCGCCTCAAGGAGCAGGAGCAGCGCCTGGCGGAGCTGGGCGAGAAGCTGCGCGAAACCGGGGAAGCGGCGGCCGCTTCGAAGAAAGAGGCCAAGGCGGCCCAGCGGGACCTGGTCCGCCAGACCGAGACGGTGCGCGCAGAGTGGGGCTCACGCATTGAGGGTCTGCAGCGCTCGCTGGCCGAAGAGCAGACGCGGGCCGATCAGGCGGAGCGCAGCCGGAGCCAGATACAGGGGCAGATGGAGAGAGCGCGCGCGGAGGGCGACGCCCAGCGCGCCGCCTTTGAGCAGCAGCTCTCCGAGGCTCGGGACGCGCTGGCGGCCTTGGCCGAGACGCACAACGCCCTGGGTCAGGAGGTCGGCGAGCGAGCGGCCGAGATCGCGGCCTTGGAGCGCCGGCGCACCGACGAAGCCGAGGCGGCGCGATCCCGGCACGCGGACCTGGAGGCCAGACTGGCGGAGACCCAGAGGCTCGTGGAGGAGCTGTCGCAGGCACGCCAGGATCTCGGGCAGCAGCTGCTCGACGGAGCGCTCCGCGCCGAGAGCCTGGAGCGCGAGAAGGCCAGCGACGCTTCAGCTGCCAGAGCGCGGCAGGCCGAGCTGGAGGGCGAGCTCGACACCACCAGGAAGGCCCTGGAGGAGCTTACCCAGGCGCGAAGCTCGCTGGAGGGTCGCGTAGACGAGGCGGCCCAGCGGCTGCAGAGCCTGGAGACCGAGAAGGCCCGCGACGCCGAGAGCGTCGCTTCGCTGCGGGCCGAGACGCAGCAGCTGAGGGCCGAGCTCGAGGCGGAGCAGGCAGCGCTCGCGGCGAGTCGCGACGAGGCCGAAGGCCTGCGCGAGCTCGGCACCGAGCTGGCGCAGGCTCGCGCGGCCCTTGAGCAGGCGCAGCGCGAGCACGGCGATCTGCAGGTGCGCATGGGCGCGGTCCAGGCCGATCTCGAGCGGGTCGAAGGCGAGCGCAGGCAGACCGAGTTGCAGGCCGGCGAGGACGTGCAGGCCCGTATCCAGGAGACCGAGGAGCTGCGCGCCCGTTTGGCGGAGACCGAGGCTAGGCTGGCTCAGGTTGAGCAGGCCCGGGCCGTCGCCAGTGAGCGCCTGGAGAGCCTGGAGTCCGGTCAGGCCGCTCGGGAAGAGCAGGTCGCCGGCGTGCAAGCCGAGCTGGGTGAGGTTCGCGCCGAGCTCGCACGCGTGCAGACCGAGCGAGAGGAGCTGAGCCAGAGCCTTGGCGCGGCCTCGGCGGAGCTGGAGGCGCAGCGCGCGGCGGGTCAAGAGACCGGACAGCGTATCGACGAGCTGGGTGCGGAGCGCGAGGCCCTGGAGCACCAGTTCGAGGAGGTCCGCTCCCAGAGCGGGCAGCTGCACCAGACCAACTCGGAGCTCCTGGAGCGCCTCGCGGCGATCGAAGCGGAGCGCGACAACCTGGCCCGACAGGGCGAGGAGGCCGCCCAGGCGCTGGAGCAGGAGGCCGCGCGGCGCTCGGCGCTGGAGTCCGAGGTCGGAGAGGCTCGGGCCGAAGTGCAGGCATTGGGGGAGGCCCGAGCAGCTCTCGGGACCCAGCTGCAGCAGACGAGCTCGGATCTCGTGGAGCGCCTCGCGGCGATCGAAGCGGAGCGCGACAACCTGGCCCGACAGGGCGAGGAGGCCGCCCGGGCGCTGGAGCAGGAGGGCGCGCGGCGCTCGGCGCTGGAGTCCGAAGTCGGCGAGGCTCGGGCCGAGGTGCAGGCATTGGGCGAGGCCCGAGCAGCTCTCGAGACCCAGCTGCAGCAGACGAGCTGCGGAGCTCCTGGAGCGCCTCGCGGCGATCGAAGCGGAGCGCGACAACCTGGCCCGACAGGGCGAGGAGGTCGCCCAGGCGCTGGAGCAGGAGGCCGGGCGGCGCTCGGCGCTGGAGTCCGAGGTCGGCGAGGCTCGGGCCGAGGTGCAGGCATTGGGCGAGGCCCGAGCAGCTCTCGAGACCCAGCTGCAGCAGACGAGCTGAGCTCCTGGAGCGCCTCGCGGCGATCGAAGCGGAGCGCGACAACCTGGCCCGACAGGGCGAGGAGGCCGCCCGGGCGCTGGAGCAGGAGGGCGCGCGGCGCTCAGCGCTGGAGTCCGAGGTCGGAGAGGCTCGGGCCGAGGTGCAGGCATTGGGTGAGGCCAGAGCAGCTCTCGAGACCCAGCTGCAGCAGACAAGCTCGGAGCTCCTGGAGCGCCTCGCGGCGATCGAAGCGGAGCGCGACAGCGCGGCCCGACAGGGCGAGGAGGCCGCCCGGGCGCTGGAGCAGGAGGCCGGGCGGCGCTCGGCGCTGGAGTCCGAGGTCGGAGAGGCTCGGGCCGAGGTGCAGGCATTGGGTGAGGCCAGAGCAGCTCTCGAGACCCAGCTGCAGCAGACGAGCTCGGGGCTCCTGGAGCGCCTCGCGGCGATCGAAGCGGAGCGCGACAGCGCGGCCCGACAGGGCGAGGAGGCCGCCCGGGCGCTGGAGCAGGAGGCCGGGCGGCGCTCAGCGCTGGAGTCCGAGGTCGGAGAGGCTCGGGCCGAGGTGCAGGCATTGGGCGAGGCCCGAGCAGCTCTCGAGACCGAGCTGCAGCAGACGAGCTCGGAGCTCGTGGAGCGCCTCGCGGCGATCGAAGCGGAGCGCGACAGCGCGGCCCGACAGGGCGAGGAGGCCGCCCGGGCGCTGGAGCAGGAGGGCGCGCGGCGCTCGGCGCTGGAGTCCGAGGTCGGCGAGGCTCGGGCCGAGGTGCAGGCGCTGGGCGAGGCCCGGGCAGCCCTCGAGACCCAGCTCAGCAGCCTGGAGCAGGAGCGGCAGCGCATCGGAGCCGAGCACGAAGCGGCCGGCACGCGGGTGCGCGAGCTCGAGGCGTCGGTCGAGGAGCGCGATCGAGCTATGCGGGTGCTCCAGGATCGGCTGGCGACCCTGGAGACAGCAGCCGGCGAGCACAGTGAGATCGAGCGCGAGCTCGGTGTGCACAAAGAGCGCATCCGGGAGCTGGAGCAGAGCAGCGCAGATCTCGCCGCAGAATTGCAGGCCGTCAATGAGCAGGCTCAGGAGTTGTTGAACCGCCTGGCCAAGCAAGGCAAGGAGCTTGAGCAGGACCGCCGAAAGGTCGCCGGGGCCGACGAGCGGGTGGCGCAGACCGAAGAGGCGCTCGGCACGGCCCGGACGCAGCTCCAGGCCGCGGAAGCCCAGATCGCCGAGCTCAGGGGGCACGCCGAGCAGATCGAGCAAGAGCGCGAGCGGGCCCGCTCCGAGGCGGTGGAGCTGCAGGAGCGGCTGGCGGAGCGCGCCTCGAGCGCCGACCAGTCCCTGGGCGAGGCCCAGGCGCAGATCGCTACGGCCGAGGCCCAGGTGCAGGCGCTCAGCGGTCGTATCCAGGAGGTAGAAGGCGAGCGCGAGCGGGCCCGCTCCGAGGCGGTGGAGCTGCGGGAGCGGCTGGCGGAGCGCGCCTCGAGCGCCGATCAGTCCCTGAGCGAGGCCCAGGAGCGGATCGCTGCGGCCGAGGCCCAGGTGCAGGCGCTCAGCGGGCGTATCCAGGAGGTAGAAGGCGAGCGCGAGCGGGCGCTTGCCCGAATGGCGGAGCTGGAGGCCGGAGAGGAGCAGCGGATCGCGGCGGGATCGGCGCGTGAGGTGCTCCGGGGCGAGCTCGCGATCGCCCGGGAGCGGCTCGGTGAGCTGGAGCAGGCTCTCGCCCGAAGCGATCAGGAGCGGGACGAGGCCCGGGCGGCGGTGTCGGGGCTGGAGGCGCGGCTGCACGAGCAGCAGCAGACGGCGCCGGAGCACCTTGCCGCCGGGGAGGAGACGAGTGAGGGTCTTGCTGCGGCTCAGGCGCGGGCCGAGCAGCTGGCGGTCGAGGGCGAGGAGCTGCGCGAGAAGCTCGATGACCTGGAGAGCCAGATGGTGGCTTCGGGGCTTAGGGTCGAAGAGCTGGAGCTGCAGATCAGGACTCTCGAAGCCGACAAGGCAGCAGCCCAGACCGATCGGGAAGCCCTGTCTGGTCAGCTCGCCGAGCTGCAGGCTACTGGCGCGGGCGGGTCGGATCAGGAGCATCGTCAGGGCGGCCGCGCCGCCGAGCTTGAGACCGCCCTGGCCCACGCCGAGCAAGAGGCGGGGCGGCTGCGTTCGGACCTGGAGAGGTTGCAGGCGAGCACCGCAAGTGTCGACACCGGGGCCGCCGGGTTGGCGGAGCTCCAGGGCCTGCGTCAGGAACTCGACGAGAGCCGGGAGCTCGTTGCAGGAGGCCCAGATTGAGATCGATGACCTGGTCAAGCAGCGGCATCAGCTCGAAGATCGCCTGGAAGACGACAACGGCAAACTGGAATCGCTGGCCCAGCAGGCGGAGCTCGCAAAGCAGGATGTCGACGAGGCGGCTTACCAGCGCAAGGAGGCCGAGGAGGCCCGCCGACAGGTCGAGGAGGCCATGTATAGACTCCAGGAGCAGCTCGACGCCACGCGCACCCAGCTTGCGCGCGCCGAGCGCGGCGGTGGGGGCGGCGGTGGGGGCGGCGGCGCCATGGCAGTATCCGGAGCGGGAGGTGGCCGGCGCCCCGCGCTGGTCGGTGCCCTGGTCGGTCTGTTGCTGGCTAGCGGCGGCGGTGCCGGTTGGCTGGCGTGGACCGGTCGGCTGCAATTGCCCGGTGACCTGGGTGGCAGGATTGCCGCTCTGGGAAGTGGTACGGCCGAAGAGCGTAAGCCGGCAGACGACGACCTCGCTTTGAAAATTCTCCTGGGAAAAGGCCCGGCCGGGGAGCCGAAGCCGACCCCGGCGACGCTCCCGGCCGGGCCGGCGCCCCCCGTCGCGGCCGCGCCCGCCGCCCGCAGGCTAAAGGAGCTACACGAAGGCCCGGCCCCGGCGCTGGTGCTGGTCAGCGGCGGAACTTACACCATGGGGAACAACAACGATCCGCTCTCCCCCGATCAACGCCCGGAGCACCAGGTGCGGCTGGGCGATTTCTATGTAGCCCGCTATGAGGTGACCTTCACCGACTACGATCGGTTTGCGCGGGCGACCGGACGGCGGCTGCCCGACGACAATGGCTGGGGCCGCGGCGAGCGACCGGTCATCGATGTAACCTGGGATGACGCACGTGCCTACAGCGCCTGGCTGTCCCACGAGACGGGTGCGACCTACCGCCTGCCGTCGGAGGCGGAGTGGGAGTACCTGGCGGGGGCAGGATCCCGCAGCTTCTACTGGTGGGGTTACGACCTGGGCCGTGACAAGGCCAACTGCTTCAATTGCGGCAGCCGCTGGGACGGCGTTCGGACGGCTCCGGTGGGCAGCTTTGCGGCGAATGCGCTCGGTCTGTACGATACCGCGGGCAATGTAGCGGAATGGGTCGAGGATTGTTACCACGCCAATTACGAGGGGGCGCCAACGGACGGCCAGGCCTGGCAGGGTCGCGGCACCTGCGAGCAGCGAGTGCTGAGAGGTGGGGCGTTCAACAAGCCGTCGGCGAATCTCCAGACCACCAGCAGGGCGGCCCAGCGGCCGAGCATCCGGTTGCCGGGGATCGGCTTCCGGGTCGTGCGCGACGCCGGCTGACTGCGTGCCCTGGGCGTCCTTAGGAGCGGGCCCCTGATGGCGGCCGGTGCGCGGGACCGATACGCCCAGCGGCGGGCGTTTTGGGCGCTGCAGCTCGAGGCTGTCGAGATCTGCCGCGGGCAGGTTGTGCCGCTCGCGCGATGATGGCGCGAGCGGCCGGCCTGTTCGCGCTACTGTTCCCGCTCTGGGCGTTGTTGCTCAGCGCGTGGGCCGTGCTGCAGCCCGAGCTGTTCAGCCCGCTGCGCTCGGCTATCGTGCCGCTGCTGGCTCTGGTGATGTTCGCCATGGGCCTTACCCTGACCCCGCAGAGCTTCACCCGGGTGCTGCGCCGGCCCGGCACCGTCGCATTGGGTGTCGCCCTTCAATACGGCATCATGCCGTTTGCGGGTTGGCTGCTGGCGACCCTGGCCGGGGCCTCACCGGAGGTCTCCGCCGGGCTGGTGCTGCTCGGCGCCTGCCCCGGAGGGACGGCTTCCAACGTGGTGTGCTATCTGGCGCGGGGCGATGTCGCCCTCTCGATCACGCTGACTGCCTGCTCGACGTTGCTCGCGGTGCTGGCCACCCCGCTGCTGACCTGGATCTATATCGGGCAGAAGGTCCCGGTGCCCCTGGCGTCTATGGTGCTCTCGGTGCTGCAGATCGTGCTGCTGCCGGTCGCGGGCGGCGTCGTGCTCAATCACCTGCTGGGGGCGCGCCTGCGCTGGGTCGAGCGGGTCGCGCCGCCGGTCTCTGTGGCCGCCATCGTCGTGATCATTGCCATCGTGGTGGCGCTCAACCGCGACCGGATGGTCTCGATGGCGGGCACCTTGTTGGTCCTGGTGGTGTTGCACAACAGCATCGGGCTGGCGGGCGGCTACTCTGCCGGTCGGCTCTGCGGACTGGACCGGCGCCTGTGCCGGACCCTGGCAATCGAGGTCGGTATGCAGAACTCGGGGCTGGCCGCTGCCCTGGCGGGCAAGTACTTTGGCGCCCTGGCGGCCTTGCCGGGAGCGCTGTTCAGCGTCTGGCACAACCTGTCGGGGTCGGCCCTCGCCGCTTGGTGGTCACGCCAAGCGGCAGCGCCGCAGGACTACTCTAGCCCCCCGGTCTCGTCGTAAGAGTCGATGTCTTCCAAGGGATTGCCGAAGCTCTCTCCCGCCGGGCCGCCCAGATCGACCCCATAGTCTTCGCCTTTCAGATCGAGCGAGCCCGACCAATCCTCCGGCGGCTCGGCCGGCACGACCTCCAGCTCTTTCCAATTTTCCAGGTCGTATTCTTCGACGGTACCGTCGAAGAATTGGACCTCGATGGTCTTTTCTCTCGGATCATAGGCGACAACTTCCAGTGAGTCGCCCTCCTGGGTCTGATACCATTCGCCGACAATCGGCCTGGGGCTGCTCATGATCAGGGGTCTCCGCTCACGAGTCTGAATGTGGGTTGGCTCTCTCCATTTATAGGCGTCCCGGGAGGCTTTGCCAAACGCCCCGTCCGATCAAGGGCAGGGGTTGGGCTGACCGGTATGGATTGCCTCTATGGACTCCAGGACCTCCCGGGAGAGCCTCATCTGGGCCCCTTCGAGGTCTGCTTCCAGCTGCTCGGAAGTCGTCGCGCCGATGATGCACGCCGTGACAAAAGGGCGGCTCGCGACGAATGCCAGGGCCATCTGCGCCGGGTCGAGTCCGTGGCGCAGGGCCAGCTGGACATACGCCTGGGTGGCTGCCGCGGCCTGAGGGCTGGAGTACCTGGTAAACCGCTCGAACAGGGTGAGACGGGCCGCCGGCGGGCGCCGCCCGCCGAGGTATTTCCCCGACAGCACCCCGAACGCCAGCGGGGAGTATGCGAGCAGCCCGAGGTCCTCCCGGTGGGCGATCTCTGCCAGGCCGATCTCGAAGCTACGGTTTAGGAGGTTGTAGGGGTTCTGGATGCTGACGACACGGGGCAGCCCCGTGCGCTCGGCCAGGCCCAGGTAGTGCATTGCGCCCCAGGGGGTCTCGTTGGATAGCCCCGCATGGCGGATCTTGCCCGCTTGCGCCAGCTGCGCCAGGGCCTCCAGGGTCTCGGCGATCGGCACGCTGAGGTCGTCGGCGGGATGCAGGTAGCCCAGCCGCCCGAAGAAATTGGTGTCGCGATCGGGCCAGTGCACCTGATACAGATCGATGTAATCGGTGCGCAAACGCTTTAGGCTCTCGTTCACGGCCGCTTCGATGTTGCGGCGATCGAGCCGCACCGTGCCCGGGCGCAGGTATGATACCCAGTCGCCCGGGCCGGCGACCTTGCTGGCGATGATCAGCCGATCCCGGCAACGACGCCGGCTGAGCCAGCTGCCGATATAGGCCTCGGTGCGGCCCTGGGTCTCGGCCTTGGGGGGCACCGGATAGATCTCCGCGGTGTCGATGAAATTGATGCCAGCGGCGAGGGCGCGGTCCAGCTGCTCATGGGCCTGGACGTGCGTGTTCTGCTCGCCGAAGGTCATGGTGCCCAGGCACACCGCGCTGACCAGCAGGTCGGTGCGCCCCAGCCGGCGGTATTCCATGACGGTCTCCCAGTACGGTGTCCCGGTGTGACTTTAGCACGCTCGCGGGCGCGCGCCGCACCGGGTCAATGAGCGACCGGACCTTTTCAGACTGTGGGCTGTTTGCCGGATTTTTCTTGATGGAGCTATCAGGCGCGCTGTTTTCGCCAGGGCTGCGCGGGTGGGCATGGATCGGCTGCGCGCTGCTTCTGCTCAGCGCCCTGCGCATGGCACCCTGGCGCCGCCTGCGCGACAGCGCGCGCCTGCATGCGTACCTGGCGACCTGCATAGGCCTGCTGGTGCTCTGGACCCTGCGCACGGAGGTGGTCCCTGGGCTGGCATTCCATCTCCTGGGGATCACCACGCTGACGCTGATGGTCGGCTGGTCCCTGACGGTGATCGGCGCCTCCCTGGTGCTGGCGGCCACCGCCCTTGGCGGTGCCGGTGACGCCCCCGGCTACGCGCTGAATCTGCTCACCGTGGTGGTGGTGCCGGCGGCGCTCACCCAGGTGCTGCTGGTGGTCGTGCGGGGTGTGCTGCCCAGACACTTCTTCATCTATGTGTTCGTTAATGCATTTCTGACGGCCGGCCTGGCGGCGCTGGCGGGTGGCTGCGTCGCTGTCCTGCTGCTGAGCGGGGCGGGTGGCTACGCCTTCGCTGACCTGCAGCAGCAGGTGATACCGTTCTTTCCCCTCATGTTCTTTCCCGAGGCCCTTCTCAACGGATGGATCATCACTTTGATGGTCGCGCTGCACCCCGGTTGGGTGTGGTCTTTCAGTGACGAGGATTACCTGCATGGCAAGTGATCGGGGCCGGACCGCGCCGGTGGGCTACCTTGAGATTGCCCAGGCTCGTGGATCAGGCGAGCGTGGCGATCCCGCGGCGTCGGGCTGTGCCGGGACGGGCTGTGCTCTCGCCAAGACGCAAGGGCGTGCCCTGGGCTGTTCGCCACGGGCCGGGCGTCGGGCCGAACCGCAGATACGCCTCATGGTCCCTGCGAGACTCCGGTGCTGGCGGCGGATTCGACCCACCAGCCCTGAGGCCCTGACAAAAGGAAGCGGTACACTACAATTCAGCGGTTGCACGATGTCGGGGATCTGATCTTGGCTTGGTGGGGCAAACTGGTCGGTGGTGCCTTTGGCTTCATGCTCGGTGGCCCGCTCGGGGCGGCGCTGGGCGCGGCGCTCGGCCATAGCTTCGACAAGGGCCTGGCCGGGGTGGAGGGGGGGCCGGATGCCGGGGAGCGCGAGCGGGTACAGACCGCGTTCTTCACCGCCACGTTCTCGGTGATGGGGCACCTCGCCAAGGCCGATGGCCGGGTTTCGAGCGGCGAGATCGCGCTCGCCGAGACCCTGATGGCCGAAATGGATCTGTCGGCGGAGCTGCGCAAGACCGCCATCGGGCTGTTCAATCAAGGCAAGGCCCCGGGCTTTCCGCTGGATGCCGTCCTGGAGCAATTCCGCCGGGAGTGCCACCGGCGCCAGACCCTGGTGCAGATGTTCCTGGAGATCCAGATTCAGGCCGCCTATGCGGACGGTGCGCTCGACCGCGCCGAGACGGAGCTGCTGGAGCACATCTGCCTGAGACTGGGTGTGCCGCTGCACACCTATCGGCGCCTGGAGCAGATGGTCCGCGCCGAGCGCCGATTCGCCGGGGCCGGTGCCCGGGGCGCCCGTGCCGAGGCGCCGCGAGCCCCGACGCTCCACGACGCCTATGCGGTTCTCAATGTCGCCCCCGATGCCGGCGATGCCGAGGTCAAGCGCTCCTATCGGCGCCTGATGAGCCAGCACCATCCAGACAAGCTGGTCGCCAAGGGTCTCCCGGAAGAGATGATGAAGCTTGCTGCCCAGAAGACCCACGAGATCCGCCAGGCCTACGAGCAGATCCGCGCGGCGCGCGGCTTTTGAGGTGACGCGCACCCCGGCTTGGGAAAGCACCGGCCACTCAGCTATGCTTGGCCACCTGGCCCAGGCCCAAACCAACCCGCGGGGGTGATATGTCCGACAAGCTCGATCCGATCGTCCTCAATTTCGTGTATGCCTGCTTTGGCGGTGCGCTGACCCTGTTCTTCATGTGGCTTGGCTGCAAGGTGTTCAGCCACATCGTGAACTTCAGCATCCCGGAGCAGCTGGCCAAGGGCAACATGGCGGTTGGCCTGATGATCATGGGCATCTTCATCGGGATTGGCACCGCGCTCGGATTGGTGATCGGCCTCGGCCTGAACTGATGCGCGAGACGGCCAAGCCCGTTTGGCTGTCGCTCCTGGCTCTTGCCCCCGTGGTGGCGTTCGCGACCGTCACGCTGCCGGTTCAGGACGAGCGCTGGACCACTGCGTACGACCACGACTTCCGCAAGTACACCAAGCACTACTTCGGACCCAACGTCGATTGGCGCTGGTTCAAGGCCCAGGGCATCGTCGAATCCGGGCTGAAGCCCAACGTCAAGAGCGATGCGGGCGCCAAGGGGGTGATGCAGATCCTGCCGTCCACCTACGCGGAGATCAAGCGCTCCAATCCCCATCTGAGTCGCATCGATGATCCGCGCTGGAACATCGCCGCGGCGATCTACTACGACCGCGTGATGTATCGCAAGTGGCAGGACGGGCTGCCGATCGCCGAGCGGCTCAAGCTTGCCTTCGCCAGCTACAACGCGGGTTTGGGCGGCGTTCTCAAGGCCTACGACAGGGCGCAAGCCCGGGTGAGCGGGGTTCGTGCCTGGAAGCAGGTCGCCCCTTTTGCTCCCGGACAGACGCGGGTCTACGTGCTACGTATTGGTCGCCTGATGCAGCCGAGTGATTGAGCGCCGGGCAAGCCGCGCAGACCAGAGGCTGAAAATCTCCGTCCGATCGGTTAGAGTTCCCGTCTTCGAGCCTTCGCGGCCCCGCACCCCGGTGGAGGCGTGGGCGTGTTCCGAGAGACTGGAGATCCAAGACCATGGCTGAAGACCTGATTGCCCCGTCCATCCTCTCGGCGGATTTCGCCAAGCTCGGCGAGGAAGTGGACAATGTGCTGGCCTCCGGGGCGGACCTTGTCCATTTCGACGTGATGGACAATCATTACGTGCCGAATCTGACGATCGGCCCGCTCGTCTGCGAAGCGCTGCGCAAGCACGGGGTCACCGCCCCGATCGACGTGCACCTGATGATCGAGCCCGTGGACGCGATCGTCCCCGATTTCGCCAAGGCTGGGGCCTCCTATATCACCTTCCATCCCGAGGCTTCGCGCCATGTCGATCGCACCTTGCAGCTGATCAAGGGCGAGGGCTGCAAGGCCGGGCTGGTGTTCAACCCCGCCACGCCCCTGGACTACCTGCGCTACGTCATCGACAAGATCGACATCGTGCTGCTGATGTCGGTCAACCCGGGCTTCGGTGGCCAGAGCTTCATCCCGTCCGCGCTGGAGAAGCTGCGTGAGGCCCGCAAGATGATCGACGCGTCCGGCCGGGAGATCCGACTGGAGGTCGATGGCGGGGTCAAGGCCGACAATATTGCCGAGATCAAGGCGGCCGGCGCCGACACCTTCGTGTCGGGCTCAGGCATCTTCGGCAAGGGCAAGGACAGCGACCCCCACCGCTACGACAGCATTCTGCGCCAGTTGCGCGAGGAGCTGGCGAAGGTCTCCTGAGCGCCCGCTGCCCGCAGTCCGAGGGCGCCAGCCGTTTCGGGTTGGCGCCCGGCGCCATCCTGCTCGGTCCGTCGCGATGATTCAGAAGCCCAAGATGATCCTCATCGACGTGGACGGCACCCTGGTCGACTCGGTCCCCGATCTTGCCTATTGCGTCGATGAGATGATGCTGCGGCTGGGTCGGCCGCCCCGCGGCGAGGCGCAGGTGCGAAACTGGGTCGGCAACGGTGTGGAGCGCCTGGTGCGCCGGGCGCTGCTCGGTGCGCTGGACGGGGAGCCTGCCGAGGCGGAATACGAGGCCGCCTATCCGATCTTTCTCGATCTCTACCGTGACAATACCTCCAAGCGCTCCCGGCTCTATCCGGGGATTCGAGAGGGGCTCGATTACCTGCGCTCCGCGGGCTATCGGCTTGGCTGCGTCACCAATAAGGTCGCGCGATTTACCGAGCCGCTGCTCCGGGATCTGGGTGTGCGCCGGAATTTCGAGATCGTGGTCTCGGGCGACACCTTGCCCCGAAAAAAGCCCGATCCCATGCCGCTGCTGCATGCCGCCGCGTTCTTCGGGGCACGCCCGGAAGAGTCACTGATGGTGGGCGACTCGGTCAGCGACGTCACGGCGGCCCGGGCCGCCGGATTTCAGATCGTGTGCATGAGCTATGGGTACAATCATGGGGTCGATATCCGCGAGGCCGCTCCCGACGCGGTGATCGATTCCCTGGTCGAGCTGCGAGGCCTGCTGCAGCAGGCCGCCTGAGGTCGGCCCCGCGGATCACTGGAAACCGCCCGGGGATTTCTTTATCTTGAGATGCCCGGGCTTCGGATGCCGATGGAAATGAGATCTCCGCTCCACGAGGGTAAAGACTGCGCGGGCAGGCGATGGCTGCGCTGAGGCTGCGCGTCTCTCGTCGCTGTCCGTTCCCGCTGTGGAGAAGTTCATGACCCCTGAGCAGTTCGCGGCCCTGGCGGCCGAAGGCCACAACCGCATCCCCGTGGCATGCGAGGTCCTTGCCGACCTTGACACCCCGCTGAGCGTCTATCTGAAGCTCGCCGAAGGCCCCTACTCGTATCTGTTCGAATCGGTCCACGGCGGCGAGAAATGGGGTCGTTACTCCATCATCGGGCTGCCCTGCCGCAGCGTGCTCAAGGTGAGCGGGCATCGGGTGACCGTTGAAACCGACGGTATCCTCGTAGAAGACGTCGAGGCCGAGGACCCACTGGCATTCATCCAGGCCTTCCAAGGGCGCTATAGCGTGGCCGAACCGGCCGGACTGCCCCGGTTCACGGGGGGGCTGGTGGGCTATTTCGGCTACGACAGCATCCGTTACATCGAGCCACGGCTGGCCGGCTGCCCGAATCCGGACCCCATCGCCAGCCCGGATATCCTGCTGATGGTCTCCGAAGAGCTGATTGTTTTCGACAACCTGCGCGGCAGCATGTACGTGATCGTGCACGCGGATCCGACCCGGGGCGACAGCCTGGACGGTGCCAGAGCCCGCATCAGCGCGCTGATCGGCCAGATGCAGCGGGGTGCGCCACGGCGTGCGCACGAGACCCCACGACGGGTGCAGGAGACCGATTTCGTCTCCGGCTTCACCGAGGCGGGATTCAAGCGGGCCGTCGACCTCATCAAGGACTACATCCTCGACGGCGACTGCATGCAGGTGGTGCTGTCCCAGCGCCTGTCGATTCCCTACAGCGCCCCCGCGCTGGATCTGTATCGGGCGCTGCGCGGACTCAATCCCTCTCCGTACATGTATTTCGTCGATTTGGGCGATTTCCACGTGGTGGGGTCGTCCCCCGAGATCCTGGTGCGTCTGGAAGACGGCCAGGTCACCGTCAGGCCCATCGCAGGCACCCGTCGGCGCGGCTACACCGAGGCGGAGGACCGCCAGCTCGAGGCCGAGCTGCTGGCCGATCCCAAGGAGCTAGCAGAGCACCTGATGCTGATCGATCTGGGCCGCAACGACGTGGGGCGCGTGGCCAGGACGGGCAGCGTACGGGTGACCGATCAGATGATCGTCGAGCGCTACTCCCACGTGATGCACATCGTGTCCAACGTGGTGGGTGAGCTCAGGGACGGACTCAGCGCAATCGACGTGCTGCGCGCCACCTTTCCCGCCGGCACGGTAAGTGGGGCGCCCAAGATCCGGGCCATGGAGATCATCGACGAGCTGGAGCCGGTCAAGCGCGGGGTCTACTCCGGAGCGGTCGGCTATCTGTCGTGGAATGGCAACATGGACACCGCCATCGCTATTCGCACGGCGCTCATCGAAGGCGGCCGGCTGCATATCCAGGCCGGAGCGGGGATCGTGGCGGACTCGGTCCCGGAGCTGGAGTGGAAGGAGACGATGAACAAGGGCCGGGCGGTCTTCCGGGCGGTCTCGCTGGCGGAGGCCGGGCTGGATCGCCAGGTCTGCCCGGGTGGGCCCGACCCTTGAGGCGCGTCCCGAAGGTGCGCCGGGAGGACCGCGTAGGCGCCGAGCGCGCGACCCGCCGAAGCCGGTCGACCTGAGCGCGCCCATGGCATCGGCCGAGGCGTTGTTGCAGCAGGCCATGCGGGCCTATGTGGCCGGCGACTACCCCGCGGCCGAGCGTTTCTGCGGGGCCCTGCTCAAGACCGACCCGCGCGCCCATGCAGCCCTGCATCTGCAGGGTCTGGTCGACAACCGGCGCGGCAAGGCGCAACGCGCCGCCAGGACGCTGCGCAAGGCCATCGCCCTGGCGCCCAGGGAAGCGGCCTACCACAACAATCTCGGCGAGGTGCTGCGGGGCGCCGGGGACCTTCCGGGTTCCGTTGCGTCCTACCGCCGGGCGATCGAGCTGAGACCCCAGTATCCCGAGGCCCTAAGCAACCTCGGCATCGCCCTGATGGCCCTGGGGGACGTCCAGGCCGCCGAGCAGGCGCTGAGCACGGCGATTGTCATGAAGCCCGATCTGCTAAATGCGCATTTCAATCTCGGGGTGCTGCACGCCGCGCTGGGAAATCGCGCGAAGGCCGAGGGGGCCTACCGCGAGCTGCTTGCGCTCGACCCTGCGAATACCGATGCCTGGCTCAATCTGGGCCATCTCCAGGAGGCAGGCGGCGAGCTCGAGGAGGCGCGGCGCAGCTATGAGCGTGCCGTGCACGTCGATCCCGGATCGGCCCGGGGGCACTTCAGTCTGGGGCTCATGGAACAGGCGCAGCACCGAGTGGGGCCCGCCGCGGGGCATCTGCAGCGTGCGGTGGAGCTGGATCCGCAGCTGGGGGCCGCCTGGACGGCGCTGGGCATGCTCTACAGCGATAGCCCGGGCCCGGAGGCGGTCGAGCGGGCGCAAGGCTGTTTTCGGCGGGCCCTGGCGCTCGATGCGCGCGATGCCGACGCCCTGCTGGGGCTCGCAAGCGTGAGCCTCGCGCTCGGCGACCGCGAGCAGGCGATTGTCCTGGCGCGCCGGGCGCTGCGCTCGCGGCCCGATGACGTCGGGGCCTGGGCTGAGCTTGCCCGGGCCAGGGCCTTCGCTGCTGCCGATGATCCGGAGCTGGCTACCATGCGGGGCCGCCTGGACGCCCCGGATCTCGACGATGAATCACGCGCCGCTCTGGGGTTCGCCCTGGGAAAGGCCTATGGCGAGCTTGGCGACGCCGCCGCGGCCTTCTCCTGCATGGAGGTGGCAAACCGGGCAGTGCGCAAGACCTCTGACTATCGGGTGGAAGACAGCCGTCTGTTCATGCAGGGGCTGCGGCGGGTGTTTTCGCCCGACCGACTGGCCCGGGCGGCGCCGATTGCGCGCGGCGCCTTCACCCCGGTGCTCATCGTTGGGATGCCGCGCTCGGGTACCAGCCTGGTGGAGCAGATCCTCGCCAGCCATCCCGAGGTCTATGGGGGTGGCGAGCTCAACCATCTCAACGAGCTGCTTCGCACCCGCTGCAACCTTAGGGAGCCGGGTATGGAGAGCCCGGCTGACCTGGCCTGTCTGGAACAGATGTCCGACGCCGATTTCGCCGCGCTGGGTCAGGCCTACCTCACCCGCCTGCGCGCACACAGTCCGGACAGCCCGTTCATCACCGACAAGCTGCCGCACAATTTCCTGTATCTGGGAATGATCCGCCTGGGGCTCCCTGCAGCCCGTGTGATCCATTGCCGGCGCAACGCCGTGGATACCTGCCTCTCCCTCTATGAGCGATCTTTCCTGGGCTATCAGCCTTACGCCTACGATCTTCGCGAGCTGGGCGAGTACTATCGGTTGTACCATGCCCTCATGGCGTCCTGGGGCCCGGTGCTCGGAGACTTCGTGCTGGAGGTCGCTTACGAGGAGCTGGTGAGGGATCAGGAGGGTCAGACCCGGCGGATGCTCGAGTTCTGCGGGCTGGATCTCGATCCCCGCTGCCTCGTGTTCGAGCGCACCCGGCGTGCCGTGCAGACCGCCAGCATGCTTCAGGTCCGGCAGCCGATCTATACATCGTCGATTGGCCGCTGGCAGCCGTTCGCCCCCTATCTGGGGCCGCTGCTCGACGCGCTAGGGAGCGATCTCGTCTGATGGATTCCCGAGGCGGGCGACGCCCGGTGACCAGGCCCGCCGTGTTTGGATCGCGACCCGCCGCGCCCTCCTGTGGCGTTTCTCGCACTGGGATTTTCCATTGTGGCGTCCACGCGCCATTTTTCGTAAACTCCGGCCGTGGTCATACAACCATCCAAGGGAGGTACTCCGTGAACAAGCTTGCAGTTACGGCCTGCGCCGCACTGGGTCTGGTCTCTTCCGCCCAGGTCTCCGCCTGGGAAGCTCGAAACTACTCCGACCGCCTATCTGTCTATTCCCTTTAACGGCAACACCCGCGCCGAGCGTGAGCCCACCTTCGGGCTGGCCCTTGGGCAGCTCCAGAAGGCCAACCCGGTGCAGCCGAGCCTGGCCCTGTTCCAGGGCGGCCGCCCACCGCTTGTCGATCTGCAGTTCCGCGACGGCGGGCTCGGCGCCGTGAATTTCAACGGCATCAACACGCTTCACAAGTACACTGTCTACAAGGCCGACGGCTCGACCTCGACGGCGAGCGACATCGACTGGGCCTACGCGGTACCGATCGCCCTCGCCATCGGCGCGGTCATCTATCTTAGCCAGAACGACAACAACCACAACAACGGAGGGTTTCTGGACAGGCTGCCCACGCTTCCCGATCTGACCAACCGGCCGCTACTGAGTGCCGCGTTTACCGCTTGGCTGGCCCAGCACACCCCGACGACGACCCCCTGAGCTGATCGCCTGACCCGCTGGGAGCGGGCGCCCGGGCGCGGCTCGTGCCACCGGTGCGGGGGCCTTCGGGCTCCCGCGCTTTATTGGCGGTCGGGTGCCGCCCCTTAGCGTCGAGCACCCGCCCCGTGGGATAGTCTCCCGCCATCGGGCGGCGCGCGGGGGCGGGTGTTTCCGCCGCTCTGTCGCGCTCCGCGCTCAGCACACAAGGTCGCGTTGAGATGCTCCTGATGATCGATAAGTAGCATATCCGTCCAAGGCCATCCAAGCCCGTCCTCTTCTCCCCCCGCTAGTCCCGTCAGATCAGCAAGTTAAGCCCAAGGTAGTCCAATAGACTCCATTGCCATCCAGGCAAAAAACGGGTAAGTTTATGGGTAAGGATTGACGGCAACTACGACAGGTTCTTACCCGCGATGCGAACGAAGCTCACCGACGTTCAGGTTCGAAACGCCAAGCCCGGAGACAAGCCCCGCAAGCTCACCGACGGCGGCGGGCTGTACGTGGAGGTTCGGCCGAGCGGAAAGAGAGTCTGGCGCTACCGCTACCGGCTGGACGAGAAAGAGAACATCTTCACCCTGGGGGAGTACCCGGAGTTGAGCTTGGAGCAGGCGCGGCAGGATCTCAGGGAGGCGCGCGCTCTGGTCAAGCGGGGGACCCACCCGATTCAGGATCGGGAGATGAAGGAGCGTCGACGCACGGCCGAGGCTCGCTCCACCTTCGAGGCCGTGGCCCACGAGTGGGCTGATCAGAAGCGCAAGAACTGGAGTCCGTACTACGCTAAGCAGTTCGACGCCCACATGGGGCGGGACGTTTTCCCCGTCATTGGGCCGACCCCGATCCGGGAGGTCACCGCCGAACAGCTCCTGGGGCTCCTCCGGAAGGTCTATGACCGGGGCGCGGAGACCGTCGTACTCCTAGAGCGGCAGTGGATCTCTGCCGTCTTCCGCTATGCCGTGGCCACGCTTCGGGCCGATTTCGACCCAGCGGCGGCCCTCAAAGGGGCATTCACGCGTCCCAAAGTCCAGCACAAGCGACCGCTCGGGCGAGACGACATCGAGCCGTTGTTGAAGGCCGTCGAGGAGTACGGGGGCTACAGAACGACGGTCATCGCCCTCCGGCTTCTGCTCCTGATCTTCGTTCGTCCTGGAGAGCTGAGGACGGCCGAGTGGTCGGAGTTCGACCTGGCGGCGGAGGAGCCGATCTGGCGGATTCCAGAGGAGCGCATGAAGATGCGCGAACCTCATCTTGTCCCCCTTTCCAGACAGGCGATAGTCCTCCTGACCGAGCTCCACACCCTGACCGGGGGCCAGCGGTGGCTTTTCCCCAACATGCGCCGCCCGCGGACCTGTATGACCATGACGACGCTGAACCGGGCGCTGGAGAGGATGGGCTACGGGGGGCGGTTCTCTGCCCACGGGTTCCGAGCCACCGCCTCAACGATCCTCAATGAGATGGGGTGGCGATCCGATGTGATCGAGCGCCAGCTGGCCCACAGGGAGCGCAACACTACGCGCCGATCCTACAACCAGGCGGAGTACTTACCGGAGCGGCGGGAGATGATGCAACGCTGGGCCGATCTTGTGGACGCGCAGCGCGGAGAGGCGGATGTCGTCCTACTGCGCCGCGGGATGCCGGGCTGACCCTTTCTGATGTTGCTGGCCCGGCGGCGCCAAGTCGTGGTTCCCGTACCCGCCCGCAGCCTACATATCCGCCCCCTGCCGCAACAGACGCGTGGCATGGGCTAGGGATCAAACGGCGACCAGGGCAACTACGCGCCCCATGGCTACTGATCTACGTTCCGTGACTGGCCCGGCCAGTTCTCCACCTTCCGCCGAGACGTTGCGGAGATGGCTCTGGCCCACGTCATCGAGAACAAAGTGGAAGCCGCCTACCGGCGGGGCGACCTTTTCGCCAAGCTCCGAAAGATGATGGCGGAGTGGGCCCATATCTGGACCGGCTCAAGAGCGGCGCCGACTTGGTGCGCTTGGTCCGGCCCGCATAAGTGCACGGCGCACCCCGCTTAGCCCTCCGTAGCGAGATCCGAGGCGCTCGATGGTTGCCTAATATGCTGGATGAGATGGAATGAGCTTCTACCAACAATTCCGCACCTTCGACCCGATCACGGGGACTGTGCCCATCTCCCCCTTTGAAGAGCTTCGCGACATTGCTCAGCGTGCCAGAAGCCTGCTGAAGGGTAGGAGCATCGAAGAGTGTGAATCTGCCGCTGAAATTATCGACTGGATGATCGATGATTTCTTCGAAACGGACCAGTCACTGCATGGTGAGCAGGCAACAGAACGTGGAGATCTTTCTGAAGTCTCAGCGCTAAGGCAATGTCTCGACTCATGGAGCGTAGTTGATGACCCCACCTCGCCCCTTGCCAAAACTCATGAATACTTTGCTGTACTGGCTTTGTGGATGATTGCCGACGCGCTGGAATGGGCGCATCGCGGGCTTAAGGCTCTCCGAAACAGAATTCCTTCGGATGCCCATGACCCTGCACATTCACCCAATTTAGCGCAAGATCAGTCGCCCCACGTTGATGACCACGTAATCGACCTCTGTCTAGCCGGGAGATACGCGATAAAAGCGATGGACGCTGTCGCCTATGCCGAACAGCTTCTGAACCTCGATCACGTTCACTTGCGTCAAGCAACGCAAAGATCTATCCAGTCTCAGCAAGCAAATATCGAGAGGCACCGGAAGACCAACGAGGTTAAAGCGCTGGTGCTCAGGGAATGGGAGAAGGACCGGACACGCTTGCCCAGCGCGGAAAAGGCGGGTTCCTTTTACGCCGATTGGCTGGAGGAAAAAGGACATCGCTACGAGCAGCGCACTGTTCGAGACTGGATTAGAGTCCGCGCCAAGGAGCTACGACTCTCCTGGCGATAGGCAGTCTCCGCCGTACGTCGTACGGCCTCCGTCGGAGACTGTACGCTCTCCTATGGACACGTCTCGCGCGGCCCATTCATACGGTCCAGGATTGCGCTGTCTCACACAAGACCGGAGCGATCCACGATGCACCAACTTCCAGAAACCGGCTTCGTTCGCCTTCCCCAGATCATCGGCGACCCCAACGCGGAGCCGCCACTCCCCCCGCTCATTCCCGTCAGTAAGTCCACTTGGTGGGCCGGCGTCGCATCCGGTCGCTACCCGCAGCCCGTCCGCACGCTGGGTCAGCGGGTGACTGCGTGGCGGGTTGAGGACATCCGCCAGTTGATCGAGCAGGCTGGCGCGGGAAGGCTGCGCCATGTCTGACGCCATCCAGCAGTTTCGAGCCGCCCTGGCGGAGCGTGGAATCATCCCCCCGGCTGATCTCCTGGTCGATGGCCAACTGCATCGGTGTGACGCTGAAGGCAAGCACGGCAAGGGCGATGCCGCGTATTTACTACACCTAAACGACATTCCCGCCGGGGGCTTCGAAAATCACCGGGACGGGATCGGCTGGGAAAACTGGCGGGCAGACCCGGGCCGCATCCTGACGGGTGCCGAGAAAGCGGCACACCGCGCGAAGGTCAGGGCTGCGCGACGCGAGCGCGAAGCTTCGGAGATCCAGCGGCACGCCGAGGCCGCAAGCCGGGCGAGGTCCATCCTGGATGCGGCGACGGGTGACCCCGCAATGCACCCTTATGCCCAGGCGAAGCGCGTCCCCCTGGGCCCGCTCGTGAACGCGGCCCCTGGCCCCAACGGGGTTGGAACGATGCTCTGTTGATCCCCGTTTATGGCCCGGAGGGGCAAGTCTCGACGCTGGAAGCCATCAACGGCGACGGCGACAAGGATTTCCTTGCCGGTGGCCGCAAGGCTGGCTGCTTTCACCCGATCGGGGAAGGTGCGCGGCGCAGCCCGTGTGCTTGTTGGCGAGGGGCTGGCGACGGTCGCCGCTGCGGCGGACGCAACCGGCTTGCCCGGCGTCGCGGCGATGGATGCGGGCAATCTGCGGGCCGTCACGTTGGCGCTGCGTGAGCTAGCGCCCGATGCGCAAATTATCACTGCTCGCCGACGATGACCAGCGCGAGGATGGGCGTAACCCCGGAATCGAGGCCGCAACCGTAGCCGCCGAAGCCGTCGGCGGGCGTGTCGCGTGCCCCGGACTCGGTCGCAAGGCCGACTTCTGGGACGTATGGCACGAGCAGGGCCCCCAGGCCGTACAACGCGCCAGAGCAAGCGCGACCGCTCCGGCGAGGGCAGAGCCCCGGCCCGAACCGGACAACACGCCAGAGGGGCCGCGAACTGTCGCAAAAGTCGCAACTGTCGCTGTCGCAGACTGGCCAGAACCGCATCCGCTGACCGTCAAGATCGCCCCGGAACCCTATCCGCTCGACGCATTGCCGCCGACGATTCGCGCGGCGGTGGAAGAGGTCGCGGGCTTCGTCAAGGCACCTGTCCCCGATGGTGGCATCGTCGGCGCTGGCGGCGCTGTCGCTGGCGATCCAGGCCCATGCCGATGCGAAGCGCGCGGAAAAGCTCACGGGCCCGGTAAGCCTGTTCCTGCTGACCATAGCCGATTCCGGCGAGCGAAAATCTACCTGCGACGTATTTTTCACCAAGCGATCCGCGACTATGAGGAAGACGCAAGCCGAGTTCGGCAAAGCCCATCGCTCAAGGATCACAAGGCGGCTATCGAGGCTTGGGATGCGAAGCGCGGGGGAATCAAGGAAAAGATCCGACAGCTTGCCAAGGAGGAAAGCCCACCGGCGACGAAGAAGCGGCCTTGCGCGATCTGGAGCATGAAAAGCCGGAACCGCCACGCGTACCGCGCCTGCTCTATACCGATGCAACGCCGGAGGCGCTGGCCTATGGGCTTGGCGAAGGAATTGGCCGTCGGGCGGCGTGGTATCCGCCGAGGCCGGGATCGTGTTCGGCGCGCACGGCATGGGCAAGGATTCAGTCATGCGCAATATGGCGCTGCTGAATCGTGCTATGGGACGGCGGCAGTCTGACCATCGACCGGCGCACCAGCGGAATCCTTCACCGTGCGCGGCGCACGGCTGACCGTGGCCTTGCAGGTACAGGAAACGACCTTGCGCACCTTCTTCGACCGGTCCGGCGGACTGGCGCGGGGAACCGGCTTTCTCGCCCGATTCCTCTTCGCCTGGCCCGAATCCACCCAAGGATCTCGGCCGTTCACCGAGCCGCCCGAGAACTGGCCGCACCTGGCCGCGTTCCATCGGCGCATTGCCGAGATCCTGGAAGAGCCCGTCCCGATCGACGAAGACGGGGCGCTGTCGCCCTACCCTGCTGCCGCTGACACCCGACGCCAAAGCGGGCTGGGTAGCCTTCCATGACGCGATTGAAAGGAGCTTGCCAGCGGCGGAGAGCTGTACGACGTGCGCGACGTGGCGAGCAAATCCGCCGACAACGCGGCACGGCTGGCGGCACTGTTCCAGGTTTTCGAGCACGGCACGGCCGGCGCTATCGGGCCTGAGGCCTTCGAAGGGGCGAGCCGCATCGCGGCATGGCACCTGAACGAGGCCCGGCGCTTCTTCGGCGAACTTGCCTACCGGCGGAACTGGCGGACGCGGCGCGGCTGGATAGCTTGGCTGATCGAGCATTGCCGGCGGGAGCGGACGCACCTTGTCCCGACCCGCGAAGCGCAACGGCTCGGGCCCGTGCGGGACCGTGAAAAGCTGATGGCCGCTTTCCGGGAGCTGGCCGAGTTGGACCGCGTGCGAGTAGCCCAGGAAGGCCGGCGGCGGACCATCAATGTGAATCCCGCGCTGCTCGGAATCGGGTCATGAGCCTGGCCGATCTGATCCGAGGCAAAAGCGCGTCCGCGGGGTTTGCGACAGCGACACCTGCGACTCTTGCGACAGATAGGGCGGATTCCGGGCCAAGTGTCGCAACTGTCGCTGTCGCAACACCTGAAAGCCCAGAATCCGAAGCCGCAGAACCGAGCCGCTATCGTCGCTGGCGGCTCACCTACGCGGAAGGCGGATGTGATTCGCTGCACTGTCTCCCGCTGGCGACCTTATCCGAGGTTCGGGCAAGATATCCGGGCGCAGAGGCCGCGCCCGTCGAGCGGGCCGCACCCAGCGGAGCCGATCGGTCGAAAATCGAAACGGATTAAAGGCGAAAGGAGTGTCGCCGTGCTCGGGATACATTTTGGGACATCCAAGTCCCCAAAATGGCTGCGCTCGGCGACAGCCTTTGGGCCCCGGCCGCCCTGCGTCCGTGGCGCTACGCCGACATCATCGCAAGCTCGATGCCGGCTTCGCACCACTCCCTCAAATGGCTTGACGGCGTGTCGGATGCGCTTGCATATGGCCTGCGTCGGCTCCGGGACCTACGGCCCCTACGCCAACTCCGGCCATACGCCCGCGCCTACGCCTACCGGGGACTACGCGCCTTCGCTTCGCTCTCCATGGCGCGCAGCGGCGGACTTGTGCGAAGCGTCCACAACCCGGCACCCTGTTGCCAAAGATGCAGCTTGCTGCGGCAGCATACGGAGGATGACGAGATGAAAGTCGACGAAGCAATAGGTTTCTGGGCCTCAATGGCCTTCGCGCAAACCTGGCTGATTTTTGGGATGGTCTCCGGGAGCATATTTGCGCCCCTAGTCGCGTTCGTCTGGCTTGGCTGGGCGATATCGACGTTCGTGACGCGGAAGCGGGGCGCGGAGCAGACGAACCAGCGGGGCGATGAGTGATGGTGGGCCGCCGAAGGATCCCGGGTCCTCCCTGGGGTGTCCCGCCGGAGTAATTCACAGCCCGTTTTTCAACTAGCCACAGCCCTCCCTATGCTCCTCCCTAATCGAGATTGAGAATCAATAGCGCCGGGAGTCCATCCAAAGCCTAAGCGAGCTGACCGAGTTCGCTCGGCGCACGATGCCGGAGTATGAGGGGCGGGTGGGGCAGGCTGCGGGTCCTTCCGCAGCGGCTCTCGCACGGGTAATTCGGACCCCGATTTCGCTGCAGATCCGACACCCTATAGGGGATTGCCTTGCAGAAGACCGCTCAGACTCTGAACCCGGACCGGCCCATCAGTCAGGAGCGCTTCGGAGCCATCATCGGCATTTCGCGCCAAGCGGTAGCCGCCCACGTCGAGCGTGGGACGCTTCAGCCGGGGCAAACGCTCCGGGTCTGGCTGCTGGGTTACTGCGAGCACATCCGCATCCAAGCCGCCGGCCGTGGCGGTGCCGATGATCAGGCGGCGCTCACCCGGGCCCGGGCCGCCGAATCTGAGATCAAGGCAGCGGTCGGCAGGCTGGAGTACCACGAGAAGCTCGGCACGCTGGTCCCATCGGAGGATGCCGAACGCGCTCTGTGCGACTGGGCCGGCTTCGTTGCCCGCGAGGTTCCGGCCCTGGCCGAGCGCATCATCCAGTCCGTCGAGACCGAGGGCATTGCGCTGGGCCGGGATCGGGCGAAGACGGCCGGTGCGGCGACCATCGAGCGCATCCGCAAGTATGCGGTCGAGCTTGCGGGGGGTCTCACCGCTCGCTTGC
>CAVQCX010000002.1:0-56303 GCA_963711095.1 uncultured Gammaproteobacteria bacterium | reverse complement strand
CTTGTATATAGAGGGGGGCTGTGTAATACAGGAACCCAGTCAGCAGGATCTTGGCCCGAATGGCGGTCAGCAGAGTGATAGGAACGAAACAACGGTCGCGAAACAGTTGCAGGAAATCGCCCAGACGCAGCCGGGGAACGGCCGAGGGTATGGCTGCCGTGACCGAGCCTGGCCCGATGAACTGGTAGACGAAGACAGCGGCCATCAGGCACATCAGGGCGGAGAGGCCAAAGGTCGCCTGGAAGCCGATCCGATCCGCCAGTATCCCTCCCAGCGCCGCCCCGCACAGGGAGCCGGAGAAGAAGCCACCGAGGAAAGTTGCCATCCCTTTGGTGCGGTCCCGAGCAGTGGTGTGATCGGCCACATAACTCTGGGCGGTGATATAGACCATGCCATAGCCCACCGCGGTGAGGGAGCGGAACAGAATCAGCTGGATGAGATCCTGAGCGATGGCGGTCAAGGCCAGTCCGGCGGTGGTGACCAGAGTGCCGAAAGAAAGCTGCGTCGCTGCCCGACTCGATCACTCCATTGGCCGGCCATGGGGAGGGAAACGGCCCATACCAACATGAACACCGAGATGGGCAGCCCCGTGAGAAGGCTAGCTGAAGCCATCCGACCGAATGGCTAAGGGTTTCCACATAGAGCGGAAAAAAGGACAAGGACAAGGCGTCGGCGAACACCACCAGAAACAGGGGGCCTGACGGAGGGCATCAGGGATGAGCTGTTGGCCTGCAAGGCCGGCATCCCCGGCTGTGGTGGTACGGTCGGCACCTGCGCCAACAGGGAACGGATCTTCAGTCCGATGCGGTGAATCACCGAATAGGCCAGGATCGCCGGCACCGCATAGGCAAGCGGTGGCTCTCCACGCAATTCCCGCAACAAGCCCTCGATGGGCACCGCCACTAAAAAGCGCACGATAAAGGTGAGCAGCTCAGCGGCAATCAAGACCGAGACCACCAGGAGTGCGATCACGTCCAGAGCGATATCCAGGAGCCGTTTGGCGAAGAAATGCGGCACCTCGTCGAGCCGTATCATGCCAATCAGCGTCTGCTGATCGGATATTGGAATCGTGATCGAAAGCGAGCCATCCCGAGCTTGAGTCCCGCTCGATGCCGGGGGCAAGTCCAAACCCGGTCGCTGGAGGGCGTGCAAGCGCCTGCCCTTGGCATCGTACAACCCAATCGCCGCGATCTGGGGATACCCTGTCATCAAATCGGAGAAGATTCGTTCCACGCCCTTCATCCCCTCGACTGGGATACCATGGGCATGCATCTCGCTCACCAAATCCACCAGGGAGTGACCGATGATGCGGCTCTCGCTGTAGAGCACCGGCAGATAGATGTCGCGGAAGATCAGATAGCCCACCGTAGTCGAAGCCACACAGGAGCCCAGTAACAACAGCAAGGTCCCGCTCAGGATCCGGACTCGAAAGTTGGAGTTGCTGAAGAAGCCCTGTGAGCCCTGCGTCTGTTCTGGCGGGGTGATTAGGGACTGCTCGATCCGACCCAGGCGCCGCGCCAACTCGGTAAAGGCAGCCGCCATCGGGCTGGACCTGGACCGCTGAAATACACAATCCTGGCCAGCCAGCAAGCGGTCGGTACAGTGGTCCATCTCGCCGAGGCTAAGCTCCAGATCACGGCAGCTCAGTCGAAAAAGCCCCATAGATAAGATGAGAAAGCCTACGCTGATTCCGCTGATACCAAGAATAAGATGATTACGCCCCTCGGCCCGAAGCCGTTCCAGCTCCATCCAGGGCAGATCCATGAGCACGAATCCCTCAGTCTCGCCAAAGGGATTCTTGACCGACCATGCCAGAATGTGACGCCCCTGAGCACTGGTCAAAGACAGGCCATTGACTTCGCCCTCTCCGACCCCCTTCAGCAGAAGCCCCAAGGTGGGGAGCTGATCAACATAACCCGGCGTATGGGCCAACAACTCACCCGTCGATCGACGATAAAAAGGGTGGTCAGCTCCGGATAATGCCGCGTCGTCTTGCTGAGCAGCTGGGGCAAGTTGTGCATTTTGTCGAGCGAGAAGCCCAGTTGCAGTCCGTACTCGATCTCCTTGGCCAGATTATCCAGGGGTACGTGGCAGCGATCGGTCCAGGCTAGGGTCAGCTGCTGCTCGAACTGGAAATACAGCAGCAGCCCCAACAGGGCGTTGGTGAAGATCAGCAGCAGGGCGAGTATCTGGCTGATCTGCCGAGAGATAGGCAAGACGCGCACGCTTAGCTCGGTATCAGTAGCTCGTTCCTGGAGTCTCCGGATAGACCATGTAGGTCAAAGTCTCCTAGGAGCGATGCGGATCGGGCACATCCTGACCCAGGTGGGAAGAATAGACCACACCATTCGCCGTGATGGCAACGGCGATTTCGGTCAAGCAGCCACCGAGTACGCCAATATGAGCGATGAAGCCGGTACCCGCTACCGGGCCTATCACCGGAGTCACCGTCGACAGCAGCTCAACGCCGATCAATCCTCAGCAGCTTGGCGGCGACTCGGCGTCGGTCCGGCGGGTCTCGCGCGCACGATCCAGCATCTGCTCGTAGGTCTGCAGCATCTCACAGCAGGAGCGGGGTCAGGTCTAGAAAAGAAGCCTTTTGTCGGCTATGCTTCAGTGCATGACGCGGCCCGTACGAATCGAATTTTCAGGTGCGCTCTATCATGTCACCTCCCGAGGCGACCGCAGGGAAGCCATCTATGAAGATGATGTGGATCGGGTACGGTTTCTGGAGGTGCTCGGCGAGGTTATCGAGACGTTCAACTGGGCTTGTCATGCCTATTGCTTGATGGGTAACCACTACCACCTGGTGATCGAGACCCCTGACGGAAACCTTTCGAAAGGGATGCGGCAGTTGAATGGGGTCTATACCCAGGCATCGAATCGTCGGCACGGTCGTGTCGGACATCTGTTTCAGGGTCGATACAAGGCGATATTGGTGGATGGGGATGCCTATCTCCTGGAGTTGACCCGTTATGTGGTGCTCAACCCGGTGCGGGCTGGCATAGTAGAACACCCTCGGGATTGGCCGTGGAGCAGCTACCTGGACATGGTTGGCGAAAGAATTGCACCCGCGTGGTTGACCACCGATGGGGTGCTGGCCCAGTTTGCGACCAACCGCCGAGAAGCAGTACGGCGCTACCTCGCGTTTGTGCTGGAAGGGCTTGGAGCAGAGTCTATCTGGCGTGACCTGACGCGACAGATATACCTGGGTGACGAAGCATTCGTAGAGCGAATGCAGGCCAAGTGTGAGGGCCTATCCAAGACGGTCGGGGTACCCCAGGCACAGAAGCGCCCACCGGCCCAGCCGCTTGAGGAATTCGCGGCAAGATGCGAGGATCGGAACCAAGCGGTTGTGGCGGCCTATGCGACAGGGGAGTACAGCTACCAACAGATCGCAGATTTCTTTGGACTGCATTTCACCACGATCGGAAAGATTCTACGCATGTACCGTTGCGTCGAGGATCATGCCGAGGAGCTGCGCGAGGCCGGGCACATCCACCGCCGGGTCGAGGACGAGACCCTGGAGCGCTCTCTCGACTGCGGTGACCTCCACAAAGGCTTCGCCCGGGTCCACTGCGACCAGTGCGGTCACGAGTACCTGCTGCCCTTCTCCTGCAAGACCCGCTGCTTCTGCCCGTCCTGCCACCAGAAACGGATGCTGATCTGCGGAGAGTGGGTCGAGGAGGAGGTCCTGGCCCCGGTGCCGCACCGCCAGTACGTGTTCACCGTTCCGAAGGTCCTGCGTGGCGCCTTCCACCAGCGCCACCGCCTGGGTGAGCTCTGCCGCATCGTCGGGCGCCTGCTCACCGAGGCCTATCGGGAGGCCGATCCCGCCGGCCAGCCAGGCTTCATCCTGTTCGTGCAGACGTTCGGGGATCTGGTCACCTTCCACCCCCACATCCACGCCCTCGTCACCGATGGCGTCTTCGATTCCGACGGGGTGCTTCGGGTCCTGCCGCCGATCCCCACCGAGCTGCTCGAGCCGCAACTGCGGAGGGCCGTGCTGCAGATGCTGCTCGCCGATGAGGCCATAGACGAGGGCCTGGTGGCCAAGCTGCTGAGCTGGCAGCACAGCGGCTTCTCGGTGGACAACCAAGTGCGTATCGAGGCCGGTGATGCCCAGGGGCGCCAGCAGTTGGCTCGCTACATGATCCGGGCGCCGTTCTCGCTGGACAAGACCGAGTACAAGGCCGAGCCGGGCGTGATCGTGTATCGATCCAAGCAGCACGCCACGCTCAAGCGCAATTTCCAAATCATGCCGGGGGCCAAGTGGCTGGAGATGCTCTTGCAGCACGTACCGGACAAGGGCGAGCACCTAGTTCGGCACTATGGCTGGTACAGCAACCGGGCCCGTGGCAGGCGCAAGGCCGAGATGGCGGACGCTGAGACACCGGCCACGGTGGATGACGGGATACCGGACCAGGTAGACCCCGAGGCCTCGCGCGCTGCTCGGGCCGCTTGGGCTCGGTTGATCAAGAAAGTCTACGAGGCCGATCCTCTGGTCTGCCCCCACCGCGGGGGGGAGATGCGCTTCCTTGCGGTGATCGAGGCGCCGCTGGTGATCGAGCGCATCCTGCGCCACCTGGGGCTCTGGGACCCGCGCCCGCCCAGCCAGGGCCCGCCGGAAGGCGAAGATTGGCCGGTCAACGGCCAGATTCCGCTGACCTACGAGCCTTTGCCCGCCATCGCTTGACCGTCTCCAAGCGTTGACGTCGGCTCCTCTGGGGCTAAAATCGGGTGAACGTCAAGGAATTCGCGCACAGAGGCGTCGGGAGGGGCTAGGCCCCGCCCGGGACGGCGTCACCAGGGGGATCGAGGATGGTTTGGTGCCGCGAAGGGCAGGGTGGACAGGCGCGAGGCGCCGTTTCGGGTCCGGTTGGCTCCGCTCCGCCTGCGGCGGCTGAAAGCGAATTCCTATCCCTTGGCTCCGCTCCGCCTGCGGCGGCTGAAAGCGAATTCCTATCCCTATCCCTTTCCTATCCCTTGAATATAAACCGAATATCCATCAGGAAGTTGCATCACTACCAACCAGGAGACCAGAAGGGCTAAAATTGCCCCGTGCTAGGCGCGTATCGGTATCCTAACCTCTCTTGGTAGATTGGCTGAATGACGTCACTGTATCGCGGCTCAATGAAACACAAGGCTCGGCCAGGCACTGGGCGAAAAGGAACGCTTTGCCCCGAGTGGACGCATGCCACTTCTGACGAGGGATTCAATGGTGACCCGTCCAGGCATCGCTGGGACAAGACCGTGGCGCACCGGTTGTTCGAAGACGCCGATATTTGCGATGGACGCCTTTTCGCTACGGAGCGTGGGATTGCTTTCGAGGCAAAACCGTCTGCGGATGGGTCATGGCATGGCTATCCTGTTCCCTGGGAAAGTGTTCCGCCCAGGATCCTGAACCATTGGATTCAAGACAAGAAGATATTGCGACGAAAGATTAAGTTGTACAAGCCTCGTAATGAGGGAGACATCCACTGGGCTTTGGCTAGCGACGAACCATGAACGACTTTATCTCTTTTGGCGTTCCGGAACAGTTCGAGATTGCCGCAAGGTGGTCTAAGGACACCGAACCTCGTGGCCGCCTGCCATTAGCTGATGGCTGGTCCACCGGCGAACTACGTATCACGGTTGGCCAACAGGTACTGACGGAGCATCGTTTCCGCGACCAACTTCAGAACCATTTGTCGTGGTACCTGTCGCCGGTTATTGACTGGCTTATCCGAAATTGGACCTCACTTCTCCACGAGGAGAGTTTTGTCTGGTCAGACAAGTCTGGTCAGCCGGCTGCCGTGGCAACGCTTTCTGCTCTGGAAAGGACGATTGCTTCACCCGATGACGCGGATCGCGAGGCTTATCAAGCGATTCATGCTTGGTGGGCCCGGCACGCGCTACGCGCAGCGGATTCCAGCGCCGTTTATCCAGACATCTATTTTCGTCGAGTTGCAGACGATATCGAAATCTCATGGTTGGCTCGCCAGCCCGAGTACGCGCCGGAGGGTTTTTTCCTAACGCTGGCGCCCGGCTATGCGTTGTTACCAGTCGGCGCCGTGGCTAAACCGCTTTGGCAGTTCCTGGAATGGGCGACAAAGCCCTTACCACTGACTAACGAAGCAGACGAAGAAGTCCTTGCCGATCTCCGGGGCCGGTTTGCGCAGTTGCAAAATATACCGCCCAACCTGCTTGAACAGGGATACGTCGGTGAGTCGCTCCAACGGCTGCTGGAAAAGATACGAAATTCCGTCGGATTCATTACGGATAGGAAAGTTGACGACAACCTGCCCGTAATTGAGTCACTTGATTCCGCGGTGCTGATGTTTGGGGGCTTGAACGTCGATATAAAGGAATCCGACATGACGCGCCTCGTCTCCTTCCTTGCACGCCAGCGAGGTCATACTGAATCCAAAGAGCTATCCAACTTAGTAGGAGCGCCGGATAGCGAAGCGTGGTCACGCCCTTATGAAGAAGGCTACCGGCTCGCCGAAGATTGTCGCGATGAGTTGGGTATCGAGCCAGATCAAACGAGCGTTGATATGAAGGCTGTATTGGCCAAGCTGAGCGTCGAGGCAGTGGAAGAAGCTCTTGATACAGGCACCATACGCGGCGTAGCAGTGGCGGGGCGGGACTTTGCGCCTGCGATCCTTGTTAACACAACTAGCCTTTATAACAACAATGAAGTGGGTAAACGTTTTACCTTGGCTCATGAGTTGTGCCACATTCTTTACGACCGTACGAGAGCAAAAAAGCTCTCACACCTAAGCGGGCCTTGGGCATCGGCTCGGACGGAAAAGCGTGCCAATGCTTTTGCCGCGATGTTCTTAGCGCCACCTTCTGCTATCCGGAAAAAGCTTGCCGATACCACCCCCCAGGCGGTACATGCTTTGGCCGGAGAAGTTGGGATGAGCATGACTGCATTGGTGGAGCATTTGTACAACATCGATCTGATTGGCGATGCGGAACGGGAACAACTGCGGCAATCCCGCAACTAGCCAGACACACAAATGTCTTGATATTTCCAGCAACGAGCGAGCCGAACGCTAAGTGGAACTCCAAGTCTTTCAGGTGTGACGGCCTGCTTTGTCCGGCTAGATAGCGGCGGTGCTGGTAGCGCCATGCAGGTGGCCCCGTCAGCAACTCGGCCGCAACGTTTTTCATAGCCCTGACCAAAGCGTATTGCAGTCAAGATCGAAACGTTGGAAACTTCGGCTACATGGATTTGCCAATTTTGCGGCGAGTCAAGGAAGGTTGGGGTCAGGTCTAGAAAAGAAGCCTTTGATCGGCTATGCTTCAGTGCATGACGCGGCCCGTACGAATCGAATTTTCAGGTGCGCTCTATCATGTCACCTCCCCGAAGGTTGGGGTCGAGGTCTAGAAACGAAGCCTTTTATCGGCTACGTTTCAAAGTATGAGGCGGCCCGTACGCGGGGAAAGGTGACAGATCTTTGTTTCTGAAATGGACCTGTCGCCTCTTTGTCCGTAGTCTTCTGGAGCGAAGAAACAGACCTGACCGAAGGGGTCAGGTCTTGCAATCACGCATTGCGTGATTGCAAGACCCCTGCCTCGGTGTGACCTTTGCCTCGGTGCGCCGGGGGGTCGGGCGCTACCGCACCACGGGGCAGGCGGAGGTGCCGGAGAACGAGTACGACGCGGGCAATGGGGCGTGTACATCGCCGGGGTCAGGCCTTGTCTATTGCCCTTCGAGGACGAGGGGAAAGGACAGGGCAGTGCTCACGTTGTTACGTCGAGCCGGGTCAAAAGATGTCCTGGAAGGCCGGGTAGACCGTAAACCCCCGCAGACCAGCTAAACCACTGGTCGTCCGATAGTTGCGCGATCAGACCCGGCCCGCTAGTATACATACACTGATGTGTGTACATCTGGAGGCGTCGATGCCGACCGTAACTTCACGAGTCTTTATGAACGGCAACAGTCAGGCCGTGCGTATCCCGGCGGAGCTGAGGCTCGACACGGACCGGGTTGAGATCACGCGCACAGCGGATGGGGATTTGCTTCTTCATCCCCTACGGGAGGGGCGAGGCGAGGCGCTATTGCGAAGCCTTGAGGGCTTTGACGACGAGTTTGTTACGGCGCTAGAGGAGGAAAGGGATAACCAGTTGCCGCTGCAGGACAGGGATAAGCTGTGAGGTACATGCTAGACACCAATATTCTGATCTACCTTATCAAGAACCGCCCGCCACGCATTGCAGAGCGAATCGATGCTTTGCCCCCTGACGACGTTCTATGTATGTCCTTTGTCACCTATGCCGAATTACTTAAGGGTGCCGAGCGCAGTACCCGAAAAGGTGAAGTGTTGCGGAGGCTGGAGAGCCTGATTCGGCAAGTTCCCGTCTCGTTTCCGAAGGACGAGCTTATCTGCCGACACTACGCGGAGCAGTTCACCCGTCTGCGCGCTGCGGGAACGCCTATAGGAGCGAACGATTTATGGATTGCTTGCCACGCCCTTTCCGAAAAAGCGACGCTCGTCACGCACAACACCCGAGAGTTCGAGCGCGTTTTGGGGCTAGATGTGACGAGCTGGGTCGAGTCGTGACTTGAATGGGGAAATAGGGGTCTTGTAAGTCGAAGGGGTCTTGCAAAGGGAAGGCCGGGGTCAAAGGGAAGGCCGGGGTCAGGTCTAGAAAAGAAGCCTTTTATCGGCTACGTTTCAAAGTATGACGCGGCCCGTACGCGGGGAAAGGTGACAGATCTTTTTTTCTGAAATGGACCTGTCGCCTTTTTGTCCGTAGTCTTCTGGAGCGAAGAAACAGGCCTGGCGATTGTTGCCCCGCTGAATGAGGTGTAGGGGGGCTTGGGGCAATATGACCCCGGCCTTCGAAGACGGTCGGGGTACCCCAGGCACAGAAGCGCCCACCGGCCCAGCCGCTTGAGGAATTCGCGGCAAGATGCGAGGATCGGAACCAAGCGGTTGTGGCGGCCTATGCGACAGGGGAGTACAGCTACCAACAGATCGCAGATTTCTTTGGCCTGCATTTCACCACGATCGGAAAGATTCTACGCAAGGCGCGTGCGTCCCAGTGAAATTCAAGGCGTAAGGTGTGGAGTAGGCTTCGAATCTAGACCTGACCCTCATCCCCAAGAAATGGTGGATAAAGCTAAAGCGGGAGATTCACATGCGCAGGTTGAGCTTGGTCTGAGCTATCGTTACGGATATCAAGGTGTAAACAAGGACTATGAGCTTGCAAGAATATGGTTGGAAAAGGCAGTGAAAAATGATTCTCAAGGTGCAAATAGATATTTGGGGGCAATATATTTCAATGGGTGGGGGGTGGTTGCTGATAAAATGGAAGCGCTGAAATATTATAAAAAGTAGCGATTTTAGGGGATTTAGACGTAATAAATAAAATAAGAGATATGACTGTACTAGAAGGAGGCGTTGGGGCTGAAGCTCAATATATAGTGGGATTTTTATATGAAATAGGTAGATTATCACGCACACTTGGTAGAAAATGCGATTATTATAACGCGGTGAAATGGCATTTTATTGCGGCGAGTAATGGCAGCAAGAATGCGTTAAACGCTTTAGAGGGGATCTCAAATAAATGCTTCTCTAACAATCGCCAGGGTGAACTCCGTTGCGATGTATTATTTATGCCGCGGTAATGGTGAACGAACGGAATCGGGGATACGCAAGCTGAGGAGGACCCGGACGGGGGTGGGCAGAGCTTGGTGTTCAATCTGCGCTTCCCGGGGCAGTATTACGATGGGGGGATCGGGCATCCCCCGCCGGCCAGGCTCGGGCCGCGAAAGCGGCAGGGATGAAGATCTTCCAGATCGATGTGCCGCGCAGCAGGACTACAGGCTTTACTATGGCAATGGTTGGTGCTTTTGCAAACAGTACCAGGACACAAGACTATTCGAATGTCATCCAGTCTATTGAGGAAGAAGGCTGGCGCCTTGAGCATGTCGGTTATGTTTATCGCATTACCGGAAGTCAAAGTCGGGACAAGTTTATAGCCAGCGGGCAGCAGGAGGCGGTGAGCGGAGAAATAGTCGGTATCTACCTTTTTCGCTCAAATTAGAGATGGCGGCCTCGTCGATAGGGCAAAGGGCAACGGGGTCGGACCAAGCTAACATGTTGAAAAAGAGATAAAAGCTCTCGAATTCGGGCCCCAAATCAGGCTTAGAAGGGCCATTCCGGGGCCGAAAATGCGTGTTTAAGCGAGCAAGAGAAGGGAAGGGCGTCGGGTCTCACATTGCAGCATGCGTGCTATGGGTTGATGAGAAGGAAGCGGGGGGTCTTAATCTTTTTCCTTTCGGCGACCTTAGGCTATCTTTAGTCCCGATCCTTATGAATACCCCGCCTCTCGTTGCCCCCGCAACGCCAGGACGAAGACGATATCCAGCTCGGGGACGTAGCGGTACAAAGCCACGTAACCCCGTGCTCGGCGGCCGATGACCAGCTCGCGTAAGGCCGATTCTGGGGATTCAGATATGCCTTCCTGGATGTCCAACGGCCGCCCGATGAGGGGGTTATGCCGAAGGACCGCAATCGCTTCAAGGATCTGCTGGATCCGCTCCGTGGCGTCCTCCACCTCGAAGTGCTTGAAGTGGTGCAGGATTCTCTCGATGTCGTCGCCGACCTCCGGGGCTAGCTCGATTCTGGCCATGTCACCGCCCAAGCTTGCGCGGCGTCGGACGTTTGAGGGCTTTTCCGGCCATCTGTCCCTCGAGGTAGGTGCTCATCTCTTCCCAAGGAATGGTTTCTCCGGCGGCGGTGATGCGGGCGAAACGCGCCTCGGCTTCGTCGCGGAAGGCACGCCGCGTCTCTTCCGCCGAGGTCTTCTCCGCGATGGCCTGGAGGATGAAATTGTGAGGCGTCGTGCCGGCTTTCTTGGCCGCGGCTGTGAGTCGGGCCTTGAGGTCGTCGGGCAGGCGTATGGTAGTCGTTGACAAGCGGATCTCCTCATAAAGCTGGTCGATGAATGTAGCACATATGTGCTACCGTGTCGCGTGCTCGTACTTGGAGTAGCCCATTGGCTGGTGGAGCGCGCTCGGGGGCAGGTTTTGTTCGAGCGTCCAGCGGGGTCGGACCAAGCTACTAAGCGTGCAGAAAGTAATGTTACGTTACGAAGCGTTACGAAGCGCGAAGCGCGAAGCGCGTACGAAGCGCGCGCGAAGCGCGGGGTCAGGTCTCACATTCCAATATTGATGCTATGCTTGGGAGGGAATCTAAAGGACGGGTGTCCAGGTAAGTAGTAAGTAAGTAGGTGTCCCCGTAAATATGTACGAGGCGAGGCGTGGTCCTCGGCGATGTGGCTCCGGCGGTGATGGCTGACCTGGCACATGGCGTGACGGGCGCGGCTATGGTGGAGGCGGCGGCCTATATGCGGCGCAAGCTTAGATTCTGGCGCGGGGTGTTGTAATGTCGTCCTTTCCTCATTAACCTTTCCTCATTAAAGTCGCTATATCAGCTAAAACAGCTAATTTGGAGTCCGCCATGATCGTGGTGACCTCGGCAGAGGCCCAAAATCGTTTTGGAGAGCTCATCGACAGGGCGCAAAGGGAGCCGGTGGAGATCACCCGGCGCGGCCGGGTGGTCGCCTACGTGGTGTCCGAGCACGATGTCAAGGCCCTCAAGGACCTGAGCAAGCGTCGGAAAGAGGCGGTGAGCTGGTATGCCGGCTATCGACGTGCCACCGCGGCACAGCCGGAAGCGGCCGCGTTGACCGATGAGGACGTCGATCGGCTGGTCCATGAGCTTCGCTAGACGCTTGGTCCTGGATACCGGAGTCCTCGTGAGCGCGGCGATACGGCCGGACTCGATCCCTGCACTGGCCTTCGAGAAGGCGCTGTTGTTGCTCGAGGTGTGCGTGAGTCGAGACACGCTGGACGAGCTGGAGACCGTGCTCGGCTGATCCAAGTTCGATCGCTACGCCCCGGCCACACAGCGCCAGGCATTCGTCAGCGGTTTTCGCGCCCGTGCGGTGATGATCGATGTCCCTGGGTCCCCGTATCGGATTGTCCCGACCCGAAAGACAACACGTTTCTGGCGTTGGCAGAGGCGGCAGAGGCAGAGCTGATCGTCTCCAGTGATACCCACTTGACCGACATGCATCCATGGCGGGGCATTCCGATCCTGCCGCCTGCGGCCTTCCTGGTCGGAATTCAATGAGGGGCATGCCGCGCCGAATGGGAACAAAAAGGGTCTTGGAAGGAACGAGGTCTCGCCTTGTCGCATGCTATGTTTCGAGACCTGACCCCGGCGCTCGCCGGCGCTCGTGACCCCGGCGCTCGAGCGCCCGAGCGCCCGAGAAGTGCGAGAGAAGCGAGAAGCGCGGGGTGTTGTTTCGTGCGTTATCTAATAGTACCAGCGCGGAAAGGTTTCCCTGCTGATCTCGTACTTCCGCGGCTGTTCAGGTATGGGTACTAAATTCCGAACCTGCCAGTTCGGCGGAAATTGGCCTTTTCTTCTGTCTGTCAAGATCTTGCGACCTGCTCCGGCTTACTGCTTTTTTTTCCGGCGGACTTTGCAGCGCGCGCGTCACTTTTTACTTTTTCGTTTGTGCGTGCGTTGGTGTAAGCGGGTTGATCACCGCCAACTCGGGGAAGCGAGAGAAATCCCTATCGGCGGACCAGAGAACACGCACGCCGTGGAAAAGGCAGAGGGCGGCAACCCTGGCATCATGTACGAGCCCACCCTGTAGGAGGGCCGGTCGGGCGATGCGCTCGAGCGCGCCAAGGTAGCCTTCACCCTCGGCGAGGAATCCGCCGGACAGGCAGGCAAGGAGTCGCCGTACGGCATCCAACGCCACATCCATGGGTGTGGGGTCTCGGAAGATGCGGGGGTTGGAAACCACTGCGAGAAACTCATGGACACAGGGCCAGGGAACACAGACGGGCTCCGAGCCCGCCACCGCCTCGGTCAGCACTTCGCGAGCGCGTTCGTAAAAAGGCATCTCCGGGCGATGCGCATAGACGAGTATGTTTGTGTCGATGGCGATCACGCACCACGCTCTCGGTAGATTTCATCCCGAATCCGGCTCCAGGGTGCGCCTTGGAAATCCTCTGTCAGTCCGCTGCCGCCGTAGCTCGGAAAGTCAAGCTGCCGACGCACTGCCTGGCGACGAGCCTCGAGGCTGCGCTGCAGACCTTCTTCGACCAATGCCCGGAGTGTGGCCCGCTCCTGCCGGGCGACACGTCTGGCCTGCTCGATTAGCTCGTCGGGAAGTTCTATGGTGGTCTTCATACGGGTCTCCCATATCGAAGATATGGTGTAACCATACCGCTCGCCAGCCTGATGTGCAACTCCAGAGTGGAGCGCGGAGTCACCCGTTAGCCGGCTCCTGACATGGAAAGTGGAAAGGCTGGCAAAAGGCTGGGGTCAGTGCGGCCGGGCAAGGTCGCGAGTTCCTGCGGGTGCGAAGCCCGCCCCGGCAAGGCATAAAATAAGGGTAAGGGGTTAGGTCTTGCCTTTTGCCTTTTTGTATCGAAGCTGGACTTTGTGATAAGTCGTGTGCCTACAAGCGAAGGAACAGGGCTCCCCATTCCAATCAACAGGCAATACATTCAGGCGCCAAAGCGCACAGATTCATCGACGCCCTGGTCACCGACGGCGTCTTCCATCCCGAGGGGGTCTTCCGGGTCCTACCGCCCATTCCCGCCGAGCTGCTCGAGCAGCGGCTTCGCCGTGCTGTGCTGGGTGAGCCGGGACCGTTCGTCCAGTGGACGAACGCAGCCTGGCGAACGCACGGACACGGATGTCCGGGCCGGGGGTCGTCACAGCGCCTTCGCCGCGCCATGGAGGGCCACACCGCTGCATCGCAATTTCCCGGTCCGCGGGCTTCTCGGTGGACAACCAGGTCCGTATCGAGGCCGGCGATGCCCAATGGCGCCAGCAGCTGGCCCGCTACATGATTCGGGCGCCCTTCTCGCTGGACAAGACCGAGTACAAGGCCGAGCGGGGGGGGATCGTGTATCGGTCCAAGGTGCATGCCACCCTGAAGCGGAACTTTGCTCGTCTCATCCCTGAGACTCGCCTCCCTCCCTGGAGGCTGGCGCGAAAATTCCCTCCCGGGGAATTTTTCAGATCATGCCCGGGGCCAAGTGGCTGGAGATGTTGCTGCAGCATGTGCCGGACCGGGGCGAGCATCTGGTGCGCTACTACGGCTGGTACAGTAACCGGGCCCGTGGCAGGCGAAAGGCCGAGATGGCGGAGCCTGAGCCGCCGGCCCTGGTGGTCGAAGGGATGCCCGAGCAGGCCGACCCCGAGTCCTCGCGCGCCGCGCGGGCCGCCTGGGCTCGTCTGATCAAGAAAGTGTACGAGGCCGACCCGCCGGTCTGTCCCCACTGCGGTGGGGAGATGCGCTTCCTGTCGGTGATCGAGGCGCCGTTGGTGATCGAGCGCATCCTGTGCCACCTGGGGCTCTGGGAGCCGCGGCCACCCAGCCAGGGCCCGCCCGAAGACGACGACTGGCCGGTCAACGGCCAGATTCCCTTGACCTACGAGCCCCTGCCCGCCATCGCCTGAATGTTCCCAAGCCTTGACCTGGGCCGCTGTCGGACTAACATCGGGTGGAAGTCAAGGACATCGCGTACAAAGCCGTCCGGCGGGGCCAAGCGGGGCCGTCGGCGGTGTCGTCAAGGGGGACAGGGGATGGTTTCGTGCGGCAAAGGTCACGGCAGACAGGCGCGAGGCGCCGTTTCGGGGGCGCTCGCTCTCGCTCCGCCTTCGGCGGCTGAAAGCAAATTCCTATCCCTGGACCTAGACATGGAGCTCCTCTGGCTTTGGTATCATGAACGGAAAAGAATCAACCAGTCACCCGTTATTCAAAGCGATGGTTTTGGCCCGCCTAATTGCCCGAGTTTGGAATGGGCGATCAAATAGATGGAGAACTATGCCGCACTGAGTGGGAGTAGACCGATGCCAAATAGTTATATTAGGAAGATTGCCCGTTCACTGAGTGGAGCCATTCTGGCTGCCTGCCCGGGTTTGGCGCATGCAATACCGCTGAACGGCTACCCGATTCCCGTTGAGGTCAACTACGAACAGCGCCCGCTGGTATGTTCGATCGGCAGCGGCGGTACGTTCGGCTGGACCAAGAAGCTGCTGGTCGCCGGCCAGCCCCTTCCGCAAGGGGCCGCCGGAGCCGTCCTATGGCAGGAAGGGCCGCCGGCAGTCTCAGTGGTGCTTTACTGGAAGCATCCGATCTATAATCCCGTGAGCGACAATTATACGACACAGCTCTATGCAATATCGAATCGCAAACCCTCGCCGACCGTAAAGATAGTTGCGACCTATCCCTATCCCGCCAGCAGAGGGGCGCCTCCAATGAGTACTTCGGGTGCGCCGACCGCTGGCGTTTCCGGCGGGACAACGCAGGCCGGCAACGCATTGACGTTCAACACGCGGGACTCGAGGGCCGCCACGTCGTTCAAGCGCGATCCCATCGGATATGGCGTTGATATCTGGGCGATTCGGGGCGGTGTCCCAGGCTGTGCCGTAAGGCTGGCTACCTATATCTTCCACAATAGCGCAGGTGCCGGCGGCGGTTCTAACGGAAATTCCGGGGGGGCTGGGCAGAGGCGTGCCAACTCCACAGAATCGCATTGACGTCATCGAGGCGGCCTATGGCGGGAATGTCGGGGCGCGGCGCGGGAATGTGACATCGGTGGCTGGCCGCGAACAGAGGCTGCGATCTACCTCCGAAGTGGTGCCGGTATCGCCGAGCTCACCGCTGCGCTTCCTTGCGTGGCCAAGACAAGGGCGCTAGCCTTCATGCCATGCTGCGATTACCGGCGGGAAAATGGGCGTTGTCCGCATTGATCCGGTGACCGTAGGCCGCTTCGCTCACAACCTGATGCGACGAGACGAGACCGGGTTTTCGCGCTCGCCGACCTTCACGTCCTCTCGCTGGAGATGCCGGTCGACGAGTCGGCCCAAGACCCCGAAGTGAGATTGATGCGAGCCCGACCCCATCTTCCATGTTGCGGGAGCGGTGTGAGGAGATCGGCAAACGGCAATCGCGAATACCGTGATTCGATAAGGTTCATGAGGAAAGCTCACCATGCAAACCGTCAAGGAAATCATGCACGATATTGCCGATCACCTGCCGGAGCAAGCCACCTTTGACGACGCCATGCACGCTCTTTACGTGCGCCAAAAGCTGGGACGCTCACTCCAGGCTGCGCAGGAAGGTGAGGTGACAACTCAGAAAGAAATGGAAAAGCGCTACCTGAACGATGCGCGTTGAATGGTCAAACCTGGCGCGCGACGATCTCGATGATCTGGTGCGGTATATTCGCAGGGACTCGGCCTTTTATGCTCGGCGTTTCGGGGAAAAGGTGGTGCTCGCCACCCGGCGGCTCAAGACGTTTCCGGAAGGCGGAAGAATGATTTCGGAGGCCGAGGATCGGGCGCTGCGGGAAATCATCGTACAAGGCTATAGAGTGATGTACCGGCTGGAGACAAGCGCGTGCTCGTCCTCGCCGTCATGCACGGTAGTCGGGACGTCGAGGGGCTGGAGAAAATGCCTTGGGAGGAAACGTAGATGTCTTCAAGCTCCATAGACCGAGGATCGGGCTCCCAAAGCACGCCAACCGAACACCGCCTCAGCGCCTCAGGAAGCTCTCCCTCCGGTCTGACCGAAGTTTCATATTTGTTCGACGCTCTCCTCAGTGCCAGGGAGGAGAGCATGCCTTGCACGGAAGCGACACCGGACTGCGCGGTCTACCGCCCCCGCAACCCTCGGGCGAGTCCTCTGTACCGCTGCGTCCAGGACCATGCCGAGGAGCTGCGCGAGAGCGGGCAGTCCGGAAGATCAAGGTCGGCGCCAATGTGCCGGTGTTCGTGCTGGAGTACCTGCTCGGGAAGTACTGTGCCTCATCGGATGAGATGGCGATCCAGATGGGCCTTCAGGTGGTCAACGATACCCTGGCGGACAACTACATCCGCCCGGACGAGAGCACCAAGGCCCAGAGCAAGGTCAAGGAGAATGGGCGGCATACTTTCATCGACAAGGTGAAGGTCCGCCTGGTGGACTCCCAGTACTGGGCCGATGTCACCAATTTCGGCCATAGCCACGTCCACATTGCCGACCACTACGTGCGAGACTTCGATCGGCTCCTGACCGGAGGCATTTGGGCGCAGATTGATATGCGCTTCGAGTACGACGAGGAGACCAAGGGCAAAAACCCGTTCTGGATCGACAAGCTCACACCGATCCAGCTCGCGACCTTCGACCTGGACGAGTACCGTCGGCTGCGTGGCGAATTTTCCACCGACGAGTGGATCGACTTCATGATGCGCAGCATTGGGTACGAGCCAACGGTGATGGAACGGCGGCTCAAGCTGCTGTTCCTAAGCCGGCTCATCCCGCTGTGCGAGCGCAACTACAACCTGGTGGAGCTGGGTCCACGCGGCACCGGCAAAAGCTACGCGGTGCAGGAGCTCTCTCCCTACGCGGCGCTGCTCACCGGTCCCACGACCGTGGCCAACCTGTTCGGCCACATGAGCGGCAAGCAGAAGGGCATGGTCATGATTTGGGACGTGGTCGCCTTCGACGAGGTGGCCGATCTGCAGAGGATGCCCAAGGAGGTCATCACCACGCTCAAGACCTTCTGCGAGTCCGGCCAGTTCCAGCGCGGCCAGGAGGCCATGGCGGGCTATGCCAGCATCGCCATGTTCGGCAACACCCAGCAGCCGATCGACGTCATGGTGCAGACGGGGCACCTGTTCGCGCCCATGCCGGACGTGATCCGCGACGACATGGCCTTCATCGATCGGCTGCACTTCTACCTGCCGGGCTGGGAGGTGCCGAAGATGCGCAACGAGCACTTCACCGACCACTATGGGTTCGTCATCGACTACCTGGCCGAGGCCCTGCGGGAGCTGCGCAAGCACAATTTTACTGAGATCATCGATCACTACTTCTCGCTGGGGGCCCACCTCAACGCCCGTGACCGCAAAGCGGTGCGGCGGACCGTGTCGGGGCTGGTGAAGATCCTCCACCCGCACGGGCAGGTGTCCCAGGATGACCTCGCGGAGCTGCTGGAGCTGGCGCTGGAAGGCCGTCGCCGGGTGAAGGAGCAGCTCAAAAAGATGGGCTCCTTCGAGTACTACCAGACATCCTTCAGCTATCTGGTCAACGACAGCGGGGAAGAGAACTTCGTCGGCGTGGCGGAGCAAGGCGGCCGCGACCTGATCTCCGCCGATCCGCTGCCGCCCGGGACCGTCTACACCGCCTCCGTGAGCGGAGACGGAACCGTAGGTCTCTACCGCATCGAGATCACCTTGTCGTCCGGTACCGGAAAGCTCAAGTTTGCCGGGGGCGTCAGCGGTGTGATGAAAGCATCAGTGAACAGGGCCTTCAGCTACCTGTCGGCCAACAAGACGTCATTCGGAGCTCCTCGGGAGCTCGACACATCGGACTTGAATGTCGAGGTCATCGATCTGCTCGGGAACAAAGTGGAAGCGGAGATCGGCGTTGCTTTCTTCGTCGCCGCCTACTCCGCGCTGCGCAAATCCCCTCCGCAACCGGCCTTGCTGGTGCTTGGGGACATGAGTATCCAGGGTAATATCAAGCCGGTGCGTTCCTTGACGGAGCCGCTCGAAGTGGCCATGGACAACAGCGGCAAGCGGGCGCTGATCCCGATCGGGAATAAGCGGCAGTTCATGGAGGTGAGCCCGGACATACTGGAGCAAGTTGACCCTGTCTTCTTTGGGGATATGCGCCAAGCAGCGGAGTACCAGGTCTTCATAGCCGTAGCGGGAAAGGTCGGTTACGACCGCCGCCGCGCCCCCCCGCTACAAGCGCAGCCCCGACGGCGAGGAGCTGTCGGAGGACCAGGAGGACACCGAGCGCGTCCGCTACCGCGGCGAGTGGGTCACGCGTACACTCAGGCGCAAGCGCCGCATTCCGGACAACGACCTGCCGGGCATCGCCGCTGCCTACCGGGCCTTCCGGGCGGAGCATCCGGAGCCTGGTCAGGGCAACATCGCACCCAGTTCCGTTGCGAGCTAGCGTAAAAGGGATCGACACACAGGATACGCGGAGGAACAAACTAATGACCAAAGACGAGCTGCTGGGGCGTATTTCCGTCGACCCGAAGGTGTGCTTTGGCAAGCCCTGCATCAGGGGCCACAGGATCTGGGTCTCGTTGGTCCTCGACCTGCTCGCAAGTGGCTGGAGCTTCAAGGAGGTACTCGAGAACTACCCGGGTCTGGAAGAGGCGGATATCCTTGCCTGCATCGCGTACGGAGCCGAGATGTCCCGCGAGCGGTACGTCGACATCGGGTTTGCCGAATCGGCATGAAGATCAAGCTCGACGAGAACCTCGGCGAGCGGGATGCCGCGCTCTTTCGCGCTGCCGGGCACAACGTGGCCACCGTTCCACAGGAGGTCCTGTCCGGCGCCAGTGACCGCGACCTGATCGATGCTTGTCGTCGGGAGAGCCGGTGCCTGGTCACACTGGATCTGGATTTCAGCAACCCCCTCGTGGTCAATCCGTGGGAATACGCCGGGATAGCGGTGCTGCGGCTTCCCGGCCGATCACTGGATACGGATCTGTGGGCAGCTTGCGAAGTGCTGGTCAGGGGGTTGCGCGTCGCATCCATTTCAGCTCGACCCTGGATCGTACACGGCGGACGGATTCGGGAATACCGGCCCGAGACCACCGAGTAGAAAGGGCTCCAAGGGCGCCAGCTCGGATGATTGTCGATGAGTATGTTGGCGTCACTGATGAGCAGCTGCACCGGGACCTTCCATGTTCCGCAGGGCGTGGAGCTCTATCAGCGGCAGGCGCATCAGCTCCGTTGCCTTGGAGTCTCCGATCAGGTCCTCCGCCAGGGCGTGGAACACCAGCTGCTCGAAAAGCTGGGGATTCTCCTTGGGTACTCCCCCGCAGGGCTCTTCCTTGTGCCAGCCTCGTTTTCGGAAGAATCCCATCAACTGGCCGTGTCGGGCAAGGCTGAGTATGCCGAGATCCCGGGCTCGGAAGATCCAGCCCTGCCCGCTCGGCCAGGGCGCGCAACGACATGCCCGACGCTTTTCGCGCCAGCTTGATGCGCTTGCCCAGCATGGTTGCCCTCCTGATCGTTGTTTACAAATATTGTTTGCAAGTTTTATTTTGTAAACCCCCTGGGGCTTGTCCTCCGTGGCCCAGGTTGCGAGCCAGGAGGTCTTTCGGCGGTGGGCGAATCCGGCTGCAAGCCGCGCGGGAGCGCGCATCGAGATCCGTTGACAGTGACCAGCGCTGACGGCGGCGACGCCGCCGGGTGTCTGGCGCTGCCTCACGCGAGCTGGCCGCGACAGCAGGTGGCAATGGGATGTCCTTGCGCCGTCGCGTGAACCGACCCCGCAATGAGATAGGTGCAGCTCCAGCGGCAGGGTAATACACTACGTCTCATGTAATACTTTGTCGAGAAATGACCACATGCGGACATCAACCCTTACCAGTAAAGGACAGGTCACCATCCCCGCCGAGGTACGCAAGCGGCTGGGCCTGCACCCCGGCGATCGCGTCGGGTTTGTCGTCGATGGGGGCGAAGTGCGGCTGGTTCGCAAAGAGAGCCGCATCGAGGCCGCCTTCGGGATCTGTAAGACCGACACCTCGGTCAGCCTGGATGACATGGAGCGGATCATCAAACAACGGGCGGGGTCGTGATCGCTGTCGACACGAACGTCCTGGTCCGGATTCTTGTGGACGATCCGGGCCAGCCCCGCCAAGTCGAGGCGGCCCGCGCCCTGGCCAGCCGGGCGAAGCAGGTGTTCGTGCCGTTGGTGGTGCGGGTGGAGACGGTCTGGGTGCTGGAGACCGGCTATGGGTTGCCCAGGGTGAGTGTCGCCCAGGCCCTGGAGCACCTCGAGGTCAACCACGCCTTCGTATCGGAAGACGAGGACCTGTGCCATCGTGCGCTGGAGCTGTTCCGGTCGTCCAACGCGGACTATGCGGACTGTCTGATTCTCTCCGGTTGCCGCGCCAGGGATCTTGAGCTTTACACCTTCGACAAACGCCTCGGCAAGCTCGGTGGCGCCGTTCCCGTTGATGTCATACCGCGACGACGCTGAGGAGGCGATCTATTCGGCGCTTGCCCGCGGCATTGGGGGCGTGGCGCCCTTCCAAGGTCAGGGTCCAGTCTGTTCACCTGACAGCGCGGTCGAACTTCACCAACAATCAGCCTCAATCGCCTATCCGAAAGGTGCTATATTTTACGAAACGTCGATCGATCAGGTAGTCGCAAGGGGGAAGTCATGGCCTCTGTTACCCTGTCCAGCAAGTTCCAGCTCTCCATCCCCAAAGCCATCCGTGAGGAAATGCACCTGCAGGCCGGGCAGAAGTTCGCCATTATCCCCAAAGGCGACACCATCGTACTGGTGCCCATCCGCCCGCTGGATGAGATGCGAGGCATATTAAAAGGCGCTGACACGAGCAACTACCGGGATCGGACAGACCGCTTGGAACGTTATAAGTGATCCTGGTGGATACCTGCGGTTGGATTGAGTGGCTCACTGAGGGTGAGCTGGCGGATAGCTATGCCCCGTACATGAACGATCCTTCAGACCTACTTGTACCGACCACCGTGCAATATGAGTTATACAAGTGGGTCAAACGCGAATCCGACGAAGCCACTGCACACGATACCATCGCCCTTGCCGACAATAGTCTTATTGTTCCATTGACTACCGAGATTGCCCTCGTGGCTGCGGATCTGACGCTGTCGCACAAGTTGGCCTTTGCCGCTGCAGTCATCTACGCCAGCGCCAAGAAATACCATACCGCGCTTATTACGTCAGATGATCACTTCGCAGGTCTGCCCGGAGTGACCTACCTCAAGAAGTGAATAGTGGATAGAAAGAAGAAATTTTCGTCGCGCCGTTGCGCGAGGCATGTGTGTTGTTTTTTCGGTGGATTTGAGAGCATAGCCCCATGAATTATCGAGAGCGGATCACGGTTGAGCCTGGCAAGCGGGGCGGCAAGCCTTGTATCAGAGGGCTCCGGATCACGGTGTACGACATTTTGGACCAACTCTCTGCCGGGATGTCCCAGGAGCAGATCATCGAGGACTTTCCCGAGCTCGAGCTGGAGGACATTCGCGCGTGCCTCGGGTTCGCCGCAGACCGCGAAAGGCACATCGCTGGACTGCAGGCGCGATGAAGCTGTTGTTGGGTAAGTGCTTTCGCCAAGGCCGGCGACCATGACTATCACCTCCGCACCGTCGAGCAGCACGGCACGGGGGCTACCCGAGCCATGACGCTGCCGAGCTTCGTGGCGTTGTGCTCGGGCATCCTGCAGAAGCCCATCCAGGGCCAGATGGTGGTCCTCGGCGATATGAGTCTGAGGGAGAGCATTGTCCCGGTTGAGAATCTCGCCGAGTGTCTGCACGTCGCCTTCGATTCGGGCGCCAAGCGCATCCTCCTGCCGATGGCCAGCGTCGGGGACATTCCCAGCGTGCCCGGCGAGCTGTTCGCCAAGTTCCAAACCTCCTTCTATGCCGATCCGGTGGATGCGGTGTTCAAAGCGCTCGGGGTGGAGTAGGGGGCTCACCCTTCCCAGCCCACGCTGGGCGGGATGGCCTATCAGGTTTCGGATTCCCGCTCGACTCGGGCGATGCGCGCCAGCCGTCGGTGAGCTTCGTCCCAGGGCAGGCGACCGCCACCGCGGCGCCCGCGCTGGGGGAGGAGCCTGCAGTCGCCCTAGGGGCTCCTTGCGTCTCCTCCCCCAGCGCGCCTACCTGAACCTGTTTCAATCGTGCTGTCATCGGTGATCTTCTGGCCGCCCTACAGTAATTGAACCGGGGGGTGCTGTCTCACCTACATTGGCACAGAGAGGACGGTACCCAAGTCTGCGGTCGGGGCTCGCTCTCCTCGGAGGGTCCGGGCCGGGGTTCAGGTCGAGGGGTGAGTATGCGGCTCGCGGGATAGTTGCCGAGCCGAAGTCCTGCAAGTCCCCAGGTCTTGTTCAGGTCGGGATCTGCATCACCCGGGGGTCTAGGCCATCGGGTTGGACTCGATCAGGTCGGCGCCTGGAGTGTCCAGGATGATGATGCCCGGCTCGGGCGGTTGGGAGGGTCCGAGCGGGAGCGCGTTATCCCAGTATCCGGCGGGGGTCGCCTCACCTGTGCCTCATCGCACGGTCCACGCGGGTGTGGTTTCCATGCTGGACATTTCTAGCCGTTCTTGATAAACAAAGCTGCGAAAATCGCGGCAAACAATGATGCAGCGCCTGCACTTGATGGGGGTCAGTTTCCGACAGCACTATATTAGAAAAGCAGATGAAGACCGTAAGTACTTGTTATTTATTATAAAGATAATCAGATCAGCCGAAGTTGGCCAGTATGAAGACCACACCCGTCCACGCTGCGGGTGACCGAGCTCGACCCTGAGGAGACATCTTCTCGGTGTTGCAGGGCCGCTGCTCCCCGTTTACCAGGCGCTCTCGGCCTCCGTGGGTGTGATAGAGTTTAGGTATGCAAAAGCGCTTAAGCAAAACAAGGCGCCCTCGGGACGCCAGCCAGCTCGCCAAGGCCACCGTTGAGCTGGGCACTGCTGGGCGAGGCCGCGGCAGAAACAACGCCGACCCCAGAGGAACAAGGGAAAGACCCCGCCGCCCTGGGCCTGGCGCGGAAGGGCGGGAAGGCGAGGGCCGAACGTTTGACCACAGAAGAGCGCAACGAGGCGGCACGGAGAGCGGCGAAAGCCAGGTAGCTACAGGAAAAGGGGAAGAATGAACAGCAACTTATTGATAAATAGTTATTTTTCAATTTACGCTCCGCTTAAGCACGGTGGAATCGATAATTACCAGATTTGGAGCCGAGATTGACTACCACGCCAGCTAGCTCGCAGAATGATCCGAATACCCCGAATATCGTGTGGGCGCCAGGACCGGGAGATAAGATCAAGTTGGCGCGATTGAGGATGCGTCCGGATACTGTCGCGCAACTCGATTCCGACAATCAGCTGGCGAAGCTTGGAGAATATGCTGGCCTGATATTTGGTTGCAGTCCAGGAAGTCCTTTCGGATTATCCCAAGCCACGAGTCTCTTCATTGGATTGAAACGGCCATGTATCGATATTGGGCGCGCCGAAGAGGTATATACGTACATTACGAACCCGGAGTTTACTTATACATTTGAGAATGTACCAAGGTACAAAGGGCTCCCGCCCATTCAGTTGCAGAAACCTAAGAATTCAGTTTTCGCTACGTATGTCGCGTTTTATGGTGACGACAAAGAGGTTACGGTAGGAGATGTGCGCGTGGACGGCGAAATTCGTTTCTGGGAATGGGTGTTAGCTGATCCTGATAACCCATTATTGCCGGACCGTCATGAAATGAGATATGACCGCCAGTTATGGCTGCCAGCTATGTAACCGGGTGACGGACCTAATATGAAAGACGACTTCTTGGCAAACCTGCTTGACTCAACCAGAGCGGAAGATAGTGCGAAGAGTGGCTTTAAGCCGGTTGCGCGCTATTTCGAGGCCCTGGATTGCGTGATATATCTTAATGAAGACGTCTCATACCGTGCCGATCGTGTGGATACGTATTTGACTTTGCTATGGCATCCATATGCCGACCGTGTCGTTGGCGTAAGATTTAAGGGGTTCAAGTTTATATTCCGTCAACTCCAGTCCATCATGGGTGGATTGAAGGAAGCGCCTTTTCTGCCACTGATCAAGGTGTTGGAGCTTGTGCTCACTGCCGGTTATGCAGATGTTGGTCTCGCCAAGCAAGAGCGTAATCGACTTCAAGAAAAGTACGACAGTGCACGCGCGGTTATCGGAGAGGCTCACTTGGGGCCTGAGGAGCTCATGAAGATTAATAAATTCGCTTGACACATCTCAAGCCTTGACGCGAGGCCCTGTCGGGCTAACTTTGACAAAAAGTCTGGGAAATTGAGCACAAAGCCGTCACGCAGGGCCATGATTGGGTCGCGGCGGCTTCGTCAAGAGGGAGTAGGGATGGTTGCGTGCAGGTAAGAGTGGCGGAGCACAAGCGTATGGCGCCGATACCGGGTCGGTGGCGATTCCTTAGGCGCCGTGACCCTCGCAAACCAGGAGGGAGAACGATGATCGGGCTCAAGCAAGCTTTCGGTGCTGCGGCCAGTGTTGCGTCGCTCGCCGTGGTCGTCGCAGTCGTCACGCCGCGGGCAGCATTCGGGGCAGGGAACGCGACCGGCCAACAGCCTTAGGAGGTCCAGGTGCTCGGCACGCCAACGGTCCAGGTGGTCGACGCGCCCAAGGTGGTCTATGACTCCACGATCAACCTACCGTTCACCGCCGCCGACGAATTCGTAAACACTGTTCAATACGACTTCGCCCCTGTTCCGGCTGGCAAGCAGCTCATCGTCACCTTTGCCTCTGGCTGGGCGAGTCTGAGTGTGGCGACGAGTGCATCCTTTCGCGTCCTCAAGTTGCCCAACGGCGCTGTCGGTCCCGCCGGTCCCTCGATAGTTCACGAATTGAAGCCGGTGGTCACCAACACCGCGTAGGGGGTGGTCGCAGGGGAGCCCCTGCAGATGGTTGTGAATGCCAACGATCTACTGACGGGCCTCGTCAGCGGCAACAGCCTGAGCGGTTCCGATGCCAACGTCGGCATGACGATCTCCGGGTATCTGGTAGACGTTCCCGTTCCGTAGGCTTTCGCCTCTTCTGTTGTTCGCCGCGTAGCCGCGAATCCAGCTTGGCCATCGCCGCCTGAATGTGCTCGCCGATGGCACGGGCGTAGCGCTCGACCATGACTGCACGCCGGGCGTGGATTTCCATATGAGGAGTGCGCTTCCGGACGTGTAATTCTCGTGCGATCGTGCGCAGAATCCGGCGGTCTCTACGGGAATCGCAAAGTAGGGCGAGATCAGTCTCAGGAACAAAAATACCAGGAGAAACAAAGAGTAAATAACCATCGGGAGAAACATGGAAGTTATCGATGGGATCCTCTTGCTCCATAGGTTCTAGGTTCGAGCCCTAGACGTCCCACCAATAAAACCAGTGAGTTAGGGCCGATTCGGCGCCACCGGATCGGGCTTTTTCTTTTCGGCGTATAAATCAAATTTAGGCCCAAGGGCGGGGTATCATCCAGGGCGGCGGGGGGTCCGGTCGCCCGCGCCTGCGGTCGGGAATCGCTCGCCTCGGAGGGTCCGGTAGCCGGACCGGTAGCCAGCTCGGGATCCTGTGGAGGGCCCAGTCCGGCCCCCGGGTCGGGAGCGCATGCGGGAGACGCGGGGCCTCGGGGATCGGCGGGACGGGCTGCCGGGGTCGGTGCGGGCCTTTCCTTTGGTCGGCCCATCAACGATGATTCTGGGCTAGCATGCCCATTGGCAAGGTGACCCTATGGACTACGGAATACCCGGCATTCCCAGCGCCCTTGCCCTGCTGCTCGTTCTGTTCCTCCTGGCGGTCGCAATCCTTTGGCTCCTGCTGCCGTTCGCGGTATTCGGGATCAAAGACCAACTCAACCGCATGGCCAAGCGGAATGCGCTGACGTATGACCATCTCGCCGAGATCATGTCGGAGCTACGCAAGCAAACCGAGCAGCAGCAGAATCCGGCGAAGGATGACCAGCTCGCCGAGATCACCGCGGAGCTACGTCGGCAAACCCAACAGCTCAAGGTCCTGGTGCTTCAGCAGAAGGTGCTTGTCCAGAAGCTGAGCAAGACGGTCCCGCCACGATCGGCGGAGCCCCCGCCCGTGGCTCCGCCGGAAAGGCAATAGGCGCGACCCTCGGCCGCCCAGGGACGGGTCCATTCGCTCGGGATCGCCGCCCAGCCATCCCATCCAGCGCGATCGAGTCCGACCACCTCGCGCGTTCTTCAATTGCGGCAAGACGGGGCCGCGCGCCAGGATGGCACCGTCCGAAAGGGCGCTCCGGTCCCGAGCAGGCGGGCTCCATCCCGCTGGGTATCTTGTGTTGTCAGAGGTGGCACCAGGCCGGCCGGAAATCCGTATACTGGGCGCACCCTCCAGCTTCCGGGAGCCAGCATGTCACGGAAAATCTTGATTGCTTTGCCGCTGCTGACGCTTGTCGGCTGCGCGGACCTCGACCAGCAGAATGATAGCGTCGATACCGCCCCTGCCCAGGCATCTGGCGAGCTCGGTGGCATCTCGTCCCAGGCTCAGGTCGGGCAGATGCCGACCGCCGGCGCCAGTGCGCTGCCGGCGGAGTCCCCGCTTGCGGGCTCGGTGGCGCCCCCCGTCGTCGCCGCTCCGGCGGAGCCATCGGTCGCGTCGCCCCAGGGCGTTTCGCCCGGGGCGCCGGTGGCGGCGGCCGCGGGTGTCGCTCTGGCGCAGTCACCGGGTAATTCACCGGTGGAGCCGCCGGTCGCTTCCGCGGATGGACCCCTGGCTACTGCCCCGGGTACCGCGGCTACTGCCCCGGGTACCGCGGCCCCCGGGCCCACGGGTGTCGCCCCGGCGGAGGGCGACTCGCCCAGTACCCTGGAGCTGATTCGGCGCCGGGCCGAGGCGGGAGAGCTGCAGGCCCAGCTGGTGCTGGCCGCGCGCTATCTGCAAGGCCAGGGCGTACCGGTGAATACCGCCGCGGCTGCCGCCTGGCTCGAGAAGGCGGCGGGGCAGGGCAGCGTGGCGGCCCAGGGCCAGCTGGGTCTCATGTATCTGCGTGGAACGGGGGTCCCCAAGGATGTCGACCAGGGCGTCTCCTGGCTCCGCAAGGCGGCCGAGGCCGGTGACCGGGATGCCCAGTCCAATCTTGCGGTCGCCTATCTCAGTGGGACCAACGTGCCAAAGGATACCCGGGCGGCCGCCGACTGGTTCAGGAAGGCCGCGGACCAGGGGTTTGCGCCGGCGCAGTATCAGCTGGGCATGCTCTATTTGAGCGGAAGCGGTGTTCCCCAGGACGATAAGCAGGGCATGCGCTGGCTCAAGCAGGCGGCCAACCAGGGGATGGCCCAGGCCCAACTGCAGGTGGGTGTGCTCTATAAGCTGGGCCGAGGGGTCGCTCGCAATGATGCGATGGCGGCCAGCTGGGTGGTGATGTCCGCCAGGCAAGGATTTGCCCCGGCGCAGGAGATCCTCGGGCGGTTCTACCTGCGCGGGATCGGACTCAAGCGCGACCCGGCCAAGGGTGCGGACTGGCTCCGCAAGGCCGCCCTGCAGGGCAGAGCGGAGGCGCAGCGGTCCCTGGGTACCCTGTACGCCCAGGGGGTCGGTGTCGAGAAGAATGACGCCGAGGCGTCACGCTGGCTGAAGCTCGCGGTCGACGCCGGATCGACGGGAGCGGCCAATGACCTGGCATCCATGTACGAATCCGGGAGGGGCGTGAAGCAAGACTATGCCGAGGCGCTGCGCCTGTACCGGGTCGGTGCCGACGCTGGACTGGCCATGGCGCAGACCAATCTGGGCATTCTCTACTACACCGGGCGCGGGATGGCGCAACGCGACTACAAGGAGGCCTTCCGGTGGTTCAAGGTCGCCGCCGAGGGGGGATTCGCCCCTGCTCAGCGCCTGCTCGGCGTGATGTACGCCAACGGGCAAGGCGTCGGGCGGGATAAGGAGCAGGCGCGGAGCTGGCTGCAGAAGGCGGCTGGCCAGGGCGACGAGCATGCGGCCAAGATGCTGAAAGCGTTGTAAGCTCGGGTGGGTCGCCGGCCAGCGGGCTTGACGGCCGCGGCGGGATCGGTGACCCCCCGAGCTTTGAGCCGGACTCCTCCACGGGGCTCTGTCGCGGTGCTACCCTACCGAAATGGCCTCTCGCCCCCGCCCGGGTGGCGGGCGAGGTGGCTAACTTGTCTCGACGCTGCGTCGAAACGAACCGGTGGTCCGAGAGCCCATCAGCAACCAGGAAGCGGAGGGCGAGCATTCGGCTGGAGTGAAGCTGTGGCACTAATGCGTCGCCGTTAAAGTCAATAGACGTTGGCGCCGCATTAGCGATCCTGGCGAGCTTCTTCGAGCGCGAAAATCTCCGGCTTTGTCGGGGGCTGATTGCCAATACCCGTGTGAACTTATGGAACGGGGTAGTTAGGGGTGAGGGATGAGCAACGGAACCGCTCCAACCAAACTGACCTACGTATTCGATCGTCCCGCGAGCCCAACCAAACACCCTTGGGGTGCGGCCTTGCCCGCGATAGCGGCCGATGCGGATGTGGGGCGCCGCGCCGTTGCAGAGAACTGGAGCATGGACCACCGTGTTGGCTCGGCGCGGGAGGCTGCGATGCTGGGCTCCGGCCATTTTCACGGGCGTCCCGATGCCGAGGACTGGTGGGTCCAGCGGCTGCGATATTTTTCCGGAGTTCTCTGTCTTCCCGCCGACGGCTCGTCTGGTCTGCCCCGTGCCGCTTATGTCGAGGACCACAACGCAGCGAACCTGATTTTGCCCACCAAGCTCCCGCGCCATAACGTGTTGCTCCACGTCGCGTCGCTGAATCGTCTCCTGTGGCGTTTGAGCAGCGCCGAATATGCCACCGCCGATCTGAAGCTTGGTTTCCTCGACCTGACGGGTCACCTGCTTCCCGAGAAGCCGCCCGGGGGTTGGGACGACACGGCCTTCAACGCGATGACCGACGCGATCGCAGCCGAGTTAGGGCGCCGCGGCCCGGAGGCGGTCCGAGACCTAGCGGGCCTGTTGAGCGAGTCGCTCGGGCCCACCGAGCCACCTTGGTGGGCGGCGTTCGCTATGGAGCTACACAGCATCCTGAAGAGCGGCGATTGGTACAGTCTCTGTCTGGCACTGGGGCTTGGACACCTCGACGAGGGCGAATGGGTCCTCGCCTGGCGGTACCCAGTCGCCAAAGCGGGATTGATCTATCGGCCGACTTCCGTGGAGGCCAACGATAGCCCGTATCACTTCCCGTCCCCTCCGGGCAGTCTCTACGGCGTGACCATGCCTTTGGACGATCGCATGGCCGCCTGCCGCGAGGTCATCCATGCGCCATTGAAGGGAGACCCCGCCCGGGAGGCCTGTACCGGCGATCTGGGCCGCATTGCCGGTTCCCCCGCCATCGCCCATAATCGCCTGACCGAGCTACGAAAAGTGCATTGTCAAAGGCTTGAGCGGGCGCACCCGCAGGTGCGCGATCGCGACTGGCTGAGGCGCCACCCGCTGAGCCCATGAACGCCGCCATGCATCCTCTGCTACTCGTCAAGGATTTGCTCCGAGGCATTGTCGAGCGGGGTGATCAAGTGCGCCTGCGGGAGTGCCTTCAGGGGAGATACCTACCGGCGCTGGGAGGCGGCGAGGAGCCGGCGTATGTGCTCCACCGCGCCCTGACCTTTCCGCCATTTGATCCGAGGCTGCAGGATCCGCTGGGTAGTTTAGTGGCGCCACTCTGTACGGAGCGGGCCGACCAGATGTTGAGCGATTTGCGTAACTCCGAGGGGGTGGTCGCTGCAGTGGGAGGAGCGGTCGCGGCTGTCGTTGGACAAGAACAGGATAGGATGCTCGATGACGAGGCCTACGTCTTCAATCTGCTCCTATTTGCCTCTCTGCTGCCACCCAACCCCGAGTTGTTTTCCGCGCTGCTTTCATTCAACGAGGTAGGCTTGCGCACTGGGGTACTTAGCCGCGGCGCAGGGCGCGCAGCGCGACAGTTGCGCCAGGCGCTGATTTTCCAGCAAACCGACGATCGGCTCGAACCGTACTGGCTTGGTCTGATTGAGACCCCTGCGAACGGCCAGGGACGATTGAGCGCTGATCGCAGAACGGATCTGATGGACGCTTGGCACGGGCTGCTCTGGATACCGCCGCTCGGAGAAGGCTCGGGAACACCGGTGGATCTGGCGCGAGTCGATCGGGGTCTCGTGGGTATTTACGGCGCTTGCGGCGACGAAATTCAGGCTGCGCCGCTGCTGGGCTACGCTCTGCGACAGCTGGACGAGGCCTATCCGGCCTCGCCCGAATATTGGCGGGCCACGCTGGCAGAACGCTTGGTCCGTTGGCCCCAGGTACTGCAAGACTTGGCGGAAGAACGCTGGCCCCGGCCGACTGAGGGTATCGAGATACCGAGAGACGCGCTGGATGTTTGGGACGCATTGAGTGTGACCGAGCGAATCGGCGTCAATCAGCTTGCGGAGGCCGGTGACGGGGGAGCTTGGAAGCGTTTTTGGGCGCACATGCTATTCGAATCGCCGCGGCGGGGGATTGCGCCTCAGCAATGGTGCGGGGCGCTGAGCCAGATCGAGCATGTCTTCGAAGCCGAGTATCCAGGGTTGCGCGGGGAAGAGCACCGCGCGAATATCGAGGCGTTGGTGGAGCGAGAGGCAACGGAGACGCCGTCAGCGGTATCGGCCGTAAGGCGAAGGGGCAGGGGCAAGGGCATCGACCGCCTGAAAGCGTTGGAGCGGGTGAATCAGGTTATGGCGTCCATCGCCCGACAACTGCGCCAGGGCAAGGAGGCAGCGGCGGCTGCCTATTTGCGTGAGCTGGTTGAAGCACAGCAACGAGAGGGCACGGAGAAAGAAATCATTGCCAAGACGTTGACCAACGTGGCCACCTTGGCCCGGGACGAGGGGCGGTATCAGTGGGCCGATGCCCTCTACCACGAGGCGCAGTCTCTTGCCCCGGGGGACCCGGTTCCTCTTAACGGATTGGCCGAAGTGCATAGAGCACAGAGTCGGTTTGATGAAGCTGAGGCCAGCTCTACCGCCAAGCTATCGAGCGTTGGCCGAACGACGTGGTGGCCCGCAACGGTCTGGCCGAGACGCTGCGCGAGCGCGGCGATCTGGGGGGGGCCGAGGGGCTGTATCGGGAGACGGTCACGCGTTGGCCGAACGACGTGGTGGCCCGCAACGGTCTGGCCGAGACGCTGCGCGAGCGCGGCGATCTGGGGGGGGCCGAGGGGCTGTATCGGGAGACGGTCACGCGTTGGCCGAACAACGTGGTGGCCCGCACCGGTCTGGCCGAGACGCTGCGCGAGCGCGGCGATCTGGGGGGGGCCGAGGGGCTGTATCGGGAGACGGTCACGCGTTGGCCGAACGACGTGGTGGCCCGCAACGGTCTGGCCGAGACGCTGCGCGAGCGCGGCGATCTGGGGGGGGCCGAGGGGCTGTATCGGGAGACGGTCACGCGTTGGCCGAACAACGTGGTGGCCCGCACCGGTCTGGCCGAGACGCGGCGCGAGCGCGGCGATCTGGGGGGCCGAGGGGCTGTATCGGGAGACGGTCACGCGTTGGCCGAACAACGTGGTGGCCCGCAACGGTCTGGCCGAGACGCTGCGCGAGCGCGGCGATCTGGGGGGGGCCGAGGGGCTGTATCGGGAGACGGTCACGCGTTGGCCGAACGACGTGGTGGCCCGCACCGGTCTGGCCGAGACGCTGCGCGAGCGCGGCGATCTGGGGGGGGCCGAGGGGCTGTATCGGGAGACGGTCACGCGTTGGCCGAACGACGTGGTGGCCCGCAACGGTCTGGCCGAGACGCTGCGCGAGCGCGGCGATCTGGGGGGGGCCGAGGGGCTGTATCGGGAGACGGTCACGCGTTGGCCGAACAACGTGGTGGCCCGCAACGGTCTGGCCGAGACGCTGCGCGAGCGCGGCGATCTGGGGGGGGCCCAGGGGCTGTATCGGGAGACGGTCACGCGTTGGCCGAACGACGTGGTGGCCCGCACCGGTCTGGCCGAGACGCTGCGCGAGCGCGGCGATCTGGGGGAGGCCGAGGGGCTGTATCGGGAGACGGTCAGACGGTGGCCGAACAATCCGGTCGCCCGTCATGGGCTGGCGAATACGCTGCGCAAGCGGCGCCAGTTCCAACAAGCTCTGGAGTTGGTGCCAGAGCCGGACGCAGTGCAGGGTCGACGCCAGCGCTATGATCTCCATCTCCGTGCCATGATCCTGCTGGAATCCGGCGAGGTCCAGAGGGCGGCAGTCCTGTTTCGGCGGGCGCTTGCTGAAAGATTACCGCTCCGGGCGGAGCATGTGTTTCGCAATGCGCTGGCACTCACCGAGTTGAAGCTGCGGGGCTATGGCGCGGCTGCCGATCTGGCCGACGCCACGCCGGACGATTCGCCCGCCTCCAACGTGATCCGGCTACACGCGTACGCGGCTGCCGGTCGCCGCCAGCAGGCGCGAGCCGTGTACGCGGGGCTCAGTGCGCCGGGCCTCAACCTCCCGCGCCGAGTCGGCGAGCCACTGATGCGGATCGCGGCTGCCTATTGCGTCCAGGAAGAAGATGCCGAGTGCACCCCGACGGATGCGGAATTCGACGCCATCCTCGAAACCGAGATCGATATGCTGTTGGCAGCATAAGCGACTGTCGAGATCTGGGAGGCCGCCTCCCTCTCACTCCAGGATGTGCACCAGCTCGCCGCTCTGCAGCAGCTCCCGCAGGGTGCGCCCGGGGCGTGCCGGCTCGGGCTCTTCGTCCAGGTCTTCCGTGGCCTCGATAAACTCCAGCTTCAGGCGCTGGGGCTCGACGCTGACCGCGTAGCTCTCCGACCAGGCGAGCAGCTGCTGGGCCTCGGCCTGGTGCTCGGCGGCGTCTTTGCCGGCGAACAGGACTACGAAATAGGGCTTGTGGCAGCCGGTGAAGTGGCGGCAGCGCAGGCGGGGGTCTGTGAGCTCGCGTACCCGCTCGGGCAGCCCGCCCCGGGCGTTGAGCTCGACCTGGGGGCAGAGCGTCATATGGAAGTGCTGCGGCAGCCCGCCATGCTCGCGCTGCCAGCGTTTCAGCACAGCGGCCACGAAGCCCGGGATCCGGGCTGCGCTCCAGGCCTCGACGTAGCTCGGGATACCGATGATCTCCACCTGGCTGGGTATTGGGTCCATGGTGCGGGTCCGGGCTGTCAATGGGAAATCCGAGGCCGTGCGCGTCGCGGGACAGCGGCGGCTCAGCGGGTCTTGTCGTCGGTGAGAAGCACGTTCGGCGCCGGGGTGTTGCCGCTCTCGTCGAGACGGATACGCAGGCTGAGGTTGTTCCTGGACTCGGCGTTGCGCAACGCCTCGTGCAGGGCAATCTTTCCCCGTTTGTACAGATTGAACAAGGCCTGGTCGAAGGTCTGCATCCCCGCCTCGATGTTCTGCATGGGCTCGCGCAAGGTGTCGATCTTGCCCCGCTGGATGAGCTCAGCCACATAGGGTGTGTTCAGCATCACCTCCACCGCGGGCAGGAGCTTGCCGTCCGTACCTATCACCAGACGCTGGGAGATGATCGCTCGCAGGTTCAAGGATAGATCCATGAACAGCTGATGGTGCGCGTGCTCCGGAAAGAAATTGACGATCCGCTCCATCGTCTGGTTGGCGTTGATTGCATGCAGCGTGGATAGGCACAGATGCCCGGAGTTGGCGTAGGAGATGGCCTGCTCCATGGTCTCGCGGTCGCGGATCTCGCCAATCATGATGGCGTCTGGGGCCTGGCGCATCGCCCGTCGCAGGGCGTCCGAGAACGAGACGGTGTCGACGCCGACCTCGCGCTGGCTGACGATGGATCGGTGGTACTGGTGCAGGTACTCGATGGGGTCCTCGATGGTCAATATGTGTCCGGACTGGTGGCGGTTGCGGTACTCGATCATCGCCGCCAGGGTCGTGGACTTGCCCGATCCGGCGGGGCCGACGACCAGGATCAGGCCCCGGGGCTCGGTCACCAGGCGGGCCATCAGCTGCGGCAGGTTGAGCTCCTCGATACTCGGGATGCGGCTCTTGATGTAGCGCACCACCATGGCGACCTCGCCGCGCTGCCGGTACACGTTGATGCGGAAGCGTCCCAGGCGAGTCAAGGTGATGCCCAGGTCCATCTCCAGATATTCCTCGAACAGCTTGGTCTGCTTGTCGCTCATCACCGAATAGGCGAGCCGCTGCACATCGGCAGCGCTCAGGGGCCGGTCGTCCAGCGGGGAGGTGACGCCCTCGACCTTCATGCACACGGGGGCGCCGGCGCTGAAGTACAGGTCGGAGGCCTGGGCCTCGACCATCAGCTGAAGGTGGTTGGCTATATCGGTGTCGACCTGCATGCAGAGATGTTGCGCCGGTTGTGGGGGGCTTCACCCCGATTCTAGGGCATTCGCGAATCCGCGTGCGTGGGTCCGCCGGACGTACGAACGTTGCTCCCCTGGGCGGAGTGTTCGCCGATCAGCCGTACAGCGACCGCCAGCCTTGTCCCAACAGGGCGTCGATGTGGGCAGCGGCGCTGCGCCCCAGGGCGTGCAGGGCGTAGCCGCCTTCCAGGGTGGATACGATACGCCCCCGGGCGTGGGCGTCGGCGGCGCACTTGATGATGCGCGTGATCCAGCGGAAGTCCGCCTCGTGCAGCTGCCATTGGGCCATACCGTCGGCTGCGTGGCCGTCGAAGCCCGCCGAGAAGAGGATCAGCTGGGGACGGAAGGCATCCAGCGGCTCGGCCCAGTGGTCCTCGACCGACCGGCGGAAGTCCTGGCCGCGGGTGCCGGCGGGCAGCGGGATGTTGTGCACGTTGGGCAGATCGGTGTCGGCGCCGCAGTTGGGATAAAACGGATGCTGAAAAGAGGAGCAGAAGAGTACCCGGGGCTCGTCCCAGAAGGCATCCTCGGTGCCGTTGCCATGGTGCACGTCGAAATCGATGATCGCGACCCGCTCCAGGCCGTGGTGGGCGAGGGCGTGGGCGGCACCGACGGCGACGTTGTTGAAGATGCAGAAACCGCGGGCCTGGGCGCGCCCGGCGTGATGGCCGGGCGGGCGCACGTTGCAGAAGGCGCTGTCGATCTCGCCGTCGAGCACCAGATCCACACCGAGCACCGTCGCACCTGCGGCTCGCAGCGCGGCCTCGTAGCTGAAGGGGTTCATGAGGGTGTCCTCCCCCAGGGTGACCAGCCCCTCGGGGGGACTCATCGCCTCTACGCGGTCCAGGTAGTCGGGGGTGTGCACCCGCAACAGCTGCTCGCGGGTTGCCGCCGGCGCGTCGAATTGGCGCAGCGCGAGGTCGAGGCCCACCTGTACCAGGGCGTCCTGCACGGCCCGCAGCCGCTGCGGGCGCTCCGGGTGCTCCTCGCCCATCTCATGGAGCTCGCACAGCGGATGGCTGATCAGCCCCACGGTCATAATCTGCGCCCCCCGGCTGCGGCGCGCTCAGGTGTCGGAGCGCTGTGGTGCAGCCACGGCCATCGGCCCGCCCTTGGCGATCAGGAGCGCTCGTCGAGCCACTTGCCGATCCCGGGCGGGATCTCGCGCTGCGACCGGCCACTCACATAAATCCCGATGTGGCCGCCCTTGAACACGAACGGCGTGTAGTCCTTGGTGCCCACGTGCTGCTCCAGGGCGATGGAGGATTCCGGCGGCACCAAGTGGTCTTGAGAGGCGTAGACGTTGTAGATCGGCATGTGCAGGTTGCCCAGCCGCACCGGTATGCCCCCGATCTCGAGATCGCCGCGGACCAGCCGGTTCTCCTGGAAGAACCACTTGATGAACTGACGGAAGGCCTCTCCGGCCTGATCGGGGCTGTCGAAGATCCACTTCTCCATGCGCAGAAAATTGCGCAGCTTCTTGGGATCATCGAGTAGATCGGCCATGTCGAGGTATTTCTGGCCGGTCAGCCGGAAGGGCTTCAGCGACAGGAAGGCCCAGTTGAGCAGCTCGCCGGGGATGTTCCCCAGGGTGTCCACCATGAGATCCGCATCGAGATTCCGGGCCCAGGTGCTCAGCATGTTGTTCGGGGTATGAAAATCCACCGGGGTGACCATGGTGACCAGATTCTGGATCTGCTCCGGATACATGGACGCGAAGCAGAGGCTGAAGGTGCCTCCCTGGCAGATGCCGAGCAGGTTGATCTTGGGCAGCTTATGTGCCTTGCGGATGAAGTCCACGCAGTGGCGGATGTAGCCGTCGATGTAGTCGCGCAGGTCCAGGTAGCGGTCGGCGCCGTCCGGGTAGCCCCAGTCGATCAGGTAGACGTCCTGCCCGGCCTCCAGCAGACCGCGGATCAGCGAGCGGTCCTTCTGCAGGTCGGTCATATAGGGCCGGTTGACCAGTGCATAGACGATCAGCACCGGGATGCGCGCAGGCTGCTCCACCATGGCTTCGTAGCGATAGAGGACCAGCTTGTCTTCGCTGTAGACCGGCTCCTTGGGACTGACGTCCACCTCCACGTCGCCGATGTCCTTGAGGGTAGTGAGCCCGCTGGCGAGCTTGGCGTTGAATTCCATCACCTCGCGGAGGATCTGGTCGGGTCGAATCGGCATTGTGAACATGGCTCAGTCCCCCTGGGTGGCGCCGCCGGTGGTCTCGGTCTCGGGGAGCGCCTCGCTCGGCGCGCTCTCCGTGGGCTGCGGCGGTGCGATGCCCTGCTGCAGCTCGCGTATCGCCTGCTTCAGCGCCTGCAGCTCTTCGAGGGCCTCTTCGAGGGTCTCTATGCGGTGCCCGGCGACCCGGATCTCGCGGCGCAGCTGATGGACCCGGCGGTGGGTCGTGTCCAGCTCCTTGCGGGTGGGCATGTTGAGCGAGCCCTGGATCTCCGTAACGACATGCTGCTCATGACGCTTCACCGCCATCAGGGTATTGGTGAGATGGGCCTGGATTCGTGCGAACTCCTCGGTCTGGGCGATCTCGCCGTAGGCCTCCTCTCCGCAGTCCACCCAGAGGTTGTAGGAGTCGCGCAGGCCACCCAGGGACTTGCCGTCCTGGGCCATCGCGGTCAGCTTGGCGCCGAGCAGCTCCATGGCTCGGCGGCCCACCTTGGTGAACACCCCTTCGTAGGCGCGTAACGCTTGCAGGTGATCCAGCCACAGCTCCAGCCACTGCTGAGCATCCTGCTGCCATTCCCGCGTGTAGCCCAGCGTGGGTGCCGACAGCATGGAGCCCATCGCCCGGCGCAGGGTCTCCGGGCTCAGCGGCCCGCCCTCCTGCAAGGTCTTCTCGACATCGCCGGGCAGCGAGCACAGGGAAGATGCGAGCTGGCGAAAATGCTGGAGCGGAAGCCCCCAGAAGGTCGCCAGGCCCGCCGCAGGAACGGCCTTTCCCCCCAAGGTGCCCAAGGATGTCTGCAGCTCGCAGAGCTTCTCCTGCCATGCCTTCTGCCAGTCGGCTCCAGCGTTGGCGGCCTGCTGGGTGCCCTCGGCGAGCCGCCACATCCCCTCGGCCATCTGCAGGTAGCTGCGGCTGAGGTCGCCGAGGTGCTCGCCGAGGTCTCGGCTCTGCTCGGGTAAGGCCCCTTGGGCCATCTTGGTCCAAAGCTCCAATCCTTGGGCGAGGGGGTTTGCCGCTGCCGGCGAGGTCGGGTCATCGCCGGCCGGCGGACGGACCAGCTGGGACCAGGCGTCCATATACCGTTGCTGGGCATCCACCCAGACATTGGTCCAGTCGCTCCATCCGCCGGTCGTTGTATTGGTGGCGTCACTCATCGGGATCGTCTCCTCCGTCCGGATCACCGGGTTGGCCGGGATCTTAAAGTATAACGCCAGATTTTTGCGATGCAACAAATCCCTTTTGATCTGCGTCCGGGTGCTGACCCGCTGGCGTCCAGTGATCGCTGTTAAAAAAAAGTGATCATTATCAATACTATAAAAACAGGCTCCGACATCTGGCCGCCATTTCGTATAGCTCGCTTGACAGTGCTGCGAGCCTGGGCTATGCTGCAATGCAGCAAGACCCTGAGAGAGTGCCCAACATGAGGAGGCTGACATGACCAACGAAGTCTACGACCAATGGCTCGAAGCTCGCCAAGAACGCCGCTGAGCCGATGATGAAGTTCAACGAGATCACTGCCAGGGCTTTGGAGAAAGCCGCTCGCCAGCAATTCGATCTCGCCCGCGATTACATGGACCTCGGTGCCCGCCAGGTCCAGCTGCTGAACGAGACCAAGGATCCGCAGAAGTGGCTGCAAAGCCAGAGTCAGATGGCCACCGAGTTCGGAGAGAAGATGATGGCGCGGGCGCAGGAGCTGGTGGAGCTCGCCACCCAGACCCAGAAGGACGTGACCGTCTGGATGGAAGAGACCTCGAAGAAAGTCGTTCCGCCGGCACAGTGAGGTTGAGGCGGGAAAACGGGGGATCCGGGGCCTGCTGGCGCCCCGGGTCCCCCGGCGTTTTATACGGTGGCGGGCGGGGCAGCTTGTGGGCGCCGTGACAGGGACTCGCTCCAGCCGATACACTAACGCTCCAATTTCCCAAGGTGCGGGTCGCTCGCGCCGCAACTACACCAGGGTGGAGCCATGCACGAAGCTGTGATTCTCGCTGCCCGCCGTACGGCGATCGGAAAATTCAGTGGCTCGTTGGCGGGTACGCCGGCGAGCACCCTGGGCGCGACGGTGATCCGGGCGCTGCTCGATGATGCGGGTCTGGATGCCAAGGATGTCGACGAGGTCATGCTGGGCCAGGTCCTGACCGCGGGGGTGGGCATGAACCCCGGCCGGCAGGCGAGCCTGGGCGCGGGGCTGCCCGTTGAGGTTCCGGCCCTGACCCTCAACAAGGTCTGCGGCAGCGGCCTCAAGGCGGTGCACCTGGCTGCTCAGTCGATCCGCTGCGGCGACAACGATCTGGTGATCGCCGGGGGCCAGGAGAACATGAGCCTGGCCCCCCACGTGCTGCCCGGCTCGCGCAACGGCTGGCGGATGGGCGATTGGACCCTGGTCGACAGCATGATCAAGGACGGGCTCTGGGACATCTTCAACGACTACCACATGGGCTGCACGGCGGAGAACGTGGCCCGCCAGTACGGTATCACGCGCGAGGATCAGGACGCCTTCGCCGCGGGCTCCCAGAACAAGACCGAGGCCGCCCAGAAGGCCGGCCGATTCAGCGATGAGATTGTCCCTGTGGAGATTCCCCAGCGCAAGGGTCCGCCGACAGTGTTCGACAGCGATGAATTCCCCCGCCATGGGACCACGACCGAAGCGCTCTCGGGCCTCAAGCCCGCCTTCTCCAAGGACGGTACCGTGACCGCCGGCAATGCCTCGGGCATCAATGATGGGGCGGCGGTCCTGGTGATCGCCTCCGCCCGCAAGGCCGAGCAGCTCGGCATCGAGCCACTGGCCCGCATCGTTTCCTATGCGAGCGGGGGGGTCGATCCCTCGGTGATGGGGCTGGGGCCCATTCCGGCGAGCCGCAAATGCCTGGAGAAGGCCGGCTGGCAGGTCGGGGACCTGGACCTGATCGAAGCGAACGAGGCATTCGCCGCCCAGGCCATCGCGGTCAACCGCGAGCTCGGCTGGGATACAGCCAAGGTCAACGTCAACGGCGGCGCCATCGCCCTCGGGCACCCGATCGGCGCCTCGGGCGCCCGCATCCTGGTGACCTTGTTGCACGAGATGAAGAAGCGCGATGCCCGTCGCGGCCTGGCGACGCTGTGCATCGGCGGCGGCCAGGGTGTTGCGATCGCCGTCGAGCGCTGAGTATCGAACCGAAGATTTCCTCAGGAGACAAGAGCATGTCGAAGCGAGTAGCTGTAGTGACCGGGGGCACCGGATCCATCGGTACCGAGATTTGCAAGAAGCTGGCCGACGCGGGATGCGCAGTGGCTGCCACCTGTCTGCCGGTCGAGGCCGACAACGTTGCCAAGCAATGGCAGGAGCGGTGTAAGGGTGAGGGCTACGATTTCATGTACGTGCCTGCCGAGCTGGCGGATTTCAATGCCACGGGCGAGGCCCTGCGCCAGATCGAGAGCGCCCTGGGGCCGGTGGACATTCTGGTCAATGCCGCGGGCATCACCCGCGACGCATCCCTGCGCAAGATGACGCCGGAGCAGTGGGACGAAGTCATGAAGTCCAATCTGTACAGCGTCTTCAACACCAGCCGGCACCTGTTCACCGGCATGCTGGAGCGGGGCTTCGGCCGGATCGTGAACATCTCTTCGGTCAACGGACAGAAGGGCCAGTTCGGTCAGGCCAACTATGCCGCCACCAAGGCCGGCATCCACGGCTTCACTATGTCCATCGCCCAGGAAGGTGCGCGCAAGGGCGTGACCGTGAATACCATCTCTCCCGGCTACATCGGCACGCCCATGGTGATGGCGGTGCCCGAGGACATCCGCAAAGCCATCATCGCCCAGATCCCGGTGGGTCGCTTCGGTGAGCCGTCTGAGATCGCCCGCCTGGTGGCGTTTCTCGCCGCCGACGAGTCGGGATACATGACGGGGGCGGACTTCTCGATCAACGGCGGCCTGCACATGGGCTGAGGTCGCTGCGCCGCGATGAGCGAACAGCGCGTCATCAAGAAGTACCCCAACCGGCGGCTGTACGACACCGCCGCGAGTCAGTACATCGCACTCGACGATATCCGCAGGCTGGTCGTCGACGGCGTGGATTTCCAAATCGTCGATGCCAAGAGCGGGGCGGACATCACCCGGGCCATCCTGCTGCAGATCATCGTCGAGCGCGAACAGCACGGCCAGCCTATCCTGTCCGCCGATCTGCTGCGCAAGATCATCCGCTTCTACGGCGATGCGATGCAGGTGCTCATGTCCAGCTACCTGGACAAGAGCGTCGACTGGTTCATCGACCAGCAGGCGGGGCTCTACCAGCATATGGCGGGTCTGATGGGCCAGGCGCCGGGCGCGGCCTTGCAGGAGATGCTCGGGCGCAACCTCGAAGCTCTGGCAGCAGATGCAGGAAGGCCTGCTCAAGGCCTATGGCCTCCCCCCGAGACCCAAAGGCAGCGAAGACGCCAAGGGCAAGAAGGACGCCTGAGCGCGGCGATCCGGTGCTGCCGGGGCGCCGTCGACAGACCGCCCCGGACACCCTAGACTCCCCAGTAACGGTGTGGGTACGCGAGCGCCGCTCCACTGATCGAGCGCAGCAGCGGCGGCCGGCTTGCACCGCATCCCTCGGGGGTCAATTCAATGTCCGTGCGCAATCTCGACAAGATCTTCGGCGCTCGCCGCGTCGCGCTGTTCGGCGCCTGTGACGTCAAGGGCAACCTGGGTGCCGCGGTCCTGACCAACCTGCTGACGGCGGGTTTTCGCGGTGTGGTCTACCCGATGAGCCTGGACTGCGAATCCATCCGCGGGGTGGCGACCTACGCGCAGCTGGAGCAGCTTCCCCACCTGCCGGACCTCGCCGTCGTGTGCAATCCGGCGAGCGATGTCCCCCGGGTGCTCGATCAGTGCGGCCGGTTCGGCATCAAAGGCGCCCTGATCCTGTCCGGGGGATTCCGCGAGACCGGGGCCTCGGGCGCCGCCCTGGAGACAGAGATCGTGGCGGTGGCCGAGCGCTACGAAGATATGCGGGTGCTGGGACCCAACTCCCTCGGCGTCATTGTCCCCGACGGCGGCCTTAACGCCAGTCACGCGGTCACCATGCCCCGCGGCGGGCACCTTGCCTTTATCTCCGAGTCCCGGGGCCTGTGCAACTCGGTGATCGACTGGGCGACCGAGAGAGGCATAGGGTTCTCCGCGTTTGTGTCTACGGGAAACCGGATCAACATCGGGTTCGGCGACCTGATCGATTATTTCGGCAACGATCCGCGTACCCGGGCGATCATCATCTACATGCAGTCCGTGGATCACGCCCGCTCGTTCATGTCGGCCGCCCGGGCCTTCGCGCTCACCAAGCCGATCGTGGTCTGCAAGGCGGGCCGGTTCGCGGAGACGGTGGAGGCAGTCACCTCCCACACCGGCGATCTGGTGGGCGAGGACGCCGTCTTCCAGGCGGCCTTCCAGCGCTGCGGAGTGGTGCGCGTCGACGAGCTCGACGATGTGTTCGACGTCGCAGAGGTGCTCGCCTCCCAGCGGCTGCCCAAGGGCGCGCGCCTCGCAATACTGAGCAATGCCGGAGGACCCGCGATCATCGCTACTGACGCGCTGATCACCCGTGACGGGGAGCTTGCCCGTCTCGATCCAAAAACGATCCAGGCCCTGGACGACGTGCTGCCCGCCGAGGGCATTCACAGCAACCCGGTCGACGTGCTCGATGATGCGCCCCCGGGTCGCTTCGAGCAGGCGGCGTCACTGGTGCTGGCCGACCCTAACGTCGATGCGCTGTTGGTTATCTTCGCCATTCAGACCGATATAGATGCCGAAGAGACGGCCCGGGTGGTCGCCGCGGTCGCGCATGGGGCGAGCAAGCCCGTGTTGGCGGCCTGGATGGGCGGCAAGCGCGCCCGCCAGGCGATCCAGATCCTCAACGAGGCCGGTTTGCCGACCCACAACACCCCGGAGCAGGGCGTGCGGGCGTTCATGCACCTGGTGGCCTATGCGCGCAACCTGGCGCTGTTGTACGAGACCCCGCGCGAGATGCCCGTGCGCTTCGACCTCAATCGGCACAAGCTGCGCAAGCGTCTGCAGCCCCTGCTCACCCGGCGCCTGCATGCTCCGGACAATCAGGCCTGGGCCTTTCTCAAGGCGTACGGTATCCCGGTCTGCGACACCTGCATGGTAACGACAGCGGACGAGGCGGTGCGCGCGGCCGAGCACATCGGCTATCCGGTGGCCGTCAAGGTGCTGTCGCCGCAGATTCTGCACAAGCTCGACGTCGGCGGGGTGGCGCTCGACCTCAAGGCGCCGGAGGAGGTCCGAGCGGCCTTCGAGCGGGTGATCAGCTCGACCCGGGCCCATCGGCCTGACGCGGAGATCCACGGCGCGAGCGTACAGAGCATGATGATGGATCAGGCGCTGGAGCTGATCCTGGGGGCCAAGAAGGACCACACCTTCGGCGCCGTGATCATGGTCGGGCTGGGCGGTGTCACGACGAGCGTCCTCAAGGACCGGGCAGTCGCTCTACCGCCCCTGAACGAACGCCTGGCCCGACGGATGCTGGAATCGTTGCGGGCCTGGCCGATCCTGCAAGGCTATCGCGGCCAGCCGCCCGCGAACATCGACCGCTTGATCGAGGTGATCATCCGCTTTTCGCTGTTGATCGCCGACTACCCGGAGATCCGCGAGTTCGATGTGAATCCCTTGCGGGTGACCGCGACCGATATCATCGCTCTCGACGCGACGATGGTGCTCGACGACGCCGTCGTCGGCATCGTCCACCAGTATCCGCACCTGGCGATCCATCCCTATCCCGACGACTTCGTCCGCCACGCGACGACGCCCGACGGCGCGACGATTATCCTGCGGGCGGTCCGAGCCGAGGACGAGCCGTTTTGGCACGAGCTGGTGGCCAGCTCGTCCGAGGAGTCCATCCGGTTCCGGTTTCGGTCGCTGCTCAAGCGTACGACCCACCAGATGGCCGTCGCCCAGTGCGTGATCGACTATGAGCGGCAGATCTCCATCGTCGCGGAGACAGAGGCCCGGGGAAAGAAGGAGCTGGCCGGTATCGCGCATCTGTTGGCCGACGCTAACCACGATACCGCGGAATTCGCCGTGCTCGTGCCCGACCCCTGGCAGGGCAGGAAGATCGGCAGCATGCTGCTCGACTACTGCATGGCGCTGGCCAAGCAATGGGGTATCCAGCGGGTCACCGCTGAGACCGACCCGAAGAACACCCGTATGCTCGATGCCTTCAAGAAGCGCGGATTCACCGCTGAGGTGCATCTCGATGATGATGTGGTGCTACTGGAGTGCAAGGTGGGGAATCGGTAGACGGTAGACGGAGAAGTAGCACATGGACGTGCTGTTTGCGCAGCTAAGGACGCCTCCGGATGCCATGGACGGCGAGCCGGACGGTTGAGCACCCTCCCCGGTACTGGATTCCGGCCAATCCATGGCCGGAATGACGGGAGGTGAATCGCTACGAGTCATGCAGGTCAGGTAGCGGCGCCGCCGCTATCTGACGGCGCATGGCCAGGTGAAAAGTCGCAAGTGACAGGCAACCGGGGCAGCCCATAGCGCGGGAAAGCGCAGCGCATCCCACCGGGGGTACCGCATCTCACCCGTTCTTCGAGTGCAGCTCGGTGCGCGTTGCGGCTCAGGCCGCGGCGGCGGCTCGGGCGCTGGTCTTGGGCAGGAAGTAGGCGCCGGCGAGCTCGCTGTGCAGCTCGGTCAGCCCGAGCTGCAGATCGTCGACGAACTGATGCAGCGCCGCGAGCTCGAGCTGGCCGACATCGGTCTCTTGCACCGTGCGCTTGATCCGCGCCACCACGCGCAGCGGCGCCTCCGGCTTGGGCAAGGGGGCGATGCTCGCCTCCGCGCCGTCGACGCAATGCCGGAAGGCGCGTGGGAAGTCACGGCTCTGGAACAGGAACTTGAGCACCTGGGTGCGGCTCACCGCCACCTGCATGCTGCGCCGGTACATCTGGTAACCGGTCAGCGACTTGAGCACGCTGATCCATTGGATGGTGTCGAACGGGCGCAGGTCCGGGGTGGTCTGCAGCAGGTCGGCCGAGCGCACGTCGATGATGCGCGAGGTCATGTCGGCGCGCTCCAGGTTGCGACCGATGCGGATGAAGTCGTAGCCCAGGTCGTGGTTCATGGTCCCGGCCAGCAGCCCGGCGATGGTCTGGGCGCCGAGCACGATCCGCTTCAGATAGGGATGGCGCCCACCCTTGGTGAGGCCCGCCGCCAGATTGTCCTTGGCGTAGAGGTAGAGCTCATTGATCTGCTCCCAGCCTTCGCGGGGCACCGCGTCCCGGATGGTGCGGCAGCTCTCCCGGGTGGCGGTGAGCGCGGACAGCACCGAGCCCGGATTCTCCGTGTCGCCGAGCAGGAAGCGCACCACGTGGCGCTCGGAGTACTCGCCGAACCGTTGCTCGAACTCGGCGTTGGCGCCGCAGATGTCGATCATGGGCCGCCAGCCTGGCGCGATGCCGCGGGGCAGATCGAGCAGCAGATTGGCGTTCACCGTCACCAGCCGGGCGGTGTTCTCGGCGCGCTCCATGTAGCGCGCCATCCAGTACATGTTCTCAGCCACTCGCGAGAGCATCAGCGGTTCTCCTCATCGACGATCCAGGTGTCCTTGCTGCCGCCGCCCTGCGACGAGTTGACGACCAGCGAGCCCTTGCGCAGGGCGACCCGGGTGAGGCCGCCCGTGGTCACCTGCTGCTTGTCGGCGCTCAGGATGAACGGGCGCAGGTCCACGTGGCGCGGCTCCACGGTCTTGCCGACCACGGTCGGCACCGTGGACAGGGTGAGCACGGGCTGGCCGATGTAGTTGCGCGGATTCTTGCGGATCAGCTCGGCGAACTTCTCGCGCTCCGCCTTGCTCGACTGGGGGCCCATCAGCATGCCGTAGCCGCCGGACTCGTTGGCCGGCTTGACCACCAGCTTGTCGAGGTTGGCCAGGACGTGGTCGCGCTCGGCCTCGTACATGCAGCGGTAGGTCGGCACGTTGGGAATGATCTGCGCCTCGTCCAGATAATATTTGATGATCTCGGGCACGAAGGCATAGACGACCTTGTCGTCGGCGACGCCGGCCCCGGGCGCATTGGCCAGGGCGACGTTGCCGGCCTTCCAGGCGCGCAGCAGTCCGGGCACGCCGAGCACCGAATCGGCGATGAAGGCCTCGGGGTCCATGAACAGGTCATCGATGCGCCGGTAGATCACGTCCACCCGCGCCGACCCTTCGACGGTGCGCATGTAGACGCAGTCGTCGTCGTCGACGCACAGGTCGCGGCCCTCCACCAGCTCGCAGCCCATCTGCTGGGCGAGATAGGTGTGCTCGAAATAGGCGGAGTTGTAGATCCCCGGGGTCAGCACCACCACCTCGGGGTAGTCGGCGGGACGTGGGGACAGCGCGGCCAGGGTATCGAACAGCTGCGAGGGGTAGTCGTCCACCGGCAGCGGCGCGTAGTCCTCGAACAGCTCCGGGAACACCCGCTTGGTGACCAGGCGGTTCTCCAGCATGTAGGAGACGCCGGAGGGCACGCGCAGGTTGTCCTCCAGCACATAGATGGTGCCGTCCTTGTCGCGCACCAGATCCGAGCCGCAGATGTGCGCCCAGACCCCGAACGGGGGGCTGATGCCCACGCACTGGGGCCGGAAGTTCTCGGAGTCGCCGATCACCTCGCCGGGAAGACCCCGTCCTTGATGATCTTCTGCTCGTGGTAGAGGTCGTCGATGAACAGGTTCAGGGCGCGCACCCGCTGTTTCAGTCCCGCCTCGACCCGGTCGCCACTCCTTCTTGGCGATGATCCGCGGGATGATGTCGAAGGGCCAGGCGCGGTCGATGGTGCCCTCTTCCTGGGAATAGACCGTGAAGGTGATGCCCATCTCCTTGATCGCCAGCTCCGAGGCGGCCTGGCGGGCGGCCAGATCGTTCTCGTCCATGGAGGCGAGGTGCCGCACCATCTGCCGGGTATGGGCACGCGGGCGGTTGCCGCGGGTGACCAGCTCGTCGTGAAAGCCGCTGGCCTGATATTGTTTCCAGTCGATGGCCATGGGTGTGTCGCTCGCTCTGTCTCTGTCCTGTCGGTGTCCGGGCCCGTCAGCGCTGCGCCGGATCGGAGCGCAGGTCCAGGGTGTAGGGGTGATCGCCGGCGGGCTCCTCCGGGGGCGGACTCATGGGCCCGGGGGTGTGCCCCATGGGCCAGAACCGGGCCAACCGGCGGGCTTCGGCCTCGTTGGCGTTGACCGGGAAGGTCTCATAGTGGCGACCACCTGGATGTGAGACGTGGTAGGTGCAGCCGCCGAGCGAATGCCGGTTCCAAGCATCGACGAGGTCGAAGACCAGTGGCGCGTGCCGGGGCACTGTCGGGTGCAGCCCGGACGGCGGCTGCCAGGCCTTGTAGCGCACCCCGGCGACCAGCTCGCCGCGGCTCCCGGTGCGTCTCAGGGGCACCCGGCGACCGTTGCAGGTGACCAGATGACGGCCTTCGGTGATGCCCCGAACACGCACCTGCAGCCGCTCGACCGAGGAGTCGACGAAACGGGACGTGCCCTGGGCGGTGACCTCCTCGCCCAGCACGTGCCAGGGCTCGACGGCGAAGCGCAGATCCAGCTCGATGTCGCCGACATTGAGGGTGCCGTAATGGGGAAAGCGGAATTCGAAGAAGGGGTCGAACCAGGTCTTACGGAACGGAAAGCCCCAGCGGTTGAGGTCCTCTACCACGTCGCCGAAGTCGGTCTCCACGTAGTGCGGCAGCATGAACCGGTCGTGCAGCTCGGTACCCCAGCGCACCAGCGACCGGTGGTAGGGGGCCTGCCAGAAACGCGCTACCAGGGCGCGCAGCAGCAGCATCTGCACGGCGCTCATGCGCCAGTGCGGGGGCATCTCGAAGCCCCGGAACTCCACCAGACCGAGCCGCCCCGTCGGGCTGTCCGGCGAATAGAGCTTGTCGATGCAGAACTCCGAGCGATGGGTGTTGCCGGTGACGTCGACCAGCAGGTTGCGCAGCGCCCTGTCCACCAGCCAGGGCACCGGCGCCTCTCCCCGCGGCAGCTGCTGAAACGCGATGGAGAGCTCGTAGAGCGTATCGTCACGGGCCTCGTCCACCCGCGGTGCCTGGGAGGTCGGGCCGACGAACAGGCCCGAGAACAGGTAGGAGAGGCAGGGGTGGTTCTGCCAGTAGTTGATCAGGGAGGTGAGCACTTCGGGCCGGCGCAGCAGCGGTGAATCGGCCGCGCTCGCGCCGCCCAGGGTCACGTGGTTGCCCCCGCCGGTGCCGGTGTGGCGCCCGTCGAGCATGAACTTCTCGGTCCCGAGGCGGGCCAGGCGCGCCTCCGCGTAGAGCGTCTCGGTCTGGGCCAGCAGCTCCGACCAGCTGCTCACCGGCGGGACATTGACCTCGATGACGCCGGGGTCCGGGGTGATGTGCAGGAGCCGCAGCCGCTCGTCCCGGGGCGGCTCGTAGCCCTCCAGCACCACCGCCATCCCGATCTCCGCCGCGCTCGCCTCGACGGCGGCGATCAGCTCCAGCCAGTGGGCGAGGTCCATGAGCGGCGGCAGGAAGATGTGCAGGGAGCCCTTGCGCGGCTCGGCGCAGAGCGCGGTCCGCACCAGATAGCCGACCTGCGTCCCGGGCACGTCGGCGAGCCCCTGCTCGCGGACGTCCGGGGGCTCGCCGCTCGGCTCGTGCGCTCGGGCATAGCGCGCGTGCACCTCGCCGAGGTCCGAAGGCAGTTGCTCCCGTGGGGCGAACGGGTCGACCGGGATCAGGGGCTGCTGTGCGCCCCTTGGCCTCCCAGAGCAGGGAGTCCAGCGGCAGGCGCAGACCCATGGGCGAGTCACCCGGGATGAGAAACATGTGGCCGCGGCGGAATTGCCATTGGCTCGAGATCCAGCGCCCGCCGACGCTGTCCCAGGCCAGCGGCAGGGCATAGCCGACCTCGCGGTCCAGCCCCTGCTCGAACAGGCGCCGCAGCCGGGCCCGCTCCATCGGGTCGCGCAGCCGCGAGTCGAGGACGTCAACGTTCTCGGGCAGCGTGCCCTCCTTCCAGAGGTAGTAAAGGGCGTCCTCGTACCCCGCGCAGGCCTGTCCGGGCGGGAGCCCCAGCCGGGCGGCCAGCGCGGCAATGAAGGCCTCCGCGCGGCCGGCGTCAGCCCCTTGGCTGGTGGTGGGGTCTGCCAGTAGCTCGGGGCGGGTCCAGGTCGTCTGACCGTCGGCGCGCCAGTAGCAGCCCAGCGCCCAGCGCGGCAGGGGCTCGCCGGGATACCATTTGCCTTGGCCGTGCTGCAGCACACCGCCGGGGGCGAAACGCTCCCAGAGCCGGCGCAGCAGCACCTCCGCGCGCTCCCGCTTGTGGGGGCCGAGCGCCGCGATGTTCCACTGCGCGGAGTCCATGTCGTCGACGGAGACGAAGGTGGGCTCGCCGCCCAGGGTGAGGCGCACGTCCTCACGCAGCAGCTCGGTATCGACCTGTTGCCCGAGTGCCTCGATCTCCGACCACTGCTCGTCGGTGTACGGCCGCGTGACGCGCGGATCCTCATGGATGCGCGTCACGCGGTTCTCGAAGCGGAACTCGACCTTTGCCTTCTCGGCCGCGCCGGAAATCGGTGCCGCGCTGACCGGATCCGGTGTGCAGGCGAGGGGAATGTGGCCCTCACCGGCGAACAGCCCCGAGGTGGGGTCGAGCCCCAGCCAGCCCGCGCCGGGGACGAACACCTCGGCCCAGGCATGCAGATCGGTGAAGTCCTGCTCCGGGCCCGAGGGGCCGTCGAGGGACTTCATGTCCGAGGTGAGCTGTATCAGGTAGCCCGAGACGAAACGTGCCGCAAGCCCCAGATGGCGCAGGATCTGCACCAGCAGCCAGCCGGAGTCCCGGCAGGAGCCTCGTGCGGTGCCGAGGGTCTCCTCGCAGGTCTGCACGCCCGGCTCCATGCGGATCACATAACCGAGGTCGCCCTGCAGCTGCTGGTTGAGGGCGACCAGGAAGTCCACGGTGGGCACGGGCTCGCGGCTGACCCCGCCGAGCCAGTCGAGCAGCTTTGGGCCGGCCTCGCGGATCTCGAAGTAGGGCGCCAGCTCCTTGCGCAGCTGGTCCTCGTAGGTGAAGGGCAATTGCTGGGCGTAGTCCTCGACGAAGAAGTCGAAGGGGTTGATGGTGACCATCTCGGCGACCAGGTCGACCTCCACGGCGAGCCGACGGGTCTTGTCCGGGAACACGAAGCGCCCGACATAATTGCCGAAGGGGTCCTGCTGCCAGTTCACGAAGTGCTTGGCCGGCTCGACCCGGAGCGAATAGTGGTGGATCGGGGTGCGCACGTGCGGCGCGGGCCGCAGGCGCACCAAATGAGGGCTCAGCGTGATAGGACGGTCGTACAGATACTCGGTGCGATGGTGAATGGCAACGCGGATCGACATGGGGTCGGGCCTGGTTAGGGGCGCAGAGATGCCTGCTGAGCCAGTATGCAGCATCCAGGCCATTATTGTGAGTCAGTTCGATTGCGCGATTTCGGGGCGCCAGGGCCGGCTTTTCGAGCCGACCCCGCAAACTGCACAGAGCTTTTCCGGCGGCAGCCGAAGGCCCATACTGCAAAGCTCGTCGGACCAGCCCATGGACTCCTGATCATGACCTATTGTGTCGGCCTGTGTCTCGATGCGGGCCTGGTGCTCGCGTCGGATTCGCGCACCCACGCCGGTGTGGACTACGTCACCACCTACAGCAAGATGCGGGTGTTCCAGCCGGCCCCGGACCGCGTGTTCGTCATCCTGTCGGCGGGCAACCTGGCGACGACCCAGGAGGTGATGAACCACATCCAGCGGGATCTGGACTATCCCGGCGAGGGGTGCAACCTGGCGAACGTGCGCTATCTGTTCGAGGCGGCCGAGTATGTCGGCCGGCTCAGCGTCGAAGTCCAGCAGCAACACGGGCCCGCCCTGCACCAAAGTGGGGTGAGCGGGGAGACGACGCTGATCATCGGGGGGCAGATCCGGGGCCAACCGCATGGGCTGCTGCTGATCTATCCCCAGGGCAACTACATAACGGCGTCTGCGGAGACGCCCTATCTGCAGATCGGGGAGAGCAAGTACGGAAAGCCGGCGCTGGATCGGATCGCCCGTCCCGGCCTGTCCGTGGAAGAGGGTGGGCGCCTGCTGCTGGTCTCCCTGGACGCCACCTCCCGCTCCAACATCACTGTGGGCCCGCCGTTCGAGCTCGCCCTGTACTACAACGACAGCCTCGAGATCGGCCGGCGCATGACGTTCGCTGCCGAGGACCCCTTCATGAAGGACACCGCCGCGGCCTGGCAGTCGGGCATCCAGGCCGGCTTTCGGGCGCTGCCGCGCTTCGATTGGGAAGTGCAGGGCTCCTTCTTTCAGGCCGGCTCCGGGGGCTGAGGATCGGGCTCGGCGAGTCGCTCGACGTCGACGGCGACTTCGAGCCTGTGCCGCGCGCCACCGCCGAAGATCACCCCCCGCAGCGGCGTCACATCGGCGTAGTCGCGGCCCCAGGCGGTGGTGATGTGGCGGTCCATGGGGATCTGGTTGTTGGTGGGGTCGAAATCCACCCAGCCCAGATCAGGCAGGTACACCGAGAACCAGGCGTGGGAAGCATCGGCCCCCCGCAGCCGCGGCTGTCCCGGGGGTGGCTGGGTCTCAAGGTAGCCGCTGACATAGCGAGCGGCGAGCCCTTTCGAGCGTAGTGCGCCTATGGCCAGGTGCGCGAAATCCTGGCACACGCCGCGGCGGTGGGCCAAGACCTCGCCCAGCGCGGTGGCGATGCTGGTGAAGCCCGGCTCATAGGTGAAGTCGGCGTGGATGCGCCCCATCAGATCCTGCACCGCGTCGAGCAGCGGGCGCCCGGCCGGAAAGGAGGCATCGGCATAGGCGCTGAGCTCGGCGCTTGCCGGCGCGAGGGGCGAGGGCGACAGATAATGCTGGGCGTCTAGGTCTTCTGCACTGCTGTAGTGCATGCGCAGGTAATCGCGTGTCTGATCCCAGGACGGGGGATGCACCAGCACCGGCGGCGGCGCCGTCGGCGCGATCTCGACCTCGCTGGTCGCAGTCACGATGAGGCGCTCATGGCGGTGGTCCAGGGCGAAGTGCAGGACGCGGTTGCCGAAGACATCCATCCATTCCGCTGTATGGCTGGGCAATGGGTCCACTACCAGCTGGCTGCTGGCGCAGCTCTGGCGCCCGAAGCTGCGGGGGCTCAGGTGCGCCAGGTTGTAAGCCCGAGATACCGGCTCGGTGTAGCTGTATCGGGTGCGGTGGGTGACCTTGAACCTCATCGGCGTTACTCCGCCGCCGTTGGGGTGAGCTGGTGGGGCAGCTCGGTGTGCTTGAAGTAGCGCCCGGAGATCGCCTCCGCGAAGGCACTCAACAGCGTGTCCAGGCGCTGCATGAGCCCCTCCAGCGGGCTGGCGCCCGCCCCATCCCGGGGCAGCTCCGCCAAGGCAGTGCAGTCGGCAAGCCTGGCCTGAGTGAGCGCTTCGAGCAGCAACCGGGATTCGCGGCGCCGATAGGAGCCGGGTCCGGCACCGGGCAGCTCCTTGAGCTGTCTTTCCAGCGCCTCCAGCTGGAACATGATGGCCCGCGGGTTGGTCTCGTCGGACAGGATCAGCTCCAGGGTGCCGGAGGTGTCCGTCCCGAACGGGTAGCGGCGGCGATAGGCGAGGGTGTTGTCGGTAGCTGCCAGCACCGCTTCCGCCAGTTGGGCCGCCCCGTCGGGCTCCGCGGCCAGGGCCAGGGTGGTCCGCAGCAGGCGGCAGGTGTGCAACGCGCGCTCCAGGCGGCGGCCGAGCTCCAGAAACAGCCAGCCCTGGCCGCGGACCATGGTCTCGCTGAACACCCCGGACAGTGCGATCAGCGTCGGCACCAGCGCGTCGAGCTCTTCGAGCTCGGCACTGAGATCGGTGACCTCGGTGGCCTGCAGCGCCGTGCACCTGAGCTCGATGTGATTGAGCACCCGCCAGGTGTCCGGTGACAGGCGGTCCCGGGTCGCCCGTGCAGACTGGACCAGGGCGCCGAGGGTGTGGCCGAGCCCCCCGCCATCGCCGGGTCGGAGAGCACGCGGTGCAGCTCCTGCTCGGGCTCGGCGAGCCGCTTGCGGGCGCCCTCCCCGACGAAGCCCGGATAGGTCATGGTCTGATGGGTCGCCGCCCGCAGCAGCTGCTCGAGGCAGGAGGCGCCCACGCCGAGGCCGGCGTCCTCGCTGGGATCGATCAGCTGCAGCAATACCACGCGCAGCAGCCTTGCGGTGCTCTCGGCGCGCTCGGCGTAGCGGCCCAGCCAGAACAGATCGTCTGCCGTGCGGCTGGGAATCTGTCCCGAGTCGCTGCGCAGCGCGGCGGGCGAGCGGGCCATCCACAGCAGGCTTTGGGGCCGCACGGGCTCGGAAGCCACCAGCCAGGTGTCCTTGTTGATGCCCCCGCGCTGGTTGGACACGATCGGCTCCTCGGGGTTGCCCGAGGCGCGCGTCAAGCCGCCCGGCATGACCACGTAGGCGTCTTCTCCGGCCACCAGAAAGCTGCGTAGTACCATGTGGCGGGCCTCCAGCCCATCGGCGGTGAGCACCGGGCCCGTCGAAGGGGGGATGTATTCCTGGCCGACGAACAGCTCCGGCTGGGCCCTGATGCGCTCGCGCAGCGCCGCACGCGCCTGGGGCCCGAGCCGGTGTCCGAGGGTGGTCCGGGTGCCCAGCCGGGGGTGCAGCATCTTGATCACCATGCGCCCGAGGTTCGCCAGCACGTGACTGAGCGCAGTCGCGGTGCCGCACCACCAGGTCGGCACCGACGGAAGCCGCAGATCCTCGCCCAGCAGGTGGCGTGCCAGTGCCGGCATAAACGCGTGCAGGGCCGCGTTCTCCACAACGCTGCTGCCCAGCGGGTTGGCGATGGCGACGCGTCCGGCGCGCGCGGCCTGCACCAGTCCCGCCACACCCAGGAAGGAGTCTTCGCGCAGCTCCAGGGGATCGCAATACTCGTCGTCGAGGCGGCGCAGGATCACGTCGACCGGCTGCAGCCCATCCAGGGTCTTCAGACAGACCGACCCCTGGCTGACCAGCAGGTCTTCGCCCTGGACCAGGGTGTAGCCGAGGTAGCCCGCGAGGTAGGCGTGCTCGAAATAGGCCTCGTTGCGCGGCCCGGGGGTGAGCACCATGATGTTGGGCTGGTCCCGGTGCTTGGGTGCCAGGGCGGCCAGGGTCGTCCGCATGGTGCGAAAGAATCCCGCCAGGCGGTGCACGTTGGCGTCCCGAAACAGGCTGGGCAGGACGCGCGAGGCGACGATCCGGTTCTCCAGGGCATAGCCGGCACCCGAGGGGGCCTGGCTGCGGTCGCCGATGGCATACAGGGTACCGTCGGGGGCCCGGGCGAGATCGGCGGCGTAGACCGGCAGGGCCCGTCGTCCGGGCGTCAGGATGCCGGCACAGGCACGCAGATAACCGGGATGACAGAGCACCACCGGCGCAGGGAGCACCCCGGCCCGCAGCAGCGCCTGGCTGCCATAGATGTCCTGGAGCACCAGGCTCAACAGCTCGGCGCGCTGGATCAGCCCCCGCTCGATCGGGGCCCAATCTGTGCTTTGGATGATGAACGGGATCAGGTCGAGCTCCCAGGCCCGCCCGACGCCCTGGGGGTCTCCGTACACGTTGTAGGTGACCCCGTTCTGCCGGATCAGGCGGCGGATCTCGCCGCGGCGCGTCTGCAGCGCCTCGGTCCCCAGCTTGCCCAGCGCCCGCATGGGGTACTCCCAGTGCGCGCGCAGCTCTCCGTCCGCGCGGCACATCTCGTCATAGGCGCCAGCGGGGAAGCGGTACGCGTCGCAGAAGCACTCCAACTGCGCTGGCAAGAGGCTGGACTCGGGCATAGACGCTCGATCCCTACGCTGTGACGAACCCGCATTCAAGCACTTTGGCCCCGGTGGCTCAACTTGCGTGGCGCCCCTGCGCCGGCGCGGGAACGGGCGCAGTTTCGCCCGGCCCGGGTCAAGACGCAGGGCGGCGTCGTCCGCGCAGGCCAGGCCCGTGGATTCCCGGCCCACCCATCGCACCAGGTACCGCTATGGCGTGCCTGGGGCGCCAGGCATGCATCGCTTGCGGCGGCTGCCGGGCGACGATGGGCACCGGCAGCTCCTGAAGCATGCCCTCAGCATCGATCCGGCGCCGGCGCGTCTGTCCCCCGGGCCTGTATCCCCGGGGCAACCGCATGCAGCACCCTGAGATAGCCGCGACTCGCCCGCCGGGCACTATGGCTGGAGCCGGCTTACCCCCGGTGCCCGGGGACCGGGCGGTGCGTTTAGGGGGGAGTGGGATCAGAGCAAACTTTTCATGCTGGTTTGAGATAACCGCAAGAACAAGGACAGTTGCGCCATGGCAAGATTCCCGCGCATAAGCCCTCTGGGGATCGCTCAGCACGTCATCCAGAGGGGCAATAATCGCCAGATTCGCTTCGCCGCGGAGGGGGGATTTCTCCAGCTGCTTGCGGCGGTGGGACAGGAGCCAAAGTGAAAAGTTTACTCTGACCCGAATGGCACTGACTCGCCGCATAACTCCTTGATTACAAGCAATAATGAAGACTCTGCAAAAATTCCGATCCCCTCGCCCTTGAGGGAGAGGGCTAGGGTGAGGGTGATTCCGGACAGCAGAAAGGGCGCCCCCCACCCCAACCCTTTCCCCCTCACGAGGGATAGGGAGAAGAAATCCACGCCTTTTTGTCATTGAAGTCCATGGGTTACGGCCTAAGTAAGCGCCATTCTACTCTGGCCCCAGATTCCCCAGATTCCCCAGATGCCAACTAGCCCATGTTCCAGGTCATTGTTGGGGGCTGTTGATTACCCGGCCAATGGCAGAGAAATTCGCGAAAGCGAATGATCTGTCCAGCTTCCACTTCGAATACGTGTGCCCACCGGTTTTCGAATTGCATCCCTGACTTTTTGTCTTTGCCCTTTTCTTCTCCGAGCACCACTACCGTTGATCCGTCTGCTAAAAACTCTTTCGGAGTGAATTCACTGAATTCCCAGCTTTCTTCTAGAATACCAAGAAATTCTTGCACACCATTGCGTCCCTTGTAAGCCCTACATTTTTCCAAGTTTTGGGGGCCGTTAACGACCCACTCTATGTTGGCAGCGCATAGGCCTAGAAAACCAGTAATGTCACCTTCACCAAAACGAAAATATACATCTTTTACAACATCCAGAGCAGTTGCCATTCGTTCGGCTCCTATAAATTGTTGCCATCGAGGAGATCTGGGGCTCGCAGCCTGACCTCAGCGTTCAGCCTCGCGCTTTTTGCGTCGGCCGGTACGCTTT
>CAVQCX010000001.1:0-17821 GCA_963711095.1 uncultured Gammaproteobacteria bacterium | reverse complement strand
CCCTGCGCGCCAACGACCTGCGTGGCGGGGTGCGCCTGCAGACCGATGGGGGGCTCAAGACCGGGCTGGACGTGGTGAAGGCTGCCGTGCTCGGGGCGGAGAGCTTCGGCTTCGGCACAGCGGCGCTCATCGCCATGGGCTGCAAGATCTGCGGGTCTGCCACCTGAACACCTGCGCCACCGGCGTCGCCACCCAGCACGAGGTTCTGCGCCGGGGTACCCCCACGGCGAGGTGGAGCAGGTCGAGCGCTTCTTCCGCTTCGTCGCCCGGGAGGTCCGCGAGTGGCTGGCGCGCCTGGGCATGCGTCGGGTCGAGGATCTGATCGGACGCACCGGGAGCCGCTGGCGCTTGCTGCCCGGCACTACGGCCAAGCAGGTGCGACTCGATTTACGCCCAGGCGGGCGACGGCCCGCCGGACCAGCCGCGGTTCTGCGTCCAGGCGCACAATCGGCCGTTCGACCGCGGCGAGCTGGCCGAGCGCATGGTCGCCGATGCCCTGCCGGTGCTCGACGGCGGTGGCGGGGGGCTGTTCCATTATCGGGTGCACAACGCCGATCGCTCGATCGGTGCCCGGCTGTCCGGCGAGATCGCCCGGCGCTTCGGGGACCGCGGGCTGGAGCGTGCCCCGCTGGTCATCCGTCTGACCGGGACGGCCGGTCAGAGTCTGGGCGCCTGGAATGCCGGCGGCCTGCACCTGCACCTGGAGGGCGACGCCAACGATTACGTAGGCAAGGGCATGGCGGGGGAAGGATCGTGCTCAGGCCGCGGCGGTCGAGCGGCTGCGAAGGCCCGGGGCAGATCATCATGGGCAACACCTGCCTGTACGGGGCGACCGGCGGGCGCCTGTCGCAGCAGGTCGGGCCGGGGAGCGGTTCGCGGTGCGCATTTCCGGGGCCCGCGCAGTGGTCGAGGGGGTCGGCGACCACTGCTGCGAGTACATGACCGGCGGCCTGGTGGTGGTGCTGGTTCCACGGGTCTGAATTTCGGGCCGGGTATGACCGGGGGCTTCGCGTTCGTCCTGGATGCCGAGGACGCCTTCGTGGACCGCTACAACCACGAGCTGGTGGAGATCCACCGGCTGACACCGAGGCGGTGGAGGGCTACCGGGCGCTGCTGCGCGAGCTGGTGCGCGAGTTTTGTGCCGAGACCGACAGCCCCCAGGGGCGGCGAGCCCTGGAAGATTTCGGGGCGCTGTTGGGGCGGTTCTGGCTGGTCAAGCCCATCGCCGCCGATCTGCAGACCTTGCTGAGCAGGCTGGTCGATCGGGGGGAGTAGGCGGGCGCGGCCGTTCCACCGGGGGGACTCCAGGCGCAAAGTGCGACAGCCGTGGCAGATTGGCAGTTGACGAATTAGAAATTCATAATATACTGATCTACAATCAACGTACAGCTCGGACCCAGTCCGTTCCGGAGGTAGATCATGTTGGCCCCGATCGCAGCCGTACTCCTGGCCCTTGGTGCGTATCACACTCCCGTGATGGTCACGGCGGAGCAGGCCTATCTGACGCAGCATCCCAACATCCAGGTGCAGGATATCCAGGCTGCCAACGTCACAGCCAAAGCACCGAAGCTCAGCGCGCTCTTCCGCTAAGCCGATCCGCTGATTGCAACCAGTCAGGCCCCGCCGGCTCCGGCGGGGCCTTTTTTGTGCCTGGCGGGGCCTTGGGCCGGGCCCGTACGCCGGGACTGCGGGCACCATCTCGGCCTTGCCACCCCGACCGTTATGGGGGAAAGTCTCGCCCGATGGATGAGCACAACAGGCAGCCGGGACGCGCCTCGGTGCAGCTCGAGGGGACGACCCTGCGCTGTTCCGGGCGCTGGACCGTTCGTCACCTGGCGGATCTCGGTCCGTCGCTGGGGCAGCTGGCTCGGGCCGCCGAGAGCCCTCGCGCCATCGACATGGCAGCGGTCGAGCGCATGGACACCTGGGGCGCCTGGCTGCTCGTGCGCACGGTCGCCGAGCTGGAGGCGCAAGGCCGGAGCGTGACCCTGACCGGGCTGTCGGGGGAGGGAGCGCGGCTCTATGAGCTGGTGCGCGGGTGGCCGCCGCCGGTGCGGAGCCGCCGCGCAAGCGCGGGCCCGGTGCCTGGAGACCCTGGGTCGGGGCGGTCTGATTGCACTGCGCGACACCCTGGATTTCTTGTCTTTCCTGGGCGAGATCGCGGTGCCGGCGGTTCGGCTGCTCGCGCATCCCTGGCGTTTGCGTTGGCGCGAGATCCTCAAGGCCCCGCCCAGGCCGGTGACAAGGCGATGCCGATCCTGGGCCTGCTGTCGTTCCTGCTGGGCGTGGTGATCGCCTACCAGGGGGCCGTGCAGCTGAGCCTGTATGGGGCGACTATCTTTATCGCCGACCTGGTGGGCTTCGATGCTGCGTGAATTCGCGCCGTTGATGACTGCGATTATCGTTTCCGGACGGACCGGCTCCGCCTATACGGCCGAGATCGGAACCATGAAGGTCCCCGAGGAGATCGACGCCCTGCGGACCATCGGGATCCCACCGATCGACATCCTGGTGCTGCCCAAGCTGCCGCACTGCTGGTCGTGTTGCCGCTGCTGACCATCTACGCGGATTCTTGCGGTGTTCGGCGGCATGATGATGGCCAGTGCCCAGCTGGAGATCGGATTCGCGACCTTCGTGGACCGGCTGGGCGAGGCGATCACCCTGGATTCGTATCTGGCGGGCTTGGGCAAGGCCCCGGTGTTTGCCGCAATCGTGGCGGCGGTCGGCTGCTTCCAGGGCTTCAGGTGAGGGCAGCGCCGAAGCGTCGGCCGGCACACCACGGTCAGTGTGGTGCATCGATCTTCCTGGTGATCGTGGTGGATGCGATTTTCTCCGTCCTGTTCGGCTGGATCGGGATATGATCCGGACGCCGGGACTAGCCGGTGATCGAAGTGTGCGAGGTCTCACACGCTTCGGGACACGCTGGTCCACGACGGTATGGGCCTCACCATCCGCCGGGGAGAGATCTTCGCCCTCGTCGGTGGCAGCGGCAGCGGCAAGACCACGCTGCTGCGCGAGATGGTCATGCTGCAGCGGCCGAGCCGGGGGCACCATCCGCCTGTTCGGCCGGGATCGGCGACCCGGATGCGGATGCGTTGCGTTGCGCGGATTGGGGTGTTGTTTCAGAACGGTGCCCTGTTCGGCGCCCGGTCGGTGCTGGGCAACGTGGGTTTTCCCCTGAGAGAACACACCCGGCTGGGCAGCGAGCTGATCGACGAGATCTGCCGGCTCAAGCTGGCGCTGGCAGGGCTCGCGCCCGAGGCGGCGGCGCTCTACCCGAATCAGCTCAGCGGTGGCATGAGAAAGCGCGCGGCGCTGGCCCGGGCGATCGCCCTGGACCCCGAGATCCTGTTCCTGGACGAGCCCACTTCGGGGCTCGATCCCCTCAGTGCGGATGCCTTCGACGAGCTGGTCCTGAGCCTCAAGGCCGCCCTGCAGCCTACGATACTGTTAGTGACCCACGACATGGATTCCCTCTGGCGGGTGGCCGACCGCGTCGCCCTGCTGGGGCAGGGCCGGTTGCTCGGCGTCGGCACCATGTCCGAGCTGATGGCCTCACAGGACCCGTCGGTCCTCGAATTTTTCGATAGCCCCCGCGGGCGGGCGGCGATGCAGGTACACCGATGAGCTCACGTCTCAGCTATGCACTGGTCGGTCTGTTCGTGATCTTTCTCGGCGGAGCGCTGGTGGCCGGGGTACTCTGGCTCGGTGCCGGCGGGCCGCGTCCGACCCAGCTGCTGTACGAGACTTACATCCCCGAGTCGGTGTACGGGCTGAGCCGGGATGCCGCGGTGACCTACTGGGGTGTGGCGGTGGGGCGCGTAATCTCCATCGAGCTGGACAGGCAGGACCCCAAGCGCGTGCATCTGGTGATGGAGATCCGTGAGGGCACCCCGGTGCGCGAGGACACGGTGGCGACCCTGCAGGTGCAGGCGCTGACTGGACTGGCCCATGTGGAGCTTCTCCGGCGGCAGTCCCGATTCCCCGCCATTGATCGCCAAGGAGGGACAGGACCACCCTGTGATCCAGAGCGAGCCCTCGGTGTTCGGCAGTCTGGACACGGCGCTCGGACGGCTGATGGACCAGATCTCCGAGACGGTGGATCGACTCAACCGGCTGCTCGGCGACCAGAATCAGGAGCAGGTTGCGCACATGCTCGGCCATATGGAGGCGGTCTCCGCAGGGCTCGCAGCCCGCACCGATGATCTCGGGAAGGTGATGACCGATCTGGCGGCCACCATGGACAATGCCCGCAAGGGCAGCGCGGCACTGCCGGCGTTGGCCGAGCAGCTCAAGACCAGCGCCAAGTCCATCGAGACCACGGCCGACGGCATCGCGGGCTCCGCGCGGGATGTGAGCACCGCCGCCGTCGGCACTTTGCGCCGGGTGGATCGTGCCGCCCTGGAGATCACGCCCGATGCCGTGGCCATGGTCTCGGAGCTGCGCCAGGCGGCGGAGAACCTGCGCCGGGCCAGTGAAGCGCTGGCGCGGGACCCGAGCATCATCCTCTACGGCAGCCATCCGGGCCACCCGGGTCCCGGCGAGTAGCGGCGGTGGGAGATCCGTCGAAAGGGGGTACGCATGAAAAGGGGTGACTGGATACCGAGGCGCCTGGGCGCGCCATGGCTGCTCCTGCCGGTGACGCTGCTGCTGGCAGGCTGCGCCCTGCTCGGAGCACACGCCTCCGCCGAGCAGGAGCACGTCTGGCTGCTGGAGCCGGACGCCGGGCCGACGGCTGCGCCCGCCGCCGCGGGCGCCTGTCCGGTGCTCCGGGTGGGCGCGCCGCGGGCCGCTCCGGGCTACGGCACCTCCGCCATGGCCTACCGCCAGGACCCCCTGAGGCTGGAGTATTTCGTCCACCACCGCTGGGCCGATGCCCCGGCGCAGATGCTCGCCCCGGTGCTGGTGGGTGCCTTGGAGCGCTCCGGACGCTTCCAGGCGGTGCTGGGGGTCGATGTGCGGGCCAGCGCGGGGCTGCTGCTGGAGACCGACGACCTGCGGCTGGAGCAGCTGTTCGCCAAGTCGGGCAGCCAGGTGCGGCTCAGCGCCCGCGTGAGCCTGGTCGATCTGGCGCACCAGCGGGTGCTCGGTACCCGCGAGCTCGCGGTGACCGAGCCGGCCGCGGCGGCCTCTCCCGAGGCCGGTGTTGCGGCGGCGCACCGCGCCCTCGCGCGGTTTCTCGACGAGCTGGGGGTGTTCCTGAAGACAAGCCTGGAGGCCGTGCCGGACCTCTGTCCGGACACTCCCTGAGCGCCCGTCACGGGAAAGGCCTGATCTTGCGCTCCGGGGTGTAGGGTGGGACTCCGGAGCTCAGCTGTCCGGCGTCGAGCGCGAGCAGCTCCTCGCGGCTGTAGCCGTACACCTCGCAGGCATTGGGGTTGACCTCTGAAGGAGACGAACTATAGCCGAATCCCTTAACCCAAGTTTAAGCTGTGCTGGAAAAAATAAATTTGTCGCCTTTGCTCGCGCCAATTGAACCGCGCACAGACGTTTCCCTGGGCATCAAGCCAGTCCTCCCGATCCACCTCGTCGCGGTAGATGGCTCCGCGACGTTCCCGCGAGAGGCCACATGGTAGAGCCCTCCAGGGAGCTCGATGCGCAATGGTCTGGCCATGCGTGGAGGATAGACCAGAAATGCTGGAGCGCAAGACCTGACCCTCCCTTTCCGGTTGCAGAGGGTCCATGGTGGGGCTAGATTTATCTAAGCCCCCGTACGCCCTCGGCGGCCGGACCCAGGGGGTGGGGGCAGACCAGGATCCTAGCCACGCTTATCAGGGAGACAAGACAATGAATCAGCTTGATGCTCGCGTAAGGGCTCGTTATCCGTTTCTGATTGCAGTTCTTGCAGCCGCTTTCAGCTACGACGCATCCGCCACCTGTGGTTGCAGTGTTACGTTGGTCAATGGATTTGCAAAGCAGAACATAACGGTTTCAAAGATCAAGACCAGCGACACCGGAGTCAAGGCGATCATTTTCAAGAATCAATGGGTCGGAACGCGCAAGATCAACGCGGGGGAAAGATCCAATTTCGATTTCACGGTCGATGGGAAGTGCGGGAACGACCATTGGTTTAAATTCATCAAGCAAGACGGCAACACGTGCTTTAAGTCGGGTGGCTGCGGCAGCACCCAAACTTGCAGCCAGGGAGATTGGAAACAGTAGCGCCGGTAACCTTGCCGTTGCGTGAATCCGGAGCACCACGAAGTGATAGTGGTTGGTTATCTGACAATAGGCGTGACAGCGCCGATTGAACCGCGCACAGACGTTTCCCAGGACATCAAGCCAGTCCGCCCGGCTTCCTCGTCGCGGCAGATAGCCCCGCGACGATTCCCACGAGAGGTCACATGCTAGAGCCCTCCAGCGAGCTCAATACGCAATGGTCTGGCCATGCTGGGAGGATAGCCCGGAAATGCTGGATACCAGGACCCGGTTTTCCGCGGACCATGCCCCTGATCTGGCTGCTCGGCTTGGCGTGGGGCGGGGTTGCCGCCGACACCGTCACACAGTCGCCGACCAAGCCCAAGCCGGATGCACCGCCAACCGCGACCTATGCCTGGCAGATCCCCTCCGGGCAGATCGACAAGGCCGTCACGGCGATCGACGGCATCGTCCATCGAGTGCTGCATGAGACCGGCGTTCCTGGCCTTGCCGTTGCGGTGGTGCACGGCGATGAGTTGGTGTACGCGAAGGGGTTCGGCGTGCGCGACGTCCGCACCGGAGAGCCCGTGGACGCGGATACGGTGTTTCAGCTCGCGTTTGTGTCGAAACCCCTGGGCGCAACCGTGATCGCCCGCGCGGTCCACGAGGGTACCGTCGCCTGGGGCGACCCCGTCGTGACACACCTGCCCGGCTTCACGCTGTCCGACCCCTACGTCACCCGGCACGTGACCATCGAGGACATGTACGCGCACCGCAGCGGATTGCCGGACCACGCGGGCGACAGGCTTGAGGATCTGGGATACGGCCGCTCCGAGGTGCTCGCCCGGCTCCGCCTGCTGCCGCTCGATCCCTTCAGAGCCGTCTACCACTACACCAACTTTGGCATCACCGCCGCCGCCGAGGCGGTTGCCGCGGCGGCGGGCACCGATTGGGCGACTCTTTCGCGACGGCAGCTCTATCAGCCCCTGGGCATGGCGAGCACCAGCTCGCGGTTTGCAGATTTCCAGGCAGCGCCCAACCGCGCAGTCACCCACGTGCGCGAGGGCAAGCGGTGGGTGGCGAGATATACCCGTCAGCCGGATGCCCAGAGCCCTGCCGGCGGTGCGAGCTCCAGCGTCAACGACATGAGCCGGTGGCTGCGGTTGCTCCTCGCCGACGGCCAGTACCAAGGCAAGGAGCTGGTCTCTGTGAAAGAGATCATGGAGCTACGCACCCCGCGCATGATCAGTAGTCCGTTGTCCAACCCGGAGGCGCGCGCGAGCTCCTACGCACTTGGCATGGGAGTGTCGGTGGACGAGACCGGGAGGGTTCGCCTCTCCCACTCGGGCGCCTTCACGCTCGGCGCCGCCACCACCGTCGTGCTCGTGCCCGCCGAACGGCTCGGGATCGTGGTCCTTACCAACGGGATGCCGATCGGCGTCCCGGAGGCAATCGCTGCCGAGCTCCTCGACCTGGCGGAGACCGGCACGGTCAGCCGCGATTGGCTCGCCGCCTACGAAAAGATGTTTGCCCGCTTCTACGACTTCGAGACCAAGCTCGGGGCCGAGCCACCGGCACACCCGGCTCCGGCACGGCCGACCCATGTCTATGCCGGCACCTACGCCAGCCCCTACTATGGCTCCGCCGAGATCGCGACCGATGGGGACCATCTCCTGATGCGCCTCGGTCCCGGCCACTCCCAGTTTCCGCTGCGACACTGGGACGGCGACACCTTCGCCTACGAGACGAGCGGCGAAAATGCAAGCGGCCGCCAGGCCGTGACCTTCACCGCTGACACCGCCGGACGGGTCCTGTCGTTCGTTGTGGAAGACCTTGACCGCGAGAGCGAGGGCAAAGGAAGCCTCGGCGTATTTACCCGCCACTGACCATTCCCGGCCGCCGCCCAGGCACCCTGTTTCCGGGGCCGGCCGAACGCCGGTATTATCCCCGTCCTTCGTTTCGAAATGAGATTAGAAGAGAAGCTGGTATGCGCCATACAGTACAGCGACAAGTAGAAGCAAAAGGACTACCCTGCCGATACCTGTTTCGGAGCCCAGGTTACTACGATTACTACCACCGTACATGGGATTATCGCGCTGGTAAGCCTCCACAGCGTCTTTAGCTTGCTTTAACCCGAGGCTCGTGCGCTCTCGGAGCAGCTTTATTGCCTCAATCTTGCGATGAGCACGTATCGCCGCCACAACTTCGAAGGGCAATTCGGTATCGTGACTTTTGCCCGATTCCGAGTACATATCACCGCTATCACTACCGCGATAAGATTGGTCGCGTTGGTAAGCTTCTACGGCGTCCTTGGCTTCTTTTAGCCCGAGGCCCGTATGCTCTCGCAGCAGTTTTATCGCCTCAACGGTGTGATGTGCGTGTATCGCCGCTATAACTTCATCAGGCAGTTGGGGATCGTTATTCATGGTCCTCCAGGAACAAATTCCAAAGGGGCTGGATTTGGCAATCAAGTATTCAGTTTCCGAACTGGCCCAGTATCCAATCGGTAACGAGCCAGCTCGGGGATCGTTCCAAGCCCCCCATGGCTCGGTAATTGCTCCTCAGCCGCCCCGGTTTTTGGCGTCCGGTGGATGGGCTGGTTATGCCGCAATACCCTCAACGATGAGATGGCTTACGTCGGTGCGCTGACTTGCGTGTTCGAATGTGATAGCGCAGACATTACCCTTGTCATCCACATCAAGAATGGTATTTTCATCCAAGTCTTTTGACTCCGCGATTTCACTGTCCCGAAACTCGATATACAGCGTGTCGGTGTCATCGAAGTAGCTGACTTTCACGGTTTATACCCTCTGTCAAAAAACGCATTGTGTATGGTCTCCCCATTCGGCAACAAGATCACCCGCAGATACCGGCCTTCCATTTCTCCTATTTTAGCCCACCGCCTTATTCGACCATCTGGTTGTATGTGCTCGCATTCAGGAAACCGGACAACATGCTCAATCCATTCTTCCTTAATCTGTGCCCGATCCGGCCTTATGCTGGTGGCCTGGAAATATTTGGTTGTCTTCACTGCTGCAGTCCCTTTTTGGCATGACGGCGAGGCTAAGCTGCCGCCAAAAAGCAGAGGGAAGCGGCGCTTTTGGCGGTCAGCTTGAGCCTTTTGTTGGACTATCTTCTTCGTCGGCAACGTGAATTTGATCGATCTTTTCTTGTAGCCATATGTTCAGCAATGTTTCTTCACTAACCCCATGTTGTTCAGCAATTCGTCTAATCTTGAAGGAAAGATCCCGATCTACTGGATAATACCGGCGTTGTGATGATACGTTCACTTCGAAGTGGGCATTTGTTTGTTCTCCGAGCTCCGTAGCATCGTGTTCATCCCAAAACGCACCAATATCTTGGTAGGTGTTCGCGTTCGAAACTGGAGTTTTACGTGGCATATTTCGTCCTTTCTTTCTCTGACATGTCTCTGGCTGAAACGATAATGGCTCGTCTATCCTGCGTATACACGAAGAACACGCTCAATAAACGGTCGCGGTTGGTTCGACCGAAAGCGGCATATACATCTTCTCCAGGCTTGTAGCCCGCCTCCTTACGCTGAAAGAGTGGCTTGTTTTCGAGCACCTCAATCACCTCGTGTTCTTCAATACCGTGCTTCCATCTGAGTTTCTCAACAATGTCTTCAAGCCAGACTACTCTAATGATCTCCAAGGCTTCTCCTTATTTTGAATGTTGGAAGCCTAACAAATAAGCGTTTATACGCCGCGCGCCCCGACCTAGCAGGAGAACCTCCGAAGCCCAGCGTGCCGTATAAATGTCTGTTGAGCTAAGCCGCTTCTGCCCGGGAGCTCGACACCTTATAGAGAGGGAAAAGTATTGCGGTAGAGAGGGAAACGTATCGCGGGGCTCCGGCTGGGGCTCAGGGGGAGGCCGGCGTTCAAGGCCTGTGACGGGTCCTGGAGGCATTCGTTGACCGCTTGAGCATCCCTCTGGCGTCCGATTTTGGTAAACAATAGCCCGATTTTAGCCGAAATTTCGGGCTTCGCACGAGCGGGCCTGCGGCGCCCGTGGGGCACCGGCGGTTCAGTGGCGCTGTCCGGGCTCAGTCGAGTGCTCGACTCAGCCCGAGGGGCTCAGTGCGTCAGCGATAAGGCGCACAGCCCAGTGCCGCCGGGCGCGGCGCGATCTCGCGCACCGGGCGCATGAGCCCTTGCCGGCACACCGGACAAGGCCAGCCCGGCTCGTGCTCGCCGGCTTGGCCGGACTTCGGGTCCGGCTCGGGCGGTGGCGCGGTGGCGCGGTGAGGATCTCGCGGATCTGCGCCAAGCGCTGCACCCGGCAGCGGTTCGCCAGCACCCCATAGTGGCGCACCCGCATCAGGCCCTTGGGGAGTACGTGCAGCAGGAAGCGTCGAACCCGCTCGGGGGCCTCTAGCAGCAGGGTCTTGTGCTCGCCGTCGCGGTAGTCGCGGTAACGCAGATGCACGTTGTCACCATCCAGGCCCAGGATGCGGGCGTTGCTCAGCGCGATGCGATAAGTGTAGCGGGCCAGATAGGTGATCACCGACTCGGTGTGCTCCAAGCGGGGCTTGGCGTAGCCCACCCAGTCCTCGGCCATCAGGTCATCGAGCAGGGCCCAGACCTCGACCGAATCGATGCCGGCCAGCTCGCCGGCCGTGGCGGCGTGGCGCAGGGCGCTGACCATCCGGCCACGAAAGTGCCGGGACAGCGCACGCACCGGGAACGGGTAGCTGCCCTTGACCGGGACCCACTGCCATCGTCGGCCAAGGCCCCGCCCGGGACCAGACAGTGCAGGTGCACGTGCTGGATCAGTCTCTGGCCCCAGGTGTGCAGCACGCCCGTCATGCCCGAGCTGTCCGCCCAGACGCTTGGCGTCATGCCCGAACGCATCGAGCGTGCCCCAAGCGGCGTGGAATAAGGCGCGGTATCCCACCTCGGGATGGGACTGCACCCAGGGGTTGAGCCGGTGCGGCAGCGTGAACGCGATGTGGAAGTAGGGTGCCGGCAGCTGATCGGCACCGCTGGTGCTCACTCCAGGCCTCGGTGGCCCGTCCCTGGCACTGCGGGCAGTGGCGGTCGCCGCAGCTGTGGTAGCCGTGGCTGCTCGGCCCCGCACTGGTCGCACTGGGCACTCAGGCCGCCGAGGGCCTCGGTGGACGCCTCTACAGGTGACAGGCGTCAGAGCCCTTAGAATATTTTGTTGGGCGCTGCAACCATTTGCTTATTCCTAATGAGGACATCCCCAGGGTATCTAATGATGACACTAAATTGTTTTAGATATTTCATCAAGTGTCTCAGATTAAGCTGACCCTTATATAGCTCTTGATTGTTATATTCAGTATATATAAACCGTGTCTTGTTTAGCGTATTTATTCCACCTCTAAATACATCAATTTCGGCACCTTGGACATCCATCCATATAAAATCGATCTCACCTAAGCCATGTTTTTGGCACCAACTATCTAGAGTTGATGTCGTAACACTAATTTTATGATCAAATTTGATCCAAGGATGTACGACAAGGTGATCTTTTGGTTGTCTAATTGAACCTGAAAGATCCCATCCATTTGGCATCGATTTGGTCTGTTCTTCGTCTCGTTGTCCACTGCTTTGGTAAAATTCAACGTTACCGTTATGATCACTTAATGCAATCTCAAAGAGATTGATATTAGAGCGGCGACCAACTTTCGTCTTGAAGCGAGCAATTGCTCTGGGATCGGGCTCAAAGCAATAAATATTAGGATTTTTAAATATTTCAAGAAACCAAAGCGTATGACCCCCATCATTACAGCCAATCTCTAGAATCGTGGGATCTTCCTTGCCGACGCACTCCCGTATTAGCTCCTTGGTTATCTTGGAATATGATACAGGAGGCATCCCCTGACAACGGTAGTAAATAGACGTTAATAGATGTTTCAAGCGTGGAAAGCGAGCAAGTGTTCTTTTCGCTATTGGCATCTTACACCTCATTGTTTTAGCCGCCAGAGGGTCAGGGAGTGCCCGTAGGCACCCCCTTCCCGTTATCGCAATGGGGTCGATTCCCCATATTTCCCAGCGTACGTCTTTCTCGTACTGGGCGGCCCCCGAGTGATTGCCCCCACAGGGGAATGTGTATCAACACCTTAGCTTGCGCTCAAGTAGACTTCACGACAGGAGATGAAGCCACGATTTCTGATGTGCCTGTTCAGGAACCGAGCGTTGTCCGTTATCCAAATACGCTTGTACCGCATGCAGCGGATGCGCCTTCGAATAAACTGGTCCAGTTCGTTGAAACGCCCTAGACCGGTGGTGAACGCTGCGCTGAAGTAACGCACCGTGCCCCGGATAACACGATTCAGATCCACGACCACCTGTGAGTCCAGGTTGTGACTGCGTCGGGTAATCGCCTTGATCTTGTCCTTGAAGCGTTCTTCCGCTTTACCACCCATACGGATGGTGAAAGCCGAGACGTAGAATCCGAGGAAGTTGAAACCCTCACCGAAGGTGACGATGCGGGTCTTCTCGGGACTCAGATTGAGTCCCAGATCCTCCTCGATGATCCCAGTCACGAATTCCAGCGCCTTCTCCGCTTGGCGCTTGGACTTGCAGAAGACCAGGAAGTCGTCCGCGTAACGGACGAATTTATAGCTCTGCGCCTCCAAGCTCCAGTCGAGATGGTTGAGGACAATGTTGCCGATCAACGGCGAGACGATACCGCCTTGTGGCGCCCCTTTGAATGTTGGTCGGACCATGCCATCTTCCATCACACCGGCCTAAAGAAACTTCCGGATCAGACCTAGAATATTACCATCGGCAATCTCGCGGGTCATCAAATCCATGATGAGGGAATGTGGAATATTGTCGAACAGACCCTGCCTGTCCCCGTCATCGACAAAGATGTCTTCGCGCCGGTCACCACGGGAGGTGACGCGATAGGCGGCGCCGGAGAATTCGATTTCGCCTGCCGGGTGTGCAGCACGAGGTGGTAGTGGTTGCCCATCAGGCAGTAGGCCAGGGCCTCGGCATCGAAGCGCGAGAGTGCCTGCGCGACGACCGCCAACAGACCCTGCCGGTCCTCGTCATCGACAAAGATGTCTTCGCGCCGATCACCACGGGAGGTGACGTGATAGACGGCGCCGGGGAATTCGATGCGCAGTGGCCGATCCATGGCGGAAGGCTACGCCCGGAGGGGGCAAAAGACAAGGCCTGACCCCTTTCGCGAGCTCGCTAATGGCCTGGCCATAAAACAATCCTTGGCTGTCCTATCCGACTTTCAAAGAGTAGCACTTCCCGGCCAAATGGGACATGGGAGACCTGACCCCGTCTTTTCGCTTCCAGGGTCGCGGTTGGCCGGTTTCAAAGGCCATTGGCCCATGGATGAAAAGGAACTGGGCAGCCTGGCGCTGCCGCGTACTCTACCGGGTGGAAATTCCGCCCGGGTAATCGCTAACCACGAGCCCGGTATAGAGCCTTGCCGCAGGACTGGTAACAGGCCAGCGGATGCGTAGGCGCGAAAGCAGGCGAGGTGCAAAGATAACGGTTGCGCCGGTCTTGAAGGTGCTGGGTCCCGAAAAATTCAGCAGGACAGCGCAGACGGGCTTCACCCACCGGCACATGGTAGGAGAGGTTATTTATCATCCAATGACTGGTACGTGGGCAGTGCGAGCACGACGATCCAGCCGGTGTGGTGGATTCGTGTGGCCCACGCGGAATGCGCTTCCCCCTCGATGTGAAGAGTCGTCGGGGCGCCAGGCCGCGCCGCCGCATTGACCAAGCGCTCGGTGAGTTTGTTGATCCAAGCAGCCTTTGAGGACGTCTTTATCGAGGTGCTGGCGCTGCTGATGCGATAATGCATGATGGCTTTTCCGGCGGCGCGGTTCACTTTCTCGGCCTCCTTCCTCAGCTCGGAGTCGCTGACTGCGACAACCAAGCCGTCGGTATCGACCATATACGCGGTGTCTTTCGCGTCCCGCGCGAGACTCTTGAGCACCTCGGCCGACAGCTGAGCCAGGGTGATGTCGTGGGAGGTGACGCCGATGGGCGTACCGGCACTGAGCGCCGGGCAGGAGACGGTGACCATCATTCCGGCCCCGGCGAGGTCGAGGTAAGGATGCGTCCAGCCGCATTGCCGATGGGTAAAATCGGCCCGGGTATAGAAGACTTGGCGTGTCGGAGGATAATTGTTGACTGCTTGGTCCAAGGTGAGAAAGGGGTACAACAACATCATGTCGTCCGCAGTCGTGAGATAGGTCCAGGAGAATTCGAAAGTGTTGTAAGCCGCCCGCAATACGGGGGCTAGCCGGTTGAAGATGGCAATCTCTCGAAGCTGCTTCTTCTGCGAGCCGGTGTCGCCATAAGCGTAGTAGGCGGGCACTGGCTGTTGGTACGAGGGCTCGTGTGCTGCTCCGTCCCAGGTGTTGAATTGCGTGGTATGGGCTTGTCGGGTCAGGCGTTTCGTCCACCGCTCGGTATTGGCGGGATTCATGCCCTTTGCTGACTGGTATAGAAGCTCGTACTCGTGCGCGACGGCCTCGGTACTGGCTTGGACGTCGCCGAGCACGCGATCGATATCATCGGCGGCGAGCATGATCAGCGCTGCGGACGCGTCGGGATGCGCTGCCAGGGCCGGAGTAGCGCAAGAAATGAAGAGAAATGGACACGCGAGGCTATGTGACAGCGTCCGCAGCATGATAGGCTCTCTGCAGCAGGCGGTGATAAGCCTTCATGTTAGTTGTTGTCGTCCATGAATGCTAGCTTGGAAACAGCGGCGGTCGTGTGTTAGGTCGCGCTAGCGGCAGGGCCGGTCTCGAAGCGCATGAGAGAGGCTGAGCCGAGAGGTCGTCCGCTGCGGTGCGCAGCCATACGATGCTATATTTTGGGTCGTATATTTGGTCACATCTTGGGTCGGAGTGAAATCTCCATTTCGGTGCGTTTCGCGTGCTAGTGTGATCGTGATCTTCGCGCAAGGAAGAGACGATGACGCGTCCGCCCGGGAGTTTTCGACCAGACGCTCCGCAACATGTTATCCAGCGGGGTAACAATCCGAGGCTGTGCTTTGGAGCCGACGAGGACGTGGCGGCGTAAGCGTGTTGGCGAGCGACTACGAGGGCAGAGCCGTCAGCTCTCGCATTGCAGAATGGTACAACATGGGAATTGACCCCAAGGGTTCGCATCCTCTGCTCCCGCAGAATGGATACGTCCCACCGCGCGACTCACCGTCATACGCCTCACACCGAATTGGTCGGCGATCTCCTGCATGCTGTACGCTCCCGTGCGATACGCCGCGGCAATCGCTTCGTCGCGGTTCCCAAAAAGATTCCGGTAATACTCCAACGGCTTCGCCATCGGCCGCCTCTGGATCCTCGGAACCTCCCGAAGGTCCCGGTCCGGCTCTATCAGAGCCTGCATTCTGTCGACGAATGCCTCCGACCCCAGGTATACCTGATTCTTCAGGGCTCCCCACACGCTGTCGGCGTGGATACCGTCCGCAACAAACCTTCTATATCCCGCAATCGCCCGTTGCCTGTCGGTCCCAAAAGCCCGCAGCAGCCAGTCTGTCTCGACAAAGCTGTCGGCCTTGTGCATTCCAATTGTCGCCCTGTAGCTGCTCCAGGGCCATTCTTCCGGACCGCGCACCCTGTCGGCGCGCACTGGATTGAGCACCACATACCGAGCCAGCTCCAACAAATAGCTGTCCTTCTCAACCAGTATCCCCTTGAAGCGCCCTTGAAAGAGGTGGCCCGCTCGGCGATGGGTCCGATTGACGTACTGCGTGTAGACCCCGTTCAGTTGCCGCATCCCTTTGGAGAGGTTCGCATCAGGGGTTTCGAGCACCAGATGATAATGGCTCGTCATCAGACAACAGGCATGACAAATCCAGTTGAAACGATCGCAGGTCGCACCGAGGATCTCCAGAAACGCCGTTCTATCGCCCTCGCCATCCTGAAGAGAGATCGACTTCCGTTCGTTGCCTCGTGCGGTAACCTGATACAGAGCGCCCGCGAGCTTGAGACGTAATGGCCTGGCCATAAAACAATCCTTGGCTGTCCTATCCGACTTTCAAAGGGCAGCACTTCCCGGCCAAATGGGACATGGGAGACCTGACCCCGTCCTTGCGCGTCCTTGCGCGCTGTCATCCACGCCCGGAGGGGGCAAAAGACAAGGCCTGACCCCTTTCCCACTCCTCTGTGTAGGGCCGTGTCGCCCCCGAGCGTCATCTCAAGCCGCCACCCCTTGGCTCCACCCGCATTACCGGGCCTCATCGCTACTATAGGTGGCTCCGACTTCCGGACCCCTCCGCCCCTTTCCTCGCTTTTACACTTGTCCAGGGGTGCCCACCTGCCTGTGGACCGAGATCCGGATCTCCTGGGTTACCCTCGTACTCGCTCTGTCAGGCTCGATCCGGCCTCGGACCCCGGGGAGCTCCCGCCCCACTCGCCCTTTATGCGGTGCGGGCTGTTGCCTGCCGGAGGGACAAACCCGTCGGCACTCCCAACTAATATTTCGGGGCTCTACACCTTCGAGGGCGGCCTCACCCGCTACCTTTGCACCTCGCCTGCTTTCGCGCCTACGCATCTGCGAGCTTGTTACCAATCCCGCAGCAAGGCTCGATACCGGGCCCGTGGCTAGCGGTTACCCGGAAGGGGTTCCCACCCACTAAAGTACGCGGCATCGCCCAGCCGCACCGTCCCCTATTATCATATTGTCGCAGGTCTCGTATTGTAGCATGCTACAATACGAGACCTGACCCCTTCGCTGCCTTCGTTTCTCCGTCGTTTCCCCGCTATCCTATTGATTAAATGATCAAAGCCTGAAAACAGGGCAAAAATCCTGCTTAGAATGCCCATTGTGGGGCCAAAAACGTGCGTTTACGGAGAGAAGGATCGCATGGCACGAGCCAGCCGCCACCACATCCGATCTATCTCGCCATGTCGATCAACTCGATGTCTTTTCGAAGCAGGTCATTAACGAGCACCGAAAGGTCCACGCCCTTGGCGCAAGCTAGGGAGGTAAGTCTTGCCCGCACCTCGCTGTCCAGATACACGGGAAGATTGAGCTTCGTGCCTGGTCTGTAGAATTTGCCGCGCACCCCCTTGGAGAAATCGATCTCGTCGGGCATGTCGTCGTCGGGGATCTCGTTCATGGTGCTCACCTATCGGGGCTCGTTCTCATACTGTTGCCGTTCGTTGCGAGTAGCCACTCGCGCCGAGATGAGGCGCACGCTGGCGGTGTTCGGGCCGCTGGGCTGGTACGTGTGCGACACCGCCAGCAGCTTACCGTCGCCGGAGACACCCAGGGTGAACCAGCGATCTTCGTCCTGGCTGTGGGCCGCATCGAAGACGGTCAACGCCAGGGGGTCAAGGAGCACGGTGGCCGCTTGCGTGAAATCCACAGCGTGCTTGGCAAGGTTCGAAGCCGCCTTGGATGGGTCCCATACAATCTCCAGGTCCGGATCACTCACTGCAGAGCACCTAACGGCGGACGTGCCCCAGCTATGCGCCGGGTTGCGGTCATTGCGATCAGAGGTTCCAGCCACCCTCGTCGGTGAAAACGTAACAGATTCATCGCCCCGTGCAACTCCCAGTCTTTGCGTTCAGCTGGAGCCCCGGCGGCGAGGCCACCGGCTACGACCTCTACCTGGGCCCGCAGGGCGCTAAGACCCGGGTCAACGACACCCCGCTGACCGCCCTGAATGTAGCACAGAAAGGGCTCCGACCCCTCAG